>NZ_BAAADS010000001.1:0-218660 GCF_039522605.1 Virgibacillus siamensis
GGGGAAAGCATTTGCTTTCGTCCTGTTTCACTTGACATACTGGTTGTTTTGTTCAGTTTTCAAAGAGCAAAAATGAAATCTATCGATAACATATAAATTGTATCATTGTTGATAATGTTTGTCAACACAACATTTTTCAACATTTTTTAGGGCTGTTTTTCAACAGCAAAATCAATATTACTCTCCACAGATAAAAATGTCAATGGTCTTTTTTTAAAATGGAAGAAAGCGTATAGATTTAGAAATCACGCTTTCCACACATCATTTTTAAATGCTGCCTGATAAAGGATTCTTAAATGACATCAGTCCGGAATCCCCAAAACTTCAGGCGGTGTAAAACAACACCAGCGATTCACACAACCACTTCACCTTTCCAATCAAGCATCCCGCCTGCCATACTTGATACCTTATAACCATGCTCATCCATAAAGGCTGCTGCCATCATACTTCTTCTACCTGATCTGCATACCATGATGTAATGCTTCTCTTCATCCAGTTCCTGCAATGAATGTGGTATATTTTCAAGTTTAATGTGTTTGGCACCATCTATCATTCCCTGGGCAACTTCATCGTCTTCCCGCACGTCAATAATTACATCGCGTTCATTCCCCAGCAGTTCTTCTACCTCTTCGGGGGTTATTTCATTTATTTCATCCATTGCGATCATCCTCCGTATAAAAATATTCCCTACTTATCATAACTTCTGGAATGAATAGCTTGCAACTATATAACACAAAATACACTAACCATACAAAGTGAGGTTTTATCCTATGAAATTTCTCATCAGTAAAATATGCTTCATTCTGCTTTTGTTCCTGACGACAACGGTGACAATAAATGCCGCAGAAGATACGGTTAAAGTACCATCCCCTAAACAACTCCTCGAATTCAACGAGGATCTGACAGGTGACGGGCGAAAGGAATCCATTGTCCTTAAAGGTGTCAAATTTTCAATGGAAACAGATTACCTTAAGGATGCGTGGGTGGAAATTCAACTGGAAAACAATAAAAAACGGAAAATTCCATATGATGGCGGATATAATCCCAACTTGGAGTTTCTGGATTTGAATCATGATAAGGTACTGGACATATTTTATCGAAGTGAGGGGCAGGGTGGATTGCACAATCAAGCATTACACACCCTGTCAAATGGGGAACTTAAAGAAATCCAATTACCTGTCCAGCGTTATGTAAAAGCCTATTTTACAGATGGTTTTCGATTGGAAGTTAAACTCTCACCTGAACAAAAACCATATATTACCAATGTAAAAAAGCGGGCTTCAGATTATATTCAGAAAGGAATTTATAATAAACAGGGAAAACTTCTGACAGATGGCTCTGTAGTAATGGAACCAATCAATAGGTATGAGCCGGTGTTTATCAATAAACAAAAAGGATACGGATTGAAAAGCTACCAGCAAATTAATGGCACCGGACATACTGATACCATCGGAAGCATTGAAACGCTGTGGTATTATGAAAACGACAACTGGCTTATCTTAAAAACCAAATGGATACCATCCCGTTAGGAAATTTGGCTTATCAACTATTCCTAACCAAACGCATGTAGAAGAAAGCTTTATCTCAATAAACGTAAAAAGGATCTCCTTCGCATGAAGTGCGAAGAGATCCATTTTAATTAATTTGCCACAATATTTACCAGCTTTCCTGGTACAACGATTACTTTACGAATCGTTTTTCCTTCAATCCATTCCTGAATTTTTTCATGTTCAAGCGCGTGTTTTTCCAAGTCATCTTTTGAGATATCTTTTGGAACGTTTATTTTTGCCCTGACTTTGCCCATTACCTGTAACACAACCTCAGCCTCTTCTTCAACCAGTTTGGATTCGTCATATTGGGGCCACTCTTCAAAGGAAACTGTTCTTGGATGTCCAAGACGGTTCCACAGTTCCTCCGACAGATGTGGTGCAACTGGTGACAGCATTTTTACAAAGCCTTCCACATGTTGTTTATTTAATTTATCTGCTTTATACCCTTCATTTATGAATACCATCAACTGGGAAATTCCAGTATTGAAATGCAGGTTACCGAAATCTTCGGTTACTTTTTTAACTGTCTCATGATATACCTTATCAAACGACTCATCACCATTACCTTCAACTATTTTATCGGAAATTTCGGCTGTATCTTCATTCACAATCAGCCGCCAAACGCGTTCCAAAAAGCGACGAGAACCATCCAGGCCGTTTGTTGACCAGGCAACTGCAGCATCAAGCGGTCCCATGAACATTTCGTACAGACGGAGTGTATCCGCACCGTGCGAATGAATAATATCGTCGGGATTCACAACATTTCCCTTCGATTTACTCATTTTCTCGTGACCCTCACCAAGGATCATACCTTGGTTAAACAATTTCATAAATGGTTCTTTTGTTGGAACAACGCCAATATCATACAAGAATTTATGCCAGAACCGTGCATACAGCAGATGAAGTACAGCGTGTTCAGCACCACCGATATATATATCGACCGGCAGCCATTCCCGCAATGCTTCAGGATCAGCAAGCTGTTCTGTATTGTCCGGGTCGATAAATCGCAGGAAATACCAGCAGCTTCCCGCCCATTGCGGCATTGTGCTTGTTTCACGCCGGCCCTTCATCCCGGTTTCCGGATCAGTGACATTAACCCAATCACTGTTGGCCAGCGGTGATTCACCGGTTCCGGACGGCTTAATATTATCCATCTCCGGCAGTTCCAGCGGCAGTTCGTCTTCAGGGACCGTTGTCATGGAGCCGTCTTCCCAATGAATGACCGGAATCGGTTCACCCCAGTAGCGTTGTCTCGCAAAAAGCCAATCACGCAGACGATACGTAACCTTTTTCTCTCCCTTGCCAGATTCCTCAAGCCAGCTGATCATTTTGCTTATTGCTTCCTCTTTTCCAAGACCATTGAGAAATTCTGAATTAACATGCTCGCCGTCACCAACATAAGGTTCTTTCGAAATATCACCACCTGCAACAACTTCCGTAATCGGCAGGTCAAATTTCGTTGCAAACTCATAATCACGCTCATCATGTGCCGGTACCGCCATTATTGCACCGGTTCCATAGGACATCAGAACGTAGTCAGCAACCCAGATCGGGACCTTTTTATTATTCACCGGGTTTATTGCATAAGCACCGGTAAATACTCCTGTTTTATCTTTAGCTAAGTCTGTCCGCTCCAGTTCGGATTTTGTCTGGATATCGTTTAAATATGAATCCACTGCATCCTTTTGCTTGGCAGTAACGATTTTTTCCACATACGGATGCTCTGGGGCAAAGACTGCATACGTTGCACCAAACAGTGTATCTGGTCTCGTTGTGAAGACGGTGAATGTCTCATCAAAACCATCAATGGAGAAATTCACTTCTGCACCTTCCGAACGTCCAATCCAATTTCGCTGCATATCTTTAATGCTGTCCGGCCAGTCAAGTTCATCCAGGTCTTCCAGAAGTCGGTCTGCATAAGCGGTGATTTTCAACATCCACTGTTTCATCGGTTTACGGACAACCGGGTGCCCGCCGCGTTCACTTTTGCCATCAATCACTTCCTCATTGGCCAGAACTGTGCCAAGCGCCGGGCACCAGTTCACCGCCACCTCATCCATGTAAGCAAGGCCATGTTCATACAGCTTGGTAAAAATCCACTGGGTCCATTTATAATAGTTCGGATCTGTTGTATTTATTTCACGATCCCAATCATATGAAAAGCCAAGTTCCTTAATCTGGCGTTTAAATGTCTCAATATTTTTATCTGTAAAAGCTGCAGGACTGTTGCCGGTATCCAGTGCATACTGTTCAGCAGGAAGTCCAAATGCATCCCACCCCATAGGATGCAGCACTTCATATCCTTGCATCCGCTTCATACGCGAATAAATATCTGTGGCCGTATATCCTTCCGGGTGACCAACATGCAATCCGGCACCTGATGGATATGGAAACATGTCAAGTGCATATACTTTTTCCTTGTTTGAATACGTATCTGTCTTAAATGTTTTATTTTTTTCCCAATACTGCTGCCATTTCTTTTCAATTTCCTTATGGTTGAATGTCATCAAGATTGCCTCCTTCATCGATTGAAAAAACCAGTCAGATAGGCTGAAGTTTTTTCATAAGGTCTGCTGAACCTACTCATTATGACGTTATAAAAAAAGCCACCCATCCCTGTTATTAAAAAGGGACGAGAGACTATGCTTCCCGCGGTACCACCCGAATTAACGCTGAATGAGCGTTCACTTGGATCCTTAACGCAGAATTACGGCAGGAACTACTTTCTTCATCCCTGCAGCTTAAAGGTGAGTTCATAAATCCTCAGGGGCAGTTCACACCAGCCACTGCCTCGCTTAACCTGAACAATTCACTACTAATCCTTTGCAACGCCGATACTATATGTATATCGCATTTTAATCAATGTGTGCCGCTTTGTCAAGATTTGGGACACAATCTTTCGCCGCACGAAAATTTCGTGATAGAATAAATGATAGTATTATACAGAGGAGCGAACCTATCCATGATAAAAGGAATTATTAATTATTCCCATTACTTGCTTGAAACCGCTGTTGAAAAGGGCGATACTGTCATCGATGCGACGTGTGGAAACGGTCATGACACCCTCTTTCTGTCAAAATTGGTCGGAGAAACAGGGCACGTTTTCGGGTTTGATATACAGGAACAGGCTGTCATCAACACACAGAACAGACTTACGAAAAACCGCCTGACCAACACCGATATCATTCAGGACAGCCACAGCAATTTTATCCATCATATTCCCGTCGATAAACTGACGAGACTAGGCGGGGCTATTTTTAACCTGGGTTATTTGCCGGGTAGTGATAAATCGATCATTACCCGAAGTGAATCAACCATACTTGCGATTGAAGGGATTCTTTCCCACCTGAAACAGAACGGGCTGGTCGTGCTCGTTATTTACCATGGACACGAAGGCGGTACGGAAGAAAAAGAACAGCTAATGAGATATACCCGGCTGCTGGATCAAAAAATGTTTCATGTACTGTATTACGGATTCATTAACCAGAAAAATGATCCACCCTTCATTCTCGCCATTCAGAAACGAAATTAATTGATTCTTTTCAGGCGATAATAGACCTTGGTATTCCAATGAAAAAACCAGGTGCTTCCGCCACTGATGCGCAAAAGCTGTTTGGTCATTTTTTGCCCGCCGGACAGCTTGCTTGCTTTCGGATCTCCAAGATAGAGTCCAATTAACCCTTGTTGCACCATTTCATGGAAACGGGGATCCGGCAGGTTGCGGGTCTGATTGTTCGCCTGTTCGATAAAAAATGCAAGACGGCTTCTCATATACGCTTGATTGTCATAAAAACTGCAGAAATTCAAATCCGCTTCCTCGATATCCTCCTGCTGATCAATGTAGTAATCCAACAGTATGTGAAGACCCTGCATATAGGGAAAATAACCCCGTCGGATTCGTTCAGCCAGTTCTGCCGGAATCCTTCTTCCAAGTGAATACGATACCAGACAAAAGATACCTAACGTTGATCCTGCCGCTGCTGAAAATTCATACCAGGACAATTTTGCCTGACCCCCGCATTCTTCCTGATACCATTTCTGTAACCGTGGAATTCGTTCTTCCGGCCTGACATGCTTATGTACCTGCAAATCACAGTACAACTGATTCAAACGCAACAGATGATCATATATTTCTTCATAGTTGTCCAATGTGCTGATTATTTTCCGGCATGTTTGAACCAAGTCTGTCAAATAGGAATGATCAGCCCGCTCGTCACGCAGCCTGTAATAATCCTGCATGTCATTTTCAGGAACCAATGCATCAACCATGGACTGATGTAACAGCCGAAAATCATCCGGATCAAGTGATGTGCTTCTGTCACAAAGGTTGTCCAAATAATCACTGATTGTCTGATATGCCACGATAAAGCGAATTGCCTCTCTCCATTTATCACCAGCCAAAAGAGCGTACACTGCCCCCCCTTGACAGTGGAACCGTTTCGTTTCCAAGCTGGCAAGTGCCTGAGTTTGCAGCTCCTGATCCGGAATAGTTGCCGCTCGTTTTTTCCAGTAGTCCAATTCCTGTTTGACTGCCGGGAAAACCTTCCAATATACATTTACCATTAATCTCAATGATGTTTTTGGTAGACCCAACATTGCTCCTCCGTTCTTGACTATCCTTCGATTTCCATTTTAACATTCTGCTATAATACATATATGACCATATTTTGGAGGGGGTTTCAAATGATTCATCATTATAAAAATGTAAAACCATCGATAGACAACTCTGTGTTTATCGCCCATGATGCCGAAATAATCGGCGATGTGACAATCGATGAACAGGCCAGTATCTGGTTCAAAACCGTTATACGGGGGGATGTTGCCCCGGTCCGGATTGGCAAACGTGTCAGCATCCAGGATTTATCGATGCTGCACCAGAGCCCTGGCAGCCCGGTAATTGTTGAAGATGATGTAACGGTCGGCCACCAGGTTACACTACACGGCTGCACTGTCCGTAAAAATGCTTTAATAGGCATGGGGACACTCATCCTGGATGGAGCTGAAATCGGCGAGCATGCATTTGTCGGAGCAGGAAGTCTCGTCCCGCCCGGCAAAAAAATCCCGCCGCATTCACTTGTAATGGGTCGTCCCGCTAAAGTCGTTCGCTCTTTAACAAACGCTGACTATACAGAAATGAAACGCGTCCTGCAATCCTACGTGGAAAAAGGTCAATATTATAAACAGAATACAAATCTGGGACAGAACTTTTAGCATTTAATCATCACTAGTATTGCTGCTATGCAGTTGAAAATGCTGCGGGGATTCCTTTAATTTAATTTTAGTACGGCGGATTTCCCCCAATGTACGGCGGTGGGACCATAGTTCTTGCTTCACATTAAATGGTATTCCTATGTATAAATACCGTACATAAGAAAACAGGCGACAACGGTTCAAAGGCCGTGTCGCCTGTTTTTTTAATACTTATTGCGTAATCGCTTCGATAGCACTGTCCGGTTTGCTTAGTTCCTCAACATCAAATTTGTTTTCAATATTAATTTGATGCCACAGCATAAACATAAGCACCGTCCAGATTTTTCTACTGTAATCACCTCTGCCCTGACAATGCGCATCAAGCAAATTCAGCACGTAATCTTTATGCAGCAAATGATCTGTCTCACTTTCCTGAATAAGCTGTTTTGCCCACCCGTTAAGTTCATTTTTCAGCCAATGACGGATCGGGACCGGGAACCCAAGCTTTTTACGGTCAAGCACATGATCAGGGATAATCCCACGTGATGCCTCTCGTAAAATACTTTTCGTCGTTCCATTGGCAATTTTCATATCGACCGGAATTTCACTAGCCACATCAAATACTTTTTTATCCAGGAATGGCACTCGTAATTCCAGTGAATTTGCCATGGTCATTTTATCTGCTTTCAGTAAAATATCCCCGCGCATCCACGTGTGAATGTCCACATACTGCATCTGATTCACAAGCGGATAGTCACTAACCTGGTCATATAGTTTTTCTGTCACCTGCTGATAGGAGACATTTTCATTATATGTCTTTAACAAAGCACGTTTTTCCGTATCCTCAAACATTTTCGCATTTCCGATGTAGCGGTTACGGAGCGGTGTTGTTCCGCGTTCCAGAAAGCTTTTGCCGCGTACGCCCTCCGGAATCGCTTCTGCCACCCGGGCAAGCAATGACTTTGCCGGAGTCGGTATCGTATTGAACACTTTCAAAGATTCCGGTTCACGGTAAATATTGTAGCCGCCGAATAATTCATCAGATCCTTCTCCGGAAAGGACCACCGTTACATGTTTACGGGCTTCGCGGGCAAGGAAATATAACGGGACACACGCCGGATCAGCCAGTGGATCGTCCATATGCCACATGATTTTGGGCAGTTTCTCCACATACTCCTCTGGTGAAATGATGTAGGAGATATTCTCTACATCCAGCTTATCTGCTGTCTCTTTTGCAACGTCAATTTCTGAAAATCCTTCCCGTTCAAAGCCGACGGAAAACGTCTTGATATTCGGGTTGAATTTTTTGGCCATCGCCACAATAATTGTTGAATCAATTCCGCCGGATAAAAATGATCCAACCGGAACATCGCTTCGCATATGAACGTTGACGGAATCGTACATGACATCCTGAATTCGGTTGATCCAGTCATTTTTCTCCATTAACACCGGATTAAACGTTGCGTGCCAATACCGGGAAAATTCCAATGCCTGTCCCGGTTTTTTTACAAAATAATGGCCAGGCTCAACTTTTTTTATGCCTGTTGTCATTGTCAATGGCTCCGGAACAAACTGGAAGCTTAAATAATGCTGCAGTGCTTCTTCGCTAACTTCTTCATTTTCCATCATTAACGTAATGCTTTTTTTCTCCGACGCAAAAAAAGTCCCTTCTTCTGACTCTTTATAAAATAATGGCTTGATGCCAAATGGATCACGCGCACCATAAAGTGTTTGCTGCTCTTTATCCCAAACCAGGATAGAAAACATTCCCCTCAAGTATTGAAACGCATTCTCCTTATGTTTGGAAAATAATGCGGCAATTACTTCGGTATCGGATTCGGTGGAAAATGTGTATCCTTCTTTCACCAAATCCTCACGTAATTCAACATAGTTATAAATTTCACCATTAAAAATAAGCCAGCTTTTTTCATCATCATAGCTCAATGGCTGCTGACCGGTTTCAATATCAATAATACTCAGGCGCCTGAACCCGAAAGATACGTATTCATCGTGATAGTACCCCTCATCATCGGGACCTCTATGTGTCATAATGCTGTTTTGTTTTATAAATTGTTTATGCTGATCATCGTTTAAATTCTCAGGTTTATTTCGCAGTACTCCAATAAAACCACACATCGCTTTTGCCTCGCTTTCATTCATGTTGAACCCTTAAGATTATATCATAAAAGATGAGTCTTGACGAAAGCATATGTTGTTTTTAACCACCATAAGTACATGTTAGAAAACTTGGTTGTACTGTAAAAAAAAGAGGTGCAATCAAGCACCCCCGTTACCCTTCTTTTACAATAGCCTGCAGTTCTTCAACTTTATCGGTTTTCTCCCATGGGAATAAAATATCTGTTCTGCCGAAATGGCCATATGCAGCTGTGTTTCGATAGATTGGACGCTGCAGATCCAGCATCCGTATAATCCCTGCCGGCCGCAGATCAAATATTTTTCGTGTTGCGGCTTCTAGCTCTGCTTCATCAACCGTACCGGTGCCAAATGTATTAACAGAAATTGATACCGGCTCGGCAACACCAATTGCATACGCCAGTTGAACTTCACATGTTTTAGCAAGCTGTGCCGCCACAATATTTTTGGCGACATAACGGGCTGCATACGATGCAGACCGATCTACCTTGGTGGAATCCTTACCACTAAAAGCACCGCCACCGTGTCTGGCATATCCACCATATGTGTCGACAATGATCTTACGTCCTGTCAGTCCAGCATCACCCTGTGGCCCGCCAATCACGAACCTTCCCGTCGGATTGATGAAAAAATTGGTTGATTCATCAAGCAAATCAGCTGGAACAATCGGCTGGATTACGTACTTAATCAAGTCCTTTTCAATTTGATCCGTTTGTATATCCTGATGATGCTGCGTTGAAATCACGATGGTATTTACTTTTACCGGATTATCGTTTTCATCATATTCCACTGTCACCTGTGTTTTCCCATCCGGACGCAAATAATCCAAAATATTTTCTTTACGCACATCTGCCAGCCGCTTTGATAATTTATGCGCAAGGGAAATTGGCAATGGCATTAATTCTTCCGTCTGATCACAGGCAAAACCGAACATCAGCCCCTGATCGCCTGCACCAATGGAGGCAATTTCTTCATCGGTTTTCTCCCCCTGTCGTGTTTCGTACGCCGTATCAACCCCGCCGGCAATATCTGCTGACTGCTCGTCAATAGCGGTCAGCACTGCACATGTTTCCGCATCAAATCCGAACTTCGCACGTGTGTAGCCAATGTCTTTAATGGTTTGACGGACAATTGCAGGAATATCTACATATGTAGTAGTAGAAATCTCCCCCGAAACCAACACTAAGCCTGTAGTTACTGTTGTCTCACAGGCCACCCGTGCATTGGGATCATTTTTTAATATTTCGTCCAAAATGGCATCGGATATCTGATCACAAATTTTATCAGGATGCCCCTCTGTAACAGATTCTGATGTAAATAAACGACGATTTGCAGCCATTTGGCTAAGTCCTCCCTTAAAAAGTAGTACGGAAAACTGTCTATTCAGTGTATGTTTATGTTTAAATAAAGTTAGAAAAAATAAAAAACCTTTCCCGCAATCATGAGGAAAGGAATTGTGAAGCCTTTCGCTCTTATTGTCCAAGGATAAATCCTTGCTTCAGGTTAGCACCTTTTCACATTATGTGACGGTTGCTGGGCTTCATGGGGTCTGTCCCTCCACCAACTCTGAATAAGAGAGTTTCCGCTCGAAAAACATAATAACGGAAAAACACTGTCATGTCAATCGTTTACATTAGGGTAACACACTTGACACGAAAAGTTCATATAAATATTCGTATAATTAGTATGGACTAATTTTATGAATGTGTTATACTAAACAAACAGATTTACAACTTATCATTAAACTGTACATTAATAAAAATCCATCATAAAGGAAGGTATCACAAATGAATGCGGTGGAACAATCAAAAATGATTAAAGAATTACTTTCACATGATAACCTGCAAAATAATCTTTCTGCACCTCAGCTTGTTGAAAAAATTCTGGGACGTGAGGAGGGTACTCTGTCCGCATCAGGGGCAATTCGTGCGACCACCGGAAAATATACCGGACGGTCCCCAAAAGATAAGTTCATCGTTCGGGATGAGACAACTAGGGACGTTATAGACTGGGGAATCGTAAATCAGGAAATTGATGAGGCTTCTTTTGATAACCTTTACAAAAAAGTGGTTGACTATTTAAAGGATCGAAACGAGTTATATCGCTTCCAGGGCTATGCCGGCGCAGACACAAATTATCGGTTGCCAATTGAAGTTTTCAATGAATATGCCTGGCATAATCTGTTCTCCAGACAGTTATTTATTGAACCGACAAAGGAAGAATTAAAAACACATCAATCTGGATTCACCGTCGTATCTGCTCCTACATACAAAGCAGATCCGGAAATCGATGGAACGAATTCTGAAACATTTATTCTTGTCTCATTTAAACAGCGCATTGTTTTGATTGGCGGTACAGAATACGCCGGGGAAATTAAAAAATCAATTTTTTCCGTGATGAATTTTCTGCTTCCCCAACGTGACATATTATCAATGCACTGCTCCGCCAATGTTGGTCAGGAAGGTGATGTTGCATTATTTTTCGGGCTTTCCGGAACCGGTAAGACAACACTTTCCGCAGACCCATACCGTCGCCTGATTGGCGATGATGAACATGGTTGGAGCACAAATGGTGTATTCAATATTGAAGGTGGCTGTTATGCGAAGTGTATCAATCTGTCACAGGAAAAAGAACCGCAAATATACGATGCAATTCGTTTCGGATCCGTGCTGGAAAACGTCATACTCCACGAAGAATCACGTCAGCCGGACTATGATGACACATCGTTGACAGAAAACACCCGCGCTGCCTATACGCTAAACAACATTGATAATATTGTTTCACCAAGTGTTGCCGGCCACCCGAACACGATTATTTTCCTGACTGCTGATGCGTCCGGCACATTGCCGCCAATCAGCAGATTAACCAAAGAACAGGCGATGTATCATTTTTTAAGTGGATACACCAGTAAACTTGCCGGTACGGAACGAGGTGTAACCGATCCACAGGCAACGTTCTCAGCATGCTTCGGTTCACCATTTCTGCCGCTCAAACCAGCGACATACGCTGAAATGCTAGGGGAAAAAATTGATTTGTATAATACAAGTGTATTTTTGGTTAACACCGGCTGGACTGGTGGATCATATGGAATCGGCAAACGGATGAAACTATCGTATACCCGTGCTATGGTCCATTCAGCGCTTGAAGGAGAACTGAACTCAGCTGAAACAACAAGCGATGATATTTTCGGGCTGGAAATCCCTATGCACGTCCCCGGTGTTCCAGATGAAGTACTGATTCCGAAACAAACATGGGATGATAAGGGAGCGTATGAAAAAGAAGCACAAACGCTTGCCATGAAATTCCATGAAAACTTCAAGCAGTTCACCCATGTAAGTGATGCAATAAGGAATGCGGGTCCGTTATATCGGGGTTAATACGAATCGTTTCCTCATCCCACAAGGATTTTTATATATGAAGGAAAAATATCATCAGCCAAGTGCTGATAACGGTCTCTTTTTAAAGAGACCGTTTTTTAATTTCTCTATAGGCAATCACACATTTGTTCCACGAAGCATAGGTTATGACATCACATATCACGTTCGGTTATGCACCCGGAACAACGTTCACTCAAACAACCGCCGAGTAACCGGGTTGAAACTAAGGAGGAGAAACAAATGTCATTTCTTACCTTAGATAATATATCACATTACTATTTCACTAAAAGTTCATTCACCAAAGTGCTGGATAACGTTTACTTCAAGGTAGATGAAGGTGAAATCGTAGCAGTCCTCGGCCAAAGAAGTTGCGGTAAGTCAACATTGCTTTCGATCTTATCCGGTATCATCCATCCAACAGAAGGTAAAATCCTGCTGAACCGGAAACCACTGAACCACTCTGAACGTACAATCGGTTGCATGCTGCAAAAAGATTACCTGTTTCCCTGGAAATCAATAATGGATAACGTACTGCTCGGTCCGAAAATCAGTGGTCATCTGTCAGACAAAACCAGGCAGGCAGCATCTGACCTTCTGTGTGATGTTGGTGTACCGGATATTGGCGATAAATATCCCGCTTCCCTATCCGATGAGATACGTCAGCGAGTTGCGTTGGTCCGAACACTGATGACAGATCCGAAAATTATCCTGTTAGATGAACCGTTTTCGAGCCTGGATTACCAGGCAAATGTCAAACTGGAAGACCTTATTTCAAAAATGCTTAAAGCCCGCCATAAAACAACACTGCTGGCAACGCATGATATTGGTGAAGCGATTGCCTTAAGTGATCGGATTATTGTCATGGATGCCAAGCCCGGTTCAGTTGCCAAGATATTTAATGTACCAATTGAGCTTCGTGAAGAACGACCGATTCTGGTCCGCAGACATCCGAAATATCTGCTGCTTTTTGATAAAATTTGGGAAATACTGGAGTCAAAAGAAATAAGCTTTACAGAAGCTAAGGTGGTGCAGCCTTATGAAGGAAACTGAAGCTGACTTTCAACTTTTTAAAAGGTTTAAACAAAACCAAAACCGTAAAAAAATAATTGTACTATCATGGCAGATTATGGTGTTGGTTAGCTTTTTCCTTCTTTGGGAACTTGCCAGTAGAATGTATTGGATTGATCCATTTATTTGCAGCTCCCCGTCCCAAATCACTGCGTTCCTTTTTGGCAACGGCTCGAGTGAATTCGTGCTGATACACCTCAGGACAACATTGCTTGAGACAGCTGCCGGAATAATCATCGGTACAATTAGCGGCATCCTAACAGCCAGAGCACTTTGGACATCTTTTCGATTTTCCACCGTAATGAATTCTGGCCTAATCATCATGAAAGCCATGCCTATATGGGCCCTGGGACCAATTATCATCATTGTCCTCTGGCCGGATTATGGCGCAATCATAACCATAGGGGCTGTCTTCTCGGCAATCACTACGTCGTCCATTGTTTATTCAGCATTCAAAGCGGTCGATGACAACTATATAAAATTATTAAAAAGTTTTGGTGCAACGCGTGGGGAAATTTTTAAGGAAGCTGTTTTTCCTGCCGCGCTGCCAACAGTGATTTCAACATTGAAGATAAATATCCTTATTTCCTGGATCGGAATTATTATCGGGGAGTTTCTTGTTTCAAAAGGGGGACTCGGTTATTTGATAAGTTACGGAACCCGGGTAAATGATTTCACGCTTATCCTGGCCAGTGTGCTTCTAATTGCAGTATCTGCTGCTATCATGTATGGAATTGTTGAGCGAACTGAACACTGGCTGCTCCAAAAAATTAAATAAAAAAAGAGACTGACAACGGCAACAGCCTCTTTATATATTCAAGTGTTTCATACAATGAATCAGCACACCATCTTTCATTATAAAACTGTACAATTCATTTGTTTCAACATTATCAGGAATTGAATGCAACAGAACCGGGCCATTGGTTTCATAATATGTCTCCTGTTCAGTCAATTCACCAATATCAGCAAAGTAAACATTTTTTATCACATTACCGGCCTTACCCGCCACAAAATATTGAGCGAGATACCGAATTTCACTGATGGTTCCACCAGTTTCCTCCATAACTTCGCGAATGGCTGCATCCAGTGCCGATTCGCCCGGCTCTACTTTTCCACCCGGGAACTCAAGACCACGATCTTTATGCCTTGTCAGTAACCATTTTCCATTATAGTTGCAGATAATCCAAACATGCATCGGTTTTTTGGAGAATGGATGGTCATCAAATGATAATTTTACTTTATTGTGATAATAATCTTTAAAAGTGTACATTAATAATTTCAACTGCTTTCGTGTTCATTTACGTTATTTATGCAGGATATTCGTTATCATCCATTTATCCTTATAGGTGAACTCGAATACCACCGTATATGCTCCGTATAATTCGCTTTTATTTTGCTGAACCACCTGTACTACATTTTCATCCTTACGTATCATATCATAGTTGCGGTTTTTCTGAAACCAGGCCGGTGTCTCAGTTGGAATAACATACAATCCGTCTGCTTTTTCTTTAAAATAAAAATCCACGTATTTGGACGCTGTTTTTCTGGTGGCTATGTTCTCAAATTCATCCAATAATGTTTCTTTTGAATCGTAATGAACTACCTTGTTATGCTTATCCAATTCCTGCACCAGAATATCCCTGAACCTGTCTGTTAGAGAAACGATTGTATCACGGGAGATTTTCTTTTTACCTACTTCATTTGTTCCATTCTTTTCTGAAACCTTTTCATCCAATTTTTGAAATGCTTGTACCTTCTCGATGCTTGTTATGGAAGCTTTATGACTTTTACCGTCCTTAACAGCTGCTGCAGTCTGCATATTGGCTGTCTGAATCATAAGCAATAATGGTAAAATAAGTGCACTGCAAAAAATCCATTTTTTGAAATTTGACGAATGATTTTTCTTCACTGCTGCTTCCTCCCTTGTATTTTATGTATAGGATGAAACTGGTAATACTATTCCTTTTTTTGAGATTTATAAACGTATTAGTAAAATCGGATAATCAGCTAAAAAAGAACAGGATCTTCCAACCCTGTTCTTCCGCTGCAAGTTACATATGATTTTCTGATAATACTCCCATATTGACAATATGTTCTTTTGTCGCTTCATTACCCAAATCATAAATCATCCGGAATGCATCTGTTATTCCCTCATCATAATCATCATTTGCCTGATCATGATGGTATGGCCGTATCGGTACATGTGCTCTGAAGAAGCCATTGAAATCAGCATCATTCATACGATCCAGCTTTGCCCGCAGCATTTGTGCTTCTTCCCACGTGGCATAGATAACAAAATCCGCATTATTTCCGTATTCAATACGTGAAATTTCCTGACTTGCCATATTGACATAATATTTTTTTCTTTCCATGCTGCACCTCCCATTCTTAATTTGCCTAAGAATTAAAAATGAATGTACAGAAAAACCCATTAACCGGTTTATTGCCGATTAATGGGCATATCATTTTAAACAAATTAATTAAGCGCGGTCTGTGATGTACCAGTCCCGGTTCCTGCACCATTCGCATAGATACATCTGCCTCTACCATGCGGAATACACATCGGGGTGCCGAACATGGGATCAAAGGTCACGTCACATTTCATCTGGAAAACCTCATGGACAAGATTACATGTTACAATCTCTTCCGGTTTTCCTTGTGCAAAAACCTGCTTATCCCTGATAGCCACAATATGATGTGCGTACCGACAGGCAAGGTTCAGGTCATGCAGTACCATTACAACAGTACGTCCGTCTTTCTCGTTTAACTCGAACAATAAATCGAGTACATCGATTTGATGTGTCATATCCAAGTACGTTGTTGGTTCATCAAGTAAAATAGTGTCTGTATCCTGTGCGAGCGTCATCGCAATCCATGCACGCTGGCGTTGTCCGCCCGAAAGCGAATCAACCGTGCGATCTTGTAAATAAGCCATATTTGTTACATCAAGTGCTTTATTAACCGCCTGGTCATCATCTTTGGACCATTGTTTCAGAAATCCACGGTATGGATGACGACCCTGTTTGACAAGTTCCAATACCGTTAACCCTTCAGGTGTTACCGGACTCTGCGGAAGAATGGCAAGTTTTTGTGCCACTTCCTTTGTTCGCATTTTGGCGATATCTTCACCATTCAGCACAATATCGCCGCCTTTGGGTTTCAAAAGACGGGCTAATGAACGTAGTAAAGTAGATTTTCCACAACCATTACCACCAATAAATACTGTTATTTCACCTTTTGGAATTGATATGTCCAAATCATCTATTATGATATCGTCGCCATAGCCAAGCGTTAAATCCTTCGCTGCCAACGTCTGCATATTGGAATCTCTCCCTGTGTCATTCTTCTTTGCATTTGAAAAATCAGGCTAATTTTCATCATTATGCTTATTAGCCAATGTGCATACAGAAGACGGTCTATCTTTGTTTACCTAACAAACATACAAATGTAGCTGAATGTATGTACTTACTTTTTTACATCTTCTATATACAGTTTATTTGCTTTGGAAGGATAAGTCAATGACTTTGAGAATCATTTTCAATGAAAAATTAAAATTTCAGAAAATGTCCGAACAACTGTTTCTGGAGTAAAAAGGATTTTTCCTCTTTTTAACCGTCAAAAAAGAGCATCTGCATTATATGCAGATGCTCTTCCAATATTCCACATTATTCATTGTCTTTTACTTTTGTTTCATCCAGCGTACGGTCAAACTTAGCTAAATGCTTGCTTGCAAATTCTTTTCCGCCAAGACCGAATGCAAGACCAAACGCTAGGGCAAGTCCTCCAAGGATCAGGATGAACGCTGACGTAACAATGGATGTTGCAATACCAAGTTGTGAAAGTGCCATAAACCCTGCCAATACGATAATCGCGTATTTTGCAAAAGTGGCCAGAATCCTAATTGCCGGTCCGGTCAGCACATTTACAAGCACTTTTTCAACAATGCCTGCCACAATTAATGCAATACCCAAAATAAGGACCGCAGCCAGAACATTTGGCAGATAGGCTGTAATCGCTGAAGCAATATCAACCAGGAATACAAGTCCAATCAGATTTAATGCCTGCACCGCCAGAAAAAATACAATGAGTATCTGAACAATGTACCCGACAAGTGCTGAAGGTTTCATATTCGATTCAGAGGCATTCATATTACCTAATTGAATTTTAGCTGCCAGTCCGTCAAAACCAAGGCGCTGTAGTAAATCCGCAACAAATTCGCCAACAAATTTACCAAGCCACACACCCACTAGAATAAGTGCAGCAGCAATTAGAATATTCGGGATCATATTCATGATCTCATTCAGCATGGATATTGCCGGATCCGTAATTCCAGTCAGTTCAAGCTTTTCCAACGCTGCAATGGTTATTGGAATCATGATCAGAATGAATACAAGATTCCCGACAAATGCGGCAAGACTTGTTCCTTCAAATACCTTTTGCAGCCGCAGTTTAATGACCAAGCCCTCGGAACCCAATGCCTTCAAGAGATTAACAATGATTCCTTTAATAATTTTTGCTAGGAACCAGCCGACAACAAAGATTAATGCAGCAGCTATCAATCTCGGAATGAAAGCAAGTACTGTTGCCAGCAATCCGCTGAACGGCTCTGATACACCCTCGATACTCAGCGCATCAAGCACACCTGGGATGAATAGTAACAGAATCAGATAAAATGCTACTTTACCTGCTGTTTCAATCGTTCTATCGGCATTATCTTCGTCTGCTGAAATCTTTAACTTGGAAAATAATTTCTGCAGATTTGCCTTCTTACCCCCGGTAACGACGAGCCACTGAATAACGCTGGCCAGTACAAAAGCAAGCAGAAGAATTAATGCTGCTTTTAAAACTGTCGGGATAAATGCAAAGAATGTTGAAATCAAGTCAGATAAAGGATTTGCGATCATATTAAGGTTTAACAAATTAAAGAAAATGATAAACACGATGATCAGCAATATGTAATAAACCACTTTGCTAACAATCTGGTTCGAGTTCAGCGGTTTATCACTTGTCCGAAATTTGTTGAACAACTTTTCATCCAAATCTGTTTTTCCAAGTCCCTTTTCAACGGCATTGGCAATAAGCTTCGCAATCAGCCAGCCAACAAGTAGTATGACAATTGCAATGACGAAATTTTGCAATCCCTGCATAAAATTTGCGGATAAATACTGATCGAAAAAGTTCATCAAAACTCCCCTTTCCTGAAATATAGTTATATATACCTTCAGGAGAGATTTTTAAACATTTTTCGATAAAAAATTGCATTATTCTGCCAAAAGGTCCAATAATTTAGCCCGGACAATTTTGTTGGAGGCATTTCGCGGAAGCTTGTCGATGAAATGAATTTCTTTCGGCAGTTTGTACTTGGCCAGGTGATTCTTCATAAATTCCATAATTTCTTCAGCAGTCGTTTCTCCGTTTTTCACGACAAATGCTACGGGAACCTGGCCCCATTCGTCACTTTTCACACCGACAACAGCGGCTTCCCGAATGACATTAAGTCTGGAAAGTACCGTCTCAATTTCACTCGGATAAATATTTTCGCCACCGGATATAATTAAATCTTTTCTACGGTCAACAACATAAAGAAAACCATCATCATCTGTATATCCAAGATCGCCTGTTGCCAGCCAGCCGTCGACAAAAGTTCGTTCCGTCGCAGACTTGTTGTTGAAATATCCTTTTGTAACCATTGGCCCCTTTACTAAAATTTCACCGATTCCGTTCTCAGACGGGTCAATTTTTAGTTGCGCCGGGAATAATGGTTTTCCTGATGAGCCTGGTTTATCCAAAGCATGATCCGGACTCAGTGTCACGATTTGGGATGAAGTTTCGGTCATTCCAAAAGATTGAAATACCGGAATCTTATGAGTCCTGGCTTTTTCCAAAAGGGACCTTGATGCAGGACCTCCACCAAGCAATACACTTCTGAATTTATCCGGGTAGGTTTGACTGCCAAGAGCGTCCGTCAATTTTTTCAGCATGACCGGTACTGCCGATGCAATCGTAATATCTTTTGTCAAAATTGCTTCGTTCACTTTGTTTGCATCAAATTTTTCCAGCAAATATGCCGGAATTCCATAAATTACACTGCGTAAAAAGATGGACAGCCCGCCGACATGAAAAATCGGCAAGACAGCCAACCACTTATCGTCTTTGTCCAGGCCGAAATTCAGCATGGAGGAAACTGCACTCCACCAGTGATTGCCGTATGTGTGCATGACCCCTTTCGGAAAGCCGGTTGTGCCTGATGTATAAATAATGGTAAATACATCATCCAGATTTAATTCCGTTTGCAGGAATACGTCTTTTTCCTCCAACTTTTTTATTTCTGAAAATGTGTATACGGAAGCATCCAGCTGCGGACCGTGTTCCTGTACCAGTACAAATGCAACATCGGCATCATGAATCTGGTAGTTCAATTCATTGTCGGTCAAACGCGTATTGAGCATAACGGCAACTGCCCCTAGGTAACTTAAAGCATGAACAGCAATTACCATATCACTATGGTTGGCTGATAAAACACCCACACGCGAACCAGTTGTAATCCCAAGCTGAGCCAACTTTTTGGCAAAATGCTGGCTTGATTCTTTAAGTTCTCGAAACGAAATGGCTAAGCCGTCCTCATGTTCAATTGCCATTTTACCCGGTGCAAGATCTGCCTGTTTGGTCAGCCAGTGTGGAATTGATTCAGACATTGGTTTATACCTCCTTTATAAAAATGGGATCAGCTATATTTTTTCATCGGAAAAGCCTTTGCCTAAATTCAGCAAAGGCCTCTCATCAACGTATTCAATCGGGAATTCACGGAAACTTTACCACTTTCACATGTACCATTATTTGGTCCTTAAAAATTCAGTTACTATTTTACCAAAAATCTGCGGTTGCTCCACATGAATTGCATGTCCAGCATTCTCAATTAGCCTCAGACTCGCTTGTTGCATGCGCTTTGCCATTTTTTTATTGATTCCGATAAATTTCTCATCATACGCTCCCGCCAGCAGTAAAACCGGCAGCTTCAACTCATGCAGTCTGCCCCACCAAGATGGCTGCTGCCCTGTTCCCATACTGCGGAGTGACATGGCGAGCCCTTCTGCTGATTGGTTTAACCGTTCATTCCGAATTTTTTGTCTCGTATCATTCAGCAATTTCTTTTGCGTATCGAACAGCGGAATGTTTTCCCAAAAATGAACAAATACTTCAATCCCATCCCGTTCGAGTCGTTTTGCGAGTTGCGTATCCCGGTTCCGGCGATCCATTCGCTCCTGTTCATACGAAAGACCGGGAGATGTACTTTCAAGCGTAAGTGAACACAGCTTTTCCGGGTAAAGCATCGCTAGCGATAATGCAGTTCTGCCGCCCATTGAATAACCAATCACATGAACTTTTCGAAGCGCGAGATGGTTGAACAGACTCACCAGGTCCGAGCAGCATTCTTCCATCGTCACCGGCCGGCTGTGCCTTGTTTTTCCGTGGCCCGGTAAATCAATTGTAATCACCTGAAATTCATGCTGCCACTGACGCACAAAACCGGACCAGGTTTCAGAACTTCCAGTGAACCCATGCAACAATACCACCGGTTCCCCTTCACCTGTTGTCTCGTACCAATAGGATGTATTACTTGTCGAAAAATACACCGAATCATTCCTTTATTTTCAACTGTTGTTTTTAACACAGAATCCATAAACCTGCGAAGTACGTTGACAAAAGTTGAGTGGTATAACACCGCTGCGGAAATACACCTCGCTTTCACTTTCGAGCATAAGTGAAAGCGAGTATATTCCAACGGCGTGGGCCGAAGTGCAACATGCTAATCGGAACTATGTCGCAGTTTCGTTCGATCACGAGATTATGAAGTGCAAAATTTACGAAGAGAGTTTTTTTAACAACTCTTTCGTAATAACTTCCCACTTTCCGCGATGCCAGTTCATGTTTTCCGTACGGTCTGTTTTTACTTCAATCACTGATAAACCATGATACCTGTAACTTGCTTCAAGCGCATCCTGTAATTCTCGGGTAGTCGATACGTGTGCATAAGTCCCGTCATACATCCCGACGATACGGCTGAAATCAACATTCATCGGTGTTCCGAATAGCGCTTCAAAATGCTGCTCATGATTCTTTTGCGGTAAAAATGAAAAAATCCCGCCACCATCGTTGTTAATCAGTAAAATGGTAATATTGATGTTGTATTGTTTGGCAGCGAGCAACCCGTTTGAATCATGGAAAAAAGACAAATCCCCAAGCAGCAAGGCAGTCGGTTCACCAGATGCCGCTGCACCAAGACCACTCGAAACCAAACCATCGATACCATTAGCACCTCGGTTGGCCAAAATAGTTACCGATTTTGAGGTCGTCGCAAAAAAGGTATCCACATCTCGTATCGCCATGCTGTTGCCGACATACAGGTTTCCGCCTTCAGGGATGGTTTCCGCCAGAACCCTTACAGCACTACCTTCCGTCAGATCCTCTTCCTGGTTCAGCAGATGATGTTTGGCAATGTGATTCATCGACTGCCAAGAAGCAAGCCAACTTTCATCAGAAGTGTTCTTTTTAGCAGCAAGTTCTCTGCACAATTCAACCGCATCCGCATAAATAAACTGAGAGCGGTTGCCAGCTGGTTCCCGGTAACCCGCCTCCTGTTCGACAATGAACTGCGGAACGTCGCCATGTTCTTTCACATAAAAAAGATATGGTTTGGAAACAGGAATGGCACCGAAGCGGATAATATAATCAGGTTTCAGCTTTTGCCGGATTGTTTCATCCCTCAGAATTGCATCGTAGCCTTCCATAATGACGTCTTTATTATGCTTTCCGGCCCGGAGTTGTGAAAGCGGGTCAGCGAGAATCGGCAGCCCCCATGCAGATGCAAACTGTACAAGTGCCACGGCTAAATTATGGTCTGTGTGTGGACCGCACACGATGAGACCTTTCCCATACGGCTTTAACTGATCAAAAAGCTGTTCAGTCTGATTATCACGCAGCTTTCTTGAGCCGGTAAAAGTTGGATAGTAGGCATGACCAGTATGCTCACCCCACAAATTTTCCAGGGTGAAATCAGGTACAAGCGGTTCGCGGAACGGAAAATTCAAATGTACCGGACCGGCATTCCCCTCACTTGCGGTGTTGACAGCACGTGAGGCCTTACTTCGGACATAATGGAGCATGGTATCGTCCGCTTCAGGTAATGCCATCTCATGGAACCATTTCACATAATCACCATATAATTTCAATTGCCCGATTGCTTGGGGTGCACCCACATCTCTCAACTCATGTGGACGATCTGTTGTAAGAACAGCCAAAGGAACCCTGCTGTAATAAGCCTCGACAATAGCCGGAAAATAGTTGGCAGCTGCCGTCCCGGACGTACAGACAATTGCGACCGGCTGTTGTTTCTTTTTAGCCATCCCCAACGCAAAAAATGCAGCCGACCGTTCATCAAGAATCACCCACTGCGACATTTCCGGATGTTCGGAAAAAGTCATGGCAAGCGGTGTCGAGCGGGAACCCGGTGAAATAACCACATCCCTTAGTCCGCTAATGACAAGTTCATCCACAAAATTTGCCGTATAACGAGTCAGTTTTTCTGTGTGATTCATGGTTACCCTCCTAACACGGACAACATTGGTGTAAATTTGATAGCTGTTTCCTCATATTCCGCCAGAGGATCTGAATCCCGAACAACACCACAGCCGGCAAAAAGTGACGCTTCATCTCCCTGGATAAGTCCAGACCGGATCGCAACAGCGAATTCCCCGTTACCGTTGCTGTCGAGCCATCCGATCGGGGCCCCATACCAGCCACGGTCCAATTGCTCATGTTCACGAATAAATTCAAGTGATTCATCACGCGGAACCCCTCCAAGGGCTGGTGTCGGATGGAGCTCACCTATAATATCGAAAATACTGTAACCATCCTTCAATGTTGCGGTTACTGGTGTATATAAATGCTGCAGATTTTTCAGCGGATAAATCACCGGTTTATCCGGTATTTCAATATCCGTGCAATATTGATCCATTGCCTGCTTAATCATGCTGACAACAAATTCATGCTCACTGCGGTTTTTTTCATCGTAAAGAAGGTTCTCTCCAATACGCTTGTCCTCTGAAACCGTCTTCCCTCTCGGTGCTGTCCCTGCCAAACATGTTGAAAGTACATTTGTCCCTTCAATCTTAGCGAGCCGTTCAGGGGTTGCTCCAACAAAACAGTCCCCACCCTGCTCAAAAGCAAACACAAAACTGTTTGATTGCGTTTTTATCAGGTTATTCAAAACAGCAGCAATGTCAACTGTGCTGTCCAGCTTAACACGCAGTTCTCTGGCCAGAACGATTTTATCCGCTTCATTCTGTTCAATCGCTTCAGTTGCATCCTTAACCGTATCCATCCAATCACGCGGAGCAACTTCTTCCTGCCATTGAATCGATGGACCTGCAGACAATACAGGACGCGGTTTTATCAATACTTCTTCATTCCGTCTGATTATACCCGCTAATTTATTGGCATTTGTTTCTGCATCTGCCTGTACATTTACAGTTAAAAAATATCCGGATTCATTAACCGTTAGCATGTATTCAGGAATGGCAAACAAGCTGTGATCAAATTTTTCCCACAGCGATGATTTGCGGATTCCCGGATCAAATGACATGCCACCGAGCGCAAGCATACCAGTTCCGGGTGTCTGAAAAGGATTATGGATTATCGCTTCATCCAGCAAGTTCCTCCATAATTTTTCCGTTTTTTGGAATCGGTTGGAATCAGCACGGATGGTATGTGCCTTGCCAATTCCGACAATATAAAACTGATCAGCAGTACTGGACCAGAATGTGCGATCTTTCGCGAGCTGTTTCGCATTCACAAAAAAATGCAGCGGCTCGATCGCGTCTATTTTACGCGTAATGCTGATTAATTTTGCAGCATTATCGTCTATTTCATGAATTGCCCCCTCAAGTACAGACTCAAGCAGTTCTTCCTTTATTTCAATCATTTCATGAACCTCCGTCTTAAACAAAGCAGAAGCGCCCATTAACAACACATAAATAGGAGCACTTTGCAATGTGATAAGTAACACACATAAGTACCATATCTATTTTATTCGCTTTTGAAGTGATTCTCAAGAAATCTTTCCTTTTATGTCGTTTTTGTGGCTTTTAACAATTGACACCCCCTATGGAATTGCCTAAAATTAATATGATATACATTTAGGGAGAGAACAACTGTGAATTCAGCAAATCATACATCAGTAAAACAAGCATTAAATGAAAAAAGCGGATTTCAAATCTGGTGGCGCCTGCTCCGTCCGCACACTTTGACAGCTTCATTTGTTCCGGTTTTTATTGGAACAATGTTTGCCATCCAGGAACACACACTTCATGTCGGATTATTCATTGCCATGCTGCTGGCATCCATGCTTATTCAGGCCGCAACAAATATGTTCAATGAGTATTACGATTTCGTGCGAGGCTTGGACAACGACCAGTCTGTTGGTATCGGCGGGACGATTGTAAGGGATGGTGTCAAACCGAAAACAGTCCTGAATCTGGCGCTTACTTTCTTTGGAATTGCTGTCCTGCTCGGTGTTTATATTTGCATAGCCTCAAGCTGGTGGATTGCCGTGATCGGCTCGGTTTGCATGCTGTTCGGATACTTATATACCGGCGGCCCTTATCCAATCGCTTACACGCCATTCGGTGAAATTTCTTCCGGATTTTTGATGGGAACCGTCATCATCTGTATCAGTTATTATATCCAGACACTCGAATTTACTGCATCCGTTGTATGGATTTCCTTACCGATTGCTATATTTATTGGCGGCATCATGATGTCCAACAACATCCGTGACCTGGATGGAGACAAGGAAAACGGCCGCAAAACATTGGCAATCCTGCTCGGAAGGAAAAAGGCCATTACATTTTTAGCTGTCATGTTTACTGTATCATTTGTATTAACGGCCATTTATATTTTCACGGGATTATTACCGCTGTGGTCGCTTATTTCGTTCTTAAGCATTGTAATTGCAGTGGATGTTATTAAAAAATTCCAGGGCAAAACCAAACCATTGGAAATGCTGCCTGCTATGGTAGCTACCGGTAAAACCAACACGATTTACGGATTTCTTTTGGGAATCTCATTATTGATCAGCAATTTTGTATGAGGGGGACTTACGATTGGATACATCAAACACGCTCATCGAAGCACTTGGCATTGAAACAGTGAAAATGGACAAAGATGAAGTGATCATGACAATGCCGGTTGACCACCGGACTCACCAGCCAGTCGGATACCTGCACGGCGGTGCCAGTGTTGCACTTGCTGAAACCGCAGCAAGCATGGGCTCCATGTTGAATGTTGATCCGGAAACAAATCTCGTTTTCGGCATTGAAATTAACGCGAATCATGTAAAAAGCAAACGTGAAGGAACGGTTACCGCAGCTGCAACCCCTACACATCTCGGAAAAACAACGATGGTATGGGAAATTAAAATCACCGATGAAGCGGATAACCTAATTTGCATCTCCCGCTGTACGATTGGAGTTGTTCCAAAAAAATAGCTGCTTGTTTGATGAAACCGCCTGTCTGATTAGGCGGTTTTTTGAGCTGTCTATTTCTTATCTTCTCTTAGTTTGGGGAAAAAGCTTGATGATGAGTAAATATCCACCATTCAGAGTCCATGTTGGATATCATAAAAAACAGCTTGATGGCAGTCTCATCAAGCTGTTTTTTCATGGTATAGTTTACGGAAAACGCGGGAATTTTGAAAAGTCAGGTTCGCGTTTTTCCTTGAAGGCGTCGCGTCCCTCTTTTGATTCTTCCGTCCTGTAGTAGAGCAATGTTGCGTCACCGCCTAGTTGTTGCAAGCCTGCGAGGCCGTCTGTATCAGCATTAAATGATGCTTTCATCAGTCTTAGTGCTGTTGGGCTTTTCGCGACAAGCTGTTTTGCCCACTTAATCGTTTCTTCCTCCAACTGATCCAAGGGAACCACCTTATTAACGAGCCCCATCTTATCCGCCTCTTCAGCCGTATATTGCAAGCTTAAATAGTAGATTTCACGCGCTTTCTTCTGACCAACGATTTCGGCCAGGAAGCCCTGTCCATATCCAGCGTCAACACTGCCCACACGGCTCTCAGTTTGGCCGAAAATTGCGTTGTCCGCAGCGATTGTCAAGTCAGAGATAACATGAAGGCCATGGCCACCACCGATAGCGTAACCAGCTACCATCGCAATAATCGGCTTCGGTGTGAAGCGCATAAGACGCTGCAGATCAAGCAAGTTCAGTCTTGGAATCTGATCATTTCCGACGTAACCACCATCTCCCCTGACCATCTGATCACCACCGGAACAAAATGCCTTATCTCCCATTCCAGTAAAAATAATTGCCCCGACCTTGCTGTCATTTCTGGAATCGCTAAATGCATCGATTAACTCGTCAATGGTATTCGGGGTAAATGCATTGTGTTTTTCCGGACGATTGATTGTGATTTTGGCAATGCCTTCCTCGCATTTCTCGTACACAATATCGTCATATGTACGCACTGATTTCCATTCAACTGACAAATCACTCAGTCCTTTCATCTTCAATAATTCATTACTTCACTATTCTATCAAAAAGCGTGGTTGTTTCACATTAATCGCATGTCAGGCGTCAGCAATTATGACAATTTCTGCATTGGAATTGTCATAATCCTGACAGCCAGCATAATTGTATCAAATCTAATTATAATTAATCAATTTTTTGAAGCCGCATTCTCAATTTATTGGTGATTCGGCCGATATATTTTCCTTCACCCGATATTTTCACTGTTCTCCAAACATACTTACCCCTTTGTTAATACTGTTATCTCCTCAATCTCATTCTTTATTAACTGCCAACAAAAAAGCGCCCCCAATTCGGAAGCACTTTTTCATAGTTATGCGGCTAAATTCGATTGTTTTTGCTCAATCCATGTTCTCATTTTTACAAATAACGGTACAAACAGCATCCCTACAATAATACCCTTTATAATATTAAATGGCAGAACACCAAGGGAAACTGCTGCCCATTTAGCAGCGCTGCTCATATCGCCCCAGCCCATAAACCATGCATATGCAGGCAAAACAACAAGGTAATTCAGCACGCTCATGCCGATTGCCATAATAACAGTTCCAGATACCAATCCGGAAATAATACTCTTTACACCTTTATATTTATGGTAAAGAACCGCAACAGGCACAATAAACATGACCCCTGCCAGAAAGTTTGCGGTAACGCCGATCGGATCACCGGCACCTGAAACAATCAGATATAACATATTCTTTATTGCCTCCACAAAGACGCCGGCCATTGGTGAAAAAATCAGTGCAGCAATCAATGCCGGCACCTCACTGAAATCAATTTTCAAGTACGGCGGCAAAAACGGCAGTGGAAAATTAACAAAAAATAATAACAGCGAAATAGTTCCGAGTAATGCCAGAATAATAAGTTTTAACAATTTGGATGATTGCACATTGGCAGTTTTCATCATCAAAATCCTCCCTCATCTTTTATCGATTCACATCTATGCAGTGATGAAGGATAAGCTTATTCCTGAATATATAAAAAATCCCTAAAGCCTAATCGGGGCTTTAGGGTATTATTCACTGGAAAATAGAGGCGCAATAATGCACCATTTCAGCTCGCATCTTCTCCCATCCAGACTGTAACTGTCGGTCCCGGACTCACACCAGGTCAACCGCTAAGCGAATGCTTTGCGGGTCACGGACTTTGAACATCAACTGTTCATCACCGTCGGTCGGGAATTGCACCCTGCCCCGAAGATGGAATCGATATGTTGTTTGAAATTAGTATACTATTAATTTATGTATTTGAAAAGTTTTTTGCTTCAAAAAAGTCAGCAGTGCTGATTTTGCTTGCTGGAACCAGTAAAATTCCCGCTGCAAATTTAAAGAAGGGCGCCACATCAGCGCCCTTCTCACATCAACTACTGATTATTCGTCGCCTTCAACATTGATAAATAATTTACCCTCTGTTGTTTGACGGGTTTCATTACCAAAGTCATCAACGACTTTCACTTCAATCTCAGCACCTTCTGCAACCACGTTGCTTGGCACTGTCCAGTAGCCGACATAATGCCCATCTTCCATTTCCATCATTGGAAGTTCAGTTGCATTGGACACTTTTGCTCTGGCGTTTGTCAGCGGCATGTGGATAAAGAACGTTGCATTCTGTCCAGGCTCACTGTCAAACTCAATCCTTACACTTTCACCTGCATCGAGATGTTTATCCTCAGTCGGTGTCAGGTTACTGATTGTCGGTGCTTCAAAGTCCACGTCAATCGTCACTGTTTTCGTAGTCGTATTACCGGCCAAGTCTTTGGAAACAACTTCGATTTCATTTTCTCCGTTGTTCAGCAGAATCCGTTTGGAGTATGATCCATCCTCGGCTACATCTGCTGTACGTCCATTGACTTTTACAAAATCAAGGTTTGCATCAGCAACGATTCCTTCAACAGTCACGGTTTCACGATTTGTTTTATCCCCATCCTGAGGACTGTCAATCGTCAGTTCAGGTTTTGTCGTATCCAGCGTAACGGTAACCGGATCTGATTCACCTGTGACAGCACCATCGAGTTTTGATACTGCCTTGAATTCATTTGCACCTTCATTCATTTCCACATCGATGGCAAATTTACCATTGTCACCGATTTCGGCAGTTCCTGCTTCTTCCCCGTTATTCATGAGTTGAATGGTAGTAGTAGGAGAAGCAGTACCTTCAACAGTCAGGTTCGGATCATTTGTAATCAAACCTTCATCCGGTGAAGTGATTTCCGGAGCGGCTACTTCATAGCTGACCCGGGCGCGAATCATATAGTTACCTTCACTGACTGGTGATGGTGACCATGTTCCGCCAACATATTGGTAACTGCGCTCAGCATTTGTGCTGCTTTCGTCCGTTGCAAGCCCTGGTGCATTCGGATTATCATTTTTCTGGATATACACCATATAGAAATCACCGTCGACAACAATATTCTGTTCGCGGAGGTCAACGACAGTCCACTCGTCCAGATCACGAATTGCCTCAGCATTAATTGGTCCGGCAATCTTTTCACCTGGTGCACCGTCAGGACCGGATGCATCCCATACTTCAACCGCAAAGTCCGTGCCACCCGGAACCGGCCAGTCTGTGCCATGGAACTGGAAGACACCTTCTGTTACAACAGCTGAATCTTTACCCTCAGGCAGAGACATTTTTACTGCCCAGCCATTACCTGCATCATAGAATGCGCGTGCATTTTCAGCAGTGCCATCATCATAGCCGATTTCACCGCCAGGATAGGTGTAGAATGGCTCCAGCTCGACATCAAGCTGCTTGTCCTCTGTAAGATTTACTTCAACTTCCTTGCTGTAGTAATCTCTTGCAAGGACTTTTACCGTATATGTTCCTTCATATCCTGTAATGGAATAGTTACCATTTTCATCAGAAGTGACCGGCTCAACGTTCGCATCTTCCTCCAGCATAATGGTTGCCCCTTCAACAGGTTCACCTGTCTGCTGGTCTGTAATCGTACCACTGATGGTTGCCTGTGGAAGTTCTTCAAGCGTAAAGTCTGCCTCCACTGTTCCATCCGCTTCGAGTTCCACGGATTGTTCCTCTGAGGCAAACCCGTATGATTCCGCCTTCAGTGTATAGTCTCCAGCAGCATGACTTAATGAATAGTTACCTGTTGCCGGATCAGTCGTTACCGATCGACCGGATTCCAATACACTGACTGTTGCACTCATTGGCAGCAGATTTGGATTTACTGCATCTTCCTTAACAGGTGGATTTTCATCTTTCGGCATTAACGGTTTAATCTTATCCGGATCCACCTTTTCCTTCAAACCGGCTTTCGGATTGGCTTTTACTACACCAAGCCCATTGCTGATTCCAAGGCCTTGGAACAAGCGGTTATCGTGTCCATTGCTGCTATTGTTTCCTTTTTCTTTTCCAAGAGATGCCTTATTGCCCTGTGATGTTTCAGAGAGTGCTACATCATCAATATACCAGCCCGGTTCACCGACACTGACATCAGAGGTCAGATTAAAGCCAATATATATTCGCTGACCGCTGTATTCGGACAAATCAACTTCCGCCTGAACCCAGCCGTTTGAATCGCCTTCGATTTGTGTTAGCTGTGTCCACTCTTCACGATCGGTTGATATAAATACATGCCCGAAATCATAAGCACTTCCGGAATCATATTTTTCCAGGCTATACCACTGATTGAATTGCAAATAGGCATTTCCTTCAGGTAAGTCAATTGGCGGCATGACTAATGTCGCGTTCATGTCATCACCATACTCACCGTCAAGGTTTGTGGCATAAACCTTTTCGCCTGATGCCGCGTCATCAGGGCCTGCTGTTGGTTCACCCCACTCCCAGCTGTCATTGTTTCCAAATGAAGTCCAGCCAGCAGGGTCAGATTCAAAGTCCTCCGAATAACCGGTGGAAATACCAGCTTTGACTTCGACGGTATATTCGTCACTGACAACTTCATTATCACCAAAATCGTTAACGATCCATTTATACGTCAGGGTTCCTTCAGCAATCTGATCGCCTGGGACGGTAGCGGTATATTCGCCTTCCTTGAAATCACCGGATATACGTCCGGCGTCAACCGTCTGCCATTCCCCATTTGTATCAAGATAGCTTAATTGAACAGTATTAACACTAACATTGTCACTTACCTGAACATTCAACTCCAAATCCATACCCTCGTATGTTTCACTAGGAGGATTATGGTCAAGTACAGGAGCTTCACTGTCTTCACCAGGCTTGGTGACAGTACCTTCAATTGTACCGATTCCACTGTTGATGGCTGACACGGCTGCATACGCGTTAACCAGTCCGTAACCATATCCATTGTTTGGCGACTCAGGATATTCTTCATCTGTTAATGGAATTGCAGTGTCCATCATGACCTGCTCCATCTCATCAACGGTCAATCCGCTGTCAACCTGATGCATTAGTGCCGCAACACCAGCCACTGCCGGCGCTGCCATCGATGTTCCACTCCATCCGCCTTCATATCCGCTGCCAGGTACAGATGAGCGTACTCCCACACCTGGTGAAGAAATATCGGGCTTAATTTCGTCGTATGGAGACGGTCCCAGTAATGAGAATCCGGCGAGTTCGTCATTGCTGTCTGTTGCACCAACCGCAAATGACTCAGGATAGTTTGCCGGTGCTGCAACTGATCCTGGTCCGCCTGGATTACCAAGTCCAGTATTACCAGCAGAAAAGACTGGCAGAATTCCTGCAGCTCTCCAGTTGGTAACGACATCACGGTACCATTCATCGAGACCCGGTCCGCCGCCCCATGAATTGTTTACGATATCCGGGGCCATATCAGCACGGGCATTGCCTTCTGAATCAGTCGGTGCCAGAATCCATTCGGCAGCTTCCAGCAGATCAACATCAGTTCCGCCCGCAGCGGTAAATGCTTTAACGGAAATAAACTCAGCTCCCGGTGCCACACCAACCTGATTGCTACCGTCCGGCTCACTTCCGACCATGGTGCCGATTGTGTGTGTTCCATGTCCGAGATCGTCATATGGCTCGGCTTGGCCTTCTGTTGTATCCAGCCAGTTAAAATCATGGTTCACTTCACCGGTGGATTCATCATAGCCGCGGTAATTATCTTTCAGCGCGGGATGATTCCATTGAACGCCGGTATCAATGCTGGCAACGACAGTTCCGGAACCATCGATACCCATATCCCAAACCTGTGGAGCTCTGACCTGTTCCACATTCCACTCCACATTGTCTGAGCCTGAATCAGGTGTTTTTGCCTTCTTTGTTACAGCGTTAAATAATTGTCTCGTTTCGTTAGGCAAAATCTTCTCAACTTCGGCAAAGCTCGCTACATTTTTCGCCACTTCCTTGGTAGCAGTAACGGCCATCCCATTGACAATATGAAACGATTGAATATTGTCGGCATTGCCTTTCTTTTTTTGCTTCTGCAAAAATTTCTTTACATTTCGCTGTGATTCAAGGGAGGTTGACTTCAGTTCGGAAATGACTGCCGAACGCTGCACAAATTCTGTTTTTTGTGCGGTGAGATCAGCAGCTTTTGCACTTTTCTTGGCTTGTTTTGCGACTTTCATCGAATCTGCCTTTTCTTTAAACTTGATGAGGAAAGTCACTTTGTCTTTCTGCTTAAACTGCTTCTGCAGCCGATTGTTCATTTTCTCTTTTGCAACGGCCTGTGTATCTTTTACCGATGTATGAATTTTTCCATTCGACTCGGCATAAGAAAGTCCAGGCATTGCAAGCGAAAATACCATAAGCAGTGACGCAACAATACTAAAGATCCGTACTTGACGCTTTTTCCTGCGCAATTTCATTCCTCCTCCTTGTTTTTAAAAGTACCGTAATACAACAAAAAGCTCCCACTCGCCTCCTTTACTAATAAAATTAGTGCCGGTTCTCAGCTGATGGTGGAGCTGTTTGTAATATCTTTGTTGTTATTGTAATCGTACTGTATTATTTTTAAATTTTCTGTCGAACGAAGTCGATAAATCTTAGGGTAAACGCAATTGATAGAATTGTCGTATTTTGCAAAAATTTCTTGTTGGTCAAAAGTACCAGTTTTTCACTGACAAAAACCATGTATACGGCGCTGAAAGCCGTTACAACAATACACGCGCATATTGAACAAAACATTGGTTAAATAACTTTCTTTATTCGATTAAAAAAAATGCATCCAAACGACCAGTATCATTTGTTGTGAATGACAACTCATTTATAAAACATGTCAAATATGGTTGTTTTTTCCTTATTTTACAAAAAAACCTCATTTCACTGGATAAAAAGACATAGAATTATCCTGTAAAATGAGGTTCTTTTATACTACTGATCTGATCAAACGCAAAAACCCAGAACCCTAAAAGAGTCGGGGTTTTTTAAATATCTCAATCATCAAGTGGATTCAGACTTTCATCTCCACTCAAATTGGCGATCATCGTAACCAGCAATTCAATTTCTTCATCAATATCATTTAGACTTGACGTTTCTACCGGTGAATGCATATACCGAAGCGGGAGCGAAACGAGTGACACCGGTACTCCCCGGCCGGTCAGCCGCATTCGATCTGCATCTGTTCCCGTCATTCTTGGTGTCAGTTCATACTGTACATGCATGTTCAGTTCCCGTGCTGTTTTCTCAAGCAGTTTGTTGATTTTATTATTTATCGGGGCACCTTTTGCCAGCACGGGGCCGCCTTCCAATTTCACATCGCCATGCTTGTTCTTGTTGACACCCGGATAGTCGGTTGCGAAGGTCACATCGATGGCAAGTGCCATGGTTGGTTCAATACCGGCAGCAGCAAAATATGCCCCGCCCATATTGGTTTCTTCATTGACGGTACTTGCCGCATATACACCAACATTGCTTCCTTTTTGCGACAGACGTTTCAAAACTTCTGCAACGATGAAAGATCCAGTCCGGTTATCCAGGCCGCGGCCGGAAACATATCGATCCATTAAAATTTCCGGGTCTGTTTTATATACCGCTAAATCCCCAATCTGGACGTGTTTTTCCGCTTCATCCTTTTTGCGATAACCACAGTCGATAAACAAATCCTCGAGATCAAAATCATTCTTCAATCCGCCATGGTGCTGTGCATTAACACCGATCACCCCGGTAACCTGTCCGTTATATCCAAGAACGGTAACCTTCATTCCGACAGCGGCTTTTGGGTTGATGCCGCCCATTTTATCAAAATGCAAAAATCCATCTTCGTCAATTCGGTTAATAACGAGCGCTATTTCATCACAGTGACCGGCCAGCAGCACTTTAAACGGGGCAGCTGGATTCAGGACACCGATTGCGTTTCCGGCATGATCTGTTTTGATTTCATCGGCAAAATCCTGTACATAGTTTATCCACTTTTTTTGAATTTCCACTTCATTGCTTGATGGTGAAGGTGTATGTAATAGCTCCAGCAAGAAGTCCCGGTTCGCTTGTTCCATTTTTGTCCTCCTTCAAGTTTGATTCGAAACTTTTCACGTAACCATCATAGCAGATTTTCCAAAGTGAAGCACATCTGTTTACCTCCTATCACCAATTGGGTAAACTTATGGCAGCATTACATTGAAGGAGTGGACGACGAATGAATCTGAACGATTGGTTCAACAAAGGAATGAACCCTGATGCGTATATTGACGCAATGGAACAGAATAAAGAAAACCTGCTGCATATTTATGACAGCTTCAAACCGCCTGAGGACGATGCTTTTATACAAAAATTACAGGAATCTTATCTACGCGCGATTGTTTTGACAGAAGATTGGTGCGGCGATGCCATGCTGAATGTTCCGGTACTGTTACGATTGGCCGAGCAGGCGAAAATGCCGGTTCACATGCTGCTGCGGGATCAGAATCTGGAGCTGATGGACCAGTATCTGACCAACGGCAAATCCCGCTCCATCCCCATTTTTATTTTTATCGATGATGATGGAAACGAAGTAGCAAAATGGGGACCGCGCGCAGGCAAAGTCCAGGAATATGTTGAGGAATCCAGACAAAAACTCCCAGCGAAAGAGGCCAATGATTATGATGAAAAAGCAAAAGAAATGTACATGTTTATGTCCAAATCATTCCGCGACAACCCATCATTTTGGCAGGCAGTATATGAAAGCATCAAGGATACGTTGAAATAAACGTTAAAACTCACCTTATAAGGGTGGGTTTTTTTAATAGCATGAATAGGATTATCATGCTGTTGCCCATACTATCCATATACTATTTTTTAAAAGGTGACTCCATGAATATCGAATCGTTTAAACATATTTATTTTCGTATCCCGCTCATTGTGAGACTTTTGATTTCGGTATTAGCGTTAATGCTCGTATTTGGGACTGTTATCAATTTCGTAGAGCCGGAAGAATTTCCGACGATATTTGATGGAGTGTGGTGGGTTGTCGTTACGGGGGCAACAATCGGATATGGCGATTTGGTTCCCCAAACCATTCCCGGCAGGATTATCGGTATTATACTAATGCTGTCAGGCGGCGGGTTACTGACCTTTTACATCACAGCCTTATCATCTGCTGCGATTAACCATGAGCAGAAATTATCCAAAGGAAAGGTAAATTATAAAGGAAAAAAACATATCGTTATAATTGGCTGGAATGAACGAACAAGGCAGCTGGTCAGATTGATCAACAGTAAGAATGCAAGAGCGGAAATTGTTTTAATTGATCGTACTGTGAACAATCTGCCCTATCAAAATGTTCCCGTACACTTCATCCACGGTGACGCAAGCGAGGATGCTACCCTTGCACAAGCGAACATTGAACATGCAGCCTCCGTAATAATTACCTCAGACATCACAAAAAAAGAACGGCAGGCCGACGTCTTGACAATTTTAACTACCGTTGCAGTCCGAGGAAACAATCAGGATGTCCCGATAAATGCCGAAATTCTGTCTATCGCGCAGGTTGAAAATGCCATCCGTGCAGGCGCCAACACTGTAATCAGCTCGAATGATTTTATGAGCACACTTTTTTACCATGAAATTTTCCATAAAGAATCAACGCGTCCTTTTGAGACCGTTCTTCATATGTTAAACAGCCAGCAGTTTATTCAAAAACCGATTCCTGATAAATTGATAGAATATACATTTCAGGATTGTCTGACCCATCTGCTGCAGAATCGGGAGCTGCTGATTGGTATTTATCGTGATGATGAATGGGTATTGAATCCTTCTCCTGACTTTACACTGCAAAAAGATGACAAACTGATTGTACTTAAATCTTGGAAGCAAAATTCGCTGAACAACTAAAACTGGCCCTTTTTGCTACAATAGCGTATTTATGTTAAAATATTTTATTGTGTGAAAAGAATCGAATAAGATATAGGAGTTGTTCAGCATGACAGAAAAGTTTGAAACCGGTCAAATTTTGGAAGGTAAAGTTACAGGAATTCAACCATATGGTGCATTTGTTGCTTTGGATGAAGAAATCCAAGGATTAGTTCATATCTCTGAGGTAACACACGGATACGTTAAAGATATTCATGATCATTTGGCTGTTGGCGACACTGTAAATGTAAAGATTTTGAACATTGACGAAGCAAACAACAAAGTATCACTATCCATCCGTGCTACGGAAGAAGCCCCTAAAAAAGAATCAAAACCTGGCAACAATAAGGCACAGGAAGATACAAATGCAGGCTTTAACACGTTGAAAGATAAACTCGAAGAATGGATTGAACAATCGAAGGAACGTGAAGGTACTTTTAAGAAATAATGATAGAAGGCATTTTTCAGGGAACCATTGACACAAATGGTCGGAGTTTCCTTGAAGGATGCCTTTTTTGTATGTCTCATCAAAGTTCATTCTTGATTTAGCGGCGTAACTTGGATAAAGTAAAATTGTAAGTTTAACCAAGGAGGAAATTATGACACACGTATCATTTTCATACAACAAAGCATTGTCATTTTTACAGGAAAACGAACTGAATTACATGAAATCACAAGTCGAGCAGGCTCATCAGGCTTTACATAATAAAACTGGGCAAGGAAATGATTTCCTCGGCTGGCTCAACCTCCCGGAAACGTATGATCAAGAGGAATTTTCACGGATTAAACAAACCGCCGATAAAATTCGCAACAATTCTGATGTACTACTGGTCATCGGAATCGGTGGTTCATACCTCGGCGCTCGCGCGGCGTTGGAAATGCTGAATCATTCATTTGGGCTTAATCCGAATGGTCCGCAAATTATTTTTGCCGGACATCAGCTGAGTTCAACCTATTTGCATGAATTATTTGATGTGCTGGAAGGTAAAGACGTTTCGATTAATGTCATCTCCAAGAGTGGAACAACTACTGAACCGGCCATCGCCTTCCGTATTTTCAAAAAATATCTTATTGAGAAATACGGTGAATCCGAAGCACGTCAGCGAATTTTTGCAACCACAGATAAAGAGAAAGGCGCACTGAAAACTTCTGCCGATGAGGAAGGTTATGAAACGTTTGTGATTCCAGATGATATTGGTGGACGCTATTCTGTTCTGACCGCGGTTGGGCTGCTGCCAATTGCTGTCAGTGGTATTTCCATTGACGACATGATGCACGGCGCAAAAACGGCTGTGAATGATCTGAATAATGCTTCACTTGATGAAAATCCGGCATACCAGTATGCAGCAGTCCGGAATATTCTTTACAATAAAGGAAAAACAATTGAAATGTTAATCAATTATGAACCGCAGCTGCAGTATGTTGCGGAGTGGTGGAAACAATTATTTGGTGAAAGTGAAGGAAAAGATCAGAAAGGTATTTTCCCTGCTTCTGCTAATTTTACAACTGACCTTCATTCAATGGGACAGTATATCCAGGATGGCCGGCGGGATCTTTTTGAAACGGTATTGCATGTAACAAAGCCTAAGCATAACATAACGCTTGAACCAGATGAAAACAATTCCGATGGACTGAACTACCTTGCCGGAAAAACGATCCATGATATTAATGACAACGCATTCCAGGGCACCATGCTCGCGCATACAGACGGTGGTGTGCCGAACCTGATTATTGAGCTGCCAGCACTGGATGCCTACTCATTCGGTTACATGGTTTACTTTTTTGAAAAAGCATGCGCCATCAGCGGATACCTGCTGGGAGTAAATCCATTTGACCAGCCCGGTGTGGAAGCATACAAGAAAAACATGTTTGCACTTTTAGGGAAACCCGGTTTTGAAGATCAAAAAGCTGACCTGGAAAATCGATTGAAATAGAATATTTTCCAGCAGAGAAAAAAATTACAATTTTATTGTCAAAATATGTTTATATGATTGGAAACGGGGAATAACTATAACTGTAAGACTTTCTCGTATTCCCCCTGTAAAGCAAGGCGTTCTAACGCTTTGCTTCTTTTTTTGTGCAGTTTATGAATCGTACCTGGATTGGGACAGAATGCTGCTACTCAAACGCGATTTTGGATCAGATTGAAAAACTGTCCTTCCCAAAAGATATGGTCTTTCAGCCGGAAACACGGCCCTTCCTGACCCTTCCACAATCAAATCAGAACAATTTCAAACCGAAATCATAACCCGTTTACCGGGCGGTTGTCCAGCCGATTTGTTATACTTACCATATTGATTAATATTTTGCAGGAGGTTTATTATGGGAATATTTGAAGAAATTCACAATCGTAAAAACACAAGATCTGTCAAGTGGGATATGCTGGAGCCGGTTTTTCAGACCGATGATGTACTGCCAATGTGGGTTGCCGATATGGACTTCAAAGCGCCACAGGCAGTCAATGATGCATTGAGGGAACGTGCAGAACATGGAATTTATGGCTACACCATAATTGATGAAAATATTAAAGGTTCCATAACCAGCTGGATTGAAAAACGACACCAATGGACTGTAAAACAGGATTGGCTGTCATTTAGCCCGGGCGTGGTAGCAAGTCTGCATATGGCGATTCAGGCCTTTACCCAACCAAACGATAAAGTGCTGATCCAGACACCTGTTTACACACCTTTTTACAAAGTGATTGAGGGGCATGACAGGCAAATCGTGAAAAATAAGCTTCAAAAGGAAGACAACTATTACAAGATTGACTTTGCCGATATGGATGAGAAATTGAAAGATGCAAAAGCATTTCTGCTGTGTTCTCCGCATAATCCTGTCGGACGAGTTTGGACAAAGGAAGAATTACAGAAAATGGCTGAGCTGTGCCTGAAACATGATGTGCTGATTCTGTCTGACGAAATACACGCCGATCTTATCTACCCGGATCAAAAACATACAGCCATCGCCTCACTTTCCGAGGATATTGCCAGCCAGACAATCACGTTCATGTCACCATCCAAAACCTTTAATCTGGCTGGACTGCAAGCATCATATATTATCACTTCCGATCAGGAAAAACGCAGTGCCCTGGATGAAAAATTGGGTGAACAGGGACACCATATGTTAAATACAATGGGAAGCACCGCTCTTTACGCTGCATATCAGCATGGCGAAGAATGGCTTGAAGAACTTAAGAATGTATTGAAGGAAAATAGGGATTACGCAACTAAAATGCTCGAAGGAAAGACAGATGGTGTTCTGCAGGTAACCCATTCAGAGGGTACCTATCTGCTATGGATTGATTGCAGTAAATTAAACATGGATAAAACGGAATTAAAAACATTTATGATTGAAAATGCCAAAGTCGGCCTTAATGCCGGAGCCGAATACGGACTTGAAGGTGAGGCATTTATGCGGATGAATCTTGCCTGCCCGAAAAAAACAGTGGAAGAAGGTGTAGACAGGATTATCCAAGCAGTCAACAGCCTATAATCATGAAAGCTCACCAACCTATGTTGGCGAGCTTTTTTAATTTAACAATGAAGCTGGGACAAAAAGTGTTTTACCAAATTAAACCGCTCCAGAAATATACTTCGCTAGTCCCTTAAATCGTTCGTCTTTTCATCTTCACTTTCTGACTTGTCCCAACCTCTTACTTTTCTTCTTGTTTCTCATTATATTGTGTCGGATCGGTCGGTGAACTTCCCGGACTCTTGTCATTGCTGGTAATTTTTCCGCAAGCAATTCTCGGACCGGAATCCCCACCTGGCTGGCTAACACCGTCATCCATGCCCGCCGTAATAACGAGCGAGGTTCCGTCATCCTCGGTCAATGAATTTTTGCCGTCCAGTAACGTCGCCTTGGGAAGCATCAGTTCCGCTTCAGAAAGTCCTCCTGAATCAGCTTCAATGTTCGGCAAATCACCGAGATGCGCACCTTCCGGATGCATCAGTCCATGTTCCATTCCGCCGGGGTTTAAATGGTTCCCCGCACTTTTGAAATCCGGTGTCTTGCATTTAGCAAATTCATGCACGTGTATTCCGTGAAATCCCGGTTCAAGTCCCTCGAGTTTTAACTTCACCTGCACCCCATCAGGCCGTTCAGTCAATTTCGCCGTACCAATCATACTCCCGTCCTGGTTGTACATATTAACGGTTCTGTTTGTTTCTCCATTTGGCTGACAGGCAGTCAACAGCAGTAGTAAAAAAATGATTAAAAACCTCATCATCGCCGCTCCTTTACAAACACTTTACAGGTAGTATCTGCAACGGAACAAAAATTAAACGGGCCGATTTTTTTCCGACCCGTTACTCCTCGTCATGGTTATTCAATTTATGCTGATACTTTTGATTAAAATCTTCTTCTTCTTTTTTGGACTTTTTATAAAAAAGATACATCGCCACCGCAGCACCTATCATGAAGATAATCAGTGTAATCACTGCAGGAATATATTCCATTTTGTCTTCCGGAAAATAAAGAAATTCCATCATCCTTATCACGTCCTCACTGCCAAGTATAACATTTTTTGGCTTACAGGAAAGGATAAATTTTTTTCTATAACTAAAGCAATTGTTGCGAAAACCAAGTTTTCTAAAAGATCTGCGGAACAATGATTAGCCTTTCCCTTTAATTTTTGGCACAATGGAAATCAAGGGAGGTATATCAATATATGACAATATCAATTGGGGACACTGTACAAGTAAAGTATAACTCAGGAAAATATATAGGAGAAGTTGTGGAAGACCGGGGCGATCGCGTTCTGGTCAAAACATTGGCCGTTCAAAAGCATCCAAAACAGGGTGACCTGCATAACCTTGGACAAGTTGATGGTGTCTTTTTTCATGAACGAAAAGCACTGGCACATTACGAAAAAATGAACGTTGTCCGGTCCGCTGTGCGCTCATTCAACGAAAAAATTCCGGATTACAGTGAATCATTGCTCACTGCAATTGACGAACTGAAAGAAACACTTGCCAATAAAGATACGGAATATAACCAACAGGCACTGGCGAATTTGAAAAATCTGGAAGAGAACGACTATACGAAAAGCTATTATAAATAAAATGAGTACGCTGCAGAGTCCATCTGCAGTCCAGAAAGTTTTCCCGAATACAGAAAAAAGAGTCTCACAGTTCACAGTTGTGAGGCTCTTTTTTCCTTACACGGTCGGAACGCGTAAATCTTTCTTTTTTTTCGGTGGCTTTCCGTATATTTTGGTCGTTATCTTGGGTGCGTAGTTAAATAGCAGCATACCAAGAAATGCCGTGATAATAATGTATATACCACCGAATATTTTTATCGAGCCAGCCGCGACTCCGGCAATGACAACGGAAAATTCACCGCGCGCGCACAGGGACAGCCCTGCCCGCAATGCAACCCGTTTTGGCAGGCCATACAGCTTTCCGCCAACAATACCGACCAATATTTTCGCTATAAGGGACCAGGCAACAAGTGTAATCAACATGCCAACGTATGGTATACCTTCCCCTAATTCAATCGTTGTTCCAAAATAAACAAAAAATGTTGGCAGCAGTAAGTCTCTAACTGGTGTAACGGTTCCTTCCACCTGTTCAATTTTACCAATTTCCGCAAGCATAACACCTGCCAGAAACGCACCAAGCACTTCGGACAGCCCCAGATAAACAGCAAATCCACCAAACGTTACCGCAATTCCCACCAACAGAACAATTTTAAAATCTTCGTCATCTATTCGCAGCAGAAACTTTTCCACATGCATAAAAACTGTCTTTCCAAGAATAACCGCAAGCAGCGTCAGGCCGATTATTTTTCCGATCAGAAACAGCATGTCCACTCCGGTAAATTGATCGCCACTGCTCAGTGCAATAATAATCGCAACCAAAATAGGTGCGACCAGATCCTCAAAAATTAAGATTCCAAGCACATATTCGGTTTCAGCGTTTGCCATTCTGCCTTTATCATCAAGCAGTTTTGCCGTAATAGATGAACTGGTGGCATATGTAATACCAGCAATTACCAGCGCACTGAACCAGTCCGCCCCAAATACAAAAGCAATCACCATCGAAACAACCAAGCTGAGAATAACATCCAGCAAACCGGAGCTCCAAATCTTCTTGGCCATTCCACCCAGGCGTTTCATATTAAATTCAAGTCCTAATAAGAAAAACAACAAAACAATTGCAACTTCACTTGAAAAATGCAAAATTTCATTTTCATGAAGTAAACCTGCAATCGAAATACCAAAAAGGATATACAGAATAACATTTGGAAACCTGGTACGGAATCCGATATATCCTAAAACAAAAATACCAAGTAATACTAAGCCGGCACCCAGTAACGTGGGGACATCATTCAACAAATAGCATCAGTCCTCACCCTTACAGAGTTTGGACAATGTGGAAATTTGCTCTTCTTTTCCCACAGACATCAGAACGTCCCCCGGCTTCAATGTGGTGTCGGCTTCAGGTATTGCAATTACATCTTCACCGTGGACAATCCCGATAATTGTCGCCCCCGTTTGATTCCTAACATCAGACTCCTCAATCGTTTTATTCGCCAGAACTGATTTTTTATCAAGTGTAATATAATCAATTATTATCTGGCGCTTAAACATACGCATTTTATCAATACCAACCGGCTGATAAGTCGCTCCGAGCAATTGAGCAGCAATTTCTCTTGTTTCATCAGGCGTTAAATCCATCGCAAAATCTGCTTCATCATTTTCTGCATCATCAAAGAAATAGAGCTCTCTTTTTCCGGTGTGATGAACAATGATCACTAACATATCATCTTCAGCAGTTTTCATGGAAATCTTTTGACCAATCCCCGGTAACTGGGATACAGAAATATTCATTCATGTCACCTCTTTATTTGTCCGTTTTTCTAATGAACGCATTAACAGAAAAACCTATCACCCGCTCTTCCTATAGCGGGTGACAGCGTTTTTCTGATAATCCATTAAAATAAAAAACCTAGAGGCAGTTTCTCTAGGCTTCCAATAATTATTCCCCCAGATGCTCTTTCATGACTTCTGTTACACCTTTGATTGCTTCTTCCTCATCACCACCGGTAGCGGTAATCTTGACTTCTGCATCTTTCGGAATTCCAAGCGACATAACTCCCATGATTGATTTAAGGTTGACGCTTTTCTCTTTATAGGAAATTTCAATTTCTGATTCAAATTGTCCCGCTTTGTTTACCAGTAATGTCGCCGGACGCGCATGCACCCCGGTATCCGCTGTTATTTTAAACGTTTGTTCCTGCATTTTATTCATCCTTCCGCTCGTATGTTCATTTTATGTAGATTTGTAATCTGCACTATGTTTATTATAAACAATAACTGCTTTTTTTGAAACCCAAAAGTTACTCGATCTCTGTTTCTATTTTACACTACTTGTTTGTTTTTAAACACGCAATGTGATACCGTTACCTTGAATAATTCCGAAAAATAGGAGGTCCTTGAAAATGAGTGTACATATTGGAGCAAATAAAGGCGATATAGCTGATAAAATTTTGCTTCCGGGTGATCCGCTGAGGGCAAAATTCATTGCAGAGACTTTTTTGGAAGATGTAATCCAATACAATAAAGTGCGTGGCATGTATGGTTACACAGGTACATACAAAGGTGAACGCATCTCCGTACAAGGAACCGGGATGGGCGTTCCCTCCATTTCCATTTATGTCAATGAACTGATTCAAAGCTACGATGTACAAAAATTATTGCGTGTTGGAACATGCGGGGCTATACAAAAAGACGTCAAGGTGCGGGACGTCATCCTCGCCCAGGGTGCTACAACGGATTCCAAAATGAATCAAATGATTTTTGATGGAATTGACTATGCCCCGATCGCCGATTTTGATTTGCTGAAAAATGCCTATGACACCGGCGTCGAAAAAGGTCTGAATTTAAGAGTCGGTAATGTCTTCACGAGTGATTCATTCTATCGTGATAATGCGCAGGAACTCCATGAATTGCTGGCGAAATATAAAGTACTGGCAATTGAAATGGAAACAACTGCACTTTATACACTTGCTGCAAAATTTGATCGCCAGGCATTATCCGTACTGACCGTCTCCGATCATATCCTGACAGGTGAAGAAACCACATCGGACGAACGCCAGACAACATTTAACGAAATGATGGAAATTGCGCTGGATGCTGCAATTAAATAAGCGGAGACAAGCACTTCAGGATAAAGAAGTGCTTGTTTTTCCATTGATTGTTCACCAACAAAAATATAAGTTGACAATATTTCGCTGTTCCGTTTATGATTAATAAATGAAGGAGGAGAACGTTATGAAGGATTTAAAAGCAACTGACCTTACATTCGGAGCAGTCTTTGTCTGTCTAATGACGGTTGGAGCAAATATCGCAGTTTGGTTTCCCATGCTTGCTATCCCTATTGGCGGTGCAACCGTCCCGCTTTCCCTGCAAACTTTTTTTGCCATACTTGCAGGCCTAATGCTGGGAAGAAAGCTTGGGAGCATCTCAATGATTACGTACATACTGGTTGGAGTAGCAGGCGTTCCGGTATTCGCAAATATGTCAGCTGGGCCAATGGCACTCATTTCACCAACCGGCGGATTTATTTTCTCTTTTGTATTTATCGCATTTTTTTCAGGGATAATAGCACAACTGGGGCGAAAGCCTTCCATACCAATATATACTGCTGCAGCGCTTATCGGCCTTATTTTCAATTATGGTATTGGCGTCACTTATATGTACATTGCGATGAATACATGGCTTGAACTGCAGGTTACCTACCAGGCAGCTTGGATCGGAATGATACCATTTCTGATTAAAGACGCTGCACTGGCTGTTTTGGCAGCAGTTTTCATGATCAACCTTGCGAAAAGGGTTCCGGCAAGATGGACCTCAACAGCAAAAGCATCCTAACAACACAACAAGCTTTTATTATAACTACATGGGCATTCCGCCAACAGGGATGCCTTTTTTCGTGATAAACTGCTGTCATTGTGATAAAATAACATATCTAATACTTAGGAACGCATTTTCAAATTTCCCATAAAAAACATACAGGAAAGCAACAACGGGAAAGGATGTTCAACGATTTATGGAACTCATTTCAAATTTTCCATTATGGGCAGCGTTATCGGCAATTGTTTTTGCCCAGGTTGTTAAAATCCCAATACGTCTTTCGGTAACAGGCGAATTCAAACCTGGTCTTGCATTCAGCACCGGCGGCATGCCAAGCAGTCATTCGGCAGCAGTTACTGCCCTGACAACCGGGGTTGGCATCATGGAAGGAGTCGCATCATCCATTTTTGCTGTCGCGACCGTTTTCAGCATTATTATCATGTTTGATGCATCCGGTGTACGCAGACAGGCAGGTGAACAGGCTGTCGTTCTGAATCAGCTTGTCAAGGATTTTCAATATTTTGTTGACGGTGCAAAGGATTGGAACAAAAAAGAAGAATATCAAAAACGAAAAGAGTTGAAGGAACTGCTCGGCCACCAGCCAATTGAAGTCTTTTTCGGTGGGTTGTCAGGAGTCGCCATAGCCTTTCTGCTCCACCAGTTTTATTAGAAAAACTCGGCATTCGCCTCGTATTATAGCGATTGCCGAAGTTTTTCTTATAAGGTCAACCATAATTTATACTTTCTGACGTTATTAGAAAACTTGGTTATAACCAAGCCTTTAAGTGACAACCTTAGTTGCACTTATGCAGTAAGAAAGTTTTATCCTTTCTTATCTGCCTAAAAACAGGCGCCCCATGATGTTGGAACGCCTGTTTAATCAACTCTTTTTTATTTGCTCACGAAACACCTGTAATGCATGGTTTTCGTTCATTTTCTTCAACTCTTCAGCTGTTAACGATCCATCACCGCGTTCGATAATATACACTTCAACCTTTTTCTTGCCCCATTGTGCATATACATCTTCCACGGTTTCATAGTAAAGATCAATTTTGTTTCCGTTGATTGCCCCGCCTTTATCAGCAACCACACCATATCCGTACCCGGGGATAAACATGACCGTTCCAATCGGGTACACATCCAGATCTGCTGCAATAGTAGAGTATAAGTCTCGTTTAACCTTTATTCCGGAATACGTGACCCCATATGATGGATGTTCCGGTGTTTTGCCAGTTGATTCGTAGCCTGCCGTGTATCCCGTAGCAATTACTGTATCACTCGGATATTGCTGATAATCCACAGCTTCAGCCAATGTTTCCGGCCCCTCGACCTGTTCACTGGAGATATACCTTTTTTGTGGTTGCACAAAATTAAGTTCTTTCTCTTTCAAAGCAGTCCGCCGTTTATTTTCCATATTAACGCCAGTCACCACATTGTCCTTCGCATCCCGGGCATATACATCAGCAGTCAACTCGTCTGACAGTGCGGATTCTGCCGTCGAAAATATGCCAAGGAACAACAGTAAAATCCATGCATGTAGAATAAATTTCAGATTTTTCAATGATAACACCTCACTCTGCATGTCATCATTTCCAATCTATTAACTTTTTATTCATGCTATCAGATTAAAACATCTGATAGCCGCTTTTACGGAGGAACCTAATAACAAATCCGGACACAATTGTGCCAATAAATCCTGCACCAAGAATTATAATATCAACAGCCGTGATATTCACCAACCGCGTAAACGCTTCTGAAAACGCACCGCCCGGATTTTTAAAATATTCCGCAGTTGAAAAATCATCGACAATCATCAAAATAATAATCGGGTAAATAAATGCCATCAGCCACGTGCGCCGCAGCAGCATATTCAAAATAAATGCCAATCCAAAAAATATAACAAAAAACAATAATATCGAAACAACCAATTGAATCAACGTTGTGTCTCCTCTCACACTTTACATACAAAAACCATTTTATATGAAAAAAGCACCGGCAACAAGTCCAGCTGCTGCCCCTGATTTTAACAATTTTTCGACAAAATACTGCGATTCGATTTTGCAAAAACGAATACTGTGTGCATTAATACACAGACGCCAGTGGTTTGTGATACGATAGGAATGGTGTTTTATTCGACAACTATAAATGGGGGAATTTCCATGTCAGATAAAGTATATGACGTAACAATTATTGGCGCCGGCCCCACTGGCTTGTTTACAGCTTTTTATGGCGGAATGCGCCAGGCAAGCGTTAAAATAATTGAAAGTTTACCGCATACCGGCGGGCAGCTTACTGCCCTGTACCCGGAGAAAGATATATATGATATAGCCGGATTTCCAAAAGTCGGCGCCCAGGAACTGGTGGACAACCTGATGGAACAGGCTAATTTGTTCGATCCGACCATTGTCCTTGAGCAATCGATTCAAAAAATTGAGCGGCTGGAAGATGACACATTCAAGCTTATTTCAGATAAAGAAGTACATTACTCCAAAACCATCATCATCACTGCCGGAAATGGCGCCTTCCAGCCACGGCGGTTGAACGTTGGTGAATGTGACCAGTTTGAAGGCATTAATCTGCACTATCATGTAAAAGACATGAATCAGTATAAAGACCAGAACGTGATGTTGCTTGGCGGTGGTGACTCCGCAGTGGATTGGGCGCTCATGCTTGAACCAATCGCAAAGAAAGTCAGTCTTGTACATCGTCGTGATAAGTTTAGAGCACACGAACACAGCGTTGAAAAGCTTATGGCATCGAATGTGGAAATCTTGACACCGTTTGTTCCAAAAGAAATCTCCGGAACAGAAAAAATCGAATCCGTTTCACTGGAAGAAGTAAAAGGTGATAAGAAAGTTGAAGTTGAAGTCGATTCTGTTCTCTGTAACTATGGATTCGTCTCCACCCTCGGACCGATCAAAGACTGGGGGCTGGAAATAGAAAAGAACAGTATCGTCGTCAACTCGCGCATGGAAACAAATATTCCAGGCATTTATGCAGCCGGCGATATTAGCACCTATCCGGGAAAAGTAAAACTGATTGCCACCGGATTCGGCGAAGGACCAACCGCCATCAACAACGCCAAGCAATATATCGACCCGAAAGCCCGTATCCAGCCGAAACACTCGACGGCAATGTTTTAATATGAAAACCCGAACACTATTTTCAGTGTTCGGGTTTTTTACATAGTCGTTATTTACTATCATATGCTCGAAATTCCGTGGCTCTCTCCGATGGGGGTTGATGTTTCGGCCTGTGCGGTTGATGTTTCCCCTCTTGCGGTTGATGTTGCCCCTCTTGCGGTTGATGTTGCCCCTCTTGCGGTTGATATTCTGTCCTCTGCGGTTGATGTTGCCCTCGTGCGGGTTGATGTTGCCCCTCTTGCGGTTGATATTCTGTCCTCTGCGGTTGATGTTGCCCCTCTTGCGGTTGATGTCGCCCTCGTGCGGTTGATGTTCTGTCCTCTGCGGTTGATGTTTCCCCTCTTGCGGTTGATCTTTCGCCTCTTGCGGTTGATGTCGCCCTCGTGCGGTCGATGTTTCGCCTCGTGGTTCAATTCGCTTCACATTTTTTCACGCAAAAAAAGAGCGCCATTAAAGCGCTCCGTATCCGTCATACATATCATTCAGCATTTTTCCGGTGAGCCTTCACGATTCTTCGCTTTGAATGAAGAACCGCAGCCGCACGATACAATGGCGTTCGGATTATCGATTGAGAACCCGCCGCCCATCATGTTCTGTTTATAATCAATGGTTGTGCCTTCTATAATCGGTTCATCCTGATTGAAAATAACAACCGGGATGCCGTTGATATCATAAGTATTATCCAAGTCTTCGTTGACATCGTATTCAAATCCGAGTGAATACGAAAGCCCGCTGCAGCCGCCACCTTTAATACCGAAGCGCATGCGAACACCTTCTTCTTCACCCTGCATCATGTCTTTGATCTGTTCAACTGCTTTATCCGTAATGGAAATAACCATCTTTACCCTCCTCTGTATTTTGACGGTTTCATACGAATCATTACTTTAAGTATACAAACTATGTCCGGAACGTTCAACCAATCAATCCGGGAAAAAGTAATTGCCTTCCGCAACGATTTCCGCTCCACCGGTCATCCAGACGGTTCCATCCAAATCCCAGTTAATTACCAAATCGCCACCGCTCAGATGGACGGTGACCTCATTTCCCCGCTCCGACTTCCCATTAAGAACGGAGGCAACGACAGACGCACAAGCCCCGGTTCCGCATGCCTGCGTAATTCCGGATCCACGCTCCCACACACGAAAATTCAGTTCCTTGGATGAAACAACTTCAACAAATTCAACGTTTACCTGATCCGGAAACCGAGAATCATCCGTTATAACCGGTCCCAATTCATGAAGAGGAGCTTCAGCAATAGTATCCACAAAAAATATCGCATGAGGATTTCCCATTGATACTGCGGTAACCTCCAACGTTCTTTCAGCGACAGCAAATGATTCAGCAACAACATTTTCAACATCCGTTCCCACCATCGGAATTAAAGACCGCTGCAAGATCGGTGCTCCCATGTTAATCGTTACTTCCTCAACAATGCCATTCGCTGACTGAACCACAGCTTCAACTACATTAGCCCTGGTCTGAATGTTAAAATGTTCCGCTTCAATGATTCCTTTCTCAACAACATATTTCGCGACACAGCGCAGACCGTTTCCACAGTTCATGCCTTCCGAACCATCTTTGTTAAAAATCCGCATGCCAACATCGGCAGCATCGGTAGGATGAATTACAATCATGCCATCCGATCCAATCCCCGTATTGACATTCGATACCTGCCGCGCCACTTCGGGAAAAAACTTCTCATCCATATCAAAATGAAATAAATCAATATAAATATAATTATTGCCCAATCCATGCATTTTTGTATAAGGTATTTTCATTTTAAAACCCCGCTTATAATTGCAAATCAATTCCATGTTTATCCAATTCCTTATAAATGGTTTTCAGCCGCGGTATACCCTCCGCAACTAGTTCCTCATTCACTAAAACGATTGGATAAAATAAATCTTCGTCAAAAATCCGTTTCACAAAATCCTGATGCTTGTTAATTTCAGGCGGATTATCAATATCAATATATTCGTACATAATGTCATCAGCAACATATTTCCTGCCAATTGCTGCCTGCAGCCATTCATACGTATCCTTGGAACCGGGTGCACCAACACAGCTTGCACAAATCTGTTCAGCCCCGTAAACGGTAATCTGCAAATTCTTCCCCATATTGATCCCTCACCTTCATAGTCATTTTTATTTTACAAAATATTGATTTAAAGATAAAATAAAAGAAGCTATAATGAATGAAAATAAATTCTGGATAGATTTTTTCACGAATTCGTTTTATAATGTTAATCAGAAAGGAGAAGATGGATAATGCAAGATCAAGTACAAGAAGTGTTGAGCAAATTACGCCCATTTTTACTGCGTGACGGTGGAGATGTGGAGTTAATTGATGTTGATGAAAATGGCATTGTACTTCTTCGTCTCATGGGTGCATGCGGCAATTGCCCCAGTTCCACGATCACTTTGAAAGCCGGAATTGAGCGCGCACTTATGGCTGAAGTTCCTGGTGTAACAGAAATCGAGCAGGTATTTTAAATCACATATACTTCAAAAGCAGGCACGTAACATGCCTGCTTTTTTCTCTGCCAAAATTTGACAAGTGTCTGGCACCACCCGAATTTTATTTAACTTTAACTGGTGTTAAGGCTTCATCTCCATTAAAAACCGCTGCCAGATTATCAAGACACAGTTTCAGCATTTTCGACCGCGTTTCTTCACTTGCCGATCCGATATGCGGCAATGCAACGACATTTTCCAACTGAACAAGTTGGTGATCTGCACCGATTGGTTCTCCTTTAAATACATCGAGTCCAGCTGCGCGAATCGTACCGTCCGTCAATGCATCATATAAGGCATCCTCATCAACGGTTCCACCGCGCGAAACATTCACAAAAACTGCCGAACGCTTCATTTTTTTAAACGCCTCACGATCAAATAAATGTTCCGTTTCATCAGTCAACGGGACAAGACAAACGACAAAATCGGCTTCTGCAAGCAATTCGTCCAAGTCTTTATAAACCGCATCGATTTCCCGTTCAGCATCCGGTTTTCGTGACCGTGCATGATAGAACACATCCATATCAAACCCTTTTGCACGTCTCCCCACGGCCTGACCGATTCTGCCCATTCCGACAATCCCAATGGTTTTATGATGTATGTCGGCACCGGCCAGCAAATATGGTGACCAATTTTCCCATGCGTCTTTTTTGATATACGCACTTGCTTCGACGATCCGACGCGCTGATGCCATCAGCAGCGCGAACGTCAAATCTGCCGTTGTTGCGGTCAGCACGTCAGGTGTATTCGTCACCGTAATGCCCTTCTCCGCTGCAGCGGCAATATCGACATTGTCAAACCCAACTGCCATGTTGGCAACGATTTTCAACCTTTCCGCTTGATCCAGTAAGTCACGGTCGATCTGCTCGGTCAACAAGCAAAGCAATCCATCCGCATCTTTTACTTCTTCCATCAATACATCCCGTGGGATCGGTTCCTCTGATTTCTCCCACATCCGAAACGCAAACTGACCCTGATACGGTTCCAGCAAACATTCCGGAATCTTTCGCGTTACGTAGATAACTGGTTTCACAACGCTTCTCTCCTCTAAGTATTGTAATTATAACCAGTGTAACACAGGAATCTGCAACCTTTCACAATCGACACCTGCTTCGTCAAAAAACTTACCCAATCGCCGTTCATAGTCTCCTTGGCGTTCCATGAGATCCTGCATTTCCCGCACGCGCTCGGAGGCGGAGGAACCCGAATTAATATAGCCCTGTTCGATCGCATCAAATAAATGAATAGGAAAAATCAGCCGGGCATAGATCAACCGCCAGCTAAACACAGACAATTGCCGTTCCTCCTGGTACTCGTTCAAAAAATCCCTGATTTTCTTCATCGGATCATTTACCTGCAGAAGACTGTACCGGATGAATTCAGCCAAATCCCTTGCCGCATGATCATAAACAAGTTCGTGCGTCCAAACAAATCCGTCCATAATTTTTCCGGAGTAGCGCCTTAAGCCAATCGTACCCTGATCCACCTCAGAAAACCGCTTTTCTCCCTCACTTTCCTGCATATACTGAATCGCATTTTCACTAATACCAATTATATAAGGCAGCACATCAGCTAGTAATTGACTCCATTCACCTGGAACTTCCTCCGCATCCAATTTGATTTTATTTTCAAATGCTGTTAACTTATCAATCCACAGTTGCTTCCACTGCCCATAACTGGAAATCTCCCTCGGTTCAAATGGATACTCCACTCCTGCCTGATGCAGATTTGCCAAAGCTTTCCCTTCTGATTTACCATGTCCGGATGCAGCAAACGCAGCTTTCAATACAAGATAATGTTTCCCGTAATAGCGTGTGAACCAATCCCCATTTAAATTTTGAATTGGATACGCAACTTGTGTATAATTATTCTCAACTAAAAAATATGCCGCTGATGCTTGCTCCATATGTATGATTTCCTTAAAATCAGCTGAAATGGTAAAATAAAGAAAGTTATCCTGCTTAAAACCCTCCCTTCCATTCATAAAAATATTTTCTTGCGCCTGTATATTATAGTAATCAGCAAGCAATTCTTTCATGGATATCCACTCCATTCGAATAATATCTATATTATATCTATGTATGTACCGGCAGTTTTTTAACATTAAATGAAAGAACAGGTGATAAAAATGGATAAAAATACTCAACAGAGTGAACTGGAATTAAAAGCAAGAGAATGGCTGACGAAACGAGGCGTTACACTGCATGATATTGCTGAGTTGGTTTTTTACCTTCAGGCCAAATATCATGACAATCTGAGTATGGATGATTGCCTGCACAATGTGGACCGTGTATTAACAAAGCGGGAAGTGCAAAACGCCATTCTGACTGGGATTCAGCTTGATACACTTGCGGAGAAAAATATGCTTGATCAACCATTGCAACAAACAATTGAAACGGATGAAAGCCTTTATGGAATTGACGAAATAGTAGCCTTTTCAATCGTAAATGTATATGGCTCGATTGGGTTCACGAATTACGGATACATTGATAAACAAAAACCAGGCATTCTAAAGAAGCTTAACGACAAATCAACCGGAGAGTGCCACACATTTCTCGATGATATTGTCGGGGCCATTGCAGCTGCCGCATCAAGCAGGCTTGCACATGGTACAGCTGATGTAAAACAATTGGATGATTAAATGTTATAAAAAAGCTGCTCGATTATGAGCAGCTTTTTTACATCTTTTCCATCCATTCATATAAGTTTTTTACATAATACGTCGGTTTTTTGGCCAAATCAGGATAATCAGCAAACGGGGTAACACCGGTAAAAACCATCAGTGTATCGAGTCCCGCATTCATTCCGGCAAGAATGTCGGTATGATAGTTATCACCTACCATCAATGTATCGGCCTTGGAAGAACCAAGTGCAGTTAATGCCTGTTCCGTAATTATTTCTTCCGGTTTTCCGATAAAAATTGGATCCGTGCCCGTGCTAACCGTAATCGCCGAAGTCAGCGCACCATTACCAGGCTCAAGCCCGCGTTCGGTCGGTATCGCCACATCACTGTTGGTCGAGATGAATGATGCTCCATTCCGAACCGCGATACATGCGATTGACAGCTTCTCATAATTGATATCATGATCAATACCAACTACAACAAAGTCACAATCCTGATCGCTAATACGCAGTCCTTCCCTCCGAATTGCATGATGAAGTCCTTCTTCACCAATCACAAAACACCGCGCACCTTCTTTTTGCTTCCGGATATATTTGGCCGTCGCCATGCTCGATGTAAAAACGTGTTCCGGCGACGATTTGATATCCATTTGCTCCAATTTTTCCGAAATCTGCTCCGGCGTTTTGGATGAATTATTCGTTAAAAATAAATAGGGAATATCCTTTGAAGCCAGCTTATCCACAAACTCACCAGCTGCTTCAATCCGCTCATTTCCCCTGTACATCGTTCCATCCAAATCAATTAAATATGCATTGTATCTCTTCACTGCAGTACCTCTTTCTACTCATTCTTTAAAAATGCATTAGCTACCCCAAATTCATTGTCCAAATATTTTCGGACATAGGTACTGAATACCATCAGTTTTTCCATGTTGTCCTGCACTGTTTTTTCAAGCAGTTCATGATCAATCGACAAATATTCTTTCACCAGATGCTTGCGCAATAAAATGACATCCTTCAGTCCCTTATCATGACTCTCCGGAACCACCATTTCATCCACAAGAATATCAATAATATCCTCATAACTGCCCGGGTCACGCATAATGAACCCGTCAATCATCATATTTCCAACATCAAGCATCGACTCGATCACCATATGTACCGTGCGTTCCAAGTATAACTTTTCCATTAACGTACTGACCTGATGCTTTTTCACTTCAGCCAGCAGTTCATTCATATAATCAAGTGTTTCTTCTATTTTCTTTCGATCAACAAAATACATTTTTCACCCTCCGCATATCTTGCTCATTTAACTATATCATAAGAACCAGGACATGTTATAGTAAAACAAAATCGCATGGAGTGAATGAAATGGATGAAAAATTCAACATACTGAAAGATGAAACACATACAAAAAAGTCCGCTATATAAGCTTTAAGGGCAGCCTGCAACGCTATGACTTTGCCCTAATGAAGCATGAAGAAAATGCATCCAAGCATGTTGTCATCTACTTGCAGAAAAACCGCTTCGGATTTTTGGGTAAGGATGATTTGGATAAGGAAGGCGGAATTGAGCATGTTTTTCATGAGACCGAGATGGTAGCGGATGAGATTCGGGAGTTTTTGCGGGGAGTGCTGTGAGAATACAGGGAAGCCGCTGTAATTACGGCTTGCCTGTTTTTTACTTTTTTTAATTTGTAATTTATTTGTTCTTCTTTGTCTCGTTTTCAAATCTTTCCTTTATAGACTTCTTCATTTCCGTAATTTTTTGTTTACTGATTTCTTGTAACGTCACTTCCAGTTCATCTACTGTTTCATCAATTTTATCAATAACATCATCCACTCTGTCTTTTAGTTCCATTTTTTGATCATGCGTGATAATTCCAATGTCTTTCATCACATTGGCCAATCTGTTTAGATTATTACTTGTTCCCAGTGTAGTGAAAGACCAGTCATTATGAAGCCCCATAATATCAAAACTATTTTCGACCTCCATATAATCCGCATCATTCAGAGCATCTTCTTTCCACTCTTCCCATGCCTCCAGCACTTCTTTTGCACGCTGGAATTCCTCCTGCAGTTCTTCTTCATTGTCAGCAGAGGCAAAAATACCACCGGACACCTCAGCCATTTTTTCCAATTGCTTTTGCGCTTCAGCATCGGTTTGAAAACCAATAATATTAATAATTGGCTTCGCATTGGAATTCGCCAACGATTTTGCCACTTTAACAGGGTCACCACCGCAAGTTTCGATCCCATCACTGACGACATAAATCAAATTGGTATTTTTCTTTGTATCAAACTTACTTAATGCTTTTTTTGATTGTTTTAATGCACCAGCAAGCGGCGTCCATCCACTTGGCTGAAATTTATCCAATGCATTCTGAAATTTGCCTTCTTTAAATGAATCAAATCCATAAACCTGTTCAATCGCATCACATGACATTTCTTTATCACTGTCAGACCCTGTTCCTTTGTGTCCATATACACGTAATGAAACATTTGCTTCCTCAGGTACCTGCGATAAAAAAGCATTAATTGATTCTTTAGCTACATCCATCCGTGTTCCGCTGCCTGCTGGATTAGCCATACTGCCACTGGAATCCAAAATTATTTCGATATTATAATTCTCTTTAAAATGGTATTTTGCATCAGGTAAATCCGGATTTCCAAACGAAGCAAATTCCCATTTTTTAATTGTATCCTGTGGGTTGGGATAATTTTCTGACACAAGCCAGTACATGAAACGTAAGTATTTTTTATATTCGTTATCTGTAGGATTCTTACTCATTGGGCCTAACTTTTCAAACTTCTTTTTAATCTTTTGTTCCAAATCGTAAATGCTTTTTTCATCTCCACCAAATGGACCGGCAGTTTGCTTAGCTAGCCCATCAACATCTGTTGGAATCGGAGATAAATCCTTTAGCTTAACTTTTTCTGTTTGTTCACTTTCAGCGGATTTAACCTCTTTTTCATTCTTGTCATTCGATGCAATACTGTTTTCTTTTTTGTTCTGATTATCCTCTTTTTCTTCCTGTTTGTCAGTTTCCGATTTTGCATTGTTATTTCCACTGTCGCCACATGCAGCAAGTAATGTAAACAATAAAATTACAATCAAGAATACAAACCACTTCTTTTGAACAAACATAACCCCTTTCCATCAAATTTCATTAGGTTCATTAACTTATTCCACGTCCCGAAAACGGTAATTGTATTTATAATAAACAACCCGCTCTTCCGTCGTGAAAGTTGATTGTCTCCAAATGTCACTATGTTCGCTTGTACCTTCTGTTTTGACCATTTTTAATTCACCCGGATCCAATTCCATTATTTTTGAATTGATAACCTTCAGCTTTTCCTTGTCTCCATTCTGTGCATGTATCTTGACTTGCACCTCTTTTTTCTGATCGAGATTATTTCGTATGTAAAACACGTTATCAAATTGCTCATCAATACACCTGATTCTTAAACAATCACTCGTTGACTTCATAAGTACGATTGAGAATTCCTTATTTCTTGTGGCATCCTCCATTGTACTTATCGCGTTATTCAAAGTGACAGCATACGATATTTTTTGCCCCAACGGCATGAACCACAGGAAAAAGAAAAGCATCGTTCCGCCTATCATGCCAGTTATAACCCATACCACCTTTGGATTATGAAGTGTTTTTGATAAATTATTTCGGCGTGCATATAAAGTGGCAAAAAAATTAATGATAGCCATAATAACCACAATTAATCCAACCACAAATAACCCAATAATACTTCCGGTACTATTTTGAAAGAATGCAAGATTATAAGCTTCTGTAAGATAAAAATTAATTACAATGCTGCCAACCAAGATCACAATAAAGGAAATCAATGGTCCCTTCCAGTTAACCTTTTGCCTTTTACCGTTTCGAACATCAATCATAGACCACACAAACCATATGAAAGGTATTACGTAAACAACAATCACCATTCCGATATAGAGCACGCAAATAACCCTCCTTCGCCTTAATCCTTTGAACGCTCTTTCTTCATCTCATCAATCATATCACTAGCTTTTTGTTTCTCTTCCTTAATTCGTTTTTCCAGCTTACCTTCTTTCTTCTCGTTGACTTTACCGATTTTTTCTTCCCTTGCTTCAATCATTTCCCTTACTTTTTCTTCTTTCTCTTCAGATATCTTCTTCAACGAGACCAGTTTCTCCATACCATCCAGCAACAAAGCATTTTCATCCCTGTTAATCTCACGAAAATCTGCTGCAATTGCATCCAGATCATCATTCATGTGAATGGCATCCCAGGTAAGATCAACACCTTCCATGGCGCTCCACATGTTGAGTTCTGCTGTCTCGACCGCTTCCTGGATATTATTCTGGGCAACTTCAAAAATATCTGTACCGGAATCAACATTCGTGAAAGATCCACCGCCAGCCTCAGCAACTTTATTCAGTTGAGTCTGTGCTTTGTTCCCAACATCAAACCCAATTATATTCACGGCCGTCGCAATGCCTGAATCATGCAACTGTTTCGCCGCTTGGACTGGATCACCGCCACATGTTTCTTCACCATCACTGATGATGTAGACAACATTTTTCACGTCATCCCCCGCCTTTCCTTTCAGATCCTTTTTGGCTGCCTTAATTGATGCCGCCAATGGTGTCCAGCCGGCTGGTTTAAATTTAGATAGCGATTTGCCGAATTTTTTCTTATTATATGTATTTAACGGATAAACCACTTCTGTACTGCTGCAGGACATTTTCTTGTCTTCCTGACTTCCGGTGCCTTTATGTCCATAGACACGGAGCATTACTTCAGCATCTTTTGGAAGTTGGGAAACGAATTTTGTCAGCGATTCCTTGGCAGCTTTCATTTTCATCTTCCCACTAACATATGCCCCCATACTACCGCTTGCATCCAGCAATAAAGCAACATGCAACTTTTTATTTTCCTCTTTTTTCTTGGAATCGTTGCTGCCTTTCGGTGCGCCATCAACCAAAAATGATGGATTAAAATTTTCATATTTCTTCAAAACCGGACCATAATCTGCTGCCAGATAATGAATTAAGTAATTATACGCTTCATCAACGGTCAAATCTTTTGGCAGTTCCTTCAGCGTTTTTGACCATTTTTCCATGTTTTCTTGACTAGATGAATAGAATTTACCGGGCCCCTCATTTACCATTGCTTCCGGCTTGGTTGCAGCTTTAGGTACTTTTGGTTCTTCCTTCTCTTCTTCTGTCTGTTCTGTTTTTTTATCTTTTTCTTTTTCTTTGGTGGCAGATTGTTCATCAGTTGAGCATCCTGCTAGAATTAGGATGAATACTGCCAGAATAATAGAAATAAACTTCACTTGTGATCTCAAAATACTTTCCTCCTTTTATGTAGCAATTAAACTTCAATTCAATTTAACCTTTAAAAAAGCTTTCTTTTCACCCACACTATTTTTTTCAACTAGTTTACCTGTCATTTTCTGACCACTCTCACCATATTTATCTACAATATTATCCCAGCTGTAAGGGGATGGAGCGAATTTTAGACGAACGGTATAATTGCTTAATTTTTTGATATCTGACGGATTTTCTATCTGTACCCGAAAAGAGCCATCAGGATTAACACGCACCTTATCACCAGATCCGGATAACGATCCTTCTGGGGTTAATACCGATATATCCAACTGACTACCCTCAATTAAATTGCTTTTCCCCTTGATAAAAACAAACTTCTTGTTATATCTAACATCAGCTTCCATTCGAATGTTCGTATTCCCATAATCATCAGGCTTTTCCCAGTCCGGCTTCACAATTTCAGTTGTTGCAGATCCATTCTCTTTCAAAGGCATATAAAGAGTGGTGCTCGCCTGTCTGCTCACCTTTTCATTAATAGCATAAAGTCGAACAAAAGAACCTTTAAGTTTTTTACCAAATTCCCCATATTTCCTTTTAATTGATTCTGAAGTTTGATCTTCGGGCCGAAACCTGATTTTTACATTCAATCCATATTCGTATTCTTCTGGAATCTCAGTTTCATAAACAAAAGAACCATCCTGTCTTACTTCCGTCGGCCCCGAAGTACCCATCAACGTTACGCTTGTCAGAGCCATTGGATTCACGAATACGGATGCACCAGCGGGAAGATTCGTCTTGCCTTCCACCGTAAGATGATGATCTGAATATGTCACTGACCCACCAAATTGAACGTTCAACGGACCTTTTGTTTCTATTGGTTTTTTATCTTTTTCACTTTGCTCTTGCGTCTCAGTTGAACCACTTGTTTCTTTGGATTTGTTTGCTTTTCCGGCATTCTCATTACTGCACCCGGAAAACATAAGCGTTAATGTAATAATTGAAACAGTAAAAATCCTATTTTTTTCAAAGCTATACCTCCGCATACCGCATCGTTTTGACATTTAGATCCCGTCTTTCTTTAAGTAAAAAATTATATTAACTCTAACTTCCTGAAATCACTTTGAACCTCCACATTTTTCAGTATTTCAAACCACTTTTTCCGGCGTTTTTCATTCATCGGAAATTCATCCTTGATAACGTAATGGAGAATCCAAATTCCATCCTCACCAAGGAATAATCTTTCAAGTTCATGCTGATCATTCCAGCCCTTTGCATCAGTAACCATAAATTCAAAAAATGTTTCCTGTTTACTCGCTTGCAAGTAATTCACTTTCATGTTTCCATTTCCGTTTTTCACTTGTTTATTAAGATATTGCATAAGTGCTTCTGCATATTTCTTGGAAGATGAAAACAGTGTGGTTTTGTACGAAAAATACTGAACTGTAATCAATTCTATCCAGTTTTGAACTGTTTCACCATTGTGCACAAATTCAAATATAAGCCTTTCTTTACCTAATTTGCTGTAACCAACTTCCCACCTTTCATTCATTTTTAAAAATGGCAGTTTAATATTTTTTAATACGGTTTTGCCTTGTAAATCAGGCTTTTTATCTTTTGGTTTTTGCTGGTCTTTCTGTTGATCCTGATGTCTTCTCTGTCTTACCTTCCAAATATTTGTCCATGGTTTTATCAACCCATGGATCGAAGTGTTTTTTCTCAGCGTTTAATCCCTTTTCCTTATTTTTGAACAATTGCCTATTATATTCCTTCAGAGTTGTACGACGCTTTTCAAACTAATTAGTTAATTCAACACCCTGTCATAAGGCTGTTTTTAAAGGTTACATTGGATTAATTTTTTTGCAGCACTATTTATCTCTACCAATTTGCTATTCATGTAAGGTGCCATCCAATCTATACCTGTTTTATCGCCAGATTCGGATAACGATCCTTCTGGAGTTATTACTGATAAAAATTGTTCTTGAATTATGCTATTATTTAATAACCTTTAGTTGTGTTTGTAAAAATAACTGCATATGATAAAAATAAGAAAAGGAAACAAAAGCAAATCAAGTACTATTCTAGAAAATGTAAGAGTAAACAAAGATAGCTTACTGGACAAAATATGAAAAATATTTAATAAGACAAACCAAGATGTAACTTCAATAAAAATCACAAAGCATATAATAGTAAATAATTTTGCAAATCTATCATAGCCAAAGCTTAATGTCCTTTTTAAATTAATTTTTAAAGAGTAATTACTTCCATTATTAATAATCAAATAAAACGGATACGAATAAAACAATATTCCGATAACTAATCCAGGTATCAGGTAAAAATGATAACCTAATGTTACTAATAAAGAATAGTAAACCGCATACATATATACAGGCGAAAAAAATCTATATATACTACCCAAAACCTTTTTCAACTCTGGGATTTCGTCTTTATACTTAAAAAAACGAAAGTAATAAATATATGGGATTTGGCTAATTATTACAGCGAATAATGTAAAAAAAATTTTCACCTCATCCTGTAATGTCAATGGAAATAAGAAAGAAATCGAAAAAACACCAAGAACCATCAAGAACTGAATAGGAAACATATAAATAACACCAATGACAAAAATCTTTTCAATATTATTTATATATAATGAACCACCTTCCTTAATAGAATATAAAAGGCTATCCAAAATTTTAATCACAATTAACACTTCCTAATTAAGACCATCAACTATATAGACAAATCTGAACAATTAACGTAGTATAAAAAATAAGAGCATATGAATTGGAGTGAGTTAAATGAAAGTCATTCAGGGTGGCCGGAAACAACAAGAGCCTGGAAAGACAAAAAATCAAGAAGGACATGATGGCAGTTTTAAAGGTGCCATAAAATTTCACATCAAGGATACAATCCAATATCTTTTAATACCATTATTTCTTATTTACGAATTACTGCAACTTGTTTTAAAACCCTTCAGGCTGCTATTCAGATCCAAAAAGTAAACTGATCTAATAATTTTATTCAGTGAATTTATTTTTCTATAAATTATTCCTTGTTTTCACGGCAAGTTCAATTATGTAAGTCATCAATGCCCCCATTAAACTAATAATAACGCCTATAAAAATTCCTTTTAGTAATGGTATATTCAAATTTAGGTTACCTTGTATAACAAAACTTGAAAGAAACTGATTAATAACACCCAATAAAAATCCAGTAATGATGGCTGAAAAGAAAGGACGTTTAATATTTATCGAGGATATTATACCCCCCGGAAAATAAATAGCTATTAGTATTACAATAGATATTAGTTGATTATCAATTATTTTCCAAAACCCTATAATAAATCCCATAATAATGGCTCCTAAAAAACCAGCTCCAATTCCCTGGGTTATACGCGTAAATAACATAATTAAAAATACCCTTTCACTTTTATTCCGGCCGCCAATAAGGCTCTTTAATAAATAACCATTGAGCGTGAAACATTAATACAATTGCCAACATGAAAACATATAATATACTTATAATAACTGCACTGGGTGATCCTTGCCCAATAACATATCCAGAAATTCCCGCAATGCCTGCACCGACACTTCCAAAAGCATAAATGCCTTTTCCAATACCGGTTTTCGGAGCCCGTAATTCTTGATTAATTATTTTACTAAATCGAGAACCAATATAAGCAACAATAACCATCAGAAACGTTAAAGACAAAAGTAGAAATAAGTTTCGTGAAACCGACCTCCAGTATAGAACGATTATACAAATAGCAGCTACATCAATCTGTATTATCATATATATAACTCTAGGGGGAACATAATAATGTAATTCTTTTTTTTTCCCAAACAAAGCAATGATCGAACAAAGAAAAATATATAGCCCCAGCAACCAAAAGCCAATTGCACTTGTTGTAGGACTAACTGAAGCGAATAAACCAAAGAGAATTGGAAATATAGCCATACCATATATACTTTCTGAATTTGGATGTTCACTTTTTGGGCCCAGATTCATTTTTTACACCACCTTTTGAATAGGAACCGACTAATTAAATAATTTAGTTAACCCGTATTTAGTCATTTGATATACTAATTTGGTCTTATTAACTGCGTTTTTAAATCCTTTTTCAAAAAAGTTTTGTACACCATTCTTCAATTTTCTTCCCCATGATGTCGATAAAATGCCCGAAATTGCTAGACCTGCTGCGCCACCAATAATTGTACCAGCAATCGGAACAGCAGAACCCACTATAAGGCCAGTTGTAACTAGACTACCTGCACCCAACGATCCAATAGCCGTCGACAGCGATGCTGTTCCCCACGCAAATGCAGTTTCTGTCACTGTAGCGGATAAAAATTCTCTGCTCCATATATCTCCATCACTTTGATTATAAGCTGAAACCATACCTACTGCACTAGAAAGAAATGCATTCCCCTTTGAAACAGCAGAATGTTTAAATGCCTTTCCAAAACTATTATAATGATTTTTTGGTGGTAAATGTACTTGTTCTACTCCTTGAATATATTTACCCTTTCTACCTAATTTTTTTGTCATTTCTAGCAAGGGGCTTTTTAACTTTTTTCCTCCAGATGATAAGTATCCTGTAACTTTTCCACCTTCAATTACTGTCAATAATCTATGTCCATTATGGTAAGCAATATAACCGAGACCAGATTTAGCAATCAGACTCCCCGATTTTTTAGCCCACCAATCGAAACCCTTCTCTGGAATATTAGATTTTCCTTCCATATTACCTTCAGAGTTTAATTGTCCTCTACCATTTTGATTTGTGGAATCATTTTTTCCGTACTTATATGGTGGCACCTTTTCATTGTATTCGTTATAACTATTCTCTTGCTGATCCTTATTCTCATAATGAGTATCAGATCTATCTTGCCAATGTAAGTCCGTTCCATCCCATGGTACACCTTTCCATGGGTCTCCTTCCCAAGGATTACCTGTCCACGAATCGACTGCATAGACAATTGATGATGACGGCATAAAAACAACGAAAAATACAGAAACTACTATCATCATTTTTCCAAAATACTTATTAATTTTAATCACCCCGTGATAACCAGTCAAAATGTTATAAGTATAACATAATATTCTCGTTATTGTACTCTCCATTTAAGAAAAGGAGAAATGCAATAAAAGTCTTCCCCCTTATTCAATGTATGGTGTTATTTAACCATCTTTTTCCTGAATTTGACGTATATGATTAGTCCGCATAAGAGGTAAAGCCGTTCCAACTACTAGAGCTGTCAATGGAAATCCTCCTGATCCTGCCAACCATTCAAACACTGTTACAGGTACAAAAATACCATAGATAAAAATCATTAAAATCATGTAGAATCTTCGCCAGTTCTTTTCGGACTTCGACAAGATGAACACCCCTGACTACATTTAATTAGATTGTTCCGTGTCAAGCTCTATATTATATTCCTCGGCTAATTCCAAGAACTTTTCATCTGCCTTCTTTCCTAATTCAATTGCCTTTTTTAATTCTTCATTCGCCTTATTAACCAATTTCTTAGTTTTTTGTTGGCTGATACCTTCTCCCATTTGCTTCACTGCATCAAATTTCATCTTTATACCCTTTTCCCATTTTTCAAATTGATCCAACCGCATTTGATGTAATTCCTTAACAACATCCGTTTTAGGTTCCTGTGCCTTCATGTAATCTGTAATTTCCTGTACAATCGGCATTGCCTTTTCCTTCTGCATCTGATATGCAGCCTGAGGGTTGGCTTCCTGTAATGACTGTTTAATAATTTTATCCAACTGTTCCCCTTTGTCATTTACATTTTTGAGATAGCTGTTGTGATATTCAACAATTTCTTTAGCTTGATCAGATGCACCACAAGCTGCGAGCAACATAACCATCGATAAACCTATAAAAACTAAAAACTTTGGAACTTTCATGTAAGTATCTCCCGTCTGTTAATTATCAAGTGGAATCGTATTACTATAATTCCAAATCTCATCCAAAAAATCTATTTGTGGTCCTGCCGACTCCTGATAGACATTCTCTTTAATTCCTTCCATATATTCATCAAATGAAATTCCTTCCATTTCGTTAGCGGCTCTTACATAAAATTGATTATTTCGAATGTATAAAACTGCACCTTCCAATTTGCCGCCATTTCCTGTAATAGTTTCCTTCACTTCATTAATTACCTTTTGTTCGATATCCTCATCCCGAAGTAGCTCGTGGAGTTTCTGTCTGACAACATCTTTATTAAGTTCTTCCGTCAATACTTGATCAAAAGCTTCCACTTCAATTTCATTTCTGGACCAGTCATTATAAGCTCCACTATTGGCAAGTGCAGATGCCCTGTCATTCACATCTTCCTCGATGTCCTCAAAAAAAGCTTGGAGTGCCCCTTCCAACGTCTCATCCTCATAATCATAAATTACTTTCCTAACCTCTTCATAAAATACACTTGACCCTGATAAACTTGCCTGTTGAACTGTTGTTGCTGAATCCTCTTTCGTAGCCAGTGCTGCTCCCAAATTTAATACAAAAACAAGTAGAATCATAATAATACTCAACATCCCGAGTACAAACAGAGCAATATTTCCATCTTCATTCCTGATTGATTTCCACATCATTCAATCACCCTGCCGTGGGCTGTAGTAGAATAAGGAACGGTAGGTAATGGATAGCCAAAAATTTCCTCAGGTAAAAAGAGTAATTGAATATTAACATTAACATTGGCGGAAAACTCTTTACTTCCGAGACCAGATCCGGAAATAGAGGTTGCTTGAAGATAATTGCCGGTAGCGGACAAAATCTCGTTGGCAGCGTCACGTGCCTCTGCAGGATTTTTTGTCACTGAATACACCGTAGCATATTCATTGGCAGCAGATTGCGTAACTAGTACGGCATTAATACCAACAACAAATTGAACGATAATCATTAGCAACATTAAAGCCAAAGGTAAAATTCCCAAAAACTCTATTGTTGCTGAACCCTCTTCACTTTTAGTTTTATTTCTCCACCATTTAAGCATCATGCACTCTCCTACCCTTAAATATTGACAACATCTATAGGTTTGGATATCGAATATCCTTTTTCATAGAATTAATACGCGTTTTTTGTCCCTTATAAAAATACTCCCATACAGCTTCTTTGTGTTCGCTTTTTTTCATATTTTCCAATCCCTCAACGTAAGTTACGCTGTTAATTTCCTTTGCCAATTTCCGTTTGCCACTCGCGAACTCTTTTATATATTGATTAATTTCAAAGTTAGATAATGTTTTTACAGAATCATTACTTTTTCGAATCTGGTCTGCTTTTTCAAATAACTCAATTGCATCCTGATTCAATAACAACTGCTTATATTGTATATAATCCATTTCAAGGAATACTTCTTTCGCGTATTCAATATCTTCAGGAAAAAATTTGGAACCATCAATTTCCTTTTGATCATAATAAGTCGTATATTCGTCCATAAGTTTCACATGCTTTTCCTGAAGCTCTATTTGTGTATTAAGCGAATTCCAACATGCTTTATAATTTTCACATTCACTATCCAATAATACTGCTTTTTCAAGTACAGTTTCCAGGAAAGTTCTTGTTTTATAAAAAGCTTGCATATCTATATTTTTCCGTTCCGTGCCATACCTGTGAATATTGCCAGTCATTGTTAACAGCAATATAAGCGATTCAAAAGCTTTTTCATAGTTTTCAAAGGGGGCATTACTGTCTGATGACAAAACGGCTGCCTTTGTTTTATCAACTATTCTCTTTTGATAATAGACAAGGTAATAAGCTACATCCTCTAATCGAAAGTGCTGTGGATTAAATTTCACTTTCTCTAAAAATTTTCTATACTTATTGGCTTTTTGTTTGATTGACTGATCTACCTCTGACAACCTTAGCCTCCTTTCTAACACAAATTCTTAGATAAAGCTTTCTTCATTTTTAAAACCATCCAGTTACTGTATCCCATGCACTGGACGCAACATCTTTAATCGCGTTTCCTGCTTTTTTCGCTAAATGCTTTCCAGTATCCCATACATTACCTTTCCAATTATCCGCAAATAATTTAACACCTTTGGAAACTACCCAAACACCCGCCCCAACAGCTACCATACCAGCACCAATTGCCTGACCGCCTGGTATGGCTGAAGTCACAACTCCAGCATTCATCAACGTATTTCCTAAACTTGCTGTTGCATCGGCTACAGCAGATGTTTTTTCCGCACCGGAAGCATCACTGGTTAAGACATCATATGCCTTAGCACCTTTATATCCCGTTTCGAATGCAGACACTCCAGTGCCAACAACTGCTGCGGCAACATTTAATTTTGATAGTGCCCCCACAGAAGCCGCTGGTGGAGTAAAATTATCAGCTGTTCTAGCTGCATCCGATAATGTATCAGTCGTTGAGGCAAATTGACGTGCAGTACGAAAATCCTGCACTCCTTTAACACCATCAGCCACATGCGTATATGTATCATACATACTGTTTATGGCATTATTTCCAACCCCAAGCTTAACCCCATTCATAAGTATATTGGAATAAAATCTGCCACCGTAATTAAATTTTGGGTTGTAGCCAAGATCTTTCAAATTTTGATAGGTTTGAAAGTCGCCAACTAACTTTGCCTGACCCATTACCACATCATTTAAAATATACTTGCCAACGTTATATTCCTGCGGGAGTTTTGGGTATTCTTCAAGACCGACATCATTATTAGTTCCATTACTGTTCGTACCGTTTCCATTCGTTCCATCTCCTGCTGTTCCATTACCGTTAGTGCCGCTTCCGTTTGTTCCACTTCCTTCCGTTCCATTACCATTGGTGCCGTTTCCGTTTGTTCCATTTCCTGCTGTTCCATTACCATTGGTGCCGCTTCCGTTTGTTCCATTTCCTGCTGTTCCATTACCATTGGTGCCGCTTCCGTTTGTTCCATTTCCTTCTGTTCCATTACCGTTGGTGCCGTTTCCGCTCGTTCCATTTCCTTCTGTTTCACTACCATTGGTACCATTACCATTCGTTCCATTATCTTGCCAACTTTTACCTTCCCATGGATTTCCTGACCAAAGTAAACTATCACCGTCCCATGAGTTCCCTTGCCAAGTATCACCAGTCCACGAATCACCGGACCATCGTACATCATTTCCTTTCCAGGCTTCACCTTCCCATGGATTCCCTTCCCAGGTATTACCCTCCCATGGTCCAACAGCATATGAAATTGGGGTTAGTACAGATTGAAAAATAACAAATAAAATTGCTAAGGAAACCGATACCTTTTTAATCAGTGCACCCATAAACTTCCCTCATTTCAGCTTGAAATAGTTACGAAAAACGTTGCCTTCTAATTATGGCCATATCAATTCTCCACAACATTAACATCCAAAACTTCTAACGATTCCCTCCACTTAATTATGTATGATGTAATAAGTATTACGATAAATGGAAAACAAAGAATGTTCAGCGTCATTTGGGTAATCATCTGAGCTGCAAATGATGAAGTTATATTAAACAATTGAAAAGTAATGAATATACCTATTAAAAGTTCTATCGTTCCAGTTAGCATAAGGATTAATACAATCTTAAAAAAATTCTTCTTGCCAATTCGCAAACCTTCTTTATAAGATTTCCATACTGACTTATTATCAAATACACTAATATAAGGGATAGGAAACAATAACGATAAAACAATCAATCCTGGAATTAGAAATAGCATAAATCCAATAGTAGTAAGGAATGAAACAATACATGCAAATACAAAGACAGTAAAACCTTTGGTCAAAAAGCTAAAAATAGAGTGTCCTAAATTATTTTCAATTCCCTTATATTCATTATATACAAACTGGATATAAGGAACCTGCGCATAAAGAAAAAACATTAAAGTTAACAACCCATAATAAATGTCCGCAAAGGAATAAACAGCAGAATAACTTGGGGTTATGGCATATATGTAGTTTGTTATAAATGAATGCAGCATGAGTAGGGGCACAGTAGTTGTTAACATTAAAACAAGTATTTTTTCGAATTTCCCTGTATAAACTTCCCATGCATTGCTAAGTGGTTTTTCCATGGTATTCTCCTTATCAACAATGAATAGATTTTAATTAGATCCTCAATTGTTTTCTTGAAGAAGCATTTGTTTCTGCTAAACTATTATAAAATGCCTTCTTTGCTCCTTCAATGTGTTCTTTTTTTGTTAGTCCTTCCATATTTGGTTGAAAACTAATATGCTCGATTCTTTTACGCTGCCCACTTTCGTTTTTAGAAAATTCTTCTAAATATCTTTTTACGGCAGGAGTTATATACTCCCCCACTGGTGAATTTTCCATTTCTTTGATGTACTTATATTTTGGAATAGACTCGTAATCAGCTACTAATTGTCTATATTGAATATAATCTACTTCACCAAGATAATTAGCCAACTCTTCTAAATCATTCTTCGAAAAATTTATCAAAGTTCCATCCTGATACATTTTTATTTTTTGTTCAGTGTTCTGATATATTTTAATAATACGTTCCTGAAGATTTAAGATCAACTCCGTTCCTTTCAGACAATATTCAAATACATTCTTTCCTTCTTCTGTTAAATAAAAATCAGCTCCATTTAATACGTCCGATAGAAACTCTCGCATTGTTGTAAAAGCCTGCATATCAGTGTTTGCCCTTTCTCCAGCATGAGTCAAAATCAAATGAAACAGTTCTGCAAACTCCAATAATGTATCGAAAGCGTCCAAGTATACTTTTTTTTCAGCTTTAGAAGTTGGAGAAACAACCGCACATCCATTCATTTTATTCCACCTATAATAATTTGCAAAAAAGTACTCATCATTATTTATTTGAAAAGATCCAGGATTAATGGTAAATGACTCTAAAAATTTTTTATGTCTTTTCACTTCTTTTTCTACTAGTGGATCATTATGTATCATTTAGCAATCACTCTCTTCTGAATAATAAAATAGTGGAAACAGAAATGAGCTAAAACTCATTTCTGTTATCCGAATAAACCTGTTACAGCGTCCCAACCTTTTTGAGCTATATTCTTCGTGCCTTCCCAGACTTTTTTACCAGTCTCTTTAATAGAATTCCAATTCTCAGCGACATATTTAGTTGCTTTTGAGGCCCCCCATAACACCGCTCCTCCCGCGGCCATTATGCCTCCAGCAACTCTAGCTCCAGGGACTGGAACTGCGGAAGTTACTACTCCAGCATTCATAAGTGTGCTCCCAGCACTTGCGGTTGCATCGGCTACTGCAGCAGTTTTTTCAGCACCACTTGCATCGCTATCCAAAACATCTGAAGCAGTACCAATCTTATCGAAAGTTTCGATACCCGAAGCGACTGTACCAACTGCTGCTGTAGCTACATTAAACTTAGACAATGCTTTTGATACTCCTGATGGCGGAGCAGGTATTTTTTTTGTTAAGGACAAACCTTTTGAAGACTTGTTAGTCGAATTTGCTAAATTAGCAATATCCCTTCCGCTGTCAGTAGTTTTGTAAGCTTTTCTTGCACCCCGAAAGGTTTGATATCCCTCAATTCCTTGCTTAACACTATCATAAGTATCATATGCATCGATCAATTTATTATCCACACCAGCTAATTTCAATCCGTTAACTAGCATTCCACTATATACATTTCTTGCCGTGGAACCAAAACCAGAATCTGTTCTACCAACGTCTAGGTATCTTTGGTGTGTTAAACCAGCATTAACAAATTCAGCGGTTCCCCCTCCGACATCAGTGATAACATACTCTGCTACTTTTAAGGGATCTATATCGGCTTCATTTCCATCGGCGCCGTTTCCTTCAGTTCCTTGGCCGTTTGTGCCATTTCCAGTTGTCCCTTGGCTATTTGTGCCATTTCCTTTCATACCGTTTCCAACTGTTCCTTGGCCATTTGTAAGATTTCCATTGGTACCGTAGCCGTTAGTTCCGTTCCCATTGGTACCTTTACCATCAGTTCCATAACCATTAAATCCATCTTGGGTCCACGGATTTCCAGTTGTACCATTTCCGGTTGTCCCTTGGCCATTTGTTCCATTGCCGTTAAACCCACTTTGGGTCCAAGGGTTTCCACTCGTTCCATTTCCATTAAATCCTTCGTTAGACCATCCCTTCATATACCAAGGGATGCTATTCCACTCATAGCCTAACCAATCTGAGCCGTCTGTTTTTGAACCATCAGTACCTTTTCCTTCCCAATCGTCACCTTTCCATGGACTTCCATCCCAATCAAGTTCAGATCCATCCCATGAATTTCCTTCCCATGTATTTCCTGACCATGTATCACCTTCCCATGTATTTCCTGACCATGAACTTACAGCATATGCCGTCGGTGTCAACACGGGGAAGAAAGCTATAAAAGTAATGGCTATTATAATTAATAACTTTTTAAACCATTTGGCAATTTTCATCACCCCATATGCCATCAAATTGTTTTCCAGGTGTTAATTCTTAGTTTGTTTGTTATATTTTTGATTAATCGATTTTTTCTTCTTTTTGATATTTTTTGCGCTTATGTCATTTAGATTTTTCTTAATTTGTGCTTGCATTCCTTTTAGGTCTTCCCTTAATTTATGTGCTCGATCCTGTAGCTTCATCTTTTGATCAAAAGTAATTAATCCTGCGTCCTCTGCCACATTAATTGCAGCTATTAAACTATTACTTTGCCCAAGAGTTTTTGAATACCAATTATTTGTGAACTCCATAATGTCAATTTCGTTCTCAACACCAGAATATTCTACATCCTGCATGGCTTTTTCCTTCCATTCCTTCCAAGCTTCCAACACTTCTTCTGCTCGGTTAAATTCTTCTGCCAATGCCTTTTGCTCGTTAACAGTGGTGTAAACACCATCAGATGCTTTAGCCATTTTTTGTAATTGTTTCTGCGCTTTAGCATCTGAATGATAGCCAATAATATTTATAATAGGTTTTGCATTTGAGTTTGACAAGGACTTAGCCACTTTTACCGGATTTCCCCCACAAGTTCCAATTCCGTCACTAACCAAATAAATTAAATTAGTATTTTTTTTAGCATCAAGATTTTTAAATGCATTTCGGGACTGCTTAAGAGCGGAAGCAATTGGAGTCCACCCTTTCGGTGAAAATTCATCTAAAGCTTTTTTAAACTTAGAAGCTTTATAAGGCGCGAATCCGTATACTTGTTCAATCGCACTACATGACATTTTTTTATCAGCTTGAGAACCGGAGCCCTTATGACCATATACTCTAAGCGAAACATTGGCTTTCTCCGGAACATTTGATAAAAATTCGTTAATAGTTTCTTTAGCAAGCTCCATCCTAGTCTTTCCGCCACTAGCAATGGCCCCCATACTACCGCTGGCATCCAAAATAATTTCAATATTATAGTTTTTTTTAAAATGGTAGCGGGAATCTGGTAAGTTAGGGTTTCCAAATGAAGCGAATTCCCATTTCTTTACCATGTCCTGGGGGTTAGGAAAATCCCTTGCAACTAATGAATAAATATAGTTAAAATACTTATTCAGCTCTTTTTCAGAAGCATTCTCACTTAACGAAGGCAATTTTTTAAAGTGTTTACTGATTTTTTTTTCATTGTCGTATACACTAATGCCACCAAATTTACCCTGTGTCTGTTTGATAAATCCGTCAACTGTGTTTGGAACCTGAGTTGCTTTCTCCAGTTTTGGTATACTGTTACTGTCAGTACTATTGTCGTCTGGCTCACTTTTAATATTATCTTTCGACTGATTGTTTTCACTTTGTTCAGTTTTACTATCCGCTTCGCTCGATGTCTCATTTTCTTTTTTATCATCACTGCTACACCCCGATACCATCATTATGACAGCAATGATTAAAAAAATATAACACATCTTTTTATACATGAGTTAATGCTCCTTTTTATTCAAATGACTTTTTCATTTCCTCAATAAATGTATTATTTACCTCCTCCTCCAATTTGAGTTATTAAGGTGTTAAACTTATCAACTAATGTTTTTCCAAAGTCCCCTTCTGAAAAGGCTTGAGATACAACACCTACAAGGATTACTATTACCGCAGCAATACCAATCCACTCTAATGTCTGTGAACCTTTTTCATCTTGTTTCATTTCTTCTATTTTGTTCATCGCCTTTACGTAGACTCCGTTCAGAAAGTTCATTACAACTCCTCCTATTTAAAAATGTTATTATTTCATTAAGCATTTTTACTTATCAATTTAAAGATATTAATACGTTTTAATCTTATAGTTATTTACCTCCTCCTCCAATTTGAGTTATTAAGGTGTTAAACTTATTAACTAATGTTTTTCCAAAGTCCCCTTCTGAAAAAGCTTGAGATACAATGCCCACAAGAATTACTATTACCGCAGCAATACCAATCCACTCTAATGTCTGTGAACCTTTTTCATCTTGTTTGATTGTTTCCAGTCTGTTCATTGACTTTACGTAAATTTCATTTAAAAAATTCATATCATTGCCCCTTTAAACTAAAATAATTTAAAAATACTATTTTCACCCATCAACATATTCATGATCATCAACCCTGCAATCATCAATATGGAAACAGGTGCAATTAAAAACGTTGTTACCAAAGTTACTTTTGGCGAAGCTTTAGCCGCCAGTTCTTTTACCTGCTCCTGTCTTATCTGCCTTAAATCATCTGCCTGAATTTTAAACGTCTTCGCTATCGGTATTCCTAGATCCAATCCCTGAATTAAAGCCTTAATTAATGATTGAAATTCATCGTTGTCATTTCGTTTTAGTAGTTCGCGGTAAGCTTTTTCCCTTGGGACACCAAGGTCAATTTCCTGGTTAAATCGTGTGAACTCTTCACGAATCGGACCGTCGAAATATCGAATCACCTCCCTTAATGCATGATCTAAACTGACTCCTGCCTGAAGACTGGTACTTACGGTATCCATAAAATCAGGTAAATCTCTTCGAATTAACGCTTGACGTTTCTTGGCCTCCCTTCGTATTAGTAATATCGGTATGAAATAACCGATTACCGGATTAAATATAATCATATATTGAGAGAATGGCAGCCCAATCACCATGGATAGCAATCCGGAAAAAAAGCCTATGATGAATAAAAATATTTTTAATCCCTGGAAACGGGACACCGTTAACTTTAACGGGTTTCCGGATTTTCTCAGCCATTCTTCCACCATATGGTTCTCACTGAAAAAATTAATTCGCTGTCCCAAATCTGCAAAGTCATCTGCGTAATTCGTAATACGACTGAATAATTCAGCCCTTCGATTTTTCTTTTTTACTTTTTTTTCAAACGGATCTATATGCGTAACATCTGCAACATGGTCGATCGCATATCGTTTCTCACGAAGGAATGACCAAAAATGTTTCATTGCAATCAAACAGCAGAACCAAAAAGCGATTATCGATAAAATTATTAATGCATCCATATACTACACCTTTATATTCGTTATTTTTCGTATCAGGAAAAATGATAAAACAATTGCAATAAGAAAGATAATCAAAATAATCAAGCCAAATCCGGAAAATAATGGTTCTATAAATCCATCTATTACATTATTCATGACCAACAACAGAAATATGGGTAGTGCAGGTACAATAAATGAAATATATTTTTCTTCCGATGTCATCGTTTTAATTACCTGATTCAGCACCTTGCGTTCTTCAAATGTGTCTGCCATTGTATCCAAAGTTAGTGCCAAATTACCTCCCGTTTTTTTCTGAATAAGCAATGTTGCGATAAACAAATTAAAGTCCCGGGATTTATTCCGTTTTTGCACAGAACGAAAGGCTTTCTCCAACGTAACTCCAAGTTTCAATTCATTCGAAATCCGTTTAAATTCATCACCGGCTGGAGCTGAGACCTCTCTTGCAACAATATCTATTCCCTGATTAATGGTTAAACCGGATCGTGCCGCATTTCCAAGTATCCTGCATATTTCACCTAATTGTTCATTGAACCGGACTTCATAATTATTTTTCCTGAAGTAAAACAGCAAATAATTCGCAAGGAACATCAACAGTACCGGAAGGAGCATCGCCACCAGAATTGGCATACCAAAAACTGAATAAAACAAGACAAATAATGTAAGGTAACCTGCTACTAAAATTCCTATGTATTCTGAAGGCAGAAGATTTAAATTGGCATTCTGTAATTTGTTGCGTAATGCCTGGGAAGACTCTTTCTGGTCAAAATTGTCCCCCCACTTACTGATAAAACTTTTACGTTCTTCTTCCGGAAACCACTTTTTAACTTTTTGTTTCCATTCTTTCTTTTGTGACCGGTAACCCAAATAATAATAAACAAATATGAGAAGTGACAGCACAGCCAAACTATAAAGTATAGATACTGCTATGTTCATAATCTGCCTCCTCTACCGGCGTAAAGAAATCCATATTCAGGTCAATACCAAATACTTTCAAATGCGGAATACATTTAGGAATAATCCCCGTCGGTGTAAAATAGCCTTTGATATTACCTTCACCGTCAACCCCTGTTCGTTGGAAATGGAAAATATCACGAATTTCAATTTTATCGTCCGCTGTTTTTTCTACTTCTGATATATTGGTGATTTTACGAGTTCCATCTGTAAGCCGCTGTACCTGCACGATGTAATCCAATGCGCCAACAATATAATCACGAATTACATGTGTCGGAAGATCCATACCTGCCATAACAACCATTCCTTCAACACGATTGATCGCATCAATTGGTGTGTTCGCATGCACTGTAGTCAACGAACCTTCGTGACCAGTATTCATTGCCTGGAGCATGTCAAATGCCTCCGATCCACGAACTTCACCAACAATAATTCTGTCAGGCCGCATTCGGAGAGAGTTTTTTACAAGATTTCGAATCGTAACTTCACCACTGCCCTCAACGTTTGGCGGACGTGCCTCCATTCCGACAACATTTGGTCTGTCAAGTCTAAGTTCCGCTGAATCCTCTATAGTAATAATTCGTTCCCCAAGCGGTATTGATTTAGCCATTGCATTCAGTAAAGTAGTCTTACCACTACCCGTTCCCCCGGAGATCAAGACACTTAATTTTGTTTCAACCAGTGATTCCAGAAATATCGACATATGCTCAGTAAACGTGTCATATTCCTGTAAATCATCCATTACAAAAGGCGTCTTTCTAAACTTACGAATAGATAGAATCGTCCCTCCCAGACTGATTGGGGAAATAACTGCGTTTACACGACTGCCATCAGGTAACCTGGCATCGACCATTGGGGAGCTTTCATCAATCCTTCTGCCTAATGGTGCTACGACCCGGTCCACAATATGACGAACATGTGACTCATCTTTAAATGAAATATTCACGCGCTCCAGTTGTCCTCTCCGTTCCACATAAATTTCTGTAGGGGAGTTCACCAGAATTTCTGTTATGGAATCATCTTTAAGCAAAGGCTCTAATGGTCCAAAACCGACACTTTCATCAATAAGCATGGATAGAAGTGATTCTTTATCCTGCCTCGGAATGACTACTTTTTCCTCCGACATAAACTGGTTGATAAATCGTTCAATTTTCAAACGTTTGTCTGAGTCTCTTAAACTGGTAATCTGCTCCAAATTCACTTCTGTTAAAAGTCTGCTTTTATAATGTTCAACTAATTCATCTATGTAGCCGTTGTTGGACACAAAACTAGTATCTATGTCGTTGTCAGTTTTATTTGTTGAATTTCTTTGAAAGAGAGACATGATACCACCACCCATTTTTTATTTCAACATAGAGTGAACCCATTTATGTATATCCTTCGCTACTGGAGTCATTTTCTTTTCCTGTGGTACTTTACGCAATGGATCACCCTGATTTATATAAGCTTGAACGTGTTTAATATCCTTTCTAATTTCGGCTGCTATACCATAGGATACAAATCGTTCCATATCTTTTTTGTTTAACTCCTTTTCTTTGCTCTTAAAATTCATTACAAATTCCATTCGGTCATCCGTAATGATACCTAAACGCTGGAATAATGATTCTACACTTTTTAACACGCTTATTGCGACAGTATCAATATTCATTACATAATAAATTCGATGTGCTTCTTCCAATACTGTAAATGTTCTTTCATCCATCCAACCCGGCAAATCCACTACTATAAAATCATAGCTCCGTTTTGCGGCCCTTAAAAGTTTTAATACAAACTCATCATTAATTTTCTCGGCAAGTTCGGCATCCCTTGGACTAACTAATACATTTAAATCAGAATGCTCTTCTTTTTCGGAGACATTCCTGATATGGTGCTCTCCAATTTCGTCCATAACTGGTAAAAGATCAATAATAGATCGATTACTTTCAATTCCCAAAAAAGTTTCAGAGCCTCCATATTGAAGATTCAAATCGATAAACAAAACCTTTGCAGTCGATTCAAGTTTTAACGTTTGGGCAAATGTTGTACTTAATAATGATTTACCGGTACCACCGCTCCCGCTGTAAAAGGCAAACACTTTACCGCCGCCACGCTTAAAGCTGTCCTTGGATTTTTCTTCGAGGCTGCCGGCTTCTTTCGACATGGCCTCAAGCCTCTCCATAAAAATTAGTTCTTCTCCTGGTAACACAAAAAACTCAGAAACTCCCAATCTAATAAGTCCTCTTAGCAGCTCAAAATCCTCTTGATCATTTAGACAGATAATAGATGCTTTTGGGTTTTCTGCTAAAACAATTTGTGCATCATCAACAGCAGACTTATCTTGATTAACAATGATAATTAACTGAGCATTATATTTGGTTAAATCTGTTGCTGAAACAAAATGTAATTGAAAAGATTCGTTAATTTGCTCATTTAATGAGGCAATTAACTCTTCGTTATCCCCTAAAACGTAAATATCATTAACTTTGCTCATTTGTGTCCTCCACCTACAATAGCTATGTGCTTCATTTATTTCTTATCACTTTTTTTGTTTTTATCTTTGTTGGAATCCTTCTTTTTATCATTGTTAGATTCCTTTTTCTGTCCTTCTTTCTTTTCTTTTGAATCTTTAGATGACTTTTCCTGCTTATCTTTTGTTTGCTTATTCTCAGATTCCTGTTGCTCCTGTTCCTTGTCAGATTCCGAAGTTTTCCCTTCCTCTGAATTCTGTTCCTGCACCTGACCCACACTTGATTTAACGATTCTCAGGCTATCAGCGTAGTTCTGCATATGTATCAATTCAGGAACTTTTTCAAATGGAACCTCCAATTGCACACCTTGAAATTGATCGTTTTTCTTGGCTACTCTTGCCACTTTAACATCTTTCATAAAAACCTCAGTTACAGGTTTCTCGTCAAAGCTGTGTGAAACAATAATATCAACCCGATCCAATGCGATTAACTCTTGATCGAAAGTCACTTTTTTAGATTTAATCATGGTGATCAATCTGTTTCCTGCTTCCGTAACGGTTGATGCATTTTTTAAAATGTTTTTAGTAACGATTTCACCCTTAGCCACTGGTACTACTGCAACTTTTCCTACCAATGTTTCAGCATTTGTAATATGCTCATCCCGAAGATACTTTTTTGGTATCTCATCCGTTGTAATATCTTCCGGTGTTATTACCGATCTAGATGAAATATCATCCTTAGCAACGTAAATCGTCACGATTGTTCCTAAATTAGTGTTCAAAGCCTGAACTTTTTTCAATACCAGAAAACCTGATATCAATGCCAAAACAAGTGCTATAAGAAAAAATATTATTGCTTTCCTTTTCGATTCAAGCATCCATTGACCCTCTTTCCTTTCATTAAATAAAACGCTTCACTGTTTTAATTATGATTTTCTATCCTACATCATCACATAAAAATAAAATATGTCAATTCCGTTACAAGAGTCACGAAAAAATATCCAGTTGTTTCTTCCTATACCACTGGGATAAATTTGGTAAACCATTATTAGGAATATGGTTAAAAACAGGTTGAAAGACCTATATAATTAACATATATTACCAAATATGAATTAAATTGGATTTTTTATAGTTCTTTCGAATTGTTTTTCATAATTATATATGTTGTGACATTTATCTCGAATTCAAGATATTTTGTTAGTAGAAAGGGACCAGTGAGTTGGTGGAAATTGGCAGGTTTTCAGTTGCGTATTTGTTAGAAGATAAGTGGAGAGAAAGGATGATGATCAAAATGGCAAAAGGAAGTAAGAAAGAATATCGTGATTTTTCCAATGTTAAAAATGTCCGGGAGAATCTGATACCTGAAGAATTCCCTGAGGGTCCGGTTGGATCTTCCATAAATAAGGACGAACCGCCCTATAGTAAATCGACTCCATGGACTGAGGGACAGCGGCGTCAAAGTGCTTTTATCTATCCGGATAAAGAACAGCATGATGATCTGCCAAGGCAGGCTCCTACATCACATCCGCTGCATGATGAATCAGGCGATGCAACCGACGAAGCAGATGATTTAGACGATGGTGTAAATCCTTCTGACGATTCATACGAAGAAGAGCAGTAGTTCCGGGTGAACTGCTGCTCTTATTTGTCTATTTTTTTCATAATGAAATAAGCACAGCCAAAGTTGCAGTACTCATACAGGTAGTCATCCAGTGTACTTATTTTGGTATCGAATACGGCTTTTGGATTCTGGTCATCGTAAAACCCTTTTAACCGAAGCTGTTCATATCCCCAGTCGCCAACGATGAAGTCGTATTTAGACAAGATATCAGAATATCGCTCGTTGAGTCGGTCTTCTTGGAATCCATCCTTTACATTCTCAATGATTTCATATGTTTTCCCTTGGATTTCAATCAATTACGCGTCACCTCACATCAAACTGTCTTTAGTTTATCATATATTGAATATGCTTAACCACCGTATCCTGAATTACTTTGTATGAATTTTTCATATTTCAACAAACTATAGCCATAGAAAATTAATGGAGGCTGATAACCATGATTAGAATAATTATGCTTTCTTTCATATTGATGTGTGCAGCACTCGCGGGATGCGGAACTACAGATAATGCAACTGAAGAACACGACCAGATTGTTGAGGAACTGGATCCATCCAACGAGAATACACCGGATAACCCCGAACAGGATAATAAACTGGGTTATGTCAGGTACACGAAAGATCAACTGAAAAATGATGCGGAACAGAATCATTCGATAAACATAGACCGTACAAAGATGGCCAACATGATCACACGGATTATTTTACGAAATGATGGATTTGAGGAAGTCGCAACCCTTGTTACGGATCAGGAAGTGTTGATTGCCTATGAAAAAAATGATGCACTGAATGCGGAAGATGCAGCGGATATTGCTAAAAAGACTGCGGTCTCTGCCGTTCCAGGTTACTTTCATGTATATGTATCCGGGAATGCAACACTTATGCAGGATATTCAAAGCTTGCATAATTCCAGTATTCAGGACAACAGCTATGAAAACACCATTGACAGCATTATTCGTGAAATGAAGAAATCACCACAAGAAAAGGAATAGAATAACCCCCCGGATAAGGAGGTGGAAATCACAGGATGAGCAACATTAAAAAGATAATGGTCTTCTCCTTGTTACTGACGCTTCTTTGTCAAGTGCCACCGGTTCATGCAAAGGAACAGGACTTATACGATGAACGCATGGCACTTTATAAGAAAACCGAGGCAGTGACACAGCTGCCGTGGTATTATATCGCTGCAATCGATCAGTACGAGCGAAACAGCAAAAAAAATGATGATGAAGAACAGGTTATATCGATATCCATACCTCCCGAGATCTGGTTCGGAATTGGCAACGGTTCACGGATTAAGGCGGAAAATTTTATTCAGTTTTTCCATGGACAGGGAATGGATGGGAACGGAGATCATAAGGCAGACCCGAAAAATCCTGAGGATGTGCTCTATACCATGGCAAACATGATCATGGAGTACGGCCCGACAAAGGATGAAGTCAAAATTGCGCTCTGGAATTATTATCATCGGGATTTGACGGTCCAGACCATCATGAATACAGCCAAAGTTTTCCGCAAGTTTGGAACAATTAAACTGGAAGATCGGGATTTCCCGGTTGCCACTGAATATAACTACAGTTACCGTAGTACATGGGGAGACCGTCGTGGATTTGGAGGCTTACGGATCCATGAAGGGACAGATATCTTCGCCGATTATGGTACGCCGGTTAAATCAACCACGTATGGCGTAATTGAAATGATGGGCTGGAATTTATATGGTGGATGGCGCATCGGTATCCGCGATATTTATAATATTTATCACTATTATGGTCATATGAGCGGGTACAATGATGATATAAAAGTCGGACAGGTTGTTAAGCCAGGCGATGTGCTAGGAAAAGTTGGTTCCACCGGCTATGGTCCGCCGGGAACCTCCGGAAAATTCCCACCTCATTTGCATTATGGCATGTACAAAGATGATGGATACAGTGAATTCTCATTCGACCCATACCCGTATTTAAGGAAGTGGGAGCGCATGGCGAAGGATTAGGCGCTAAATAGGTGGAAGATGACTTTAGTTGCTGCTCTCCCGATTTTAAGTGTGGTTCGCTCGATTTTGAGTGCTGCCCGCTTGATGTTGGACGGGGTTCGCTCAATTTTCAGTGCAACTCGCTTGAATTCGAGTATTCCTCGCTCGAATTCAGCAGTCATTTAAAAAGAGCCTCTACCAGACAGGTAAAGGCTCTGTTTTATTTATTTTGATTTTTTAATGGCATTTGTAATACTTGCTGCCAATCCTCCCCAAATAATAACCATACCAAGGATCATAACAACGATAGCTGAAGCGCTCATTTATTTAGCCCCCTCAGATTTCTTTTTATCTTTTTCATTGGTGTTTCCGGATGACTTCCACTTAGTAAGTGCTAGCAGAATTCCTAGCAAGAGTGCACCACCAGCAACAAACCAGCCGCCATATAGAATAAATGCATCAGAATAGCCTCCATAGTTTCCTGTTGGTTTATCAAACAGTTGCAGCAGGTTTTTTCTGAACAATTCATACATCGTATATCCCAGGACAATCGGCGTGATGATCGTTAAACTGAACGTCCACCATCCGCCAAGTTTAATATCGGAAATTTCATTGGCGTGTTCTTTGAATGTCCCTAGTTTGCGCAGGAACCATGCAATCAGAATTACTTCAACCAGACCAAGCATGGCAACCCCAAACTGGTTAATGAAATAATCCGCCGCGTCCAAAAAGTTCAGTCCGCCCCGTGTAGCAAACAGCAGGGATATGATTGCAGCTGTCCCACCGCCAAAAAGTACTGCTTTATTACGGGAAATTTTAAATTTATCAACCAAACCGGCGACGTATGTTTCGGTAATCGACATAAGTGACGTCAGCCCGGCCAGTACCAGTGAAGCAAAGAACAGAAAACCGAATAATTCACTTAATGCCGGGAACTCATTGATGATGGCAGGGAATACCACAAACGCTAAACCGACACCACCAGCAACCACTTCATCAACTGCAACACCTTGTTGAGAAGCCATGAATCCCAATACTCCAAAGACACCGATGCCGCACAGCAATTCAAAACTTGAGTTACCGAACCCAACGATAAATGCATTGTTTGTCAAATCTGTTTTTCTCGGCAAATAACTGGAATATGTGATCATGATAGCAAATGCGATCGACATACTAAAGAAAATTTGTCCGTATGCTGCAACCCAGACACTCGGATCCCAGATTTGACTGAAGTTTGGTTCAAAAAATGCGTTCAAGCCCTGTGCTGCGCCGGGCAATGTAACAGCCCGTATAACGATAATAAGAAATATAATGACTAATGCAGGTATGAAAATTCTGTTGGCAATTTCGATACCTTTTTTAACACCTTTAAATAAAATTCCGAGTACAACCAACCATACAATAATTAGCGGAATCAATACTCCCGGTACAAATCCTCCAACTTGACCAGGGTCAGCAAGGTTTAAATAATCACTAAATAAAAATGCTTCGGTATCTTCTCCCCAGCTGAGATTAATGGAAAAGATGGAATAGGATATTGCCCAGGCAATAATGACGGAATAATACGTTGATATGACAAATGCGACCAGCACGGCCCACCAGCCTATCCATTCCACCTTCTTACCACCCATGCGATTATATGTCAGCGGTGCGGAACCACGGTATTTGTGCCCCATGGTAAATTCCATAATCAGAATTGGAATACCGGCTGTCAACAATGCAATCAGGTATGGAATAAAGAATGCTCCACCACCATTTTCGTATGCTACGGACGGGAACCGCCAAATATTTCCCAGACCGACAGCAGAACCAACTGCTGCCATTACAAACCCTGCTCTTGACCCCCATTGTGAACGATTTTCCATTTTTAGACCTCCCCCTTCCCTATTACAATCCAATGTATGTGCGACTGTAACAGGTAATGTTACTAATCTTTGTTTTTTTCAGATATTTATGCTTGTATTATAACGGTACTTTCCGCCTATGTCAAAAGATAACTATACTATTCAGTATTATATATTTTTTCAAAAAAACTCTTCTGCTGCAAAAGCAAAAGAGTTTTTTAATCTACTGTTTTGTTGTTTCCATAAATTGGATAAACAAGCCCGCGGCAATAATAATAATTAATGATGCAAGCAGGGCAACCGAGACCAACCCGGTAAAACCGATTACCAGGTAGCCGACAGCTGCAGAAATGGCTGCAATGATGGCATACGGCAGCTGTGTGAGAACATGGTCAATATGATTTGATCCGGCACCGGTCGATGACAGAATCGTCGTATCGGAAATCGGTGTACAATGGTCACCGAATACTGACCCGGCCAACACCGCCGCAAGTGATGGCAACAGCATGGTGATATCGGTAATCGATGCAACCTCTGCCGCAATCGGAAGCATGATGCCAAATGTACCCCAGGATGTCCCTGTTGCCAGTGCCATAATTCCTGCAATCGAAAAGAATAAAAATGGCAATAATGCCGGGCTGATGGATGCATCGCTGACGATACGGGATAAATATTCGCCGGTCTCCAAGCTACCAATAATTGCCCCAATCATCCATGCCAACAGCAAAATGTAGATTGCTGGCATCATTGTCTTCATTCCTTCAATACTGATTTTCCAAAGTCCCGGCTTCGGTTTTTTCTGCAGCCAATGGAATCCCAATGCAGTTAAAACCGCAGCAAGTCCGCCGATTAGCAAGGAAAGATTTACATTTGTATTGGCAAAAATGGATAATAGCGTGACTTCTGTACTAATCATCATCATACCGGTTACAATCATTGCAGCAACCGTCGCAACAATTAAAACTCCAATCGGGACCAGCAAGTGATAGATTTTTCCATTGCTGTGCGGGTCAAATGCATCACCCAAATCACCCGGGACATGTTCCGATTCCGGATTTAACAGCTGTCCTTCGTTCACTGCCCGCTCCTCATGTTTTCGCATCGGGCCGATATCCATACGAAAATAGGCTACCATAAATACCAGCAGTAACGCGGCAAGTGCATAAAAATTCATTGGAATCATTTTAATGAACGCTTCCAACGGCTGCAGATCTGTGATTTCATTCGCCGCAAGCAGGCCACCTATAATTCCGATGATATAGGCTCCCCAGCTGGAAACTGGTGAAATAACAGTGACCGGTGCTGAAGTGGAATCAATAAAATACGCAAGCTTGGCTCGTGAAATTTTATGTCTGTCTGTCAGCGGCCGTGCAATCTGCCCGACAGCAAGACTGTTGAAATAATCATCAATAAAAATAATTAATCCTAAAATACTAGTCATCAGCTGTGCTCCGTTTCGCGATTTCACCCGTTTAATCATCCAATCACCGAAAGCCCTGCTTCCACCTGACGCTGTCAAAAATGCTGTCAAAATGCCGAGCAGCAATAAAAATGCCAACAGCTCAAGATTTCCGATATTAAGCTGGCTGCCTGTAACAAATATTCCATAAAAGACGTTCCAGATTTCGGCTATCGAATCAATCACAGCGAAATCATGAATGAATAATGCCCCGACAATGATTCCGGCACCAAGTGACAGCAAAACGCGCTTCGTGAGCAATACGAGCACAAGCATGAGCAGTGCCGGAATAATTGAATAAATCGTACCTTCCATAATTGCTTCCTCCATTTTCTTTCATGCGCTTACTGATCTAAAAACAACAAAAAAGCAACGATAGAAAATAACCTACCATTGCTTTAGTATCCGTTATCCTCCATTTCGATCAGTAGTTCTCCATGCATGTAGTATCAGCATGACAGTGTATCCTTTATTCAAAAACACACCAGCAATAATGGTTTGTGACTCTTCATTATGCTTCGGCAGTCGACCCTTTCATCAATCGTCATCGATGTCATACTCAGATTGATTACTCATGCCGGTTGCACCTCTACCTCACCGATCTGATAAGGTAATGCTTATTTAATTCCTCACATAGTATAGCAGTTTATTCCCCTTTCTTCAAGGAGTCTTTTGGAACGGAAATTGACGGGTTTTCACCGTTCCCGTAAAACTCCGGTACAGGACCTACAATAGTTCTCGAATCTATGTAAATTTGGGTACTGACTTCTTCTACTTCCGAGGTAAACGGAATAATCACCTGCACATCCGCTTCAACTATGATATAAATGGAAACCATATAATTATTAATACCAAATTCCTTAACTTTTTTAATCACGTCTGTCCGAACACTCCCGGCCAATTGCATATTCACCGGAATTTTCGGTCCCAGATTCGCCAAAACCGAATTGCCTGTTACCTGTCCCAATGGAATTTCCACAACTGTAGGATCTTTTTTGGGCAGATTTTCGGCACCTCCATCGTATTCAATCGGGTCTTGCAGTGACTCATCATATTGCGGCTGCCTTCCTTCATTCATGCTGATAAAAAACTCTTCCACACGATCTGTAGTAACCCGGTTGATTTTATTGACCACATTTGAATTCCATCCATACGATGAAATGTCGCCGGCATCATCTTCTGTATAAACAATCAAATCGTCAAAACTGTAGTTCTCGGCGAATCGAACAGCCTGGTTGATGGCTCTTGTTGCAAACTCCTCCGTTTTAATTTTCGCTATATCCATCAGGACAGGTTTTAAACCCTGATTAATAATCCAAAAGCTGAACCAAACGGCAGCGACAAATAAAATCATGGTAATAACGATTATATTCTTTGTCCGAATTGGAGACCGTGGTGTTCTTTTTTTGCGGAATACCATTGGCTGCTTCATCATTAAAATAACCCCCTAAAACAACGTATGCTTGTTTATGGGGGCTTAGAATTATTTTTCAGCCGGAGCAGTCAGGATATTTTCAGCAGTGCATCTTTGCCAATCATTCCCGGCTCCCAGCCGTATTCTCTGGATGCATCGGTGATTTTCTCAAGCGGTGCATCCAGCAATTGATCAATCGTCTTCACACCCAGTGCACGTCCGGCGATGACGTTTCTATCTTTAAGCACTTCATTTAAAACATCGACATCAAGTGCACCACACATAATATAGCCGACCTCGTTGGAAATCACCAGTAAATTGGTTTTCGGAAGTTCTACAGTTATTGCCGTAAAAAACATACCATCCACTTCTAACGGATTAACGGTCATCATACGGAAAAATGCCTCCCTCCTGCTTTACATAATAAGTTATGCAGGCGAAAGACATAATGTCACCATCACTTAATTGGGATGCTTTGATCAACTGAAATGGGTACGTAACGTGTCCGCAAGCAAATCACGCAGGAATTCCGGTAAATAGAACTGCTTCGATTCCGATTTGGCTATTTCCGGCAACAACCGCCCAAATGTAAACGTATCGGCAGTTGCTACCTTATATGTCTTGTCAGGGTCAAGCGGACGGCCATTGAAAGAGACCCATTCCACATATTCATGACCGTCTTCACGAATAACAGTATCCACTTCCACCCCGGAAAATATCATCTTCCCAATCACTTCACCGCGAAAGCCGAACCCTTTCAGCTTCAGTTCAGTCAATTCTTTCGTGTAGGACGCGCGGATTACTTCAACCAGTTCATCACCATCCAGTTCCACTGTACATGGATTGATCGGATGCGGACAAATGTGGTGAATATCTTTATATGTCACATCCCCCGCCGGAAACTGATCCAGCAGCAGCCCTGCATTCAGCATCGCAACATCCGCCTCGGTCCATGCTTTCAGTGTATCAGTCAATTTCTGCATCATCTCCGTTTGCTGAAACCATTTAACCTCGATAGGTTGTTCCAAATGAGTGACAGGGTGTCCGAGCATATCATCGGCACGGATACTAAGATCATAAAGTGTTTGCTCAGTCCGAAGATCTTTGGCCATATGTGTGATGTCAGTCGTATGCGCTTCTTTTTTAACAATGGATTCAGCTGTATGATCCCACGTTAACGTCACTTCACCGACAAAAGCACAATGCTTCCCGGCAGCAGTGATCAGAGTGTTGTTAATCGTTTCTCCTGTACGGAGCAGGTGATGTGTATGACCTCCGATGATTAAGTCAATATCGTCAAAACGACGGGCAATTTCCTGGTCTTCCGTGATGCCGAGATGGGACAGCAACACGATTACATCCGTTTCTTTTTTCAACGCTGAAATGTATGCTTCCAACGTCTGGTACGGTGGTGACATATGCCAGTCCAGCAGTTCATAAAATGCGTTAAACGGTGCTGTCAAGCCGATCATACCAATTTTTACCCCGCCTGCCGACTGAATGTTAATCGTCGGTTCTTGCCACTCAGGTTCATGGTCAGTCATACTGTGCAGATTGGCGCACGTTATCCGAAATTCCGCATCATCATATAAATGGTGCAAATCATCATGAGCCATGGTAATTCCTTCATTATTTCCAATCGTCGCGAAGTCATATCCAGCATCGTTCAGAAGCTGTACATTGGCTTTTCCCATAAATGCCTCTGCAATCGGATGAACGCGGTCCACATGATCTCCAATATCAATCATCCAGCACGAACTACCTTCAGATATGCGGCGTTCTTTCTCCGCCTTGAAATAGCCGACCACACGCGACCAGTTTTCAAAGTTGCTATGTAAATCGTTTGTATAATAAAAATGTATTTGTTCCTGCATGTAAATACTCCTTACATAATTCCTTCAATAATTAATCGTATTCCAATGATAACCAGTATGATCCTTAGTGCCCATTCCAATATATTGCCTTTAATCAGCTGATTAACCTTTGCACCGACAACCCCGCCAATTAATGCCCCCAGAATAAACGGAATTGCATATTCCCAAATGACATGCCCAAGGAAAATATGGGTTCCGGCGCTGATCATACTGACAAAGAAGATCATAAACATCGATGTTGCAGCTGCGATATGAACCGGTATACCGAAAAGCAGGATTAAAGCCGGAACCATAATGGATCCGCCGCCGATTCCGAATAATCCCGATAGAATTCCAACAACAACTGAAAGGAATACAGCCTGCCAGATGGAGACTTTATAATGATATGTCTCCTGATTGACTGTAAAGGTACGGACATTAGGTGCATTGGACAAATCCTTGTCCGGCCGCTTTCGTTTGATTAAAAAAAGCATGGATAAACCAATCATCAGGATACCAAAGTACAGTGTAAATTGCTCCGTATCCACGAATTGATTCAGCCACGATCCAAAAATACCAGCTGGAACGCATCCGATCAGAAACAGTAGACCTGTTTTGTAATCCACTCTCCCCTCCCGCATATAGGAAAACGTTGAAGCTAAAGCGGTAAACACCATTGTAACCAGGGAAATTCCAACAATCATCTGCGGTTCAGCCCACCCGAACGCTGCGGAATAGTTATATAAAAATAACAGGCTTGGAATAAGAACGATCCCGCCGCCAAGCCCAATCAGACTGCCGACAAACGCTGCTGTGACAGCTATCATAAAACATAAAATATAAACCAAAACAATCCCTGCCTATCCAATTCTCTGTAACCATGGTAGCATTAATGAAAGGGAATGACACGAATTTAAACTATAGCACCGTTTAACCTAAAATCGAAACCAATGCCGATTTTGTGGCACGATTTATATATTTTTTTAAATATATCACTTTTTAATGTCTGATTACGATTTATATTATGGGAATATACAATTCGAAAGTAGATGTAGCCGTCAGCCCCAGATAAGTGCAGTGCCGCATAAATCCATCATCTATGCGGCACTGTGTAAAGGAAATATTTACTTAATTTTCATGGTCATCATCTTGACTATCATCTTCTTTTCTTTCGGCTATTTCACTTTTTTCTTCTTTCCACCACAATGCTTCTTCAGGGTCCTCCAAGACATCATTTATTTCATGCTTTTCCTCCACAGCAGGCGGCTGTCCCCTGAGTGACTTTCCTGATGTCTCGACAACGAAAAATGCAACAATAAGGATGCCAATAATAGAAGCAAACATAATGTAATATGCCGGAACCAGCCTGCTCGCCGTTGCACTGATCAGCCATGAAACAACGAGTGGAGCGGTACCACCAAATACCGATGTGGCGACATTATACGTAATCGCCAGTGACCCATACCGAACTTCCGTAAAAAAGAGTGATGGTAATAATGACGGCATGACACCTTGAAAGGATGCAAGTAGCGCACCCAATATCATTAATCCTAAGAAAACCAGCAAGCTATTACCGCTTCCGATTAATAGGAAAGAAGGGATTGATAAGACAATCATTCCGGATATGCCAAACAAAATTATCCGTTTGTTTCCAATACGGTCACTAAAATATCCTGCCGTTAAGACAAATGGAATCATAATGACCATCACAACCAGTATCAATAACAGTCCTTTTGTATCCCCATAGCCAAGCACAGCATTCAGATGGGAAGGCATATAAGTCAAAATAACGTAGTAAACCGTATTATAAAACGAAACCAGTCCTAAACCAATCAGTAATGATTTGCGATGATATACGAAAATATTTTTAAGGGATGCTTTTTGTTTTTTATCTTCCTCTTCTTCCGCATTTCTGGTTTCAAAAGCTGGTGTTTCTTCCAAATTACTACGCAGGTAAAAACCGATGATGCCAATCGGTGCAGCAATAAAGAACGGGATTCTCCATCCCCAGTCATGCATGGTTTCTGAGCCTAATACAAATGTGAGCAGTGTTACAATTCCCGCACCGGTGATATACCCAACTAACGTGCCAACTTCAAGGCCACTAGATAAAAATCCCCGCTTTTTGTCCGCGGTTGATTCTGCAATGAACGTCATAGCACCTGAATATTCCCCACCTGCAGAAAACCCTTGAATAAGCCTTGCAACAAGCAATAATATCGGAGCGGTGATACCGATGGAAGAATATGTTGGAATCAGTCCAATACTTAATGTAGCAAACGCCATGATGATCAGTGTGATCGCCAGTATCTTCTTGCGTCCAATCCTGTCACCAAGCATTCCAAAAAACAAACCGCCAAATGGACGAACTAAAAATGCGACAGCAAATGTAGCAAAACTGAACACTAATTGTAATGGACCACTGAATTCAGGAAAAAATAATGCACCAAGAATAACAGCTAGATAGGAATAAATACCGAAATCAAACCATTCCATTGCGTTACCAATCGCCGTTGCAATAACCGATTTTTTCGCTAGTTTTGTATCAACGACCGTAACATCATCCTTATGTAAGTCCTGCGTATTTTTCTTACGATTTTTTTTCTTTTTGTCCACTTATTTGCTCCTCCTCGTTTTCGTCTCTTTCTCATTTTAACCTGAAACGTGAATTAATATTTTATATCCACAGAATTTTATTTCCTTCTAAAAGTTAAATTTAAACATATTTCACATAATGGATAGAAGGAAAATTCACCAGCTGATTAAAAATGTGGTGCCCGAATAAATATGTACCGTGTTATTATAACAATGATGCTATTGTGCCGAAACCGTCCAAATATCTTATTTTTCATTCGGATCAAAACCTTCGTGTATTAGCCATAAAAAAAACCTTGCCACAATCATTCATGTGGCAAGGGTTTTGCTTTGATTAGCCAACAGAACCTTCCATTTCCATCTTGATCAGCCGGTTCATTTCGACTGCGTATTCCATTGGAAGTTCTTTTGTAAATGGCTCGATAAAGCCCATGACAATCATTTCAGTTGCTTCTTCTTCACCAAGTCCGCGGCTCATCAGATAGAAAAGCTGTTCTTCTGATACTTTGGATACTTTGGCTTCATGCTCCAGTGAAATGTTATCGTTATTGATTTCATTGTATGGAATCGTATCAGATGTTGATTCGTTATCCATAATCAATGTATCACATTCGATGTTGGAGCGGGCATTGTCTGCTTTACGTCCAAAATGAACAAGTCCGCGGTAGTTAACTTTACCACCTTGCTTGGAAATGGACTTGGAAACAATCGATGAGGATGTGTTAGGTGCCAAATGATACATTTTTGCACCAGCATCCTGAACTTGCCCTTTTCCAGCTATTGCAATCGACAGTGTATTACCGCGTGCTCCTTCACCTTTCAGGAGACATGAAGGATATTTCATCGTCAATTTCGAACCAAGATTTCCGTCAATCCATTCCATTGTTCCGTTTGCATCAACGGATGTACGCTTCGTAACCAGGTTATACACATTATTTGCCCAGTTTTGAATTGTTGTGTAACGGCAGTATGCATCTTTATGAACAAAGATTTCAACAACCGCACTGTGCAATGAATTTGTTGTGTAAACCGGTGCTGTACAGCCTTCCACATATTGTACGGATGAGCCTTCGTCAGCGATAATCAACGTCCGTTCAAACTGTCCCATGTTTTCCGAGTTAATACGGAAATATGCTTGCAATGGTGTATTTGTTTGAACACCTTTTGGAACGTAGATGAATGATCCGCCAGACCATACTGCTGAGTTCAATGCAGCAAATTTATTGTCCGATGCAGGGATAACCTTCCCGAAATATTCTTTGAAAAGGTCTTCGTTTTCTTTAAGTGCTGTATCTGTATCCTTAAACACGATACCAAGTTCTTCCAAATCTTCTTTCAAGTTGTGATAAACAACTTCCGATTCATACTGTGCAGATACACCAGCCAAATATTTTTGTTCCGCTTCTGGGATACCCAGTTTATCAAAGGTCTGCTTGATTTCATCTGGTACCTCATCCCATGTTTTACCCTGTCTTTCAGATGGTTTCACATAGTACACGATCTCATCAAAATCCAATTCAGAAAGATCGCCGCCCCATTGTGGCATTGGCATTTTATAAAACTGTTCCAATGCTTTTAAACGATAATCCAGCATCCATTGCGGTTCTTCCTTCATTCTGGAAATTTCTTCAACCACTTCACGTGTCAGACCTTTTCCAGAGCGAAAAACTGATACATCTTTGTCATGGAAGCCATATTTATACTCTTCCAATTCTGGCATGTTTTTAGCCATGCTGAATACCTCCTTATAGTGTTCGTGCCTATATTTCTAAAACTGTTCTTTTCAGTTATCCTCTTGAACACCTTTTTCCATTGCTTTCCATGCAAGGGTAGCACATTTTATACGTGCAGGAAACTTTGAAACCCCCTGCAATGCTTCAACATCCCCAAAGTCAAGATCATCGGTATCCATTTCTTCCCCAAGCATCATGTTTGAAAAAGCTTTTGACATGTTCAATGCATCGTCCAGCTTTTTCCCTTTAATTGCCTGTGTCATCATGGATGCGGATGACATGCTGATGGAACAGCCTTCACCGGTAAATTTGGCATCTTTGACAATTCCATCTTCCACCTGCAGCTGCAGCTGAATCCGGTCCCCGCAAGTCGGGTTGTTCATGTCAACGGTTAGCGCATCACCTTCAACAGTCCCACGGTTTCTCGGGTTTTTATAGTGATCCATGATTACCTGTCTGTATAGTGTATCAAGGTTGTTAAAAGACATCACCAAAATACTCCTTCGTTTTCAAAAGTCCATCGACTAAACGATCAATATCTTCCTCTGTATTATACAGATAAAAGCTTGCACGTGCAGTTGCTGTTACATCAAGCCATTTCATAAGCGGCTGTGCACAATGATGTCCTGCCCTGACCGCAATTCCTTCCGCATCAAGAACTGTAGCGGTATCGTGCGGATGAACATCATCCAGGTTAAAGGTTACAAGTGCTGCCCGTTCTTCCGGACCAAAGACAGAGACACCATCTATTGAGCGGATTTTCTTGAGTGCATATGCCGCGAGTTTATGCTCGTGTGCTGCAATGTTATCCATCCCGACTTCATTTAGGAAATCAATTGCTGCACCCAATCCAACTGCTCCGGCAATAATCGGGGTTCCACCTTCGAATTTCCACGGAAGCTCTTTCCAGGTTGAGTCATACAGGTTCACAAAATCAATCATTTCCCCGCCGAATTCAACTGGTTCCATGTTCTCGAGAAGGTCCCGCTTGCCGTATAAAACACCAATCCCGGTCGGACCACACATTTTGTGACCGGAAAACGCATAAAAATCACAGTCAATAGCTTTAACATCAACCTTCATATGTGGTGCACCCTGTGCTCCGTCAACCAGAATCACAGCACCATTGTCATGAGCGATTTGAGCGATTTCCTTAACCGGGTTAATGGTTCCAAGCACATTGGAGACGTGTGTTACTGCAACTATTTTAGTGTTAGCTGTAACAGTTTCCTGAACATCTTTGATTGCTATCGTTCCATCATCCTGCAATGGGATGTATTTCAATGTTGCACCTGTTGCCTTTGCTGCCTGCTGCCATGGGATGATATTGCTGTGATGTTCCATCGGATTAATCACAATTTCGTCCCCGGTTGTCAGATTTGCTCTGGCATAACTGTATGCTACCGTGTTGATCGATGTTGTTGTACCGCGTGTGAATATAATTTCCGCGGTACTGTCAGCATTAATGAAGCGCCGAACTTTTTCACGGGAGCCTTCATATTTCTCCGTAGCTCTGGTACCCAGCGTGTGAACCCCGCGGTGTACGTTTGAATTATCCTGCCGATAATACGTATCTACAGCATCGATGACCGATTGCGGCTTTTGTGATGTTGCAGACGAATCCAGATATACTAAGGGATGTCCATTAACTTCCTGGTTTAATGCAGGAAATTGCTGCCGTATGGCTTTTACATCCATTAGTAAACCTTCCTTTCAATTACTTGTGTCAGTTGTTCTTTAACGGACGCGATTGGCAATTCATTAACAACCGGTGCAAGGAACCCGTGAATAATCAGACGCTCTGCTTCATGCTGGGTTATTCCACGGCTCATCAGATAATACAATTGAAGCGGGTCAACACGTCCGACAGATGCAGCATGCCCTGCTGTAACGTCATCTTCGTCAATTAACAGAATCGGGTTTGCGTCGCCGCGTGCTTTTTCACTAAGCATCAGTACACGTGACTCCTGTTCAGCATTGGACCGCGTTGCGCCATGTTCAATTTTTCCAATACCATTAAAGATTGCTGTTGATTGCTCCTTCATAACACCATGCTGCAAAATATGACCTTCCGTATCTGTACCAAAGTGAACAATTTGGGCAGTGAAATTCTGTGTTTGTTTTCCACGGCCAACTGAAACGGCTCTTGCATTTGATTCGGAGTTATTTCCAACAAGATGTGTGATGTTTTCAGAAATGGTATTCCCATCATTCATCTGACCTAATGCCCAATCAAGCTTGGCATCACGGTATGCGACACCACGGCGGTTGATATAGGTTGTTGTCCCTGCCGCCAGGTTGTCAACAGCACCGAATGAAACTTGTGCATTATTATTTGCAATGACTTCCGTTACGATATTCGCAGCGGTTTCCTGTTCAGTGTTTTGTGATACATAGTTTTCCACATATGTGAGGGAACTATTATCATCCGCTACAACCAATACATGATTGAACAACGCTGTTTCCGGATCTTCCTGCCAGAAAACAACGTGAAGCGGTTCTTCCAGTTGTACATTTTTGGGAACATAAACGAATGCTCCACCGTTCATTAATGCAGTATGAAGTGCAGTCATACGATGTTCATCAACTGAAACTGCATCTTTCATGTAATAACGCTGTACCAATTCTGGATGTTCTTTCAGCGCTGTGAAAATGTCGGTAAAGATAACACCTTTTTCTTTCAGTTCGTCACTTACCGATGCATATGCCAGTGTATGGTTGCGCTGAATTAAAAGATTACCTGATTCTTTTTCCATGTCCAGAAATTCCTGAATGTTTTCCGGTAAATCATTGAGTGATGAAATTTCCTCGGTTTGAACAGCTTCATGCTTGAACCTGCTGAAATTCCATCTGTTGATTTTCGTTTTATCAGGTTGTGGCATTTCCAACGAATCAGCTTGCTCCAAAGCTTGAAGGCGTAAATCCCGCATCCATTCCGGTTCATTTTTATTTTGTGAAAACTGGCTGATATAGTCTTTGTCGTATGGCAGCTTTGTTTCTACAGTCATATTACCCCTCCTAACTTTTTACGCTTGTTGTTCAACTGTTTCGTCTTCAATGCCAAGTTCTTCTTTAATCCAGTCATAACCTTCTGATTCAAGGCGTTGGGCCAGTTCAGGTCCGCCGGATTTCACTACACGTCCCTGCATCATAACATGGACTTTATCCGGAGTAATGTAGTTCAACAGACGCTGATAGTGCGTGATAATCAGGCAGCCGAAGTTGTCATCACGCATTTTATTAATCCCTTTCGATACGACTTTCAATGCATCGATATCCAATCCGGAGTCAATTTCATCCAGGATGGCAATTTCCGGTTTAATAAGCATTAATTGAAGAATCTCATTACGCTTTTTCTCACCGCCGGAGAATCCTTCATTCAAATAGCGCTGTGCCATGTTTTTATCAATTTCCAGAAAATCAAGTACGTTATCCATTTCTTTAATGAATTTCATCAACGAAATTTCATCGCCTTCTTCACGGCGTGCATTAATGGATGAACGCAGAAAATCAGATGTTGTTACACCACTGATTTCACTTGGATACTGCATGCCCAGGAACATCCCTGCACGTGCACGCTCATCAACTTCCATTTCCAAAACGTTTTTACCGTCAAGGAATACTTCGCCCTCTGTGATTTCAAATTTCGGATGACCCATGATGGCTGAAGCCAATGTTGACTTACCAGTACCATTTGGTCCCATTATTGCATGGAACTCGCCACCCTTTATCGTAAGGTTTACACCTTTTAATATTTGATTACCTTCAATGGTTACATGAAGATTCTTGATTTCTAACGTTGATCCTGCCATATCAATACCTCCAGATACTATTTATGTTCATTATCTCAAATGGACTTTTTATATCCATTCTCAATCTATTCTCATTATAATCTTAAATCATTTCGAATCTATAATCAACTCTTTAATACGTATGAAATAAGATATTTGAATTTAAAAAAACTTCAGGATTAAAGCCAAGTTTCTTCATTATTATATAATATTTTTTATAAAAAATTAACTGTAACGGGTTATCAAGGATTGATACTTTTCATCCAGATTCTCTTAGACAGCGGAAAAAATAAATCGCTGGCACCTATGAAGTACCAGCGATTGTCTCTATTTATGGAGTTGATTGTCAATTTCAGCTACAATTTTCTTACATTTATCATATTCATGGTGTCGTCTCTTTTCAACGGAAATGCGTTTTTCAAGCTTTCTTTCATACTCGGCAAATCCAATTTTGTGCGACTGTTGCATCGCTTTCTCCATCTCTGGAGTGTAATTCATTCTAATTCCACTATAAATAGTGAATCATCCTTTCAAATTATTTACAACAATTATCGTAACACAGAACAATTCCCGCTCCAAAAGCGATTTAAACCAGTGTGACACCCCAGTTCCATATTTGTTTCGCTGAAAAATAGATAGCCAGCCACCATAAAAATATTTGGCAAAATACTCCCGATTGCTATGATTTCCTTAAAATTCGACTTTTTCAGGAAAACATTCGCCGTCCAGCTTCAACAGCCGTTAACGGCTATATCTTATAAACTCAACTCAAATCAGTATACTGCAGTCATCGTTCTGCGCCATATAAATTGAAAACGTCTTTCTGTAAATATACAGAAAGACGCAAATGTCCATTATTATTATTTCACAAATAACTCCGGCTTATATTCCATCAGGTAATTATAAATATTTGAAATGGAACGGAATGCATAAATCTTTTCCTTCACTTTATTGCCGTCTTTAATCAGCAGACACGGAACACTTTCCACTTTATTTTCCTGCATAAACTCAGGATTCAAAGATGCATTCAACTCATAAAAAATATGCTCGCCATGCACCGATTCAATTTTATCAAGCATCGATCGCGCCAGACTGCACGTTCCGCAAAATGGTGTATATATATATAGCAGAAAACGTTCCTGCTGTAGAACTTCTTTTGTTACTTCTTGCAAAATCATCACCCTATTGTAGAAAAATTGGATTGACCTTGATCCCTTTACCAGCCAATTCCACTGCTATATCATGTTCCGGGGTTGCTGCAACTTCGCGGTATTCACCGCTGACATGCATATGCTCGGCATGGGGAAGTTCCCGTGTCAACTGCCGCCGCAATTTTATTCCGGAACTGTCCTCATCAACTAAAATATAGACTTCGCGATCATCCAAGTCATATATCTCCAGCAACTCATCAAATTTTTCAACGCCAAGCGTTCCATTCGTGCAAACGATATCCAGTTTTTCCGTTATAACCTTTTTAATTTGCTTCTTATCTGTAAGGCCTTCCACTATAATTATCTTTCCCGGATCATCCGTCATCACCATATCGCTCCCAGCTGAAAACAGATTTATTTTAAATTATAACACAGCACCCAGTCTGTATTGTTATTTTATGCCTTGGAACAATAATTCATTACGATTACAACGTTTGGCCACCATTAAAATAAACTTTCTATAACAACTGCCCTTTTTGCAAAAAGAAAAGCAGGCCGTGAGCCCGCTTTGGTTCTTAATCTTCATCTACAATTGCTTCGTATTTTTCCGGTGAAAGTAATTTATCAAGTTCCGATTCATCTGATGGCTCCACTACTACCATCCATGCTTTGTCGTATGGAGATTCATTAACAAATTCCGGACTGTCTTCCAGCTCCTCGTTGATTTCAACTACTTTGCCGCTGATTGGTGCATATAATTCGGATACTGTTTTGACGGACTCCACACTGCCAAAAGGCTCGTCCAATTCGAGTTTATCACCAGCTTCCGGAAGTTCAACAAATACGATGTCACCTAGTTCGGATTGTGCAAAGTCCGTAATCCCAATCCGCACTTTGTCGCCTTCTTTTTTTACCCATTCGTGTTCCTCTGAATATAATAAATCTTTCGGTAAACTCATTTAAATCCCTCCGATTATAGATTGCAATTTTACTATACTAAGTCCAGTCTGTTTTTTCCAGTATTACTTCCAGGTTTCCGCAAAAACCTCTTCCTTAAATCCAACTGTTACATTTTTCCCATCCGTAACAATCGGACGCTTTATCAGCATGCCGTCTGACGAAAGCAATGCTGCCATTTCCTCGATATCCGCATCTTTAATTTTTTCTTTAATATTTTGCTCCCGATACTTTTTTCCACTCGTATTAAAAAATTTTTTGGCTGGCAGATTACTTTTATCAATCAGTTCGAGCAGCCTATCTTTGGACGGCGGTGTTTCCACAATATGTACAGGCTGATAGTCCAACTTCTGTTCGTCCAGCCATTTCTTCGCCTTTTTACAAGTACCACAGTTCGGATACCAGTAAAATGTTAATCCCATTCCGTTATCCCTCCATTTGCCTCTTTTAGGTATATTATAGCAAACATCTTAGAAAAAGGTCGATGGAAAAACCAATAAGAAAATCCGACAATATTCAGGGCCCTTGTCAAGCGAGGGCATGCTTAGAAAACTTGGTTATTACCAAGCCTTTAGGTGACAGCCTTAGTTGCACTTATGCAGTAAGAAAGTTTTATCCTTTCTTATCTGCCAAGCAAAACAAAACTGCCGCACCGGTATAATGCGGCAGTTTTGTTTCATCCCTACACGTAATATTTTTCTGCTTCGATGATTCCCGCTGCAATTTCACGTTTTTTCTCAATTACATTTGTCGGTGTGTGACGGGTCAGTTTCCGCAGTGATGACAGCATCATGCGGAGTGTGTCACCGGATTCAACAGCAATTAACGTTTCTTTCGCGTCCGCTTCGATACGGTTAAATGCCTCCTGTACATATACTTGCGTGTACAGAAGTTTTTGCTTCCCTTTTTCTGCACCGTCTTTATTGAGTGCTTTTTCAGTACGGAGAATGGCAGCTTCCATATTGTAAACTTCTGCTGTCATATCAGCCAGGTTAACCAGGATTTCCTGTTCATTCTCCAGCTTTTTCATATATTTCTGTGCAGCAAGACCAGCGCCAAGCAGCACCATTTTCTTCGCGTTTTTCAACAGATGTTTTTCCTGCTCCAGTGGTTCGTCACCAACTTCTTCCGGCATCATCATCATGAGCTCTTCCTGCAAAGTTTGTGCTTTTTGGAGCAGCGGCAATTCGCCTTTCATTGCCTTTTTCAGTAATGTTCCTGGTACAATCAACCGGTTAATTTCGTTGGTTCCTTCAAAAATTCGGTTGATCCGTGAGTCACGATACATCCGGGCAACTTCATACTCTTCCATGAAACCATACCCACCATGCAGCTGTACCGCCTCATCAGCAACATAATCCAGACACTCTGTCGCTGTATATTTGTTCATCGAGCATTCAATCTGATACTCTGCGATGGCTTTTGCAACCTCACGTCCATCCTTTAACTGTTCATCGGTTAATGCTCCCATCCGCTGTTCAAACAATCCTACTGTCCGGTAAACGGCACTTTCATTGGCATATGTGCGTGCTGCCATTGTTGCCAATTTTTCCTGCGTCAGGCTGAAACTGGAAATTGGTGTATGAAATTGCTTACGTTCATTTACATATTTTGTTGCTAGTTCAATTCCGCGTTTTGATCCGCCGACACCGCCGATTGCCAGCTTATACCGGCCAACGTTCAGAATATTAAATGCAATCTTATGTCCTTTTCCTTTTTCACCGAGTAGATTGTCCACAGGAACTTCCGCATCTTCTAAAATAAGTGTGCGAGTCGATGAACTCTTGATCCCCATTTTGTGCTCTTCCGGACCAGTGGAAACACCCGGGAATTCACGTTCCACAATAAAAGCAGAGAAATGTTCGCCATCAATTTTAGCATAAACAATGAAGACATCAGCAAAAGCTGAATTGGTAATCCATTGTTTTTCACCATTTAAAAGGTAATGTGTACCGGCGTCATTCAATTTTGCCGTCGTTTTTGCACCAAGCGCATCAGAACCTGAACTTGGCTCGGTCAGTGCATATGCGGCCAGCAATTCACCTGTCGCCAGTTTTGGCAGGTATTTTTCTTTTTGTGTGTCATCCCCGAAAAATACGATTGGCAGTGAGCCGATCCCGACATGCGCTCCGTGTGTTACCGAAAACCCGCCTGCCCGTGAAAATTTCTCCGTGATCAAAGAGGAACTGATTTTGTCCAGCGCCAGACCGCCATATTCTTCCGGAACATCAGCACCAAGCAGACCAAGTTCCCCTGCTTTTTTCAACAAATCAACGGAATGTTCAAATTCATGATTTTCCAGATTATCTATTTTCGGCAATACTTCACCGGATACAAAATCTTCCGTTGTTTTAGCTATCATTTTATGTTCATCGGTAAAATCTTCAGGTGTTATAACATCATCGCCTGTCAGGTCTTCAATTAAAAATGCCCCACCCTTAAAAAGCTTTTCTTTCGTTTCGCCCATTATAATCGTCCCTTTCTATTATGGAATACTTGGTCAGGCCATACGCTTACCCGTCAAATGTAAACCGTATTATTCGTTTATAGCCGTGCCGTTGCCGGGGAATGTGTCAAAATGCGCCGTATAAATAGTTCAGTAAGTTCCAGTAAACGTGAATATGTTCGTATCCGATTCACTTGTAACGAAAGCATTCTAGCAAAATTCAAGTGCTGTCAGACCTCACATCAGTGCTTTCGGACACTTACAGCAATTCAAATACGCCGGCAGCGCCCATTCCTCCGCCAATACACATGGTAACGACACCATATTGTACGTTGCGGCGTCTCATTTCATGAATTAGACTGAGCGTTAATTTCGTTCCTGTCATGCCAAGCGGATGGCCAAGCGCAATTGCGCCGCCGTTCACATTGACAATGTTTGGATCAAGATCAAGTGCTTGGATAACACGCACTGATTGAGATGCGAAGGCTTCATTCAGTTCAATCAAGCCAATGTCTTTCAAATCAAGCCCAGCAATTTTCAATGCTTTCGGAACTGCTTCGACCGGGCCGACCCCCATAATTTCCGGCTCGACACCGGCCACCGCGAAGGAATGAAATTTTGCCAATGGCGTCAGTCCTTCTGCATCGGCTTTTTCGCGATCCATCACCAGAACCGACGCCGCTCCATCGCTCATTTGCGAAGCGTTTCCAGCGGTCACGGAGCCTTTCACATGGAAAGCTGGACGAAGTTTTGCCAGGATTTCCGGTGTAGTGCCTTCCCGTACGCCTTCATCCATCTCAAAGGTTGTTTTCTTCTCCTCAATTTTATTCTTTGCACCGACAACCCGCTCGGTCACTTCAACCGGTACGATTTCATCTTTGAATTTCCCTTCATTAATTGCTTTTGCTGCACGTTCATGACTTTGTGCCGCGAACTTATCCTGATCTTCACGGGAAATATTAAAACGATTTGCCACTTCTTCTGCGGTATAACCCATTCCCATATAATAGCCTGGTGCATCCTGAACAAGCTTTGTATTTGGCTTAATCACATGACCGCCCATCGGAATGAGACTCATTGATTCTGCGCCACCGGCTATCATAGTATTGCTGGCACCGATCATAATGCGTTCTGCTGCATAAGCGATACTCTGCAGACCGGATGAACAGTAGCGGTTGATTGTTATTCCCGGTACGTCATTTTTCAGTCCGGCAAGCCCCGCAATATTTCGCGCCATATTCATACCTTGTTCTGCTTCCGGCATCGCACATCCGATAATGACATCATCAATATTGCCGTCGTAGTTTCCGGCCCGTTTTAACGTTTCTCTTATTGTTAATGCTGCCAGATCATCAGGTCTTGTATTTGCCAGTGATCCCTTGTTTGCTTTACCCACAGGGGTTCTTGCACCTGCAACAATTACTGCTTCCTTCACAATTTCTTCCCCCTCTTCTAATTAGTTGCGTAATGGTTTACCCTTTAACAGCATGTGCTGCATGCGCTGTTGTGTCAGTGGTTCTGAGATCAGACTCAGGAATGCTTCCCGTTCCAAATCAAGCATTGTCTGTTCATCAATTAAAGTTCCCTCTTTAATACGTCCGCCTGATAGGACAAATGCCAGTTTTTCTGCGATTTTCACATCATAATCTGATGCATATCCGCCAAAGCGCAGTGTTTTGGCACCCAAAAGCATTGCAGCATAGCCAGCATCCCCAACAACCGGAATTTTTTCCCGTTTTGGTGCTTTATAGCCTGCTTGATCGAGAGCAAGCACGCGTTGCTTGGCATCATGCAGCAGATGATCAGGATTTACACTGATTGCATCGTTATTGTTTAGATATCCATTTTCCACCGCTTCCTCCGCAGATGTGGAGACTTTTGCCATTGCCACTTTTTCAAAAACATCATTGGCAACTTTTGTCAAATCCAGGTCAACTCCTTTTGGCAGATTACGGAGTTCCTTTAAATAAAGTTCTTTCGTTCCTCCACCGCCCGGAATAAGTCCGACACCAAATTCAACAAGTCCCATATACGTTTCAGCTGATGCCTGAATAGCTGCTGCTGGCAGGGAAACTTCCGCACCACCGCCGAGTGTCATGTTAAATGGCGCAGTGACCACCGGTTTTACGGAATACTTAATGTTCATCGCCATGTTCTGGAACTGGCGGACAACCATATCGAGTTCAAAGAAATTGTCATCCTGTGCTTCCATCAGCATCATGCCAAGATTGGCTCCAACACAGAAATTTTTGCCCTGGTTGCCGATGACAAGTCCTTTATAATTTCTTCCGACTTCCTCAATGGCGTAATTTACCATTTGAATGATATCAAGCCCTATGGCATTGCTTTGGGAATGGAATTCAAGCAGGGCTACATCATCACCCATATCTATCAAACTGGCACCGGTATTTTTCTTAATAACCCCTTTCACATTTTTCATCCGCTTTATATTAATCTCTTTCGGGTTAAAATACTGTTGCTTGTATTCACCTTTATCATAGTAATAGACGTTTCCATTCTCCGTTTTATAGAAAGAATCATTACCGTTCTCAAGCATTTTTAATACCCATTCAGGAATGGTTTCCCCTTCTTCCTGCATACGTTCAACCGATTTTTTCACACCGATGGCATCCCATGTTTCAAACGGACCGATTTCCCAGCCGAATCCCCACTTCATTGCCTGATCAATTGAAACAATGTCATCCGCAATTTCACCAGTCAGTTCAGCTGAGTAAAGTAATGCCGGTTTCAGTACAGCCCATACCAAATCGCCCGCACGGTCACCTTTCGCGTTTACAAGCGCTTTCAATTTTTGCCTTGAACCTTTCTCTTGTTTGGCCATTTCTGTTGCCTGGGTCTTTAATTTTCCACGATCCTCATATTCCAGTGTGTTCGGATTTAATTGATAGATTGTACTGCCGCCTTTTCCTTTCTTTTTCAGGAAAAATCCTTGACCTCTCTTAGCACCAATCCAGCCTTTCTCCTGCATTTTCAGCATAAAATCAGGCACGTTAAATAATTCTTTTTCCTTGCCTTCCACCTGATCATGCACATTATTGGCAACATGAATGAACGTATCCAGTCCGACAACATCCAATGTGCGGAATGTGGCGCTTTTTGGACGTCCGATCATTGGACCTGTTACAGAATCCACTTCCCCGATGCTGTAGCCACCCTTCAGCATTTCCTCAACTGTTACCAAAAGTCCATACGTTCCGATACGATTTGCAATAAAATTCGGTGTGTCCTTCGCTTCCACAACACCTTTTCCTAACACATCCTCGCCAAACTTTTTCATGAATTCGAGAATTTCCGGATTGGTATCTTGCGTCGGAATAACTTCCAGCAACTTCAGATAGCGTGGCGGATTGAAAAAGTGTGTTCCGAGAAAATGCTTGCGGAAATCCTCTGAACGATCGGCTGCCATTGCTTCCACAGAAATTCCTGATGTATTGGAACTGATAATTGATCCTTCTTTGCGGTAATTATCCACATCGGCAAAAACTTTCTTCTTAATATCCAGGTTTTCAACAACGACTTCAATAATCCAGTCAACGTCAGCCAGTTTCTCCATATCATCATCCATATTGCCGATTTCAATTAAATCAAGGCTTTTTTTGGATGTAATAGGTGACGGTTTTTGTTTAAGCAATGCTTTCTTACTTTGTGCCGCCAGCCGATTTCGGACCGCATTAGCTTCCAGTGTGAATCCCTTTTTCTCTTCATCCTTGGTTAGTTCACGCGGTGCAATATCGAGCATGATTGTCGGTATACCCACGTTTGCCAGGTGAGCAGCGATTCCGGACCCCATCACACCTGAGCCCAACACTGCGGCACGCTTGATTGAGTGCTTCATAATTTGTCCCCCTAACTCCCATTTGAATGAATACTCATTCATTTTTATCGTAAAAATAAAAGATAGCTCCCTATCCATCTAAACTCAATTATAAATTATTATCTGACTTTTAGCAAATAAAAATGAATTTGTTTTAATGAAATTTATCGTCCGTCAGACTGTTACCCCGTTGCAAACTGCGTTAAACTATTATAGGCATCATTCACAGAAAGGAATTTGCAGATATGAAAAAGTTAATGTATGAATACTTTTTGATTATTGTCGGAGCAACGTTGGTCGCACTCTCTTACAATATATTCCTGCTGCCGGCAAAACTTGCAGCGGGGGGGATTTCCGGAGTTAGTACGATTCTGTATGAAATGTACGGGCTGAGTCCTGCGTATACGCAGTTTCTGATTAATTTACCGATTTTTATTCTGGGCTGGATTGCTTTAGGAAAAGACTTCAGCTGGAAAACCCTGGTCGGGACATTTTGGGTTCCATTTGTCATTTATCTGAGTGCAGATATTCCATATACCATTACCAATCCATTATTGGCAGCCATTTACGGCGGAATCATCCTTGGTATTGGACTCGGGACAGTTTATAAAGGAAGGGGATCCACCGGCGGAACAGCAGCAATTGCCCAGGTTGTTAAAAAATTCACCGGGCTCTCCAGTGGATATTCGCAATTGATCGTTGACGGATTTGTCGTTATCTCTTCTATCATTGTCTTTAATTTGGAATTGACATTATTTGCATTAATGTGTATTTACATTACAAGTAAAACAATCGATATGGTACAGTTGCAAACATCAGCATCGAAGCTTATTCTGATCATCACCGAGAACGAGGAAAAAATTCAAGGCATCATTAATGAGCAAATTGACCGCGGCATGACGAAAATCCGTACGGTAGGCGGATACTCGAATGAGGACAAAACGATGATCCTCTGTGTCACCGAACAACAGGAAGCGGTACAACTGAAACGGAGGCTGCAGCATGAAGAGCCAACTTCATTTGTCATTTTCCTGAATGCGTCGGAAATACTCGGCCGCGGCTTCTCATTGGACAAGTATTATGGACAGAAATTGTAATCCATGGCCCGTTCATTTTTGCAGTTTGATGTTTTATCGGTATTTGTCACCAATCCTTTAAGTGAAGGTCTTCGTTGTAGTTATGCAGTAGCTGCCAATAAATAACCAGGCGGCGCACTAGCGCTGCCTGGTTATTTTTTAAATACACCTTTCAGGACAAACATAACATTGGCCGGGCGCTCGGCAAGGCGGCGCATGTTATACCCGAACCAGTCATCGCCATATGGAACGTAAACACGCATTTTGTAGCCTTCTTTGACCAATTTATTTTGCAGCTCAATTCGGATTCCAAACAGCATTTGAAACTCGAATTGATTGCGAGACAAACCCATATCCTTTTCCAATTGTTTTACATAAGCGATAATAGCATCATCATGCGTTCCGATAGCGGTATAATTTCCATTTTCCAGGCTCTGTTTAATAAGTTTCTTGTAGTTTTCATCAACGTCTTTTTTATCTGGAAAAGCAACTTCTTCCGGTTCTTTATAAGCACCCTTAACAAGACGAAGATATGGATCATATTTATCCAGATTCTCCAAATCTTCTTCCGTACGATATAAATATGCCTGCAGAACAGTACCAAGATTATCATATTCGTTACGCAATTCTTTAAAGATATTCAGTGTCTTATCTAGTCTTGTTTGATCTTCCATATCTATTGTGACGGTTACATTATATTGTTTGCCGGCATCCAAAATCCGACGTATGTTTTCCATTACCAAATCTTCTGAAATATCAAGTCCCAATGACGTTAATTTCAGGGAAAGCTGTGAATCAAGCTTCTTATCATGAATAATTTTGATTGCATGAATACACTCATCAGCAGATTCTCTTGCTTCTTTTTCATTGTCGATAAACTCACCAAGATGGTCAACCGTAACAACAAAACCATCATCATTAATTTCTTTTATCTTACGTGAAGCATGTTCAAAATCAACCCCGGCAACAAACCGCGATGCTCCAAATTTAAATCCGTATTTTTTCGCCAATCTTGTAAGCGTTTTATTATTGGATAAAAATAAAAAGAAGTTACGCATAAGCTGTTCCACGTAGATTACCCCCAAACAAAATTTTATTCTGATTTCTATATCTATTACTTTATCATTATTTTTTCAAAAAGGATATATTTTTTACTTTTTTGTCGAAAGATAAGTTTAGTCTCACTTAAATTTTATTTAGTTTAGAAAACAGTATAAAACCGGAATCATTCCTGTTTACAAATCGTAATCATTACGATATGATTGTGAAGTCCATTAATTAGAGAAAGGAATTAACCATGCGTTTTTACAAACTACTACTTACACTCGTAATTACAGTAATTATTACAACAGGATGCGCTTCATCCCCGTCAAGTCAATCCGATAATGCGCATCTTACCGTTTACACATCAATTTACCCGATACAATATGCGGTGGAGCGAATCGGCGGTGATACAGTGGATGCTGAATCCGTGTACCCGCCCGGAGTTGATGCACACACTTACGAACCAACAACAAGGGAAATGACGGATATTGCCGATGCTAATGCATTCATTTATCTTGGTGCCGGCATGGAAGGCTTTGCCGAATCCGCAGCAGACGCACTCGGTTCGCAGGATGTCAATCTTATTGAACTCGGAACACAGCAGGAACTTTTTCATAAAGATTCCCACCATGAACACAACCATCATGAAGGACATCAGCATGGGGATAAAGATCCGCATATTTGGCTTGATCCGACCCGCATGCTTGATATGGCCGGAATCGTTAAAGGGAAACTGATTGACATGAATCCGGAAAATAAACAAGTCTATATCAATAACTTTAACAAGCTGAAAAAAGATTTGCTTGCATTGGATAAACAGTTTAAACAAACGTTAAAAGATAAGGAAAACAAAAAAATTCTCGTGGCACATGCCGCCTATGGATATTGGGAAGAACGCTATGGTATCGAACAAATTGCCATCAGCGGACTGTCATCAAGCGAAGAACCATCACAAAAGGAATTGACGCAAATTATCGATACCGCAAAAAAACATAATATGAGGTATGTCATTTTTGAACAGAACGGAGCCGATCAGGTATCCAAAATAATTCAGGAGCAGCTTGGTTTGGAAGCATTGCACATCCATAACCTTTCCGTTCTGACCCAGGAGAATATTGATGATGGTGAAGATTATTTATCGCTGATGAAACACAATATAAAAGTGCTTGATAAAGCAACCAAGTAAGGGAGGTATAACCTTGGGTGAACCGATTGTTTCCATGGAAAATATCACGTACGCATACGAAAATAAAACCGTCCTGAACCAAATTAATTTTGAGATTCCAACCGGCGCCTTTATGGGGCTGGTGGGCCCAAACGGCGGCGGAAAAACGACGCTGATTAAATTGATTCTCGGGTTGCTGAAGCCGGATCAAGGCACGATCCGGCTATTCGGTGGGCCGCTTGAGAAATTGAAAGCAAGAAGTAAGATTGGTTTTGTTTCCCAAAAAGCAAATTCCTTCAACAAGGGCTTTCCTGCAACCGTTTTTGAAGTTGTTTCGATGGGGTTGACTGCAAAAGTCGGTTACTTCTCATTTCTTAAACCGAAACACAAAGAACAAATCCTGCACGCTATTGATCAGGTGGGAATGCGGGAGTATGCCTATGAAAATATTGGGACGTTGTCAGGTGGCCAACAGCAGCGGATATTTATCGCCCGCTCCCTTGTCAGTGAACCGGAATTGCTGATTTTGGATGAGCCGACGGTCGGGGTTGACTACGAAAATGTCAAACGGTTTTATGAACTGTTGCACCGGCTCAATGATGAAAATAATATTACATTACTGCTTGTTACACACGATACCGGCACGATGACTGAGCATGCAACCGATATTGTCTGTCTGAATAAGACACTCCATTTTCATGGAAAGCCGGAAGAATACACATCATTGTCTGAGAAAGATTTATCACGATTTTACGGACACCCTGTAAATATTGTGGCACACGATCACTAACTGTTGGGGGAACTATCATGCTGGCCGATTTTATACAATACGATTTTCTACGACATACATTTCTGACCGGGCTGCTGATCGGAATTATTGCCCCGCTTTTGGGAACGTTCATTGTTGTCCGGCGTCTGTCATTGATTGCAGATGCATTATCACATGTGACACTTGCCGGAATCGCCTTTGGTCTATTAATTGAAAAAAAAGTTGCGGCGGGAATCATCACACCACTATACAGCGGAATGGGATTTTCGGTGCTTGGGTCCATCCTTATCGAAAAACTCCGCGGTGTTTATAAGGCATACGAAGAACTGGCGATTCCTATTATCCTGTCAGGAGGCGTTGGACTGAGTGTGATCTTTATTTCACTTGCGGACGGATTTAACACCGAACTGTTTAATTACCTGTTCGGCTCCGTTTCGGCGGTAAGTAAAACCGATTTTTATTCCATTCTGGGCATTTCCATTGTCATTATAATCGTCATCCGGGTTTTTTATAAGGAACTTGTCACCCTGTCGTTTGATGAAGAGCATGCCATTGTTTCAGGAATCCATTCCAAGCGGATCCATCTGCTTTTCATTGTAATGACGGCACTTGTCATTGCTGCATCCATCCGTGTTGTCGGAGTCCTGCTTGTATCTGCGCTGATGACTCTGCCGGTTGCAGCAAGCATGCGGCTGGCACGGGGGTTTAAGCAAATGCTTGTGCTTTCCATTATTTTTGGTGAACTTGCCGTTATTCTCGGATTGATCAGCGGCTATTATTTCAGCATTCCGCCTGGAGGAACGATTGTTGTTATCTCCATCATTATTTTACTGATATCAATTGGAATGAAACGATTTTCATTAAAATCAAAGGGAGAGAGTGAACTCAAATGAAACTGAGGGAAGCTATTAATCAACTAAAGGAAAAAGGTTACAAGACAACAGCAAAACGAAAAGATATGCTGACATTTTTTGCGAAAGCTGACGGTTACCGAACGGCCAAAGACCTGATTCAATTTATGGAGCCAACGTACAAGGGAATCAGCTTTGACACCGTCTACCGGAACCTGCACCTGTTTGATGAAGTCGGTATCCTGGAAACAACCGTTTTAAACGGAGAAAAACAGTTTCAGCTCACCTGCACCGACGACCACCACCATCACTTCATCTGTAAGGAGTGCGGCAAGACAAAAGAAATTGCTGTTTGTCCGATGGATGAAATAAAAAACGACCTTGGTAATTATTCCATTGAGGGGCACAAATTCGAGATTTATGGTTTGTGTCCAATGTGTCAGAGTGCCTGATGTCTATTTATTTAGCTGTTGGCATTGGTGGCATGGCAGGTGCGGTAGCACGTTACGCAGTTTCCATTCTAATTGTGGCAGGTTCCGGATTCCCGTTTGCAACGTTACTTGTCAATTTAACTGGCTGTTTCCTGCTGAGTTTTCTATTCAACCAGTCAAAAATCAAATCAATACTGTCCAGAAATGTATTCACCGCTCTTGGTACTGGATTGTTAGGATCGTTCACCACCTTTTCAACCTTTACCATTGAAACAATCAAATTATGGCATGAACATCCGGGATTGGCCATTACCTATTCAATCATCAGCGTAGTTGGCGGTCTTCTGTTTTGTTATGCAGGATTCCGAACGGCCGGAAAGCAGGTGGACAGATGAATTTTTTACTGGTAGCGATTGGCGGTTTTTTTGGCAGTATGGCACGGTTTTTTATTGTGCAAAAAACTGGAAAACGGCCAATTGGCACCTGGATCGCAAATACACTAGGTTCCGTTTTATTGGCGGCACTACTGCGTTTTTATCTGAACGGCCATTTACCCGACTGGTTTTGGCACCTGGCGGGAGCAGGTTTCAGCGGTGCATTTACGACGTTTTCCACATTCGGCAATGAAACACTGCAATTAGTACTGGCACAAAAGTATAAAACAGCAGCATTGTATGTGTTTGGATCTCTGGCAATCACCCTGACTGCTGCAGGTTTAATTATTTAACTTTTTTATACAAAACTCCCCTTTTTTTCCTGTATACTAAGAAAGTAAAGGAGGAGTTATATGTCGAAAGGAAAATCCGTCATGCTGGGGATTGCTATTTTTTTCCTGACAGCACTTATTTTAGTTATCACTGTGAACGCAAATGAAAAGAAAACACACCATGAAGCAAAATTACATAATCCCATGGAAAATACGCTTAAAGAAAAATCAGTAGTCGTGAAGACTCCCCAAAAAGAAAAAAACAAAAAAGCAGCACCGGGAAACAAACAAAATACCCAATCCTATACCACCAAATATATAGCAGTTTCTGAACTGAATGTCCGTAGCGGTCCAGGTGTTGAACATGACGTAATAGACGTGTTGACCTTAAACGAAACAATTGAAGCAGCAATGGAAAATGCAATCAACGGCTGGGTGAAAGTAAATGGTGATAATCTTCAGGGCTATGTAAATCAAAACTATCTTTCCGATGAAAAAATCAAAGTAGTTTCCGCTGCAACCAAGAGCGGCGACACGAACAATAAAAATGAAAAAAAGGACCAACCACAAAACTCAGATTCGCATCAGCAGAAGGATTCAACTAAAAAAGATACCAATAAACAGAAAAAGGATTCGACAAAAAATAATTCAAACGAACAGAAACCAACTCCTCCAAAGAATGATGCACGGAAACTTGATACCGTTGGCGCAAGTAACCAATTAATTTTGGTAACGACCAATGGATATGGAACGAGTTCGGCCACCGTTCAGACATTTGAACGTGACTCAACGGGATCATGGGAACAGATACTGTCCGTTCCAGGGCATATTGGTAAAAATGGTTTTGCGGCAAACAAAGTGGAAGGTGACGGAAAAAGTCCGACTGGTAAATACTCAATAGGCTTTGCCTTTGGACGAAGCGGGAATCCCGGTACAAAGCTACCATTCCGAAACATCACATCTGATATTGTTTGGGTGGATGATTCAGATTCTGCATTGTACAACACATGGCAATCCAAACAGGCAACAAAGCAGAAATGGAACAGTGCAGAAAACATGAACATCCCGGCATATACATATGGTTTCGTCATTAACTACAATACGCAGAAAACACCAGGTGCCGGCAGCGCCATTTTCTTTCATATTTCAAACAGTTATACACTCGGTTGTACCGGCGTTTCAAAAGGCAATGTAATTAAAATTCTGCAATGGCTTGATCCAGCCAAAAACCCGGTAATTATCCAGACTCCAAGAAGTGCGTTGGGAAATTATTGATTAGGATAGGTTAGAAATTTAGCTGTAGGAATATACGCAAACCCAGCGTAAGGAAAAGTATAAGTGGGACTCCGCAGTGCGGTCAACACCAAACATTAGAAAAACTCGGCATTCGCCTCGTCTTATAGCGATTGCCGAAGTTTTTCTTATAAGGTCAACCATAATTTATACTTTCTGACGTTATTAGAAAACTTGGTTGTCACCAAGTCTTTGTGTGACAGCCTTAGTTGCAGTAAGAAAGTTTTATAGTTTTTTATCTGCCAGGAAGACTCACCAGCCGCCCGGGTAAAAAAGACAATGCAGAGGTTTTAACCTGAGCTGATGTCGCGCTTTCACTCGAAAATAAAAACGAAATATAGTACCGGAGCGGCTAGATGAGCCTTCCCAAGATAATTCATATTTTTCTTTTAATAAACATTCCTTTTACCCAAATACCGTTTGCAGGACTTCTGTTTCCTCATGGTCGAGCATGTTCTTATGAATGACAGATTCCGCCTGTTTATTCATCTGTTCTTCCAGCTCATGTGATCCGTCCGATTCACCAACAACATATATTTTTTCCCAGTCATGATCCTTTGCCATCTTGTCCATTTTTGGGGCGATTTGTTTGTACCAGCGCTGCCTATTGGCCTGATAGCGTTCTTTGAATTCATCCTGCTGTGTACTTTTACCACCGGATCCCATCGATGCATCCGCTTTATGCGGCCCTGTAAACTGACGCCAATGGTCTGTATCCAAATCGAATTGATAATAAGATGTATCCAGAATTTCATTTAACGCTGTTTCTATCACTTTAATCTGATCCTGCTGCACCAAAATAATTCCGGACTTCGGAAATTGTTCATGGAGCTTTCTCAGTTGATCAAGCTGTGGGGTTTCCTCCCAGTAAAATTCTGTCTTTAAACGCATTTGAACCCTGTCTGCATACCACACACTTTCATCTGCAGAAGCAAACAGAATGACCCCTCTGCGCAAGTGCTGCTCATTTGAGTGAATATATTTTTCCACTTTCTGTTTCACAAGTTGAAAGTTCTTTAGTTCTTCCTGGTCATCGGATTGCTCCAGGTAACTTTCAAAATTCCGTAAGCCATTCTTAAGATGAATCTTCCACTCGCCTGCCTGCTGCTCCGGATCAGATAAATCGGTATTCAGATACATTGAGAAAACTTTATTTGTACCGCCTTTTTTAACATTTTCCAGTTGCTTGATTTGTTCGGTCAATTCCATGTAATATCGGCACTCCTTTAAATAGTTGTTACTTGTTTCGTTTCCGATATTACCTTTTAATAAACATGTCAGGAGAACAGTTTTAGTCCCACGGCAGCTGACAGCACCATGCTGATGAACAGCACCCGGCGCCAGTCGGTGGATTCCTTATAGAATATAATGCCTGCCAGGGCGCTGCCAACCGTTCCAATTCCTGTCCAGACCGCATAAGCAGTGCTCATCGGGATTGTTTGCATAGCAATAGTCAGGAAAATAAAACTGATGGCAAAGCCTCCCAGCAGCCAGGCAAATGAAGCAATACCTTTTTTAGTATTTACTTTGTTTATTCCCATAACACCAACAATCTCACCAGCTCCCGCAACAAGTAAAAATACCCAGCTCATGATGCCCGCTCCCCTTCTTCTTCAGACGTAATCATTTTTAACCCGATAACCCCGGTAAGCAAAATTGCAATCAGGACTGTTTTTGCCAGACTGAACGGCTCACCGAAAACGGTAAAGCCCAGAATTACAGTGCCAGTTGTTCCCATTCCCGTGAAAACCGCATACGCAGTCCCAACCGGCAAGTTTCTTGACGCAATGATCAGCAAGTGCATACTGAAATAAATCGCAAGTGCTGTTAACAGCCAAGTTCCAACGTTATAGGAATGTTTTAGTCCAACTACCCAGCCAATTTCAAATAACCCTGCCAAAAATACAATGTTCCAGCTTTTGTTCATTTTTCAGCCTCCTGAAGTGTTAATACCTTCCGTTAATGGGGATGTTTTACACTGATCAGTTGATATTCCCCGTTTACGGTTGATGTTGTGTCACAATCGGTTGATGTTCTCCTGGGAACGGTTGATGTTTCGCCTCAATGGTTGATGTTCTCCCCCACTCGGTTGATGTTTCATCCGGAACCAGTTGATGTTCCTCTCGTTTCGCCAATAGCCGGCTATCCAAAACAAAAAGCCCGGGAAGATATCGCGCTGATATCCTCCCGGGCTTTTCTCCCTCCGTGTACACGTACGTGCGTCTTCTCTTGGACCAGTCCGGTCATCACCGCGGAACCCTAGAAGACTTAATAACATGAGTATAACCAATATTGCTTTTCCGGTCAACTTTTTTTGAAAGACGGACGGATATTTCCTGCTGCATGTACATATCTATTTATAAGGAACGAAATTTGGACGAGATATGTGGTGACTGCTTACATGTTCAAAAAAATGATTTCCACATTGCTCGGCAGCTGCCTGATTGCAATTGGAATTAACTGTTTTGTTATTCCGCATCATTTAGTGGATGGCGGAATTATCGGCCTCGGTCTGATTGCCAAATATACCATCGGGTTAAAGCCTGGTCTAACCATTATCCTGCTTAGCCTGCCTTTATACATGTATGCCTGGTTTTATTTTCGCACATATTTCTACAATGGAATACATGGTCTGCTAGTTTCATCATTTCTTATTGATTTGTTTCACCCATTATCCACACTGCATACAGCACCGATTCTTATCAGTGCGTTAACTGGAGGTGTGTTAATCGGAACAGGTATTGGAATGATGTTGTATACAAAGATAAGCACGGGCGGGACTGACCTTCTCGCTTTAATGATTTCAAAAAGTACTTCCCTGAATGTCGGAATGGTTATCCTTTTCATTGATGGCCTTGTCATTTTGATTGGATCAACTGTTATTAAGGAAACAACCATTTTTTATTCCAGTCTGATGGTTGGTGTTGTTGGATTGACCACATCAGTTATTACGAAAAAAAGCAGCTGACAGTGCACCACTGTCAACTGCTTACTTTTCATTTATTCCTTCCTCCTGGAACGTTTATTTATAGATATTATAATTTTTCCTTGAATAATCCTTCTGAAATAAATGATCCTTTCTCATTTCGATCAGACGGTTTTTCCCGGTCACGGAATTGTTCCTGCAATGCTGCTTTGTCCCCCTGATAACCAATCGCTACAATAGCATGTACAACATAGTTATCGGGAATACCAAGTACTGCTTTTGCCTTTTCTTTATCAAAGCCGCCCATTGCGTGTGTAGATAAACCTTTCCTTGCTGCCTCAAGTGCCAGGTAGCCCCATGCAGCGCCCGTATCAAATCCATGTGAAGGATTGTGTCCACCTGTAAATTCGGCATCAGTTTTTGAAACAACCGCTGCAAGAACAGGTGCCTTTTCACACCATGCAACATTCCCATCATAAATAAAGGAATGGAAACGGCCGCGATCTTCAGGTTTACGGGCGATGATGAACCTCCATGGCTGAATATTTGCTGCCGATGGTGCCCAGCGAGCTGCTTCAAATACACTCTGCAGAACATCCTCAGGAACTTCTTTATTCAAAAATGATCTCGGAGACCATCTGTTAATATAGATCGGATCAATATCGTGTGCTGCCGCACGAAGTTCTTTAACATCTTGCATATTGCAGTTCCCTCCTCTGGTGTTTAAATCATATAAATATAGAATCCCGAAATTCATTATACATATCTTATATTATTTATGTAACTTATACGCTTGAGTTGTGAATGCTGCCTTCATCTCCGGTGATATTCGCTTTTAGATACATGGTCCATCTACCCCAATTCATTAACCTACAAAAAAGACCTACCCTGTTTTAAGGATAGATCTTTTAGATAATAGCACTATCTATTTAATACGACGTACATGACCACTGAAGTGTTTGCTCCAATAAACATTATTCACACTGGCAACCGCCACGCCGGTACTGCTTTGCGCACCGAGAAACTTACCATTGCCCAAGTAGATTCCAACATGGCCATTTGTTTTATACGTATTAAAGAAGATAAGGTCACCAGGCTGCGCATTACTGTAAGAAACTCTCGTACCAACAGACTGTAATGCTGATGTACTTGATGGAATAGACACACCAGCCTGTGCAAATGCCCACGATACAAATCCGGAGCAGTCAAATCCTGATGGTGTTTTTCCGCCAAATACATATGGAGTTCCTGTAACAGTATAGCCGGCTGCTATTGCTGAACTATAGCTTCCGGAAGAAACAGTGGCAGCCTTGGATGATTTGCTGCTTAATTGTGTTAAATCCCCACCGTCACTGGAAGAATTTGATGATGCCCCCGCATCAGTACCAGCTGATGAAGCGCCTGTATTATTGCTTCGAGCTTGGGCTTCACGCTGCTGGCGATCACGAATTTCCTGTTCAACAGCAGCAAGACTGTCGTCCTTATTTTCCAATTCCGCTTTCATATCCCGTAAATCTTTTTCTTTGTTTTTTAACTTTTTCTTGTCAGCTTCTACTTGATCTTTTTGTGACAAAATTGTTTCCTGTGTAAACTCAAGCTCTGCCTTCATATCCTTTAACTTGCTCAGTTTTTTCTCAACCTTGTCCTGTTTCTTTTCAAGTTCTGCCTTATCTTCCTTCTGCCGTTTCATTAGATTTTCGTCAGCCTCCGCAATTTTTGAAACTGCAGAAACACGGCTGATCAAATCACTGAAACTTTCAGAACCGAAAACAACTTGCAGAAAGCTAACATCCCCGCCGCTTCGCTGATATGATTTGATTCGGTCTTTTAGAATTTCATACCGTTTTTCAATATCTTCTTCCAATTGCTTTATTTCTTTTTCAAAAGCGGCAACTTCCTTTTTGGTATTGGAAATCTTCCCTTTGGTTTCTTTCATTTTTTGTTTGTTTTGCTCTAATGCATGTTCAACTTGTTCAATTTTTTTATTTAATTTTTCCAAATCTACCATTACATCGGCAATTTTGGATTCAGCTTTCGACAAATCTTGTTTTATATCAGACCGTTCCGATTGTACTTCCTGCAAATTGCTAGGTGTTTCAGCGTGAACGGTAGTCCCAAAAATTGCACTGCCCAACACAACCACACCTGCAGTGGCAATTGTACTAATTGTTTTCTTCAACTTTCTATTCCCCGCTTCCCTTTCACAACCGCAAAATCTGTCTATGTATTTTCCTGATTTACTGGGTAATTTGCAGTAATGTGATAAATTATAATAGATTATGTAACATATTTTCTTAGGCAATTCGCATTATATCATGTAAAAATGACATGACTGTAATAATAGTATTACAATTGTATTTCAAAAATGAAAGCGAGTTTTTCATATAAAAAAAGCGCAGTATACCTGCGCTTTAATCGAACCAGCCTTTTTTCTTAAACCAATAAAACATCGCTCCGCCAATGACCAGCATGACAAACCATACGATAAAATACCCATATTTATTGTCCAATTCCGGCATATACACAAAATTCATGCCGTAAATTCCGACAATAAACGTCAAAGGCATAAAAATAACCGAAATCACGGTAAGAATCTGCATTGTTCGATTTGTCTGATGTGAATTAAGTGACAAATAACTGTCGCGGATATCCTGTGTCATTTCCCTGTTTGAAGCAATCATGTCAGCAACCTTAATCAAGTGGTCATGGATATCGACAAAATACTCCCGCCGATCATGAACTCTTTCCAGTTGATGTGTATTCAGCATCCGGTATAAAAGATCCCGCATTGGATGGACTGTCTGCCTCATCTTCAGCAATTCGCTGCGACGGTCAAATAACTGTTCAAGCAATTGCTCCATCGATAATCGCCTGGTGTTGTCCTCGATTTCATTTATGTGATCTTCAATATCATAAACAATCGGAAAATACTTGTCGACAACATTATCCAGCAATTGATGAAAGACAAAATACTCATCCAGCAATTCCTTTTCGTGCATTCGTTCCACCAGACGGAAAGTGGCATCGATTGAGCCTGAAGCATGTTTATGGAAGGTTACGATTTGTTTGTCATCAAGAAAAATATCAATTTCTTTTTTAGACAAATCATTTTTATCAACGGCATGAATGACAAAAAAAGAATGATTGTCATAATAATCCATTTTCGGCCGCTGCAGGTCATGCATGCAATCCTCCACCGCGAGCGGATGGAAATGAAAATGTGACTGCAGCAAGTCGATTTCATCCTGTGACGGGGCTTCAAAATCGATCCAAACCCATGAAAAGTTCTTTTTTTCCAAATCTTTCAATTCCAAATTTTGAACGATGTTATCGTCGTCTATCTGTGCCATAATCCGTATCATGTCATTACCCTTTCTTTCATGATACTTACTTTTTCCCAATCTTTCCTTGATTAAACCAAGAGAAATTCGTATACCATGTATGCAAACTCTGCTGAAAGATGACCTGTATCAGAAAATCCTAACAGCAAAAACCGGAGTTCAATCAGCGAAAACTGAAGTTCTATCAGCAACATTCAACATTCTATCGGGAACTTTTGAAATCAATCAGTGAAAACGCCAGTACTATCAGGAATTCATCAAAACCATCAAAAAGACACCCCATCATGAGTGAGGTGCCCATTGCAATAATTACGATGTAAATTGTTCCGTTTCAGTAGAGCCTGCCAATGCACCGGTTGATGAGGTACCACCGGAAATTACTTGCGCTACTTCATCAAAATAACCCGTTCCGACTTCCCGCTGATGCCGGGTTGCACTGTAACCAGCAGGCTCACTAGCAAATTCCGCCTGCTGTAACTTCGAATATGCTGCCATTCCTTGATCTTTATAGCCGCGCGCAAGATCAAACATGCTGTGGTTCAATGCATGGAATCCTGCCAATGTTACAAACTGGAATTTATAGCCCATTTTACCGAGTTCATCCTGAAAAGAAGAAATCTCGTCCTCAGAAAGTTTTCCTCTCCAATTAAATGACGGCGAGCAATTGTAGGCAAGCAGTTTGTTCGGATACTTTTCATGAATGGCATCAGCAAACCGCTTCGCTTCATGCAAATTCGGTTCGGAAGTTTCACACCAAATCATGTCGGCATAAGGAGCATATGCAAGACCACGGGCAATTGCCTGCTCCAGTCCGGATTTCGTTTTAAAAAACCCTTCTGATGTGCGGTCACCTGTAATAAATTCTGCATCTTTTGGATCAACGTCACTTGTAATCATGTCAGCAGCATTGGCATCTGTTCTGGCAATAATTATGGTCGATGTACCCATCACATCGGCGGCAAACCTGGCAGAAATCAGATTTCGGACGGCTGTCTGCGTTGGAAGCAACACTTTTCCGCCCAGATGTCCGCATTTCTTTTCCGATGACAGCTGATCCTCAAAATGAACAGCAGACGCACCAGCTTCAATCATGGATTTCATCAGTTCAAAAACATTCAGCTGTCCGCCAAACCCGGCTTCAGCATCTGCAACAATCGGGGCAAACCAATCAATCGAATCATTGCCCTCAGCAAAGTGAACCTGATCAGCCCTTTGCAGTGCCTGGTTAATCCGCTTCACAACATTCGGTACGCTGTTAACCGGGTACAAACTTTGGTCAGGATACATTTGCCCAGCCAGATTCGCATCAGCTGCCACCTGCCACCCGCTTAGGTAAATTGCCTTCAACCCTGCCTTCACCTGTTGAACTGCCTGGTTTCCAGTCAACGCGCCAAGTGCATGAATATAGTGCGGTCCATTTATAAGATTCCACAGTTTTTCTGCACCTTGTTTGGCCAGCGTATGTTCAATGTCGATTGATCCCCGCAATCGAATAACATCCTCTGCTGAATAAGGTCTTTTCACATTCATCCAGCGCATTTGACTTTCCCATTCATCCTGAATCTGTTCCACACGGTTTTTTGACATTTTCGTATCCCCTTTCAATTAATTGTACGTAGCTAATGCCAGGAATCTTGTTATATTACAATTTAACTTAAATTGATATTGTTATATAACAATATGGATAAAAAAATTATTCTTCCTTTTTAGATAGACAATAATCGCATTCCAGCACCATACTTCGCTCATCGATTCGTTTTCCGCATTCTGGACAAGTCGGCGTTTTCATTTGATCCCCTCCCTTTTATATAACAGATTACTATATTATTTAATTGTTGTAATACAGTTTATGCGAAAAAGAAATTAATTGCAACCCTTTTTTTAGAAAATGTATTATTTCCGGTAAAACGAATGATAAAAGGTTGAAAATAACAACCAATACTGGAAAAATAGAAAATGATAGTTAAGTGTTGGAGATGACCATGTATGAATCGTTTAAAAATCGCCGGCAGCCGGACTGTCAAAACCGGCCTGTCTGTATTCATTACAGCCTGGATCTGTGTGTTGCTGGATTGGCCGCCGGTATTCGCCGTTATTACCGCAATTGTAACCGTTGAACCAACTGTTTCCGACTCCATCAAAAAAGGAGTCGTCCGTTTTCCAGCTTCTGCAATCGGTTCAGCGTATGCAGTATTATTTATTTCATTGTTCGGAAATTCACCATTGACATACACGTTGGCCGCCGTTTTGACAATCGCAACCTGCTATAGACTGAGACTTTACGCCGGGCTGCTTGTGGCCACATTGACCGCTGTCGCTATGGTTGAAGTAATCCACAACAATTATTTAATTTCATTTTTTATTCGGTTGGGAACAACCACAACGGGACTACTTGTATCAACCGTTGTCAATCTGATTATCTTTCCACCTGATTATACGGATGAAATCACCGGAAAATTACACCAGACTGCGAAGCAAACAGGATTTGTTGTTAGGAAGGTTTACCAAAATATACTGGGGAATCAAAATGAAGCTGACAATAATGTGGAACATGCTGCGGAACAATTGGACACCATCATCCACCGAACGGAAAAGCTTGTCCGTTTTCAAAAGGAAGAGTCCAAATATCATCCATTGGCCGGGAGTGATAAACAGAAATTTGAACATGCGGGTAATCAGTTAATTCGTTTACGGCTGATCCATTATCATTTAAGAAATGTCATTCGGCTTCCATCAACTGTCATTACCTGGACTGATGAGGAATGCTCCATTATTTTTCAGGCTGTTGACAGGTTATCAGAGGCATTGATTCACAAAAACACCTATAATGCTGCAGCACATCAAAAACATCTGAAACAAATCACGGAAATATTCTGGAAGGTCGATAAGCGAATTCCGGGAGAAACAACGAATTTTCCGGAAGAATATGTCATGCTCTATGAATTGGTTTCCATCTACAATCTGGCAGCCAATTATCACAAAAAGCCTCAATGACACGAGGCTTTAGGGGGGGTTTCAAATGTATGGAATCCCGATCAAGCAGCAACAGTTGGAATTCTGCCACGCTTTTAAAACGGAAGGGGGTGCATGTTAGCCAAACTGTTTACGTTTCAGCTTGACTTTGCACGGTTTATCCGGATTTCGCACGTTTTCAGCTGAAGTTCGCACGTTTCGGGCCGGACTTCGCAAGTCGTTCGCCACGCTTTTTACAATAATCGTTTAAAACATTAAACCAAATCATTTTTAAACGCATAAATAACTGCCTGCGTACGATCCTGCACTTCCAGTTTTCCGAGAATATTACTGACGTGGACTTTCACCGTTTTTAGCGCGATGTACAATTCATCAGCAATTTCCTGATTGGTTTTTCCTTGAGCAATCAGCAACAAAATTTCCATTTCACGGTCAGTCAGCTGGTCATGCAAAACATCGGCAGGCTTTTCCCGCATCCGGTTCATAATCTTGCCGGTGACTTCCGGCTCCAAAATAGATTCTCCGGCATAGGTCTTCCGAATTGCGCCGGCGATTTCATCCGCTTTTGATGTCTTCAGCATGTAGCTTGTTGCACCTGCTTCAAGCGCCGGATACACTTTTTCATCATCCAAAAAACTTGTAACGACAATAATCTTAGCTTCCGGCCACTGTTCGATAATCTGTTTGGTCGCTTCAATGCCGTCCATCTCAGGCATGACCAGGTCCATCAGAATGATATCCGGTTTCAGCTCAAGTGCCAACCGTACTGCTTCACCGCCATCATCCGCTTCTGCTATAACCTCGATATCGGCTTGAGCAGATAAATATGCTGACACACCAATCCGAACCATTTCATGATCATCAGCAAATAATACATTAATCAAGCTGTTCACCCTCTTTTCTATAGCTTGGTACTTTGACTTCCATACGTGTTCCTTCATCAGGCAGACTGACCACCTTAAACGTACCTCCAATCTGGTAAGCACGTTCGCGCATGTTTTCCAGACCGTATGAGCTTGTCTTCACCTTTTCAAGGTCAAACCCGATTCCGTCGTCAACAACACGCATAATAATCATTTCATCCCGTTCAATCAGCATCACATTCAGCGAGGAAGCCTTGGCATGCCGCAATGTATTCGAAACCGATTCCTGCAAAATGCGAAACAGCTGATCTTCCACTCCTTTATCAACTGTAAAATCTTCTGTCTTCCATTCAATCGTCATCGGTACTTTTTGTGTCAATTCAACAAGCAGTTCATTGACACCTTCCTGCAGCGACTTTCCTTTCAATGGCACCGGACGCAAATGCAGCAGCAGTGCCCGCATTTCCAGCTGTGACTGATGAATCATTTTTTCAACCATTTGCAGCTGCTTACGGATGGATGAATCCTCAGGCGGGTTTGTTTCATTAATAGCCGACATCATCATCGAAGCCGCAAATAACTGCTGACTGACGGAATCGTGCAGTTCCCTTGCCAGACGGTTTCGTTCCTGAACTACTATTTCCTGCAGGCTTTTTTCCCGCTCTTGTGCACGTTCGGTTACGAGTCGTTGGGCATGCTCTGTCTGCAGCCGAATTTTTTCCTGAATCTGTCCGACATGATACTGAATTCTTTCCAGTTCCTTATATGGTTCCTCATCGTCAGAGAGCTTCTGCCCTTTTGCCACTTCATCGAGATGTTTTTCAACCCGCTGGATCCGCTGCCGCCAATACCAGCCAGTCATTACTCCGATAACTGCTCCTGCTGTTATAGACGTCCCTATCACATACACAAAATATGGAATATCGTAAAGTGTTTGCCGCAGTATCTCGGACCAATTGTCCAATGGGAACGCAGCAAAAGTCAGTCCAACTATCATCACTGAAATGAATACACTGAAAAACACCGCGGTAAAGACGTGGCGTAAGATTGTACTCATATACGCTTCACCTCGATATCGCCGGAAAGCACCGATGTGACAATTTTTACCCGGGAAACTGCCGTATCATAAAGTTGTGTTTGATAAAAAAGTGATTGATTCATCAACTTCCCATGGTGATTTCCCAAAATATGGACTCTGCCGAAAACAGAACTGTGATGGATGCTTACTTCCACTTCGTACGGCACATATATCGTAATATTTCCAACAAGATGACGAATTGATATTACTGCGGTATCATTCGGGAGAACGGTATTGCTCAAATCAATCACCCTGTCCCCGAATGCACCGTGAATATTAACATCCCGCCACTGGTAAGCTGTTTCCGTTGTATGCTGATCACCGAAAACTTTATGATCAAATAATGGTTTCCGTTGTACGGCTGGCGGCTCATTAACTTCATTCGTCCCCGGCAATTCCGGATTGATTTTTTCAGCTTCCTGTTTCGACTTGGAATAATTCACCAAAAACAGAACAATCGCTGCGATGATCAAGAAGCGTACGGCAAGCATGTTCAGAATAGAAAAAACCAAGCTGATTAAACCAAGCCAGAAAAAGATTTTTCCCCATAGTTTGGTGAAGTTTTTCCAGCCTATATAGATGAAGAATCCGGAGAACAGGGCCGATACAATCATCCCACCGTGAAAAAAAGCAATTTCTATGACAAAGAGAATCACTCCAATAATCAATATCCAGTTTAGTGTATCTGTTGATAACCGTTGAAACATGAAGCGACCCCCTTTCTTTTTGCACAATTTCAGTAAAGCGTTTTAATACTGCCACCTGCTAAATTAAACAGACGCAGAAGGACTGCGCCTGTTCAGTATACCACGTTTTGGAAATGTACTCTATGTCAGAAATTGTGCTTCTGTTAGTTTGCCTCTTCCTGCATTTCTTTTTCCAGCTTGGCAATTTTGCTGTCAAATGTGCTTCTGTAATAGGAACTGTTCACTTTGTGTTCCAGTCCTTCAATATACTTTTCCATTTCGGCAAAACGGTGAAACGGCTTCTCGTTGGAATCATCCACCACCCGGTTAATCTGATGATTGGCACGGGCAATATTTTCCCTCCCCATCAGTTCCATCCGTCGCAAATGCATATCCTTCAATTTGTGCTTCATATCTTCATACTTCTGCTCCAGTTCTTCCAGCTGTTGAACTGCTTCTTCACGGGAAGCCTTCATGCGATCAGCGCGTGCCTGATATTCCTCATGCTCCCTGACAGCAAACTCATGCATTTGGTCTTCACCGGCTTTTTCGGCAACACCGGCCTGCCGCTGCCGCTTGTCGGCCATGTCCTGTGCTCTGTGATATTCCCTGGTAAATTCGTCTTTCAGTTTGTGTTGACGATCAACCAGTTTCCGTACCTTTTCCTTCTCCTGTTCACTTTGGCGTAAATACTGATTTAACGCTGCAATTGGATTCTTCTGTTCCTTTTGATCCATCATATTGTGGAGATCTGCCGAAACCGAATCCTTAATCCGTGTAAAAATGTTCGTCATGGTTATTCGCTCCTTTTGATTTATCGATTTATTTCTGCCCATTGGCGCTCAAAATTTTGAAATGGATCATCACTTTCTACAAATTGTCCTGCAGGTTCCACATCATCTTCTTTCCAGTTTTTATAAATCAGATACAGCACATACGCTGCTGCAACTCCGATCACTGCATAAATATTGGAAAGACCAATACTAAGAACAATCAACCCGGCAATGACCCAGCCGATTTTCCCTGCTGTTGAATCACTTTTAACAAACTTTTTAAAAATCACATACAACAGCCATACACTTAGACCAAGCAGAATCATCGGTCCAATATTTGCAAGCAGGATGAAAAAGGCAACCAGGCCTCCAACAAACAACATAAATTTCTTCATGCATTCCGCCTCCTTTCTTAACTCAATCTTACCGAACAAAGCGCTCGTGCGTAATGATCCCCAGCCATATTTTTAACTAGGTCTAAGGGCGTATATCGCAAAAAATAAGGTGCACCGCATGTATCTGGCGGAACACCTTATGATCGAGAACTTTAGCAAATGGACTATTGACTTAGCTGCAACTCCTCTGCCAGCAGCCGGTACGATTTCAATCTTGCTTCATAACTGTGGGTAATCGTCACCAGCATTAATTCATCGACATTATAGAATTCCTGTAATTCCTCCAACTGCCTTCTGACTTCTTGCGGATTTCCGATAATCATTTTCTGCTGCATGTTCCGAATTGTCTCCTTTTCCTCGGCTGAGAAAACATAGCCTTGAGCGGCATCAACCGACGGCACCATCCCATCGCCTTCCCCTTTAGCCTTCTGAATATTCCATAACATACTGCTAAATGCCAGTTGTTCCGCTTCCGCCGTTGTTTCGGCACAAATAACTGAAACAGTCACAATTGTTCGCAGTCCCTTATCCTTGTATTTTTTTACAATTTCCGGACCGTCCGCATCACTCATAAAATGGCCAAATACATACGGCAAACCTTTTTCGGCAGCCAGTGTGGCACTTTTTTCACTCGTTCCAAGCAGCCATACCTCAGGAGAAGTATCGGGAACCGGAGATGGCTTGATTTTGGAATACATCTGATCTTCCGCAAAATCGTTATGTAAAAAATGCATTAAGTCATCAAGCTTTTCCGGAATCTGGCGTACATTTTGCAAAAAATCACCGGAAAGTGCAATGGATGCTTCCGCCGATCCGCCTGGTGCCCGACCGATTCCTAAGTCAAGGCGGCCCGGGTATAACGTCGCCAGCAGATTATATGTCTCCGCAACGCGAAATGGCTTGTAATGCGGTAGAAGAACTGCACCTGCACCAATTCGAATCCGCTCTGAACGAGACCCAATTATGCCCAGCATCACATCGGGGTTCGGACAGGCAAGACCCGTCATATCATGATGTTCAGCAATCCAATACCTTGTAAACCCGAGCTCATCTGCCTGTATCGCCAGTTCAACCGATGCATGAAGCGCATCACGTGCTGTTTTTCCGGATGATATGGGTGACTGATCCAAAATACTGAGTTTCATAGTTGTTGCCCCTTTTGATCAATCTTTTCATTACCGATAGCATCCACCATTTTTTCCGCAGCCCGCCGATAATAATTACTCATATTTGTCAACACCGCAATCATCAACAACTGTTCGACATAGTCCTGATTGTCATCATCCAGCTGCTGCACCTCATGATGGACAGCATCCAAGTGTTCATATACAGCATTTGTAAACAGATCAACATTATCTTCGTCCAGTTTCAGGTAGCTTTTATAAATGTCCTGCAGATTACATTCTTCCTCCATTAATTTTTGATTTAATTTTTCCAGCGTCTGTTTCACATCATTGATGGATAATGAACCTTTCATCTGATAAATCATGCTGATCAGCATCAAATGTTCTCTGGAATATTTTTTATTTTTAATCGGAAAAAACAACTTACCTTTAGCATAGTTATTAATCATTGTCTTTGTCAGCACTTTTTCATGTTCATTTCGCTTGGTATCCGCAAATTTATTTTCAAAAAGTTGGATAACCTGATCCATATAAAGGCTTAATTCCGGTATATCCTCCAATGATAATTGCGATTCCAGATGCATATTTTCTATTGATTGTTCCACGTTATTCATAATAAAACCCCAATTTGCTTTTTTGTATATTATACGCAAAAGTTCCAGGTAAGTAAATGTTGACTACATAATGATATATGTATATTATTGTTATATAGTTTTTAAAACTACATATAAAGGAGTTAATGTTTATGAGCGTTTATATTCGTGAACCAGTGAATGGACTGACACATTTATTCGGGGCGATTCTTTCGGTTGCAGGGTTGCTCGCCCTTATTATCAAAGCGGCAGAAACATCGGAATCAGCACTGGCCGTGATTGCAGTTGCCATTTTTGGAATTAGCATGATACTCCTGTACAGTGCATCAGCGACATATCATATGGTCATCGCAAAAGACCGGGTCATCGCGTTTCTGCGACGCATTGATCACTCAATGATTTTCGTGCTGATTGCCGGAACATATACCCCGCTTTGTCTAATCAGTCTGCAAGGGGCTACCGGCTGGATACTGTTCGGAGTCATTAGCGCCATCGCTATTGCCGGCGTAACCTTTAAATTAGTTTGGTTTCATGCACCAAGACTTCTATCAACTCTTCTGTATGTTGCAATGGGGTGGATTGTCATTTTTTACAGTTCGCACCTGCTGCCGATTATAGGCGGGGAAGGAATGTTTATGCTCGTTTTGGGCGGGATGTTTTACACAGTTGGCGCGCTTATTTACTGGAAAAAGCCAAAATACCTGTCGTTTAAACATTTTGGCTTTCACGAAATTTTCCATCTGTTTATTCTAGCCGGAAGTCTGTTTCATTTTGTTTGTATATATGGATATGTATTATAAAAAAGCAGCTGTGATAGCTGCTTTTTTTCATTGACTTTCCACTGCTTCAACCGGCTTTTCTTTTTTTGTGAAAAACAGACTGTAAATAAGCAGCAGAATGAGGATGCTAATCATCGAAAATCCATAAATAAAATGATAACTGGTAGCGGCCGCCAGCATTCCCAATCCGGTTGAACCGATTGCCATTCCCAGATCCATCGCGGAAAAGAACATCGCGTTTGCTGTTCCCTGTTTTTCTCTAGCCACCAGACCTACTGCAATCGCCTGGAGTGTTGGTGTTACAATCCCATAGGAAATACCATAAAATACCCCGGCAGCAAGCAATGTCATCGTATGATGGGTAATCGATAACAGAAATAATCCGATCATTCCGGAAATCACTGCAGGATAGATCACAACTTTATGTCCGTAATTATCATACCATTTCCCCGAAAAAGGCCGGATAACGGTCATCATAATTGTCATGATAAGGAAGAATAATGAAACAGATGGCAAACCTGCTTCATTGCCAAGTCCACTCAGGAAACTGATTACTCCGCCTAATGTGATCGTGAAAAACACGGTCAAAATACACGGAAATAACGCCTTTTTGTCAAAAACATACGCTTTAAACGTAATATCTTTTGAATTGCCGCTATTCGAATTCGGGATTTCAGGTGTTCTTACAAAGAAACAGAGAATTAGTGCAGCTACAGTAAGCAGTACAGACAAGATAATCATAACATTATAGGAAATAAACTGCAGGATTGCTAAGGCAAACATCGGCGCTACACTTGTTCCAATACTTGTAGCCATCCCATAATAACCAATGCCTTCACCAAGCCGTTTAACCGGAATGATTGTGGTAGCCATCGTTGCAAAAATGGTTGAACCAATCCCAAAACCGATACCATGTAATACTCGTAAACAAAGCAGCACAAAAACAGAATCCTGTCCATAGCTTAATGCGATGGACAAGATTAGAAAAACCAGTGCAAGTGAACTAATTAATTTCATGTCAATTTTTTGCATCACATAACCTATCAGCGGCCGGGTTAAGATCGCAGCCGCCATAAACACAGTGGTCATTAAACCTGCCTGGGCAGGATCATTTTTAATTGATGTAATATAGGCCGGAAATCCGGCAGTCAACAATTGTAAACAAAGAAAAAATAAAAAAGCCATTACAACAATGGCCAAAAACTGTGAAGTCCATAACTTAGGTGCATTTCTCATATAAAACTATTCCTTCTTTCTATTCGACTCATATACTAATAACGTGTCAATGTTATGTTCCAGTGAGGTTAACACTTCCTGATAGAGTGAGAGTTTCTCCTGGTCAATACCTTCAATAATTTCGCCATATACCTCATTCAAATATGGTCCAACCTCTTCCACCAGACGCGATCCTTTTACCGTAATTTGAATTAAAAAGGAGCGGCGGTCTTCCGGATTTTGTACTCGTTCGGTATACGCATGCTTTTCCAGCAGGTCGAGGATTTTTGTCAAGGTAGCCTTATCCTTATCCGAACGCTCAGATAATGTTTTTTGTGTAATCAAACCTGATTCGTATAATGTACGAAGCACTGCCCACTGTTCAGTCGTAATGTTAAATTCCTTCAAGTGATGATTGACAATCCGAGCTATTTTTTTGCTTAAACGAACCGAGGCAGAACCAATGGCTTTATCCATACTCATGAACATGGCACAAGCTCCCTTCATTCAATATTTTACAAGTATACATCAAAATAAAGTTTGTGTAAATATAATTCGTATACAAACTATATTTTTTAAGAAATGATCCGGCGTGTGCCGGACCATTCCAGAGGTCTTCTAGTATTCCACCAAATCAGATTGAATGTAATGGTAAAGGAGTTCTTCCGTATGATGCAGCGACTTTTCATGGGTTCGTTCATAGGCATGTGACGAATCAATTCCCGGACCGATCAATCCGTGAATGATATCGTGGCCGGCCCCCATTGCCGCAGATGCATCAGAACCGTAATATGGATAAATATCCAGCTTGTACTTGATATCGTTGGTTTCTGATAGATTTACAAGATGCTTTCGCAACCCATAATGGTACGGACCGCTTGCGTCTTTTACACAAATGGAAACGGTATACTCGTCCGTCGACTGCCCATCACCCATGGCACCCATATCCACTGCCATATATTCCACTGTTTCCGGGGTAATATTCGAATTACCGCCATAGCCAATCTCTTCATTGTTGGAAATCAAAAAATGCGTGGTGTATGGCAGCATCACGTTCTCCTCTTTCAGCCGCTTAATCAGCTGTAAGAGAACTGCAACACTTGCTTTGTCATCGAGATGGCGCGATTTAATGAAGCCGGTGTCCGTCAGCTGTACCCGCGGGTCAAATGCTACAAAGTCGCCAACTTCAATTCCTAGTGCACGTATGTCATCAGCATTTTCCACTTCCGCATCGATCCGCACTTCCATATTTTCCTGATTTCGTTCGGCTTTGCCAGCATCTTTGTACACATGAACTGAAGTCTGGTGCATCAGAATCGTTCCTGTGAACACGTTGCCGCCGGAAGTTTGGATTTCACAATACTCCCCTTCTACAGCATTAAAATGGAATCCGCCAATCAGGTCAATGCGCAGCCTTCCATTATCTTTAACTTCTTTAACCATTGCGCCCAATGTGTCCACATGAGCTGTCAGCATCCGGTGTTCATCATTTTTTTTACCGGGCAGTGTTGCAATCAGGCCACCTTTACGATTTCGATTTGTCTCCACCTGCAAGTCCTTTAAGTAATCCTCCACAAAACCGATAACTTTGCCGGTATTACCGGATGGACTTGGGATGGATACCAGCTGTTTCAGCACTTCCTTTGTTTCGTTTATGTTTGGATATGTTGTCATAAAACGCCCTCCCCTTCTATGTATCCAACATTCATTGTAACATTAAAAGAATAGCTTTGGTCATGAAGGCGTTTTACAAAATTAGTTACCGATCTCTTCGCTGAATTATGGGAGCTTTTGGTGAATGGGTTAAATTTCTTTTTTCAATCCTGAGGTATCTAATTTCAATAACTAAGTCCGGAAATTGCCAAATTGCTTCTTTAAGCATTTGAAAATACATCTGTTTTTCCAGAATAGATCCGTTCTGCACAAAAGTAAGCGGATGCAATTTCTCTGAACACCGCATGGCAGAAAGCGTCACAATAAACATGTCTCCAAGCAATGATACTGAGCTTTTAAATTCTTCCGCTGCTTTATCTCCATACCTATTCCAGAAGTTGGGTTTACAAGCTTTTTTCGTACTGCCTTTGTTCTTAATCCCACAACCTCCATAACATTTGTCCAATCTATACACCTGGTTATTTTTGAGTCCGCTTTTTAATTAACTGGTCCCGATTATCTGCCTGGGGTACCTCTTCCAACCAACCGTTTTTAATCATGATATCTGCGCCTTCTTTCGCAAACCGGCCAACTTCAGCAATAAGGCGGGAATAAATCAAAGAAAGGTCCGACCTTTGACTTTCCGCAACAGACAAGCCATAAGCTTCCACATTGGCAGCGGATACCAAGCTCAAATGATACATCATTAATTTGTCGGAAAAAGCAGCTTCAGTTGAATTTTTCGCACTTTCATCCCAACCCATTGGCGATTGAACATCACTTTCAAGAAGTTTATCAGAAAACATTTTTATATGTTTTTTTGCAATATCTTTACCCTTTAACATATAGTCTCTGACATATTGTGATTTAGCGGTTTGACCAAAACCGATACATACCATAAAACCGATTGAATTTGTCTGGATGTTTGCGTTTAAATGGGAGATTTCAACCGCATTGAGGGGTCTTTTATCACTGAATAATGAATAACCATCCATGTATTTTTTGTTTTTCACAAACTCCGCTTTTTGCGGTACTGAAATATATGGAGATCTGATAAGCAAACCTTTTGAAAGCAGGGCTTCTGTCGTTTGATTAAACTGCATGGAAGCATTTGAAAGGCAATTAGAGAAAAAGGTGCGAATATCTGCACGAGTCGACACCGACAGAAATCTTCCATATCGGGGGATTCCTAATTTTCCCATCGTATTATTGTAAGATAAATAAAACGTATCATCAAACAAGGGCGGCGCTTTTAAATTGACATCCTTTTCAGTGAACCCAATCGGAACTGGGAAGTTTTCCTGAGCAAAGATACTTTTGAGATCATCCATAATTTGAATAGCTTGATCGTAAGCCGCTTGAACGTGGGTTCGTACATCCTGATCCTGAATATAACCAAGCCCGTAACTAAAAACAGTACTGGTCATACTGTTCAACATATAGGTTGACCAAAGGGCTCCAATTTCCGATGCCGTTAAAGGTTTGTAATTAGCTTCGCCCATAAATACCACTCCAGTATGATTTATTGTTTTCACATAAAGTATTTTACACTTCTTATCTAAGAATATTCATTGGGGTGATGAAGGCTAATCAGCATAGCTATTTATTCCACGTTCGATCCGTAAATGGAATACATTTTTTAAAAACCGTTCTATTGACCAGCGTGATCGATAAATCTCACTGCGGGAATCTAATCTTATCCTTAATCCTGATAATAATCTTTTTTGGAAGGAGATAAACTAAATGCCAACAGTATAGACATAATCCAGTGGTAAAATTACCCTTCAATTACTTTTACAATATATTTTCTACTGGCTCTCGGTCCGTCAAATTCGCAAAAATAAACGCCTTGCCATGTACCGAGAACTAGTTCGCCATCGGAAATGATCAACGTCTGTGCATGTCCGATGGTGCTTGTTTTCAAATGAGCGGCGGTGTTTCCCTCACCATGCCTGTCTCTGGGATGCTCCCAGGGGTAGGCCTCGTCAAGCCGCATCAGCATGTCAGTTTTTACATCCACATCCGCATTTTCATTCACGGTAATCCCTGCAGTAGTGTGCAGAGACGATACAACTCCAATGCCATCTTTTATATTATTATCGCGGATCCACTGTTCAATAGTGGGCGTAATATCAATCATGTCAGAGTGTTTATCCGTACTTAGATTAAATATTTTTTCCATTTTAGGTATCCTTTCGCTTATATCCTTTTTGTTCATTCTACTGCAATTTGTTTTGAAATTAAACGGATGTAGTACTAGTTTACATAACCCCGTAACCATGGAATTCTTCACTGGTTTTTGCTGGCACAGCTATAGTAAGTAAAAATCCCCTGGACTAAGCCAGTCTTGAAGATTGCTTAAAAAGGTCAAAAACACATCGCGATCTTCATTAAGGATACCTTCAAAGTCGATATTTACGCCTGCATATCCTTTTGTCGAATCCAAGTTAAAACTGTTATTAATCCTGTTTATTCGAAAAGTTTCTTTGTTTGAATCAGTTAAATCGCCTATATACACTTTTGCCACTTCATCTTTAGTAATAAATAATGCCCCCAAAGTTATGACCCAATTCATGTAGAGGAACACTTAAAGGCCCTCCAATGAAAAAGAGGAACGATAAAACATAGACAGAATGCTAAAACACTTAAAAGATCAACCCTTCCTATAAATCGTCTTATTCAAGAAGTGCGCCCGATCGTATTGCAGCATAGTCAAATCTAGTACCTGACCATAAAAAATAACCCCTCGTGTGCTTGATGGGCAATTGAGGGATCATTTTCGCTCTTGCGCCGCCCCTCTTGTTGGGGTTCGGTCTATTATACCGTAGGCGTTACAGCGTCTACGGTAATATAAAGTTCTTTCTCCATTTTATTTACTTTGTCAACAATAAAATCCATTTCATTGATTCTCGATTCGTTCGTTAATTCAAACTGGCTCCCAACACTTCCAGCTTTGTTTCTATAGTGTCAAATCGACTATGCATTTCTGATTTCATACTTTTCATTTCTTTGTTCATTTCTGTCAGCAAATCAAGAATTTCCTTATCCACTCTTATCACCTCTGTGATAATTATAATATAGATTAATCAAATAATCACTGTCATTTTACTTTTCCCATTATACATTAGCGTCATATCCACTAATAACAATCCATGTTTGTATTTTATTTTCATGTTAGTAGAATCTCCTTAATCCTACATCTTGCCGGAATTCAAGCACAATATTTTCATGGGAAGTGTGATAAACTAAATCTACATCTTTTGATTTTAAAAGTTCTTTTGTTGCTGACTCGTCTGCTAGAGGTCTTATAACAGCCACATCTTCAATAATTTCTTAATAGTTTTCAATATGAGACGATAGTACTTTCAGTTTAACAAATTGATCCGGGTACATATTTCTAACTTCTGGCCATTTCAATTCCACCGCCCCTTTCATTTAACATTATTATATGACTATTTTAACATTTACCATAGAACTTCATAATAAATATTGTCACAAATCCTTTTTAGAGAAAAGCGCCCGATTAATGAATAGTTATTTTTTCTTCTTCGGCAAACTTCTTAATACGAGCTTCAATTTGGTCTCGAACACGTTGAAAAACCGACCATTTTTCTTCTTCCGTTCCTTCAGCTTTGGCCGGATCATCAAAGCCCCAGTGATCCCTCTTTACATGCGGAGGTGTCATGGGACATTTATCTTTTGCATCTCCACAAAGCGTAATTGCATAATCGGCTTGATTTAACAGCCCTGCATCGATGATTTTAGATTCCTGTTGTGAAATGTCTACCCCCACTTCTTTCATCGCTATAATGGCATTCGGATTAACGCCGTGGGCTTCTATACCCGCTGAATAAACATCAATTTTGTCGCCAAGATATTTATGGCCAAATCCTTCAGCTATCTGACTGCGACAAGAATTCCCGGTGCACAAAAAATAAATGATTGGTTTAGGCATGTGTACTCTCCTTTGCGTCCATTTTGATATGAGTTACTATGAAATAATTTGAAGCCAGATATATAATCCGGTTAGCGTAATGAACAAGGTCGGAACCGTTAAAATGATACCCACTTTAAAGTAATAACCCCAAGAAATTTTAAAACCTTTTGTTGAAAGAACATGAAGCCATAATAATGTCGCTAAAGACCCGATAGGCGTGATTTTTGGACCTAAATCCGATCCAATAACGTTCGCATAAATTAACGCTTCTTTCATCATTCCCGATGTATTCGTTTCAGCAATTGCCAACGCATCTATCATTACAGTCGGCATATTGTTCATAACCGAAGACAAAAACGCGGCGATAAATCCCATTGAGATCGTGGCAACAAACAATCCTTGTTCTGTCGCAGATTGAATAACGTTAGCAAGTACGTCGGTTAATCCAACATTTCGTAACCCATAAACGACGACATACATTCCTACAGAGAAAAAGACAATATCCCATGGGGCTCCTTTTACAACTTTAACAGTCTCTACCGCAGAACTTCTTCTCGCCATGATTAGGAAGAAGACCGCAACAATACCCGCTATAATGGAGACCGGGATTTCCAATGGTTGACTTGCAAAATACCCAACCAATAATATCGTAAGCACGACCCAAGACAAGCGAAACATTTTATGATCTTTGATGGCTTGCTTTGGTTTTTCCAGTTGATTTACATCATAATCTTCCGGAATACTTTTCCTAAAGAACAGATAGAGTACCAGAATACTTGCACCAATGGAAAAGAAATTCGGAACAATCATACGTGTCGCATATTCAATAAACCCAATTCCAAAAAAATCCGCAGAAACGATGTTAACCAGGTTACTCACAACAAGCGGCAACGAGGCAGTATCCGCGATAAAACCACTCGCCATAATGAATGGTAGAATCATCTTTTCTTTAAAGTTTAAATTTCTTACCATCGCGAGCACAATAGGCGTGAGAATCAGCGCAGCTCCATCATTAGCAAACAGAGCGGCAACAACAGCACCCAGTAGAATCACGTAAACAAACATTTTCTTTCCGTTTCCTTTGGCTATTCGAGCCATATGTAAAGCAGCCCATTCAAAAAAGCCAATCTCGTCAAGTATGAGCGAAATAATAATAATTGCTACAAAAGCCAATGTGGCATTCCAAACAATATCCGTGACGGCTAACACATCTTGAATATTAACCACACCTGCAATTAACGCTAAAATTGCTCCTCCACAAGCAGTCCAGCCAATTCCCAGGTTTTTTGGCTGCCAAATCACTAATACAAGCGTAAGTACAAAAATAATCGTTGCTACAATCACCAAATCCAAATGAATCCCCCCTACTAACAGCACTGAATACGTAATCCCGCATCCTCCAGTGCACGTAATTTCTCTTTCTGATCAGGTATTTGCTCTAATATCTGTTGAACGATTGGGTATGTGGTATGGGAAGTATTTAGCGAATAAAAAATCCATTGTCCCCTTCGTTGTTCTTTTACAAGACCGGCATCCCTAAGTTTCCTTAAATGCTGGCTAATAGATGGCTGACTCATTTGCAAAACCTCAACAAACTCACACACACAACATTCACCATCTTTTACTAATCCTAAAATCGTTAAGCGTGTTTTATCACCTAAAAGCTTTAATGTCTGGGCGGCATTTTCAAGTTCAATTATTGTTTTTTCCATCAGCATCACCTTTAATCATTAGTATATAAGCATATTATTATATGCGCAATAAAAAATTACTTCTTAATCTTAAATAATAGGGCCGTTAATGGAATAAGATTCTATTTTATTGTTACCATAAAAAGGTCGTTTGGACAATAAATATCCAATAAGATGAAACAGTATAAATGTAGTTCAAACGGTACGACTTTGTTTAATATGGATTTAAAGACTTTCATAATAAATAAAAATTAAAAATTTCCAAATTTTGAAGGTTACGGCTTACATACACCCTTTTAGGTGTGTATTCCTGAAAGAATATTTTTTAAGTATAAACTTGACAAATCGCAATCTAATGTTTCAAGTCACAATAGTGATCATCTAGAAATTACTTAAAAAGTTAAATTGTCGTTTAAGCATATTCTTGGCGAAAATTATTTAAGCATATCCTTGCCGTCGCGGCAAACATATGCTTAAAGTCACAAAATAAAAAAACCACCAACATTATGTATTGGTGGAGACGGTGGGACATGCTCTTCCATGCTTTCGACATGGCACTGACTATATCTTGAACCTGTTTCGTCAGGTTCTCCAGCGTCTTATGCGGAACATTAATTTACCCTTTTTTAGTATACATTCCACATCCTAGTACTACCAAGATGGCAGCCTATGAGTCGATACACGGCTGTTGGATTGCTCCACATACCGCTCGGCATTGCCATATCACTTTAAAGTGACTTAGGTTTCACCGATAAAGCCGGATTTTCACTTTTGTGTTGCCACAAAAGGCGACTATTTACTAATCGAACCCACGTCCAGAGATATCGCCACTCAAGCATCTACACGCATAGTTGGTATATTATCTTTCACTGCATCTTCAGCCTGCCAACAGGCTTCCGAGCAGCTAGTCTGATTGGTTTCAACCATCATCCTCAGACGGCGAATGACAGTATAGCCCGCTTCATTTGAGACCCTTCAATCTGCCACACGGGCGATGGCAGGAAGGATCGCTTTAGAACTACTTACGCAGCTGCTAAAGCAGGTTGATTTGTTTCTTTGCCAGTTATTATAGGCGATAACGTTTTACGAGCCGTAACCTCGACGCGCAGCCTGAGCTCAATCTATCCCTGTCGAATCCGTAACGTCCCCATTTAGTGGAGAATCGCTCGGAATAGAACGAGCAATATTCAATTGATAACTATATTATAACATATCGAATGCTGAAATCAAGCCCTGGAAGCTTTTACCGCATGTTCTCCTTAATGGCACGGTCAACATCACGTTTCATTTGTTTACGTTTTAAGTCTTCCCGCTTATCATATTTCTTTTTCCCTTTTCCGAGGCCAATCAGCACTTTGGCAACACCATTTTTAATGTAAACTTTCAATGGCACCAGTGCATACCCTTGCTGTTGCGTCAGACCAACCAATTTATCTATTTCTTTGCGGTGCAGCAGCAGTTTCCGTGTGCGTGTCGGATCGTGATTGAACCGGTTGCCCTGCTCATACGTAGCAATATGCATATTGATCAGATGGACCTCACCTCTACTGATTCTTGCGTGCGAGTCCTTTAGATTTATCCGTCCGGCACGTATAGATTTAATTTCAGTACCCTGCAAAACAATTCCGGCTTCGTACGTTTCTTCAATAAAATAATCATGCCGGGCTTTTTTATTTTGTGCAATTGCTTTTCCATTTCCCTTTGGCATAGCGTGCGTCCTCCTACTTCATGCGTGAATCTTATTCTATCAAAAACCTCTGGGAAATCCAATTGTTTTCGATGGTGGTGGTGTTTTTATTAGCATCTTATATGATGAGTCAAGAAGAATTCCAAACTCTCCAGATAAAATTAAATGATCAACAGCAAACTCAGCGCCATGACAGCCATTCCGCTGATCAGACCATAGATGGACACGTGTGCTTCATCATATCTTTGAGCCGCTGGCAGCAATTCATCCAGAGAGATAAAGACCATGATGCCGGCGACCGCTGCAAAAATAACACCAAATGTAATACCGTTCAAAAATGGCATCAAAATGAGAAAACCGACAACTGCTCCGACCGGTTCAGCCAGACCCGACAAAAACGAAAGCCGGAATGCTTTGCTTTTATCATCTGTTGCATAATATATCGGCACGGACACAGCGATTCCTTCCGGGATATTGTGTATCGCAACAGCTATTGTAATCGCAATCCCAAGTGCGGGATCCTGCAGTGTTGACATAAATGTTGCAATCCCTTCAGGAAAGTTATGAATTCCGATGGCCAAAGCAGTAAAAACACCCATCTTCAACAAAGCCGGATCCTGGATTTTGCTCCCGTTTTTCCGCATATCCTCGACTTTTTTCAGTTCATGCGGGTTTGATTGTTTCGGAATAAACCGGTCAATCATGGCAATCAGAACAATTCCTGCAAAAAAAGAACCAACCGTCAGCCAGCTTCCACCCTGTTCTCCTAGTTCCTCAATCAGTGCTTCGTGTGCTTTCGTGAAAATATCGATGAACGAAACATAAATCATCACACCTGCTGAGAAACCAAGTGCATATGATAAAAATTTCGTATTGGTTGTTTTTGCAAAGAATGCCAATAAACTCCCTATCCCTGTTGCCAGTCCGGCGATCAATGTGAACAGGAAAGCTAATAAAACATCGTGTGACACTCCATACGCCTCCTCTTGTTGTCCTGCTTAACAAATGTTTACCTTGGTCAACTTTTATAATGACAATTACATTCTATTCCAATGATTTGCAAAATGCAACTATAAAAATTTCTTAGAAAACTGGGCTTATCGCCTAGCCATGGCGAAAGCCTTAGTTGACTTATGCAATAAGAAAGTATTTATACTTTCTTATTGCATAAAAAAACTAATGCGGTTCCCTGCCACCACCCGAATTTTGTCGCAACGTATTCGGATGGCGGTCCGGTCCACATTAGTGTTCTGGCGCTTATTAAAAAGTTTATCCTTTTTTCTGCTTAGCTTTTTTCCGTGGTGGCTGGCTATCCACCAATTCAAAGTCAACGACACGTTCATCGAGATTTACATGAACGACCCGTACATCAACTTCTTCACCGATACGGTAAATGTTGCCGGTGCGCTCGCCGATCATCGCGTAGCTTCGTTCATCAAAATGGTAGTAATCATCGGTTAGGTAACTTACATGGACAAGTCCTTCGACGGTATTTTCCAATTCGACAAACAAACCGAAATTGGTAACGGAGCTGATAACACCGGTAAATTCCTCGCCGATTTTATCCTGCATGAATTCAGCTTTTTTCAAATCATCGGTTTCCCGTTCGGCATCAACCGCTGCTCTTTCCATCCCAGATGTGTGACGGGCAATTTCTGGCATGTGTTCTTTCCAGTACTTAATTGTCTGCGGATCCATTTTCTTCTCAATCAGGTACGTGCGAATCAACCGATGAACAGTTAAGTCCGGATAACGGCGAATTGGCGAAGTGAAATGGGTGTAAAAATCGGTTGCCAGTCCGAAATGCCCGACACTCTGCGGGTCGTACTTCGCCTGCTGCATCGAACGCAACATCAGCTTGGACACAATCATTTCCTCGGGTTTGCCTTTCACACCTTCGATAATTTTCTGCAATGCCTGCGGGTGAACCTCATTTGCTTTTCCTTTCACGGCATAGCCAAGTCCTGCAACAAATTCAAAGAAATGCTGCAGCTTTCCTTCATCCGGGTCTTCATGGATCCGATGGATAAATGGAACATCCATCCAGTGAAAATGTTCCGCAACCGTTTCATTGGCCGCAAGCATAAATTCCTCTATCAGTCTTTCCGCAACCGATCGTTCACGTAACACGACATCACTGGCTTTTCCATTTTCATCGACGAGTACTTGTGCTTCTTTGAAATCGAAATCAATCGCCCCGCGTCCCATTCGCTTACCGCGTAAAATCGAAGCGAGTTTTTCCATCTGCTCGAACATCGGCACAAGTTCCTGATACTTATCACGGACTTCCGCATCGTGATCAACCAGAATTTTATTAACATCCTTATACGTCATGCGTTCATTGGTTTTAATCACACTTTGGAAAATTTCATGGTTGACCACTTCACCTTTTGGATTGATCTCCATTTCACAGCCAAGTGTCAGCCTGTCCACCTGTGGATTTAACGAGCATATTCCGTTGGATAGGCGATGCGGTATCATCGGAATCACCCGGTCAACCAAATATACACTTGTTCCACGCTCAAATGCCTCTTTATCAATTGGCGTATTCTGCTCCACATAGTAACTCACATCCGCAATATATACACCAAGCATGTAGTTGCCATTATCCAGTTTTTTCACGGAAACCGCATCATCCAGGTCCTTGGCATCCGCACCGTCAATTGTAACTATCATTTCGTCACGACGGTCGACCCGGTTTTCCAGTTCACCCGGTTCAATTTCTTCCGGCGTGTTGGCTGCCTGATCCATAACCTCATCCGGAAAATCTATTTTAATGCCGTTCTTATGAACGATCGAAAGAATATCAATTCCAGGATCGTTTTTATGACCCAAAATATAAATGATTTCGCCTTCCGCACTCTTGCCGGCTTCCGGATATTGCGTTATATGAACGATTACCTTATGTCCGGTAACTGCACCGCCAAAAGCATTTTTCGGAATAAAAATATCATTTGGAATCCGTTTGTCATCAGCAATCACAAAACCGAATGATTTATTATTTTCAAACGTTCCGACTACCTGATGTGTCGCCCGTTCCAAAATCCGAATAACCGTGCCTTCAGGTCTGTTGCCGTCATTGCTCTGTTTTTCCAGCCGGACCAGTACCGTATCATTGTTCATCGCCGACCCCATATCAGAATGATGGATATAAATGTCGGCCTGGTTGTCATCATCCGGGATTAAAAATGCAAAACCTTTCGCATGCATTTGGATTCTGCCCCGGATCAAATTCATTTTTTCCGGTAATCCAAAACGATTTTTCCGGGTTCGGACAAGTTCCCCTGTCTCTTCCAATTCATTAAGCGATTTAATAAGTTTTTTAAAGTCTTCTGTTTCGGTCAATTCCAATTCCTGTTCCAATTCATTCACAGATAACGGTTTTTCCCGGTGTTCATTAAAATAATCACGTAATCTTTCTTTTACTGCTTCACTCATTCGTTCACCTTCTTTCCATAGTATTGTTCACGATTTTTCACCATTATAATCATTCGCTCCAGTCAAGGGACTCAAGAAAACGGTAAATATCCTCGTACAACTGTTCTTTTTCCTTTCCCATCGTGATCACATGGCTGGAATTTTCATACCATTTCAAGTCTTTTTGATCGGATTGAATATTTTCGTATATATAGTTTGCACTGTCTGTGTTGATCATTTCGTCCTGACCAGCCTGGACAACCAACGCAGGCGAATAGATTGTATCAACATTGTTTTTTACTTCTGTTATGAATTTACCAAGATCCCGAAACATTTCTGCTGAATTATCAAGCAATTCATTGACTTCCTGATCAACCGTTTCCGCATCTTTTCCTTCAAGCTGCTTGAATTCTTTTGCTTTTGCCTGGAACCCCTTCGTCAGTTCTGTTTCATTGTCAAAAAACATCGGTGCGCACATTGTAACAAGCCCCTTCACCTGATTGGAGTAGGCAAGTTTTAGGGTAAGAACACCTCCAAGCGATAATCCAGCCACGGCAATTTCTTTATAACCCAGCTCTTTCAAATGGTTATAGGCATTCTCAACATCTTCCCACCATTGCGCCGCATTTGCTTTAATTAACGCTTCAGGCTCTTTTCCATGCCCCCGGTAAATTGGCGCATGACTGGTATAGCCTTTTTTCTCTAAAAAACGACCCAGCATGCGAACATCTGCTGAATGTCCAGTAAATCCATGTAATAATAATACCGCACGCGGGCCTGCTTCAAACGTAAATGGTTTTGGTAGTTTTATTTTCATTTCTGCTACATCTCCTTCAGTAATTCCTGGTATCAATACCATACCCTATTAAAAAACCCTTATCACATGATGTGCGATAAGGGTTTTCTTTACACAATATATCCACTTAGAAAAGCTAACACGAAAAACAGCACCCCAGTTACAACTGTTCCTCTATGCAGTACAAGATCTGCACCGCGGGCTTTCTGTTTCCCGAAGAGCTGTTCGGCACCCCCGGAAATTGCTCCGGAAAGCCCTTCACTTTTACCTGACTGCAATAAAATAAGTACGATCATTACAATTGCATCAATAACCAATAAAATATTTACAATCCCTGTCATTATGAAATGACACCTCCTGTAACGGACAAATACCTATAAGTACCTTAGCATAATTTCATATCGAACCGCAAGTTATTTTCGCTTATTTTTGGACGTTTCATTGATTTCATTTTAACATGATAATAGACCAATTACGAAATGGGTGGATGAAAAATGGAAGAAACATTATGGTTAACGATGGACGATGATGTACAGATTTACGTCAAGAAATGGTTCGACCCTTCAACAAAACCGGCGGCCATCGTCCAGCTTGCCCACGGCATGGTCGAGCATATTAACAGGTACAATGAAATTGCTGAATTTTTACGGTCGCATCATATCTTTGTATACGGTAATGATCACCGTGGACATGGGAAAACAGCAGAACAACAGGGTTTGTATGGATACCTTGCCGAACAGGATGGCTTTGAACGGGCTACAACGGATCTGTTTGAAGTAACAAAACTAATCAAGCTGGATTACCCGGATACACCCTTATTTCTGCTCGGACACAGCATGGGATCTTTTTTGATCCGTAACTATATCAGCCGACAAAGCGGCATGATCGATGGAGTGATTTTGTCAGGCACCGGATATTTTTCAAAGCTGACAAGCCATGCCGCCAAGCTGATTGCTTCCACTCTTCCGCCGAAAGAAAAATCACCTTTAATGAATTCGCTGGCGTTCAGTTCGTACACGAAACGGATTAAAAACAAGCGAACGAATTTTGACTGGCTTTCACGTGACAGAAAAGTGGTGCAGTCGTATATGGAGGACCCGATGTGCGGTCATATTCCGACAGCCCGGTTTTTCTATGATTTAATGACAGGACTCATTACGATTCATAACCGGAAAAACATCCAATCCGTCCGCCCCAGCCTGCCAATGTTCTTCATAAGCGGCAGTGAAGATCCAGTCGGCAACTATGGAAAAGGTGTCTGGAAAACAGCCGGACTTTATCGTGATGCGGGAGTTGAGGATGCCACAGTAATGTTATTTGACCAGGGAAGACATGAATTACTAAATGAAAAAAACCGTGATCTGGTTTACGATGACATACTCCATTGGATGGAGGCACACATGGGTCGCAATGCTTGAACCGTTAAGCAGAAAAAAGTAAAATATAGGGTGGAATAAACTGAATTTGAAGGGTTGGTTTTGTATGATTCAAGGAATAGCTGCATCGAACGGTATAGCAATCGCCAAGGCATACTTGCTTACTGCACCGGATCTGTCATTTGAGAAAAAGACGATTGATAATCCCAACACAGAGGTAGAACGTCTGGAGAAAGCACTCGACGTATCAAAAGACGAACTGGAAAAAATAAAAGCACATACGAAAAAGGAAATCGGCGACGAACATGCGGAGATTTTTTCTGCACATTTGCTTGTTTTAAGTGATCCGGAACTGATAAACCCAATTAAGGAAAAAATTAAAACTGAAAATGTGATGGCAGAAGCGGCACTTGACGAAACGGCCAACATGTTTATCGATATGTTCAAAACTATGGATAATGAATATATGCGGGAGCGTGCTGCAGACATTGATGATGTTACAAAGCGGGTAATGGCGCATTTACTTGGAGCAAGTTTCCCCGATCCTGCGCTTATCGATGAGGAAGTTGTCGTCATCGCCAATGACCTGACACCATCGGATACCGCCCAGCTGAATCGCCAATTTGTACAAGGATTCGCAACCGACATTGGCGGTCGCACATCACACTCGGCTATCATGGCGCGGTCGCTGGAAATTCCGGCTGTTGTCGGAACAAAAAAAGTTACAACTGACATTAATAACGATGACATCGTTATTGTTGACGGTATCGAAGGAAATGTGATTGTTAATCCAACTGATGATGAACTCGCAACATACAAACAAAAACAGGAATCCTTTGCGAAACAAAAAGAAGAATGGGCCAAGTTGAAAGATGAATCAACCATCACTGCTGATGGAGAGCAGGCGGAACTTGGTGCAAACATTGGCACGCCTGAAGATGTAGCAGGTGTTCTTAACAATGGCGGTGAAGCAATTGGCCTTTATCGGACGGAATTTCTGTACATGGGCAAAAATGAACTGCCCACAGAGGAAGAACAATACGACGCGTACAAGTCTGTGCTTGAACAGATGGGTGATAAACCGGTTGTCGTCCGCACATTGGACATTGGCGGTGATAAAGAATTAAGCTATCTGGATCTTCCGAAAGAATTAAATCCATTCCTCGGCTTTCGGGCAATCAGGTTTTGCCTGGAAAATGAGAATGTATTCCGTACTCAATTACGTGCGTTACTGCGCGCAAGTGTTCATGGCAACCTGAAAATCATGTTTCCAATGATTGCAACACTTGAGGAGTTCCGCCAGGCAAAAGCAATTCTGTCGGATGAAAAAGAAGACTTGAAGCAAGAAGGCATAAAAGTTTCCGATCAAATCGAAGTCGGCATTATGGTTGAGATTCCATCCACCGCAGTAACAGCCAAACAATTCGCCAAAGAAGTGGATTTTTTCAGTATTGGAACGAATGATCTGATTCAATACACGATGGCAGCCGATCGCATGAACGAACGCGTCTCATACTTGTATCAGCCATACCACCCGGCAATCCTGAATTTGGTAAGCAGTGTTATTGAAGCAGCACATGCAGAGAACAAATGGGTTGGCATGTGCGGTGAAATGGCCGGTGATTCAATCGCAATCCCAATACTGCTAGGACTTGGCCTGGACGAATTCAGCATGAGCGCAACATCCATTCTGCCGGCCCGCACTCAAATCCGCGGACTGTCAAAGGAAAAAATGGCATCATATAAAGATAAATTCTTATCAATGGGAACTGCAGAAGAAGTTGTTCAATTTGTGAAAGAAAAGACAGAGTAAGATTATAATTTGCCCGGACAACAGGTATGTCCGGGCATTTTGTTGTTGATGTGTCTCTGTTCTGTCGATATATGTTTTTTTGTCGATATATCTGCTGTTCTGTCGATATAATTTTTCTCCTGCCGATATATTAGCTATCCTATCGATATAAAGCGTGCCACACAATCCTGCAAGTTAATCCGATATTACCTCCAGCTTCCCCTCAATCGGTGTACGTCCTTTATCACGGGGAATCTTTTCGGGATAGCCAATTTGCATGACTGCTGCAATCTTAAACGTTTCACTATCCAAGCCAATATCTTCAAGGAAACCGCTGTCATGCATGTAGGGGGTGATTGTCCAGAGCATTCCCACACCATATTGCCAGGCAGCAAGCTGAGCATTTTGTATAAACGCACAAACTGAGGCATACTCCTCCTCATAGCGGACGGGATCTTCGTTTTTTTCAACATAAATCAAAGCATGGTGCGGGATCTTCATGAGAAACTTCCGCATTGATTCAGTCATTTTCACCGTCTTCGGATTGTTATCAGTTTTCAGCATTCCGATTCGCTGATAACTTGCCAAAATTGAACTGATAAATTGTCGCTTTCCTTCTTGTTGATAGAGTTTTATCTTCCAAGGTTCATTCATGTAATGCGTCGGAGCATAGGTTCCGTATGACAATATTTTTTTCAAAATTGCCAGGTCGACTTCAATCTCTTTAAAACGATGAATAGATCTGCGTTGTTTAATAGCATCCAGTAGTTCGATGATGATCACCCTTTTTTAAAATCACTGACTGGACTGTTGACCAGTCATTGTCGTCATAAAATCGATATAAAACTTTTTGTAATCTAAACCAAAAGCAATCCGGTGTGGTTTGACTGCTGAATTATTGCTCATGTTTCCATTTGGCCTAATATTGGCGATGCTCTGCCCGCGTGCTGCCCCTGTTTCTTGTTGAACAATTTTAACTGGAAATACCCGATAGGTAAACATATCTTCCTTGACAACAGCCATCAGTGTCAGAACATCATGCAGCGGGGCGCCCTTTATGTCAGGATATACTTTTTTATAATATTTATAGTAATAATCCAGCATCGGCTTGATAATATCTAAGCCGCCTACACGGTCAATATAATCAGTCATTTTTGGTGTCACGATTGCTTTTTGCGTTACATTCAATGGAAAAATAGTCACATTTTGAGCATATTTTAATACAATCTGTGCCGCAATAGGGTCTCCGTAAAAATTCGCCTCCGACACTGCCGTAACATTGCCAGGAACCCAGAACGCACCTCCCATAAGATTATACCGGTTGACATTATTCATCAATGATGGATACAGAATGAACAACGTTGCAAGTGAAGTGAGTCTGCCTATATTTACAATAATCAGGTCATCCTTATATTCCTTAATTATATCAACCACTTCAAAAAAGTTTTCCACAATTCCATTTTCTTCGGCTTCCGGTGGAATAATTGGTCCAAGCCCGTACTCCCCATGAATTTCCGGGAAATATGCTGGATTCTCACCTGTCATTGGATGTTGTGCGCCACCGATAACTTGTATATCCTCTTCGATATCCAGCAGATTACGGATATAATTTACATTCGCCAGAGCATTTTCTTTCGGAATGTTTCCATAATCTGCGACAACACCAACTACATCAATCTTATCATTAAAGTAAGAATAAATGAGCGTAATTGTATCGTCAATGCCAATGTCCCCAAACACGAGAACCTTTTTCGCCATAAGGTTCACCCCTTTTTAAAGCTGTTACACCCATACTGTATTCCGGTTAGGGTTTGTCCTATGTGAGAGTTCTCCAACTTTAACCGGGGTGCTGTTGCATAGGAACATATTTGTGGTGGAGACATTTTTAACCTTCGCACGTTTGGGGCGGAGTTCGCACGTTTGGGGCGGAGTTCGCACGTTTGGGGCGGAGTTCGCACGTTTGGGGCGGAGTTCGCACGTTTGGGGCGGAGTTCGCACGTGAACATTCGGGTGGTGCCCGGCACCACCCGAATGTTGCCGAATAAAAAAGAGCGGAAAGTTCCGCTCTTTTAACTGTATCAATTTTATAAAGTTGACAACACTGTCCGTCTCTTTCCTTATTTTAAATTATAAAATGAATTTAAACCGCCGTATTCGCCCATGCCGGCGAGTTCGTCTTCAATCCGGAGCAGCTGGTTATATTTGGCAACGCGGTCAGTCCGGGACGGTGCACCGGTTTTGATTTGTCCGGCGTTCGTTGCAACTGCAATGTCAGCGATGGTTGCATCCTCTGTTTCACCGGAACGATGTGAGATTACCGCGGTATAGCCGGCACGCTTAGCCATTTCAACTGCTGCAAATGTTTCAGTCAGCGTTCCAATCTGGTTCACTTTGACAAGAATGGAGTTGCCGACACCTTGTTCGATTCCATGTGCCAATTTACTTGTGTTGGTAACGAATAAGTCATCACCAACCAGTTGTACTCGATCACCGATGCGGTCGGTCAGCAGCTTGTGACCTTCCCAGTCATTTTCATCGAGACCATCTTCAATTGAAATAATTGGATAATGATGAATAAGCTCTTCATACCAGTCAACCATTTCAGCAGATGTGCGGACAACCCCTTCACCTTTCAAGTTGTACTTGCCGTCATCATAAATTTCAGATGAGGCAACATCCATGGCAAGTTTTACTTCTTCACCAGGTTTATATCCGGCAGCTTCAATTGCTTCCACAATTGTTTGCAGCGCCTCTTCATTGGACTTCAAATTTGGTGCAAATCCGCCTTCATCACCTACACCAGTATTATAGCCTTTTGATTTCAATACTTTCTTCAATGCATGAAAAATTTCGGCACCGGTGCGCAGCGCTTCCTTAAATGTTGGAGCAGCGACAGGCATAATCATAAATTCCTGAATGTCCACATTGTTATCGGCATGCTCGCCCCCATTTAAGATGTTCATCATTGGGGTTGGCAATGTTTTTGCATTGAATCCGCCGAGATAGTTGTACAAAGGCAACCCCAGATAGCTTGAAGCTGCATGAGCAACAGCCATGGAAACACCAAGAATAGCATTGGCACCAAGGTTTCCCTTGTTATCTGTACCATCGAGTTCCAGCATAATTTGGTCAATGATATTCTGGCGGGTTACGTCAACTCCAAGCAATTCAGGTGCAATGACATCATTGACATTTTGCACTGCTTTTTCAACACCCTTGCCGAGATAACGGTTCTTGTCCTCATCGCGAAGTTCAACTGCTTCGTATTCACCTGTTGATGCGCCACTTGGCACCAGTGCGGCACCAAAAGCACCGGACTCAGTGGATACTTCTACTTCGACTGTTGGATTACCTCTTGAATCCAACACTTCACGTGCATATACGTCTGTAATATATGGCATCACAATCGCTCCCTTGGTTTACTTTAATATAGTTTACCATGAATTATTTTTTAATTAATGATTCACCGGTCATTTCATCGGATTTTTTTACATCCAGTAAATCCAATAATGTTGGTGATAAATCTGCTAAAATTCCGCCGTCACGGAGCTCAGCACCTTCTTTCGTGACAATTACCGGAACCGGGTTTGTCGTATGTGTGGTCATCGGTTCATCTTCAGTTGTGACCACTTCATCCGAGTTGCCGTGATCGGCCGTAATGATAGCATTTCCGCCAAGCTCAAGAATTTTATCGACGACTTTCCCGAGACATTCATCAACGGCTTCAATCGCCTTGATAGTAGGTTCAAGTTTACCGGAATGACCAACCATATCCGGATTGGCGAAATTTAAAATAATTGCATTGTTCTGTTGGGAATCGAGTTCCTGCAGAAGTGCATCTGTCACTTCATATACACTCATTTCCGGCTTCAAATCATACGTAGCAACCTTTGGCGAATCAATTAATACACGCTTTTCGCCGGGAAATTCCTGCTCACGCCCGCCACTCATGAAAAACGTAACGTGCGGATACTTTTCCGTTTCTGCGATGCGAAGCTGGTTCATTTCGTTTTGAGAAAGCACTTCGCCGACTGTATTATCCAGGTTTACCGGCTCATACGCAACATAGCCGTCAACCGATTCACTGAAATTAGTCAGCATTACGAAATCCAGATGTTTTGGTACGCCCTCCCCGCGGTCAAAGTCATGGAAATCTTCATTGGCAAACGTGCGGGAAATTTGAATTGCCCGATCCGGCCGAAAGTTGTAAAAAATAATGGAATCCCCGTCCTGAACTTTCCCGACCGGCTCATTATTTTCATCAATCAGCACCGACGGAATAACGAATTCATCATAGATACCATTTTCATAGGAATCGTCAATGACGTCATATGGATCCCGATAGCTTGGTCCCTCACCATATACCATGGCATCATACGCCTTTTTGACACGATCCCATCGTTTATCCCGGTCCATCGAGTAATACCGGCCGGAAATAGTCGCAATCTTTCCGACCCCATATTCGTTCATTTTGTCCTGTGTCGCTTTGATGTATTTTTTTGCAGTTTGTTGCCCAACATCGCGTCCATCCAAAAATGCATGAACGTATACATCCTGTAAGCCGTTGTCACTCGCCAATTTCAGCAGTGCAAACAAGTGACGGATATGGCTGTGCACACCGCCATCTGACAGGAGCCCGAAAATGTGCAGTGCTTTACCATTTTCTTTTGCATTCTTGATTGACTTCAGAAACGCTTGTTTTTCAAAGAAGTCGCCTTCCTTGATTGACAGGTTCACACGGGTCAGGCTTTGATAAACAATACGTCCGGCACCGATATTCAAATGGCCTACTTCCGAATTCCCCATTTGGCCTTCCGGAAGACCGACTGCTTCACCTGAGGCATTCAGCTGATTATGCGGGTATTGTTTCCAAAACCGATCAAAATTTGGTGTGTTCGCTTGTTTAACTGCGTTCCCTTTTTCTTCATCCCGAATGCCAAACCCATCCAGGATGATTAGTGCAGCTAATTGATCCTGCTTCATTTCGTTCCAGCCTCCACAAGTTTGAAAAATGATTCTGCTTCAAGGCTTGCACCGCCGACTAATGCACCATCAATATCCGATTGTGCCAGCAGTTCATCAACGTTTGCCGGCTTAACACTTCCGCCATATTGAATAATAACTTTTTCGGCAACATCCTCTGACGTGATTTCTTTCAAAACGCTGCGGATGTGTGTACACACTTCATTGGCATCCTCACTTGACGCTGTTTTACCTGTACCGATTGCCCAGATTGGTTCATAAGCAATAATTACCGAAGCAGTCTGTTCGTCAGTCAGTCCTTCCAGTGCTTTACGTACCTGGTTTTCAATATGATCTTTTGTTTCATTTGCTTCTCGTTGTTCTAGCGTTTCACCGACACAGATAATTGGTGTAAGCACATGGTTAAACGCTGCATGTGTTTTTTTATTTACCGTTTCATCGGTTTCGGCAAAATATGCGCGGCGTTCGGAATGACCGATAACAACATGGGTGACACCCAAATCCCGCAGCATCACAGGGCTGACCTCACCGGTGAATGCACCATTTTCTTCAAAGTGCATGTTTTGCGCACCGATTTTAATTGGCGATCCTTTCGTTTTTTCAACGAGTGCCGGCAAAAATGGAAATGGTGCACAAACAATTGCTTCCACATTGTCATCGGCTGGCACTTTATCTACGACAGCATCGGCAAATTGATTTGCTTCTGACAGTACTTTATTCATTTTCCAGTTTGCAGCAATTACATTCTTTCGCATCGTCTCACCTCATCTATTATTTTTCGTCCAGTGCTTGTACGCCTGGAAGAACTTTTCCTTCCATAAATTCGAGTGATGCTCCACCACCGGTTGAAACATGATCCATGGCATCAGCATAGCCGAATTTTTCAACAGCTGCTGCGGAATCTCCGCCACCGATGACAGTATATCCTTCTGTGTTGGCAAGTGCTTCCGCCACAGCTCTTGTCCCGCCGGCAAAAGCATTCATCTCAAAAACACCCATTGGCCCGTTCCAGATAACCAACTTGGATTCAGCAATAATCTGTGCATATGTCTCGCGTGTTTTCGGGCCGATATCCAACGCTTCCCAATCAGACGGAATAGCCTCAATTGCGGTGATTTTCGTATTGGCATTTTCGGAAAAATCATCTGCCACAACCACATCTTCCGGCAATACGAAATGGACACCTTTTTGTTCAGCCTTTTTCATAAATTCTTTGGCCAAATCAATCTTATCCTCTTCCAGCAATGACTTGCCGATCTCATGACCTTGCGCTTTCACAAATGTGTAGGCAAGTCCACCGCCGATAATCAGATTATCCACTTTATCAAGCAGATGATCGATCACATTAATTTTATCCTTCACTTTTGCACCGCCGATAATTGCTGTGAATGGACGGTCAGGATTCTCCAGTGCTTTTCCCAATACTTCAATTTCTTTTTCCAGCAATAATCCTGCTGCTGATGGAAGCTGTTCCGCAACACCGGTTGTTGACGCATGTGCACGATGTGCCGCACCAAATGCATCGTTCACATACACATCAGCCATCCCGGCAAACGCTTTGACCAACTCTGGATCATTCTGTTCCTCGCCAGCTTCGAAACGAACATTTTCTATCAGCAAAACATCCCCATTATCGAGGCGGGAAATGGCTTCATCCACCTCTTCTCCGATTACTTCATCTGTTTTGATAACTTCTTTTCCAATCAGGTCACTTAGTCTTGCTGCAACCGGATCCAGCCGCAGTTCGTCGACCGTTTTTCCTTTAGGACGTCCGAGATGGCTGGCCAGGATAACTGCCGCCCCATTGTCAGTCAACTGACGGATTGTCGGCAGTGCTGCTTTTATCCGTGTATCATCGGTTACCTCGCCATCTTTCATCGGAACATTGAAGTCAACGCGGCAAAACACTTTTTTGCCCGCAACATCCAAATCCTGAAGCGTTTTTTTGTTCATGTCAAAACCTCCCACTACTTACATATGTACCATTTTAGATTTTCCCAAATCTTTTATCCGTTAATCATTATACTAGAAATCAGAAGATAGAGCACACAGCATGAAGTCAAATATTCATCCGACATTCGATGGATATGTGCGGTTTCATGCTATATATGTGCGATTCGTAGACATATATGTGCGGTTTTATAACGGATATGTGCGAAAACAGTAATTATATGTGCGATTTTACCTATTTAAACCACAAAAGGAGGAGGAATCTCCCCCTCCTTTAGCTTCTTCCAATTTTTATCCTTGTTTATGCATATATACTGCCATGTCCACACAACGGGAAGAATAGCCCATTTCATTATCATACCATGAAACCACTTTGACCATGTTATCTTCCATTGTCATGGTGGAAATGCTGTCAAAGATGGATGAATGCGTGTTGCCGACAATATCAGAAGAAACAAGCGGTGCTTCGGTATATTCCAGAATTCCTTTCAGCTCATCTTCTGCTGCTTCTTGGAATGCTTGATTAACTTGTTCTTCGGTAACGCTTTGATCAAGTTCTGCAACCAGATCGATAATGGAACCGTCCGGAGTTGGAACACGAATTGCCATTCCGTTCAGTTTCCCTTCCAGTTCAGGCAGTACTTTTCCAACTACTTTTGCTGCACCGGTTGTTGTTGGAATAATGTTTTGTGCAGCTGCACGTGCTCTGCGATAGTCTTTATGCGGCAGGTCAAGAATCTGCTGGTCATTTGTATAAGAGTGTACAGTTGTCATTAAGCCGCGCTTTAGACCGAATTTATCATGCAGTACTTTGGCAAGCGGGGCAATGCCGTTTGTAGTACACGACGCATTGGAAACGATATGGTGTTTAGCCGGATCATAGTCCTGTTCGTTTACACCCATTACCATTGTTAAGTCTTCCTGTTTTGCTGGTGCTGAAATAATTACCTTGTTGGCACCGGCATCCAGGTGTTTCTTAGCATCGTCACGCTGCGTGAAACGTCCGGTTGATTCAATGACAATTTCCACTCCGAGGTCGCCCCAGCCAAGATTTGCCGGATCACGTTCACTCAATACTTTAATTTCATTGCCGCCGACAACGATGTTTGACCCGTTTACGCTAACCTCTTCATCCAAAATTCCGTGAACTGAATCATATTTCAACAGATGGGCAAGCATCTCCGCATCGGTCAGGTCATTTACTGCAACCACTTCTACTTCATCATTTTTAAGTGCCTGGCGAAAAACATTACGTCCAATCCGTCCAAATCCGTTGATACCTATTTTTACAGCCATTTATAATTCCTCCTAAAGTTTATTGTTAAACAAATTTATATGAAAACTTGGCATGTCGCCAAGGTTTTACAACAGCCTTAACTGGACTCGGGACTGAAAGAATATTAGCTATTCAAAATCTCCTCTGCAGCTGCCTCATCAGTAATCAGTAAATTACTGTTTCCTTTTTTAAAATAAGACGCGATTGCATTGGCTTTCGATGTCCCGCCTGCAATGGTGATAACTTGCTCGGCATCGGTAAGATCGTCAAGCTGAATGCCGATTGTCCTCACTTTATGGACGACATTTCCCTGTTTATTGAAATAATAACCGAACGCCTCACTCACAGCCTCCGCTTCTTCCAGTTTTCCAAAAACCTCTTGTGGCGTCTTTCTCCGTTCAGCCATTGTCAAAGCATCACCAATTCCATGCATCACGATGCCGGCGCTTTTAATCAGCTGCAATGTCCCCTTAATGGAAGGTTCTTCTATCATGGTCTGATACGATGTTTCACTTAAAGGGTCGGGCACATACAACAGCCTGTACGAGCCATTTGCCTGCCTAGCCATTCTCGCGGCAATCGTATTGGCCTGATTTTCTTCTTTTTCGCCAATCCCTCCTCTTGCCGGTACAAACTGACAATCTTTTGCATAATCAAATGGGGTCATCATCTCGGCTGCTGCGGCCATTGTTGTTCCACCGGTGACCGCAATCGTTATACCCGGCCGCGTTTTCTCCTTCAGGCGGGAAATACAGGCTTTTCCCATCTCCTGCTTCACCCATTCCTGCTCATCACTGTTTCCGGGGACGATGATTACCTCATTCAGTTGTAATTTTTCCCTGAGCTGTTTTTCTAAAACACTCAGCCCCATTGCCTCATGCATAAATGCCGACAACTGATCAATTACTAATTTTCCCGCTTTTGTTATTTGCATTCCTTTTGCGGTCACATTAATCAAACCCTGGTCTTGAAGAAAATCCACTTCGCCGCGCACAAAACGTTCGGTATATGCTGTGTTATCAGCAAGACTCCGCCGGCCAATCGGCTGAAGCAGTTCAATCTGCTGCAGGATTATATAGCGCCGCTGCATAATTTCCAGCAAATCAGGATATAATTTTTTCTGTACTTCGATTAAGTCCAACATCCAAAAAAACTCCTTTTCCGGACGTTTTTGTCCCGCTTATATAAAATGTGTCCCACAGCAATTAAAAAAATATGGATGAACAATTTCTTCAATTATTATTGTACCACACGCAGTGCATTATTCAATTATTTTGTTTCTTTCAAAGCTTTCTCAAGTGAATCATAACTGATCTGTTCACAATCAAGCATGATACCATTTATTTTAACTACCGGTATCGCCAGCTGATATTTCTCCAGCCACACGTCATTTGTATAGATATCCCTTTCTTCCATGTCAAACGAATACTCGTTATGCAATAAATCCAGCAAAGCTTTGGCATTATCGCATAACGGGCAGTTTTCTTTTGTATAAAATACCAGTTTTCGCATACCTTTACTCCTTTCGTTTGGTGGAGGAAGGGATCCCCAATTGCTCACGATATTTCATAATCGTTCTGCGGGCAACAGTAATACCAAATTCCTCCTGAAGCCGATCTTTTAATTTCTGATCGGAAAGCGGCTTATGTTTATTTTCATGCTCCATCAATTCCAGGATTAATCGTTTTATGACAAAAGATGACGTCTGATTTCCATCCTGTTGTCTGATTCCGGATTGTAAAAAGAATTTCAGCGGCAGGACGCCGTGCTTTGTCTGTACATATTTATTGGTGATGGCACGGCTTACCGTTGAAATATGCAAATCTAATTCGATTGCTATTTCTTTTAAAGTCAACGGCTGCATCATAAATGCACCATGTTCGAAATAAAATTGCTGTTTTTCAACAATCTTGCTGATAACCCTTTCCAACGTGTCTGAACGATAGGAAATTGCTTTTTTCAGCCAGTTCACCTGGTTGAATTTTTCCTTCAGAAACGCTGCTGTTTCCTTTTCATCCGTTTTCAAATCAACATACTCCTGGTTCACTTTAATAACCGGAGAATTCCATTTAAAAAAAGAAATGTTCCAGGTGCCACCTTCCTCATAAATCGACGCTTCCGGTATGATATAATCCGCACGGTTATCCGATAACAGCTGCCCCGGCTTGGGATGGCATGATTTTATCTGTTCCATTGCCTGAGCAGCCTCTTCTTCTGTTATATGAAAAGTGCTGCAAATTTCCGCGACGTCCTCGCCGGCGACCAAATCCATATGCCCGTCAAGCAATTGATACGCGACACTGGTCGAGTCACCCAGCTGCAGCAGAATGCATTCCTTCAGACTCCGTGCACCTATCCCTGCTGGCTCAAGCGCCTGGATATATGTCAAAGCCTTGTTAATATCGTCTATTATCAGACCACATTGTTCAGCCCATAATGATAAATCAATATCCAGATATCCATCCTCATCCAATGAATCAATGCCAAATAACACCGCTGCTTTCAAATTTTCTGGAATTTCCAGTGTATACAATTGACTTTTTAATTGTTCATACATCGTCAGTGTTTTGGAATTCATTTCCCCAATAGAGGTCTGAGATGCATTGGAAGTTTGATAGTTATATATTTCATAGTCATAATTTACTTCTTCAATCAGGGGGTTTTCTTTGGAGAGCTGGCTGATATATTCAATCATTTCCAGCCCGGTATACTGAAGCAGATTTATCGACTGTAAAAGGGACTGATTCATTTTCATCTTTAATGACTGCTCCAAATTCAGCTTTTGCTTCATTCTTATCCCCCTCCTCTTTCTATTTTGCCATATAATACGGAAAAACTCATCCCGTACAGAAGGATTCATTTTCGTCCATTGACATGGACCGAGCATTCGGTACGTTGCTGGCAGCCGGAATCTGGGTACAGTTCATCAAATAAGGGAAGGTACAGAACTAAAAAGACCCGGTCATCTGCAGAAGATGACCGGGTCTTTTTAGCTATAGCGCGCCCAGAGGGATTCGAACCCCCGACTCCTGGTACCGGAAACCAGTGCTCTATCCAGCTGAGCTATGGGCGCAAATAAAATCACATAATGGATATTATAACGCCACTTTTTCAGATAAACAAGCCTTTTTATCAAAATAACTTCCGCAAAATATTATTTTCCAATTTTATTATTTTTGAGAAAAAAGAGAAAAACCCCAAAAAATAATTTAACGTTGTATACTGTTAATTAATTCTAAACAGTCAAACAATTGTAAATTCAGCAAAGGAGGATGCAAATGGACAAGGATGAACCGCTCCTTGAGGTTAAAAATCTGCATACCCATTTCTTCACCAAGTCCGGTGTGGTTAAAGCAGTCGATGGCGTCAATTTCACCGTCAATCCGGGCGAAACGCTTGGAATTGTCGGGGAATCCGGTTCCGGAAAAAGCATCACGGCACTGTCCATTCTCGGGCTCATCCCTTCCCCGCCCGGAAAAATCGTGGATGGTGAAATAAATTTTAAGGGGGAGAACCTGTTTAACAAATCGGCCAAACAGATGCGTAAAATCCGTGGAAAAGAAATTGCCATGGTATTTCAGGATCCAATGACATCATTAAATCCTGTCTTTACGGTTGAGAAACAGATGGTCGAAACGATTACGGCACATGAAGCACTGAACAAACGCCAGGCAAGAGAACGTGCTTTGGAACTATTGGACCTTGTCGGCATTCCGGACCCTAAAAAGCGGTTGCGAAACTACCCACACGAGTTCAGTGGCGGCATGCGACAGCGGGTAATGATAGCGATGGCTCTGTCATGCAACCCCTCCCTGTTAATTGCGGACGAACCGACAACAGCACTAGATGTGACCATTCAGGCACAGATTCTTGATTTGTTTAAACGCATGCAAAAAGAACTCAATATGGCAGTTGTCATGATTACCCATGACCTTGGTGTTGTTGCCGAGGTATGTGACCGTGTCATGGTTATGTATTCCGGCAAGCCCGCTGAATACGCAGAAACCACACACTTATTTGATCATGGAAAACATCCGTACACATTGGGGCTGATGAATTCAATACCGAGAATAACCGCGGAAAAACAAAAACTTGAAGCAATTGACGGAAACCCGCCTGATTTGCGGGCACTTCCCAAAGGCTGCAGCTTTGCCCCAAGGTGCAAGCATGCCATGGAAAATTGTCTGACAATTGATCCTGATTTGCGTGAAGTTGAAAATGACCATTATGTTCGCTGTTTGCTTTACGAGGACTCCAAAAAGGCGGTATCAACATGAGTACATTACTGGAAATCAAAAACATAAAAAAACATTTTCCATTAAAAAAGAAAAACCCCCTATCAGCGAGTCACCCCGTGTTAAAGGCTGTGGATGGTGTATCCTTTTCCATCCAATCCGGGGAAACACTTGGTCTTGTCGGAGAGAGCGGATGCGGTAAATCAACCGCCGGACGGGTAATGCTGAAGCTGCTGGAACCGACAGACGGCGAAATTTACTATAAAGGGGAAAATATAACCTCTCTTCGCGGTGAAAAACTGCGTAAACTGCGACGGGACATGCAGATTATTTTTCAGGATCCATATGCATCACTGAATCCGCGTAAAACAATCGAGCAAACAATAACAGAACCAATGAAAATCTTTCAGGTTCCCAGGAATGAACAGCAGAAAAAGCTGGACCGTTTATTGGATGTAGTCGGTCTGAGTTCCTATCACAGACAGCGCTATCCGCATGAATTCAGTGGCGGTCAACGCCAGCGGATTGGAATTGCCAGATCACTTGCGCTTGAACCGGAACTGGTCATTTGTGATGAGCCTGTATCCGCACTGGATGTTTCCATACAGGCACAGGTCATCAATCTGATGGAAGAGCTACAGGACGAATTTAGTCTGACTTACATCTTTATCGCGCATGACTTAAGCGTTGTTCACCATATCAGTGACCGTGTTGCTGTCATGTACCTAGGTGAACTTGCCGAAATCGGCGAAGTGGATGAAGTTTATCAAAATCCGAAGCATCCCTATACACAGGCATTACTATCGGCAGTCCCGGAGGCAAATCCGCATCGGGAAAAAAAGCAAATAATCCTGTCAGGTGACTTACCTTCACCTGCAAATCCGCCCCAGGGCTGTAAATTTCATACACGCTGTCCATTTGCCGAGGAAATTTGCCGGGCACAGAAACCGGAATTGAAAAAGGTTTCTAAAAATGGGCAAATGGCCGCCTGTCATTTCGCTAAGGAGGTGATGGAAGAAAACACCGGCCAAACAACTACTTAATTAAGGAGGATTTTTATTTTGAAAAATCGTAAGTTACTGTTTCTGTTATCTTTGCTATTCACGGTAATGTTTGTTCTGGCTGCATGTACACAGGACGCCGGCACTGGTTCTGGCAGCAGTTCCTCCGGTGACAGCGGTTCATCCGCCGATGAATCAAACGGTGAAAAAACGCTAGTCTTTGGCCGTGGAGCGGATTCCATCCAATTGGATCCATCAAAAGTTACCGATGGTGAGTCCATCTACGTTACCAATCAGATTTATGATCCGCTTGTAAGATACAAAGTGGAAGGCACTGAAGTTCAACCCGCTCTGGCAACTGAGTGGGAGGTCAGCAAAGATGGACTTGTCTGGACATTCCAGCTTCGCGAAGGTGTCAAATTCCATGATGGAACTGATTTCACGGCAGAAGATGTCGTTTTCAACTTTGAACGTTGGGCATCATCAGGAGAATTTATTTACTATGGCTATATGTTTGGCGCAACAAAAGATGACCTTGGTGGAATTATTGAAAAAGTGGAAGCAACCGATAAATATGAAGTAAAAATCACACTCTCGGAACCTAATGCACCGTTTCTGCAGACGTTAGCAATGCCGCCATTTGGTATTGCAAGTCCTGACGCCATTAAAAAATATGGTGAAGACTACTTTAAAAACCCGGTTGGAACAGGTCCGTTTGTATTCAAGGAATGGATTCCGGATGACACGATTACCTTAACGAAAAACGAAGACTATTTTGGTAAGAAAGCCAACGTTGACAAAGTAATTTTCCGGACAATCCCGGATAATGGGGCACGATTCCTTGAACTGCAGGCCGGGTCAATTGATTTGATGACAGGACTGAACCCGCAGGATATTGAAACAGCGGAAAATGATGAAAATCTGAAAATCATTCGCAGACCATCCATGAATATTAGTTACATGGCAATGAATACAAGCAAAGAAGGCCCAATGTCCAGTAAGAAAGTACGTCAGGCCATTAATTGGGCAATTGACAAGAAAGAACTGATGACATTGTTTGAAGGCATCGGCAAACCGGCGAAAAATCCGATCCCCCCTTCACTTTGGGGTTACAATGATGAAATAGAAGACTATGGCTATGATGTTGAAAAAGCAAAAGCTCTGCTCGCCGAAGCAGGATATGCGGATGGTTTTGATACGAAATTATATATCATGGCCAACCCAAGACCATATTTACCACAGCCAAAGCTGACTGCACAGGCAATTCAGCAGATGCTGAAAAAAGTGAACATTAACGTCGAAGTGATCGAAAATGATTGGGATACTCATCTGGCCCTGACCGAGAAGGGCAAACATGACATGGCGTTTTTGGGCTGGACCGGTGATAATGGGGATCCTGACAACTTCCTGTACGTATTGCTTGATAAAGACAATGCAAAAAAAGGATCTGCCGGAAATATCGCCTTCTATAAAGATGATAAAGTTCATGACTTGCTGAAATCAGCCCAAACTGAAATGAACCAGGAAAAACGGATTGAGTACTATATGAAGGCGCAGGAAATCATTCATGAAGACGCACCATGGTTCCCGATTGCCCATACGACACCACCGCTGGCAGCAAGTAAGGATGTTGTAAATTATACACCGCATCCTACCGGAAGTGAGCCATTTAACCTGCTGGATATTAAGAAGTAAAAATGGGAAGCATGCCGGGGACTGACGTGAACCAGCAGTCCCCGGAAATCGCTTTAATTACGTACATATAAGACGGGAGGTATACTGATGCTTCAATACATTGTGAAACGAATACTCATGCTTATTCCCGTGCTGATTGGTGTTTCCATCCTCACCTTTTCCCTGATCCATCTGATTCCTGGCGATCCCGCTAAAAGTATGCTTGGCAATAAAGCTACCGAAGCACAGTTGGAAGCGCTCAGAGCGGAATTAGGACTTAATGACCCTTACGTTGTACAATATGGCCGGTTTTTAGGTGATATTTTACAGGGAGATCTTGGTCAGTCCGTGCAGTCAAAAGAAGATATAGCAGTTCAATTAATGCATAAATTGCCGGCGACAATTGAGCTGACTATCTTTGCAATGATACTGGCGGTGGTTGTGGGTGTAACAGCCGGGGTAATCGCAGCGGTCAAGCAATATTCCTGGTTTGACAACCTGAGTATGACGGGGGCCCTATTCGGTGTTTCGATGCCCATCTTCTGGCTCGGACTGATGATGATTTTGTTTTTCTCCGTGCAGCTCCAGCTTATGCCGCCATCTGGCAGATTATCATCTGGTATCGAATTGAACACCATTACAAACTTCTTTTTGCTCGATAGTATTCTAACCTGGAACTGGATTGCCTTCAAAGACGCCTTCTTCCATCTGCTGATGCCTGGCATCGCACTCGGTACCATTCCGATGGCAATCATTGCACGGATGACCCGATCAAGCATGCTCGAGGTTATGAAACAGGATTATATACGAACAGCAGATGCAAAAGGACTGAAAAAACATTTAATCATTTTTCAGCATGCCTTAAAAAATGCCTTCCTTCCAGTTCTGACCGTCATCGGTCTGCAATTTGGCCTGTTACTTGGTGGTGCCGTATTGACCGAGACCATCTTTTCATGGCCGGGTGTTGGGCGCTATGTTTATCTGGCCGTTTTGGGCCGCGATTTCACGGTCGTTCAGAGCACCATCTTAGTTATCGCAACGATTTTCGTACTAGTAAATCTCGTTACAGACCTTCTATATAAATATTTTGATCCGAGAATCAGCTATGATTAATACTTTTTTGAAAGGATGTGCATTCGATGGCACTGCAGCCAAATCCTGCCCGGGAAACCGATGCAGCATTTACTGATGAACTCGCGCAACAAAAGAAAAGCAGTTTATGGAAAGACGTTTTTTTCCGGCTCATTAAAAGTAAAACATCCCTAGTCGGGCTGTGCATCATCCTTCTTTTAATTGTGACTGCAATTTTTGCACCTTTAATCGCGACGCACAGCCCAACATCCTATGAATCGATTACCAATCGCTATCAGCCGCCATCAGTCGAACACTTTCTTGGGACTGATGCGCTCGGCCGGGATATTTTCAGCAGAATCGTATATGGTACACGTATCTCCATCCAGATTGGTGTGTTTACCGTAGCTATTTCGATGATAATTGGTGTGCTTCTTGGTGGAATTGCCGGTTATTTCGGAAAATGGATTGATCAGATTATCATGCGTATTGTTGATATACTGATGGCGTTTCCAAGTATTCTTTTGGCCATTGCCCTTGTAGCTGTTCTGGGACCAAGCCTCCAAAACGCGATGATTGCTGTCGGTATTGTCGGAATCCCGCAATTTGCCAGGATTGTCCGGTCAGCGGTTTTGTCGGTAAAAGAGACTGAGTATATTGAGGCTGCCAAAGCGATTGGTGCAAAAAATGGCCGGGTACTGATGCAGCATGTACTGCCTAATTGCCTGGCGCCGATCATTGTCCAGGCTACCTTGAGCGTGGGGACCGCAATACTTGATGCAGCCGGATTAAGTTTCCTCGGACTCGGAGCGCAGCCGCCTACTCCTGAATGGGGGGCGATGCTCAGTGACGGACGTGCTGCATTGCAGAACGCTCCATGGGTCGTTGCCTTCCCGGGAATAGCGATTTTTCTCGTCGTACTCGGATTTAACCTGTTTGGTGATGGGTTACGTGATGCTTTAGACCCACGATTAAAGGAATAATTACAATTTTAAAAAAGTGTAGTAAGATAAGGTAAATGACTGTATTTGCCTTATCTTTTCTTATAACATCCGTATAAATTATAAGAAGAACATTCGGCATTAGAAAAACTCGGCATTCGTCTCGTCTTATAGCGATTGCCGAAGTTTTTCTTATAAGGTCAACCATAATTTATACTTTCTGACGTTATTAGAATACTTGGTTATCACCAAGCCTTTAGCTGACAGCCATAGTTTGCACTTATGCAGTAACAATGGATTTTTCACTAAAGAAACGATTGCCGAATTCTTCTTATGCCTGATCAGGGAGCGATTTGCATTGAAACGGTACTTTCCCATAATAGTTTGTCTTTCCATTGTATTGTTGTTATGCTTTTTTTCCCTTAAGGAAACACAATCCGAGCATTTTAATACCTATCCAAACCTGCCAGCTCCGATTGGCATGGAAAAAATACTGATTACATCCAGTGGACAAGCACCGGAAGGAAGCATCCTTCCGAAAATAGCTGAAAGACTGAATCTTGAAGCAGACTATCGACCAAGAGCATTGGGATCAGACTTATACGATTACAACAGTGTGATCATCATGCTTGGATACAGTGCAAACGGGTTAACACAAACGAACCGATCATTTAAAGAGGAAATGAACCGGACAAGGAAACTGCTGAAAGAAGCTGAGAACACCAGTCTTCCCGTTATTCTGATCAACATCTCCGGATTCTACCGTGATGATAACCGCTCAATGAAGTTATTTAAAGTCGCTCTGCCATACGCAGACTATTTCATCGGGTTAAAAAATACAAAAAATAAGGCAAAACAGATTCAGCAGCTCAGAAACCACCAAGTTCCTGTCACACTCGTAAATGATTTAGAAGATTTAACAGTACCGTTCAATGCCATATTCCGCTAGAAAGGCTGATTATCCAATGATCCGGAAAAACCAAAATTTATTAATTGCCTGTACCGGGGCATTAATGATTTTTTACGGACTGATTCTCCCCTCATTTCTGCACGACTGGTCGGTATTAATCGCCAGTAATATCCAAGTCAGTATTATGGAACATGACAGCGGATTACTCCTGATCACTTCCTTTATTTATATTGCTAAATATATGCTGACTTTTTTTCTTATCTATTTCGGTTCCATGCTTATTTTACAGCCCCTGCATACGAAATTAAGAACCGTAATATGGTCCTTTGTCTATATCGGTACTGTTTTGCTTGCACTAACAATCTATAACCAGATTTACTTGGAGTACTTTACATACTTGGGGTATTTCCTGACGATTGGAATCATGATTTTTCTGCTTCAATATATACCCAAACGCAAATACTTTTATTTTATTTTTTCCATTATATTATTTCTCGTGCTTCTTGCTATACAGTGGATGCAGCTCATTCCGGCCCTGACAGGATTTGGGATTGGTGCAAACGATTTGGCGGCGAGCATTAAAATTGCCGACAGCTATCTTACAGGCAATAACTTGTTCAATACCCTGGCAACCGTATTTTTTAGCGTTTTTTTAACGATTGCGATTATCGTTACATTGCTGATTCACCTTTTTAATAAACAGATTGATACATTACGGAAATTTCAGGTTCAGGGTGAGGTACTGCAAGAAACACGTTCCGCACTTGTTGATTCAAAGGTTCATGAGGAAGTGAATATGCTTGTTCATGACCTGAAAACACCGCTTGTTACGGTTGAAGGTTTAATTTCCCTTATTCAAATGAAAATGCAGGCAAAAAATAACCATTCACTGAAAAGTTACGTTAACCGGATTGATAGCTCCATTTCAAAGATGAAAGATATGATCTCTGAAATTTTGCATGATCAAATGAAACAGCAAATTTCTGTCAAAGAACTGCTCGAATATGTCACAAGCCACCTTAATATGGATGAACAGCCGATTGAATTAATCATTGATCTGGATGAAAATTTACCCTGTATCATGGTAAATAAAATCCGGTTTTCCAGGGCGGTTTCCAATATACTTGAAAATGCCATCAATTCTTTCGACGGAAAAGCAGGATATATCCACATCACTGTCAAAAGTATAGATACGAGGATTTTAATAAGAATTCAGGATAATGGTCCTGGCATCGATTCCGCTCATTTGAAGGAAATCTGGAAAGAAGGCTTCAGTACCAGGAATTCATCCGGATTGGGGCTTTCGTTTGTGAAACGGGTCGTAGAAAACCATCAAGGCACAATTGACATGAAAAGCATTCCTGGGAACCATACGCAACTCAATATCAGATTACCTATCAGTAAAGCAGGTGAAAATACCGATGAGCACTACCATATTAATAGTTGATGATAATGAAGACATCCGCTTCACACTTACGGAAATTTGCAGATCGGCTGATTGGGACGTCATCGGGGGAAGTACAGGAAAAGAGGGAGCGGAATTATTCGGGAAGATCAAGCCTGACCTGGTTCTGCTTGACTATCATATGCCGGATTGGGATGGATTAAAAGCAACCAAAGAGCTTCGCAAAAATGATGAAAACGCACCAATCATCATTTTGACAGTTGATGAACGACAGGAAATTGCCGACACATTTTTGCAGGCTGGTGCCACTGACTTTGCACTCAAACCAATCAAAGCCCCTGACCTTATCTCCCGGATCCGCATTAATTTAAAGATTGCCAAGCTGACAGCCGATAAGGAAAGTGTTTTTGTAGAAAAAGGAATACGCCGGGCCACCCTGAACTCCATTAAAAATCATCTCGTACATCAGGACTCCCCATCATCGATAAACGAGATTCAGCGGGCATTGCCAATCGCCTATCAGACTGTTCACCGTTATTTATACTATCTGGAAAACCAGGGAGAAGTTGAAATCATTTCACAGTATGGCAAACAAGGACGTCCAACAAACACGTATAAACTTGTATAACAGCAGGTTTATATTATCGCGGAACGGGAATGATGGAGAATGTAATTTTTGATCGGGAATTGTTAAACGTTTTTGTTTGACCTTTTTTGACCTATTCGGTATGATGAAACTATCCAGGAATTAAATGGATTATTAATTCGAGATGAAATAAGGAGGATTTAACGCATGAATTTAATACCTACAGTCATTGAACAGACAAATCGTGGAGAGCGCGCGTATGATATTTACTCACGTCTATTGAAAGATCGAATCATTATGCTTGGCAGCGGTATTGACGACAATGTTTCCAACTCAATTGTTGCACAGTTGCTTTTCCTTGCTGCAGAAGATCCTGATAAGGACATTTCCCTGTACATCAATTCACCAGGCGGATCGATTACAGCTGGCATGGCAATCTACGACACTATGCAATTCATTGAACCCGATGTATCAACAATCTGCACAGGTATGGCTGCATCAATGGGTGCATTTCTGCTTGCCGCCGGTGAAAAAGGAAAACGTTATGCACTGCCGAACAGTGAGGTAATGATTCACCAGCCATTAGGCGGTACCCAAGGACAGGCAACAGATATCGAAATCCATGCAAAACGAATCATTCAAATGCGTGAAAAAATCAATCAGATCCTGTCCGATCGCACTGGTCAGCCAATCGAAGTAATCGATCGTGATACAGACCGTGACAACTTCATGACGGCCGAGAAATCAGTAGACTATGGCCTGATTGATAAAATCCTGACCAACAATAAAGAAAAGAAATAACTGACATTACAGGGCTATTCCGATTCGGGATAGCCCTTTTTAATGTGCAGCGATAATGTTCTTCTTCTGAGGTGTAATTGCTGTTCTATCGATATAACCATTCTTCTCCCGTTAAATCTGTTCTTCTCCCGATATACATATATTCTCTGATCAAAATAAAAATGCCTCTTCACCTCAGAGACGTTTTTAATCGATGGTAATAAATTCTGTTAAACTGTCGAGCGCCCGTTCTTCATCGGAACCATCTGCCATTAGTGTGATGGTTTCTCCTGTTGTTACAGCCAGACTCATCAGCCCCATAATACTTTTGGCGTTAACTCGTTTTCCGTCCTTTTCGAGAAACAAATGTGCTGCAAATTTATTTGCTTCCTGTACAAATAATGCTGCCGGCCTCGCTTGTAATCCGCTATCAAGTTCAACTTGAACCGATTTCTGAATCAAATTCCTCATCTCCCTTTCTAGTTGAAATCGTTTGCATAATTCATTAAAAATCCGGCTGCCGTTTATTTATAACGGTAGCCTCTTACAATTTAACAATAAATTCAGATTAAATTACGCCTAGTATATCATAAACAAGCTATACAAATGTAATGTTAACCTACTCATTTTTCAAAAAATTTGTGTCATATTGAATTTTATCGGCAAATTCATCAATTTTTTTCAGCCGATGATTGACACCGGATTTGGATATTTTTCCGGTAGAAACCAGTTCACCGAGCTCTTTCAGAGACACATCCTGGTGCTTGACACGCAATTCAGCAATTTCCTGCAGCTTTTCCGGCAATGCATCAATTCCGACAGTCCGTTCAATCAGCTTAATATTTTCAATTTGCCGGAATGCCGCTCCTATCGTTTTATTCAAATTAGCCGTTTCACAATTCACCAGCCGATTTACTGAATTCCGCATATCCCGTACAATCCGTACATCCTCGAACTTGAATAATGCGTTATGTGCACCAATGATACTTAAAAATTCGGTAATCTTTTCCGCTTCCTTTAAATAAGTGATATACCCTTTTTTACGTTCCAGCTTTCGTGCACGAAGATCAAATTTGTTCAACAGATCACATAACGCATCATTATGCTCTTCATATGCATTAAAAATTTCCAGATGATAGGAGGAAGTTTCCGGATTGTTAATGGAACCTCCCGCCAAAAATGCTCCCCGCAAATAAGACTTTTGACAGCAAGATTTTTTTAAATACCGTTTGGAAATTGTCCGGACAAATGTGTGCGGTGTTTGTAAAATTTCCAGCTCTGTCAGCAAATTTTCTACATCTTCTTTGATCCGCACGATGTATACATTATTTTTCTTCAGCTTCATTTTCTTTCGGACGAGCAATTCAACCGGAAGATCATATAGGTTTTTGATTAATGTATAGATACGACGGGCAATCGCAGCATTTTCAGTTTGTACATCCAAGGTGTATTTTCGCTGTGACATAGATATAACACCATTCATCCGAATAAGTGCTGCCAGTTCGGCGTATTGACAACATTTATCCGTTTCTATCCCAGTTAGTTCCTTTTTTATTTCCGATGCAAATGACAACTTGCCACCCCCTTCTGTCAGACCATTATCACTCCATAATCGAGTAAAGCAGTTTTGCTATTTTATGTGTATCATGCCTGAGTGTCGTTTTGGAATGATTGATGATATCTCCTTCAATAATTTGGAGTCCCATCTCCAGTAACCGGTCTGTATCATAGACAACTGGTTCGGCATTCTCTTCTGCATACACATCACGGACATTTTTATTTATTGGTTCATTATGCACAATAATCGAGTCAACCGCTTTTTCCCCTATATGGTTACAAATCGCCTGAACATGGTCTGATGCCGTATAACCGGTTGTTTCTCCCGCTTGGGTCATGACATTGCATACATATACGACTTTTCCATTTGTATCATGCAGTGCCTGATCCACTTGCGGTATAATCAGGTTCGACAGAATACTCGTGTATAAGCTGCCAGGTGCTATTACGACCAAATCCGCATTTTCAATTGCCTTCAAAGCATTCGGAAACGGCTGCACCGGCTGAGGACTTAAAAACACATGCTTGATTCGTTTGTTGGCTAAAGGAATTTTCGACTCACCGGAAATAATTGAGCCATCTGCCATCTCTGCATGGAGTGACATATTTTCGTTGGAAATCGGATAAATCTTCCCCTTCACATTCAATACGCGGGAAATTTCCTTTATTCCGATATAGAAGTCACCAGTAATCGATGTCATTGCGGCCAGAAGCAGATTCCCCATCGAGTGGCCGGACAAACCATTCCCTGCTGCAAATCGGTGTTGAAAAAGTTCCAGCAACATTGGTTCGGCATCCGACAAAGCAGCGATCACATTACGAATGTCACCAGGAGCCGGCATTGCCATTTCGTTACGGAGTCTGCCGGTGCTACCACCGTCATCTGCCACTGTAACAAGTGCAGTCAACTCTACTGGTAAATTTTTTAAACCTCTTAGCAGCACAGGCATACCTGTTCCACCACCGATTACAACAACCCGGGGTTTATCGTTGTTCCGCATTATGAATGTCCCTTTCTTTTATCAATATCACGGTGTGTTACATGGGTAATGTAATTTGCCGACAGCTGTTTGGCAAAATATTCTGCAAGAGCGACTGAGCGGTGCTGGCCGCCCGTACAGCCAATTGCTACTACAAGTTGTGATTTACCTTCTTTTTTATATTGAGGAAGCATGAATTGAAGCATATCAAGAACCTTCTCATTAAACTTCTGCGTGTCAGACCATTTAAACACATAGGAAGAGACTTCAGGATTCAAACCCGTCAATGGCTGCATATGCGACACATAATGCGGATTTGGTAAAAAACGCACATCAAATACAAGGTCTGCATCAATTGGTATTCCATACTTAAATCCGAATGAAACCATATGGACAGAGAAAATTTCCTGTTTCTCCTCTGTATATGCCTTCAGAATTTTGTCCCGCAGCTCCTTTGGCTTCAAATTTGTCGTATCGATAATCCGTTGCGCACGCCCTCTTAATTCATCAAGTATATGACGCTCTTGCTGAATTCCCTTAAGGGGAAGTCCGCCCACCGCCAGCGGATGTGCTCGTCGCGTCTCTTTATATCTCGTAACAAGTGATTCGTCTTTTGCATCAAGGAACAGAATATGTTCATGAAGCCAATCTTCTTCACCCAAAATATCAAGTGCTTCAAACAATGAATCAAAAAATTCGCGGCCACGCAGATCCATCACCAACGCTACTTTGCGGATATTATTGGTTGAATCACGCATTAATTCCAGAAACTTGGGAAGTAATGCCGGGGGAAGATTATCAACACAGTAATACCCCAAATCCTCAAAACTCTGTACTGCAACCGTTTTTCCGGCACCGGACATTCCTGTAATGACAACTAATTTCGTTTCCTGTTCACTTGCTGACATCATTATTCCCCCTAACTAAAACTACTGGTCTAAATGATATTCAATCAGATCATAATTCTCCGTATAAACAAATGACCCGTAGAGCGGTTCATTTGATGATAACACATGCTGGAATATTTTCCGGTCCCCTTCCGCCATTGGAATATTGTTAATTTCTTCAAAGGGAATCCATTCCAACTCTCCTTCATTACAGAAAGCAGTCAGCTCTCCGGAAAATTCTCTGCATACAAACGTAAACATCATCCATTCCTGAACGAACACAGTATCATTGTATATTGTAAATGTAAAAACACTGGCAAGTTCAGGGGTCTCCAGCTTTAATTCAGTTTCTTCACGGAATTCTCTAATAACCGATTCCTTAATTGATTCACCCTGCTCCATCTTGCCGCCGGGAATCGCATACCAGCCCCGACGCGGTTTTTTCAACATTAAAATATAATTATTATTTATTAATATGCAATTCGTTACACGTTGCATTCCTTATTCACCTCTCAGTAAAGAGGGACTATTCACCATCATTACTATTATATTAGAAATCTTGGCTTATCGCCAATCTTTCATGCCGAAAATCTTAATTGTAAATGTATTGGTACTTCCCTTCCTGCCCATGAAAAAATGAACGAAACAGGAAGATGTTTATGCTCGACACATTTGGACAAGGACAAAAAAAGATGCAGGTGAAATCACATTCACCTGCACAAGAACTAATTTATTTATTAAAAGGGGGTCAATTAGTTAATTATATTGTACCCGAATTTTATTGCATGCGTGTTACAACAGGGTTAAAAAGCAATTACTTTCGAAAAAAATTCAGTTTTTCTTTAAAAAATTACGATTTAGCAGCTTTCAGATCCTCCATCAGATTCTCAATATACTTCTGTGCATTTTCAGCTGCAATACTGCCATCTCCGGTAGCTGTCACAATTTGTCGCAGCGTTTTTTCCCGAATATCTCCGGCAGCATAAATTCCGGGGATTGACGTCTCCATATTTTCGTCTGTTGGAATGTACCCTTCGTCATTGGTAATTCCCAATGATTGAAACGGCTCACTGAGCGGAACCATACCAATATAAATGAACACTCCGTCAATTGGCAATTCAGACTCTTCACCGGTTTTATTGTTAAACAGGGATACACTGCTGACTTTTCCATCCGGACCGTTGATGGTTCTTGCTTCTGTGTCCCAGATAAAGTCAATTTTGTCATTATCAAACGCACGATCTTGGATAATTTTTTGCGCACGCAGTTGATCACGACGATGAACAACTGTCACTTTATCAGCGAAACGTGTCAAATAAATACCCTCTTCAACAGCAGAGTCCCCGCCGCCGATTACAAAAAGATTTTTTTCTTTAAAAAATGCACCGTCACAAACAGCACAGTAAGAAACACCGCGTCCGCCCAGTTCTTCTTCACCAGGGATACCCAGTTTCTTATATTGTGCACCGGTTGTTATGATGAGTACCCGTGTATTATATTCTTTTGACCCGGCGATAACGGTTTTGTATTCACCGTGATCCACGACATCTTTTATATCGCCATATGCATATTCCGCGCCGAATTTTTTTGCGTGCTCGAACATTTTATTGGATAAATCCGGTCCCAGTACATGCTCGAAACCGGGGAAATTTTCAACATCTTCCGTATTTGCCATCTGACCGCCAGGAATTCCGCGTTCAATCATCAGGGTATCCAGGTTTGCCCGTGATGCATAAACTGCTGCGGTCATTCCGGCAGGGCCTGCACCTGCTATAATTACATCATACATACGCTCGTCGGACATGATTCTCAGCCCTTTCTTTAACATTTATTCTCAAACCACATTTATCGTATTAAAATTACCGAATGAAGTCTACTTTTCTGCTTGATTATACCCAGGGACCATCCTGTTTGGATAATCCAGGGTGACGCTTGCACCCTTCCTCCCACAATGAGAGTGCTTTGGACGGCTCGCCGATACGGTAAGCAGAAATACTGTAGTACTTATAATAGGATAGGTAATTTTTCGCTGTACTTTTGGCAAGTCCGCGAAATCTTGAGTACGCTTCCTGATACATTTCCGTCTGCGCAAAGGTAATGGCAATCCGCAACCGCAGCTGTTCATGAAGCGGGTATACATTTTTCAGCGCCTGAATATGGCTTTCATATTTCGTTATATTTCCCAATTCATAAGAAAATATAGCAAGATTTATATGACTGTACAAGGAATTCGGATCCTGCTCCAGCTTGTCTGTTTCCATTGTAACTGCTTCATCCTGATAACCAGAGTAGAATAACGCCTGTGAATAGTCATGACTTACCAACGGATGTCCTGGAAATAGTGTAGTCATTTCTTCAAGTAATGGAAGTGCCTTATCCCAGTCATCATTTTCCAAATGATAAAAAACAGTCTCCTGATAAATGAGAAACTCATCTTCTTCATCAGTCAGCCAATCATCATCTATATCAATATCAACCATTTCAATAAGCTGTTCCGCGGCTTCATGAAACTCACCATCCGGTTCTTTTTCAAGATAGGAATTTGCATACTTCTTGGCATCATTCAATAGTCCAAGATGTGCATAATTATTTGCCAGCAGATAATAGCAATCCGTGTAATCACTGCCGGAGGATTCCAGCACTTTTGTCAACAATTGATTTGCCGTATGATATGCACCGATTTCCGTATAAATAATCGACATCTGACACTGATAAAGCGGATCCGCGGGTACCATTTCAATTGCCTTACGCAGCCATTTAATTGCCCCTTCGAAATTCCGCTTTTGAAAGGCCTCAACACCTTTTTGAAAATAAAAATCGCCTTCCGGAATAAGAGGGTAAACATTCTCCTGATGCTGATATGTTTTATTCTGATGCATGTTCATCCCCCCTAACTCGATTTATATCGACAAAAGTATATCATAAATACTGGAACAATCATACATGAAAAATTAAAAGTGTGTGTACATTTTATGGTGTATTTTTACTTATTATTAGTTTACCCGGTGTGGTGATCATTTGTGCAAATCAAATTGTTTCAGGAAAAAGCAGGATTTTCGCACATTTTGTCGAATAGAATGAGTAAACTGTTTTAGAGAGGTGATCCCACTGGTAAACAATTTTAGGTTCAAAACATACGATTTACTATTTCTTGAAGCCATTTTGCGGAGACTGCAAGCGAAATATTGGTACAACGAAAACCTTTTAACAGCCTATCGAAAAGAAAAAGCCGGGTATGACGGTGAAAATCAACTGAAATCGGTTCCCTGCCATTACCAATTATTAGCCCTTCCCATAATCTGGTCTTCTCCTGATAAATTCATTCTTCTCCCGTTAAAATTCGTTCTTCTCCCGTTAAAATTCGTTCTTCTCCCGTTAAAATTCGTTCTTCTCCCGTTAAATTCATTCTTCTCCCGTTAAATCTGTTCTTCTCCTAATCCTTCTTCTCTCATCACTTCCATCAAAAACCTTCATCCTTTCCCAGCCAAATCATGATATACTATACGTTGGAATTATTAATGAACTGAGGAGTATGATTATGTCCAAGTTTAAAATAGATACGGACGCTGCGGAAAATGAGTCGCTGCCTGGATTTTCCCTTACGATTGAAGGTATGGACCCGGCAGTTGTGCATAGTGATTCGGAAATGCAGGAGCAACTTATTGGCAGGCTTCAGCATAATGTTGATGTAACTATATTTGATATGAGCGAGGGATTGTACGAACGATTAACTGTAGAACAAAATGTATCCTTTTTCCATAAGTGGTTCGGTTGCAGTAAGCCGCTTCCGGAGATTCTGGTCATGTTTGAGCTGCAGCATTCCGCCGGCCAGCCGCTCAAAATATGTTCCACATCCGTATTGCGTCGCATTTACTTTGCCAAGCAATATATGATATCTGCTGCACTTATCGTCTTCCGGGAACCGATTCAGGGTGTTGATCTGCTGACCATCAACACATTCATGAAAATGCTGCAGGAACTGGCTGGTGATCAAACACCGGTACTCATCCTGGTCTCAAATCTGGAACATGCTTTTTTACTCAGTGATTCCCCATATAATCTGCACTGCCGCGGATTACATAAAGTCCAGATGGAAACCGGAAAGAAAGATGCCATGGAAGATAACACATCTCCCTCTCCATCGGTGAACAATTTATTTAAGGTTCCAGCAAAGATTGATGATAAAGTTATTTTGTTCGACCCTCTGGAAATCGATTATATCGAAAGCCAGGCCGGAAAATCACAGATTGTCATTAACAATGAATCATTTACAATGGATTCCACACTGGCTGAAATTGGGAAACAGCTGGAGTTTTATGGTTTTTATCGGTGTCATCGTTCCTATGTTGTAAATCTGCAAAAAGTACGTGAAATCATAACCTGGTCGAAGAATACCTATTCACTTCGAATTGACAATAAAACCCAATCAACAATCCCGCTTTCACGCACAAAGGTACAGGAAATTCAACAGATATTTAACCTGAAATAATGATTTATTAACTAATCAACAGTACACTTCATCCCAAGCAGCATCCAATATATTCTGCCATCGCCCCGGACTCAACATGACACTGGTACATTTCAGCTTTTTATTTACTCATTTCAACTTATTATTACTGCAATCAGGGGCTTTTCGGGATAACATGAAAACAGACTTAGGCAAGGAGGTTTTACATTGGAAAATGTAATTGAAGCGAAACACTTAATGAAAAAATTCGGACAGAAATCCGCTATTGATGATTTAAGTTTTCAGGTCCGGAAGGGGGAAATTTTTGGACTGCTTGGACCAAGTGGATCAGGTAAAACAACTACCATCAAAATTTTAACAGGGGAGTTGAACAAGACAAGTGGAGATGTTTCGGTCTTGGGCGAATTGTCATCAGATTTCAGATCGTCCCAATTCAAATCAAAAATTGGTATTCTGTCAGATAACAGTGCGTTATATGAACGGCTGTCTGTCTATGACAATCTGAAACTATTCTGTAAACTTTACCATGCACCTCTCAAGCAGATTGATGCGATATTGCATGATGTAAATATGGAACGGGAACGCACCAAAACAGTTTCAAAGTTATCAAAAGGTATGAAACAACGTATTCTGCTTGCCAAAGCACTTATTCATAAACCTGCGCTTGTTTTTCTCGATGAGCCGACTTCCGCACTCGACCCGGGAAATATGGCACAAATCCACCGCGGACTTCAGGCGCTCAACGAAGCAGGTACGACGATTTTTTTAACTACACACAATATGGAGGAAGCCACTGAATTGTGTGATCGGGTCGCCTTTTTAAACAATGGAAAATTGCAGGAGCTTGATGAACCGGAAGCACTTCGTTACAAGTATTCGACCCATGCCTTTCACGTGGAAACGATTGATGGCGAAAAACTTGTAATCGATAATACTTCAACGAATGCAGACCAGATCAGGACTTTAATTGCAGAGGAACAAGTCAGGTCAATCAATACCGATAAACCAACGCTCGGGCAAATCTTCTTAAAGGTGACCGGAAAGGAGCTGGTATGATGAATGTGCAGCGTATCCAGGCGATTTTTGAAAAAGATATCAAAGATTTCATGAAAAATATGATGCTGTTAATGATGCCGGTTATTTCGGTTATTCTGGCATTAATGTATTCCCGTCTTGGCGGCGGCGGGGAAGAGCTTCCGCTATTTATGATTTACCTGATTGTAGGAGTAATATTTTCAGCAGTTACTGCAGGTTGTATCATGATGATGATGGCAGAGGAAAATGAAAAGAAAACTTTACGCGGCCTCGCCCTGTCTCCTGCATCGTTTATCGATATTCTGGTAGGAAAAAGTCTGGTAACAGGTCTGATTACAGTGGTTACACTGGTTATTTCATTGCTGATTGTCGGAATGGAACCGTTTCTGGCAATCAAACCAATCATTGGTCTGGTACTATTATTCCTGTTCTTTTTATCCCTTGGAATCGGAATTGGTTTATTTGCTAAAACGGCAGCGGCTACATCTGCATACATGATGCCAGTGATGTTTTTATTCGGATTTACACCAATGTTTAGAATGCTCGGAATTGATGAGGACAGCATTGTAACAAAAATATTAGAAGTTTTTCCGCTCCCCCAGTTGATTAAAATGCATGATACAGAGTCCTGGATGCAACTGGGAATTGTCTTTATTTGGATGATTGGCGCCGCACTGTTCATGTATATCTGCTTCCGAAAAACGAGAACGGATGATTGAAAAGAAAAGGCTAATCGCATTATTGCGATTAGCCTTTATTCATTTCCACCGGATGCACTGCCTCATAAAGCAGCTGTTCAAGTTCGTCCGTGTAGGTTTTCGTTTGTTCGTCGCTCCATTTAAGTCTATCCGCCATGTAAGCAATCACATTGTCTTTATGCGTCCGCACAAATTCAATATCAAAGAACAATGCCCCGGTCCGCCGGATAAAGAAATCAACTGGTTTATACGTTAATTCGTATTCGATGGCATATGTCAATTCCGCAAATACGGTCGGATCAATCCCTGCCTTTTCCGCATTCACCTTTTCATCGCGGTACAGCTGAAATATTTTATCTGTATTGGCGCCATATTTCTGAACTAAGAAATTGGCAGTTTCTTCATCAATCCCGAGATCGGCAGCCTCAGAAAGTTTGGCATCCGTAAATTTCCGGAAACCTTGTGATCCGCCAACTTCACCACCGGATATCGGCAAATGCTCTGTCACCGATTCGGAATAGAGAATGTCTTCCTCTTTTTTCAACTGGCCGACAACTGTGTCCACTGCATCTGCAGCCATTTTGCGATACCCGGTCAGTTTGCCGCCAGCCATTGAAATCAAGCCAGATTCTGAAATAAAGATCTCATCTTTCCGTGAAATTTCATCCGGATCATCTTTTCCTTCTTCAGCAATCAGCGGCCGCAATCCTGCATAGCTCGAATCCACATCATTCTTCGTTATTTCCTGGGATGGAAAAATATAATTTATTGCATTAATCAAATAGTCACGATCAGCATCGGTCATGACCGGATAGGCAATATCCCCGTCATAGCTTGTATCCGTTGTTCCTACGTACGTCTTCTTATTACGTGGAATGGCGAAAACCATTCTGCCGTCAGGGGCATCAAAATAAATTGCTTGCTTCAGTGGAAAACGTTCCTTGGAAAATACAAGATGGACCCCTTTCGTCAGATACAATGATTTACCAACCTTGGAACCATCGATTTCGCGCAAATCATCTACCCAAGGGCCGCCTGCATTAACAATTTTTTTAGCGTAAATGGTGTGTTGTTCCCCAGTAAGCTGATCTTCCACAACCACTCCGGAAACTTTTCCTGACTTATAGATTAAGTCAACAGCCTTAGCATAATTAATGGCATGTACCCCGTTTTCAACGGCTTTTTTGATCACCTCAATTGTCAGTCTCGCATCGTCCGTTTTATACTCAACATAATAGCCAGAGCCCTTTAAGCCTTCTGATTTAACAAGTGGTTCTTTGTTTAGTGTTTCATCGACACTGAGCATTTTTCGGCGTTCATCTTTTTTTACGCCTGCCAGAAAATCATAGACACGCAGTCCGACATTTGTCGTAAACGGACCAAAGTTTCCGTCTTTATAAAATGGAAGCATCATCCATTCCGGTGTCGTCACATGTGGGCCGTTCTCATAAACAATCGCACGTTCTTTGCCAACCTCAGCAACCATTTTCACTTCAAATTGTTTCAAATAGCGAAGGCCGCCATGCACAAGCTTTGTTGAACGGCTTGATGTTCCTGCCGCAAAGTCCTGCATTTCAATGACACCGGTATTCAACCCTCTGGTAACAGCATCGAGCGCAATCCCTGAACCAGTAATGCCCCCACCGATCACCAGAACATCCAACTGTTTATCGGTTAAGTTTTGATAAATTTTATCCCTGTGATAACTTGAAAAAATAGACATAATCCGTTCAAACCTCCCTTAATATCCATACCCATTTTTTGCTTGAATCATGTGTCATATCACATTTTGATTTTTAATAGACTTTGTTGTAATACCGTGCCCGGAAAAGAAAAAACCACAAATTAGACTGATGGCATAGCTTGCCATCAGCAATTTGTGGTTTCTCCATTTCTCCGACACATTTATTAACTTGATTTCAATTCTACCACAGCCGCTTCCAAACGTAAAGTTATTTGACTTCCTCACCATACTTTTTCACAACAGCGCTATATACATCTGCAAATTCTTTTCCCATTCCTGACTCAACCGCACCAAGGTAAGCACCTTCCATGATTGGTGCTTCCATCAGTCGTACATTTTCAACTCCGGTCAACTCAATAGCAAGTTCGGCATTCATTTTAGCGCTGCCGATATCATAAAATAACAAAACTCCATTGCCGTGATCTGCTCGCTCGATTGCTGCCTGAATTTTTCCGGGGTTTGTTCCGATTTCATTATCTTCGGTTCCACCGGCAAGTTCAATAGGTACATCGTGAATTACCTGCCGGATCATATCATAAATCCCTTCTGCAATCTTCGGACTATGTGATATAAGCACCAATCCTGTATAGGCCATTAGTTTTTGCCTCCTTTAACCGCTTCAGCCAAACCGGAGAAAATATAAAATGATGTAACAGCACCAGGATCGAGATGCCCGATTGATTTTTCCTTAAAATAAGCAGCTCTCCCTTTTGTCGCCATCATATCTTTCGTTTTTTCCATAGCATCTTTTGCAGTTTCGGTTATCACTTCAGCTGAAAATTGATCCACAGCAGAAAAATAATCTGCCATCGGTGACCAGACATCCAGCAGTGTTTTTTCTTCTTCGGTCGCTTTTCCCCGTTGTTTAATGCCATTTATCGCCTCGTTAAGTGCCGCTGCAAAATCAGCTGTATCAAGCGACTCCTGTCCTTTAACAGCTGTTGACATCTTCAGAAAAGCAGTTCCCAAAAGCGGACCGGATGCACCGCCAACTTTTGAAATCAGCGTCATTGCAGTGTCCTTCAACACATCTGAAATTGCTTCATATTCCTGATCTGTAACTTTATTGAGTACTTCCTGAAAGCCCCTGGCCATGTTAATCCCATGGTCACCATCACCAATTGCCTGGTCAAGCTCCGTTAAATATGCCTTATTTTCCTGAATATTTGTATTAGATATTTCCAACCATGCAATGATTTCTTTTACGGTTAATTCCATTTTGCATTGATCCTTTCATCAGCGAAAAGCGGGTGCAGCAGTATCTGCATCCAACAACGCTTTAAGTTCATCATCAAGTTTCATTAAGGTAACCGAACATCCCGCCATTTCCAGAGACGTCATAAACTCTCCAATGTATGTCCGATACACATGAATATCTTTATCCTTTAGTATTTGCTGAACTTTTTTATTTACAATAAACAATTCCATTTCAGGCGTAGCGCCCAGGCCATTTATCATTACAGCAACTTCTGATCCCGAATAATCCAAATCACGCAGTACCTTTTCCGCCAATCGCTCAGCAATTTCATTGGAGGATTTCAGGGATTCCCGCTCAATTCCAGGCTCACCGTGAATTCCGATACCAATTTCCATTTCGTTTTCACCCAGCTCAAAACTCGGTTTTCCTGCTTCAGGAACAATACAGGATGTCAGCGCCATGCCAATTGAACGCACGTTTGCGACCGCTTTATCAGCCACAGCCTTGATTTCTTTTAGAGTGGCACCTTTTTCAGCCATAGAACCGACAATTTTGTGTATGAGAACGGTTCCGACAATTCCTCTTCGACCGGTCGTAAACGAACTGTCCTCAACTGCGACATCATCATTTACCACTACTTGTTCCACATCAATTCCCTCAGCTTCGGCAAGTTCAGCGGCCATTTCAAAATTGATGACATCACCAGTATAGTTTTTAATGACAAGAAATACTCCGTTTCCACCATCAACTGCTTTGATTGCTTCCAATACCTGATCCGGGGTTGGTGAGGTGAAAACTTCTCCAGATACAGCGGCATCAAGCATTCCTTTTCCAACATAGCCGGCATGAGCAGGTTCATGCCCGCTTCCACCACCACTCACAATACCAACTTTGCCTTTAACAGGGACATCATTTCTGACAATAACGGATGTTTCCGGCAGCTGCTTTACCGCATCCGGATATGCAGCAGCAATACCCTCTACCATCTCCTGCACAACTTCATTGGCATTATTAATAATTTTTTTCATTGACCATCCCTCACTTTCGGATAATGTATAATATTTTTGTTTTACATAATTGAACTAAACTGCTACATAAGTGGACGTATTTATAGAAAACATTCCAGTAGTTATGTCGCCAGTTTATGGATATTTGTAAAAAACAACAACCATTAAAATGAACTTTTTAAAAAAGAGGGAAATCCTGATTCACCTCATTCATTCCCTCTGCCAAGAAATACTATTTAAACTGCCGGGTAGCTTCGACTGCCTTTTGCCACCCTGTGTATAATTCATTACGTTTTTCCTCTTCCATTTCATGTTTAAACATATGGTCGGTTTTCCATTGTTGAGCAATCTCGTTCTTATCTTTCCAATAGCCAACAGCCAGCCCTGCCAGATAAGCTGCCCCCAGTGCGGTTGTCTCCTGTACAACCGGACGCTCAACCGGAACTCCGAGAACATCGCTCTGGAATTGCATTAATAAGTCATTTTTAACAGCTCCACCATCCACACGCAACGTTTTCAGGTTTATTTCGGAATCGGTAATCATAGCATCGAGCACGTCTTTTGTCTGATAAGCAAGTGACTCAAGGGTAGCACGAATAAAATGTGCCCTTGTCGTTCCCCGGGTCAGCCCAAATACCGCACCACGCGCGTCACTGTCCCAATATGGTGTACCAAGACCGACAAATGCCGGAACCATATATACACCGTCCGTTGAATCAACTTCGGAAGCATACTCTTCACTTTGTGGTGCCGAATCAATCAGTTTCAAACCATCACGGAGCCACTGAATCGCTGAACCTGCAACGAAAATACTTCCTTCCAGCGCGTATTCAACCTTGCCATCAACACCCCATGCCAGCGTTGTCAACAAACCATTATCCGACTTGACACCTTCTTCACCAGTGTTCATCAGCATGAAACAGCCGGTTCCATATGTGTTCTTAGCCATTCCTGTGTCAAAGCATGCCTGGCCAAACAGTGCCGCCTGCTGGTCACCGGCAATACCGGCAATCGGTACTTCATGACCGAAGAAATGATAATCAACCGTGTTGGCATACACTTCCGATGATTGACGGACTTCGGGAAGCATGCTTTTCGGCACACCCAAAATGTCCAACAGTTCATCATCCCATTTTAAATCGTATATGTTAAACATCAGCGTTCTGGATGCGTTTGAATAATCAGTTATATGCGCTTTGCCGCCGGATAGTTTATGGACAATCCACGTATCCATTGTACCGAACAGTAAATCGCCATTATCCGCTTTTTCTCTTGCACCTTCCACATTATCCAAAATCCACTTTACCTTTGTTCCGGAAAAATACGGGTCAAGCAGTAATCCGGTTTTTTCCCGGAACAGATTGTTATAATCCTTAGCACGCAACTCTTTACAAATGTCCTCAGTCTGTCGTGACTGCCAGACAATTGCTTTATAAATTGGTTTTCCGGTATGTTTATCCCAAATCACCGTTGTTTCCCGCTGGTTGGTAATACCGATTCCGGCAATTTGACTTGGGTCAATATCGGATTTTCGCAGCACCTCGGCAATACAGGACAGTACAGATGTCCATATTTCATTCGCATCATGCTCCACCCAGCCGGGCTTTTCAAAAAACTGTTCAAATTCGGTTTGTGCTGTTTCTACAATTGATCCGTCCTGATCGAATAAAATTGCCCGCGAACTCGTCGTTCCCTGATCCAGTGATAAAATGTACTGTTTAGCCATAATCAAATTCCTCCCAATTAATTAATTTGTTCTTCAACTTTATCGGCTACGGTTCGGCCTTTTTTTAACTCCGAACTTGCTGCACTAATCATGATGACAAGCATTACAACACTTAACACCCAAAAGGTTACTGAATAATTTCCTACAAATATTGCCTTATAAAACACACCACCATAAGCACCGCCAAGAAGCGGGCCAACGACCGGTATCCAGCTGTATTCCCAGTCCGATCCACCTTTTCCAGGAATCGGCAGTACAGCATGGGCGATTCTTGGTCCAAGGTCACGGGAAGGATTAATCGCATACCCGGTAGTACCACCGAGTGACATTCCAATTGCAACAATCAACAGCCCGACAATTAACGGGTTTAATCCCTCTGTGAATTCGTTTGCACCAATAAACAAGAGTCCTGACACCAGGATAAATGTCCCGATAATCTCACTTACCAGGTTTGAAAATGGACTGCGAATCGCAGGGGTTGTACAAAAAACATCCCTCTTGGCTATTTTGTCCTCTGTTTTTTTCCAATGTGGCAAGTAATTCAAAAATACAATACAAGCACCAATGAATGCCCCGCACATCTGTGCAGAGATATACATCGGAACTTTTGCCCATGGGAAGTCTCCAGCTACTGCAAAGCCAAGTGTAACAGCCGGGTTAATATGGGCACCGGTAAATTTACCTACCGCATATACCCCCATTGTAACAGCAAGACCCCAGCCAATGGTAATGACAACCCATCCGGACCCCTCTGCCTTTGATCGACTTAGAGCGACTCCTCCAACAACACCTCCACCTAAAATAACAAGAATCATCGTTCCAACTAATTCTGCTAAAAACTCCGGCAAGCAGATCATCTCCCTTATAAATATATTGCGATTAAAAAGAACGAACACCAGCGGCCTGGCCGATAATTCCATATCTTTCAATCTGATAATTTCCCAAGCAAGAACAACATTAGAGCCTTCGTTGCACTTATGCAGGAAGAAGTTTTTTACTTCTTAGCTGCAAACAAAAACCCACACCTAAATAGACAGACCTCGTTCTGGAGGATCTATTCAAGTGTGGGTCTCCGTATCTCCACCACGTTCTTAACTTGTAAAACAATTTTACCGCAAAGTGTAACCGCTGTCAACTTTATTTTTTTGCATGTCCACCATAAGCGGACTGCCGGCATTCAATCGGCAATCCGCTTACTAGTTCCATAATTTGTTATTCGAAGTCGTCACGGCAACGGCCCCGCGATGTAGCGCGTTGTCGATCTCATCAGATGTACGGATTAATCCGCCGGCAATTACCGGTTTATCCGTCTGGCCTGTCAGTTCCTTTATGACGTCCGGAATAATGCCGGGTAAAACTTCAATGCAATCCGGCTTAAACCGATTAATCATTTTAATATTCTGTTCAAGCGCATGACTATCCAGCAGAAAAACCCGCTGGATTGCTAAAAGTTTATGCTTTTTGGCCAGCTTGATAATATTACCTCTCGTTGAAAGTACACCATACGGCTTAATTTCACGGACAAGAAATTCCATCCCATATTCGTCAGCCTTCAACCCTTGAATCAGATCAACATGAATTAATGCCTTCTTACCTGCGCGCTTGGTGTAATCCACCAGGCTTTTCAGGCGGGAAAGACGTGTTTCCAGGAAAACAACATATTCATAATCGGATTCCAAAGCTTTTTCGAAATCCTTCATTCTCCGTATCGCCGGAATAATTCCCGCTGGTATATCCATTTATAAAACCACCTTACAGCGAATCTTCATCCATCCGCTTTTCCATTTCCTCTTTTGTATAAATAAGTTTCATCGGATTGCCGCCAACAAAAGCACCTGCTGGAACATCCTTATGTACTAATGTTCCCGCCGAAACAATTGCACCGTCACCGATTGTTACACCGGGAAGTACCGTCGAATTCGCCCCGATCATTACTTCATCTCCGATCATAACTTCACCAATCCGATACTCCTTTATCAAATATTCATGTGCCAAAATGGTTGTATTGTAGCCGATAACACTATTGGCGCCAACGGAAATTTTTTCAGGAAACATAATATCCGGCATTACCATCAGAGCAAACGATGTCTCCTGACCGACTTTCATACGCAGAAAAGTCCGGTACATCCAATTCTTTACTGCAAGAAATGGCGTATACCGGGCAACTTGGATAAAAATAAAGTTCCGTGTCACTTTCCAGAATGGCACCGTCTTATAAATTTGCCACAATGGATTGGCATTTTTAACATGGTAACGCTCGGTTTTACGCATGTTTCACACTCCTGCAATTTTCAGTAGATCCATCATGTCATCAAGCATGTATGTCGGCTTGTAAGTCAGCAGCTTTTCCTTGCCTTTTAATGACCACGCCACACCAGCTGTCTGAACCCCGGCATTTTTTCCCGCATCAATATCATGTTGGTTATCCCCGACCATCAGCGTTGAATCAGCCATTGCATTCATATCCTGCATTGCCATTTCAATCGGTTCTGGATGGGGTTTGGCATGGGTAACATCATCCAATGTAATAATTGTTTCAAAGTAATGGTCCAGACCGGTTACTTTTAGCCCCATATTAACAGTGTGGCGCATTTTCGTCGTTACAATACCGGTTTTTATATTATGCCTATGCAATGCTTCGAGTGTTGCTGCAACATTCGGAAAAGCTGTTACAAAATGATCATGGTGATGCAGATTATGCTGCCGATACGTTGCAATCATTTCATCTGCGCGATTTGCATCAACCTGCAGAAAGGAATCCCGCAAAGGCGGGCCGATAAATTCAGCAGCATCGCTTCGTGAAAGCTCTTTTCCATATTGTTTGAATGTATACATAAATGATTCTATTATAAGCTCATTTGTATCAATCAGTGTTCCATCAAGATCAAAGAGTATTGTATGAATGTTCATTTGATGTTTCCTTCCTTTTTCGATTCTCCATCCGCTTCCAGACATATGCTACCGTCATCGTCAGCACGACAGCTGTGACAAACCGAATCAGCAATAACGGCAGAACAGGTATTCCAAGCGGTATAAATACAAGTGTATCCTCCACAACCGCGTGGCATGAGACAAGAAAAATCAATGCCAGATACATGTCGCGGCGGGAAACACCATCTTCCTCAACCGCCTGAATCATCATTCCGGCACCATAGGCAAGCCCAATCGTCAGCCCGGTCACAAGTGTCATCGAAGTGTTTTTTTCCATGCCAAGCAGTTTAGTAAAAGGGGTGAGTTTGTCAGAAATCAAGTCAAGCCAGCCGACTTCCCGGAAAAACTGCATGACCATCATCAGCGGAATTACGATTAGTGCGAGCTGTACCACAGCCAGCAGTGCAGTTTGCAAACCTTGCGTGATGATTTCACTCCAGCCGTCAGGTGATACTTCCGACGTGGATATTAAACCATATTCCGCGATTTCCCCTCCGCCGCTCCAAAGCAGGTTAATCACAATCGCAGAAAAAATTGCCAATGAAATCCGAATCCCGGTAATCAGCCAGCCGTTCACCCCTGCTTTGGACGCTACTGTTGATTCAATAAACAGATTATGGGAAAAAGACATCATTACCGCCATAATAAAGACTTCTTTTAATGTAAAATCGAATGAAACGATGGCTGCAATTCCAGCGTACAGATTTAACGCATTCCCCAACACCAGCGGAACAGCTGCTTCCCCGGAAAGCCCAAGTAATGCCATGAAAGGACTGATTTGTTCGATTATCCACGGCAGTACCGGTGTGTGTTGTAAAATCGTTACAATCAGGGTCACTGGAAAAATAACCTTTCCCAATGCCCATGTCACCTTTAACCCCTGTTGCAATCCACGGAACAGTATTCCTTTCACTCAATCACCCTTCTTTCTGAAATGCTGTTATTTCTTAATTTTTTTACCGTTATAGTGTCGTTCAGCCATTCCTGATACGCGACGGTAAATCATCAGACCAGCAACAAAAATAATCAGAACGACAGAAATAAACTGAGCCATGCGAATATCGGTTCCCGGAATATACAGGCTGTCCATTCGCATTCCTTCGATAAAAAAGCGACCCGCCGAATAGGCAATCACATAACTAAGGAACACTTCACCACGCAATGGATTGTATCTGCGCAATACAAGCAAAAATACAAAAATCAGCAGATTCCAAAGCGACTCATACAAAAATGTCGGATGATACATGGTGCCTTCAATACACATTTGATTCATGATGAAATCCGGCAGGTACTGAAGGAAATTATTATATACTGCCTCTGACACGGGGCCGCCATGTGCCTCCTGGTTCATAAAGTTACCCCAGCGGCCGATCGCCTGACCTAGAATCAGACTTGGTGCGATGATATCAGCCAGTTGCCAGAATGATATTTTTTTAACACGTGTATAAATGATTGCCGTTAACACGGAGCCAATCAGTGCACCATGAATCGCAATACCGCCTTCCCAGACAGCAAACACATCCCACCATGGAGCACCAGCATATCTGTCCCATTCAAACACCACATAATAAATACGTGCAAACAGAATGGCAGCCGGAATGGCAAACACAATCAAATCAATAATCAGATCTTTATCAAGACCAAGCCTATCAGATTCTTTTGTTGCCAAATATAGACCTATAAATACACCAAACGCAATAATCACGCCATACCAATAAATTGTTAATGGACCAAGTTCAAGAAACACCCGATCCAATGATGGTGCACTGCAACTCAATACAACCAGCTCCTATTCTATTTCATCTTTTCCCTGATCAATCATGGTAGTCAGCCGTTCGGAAAATTCTTCCGCGGCATTCACACCCATCCGCTTCAATCTGAAGTTCATTGCTGCCACTTCGATAATGACGGCAAGATTCCTTCCCGGACGAACCGGGATGGTGGCTTTCGGCAGACTAACATCCATAATTTTCATTTTTTCTTCATCAATGCCGAGCCGGTCATACTGCTTATTCTGATCCCAGAGCTCCAGGTTAATAATAAGCGATATCTTTTTATAACTGCGAACAGCGCCAGCCCCAAATAAGGTCATGACATTAATAATCCCAAGTCCACGTATCTCCAGAAGATGCTCAATTAATGGCGGCGGATTTCCAATCAGCCGGTCATAATCCTCCTGACGAATTTCTACACTGTCATCCGCAATCAATCTGTGTCCACGCTTTACAAGTTCCAAAGCTGTTTCACTTTTACCAACACCGCTCTGTCCGGTTATCAGCACACCCACTCCATAAATATCAACCAGCACTCCATGGATCGCTGTGAACGGTGCAAATTTTGCCTCAAGATAGTTCGTCAGGCGGCTGATGACTCTGGTCGTCGTTCTTGGCGAATGCAAAATCGGCACTCCCGACTCATTCGCCGCATCGAGCATGGCCTGTGGAATTTCCATCCCTCTTGAAATAACAATACCAGGTGTGATATCCGTACATAATTGTTCCATTCGTTCTTTTTTATTTGTATCACTTAAATCCAAAAAATACGCCATCTCCGTCTTGCCAATAAGCTGCAGACGTTCCCTTGGATAATAATTGAAATAGCCGGTCATCTCAATTCCCGGTCTTGAAATATCACTCGTTGTAATTTCTCTATGTATTCCATCTTCCCCTGCAACAAGGGTTAAATTGAAATTCTCCAGCAAATCTTTTGTCCGCACTTTTGCCATTTATTGTAACCTCCAGTTGATATCCCTGATACTGATGTTTATTGTAGCATATTTTTGTCCATCTCTATACAGCCAAAGTTCGAATTGGATCGGTCTATTTTTCAAAAACGGACAGAAAAATAAATCGCAGGGCACACCATACGATTTATCGCTCCGTTACTGTATCCCGTACCAGCCGGTTTAACAGTAAATTCAATATCGAAATAATAACTGCCGCAATGAATGCAGTACCGAATCCTTCTATCACAAAAGATTTATCCATAATTCCCTGTGTGATCATCAATGTAATTGCATTAATGACGAACAAGAACAGGCCAAGCGTCACAACCGTTATCGGCAGTGTCAATACAATCAGAATCGGCTTAACGATTACATTCAAAACAGCCAGAATAACACTGGCCAATAATGCTGTTCCAAAACCTTCAATATGAAACCCGTCGAATAATTGTGCGACGGCAATCAATGCAACCGCATTAAGCAAAATAGATATAAACCACCGAAGCAGCATTAGCGTACCTCCCGCTCAATTGGTATGACAAAAATGCAAATGATATACAAAATAATACCAAACGCTTCAAGCAGAATACTCACTGCGAATAGCAAGCGGATAATAGTCGGATCAATATGGAAATATTTTGCGATGCCCGCACAAACACCCGCCAATATGCGATTTGACCCTGACCGGTAAAGTCGTTTGGACATATAAATCCGCTCTCACTTTGTTATTTCTCATAGTTCCATATGAAAAAATGTTCTTTCCCCAAGTGCTTTTTAGCTTCTTCATGCATTTCACCATTTTGGTTACGGCTGTTCCGGATATTATTCAGCACTCCGCTTGCCTGGGATTTATGGGAAAGAATCGCTTCCATCTTTTCATCAAAAAACGATGCAACATCATTCTGAACTTCCGGTATACCGATTTCCTCATAATAATTGTTGGTAATCGCCTGCGCCCAAACAGTCGGACGTTCATCCGGGTCCATCAGCCGAACCGCTTCAACTGCGGCTGCTCCAAGCGCATTATGATCCGGATGTACCGCGTGTTCAGGATAATGCGTAATAACAAGACTTGGGTTAATTTCTTCCAGGATGCTTTTCAGATGCCTGGCAACTTCATCCCTGTCTTCAAATTCAAGCGTTTTGTCACGGTAGCCAAGCATACGCAAGTCTATATCCAGCTTCTTGCAAGCCTCCAGAAGTTCCTCCTTTCTGATTTCCGGAAGAACTTCCCGGTTGGCAAATGTGGGATTCCCCATATTTCTGCCCATTTCGCCAAGTGTTCCGCATAAATACGTTACCGGTACACCTTCCCGACGAAATTTAGTAATCGTTCCAGCAGCACCGAATGATTCATCATCCGGATGCGGATAGATAACTACAACATGTTTTTCCACCTGAATCACCTGATCCCTTCCCTTTAATACCGAAATGACGTCTCACTGATTTCGAGCGAGACCATTAGCCGGCCTTCCCGATCATGCCCAGCAAGCAATAATTGATTATCGTTATGAATCGTCCAGTCCGTCAGGCCTTCCGCATAAATCCAACCGATTTCCATCTTTAAACCTGCACGGTATGTTTTTCCATTTCCAACGATTTTAGCCTGTGAAAAATTCACTTTCGCATTACGGATATACGCGCCAACCGTATATGCCTTATCATCAAAATGACTGGCATAAGCCCCATTTGTTGTTTCAAGATGAACATAAACATCCTTATTCACAAAATGCTCAAGCCACTTTTGTACTTCTGTTTGTTGAATTGATTCCATCAGTTTGTTCCTCCCTGCTTCCCCGTCTCTTTTTACCTTATCGAATCACCTGTAATGCGTCAAAAAATCTGTCCGGCAAACGGGAAGTAAGGATTGCCAAACTGGTAAATGTTTTGCCGACCGATAAGTTGCTATTCTCCTGATAAATCCATTTTTCTCCCGTTAAACCCATTCTTCTCCCGTTAAATTCATTCTTCTCCGGATAAGCCTACCCTTTCCCCAAGAAACTGGACACACCAAAAAAGCAGTAAGTCTTTTCTCAGACTCACTGCTTATCTCCTTATTTCGTGCCTATTTTCTCGTACTCTTTCAGGTCTGCTTCCATTCGTTTCCGGTCGCGTTCAAGAATCGGCTTCAAATATTGGCCGGTGTAAGATGGTGCTGTATCCCCAATTGCTTCCGGTGTTCCCGTGGCAATAATTTCTCCACCGCGTTCTCCGCCTTCAGGACCGAGGTCAATAATATGATCCGCAGTTTTGATGACATCAAGATTATGCTCAATAATCAGCACAGAATCACCATTTTCCACAAGTCGCTGCAGCACATTCAACAATCGGCGGATGTCATCTGTATGCAATCCAGTCGTTGGTTCATCCAAAATATAAAATGATTTACCATTTGAACGGCGGTGCAGCTCACTTGCCAGTTTTACGCGCTGTGCTTCACCGCCGGACAAAGTTGTTGCCGGCTGACCAAGTTTCACATAACCGAGACCAACATCATAAACAGTCTGAATCTTTCGTTTTATTTTTGGGATGTTTGCAAAAAAGTCCAATGCCTCTTCCACAGTCATTTCAAGCACATCAGCAATACTCTTGCCTTTGTACTTTACTTCCAGTGTTTCCCGGTTATATCGCTTGCCATGGCAAACCTCGCATGGAACGTAAACATCCGGCAGAAAATGCATTTCAATTTTGATGATCCCATCGCCGCGGCAGGCTTCACAGCGCCCGCCTTTCACATTAAAGCTGAACCGGCCTTTTTTATACCCGCGCACTTTTGCCTCGTTTGTCTGAGCAAAAACATCACGGATATTATCAAACACACCTGTATATGTTGCCGGGTTTGAGCGCGGTGTCCGTCCTATCGGGGATTGATCAATATCAATGACTTTTTCCAAATGCTCAATACCCTTCATTTTCTCATGTTTGCCGGGTTTGAGTTTACTGCGGTGCAATTGCTTCGATAGTGATTTATATAAAATTTCATTCACCAGTGTACTTTTTCCTGAACCCGACACACCGGTAACCACTGTCATCAGGCCAATTGGAAACTTCACATTGACATTTTTCAGGTTATTTTCCTCTGCGCCGATGACTTCAATATTGCGTTTCGATGGTTTCCGGCGCTTAACCGGCAATGGGACAAACTCATCTCCTGCTAAATATTTACCTGTTAGTGATTCCTTTTTTTTCATCACTTTTTCAGGTGTTCCGCTTGCCACTATTTCGCCGCCATGCTCACCGGCACCCGGTCCGATATCAACCAGATAATCGGCTGCCAGCATCGTATCCTCATCATGCTCCACAACAATCAGCGTATTATCCAAATCACGCATTCGTTTCAAGGTGTTAATCAACCGGTAATTATCCCGCTGATGCAGTCCAATCGAGGGCTCATCCAGCACGTAAAGGACCCCGGTCAATGCTGAGCCGATTTGCGTGGCAAGCCGTATTCGCTGGGCTTCACCGCCTGATAGTGTTCCGGCAGCCCTGGAAAGTGTCAAATATTCCAGTCCAACGTTATTCAAGAAATCCAGCCGGTCAGAAATTTCCTTCAAAATCATGCTGGCAATTTTCGCCTCTTTTTCAGTCAGATCCAGATTATTGAAAAATTCCTTTGCTTCCACAATGGAATAATCCGTAACCTGGCTGATATGCATATTGTTTATTAGTACTGCCAGCGCACCTTCCTTCAGCCGATACCCTTTACAATCAGGACATTTGGTGTGTGCCATGTATTTTCCCAGGGTTTCCCGGATAAAATCGGATGAAGTTTCTTTGTAACGGCGTGCAATATTATTCAGAACGCCTTCAAAGAAAATATCATTATCACGGATATTACCGAAATCATTCTTGTAATAAAAATGAATTTTTTCTTTACCGCTGCCATACAGAATTTTGTTCATTTGTTTCGTTGGGATTTTTTTAACCGGAATGTCCATGTCGATTCCATAATGGTCACAGACACTTTTAAGCAGCTGGGGATAATACTGTGAACTGATCGGCTCCCATGCCGCAATTGCATGTTCATTTAGCGTCCTGTTCCAGTCAGGAATAACCAGATCCAGGTCAACTTCCAGATTGGTTCCCAGTCCATCACATGTCGGACAGGCACCAAACGGGCTGTTGAACGAAAACAGTCTTGGCTCAAGCTCACCGATGGAAAACCCGCAAATCGGGCAGGCATGATTTTCATTGAACATCAACTCTTCATCACCAATAACATCCACGATAATTTTTCCTTCACCCAATGCAAGCGCGGTCTCAATCGAATCGCTCAGCCGGCCGGCAACGCCTTCCTTGACAACAATTCGGTCCACTACTACCTCAATCGAGTGTTTTTTATTTTTTTCAAGCTGGATGTCCTCGGTTACTTCACGCATTTCTTTATCCACCCGAATTCGGACATAGCCTTCGCGTTTCAGTTTTTCGAAGGTCTTTGCATGTTCCCCTTTGCGACCGGAAACTACCGGCGCAAGGATTTGCATTTTGGTCCGTTCAGGGAACTCTAAAATCCTGTCGACCATTTGCTGGACAGTCTGCGAAGTAATCTCAACTCCATGCCTCGGACATGTTGGCCGGCCGACACGGGCATAAAGCAGCCGTAAATAATCATAGATTTCGGTAACCGTACCAACTGTCGACCGCGGATTTCTGCTCGTTGTCTTCTGATCAATCGATATCGCCGGTGACAAGCCTTCGATTGCATCCAAGTCAGGCTTATCCATCTGACCCAAAAATTGCCGGGCATAGGCGGACAAAGACTCGACATAACGGCGCTGTCCCTCGGCATAAATCGTGTCAAAGGCAAGTGACGACTTCCCGGACCCCGATAGCCCGGTTAACACGACTAGTTTATTTTTAGGAATCGTCACATCAACATTTTTTAGATTATGTGCACGTGCACCTTGTATTTTTATTGATTTACTGGGCATAAACGGCTCATCCTTCCACTTTCAATGTCGTTATCATCCTTCTGCTTTCAATTCAAGTAGTATATCACGAAGTTCCGCCGCCTTTTCAAAATCAAGCGCTTTGGCAGCATCCTTCATTTCTTTTTCCATATTTTCTATCGTTTTTGCTTTCTCCGATTTTGACAAATTGGTAAGGCTGGCAGATTTTCCTTCATATTCTTCGGTATCCTCTGCCGCGACCGTTGCGCGAATAACATCACGAACATCCTTCTTGATGGTCGTTGGCGTTATATTATGTTCTTCATTGTAAGCCATCTGTTTTTCGCGGCGGCGATTCGTTTCATCGATCGCTACCTGCATCGAATTCGTTATGCGGTCTGCATACATCACCACTTCACCGTTTTCATTTCGTGCAGCCCTGCCCATTGTCTGAATCAGTGACCGTTCAGACCGCAAAAAGCCTTCCTTATCAGCGTCTAAAATTGCAACAAGCGAGACTTCAGGAATATCAAGCCCTTCACGCAACAGGTTAATACCTACGAGAACATCATATTTACCGACCCGCAAATCCCGGATAACCTCGATTCGTTCAAGTGTCTTAATTTCGGAATGAAGGTATGCAACTTTGAAGCCTATTTCTTTCAAATAATCGGTAAGATCCTCGGACATTTTTTTCGTCAGCGTTGTTACAAGCACACGTTCATTTCGTTTGGATCGTGTGTTGATTTCGTCAATAAGATTATCAATCTGTCCTTCTATAGGCCGAACATCAATTTTCGGATCAAGCAGACCGGTCGGCCGGATAATCTGTTCCGTCACATCCGGAGCATGTTCATTTTCATATGGTCCGGGTGTTGCTGAAACATAAATCAGCTGATTCGTTACGGTTTCAAACTCCCCAAATGTAAGGGGGCGGTTATCAAGCGCTGACGGCAAACGGAATCCATGGTCAACAAGCACCTGTTTCCGCGCCTTATCCCCATTGTACATACCCCGCACTTGTGGCAGGGTAACATGTGACTCATCAACAACGACAAGAAAGTCATCAGGAAAATAATCAAGCAGCGTATACGGCATTGAGCCCGGTGCACGGAATGTAAGATGCCTCGAATAATTTTCAATTCCGGAACAAAAACCCATTTCATGCATCATTTCAATATCATAGTTCGTCCGTTGTTCCAGCCGCTGTGCTTCAAGAAGTTTATTTTCATCCCGCAGCTGTTTCAGACGATCCTCTAATTCCTGCTCGATATTTTTAATTGCTTTTTTTAATTTTTCTTCACGGGTAACAAAGTGTGAAGCCGGGAAAATAGCCACATGTTCACGATCTCCGACAATTTCCCCGGTCAGAGCATCGACTTCACGGATCCGATCAATTTCATCACCAAAAAACTCGATACGCATACAGTGTTCCTCTTTTGAAGCAGGAATAACCTCAACAGAGTCACCCCGTACACGAAAGGTTCCACGCTGAAAATTGATATCATTCCGTGCGTACTGAATATCAACAAGGTCTCTCAGTAACTGATCACGATCTTTTTCCATGCCCATTCTTAATGACAGCACCTGACTTTCATAGTCTTCAGGTGAACCCAAACCGTATATGCATGAAACACTTGCTACGATCAGCACATCACGGCGTTCAAACAGTGCTGATGTCGCAGAGTGCCGTAATTTATCGATTTCATCATTAATGCTTGCGTCTTTTTCAATAAAAGTGTCGGTTGAAGGCACATACGCTTCCGGCTGATAATAGTCATAATAACTGACAAAATATTCCACTGCATTGTTCGGGAAATATTCTTTAAACTCACTGTAGAGCTGTCCAGCCAGCGTTTTATTATGAGCAATTACAAGTGTGGGGCGGTTGATTTCTGTAACCACATTTGAAACAGTAAACGTTTTACCTGTCCCGGTTGCACCAAGCAATGTCTGATGCCGCTGTCCGGCCTTTACTTTATCTACCAGTTCCTTTATCGCTTTTGGCTGATCTCCACTTGGCTCATACTGTGCCACCAGATCAAATTGATTTTTCACAGGGCAATCCTCCGTTCATCGATCTACATACTAGTTTACCATAGTTTTATTATTATTTTAACAGATTAACGAACAAATATTCGATTAATATGCTTGACCCTTCCATATAAGCATTCTTCCCATTTCTTCTGGACATAAATCCGTCAAAAAGAATACATAGAACTGATTGCTATCACCTATTCATCTCGCTTATAATCGGACTAGAAAGGCATTGGAAAGGACGAAGATTATGAAAAAGATAATATTGTTGATTCTAACTGCTGTAGTACTTGCAGCGTGCGGGCAGACGAATAATACCAGCAACTCCAGTGATGAAGTTGTTCAGCCGATACAGGCCGATCTGCAAGTGCCGAAACGAGCTGAGCCTGGAAAGAAAATAACATTTAAAGTAACGGTTACCCAGAATGAAAAAGCTGTAAATGATGCCGACGAGGTAAAATTTGAAATCTGGCAGGAAGGCTCAAAAAGTAACAGTGAGATGGTAAAGGCGAAACACACGAAAAACGGTATATACATCGTTAAAAAGACTTTTGACCAAAAAGGAATCTACTATGTTCAATCACATGTTACCGCCAGACAAATGCACACGATGCCAAAAGCGAAAATAAATATTGGTAATGCGAAGAAGAAAGATACTACCAAAAAGGAACATAATCGCCACCATTCCCAAACAAAAGTAGAATTTCAACCGCCGGAAAAAATCACTAAAGGTGAGGAAGCAGCGTTTACAGCAAACGTTTCAACTAAACACGAACCATTATCGGACGCATCCGTTACGATGGAAATCTGGCAAAAAAATAGTAAGAAACACGAATGGGTTAATATGGAAGAAACGTCTTCCGGAAGGTACGAAGCCAAAACAACCTTTAAAAATAAAGGGAACTACCAAATAAAAGTCCATGTTAAAAAAGACGAAATTCATTATCATAATGTGTTCGAAGTGAACGTGAAATAATAAAAAAAGGTCAGAAAACTTGGTTGTCACCAAACCTTCAGGTGACAACCTTAATTGCACTTAAGCAATAAGTAAGAGGCACCTTCTAGCCTCTTCCCTATTTAGTAATTCCTTGCTCCGTTTCATAATTCCGGAATGTCGTTGTCACGATGCCCAGTTCATGATGATCTCCCTCGTATAGAGCACTTTGCACAAACCTGACCTCATTATTTCGATCCACAATGTCAAGTTTGAAAAATGTATTCTGCTGCAATGCAAAATAAAAATCATTCAGGCTATGAACCGGCTGCCCGTTCACTTTAACAACTGAATCGCCAACTACTAATCCCAACCGTTCTGCAGGCGAATCCGGGACAACCCCCAATACTTTGAACCCTTTCTGCTGACGGCTGAAGTATGCATGACGTTTATTTTCCAATGCCCTGTGTCTGTAAGAAATAAATTCTTTTCCAATAATGCCGAGTACAATTGCCACAATCGACAGCCACTGAATAAATATACTACCCACTGCCAAAAGAAGGATCATTCCACTCAGCGTAAACATCGACTTGGAAATTCGGGCAGCAGCTTCATCCGGCAGGCTGCCTTTTACCGTATAGTCAAATCCGATCAGGAGTGGGACAAGCATCAGACTATACGTTTCTCCGTTCATGGAAAAATAAGGCCAAAATGGAACAAATGATGTTATTAGCCCTGATGGAACAAGCACAAAGAACGGAATAACACTTAACTTCCTAATATGATGAACGCCAGTCAGCATACCGCGCCGACCTGCAATCAGATCAGGGAAAGTTGTACTATTTTGGACGCGTTTTGTCAGTACAGCCTCTGCAATCAGCAGGACGGTAAGTAAAAATACCAGCCCAGTAAAATTGGTCTTCGTAAACAAACTGCCATCAAATCCATACTGATCTGTCAATATAAATGACAGCACAAGCAGGATCAAGTAACCAATGCCAATCGTATAACTTGCAGACAGCAGCGTAAATCGTAATGTAATACTAAGTATAATCGCAAGACCGCTTACTACGAGAATGGTTTCACGAGAAAAAACAACCCCGGCACCAAGAAAAATGAGAGATAAAATAAGGCCGGTGAGCAAACCGACAGCCCAGGTTTTGTTCCATTCCGAAAACACATCAAACAGCTTAAATCCAAAATTACGCCTTTCTTTTCGGATCCGTTTTACCCCGGCAAGGAATACCAGTAAAACAATCCAGTAAAGAAGCGGATTTAAAAACAGTTTTCCAATTCCTTTAGCTAATTCAGTTATCCAAGATTCTGCCATGTGATCACCTTCCACAATTGTCAATGCCCTATTCCACATACAAGAATATTCGATATTTGTCGAGTTTTTCCTGCTTTCGTTATTAGAAAACTTGGTTGTCACCAAGCCTTTAGGTGACAGCCTTAGCTGCACTTACTTATCTGCTTAGAAAAACTTGGCATTTGCCTCGTTTAGCGAGTGCCGAAGTTTTCCTTATCTGACAGGAAATCCGCGGGAGTACCCGCGGATATTATTATTTATATAGTACGTGCAAAGCCTTTTCCATTTGCTGGTCTTCTTTTCCATTCCTGATTTTTTCAACAATGGCTGTTTCAATCTTACCAGCTGTTTTTGCATTAATTTTTCCGGTCACATTCAACTCATTTTCCTGCTGAAACTTTTTAATGGCTTCTTCCGTTTCTTTATTAAAATAGCCATCCGTTCTCCCTGGATTATACCCAAGTCCTTTCAGCATAATCTGGATATTTTTCACTTTGTCTCCAGTGTGATTATAGGTGATCGGCTCCTTTATCTGAACCGGATTGGTGAAATAATAGTCCGGCTGTTTTACCTTTATAGTCGGCTTAACACCTTTCTCATGGATCCAATTACCTTTTGGTGAAAGCCATTTGAAGAACGTAAGCTTTACCGTACTTCCATCTCCCAGTGGTACTGCCTGTTGGACAGTCCCTTTACCAAAGCTTGTCACACCGACAACCTCATATCCTGCTTCCTTCATGGCAACCGCCAAGATTTCAGATGCGGATGCACTTCCCTCGTTAATAACGACGCTGATTGGATAGGGCTTTTTCTCATTAAGTTCCGAAAAAGCTTTGTCTTTTTTTCCTTGTTGATTTTCAATTTGAACCATTGGCATGTCTTCAGGAATAAAGTTCTTCAGGATTCCTTCAACCGCCTTCAGCAGTCCACCCGGATTACCACGTACATCGATGACAAGTCCTTCAATTTCCTTTTTCTCAAGTTCTTTCAGTTGCTTGGAGAAATGCTTGGCCGTATTTTCAGAAAACGAGGTGATCTCGATGACACCTGTTTTCTTGCCGTTGATTTTTTTCACTTTTGAATATACGGTTTCAAGCGGAATGTCATCACGCACAATTGTTACCTTGAATGGATCCTCAACTCCCGCACGCTGAACTTCCAGGACAACCTCTGAGCCCTTTTCGCCGCGGATCAGTTCAACCGCCTCAAACAAATCCATTCCGACAACACTTTTTCCGTCGACACTGAGGATTTTATCATTTGGCCGCAATCCTGCTTCTTCCGCAGGAGAATCTTTTATTGGTGCCACGATATTTACTTTACCGTTTACCACACTGACTTCGGCACCAATTCCCTCAAACGAGGATTCGATTGTATTGTTAAATTGCTCCATTGTCTCAGCATCCATATATGTACTGTATGGATCGTCCAATGATTTGAGCATGCCCTGAATAGCACCTTCCACCAGCTGCTTGTCCGAGACATCATGCAGATAATTTTCTTTTATTAAATTGTAAGCATTGGAAACTTTGTTCATGTTCCCCATTAGATTACCCTGCTGTTTATTAGAGGAATCGGATGTATTACCCGAGTCCTGAACAGCTGAATCAGGCGTCTGATCATCTGCAAGTTGGACTCCAAAATAAGCCCCGGCAAACCCCAGAACGAGCGCAGCAAATAAAATAATTACGATGTGCTGTTTACGGAGATTCATCGTTTCACCCCTACATCAAAAGTGTTAAGTGGCGATTACCGCCAATAATACGGAAAAGGCATCACACCGTAATGTGCGATGCCTTTAATATTATAGTTTATGCATGCAAATTGCAAATACATTCATTTAATTTACGGCAAGTAAGGAAACGGATTGATACCGCTGTGATAATTCCAAGGTCCTTCATGAACTTCAAAATGAAGGTGTGCACCATATGAATTACCAGTATTGCCGACTGCACCGATTGTCTGACCGGTTGAAACAGATTGTCCAAGGCTCACCGATCTGCTCGACAAATGTGCATAAACCGTTGATTTGTCATATTGCGGGTGGTAAATATAAATAACATTTCCGTAACTGCTGGAAACTGCGGATCTTGTTACAACTCCGCTGGCTGCAGCGTGAACGGGTGCACCATACCCTGGGGCTAAATCAATACCATAGTGATATCCTAAATCTCTGCCGCCATAACCGGATGATACGCTTCCGGATGCTGGCCAAATGAATATTCCGCTGCCGCCTGAGCTGGCTGTAGATGCACCGCCAGATGAGGACGGGGCAGCTGACCCAGAACCTGACGTTGAGCTGCTGTTCTCTTTTTGTTGTTTTGCTTCACGCTCTCTTTTTTCGGCAAGTTGTTTCAGGCGTTCTTTTTCACTTGATGCTTTTTCTTTGGCTTCTGCAATGACAGCTGCCTGATCACTCAGTGCCTGCTGCTTTTCAGCCACGCTCATCTTGTACTTTTCCATCTTCTGATGTTCTTCTTTCAGTTCACCCATCAATTGCTCTTTTTCTGACATTTGGTTGTTCAGCTTGGATGTTAAAGACTCCAGATCCTGTTTTTGATTTTGAAGGGAAGCTTTTTTCTGTTCCACTTCTTTTTTCTTTTGTTCGATTTGCTTCTTTTTGTTCACAACTTCAGATTTTTTGTTCTGAACTTCTCGTTTCTCCGCCATATGTGTCTGCATAATATCTTCATCCTGATCCATTATTGTATTAACGGCGGTCGACCTGCTTATGAAGTCACCAAAACTTTGTGAACCAAGAATAACCTCTATGTACCTCATGCTGCCGCCATTTGACTGAATCGCCCGAAGACGGTCTTTCAATAGCTTTTCTCTTTGTTCAATGCGTTCTTTTAACACTTTTATTTCTTTTTTCAGGTTTTCAATTTTCTTCTTCATCGATTTGATTTGGCCGGTTAAACTTTCAATTTCCTGATTCGTTTCTGTGATTTCGCTTTCCTTCGCCTGAATCTTGTTTCGGGTCTTTGTTAACTTTTGATCAATCGAATTGATTTCATTGTTAACTTTCGCCTGCTTGTCCTTGTTTTTGGCCATCTTTTCTTCAGTGTTTTTCTGTTTATCGCTCAATTTACCTTGCTTCTCGTCTATTTTATCCTTCTTTTTCTCCAATTCGTTGATCTTATCATTTAAGCCGTCAACGGATGCTGCCGATACATAATCCCCATTCATAACTGCTGCCCCCATGATGAGGACAGCCATTATGGTAAATGAAACTATTTTCTTCATGCTCGTTCCCCTTTCCCTCTGTGTGACTAGTACATTTTTTCTGTTAATGGCAGTGTCAGACTTTCAGGAATTTACGGACACTCATTACACTGCCCCAAACTCCGATAAATGCTCCAATTGCAAGGATGATCAGTGCAAGCTGCCATGCGAACGGATTAAATGGCAATATCGTCACAAAATTATACGTTATTTGCTCGCTTACATTGTTCACCAAATAATAATACCCTGTCAGTACAGCTGCTATCGGCAGAACCGAACCAAGTACTCCAAGCAGCAATCCTTCAATGAAGAACGGCCATCTGATGAAACCGTTAGTGGCGCCTACCAATTTCATAATACCGATTTCGGTACTCCGGGCCATTATCGTCAATTTAATCGTGTTTGAAATCAGGAATATTGCAGTAAATACCAGACCTGCAATTAAAATCAATCCGATATTGCGGGCATAATCATTAAATTGAAACAAACGCTGCACAACATCTTTTCCGTAATTAACCTCATACACATTATCAAAAGATTTGATTTTTTTCGCGACAGCCATTGTATCTGCCGGATCCTCTGCCTGGACAATATAAGCATGGTTTAACGGATTGTCCTGTTTGAACAGCCCCCATGCATCACCTTCTTCACCCATGCTTTCAATAAGGTTCTGAAGCTGCTGGTCTTTTGATGAAAACTTGACGCTGCCTACTTCATCAATATCCTCAATTTGCTGTCCAAGCTCCTTAATCTGATCCTCATTTGCCGTCAAATCAACCAACGTTTCAATTTTTACATCTTCTTCTATGTTATCGGCTATATTATTCAGGTTCAGCATCAATGCGAGAAACGCACCAACAAGAATAAGAGTTGTTGTTACCGCTCCAACTGAAGCCACTGTCATCCAACCGTTGCGGAAGATGTTTTTGGCTCCTTCCCTGAAATGACGCCTTAGTGTCCTAAACTTCATAGCCGTACTCACCCCGCTGTTCATCACGTACAATCAAACCGTCTTCAACAGCGATCACACGTTTCTTAATGGTGTTAACAATTTCTTTGCTGTGTGTGGCCATAATAACTGTCGTACCCCGGGCGTTTACCTCTTCAAAGGTACGCATAATTCCCCATGATGTTTCCGGGTCAAGGTTTCCTGTCGGCTCATCTGCAATTACAATTTTAGGGTGGTTAACAATTGCACGTGCAATGGAAACCCGCTGCTGTTCTCCCCCTGACAATTCATCGGGGATAAACCGTGCCTTATTCTTCAAGCCAACAAGTTCCAAAACATCCATAACCCGTTTTCGGATATTTCGTGGCTGCTCTTCTATTACCTCAAGCGCAAAAGCAATATTTTCATAGACTGATAGTTTCGGAAGCAATTTAAAGTCCTGGAAAACGACCCCTATCTGCCTGCGCAAAAAGGGAACTTTTCGTTCTTTAATCGTTTTGACATCCGTTCCGTTGATGATAATCGTTCCGTCTGAGGGCTTTACTTCGCGGTACATCAGTTTGACAAGTGTGGATTTTCCAGCACCACTGGGGCCGACTATGTAAACAAACTCTCCTTGGTCGATATCTATATTTATCCCATTCAGCGCCGTAACACCATTGGAATACGTTTTGTAAACGTCTTTCATATTTATCATGAATGTATCACCTTTACTCGTATTTGTTGTCGAATCATGATGGTAATTCTCCCCTGCAAGCTTCCATAAAACTGAAGCCTTTTTTCCTGTGCAAAAATACCTGTTTTTATAAAGAATTAATAGTAATTATAACATTTTTCCGCACGAAATTTAGACTTATTTATATTACGTTTTTATTTCAAATTATGTACAACGACTATAATTTTGTAATATATTGTCGTATGTTTGTTATTTCTGGAGGTCGAACACGGGTAATGTCTGCTATTTTGCCGCTTTTTTATTTGTTACTGCGACAATAATCAACATTTATTTTGAGTTTTTGAGGCTTCTTTATTCAAAGGGAAGCTGAAATGGGAGTAAAATTGCCAAAAGAAAAGCCCGCAACACTGAACTAAACGGAAGTGTTCCGGACTCCGGATTAAGTATCCTTATTTTTTCTTGGAAAGCCACTGGGCTACTGTTTGTCTATCCTCTTTTGAGACCTGCTTTTGAGGAGGCATCTGGCCTTTACCGTTTTTAATAATATCAGTTATCTCGTCAGCGGAATACTTGGAACCAATTTTCGTCAAATTAGGTCCCATTCCACCGGACAAATCTGACCCGTGGCATTGGGCGCAATTGTTCTGAAAAATTTGGTCAGCCGAAGCAGTATCAGTTGTACCACCGCCGCTGTCAGAAGATCCGCCTGAGGAACCTTCGTCCCCGCCGCCACCGCCACATGCACCGAGCACAAGCGCTGTCCCGAAAAGAACTGTAGCTAATAATTTCTTCATCCTTCAATCCCCCTAACATAAAATGTGGATTATTCATAACTAGTATAACCGAACTGCAATATTTTAAAACGGCTAACATTGGTAAATTTAACCTTCTGCATCATGTGAATGCTGGGGTGTTCAGGGATAAAGCTATTTGTGTCAAATTACCGAAAAGTTTCAGACCGGCAAACGGCGGCACTGCTAAGTTTTAATTCATGTGCGCACGCAAGTATGCATCAATAAAGGGATCCAAATCACCATCGATAACTCCTTGGGCATTACCTGCCTCAACGTTTGTACGATGATCCTTAACCATTGTGTAGGGGTGGAATACATAGGATCGAATTTGACTGCCCCAGCCAATTTCCTTCTGTTCACCCCTGAGTGCAGCGACTTCTTCACGCTGACGTTCCAGTTCCAACTGGTATAATTTAGATTTCATCATCTTCATTGCACGCTCACGATTTTGAATCTGGGATCGCTCTGATTGGCAGGTAACAACGACTTTTGTCGGCAAATGAGTCATCCGAACCGCAGAATCAGTCGTATTGACATGCTGTCCACCGGCACCGCTCGACCGATATGTGTCGATTTTTATATCTTCTGACTTGATTTCAATATCGACATCATCATTCATCTCCGGCATAACATCACATGATGTGAATGATGTATGACGCCTTCCGGAAGAGTCGAACGGTGAAATTCGAACAAGCCGGTGCACACCTTTTTCAGCCTTCAGATTACCATACGCATTATGCCCTTTTATTAACAATGTTACACTTTTTACTCCCGCGTCATCACCTGGCTGATAATCAAGTGTCTCCACTGTAAAATCCTTACTGTCCGCCCAACGTTGATACATTCGCAGAAGCATGCTCGCCCAATCCTGAGATTCTGTACCCCCAGCGCCGGGGTGTAATTCAAGGATTGCGTTATTGGCATCATATGGTTCATTTAAAAGCATTTGCAATTCAAAATTTTCAATATCCTTTTTCAGCGATTTCACATCTGCTTCCAGCTCGGCAAACAATTCCTGATCATTTTCTTCCTTCACAAGTTCATAGGAAACATGGAGGTTATCGAGCTGATCCACAAGATTTTCAAAATTAACGACATACTCTTTCAGTCCATTTACTTCGCCGATTACCTTCTGAGCAGTATCCTGGTCATCCCAGAATCCGGGTGAGGCCATTTTGAGTTCCAGTTCTTTGATTCGCTCTTTTTTAACATCTAAGTCAAAGAGACCCCCTGAAGTCGTCGATTCGTGCTTCCATATGTTCCAGTTGCTGGCTGATTTCTGTGAGATCCATTATGCACCACTCCTTTAAAAATACGAATAATTCTTTTCTAATCAGAAAACCGGCCATCAGCATTTCTCATCAGCGATGGCCTGGTTAATCACAAAATTAATTGTTTGTAAAAGGTTATTTACCATGACAATTTTTATATTTTTTACCGCTTCCGCATGGACAAGGATCATTTCTTCCGGTATTTTCAGTTTTGACATATGGTTTGCGGGTTTTTTTCTTTTCCTCCTGATCACCGGAAACAGCTTGTGTATTTTTCGCGACTTCCTGGCGCTGCAAGTTTTCACGAATTTGCGCTTTCATCACGTATTTGGCAACCTCTTCTTCAATCGCAACAACCATCTCTTCAAACATGTGGAATCCTTCTGCCTGATATTCCTGCAATGGATCAGTTTGTCCATATGCACGCAGATGAATACCTTGACGAAGCTGATCCATTTGATCAATATGATCCATCCATTTTGTATCAACCGTCCGGAGTACAATAACTTTTTCAAACTCACGCATTTGCTCCGGTGAAAGTTCTTCCTCTTTTTCATCATAACGTTCTTTTACTTTATTCATAATCAATTCGGTTATTTCTTCCGGCTCTTTACCTTTGATGTCATGAACCGAAATATCATCATAGTCAAGCAAGTTTCCACGCACATATTCGACGATGGATTCCAATTCCCAATTTTCATCGAGTTCATCCTGTGTGTTTACACCAACTACACGTTGTATTGATGACAAAATCATACCTTCAATAATTTCCCGAAGATTTTCGGTTTCTTCAATAACATCAAACCGCTGTTTATAGATGATTTCCCGTTGTTGGCGGAGCACATCATCATATGATAGTACTGTCTTACGTGCGTCAAAGTTATTACCTTCCACACGTTTTTGTGCGGACTCGACAGCTCTGGATACCATTTTACTTTCAAGCGGTTGGGAATCATCCATTCCGAGCCGCTCCATCATCGACCTCAGGTTATCAGAGCCGAAGCGGCGCATCAATTCATCCTCCATGGACAAATAGAACTGGGTCAACCCAGGATCTCCCTGACGCCCCGAACGTCCACGCAGCTGATTATCAATCCGGCGGGACTCATGCCGCTCCGTACCAATAACAGCCAGACCGCCCACCCCCGTTACACCATCACCGAGTTTAATATCGGTACCGCGTCCGGCCATGTTGGTTGCAATTGTGACTGCACCGGGCTGACCAGCATTTTCGATAATTTCTGCCTCGCTAAAATGATTTTTTGCATTCAGCACATTATGCTTCACACCGGCTTTTTTCAGCATATTGGAAATCAATTCGGAAGTTTCCACTGCGACAGTACCGACAAGAACCGGCTGACCATGTTGATATCTTTCCTTTATATCCTCGACAACTGCCCGAAACTTACCTTCCATTGATTTATAAATCATATCCGCTCTATCATCACGAATAATCGGTTTATTCGTCGGAATTGCTACAACGTCCATATTGTAAATATTACGGAATTCTTCTTCCTCTGTTTTCGCAGTACCTGTCATACCGGCGAGTTTGTTGTACATACGGAAAAAGTTCTGGAAGGTTATCGATGCCAGCGTCATACTTTCATTCTGAATCTGCAGTCCTTCCTTAGCCTCAATCGCCTGATGAAGACCATCACTGTAACGGCGTCCTTTCATAAGACGTCCGGTAAACTGGTCCACAATAATTACCTCGCCTTCCTGCACAACATAATCAGTGTCACGGTGCATGGATGCATGTGCTTTTAATGCCTGATTAATATGGTGTGTCAGGGAAACATGATCAAGATTAAACAAATTTTCAATATTAAAGTATGATTCTGCTTTGTTGATCCCTTCTTCTGTTAATTGAACACCTTTTGTCTTTTCATCGTACGTATAATCTGTTTCATGTTTGAGTGTACTTACGAATGAATTGGCCTGCATATACATTTGTGCAGATTTTTGTGCAGAACCGGAAATGATTAAAGGCGTTCTTGCTTCATCAATAAGGATTGAATCCACCTCATCAATAATTGCAAAATTAAGTGGACGCTGCACCATTTGCTCTTTGTACAGCACCATGTTATCCCTCAGGTAATCAAATCCAAATTCGTTATTTGTACCATACGTGATATCGCTGTAATATGCTTCCCGTTTTTCCTCTTTTGACAAACCATTTCCATTCAGACCAACCGTTAAGCCGAGAAACCCGTACAGTTCGCCCATATCCCGCGCATCTCTGTCTGCAAGATATTCATTAACTGTGATGATATGAACGCCCTTTCCAGCAATAGCATTCAAGTATGCCGGCATTGTTGAGGCGAGGGTTTTACCTTCACCTGTTTTCATCTCCGCAATATTGCCTTCATGCAATGAAATCGCACCCATCAGCTGAACAGGAAATGGACGCATTCCCAGCACACGCTTGGAGCCTTCGCGGACTACCGCATATGCTTCCACCATTAAATCATCCAAGGTCTCGCCATTTGCATAGCGTTCTTTAAATTCTTCTGTTTTTTTCCGAAGTTCTTCATCTGTTAATTTCTCTATATCTGTTTCCAATGCTTCTATCTGATCAACTTTCTTCTGAAGTTTGGATAATTGTCTTTTCGTACCATCACCAAATATCTTTGTCAGTAATCCTGCCATTTAAAACGCTCCTCATATGATTAAAAAATCCCTAGTGAATTACTACAATCCAACACTAATCATAACTCATCTAAACACGTATGACAACTGATTGGGAATGGACATGGCGGAAAAATACAAAAGGATTGCCCGGGGGATGGACAATCCTTTTCGTGAGGTAAATAAGAGGAAGACCCGTGGAAAATTAGACATTCAAGCGAACAGCAAATCCATTATGTGAGTGAAGCGGAATGTGTATTTTCGCTTAACTTCTTATCCAGCTCTGCCAGCTTATGATTTGTTGCAGCTACGATTTCAACCAGTTGTGTTATGGTTTCCTCGTGCTGTCGAAGTCTTTTCGCAAGTTCATTATTGGTTATCTCACTCACATAATCTGCCCCTTTCGCTTTGATGATTCAGTTATACCATGAAGCGTTAAAAGTATGCGAATTGCCATTTTTCTTATTTGGCAATTTATTCGACAGTTTTCGATTAATAAATCGGTCTGTTTTTCAATTTTGCCGGATTAACCCGGAATTTCAGAAGGAACTTTACACCTAAAATTAAAATTCGGCAATTTATTCGACAAATTATGACAAAGCATAGGCATTAGAAGCGATGTCTTCTTTACCGGGGGCTGCCGGTTACCTATACTTAATAAAAACAACACTTAAGGAGTGCATTCCTGCGCTAGAGCTTGTATCCACCTCCGTATAAAAACAGAAACCCGCCATATGGTTAAATTATCAAGCCGTTGGAATATCCGGATTCCTGGGCAGAAACAATCAAGGCTGGGTCACCCTCTAAGACTAGGTATGAGCTGTGGAGAGACCGGTACTTGCCCGCACACAAAAGACGGCCCGGAAATCCGGAGCCGTCCAAATTATTTTTATAAAATCATCAGCTGTTGGGCTCGATCAGTCCATACCTTCCATCTTTCCGTCTGTAGACCACATTAGTATCACCGGAAAGTGCATTGGTAAAAACATAGAAAGCATGGCCCAGCATATCCATCTGCATGACCGCTTCCTCCGAGTCCATTGGCTTCAAGTCAAAACGTTTTGTCCGGACGATTTCAATATCGTCCTCTCCCGCTTCAGCTACCTGAGTTGCTGCCTCTTTTTCCAATTCAGCAAAAACGTGTTTCGGAGAACCTTGCTGTCTAAATTTACGATTAACTTTTGTTTTGTACTTACGAATCTGTCTTTCCAACTTATCCACTACGAGATCGATAGCTGCATATAAATCAATATGCTGCTCCTCTGCCCTCAATAGCAAGTTTGTCATTGGAATCGTAACCTCAATCCTTTGTTCATCGTTATAGACACTCAAATTTACGTGTACATCAGAAGTTGGTGGTGTATCGAAATATCTTTCCAGTTTACTAATCTTTCTTTCTACATAGTCTCGTATAGCCCCTGTCACCTCTAAATTTTCACCACGGATGTTGTACTTCATAAATTGTGTCCTCCTTTCATCCTTATGCGTATATTATACTACGTTTCCCGTCACTTTTCCTGCTTAAACCGTTAAAAAATTCCGTCATATTTTAGCAAGAATTGTCGAATTTGGGCTGTAAGCGCTGCCGCTGTTGCATTACAGAATTTATAATAATTTAAAAAATAGTGAAAAATTCCTAGATGCATTACCTTGCAAAAACCGATTTTTCATCAATTCATGCAACAACACGCTATTCTTAGACAGCAGTCAGCCCCGAATGAGTGTCAAAGCATAGATCTCCGTACTGCCCCCATCTTTCAGAATAGAAGCAGCATGCCGCAAAGTTGTTCCGGTTGTATAAATATCATCCACCAAAACCACCGGCTTGTCGACAGCCATTGATAACCTGAATGGATTAATGGCCGTTATCCGTTCATAACGGGTCTTTTTGGATTGTTTTTCGCCATGGACTCTTGATAAGGCATTTCTGGTTGGAACCGGCAAAAACCGGGAAAGCAGTTCAGCCTGATTAAACCCCCGTTCCATAAGCCGCTCATGACTTAACGGAATTGGGACAGCTACTGCTTGTTTAGTCAAAAAAGAAAATGATTGCCGAAACCCGTTCCGAAACTGTTTACGGAAAGCCTCGCCAAGACAATAATCACCACGGTATTTCCATCGTGCAACCATTTCCTGCATCCGTTCGTTATATTGGAAAATGGAATAATTGAACATGAGCGGATCCTTATGCTCCTTCCACCATCGACAGTCATCACAAATGGACTTACTGCTGAGACGGCTGCATTTTTCACACCGTTTTCCATCCAGTTCAATTAGCTTTCCCCGGCACGATTGACATAATTTTTCCGGCTCAGGCAGCATAAACAGGGTAGTCCAGTTAATTTCGGGAATAATTTCATTGTCACACCATAAACAGTCCATGTTAGTTGAATCCCCCTCGTTTATTCATTTTCTTAATCAATCGAACGGCTTCCATCATTGCTTCCGTTTTGCCATCATGAAAAAACACCACCTCTCCGGTCGGGTCTGCAGGACTTCTTCCTGCCCTCCCGGCAATCTGGACAAGCGCTGCTTCGTCAAATACGGTGTGTCCGGAATCCAAGACCGCAACATCAACTGAAGGAAAGGTAACGCCACGTTCCAAGATTGTCGTCGTTACAAGTGTTTGGATCTGCTTGTTCCTGTAACGGTTTATCTTTTCTTCTCTGTCCACATCAGATGCGTGCACAGCTGTTACATTGTTATCCTGGAGTGCTGTTTTCAGGTTGGGGATGAGATTTTCAGCCAGGGAAATGGTAGGTACAAAAATGAGAAGCTGTCTGTTCCGGTCCGACCTCTTTTTCACCCAGTCCAGAAACGATTTGGGAATGGTGGATTGCCTAAGATCCTTCTGAAGTGAAAATGTCATGGTGAATATAGGTACCGGTAAAGGATGGCCGTGAAACCTGACAGGTACAAAAATATGTGAAAGTTTATTCGTTAAAATCCGTTTCCGGTGCACGGGACGAGGTGTCGCAGTGAGGTAAATCGTGGTACTGGTTATCTTTTTGGCACGGTTAGCGGCAAATGCAAGCGATGGGTCAGCATGATATGGAAATGCATCTGTTTCGTCAATAATAATGACATCAAATGCATGCTTAAAGCGTAACAACTGGTGGGTTGTCGCAATAATCATTTGGGCGGATCCGTCATTTTCCCTGCTGCCGCCATACATTCCTTGAATATACACATTCGAAAAGGCAGTACGTATTCTTGGCAGCAGCTCCCTGACAACATCCGTTCTTGGGGTGGCAATGCAAATTCGCTTTCCCAGTCGCAGTGCCTCCGTAATACCGGGAAAAAGCATCTCCGTTTTCCCAGCGCCGCACACCGCCCATATCAGCAGTTCAGGTTCCTCTGCAGTGATTGCTGTCGTTATACGATCTGCAGCCCTATGTTGAACTTTTGTTAATTCACCGTCCCACGTACAGGCATCTTCATGTGTGGTCCACACGGCACGCGGACCGTTCCATTCAAACAGTGGCATACATTCCATTACACGTCCCATTTCAATACACTTGCGACAGTATACATGGCGTTCACCACACACTTGACATGGAAGTTTTCCTAATAATGATTTTTTATAATTGCCACAGCGACTGCACTTTTTTTGAAAAAAATTTATTTGAAAAGATGATACTGGGGTAAAATACTTGTCTTGCAGAAGTTGTTCAAATATGGGGTCGTTCAGGGGAATTTCCTGTCGAAGCAATAGTTTCCCATCGTAACGGGAAATAAAATCCTGATCCACTTGAAGCTGCATGGCCTCACACTCCTCTATTAATATATGGAACTGCCAGCCGACTGACTGGCAGAATAAACCAGCTATTTCATGTACCAGCACACACCAATTGCACCCTCACCGAGATGAGTCCCAATTACCGGGCCGAAGTAACTGATCATACTCTCCATATTAGCGTACGCTGGGTCAACCCTGTTTTTTAACTCAACAGCTGATTGCTCATTATTGGCGTGAATGAAAACAACCTTCATTTCCTTCCCTTTTCCTGCATCTTCTTCAAGCAGCCCTAAGATTCGATTAATTGCTTTTTTTCGAGTACGAATTTTCTCAAAAGGAACGATTACTTTATCGACAAAATGCAGTACCGGCTTGACTTGCAGGAGACTGCCAACAATTGCCTGAGCACCATTTAAACGGCCTCCTCGCTGCAGATGGCTGAGATCATCCACCATGAAATAGGCACGGATACTCTTTTTCATGTGATCAAGCTGTTGAATAATTTCATCCGGGCTTTTCTCAGCCTTGGCCATCTCAGCAGCTTCCAGCGCGTAAAATCCCTGGGCCATACAGCTGATTTCGGAATCATACGGATAGACATCAATGCCTTCCACCATCTCCCCGGCACTTGCAGCCGCCTGATACGTTCCACTGATCCCGCTGGATAAATGAATCGAAATGACAGCATCATAATCATCGGCAAGTTCCTCAAATTTCTTGGTGATTTGTCCGATTGAGGGCTGGGAAGTCTTGGGAAGTTGCTCGGCAGCTTTTACCTTTTGATAGAATTCCTCCGTAGTAATGTCTATTCCTTCACGGTAAGAAGTATCATCAAAGACAACACTAAGCGGAACGACATGTATATCATTCTGTTTGAGTAACCTTTCCGAAAGATATGCCGTACTGTCAGTCATTATTGCAACCTTCATCATCTACCCTTCTCCTCTTCTATTTTTGTATTACTATTTTACATGAATACTGGTAAAAATGCATTTGTTTTGGGGAGAATAATCCGGCGGTAGAGCGCCCTCCGCGAATTTATTGTCTCAACGATATGTCGCACTTTTATCGATAAATTTACTGTTCTGTTGATATCTGCCCATCTCCGATTCCTCCTGCATAAAAAATACCCTGCCACCAACCTTGATGACAGAGTATTGAGTGTTAAGGAACAAAACTCCAACTTAATACGTTACTTCGACCCAGCCTTTGCGTATTGCTGAAACAACTGCTTGTGTTCGGTCGTTAACATTCATTTTCTGTAAAATATTGCTGACATGGTTTTTTACAGTCTTCTCACTGATATATAGCGATTCGGCAACTGCACGATTGCTTTTGCCGTCAGCAAGAAGCTGCAGAACTTCGCATTCACGACGAGTCAGCAAATGTAATGGTTTACGATATTCGAGATTTTTTTCAGCTGTTCTTGACATGTTTTCCTGTGCAAGACGCCGATATTCCTGCACCAGATTATGCGTAACTTTCGGATGAAGGTAAGAACCGCCTTCACTGACCACTTTGATCGCTTCAATTAATGAATCTGAATCCATTTCTTTCAGCAGGTATCCTTGTGCACCGGTTTTCAGCGCATGCGTCACATAGCTTTCATCATCATGAATGGAAAGAATAATAATGCTAGTATCCGGAAAATGCCGAACGAGATCCGCAGTTGCCTGAACACCGTTCATTGTCGGCATATTGATATCCATCAGTACAACGTCGGGGTTATTTTCCTTGACAATTTTCGATGCTGTCAGCCCATCGTCCCCTTCTGCTACAACTTCAAAAGATGGTTCAAATTCCAAAATTCTTTTGACCCCTTCGCGAAAAAGCTTGTGGTCATCAATCAATACAATCCTAGTTCGTTTCGTATTCATCGGTATTGTTCCTCCCTGATTATTTTCTGTATATGTTAAATTACCCCATTACATTATCTATGAAGGCTAAATCTCTATTTAAGTATTAGTATACATAAATCTGTTGAAAAATGGTATAGCATTATGATGGGTTATACGGAACGTTGATCTGAATCGTTGTCCCTTTACCGATACCAGTGTCAATCGACAAAGTTCCATCCAACATTTCAACCCGCTCCCGCATACCGATTAATCCGAATGACTTATCATGCTTCATGTCCGGGTCAAAACCTTTGCCATTATCCTTTATTTCTACTAAAATATTTTGCTCATTTATTTCTATTTTTACCTTAATACATGTGGAATCAGCATGCTTGATTGCATTTTGTACAGCCTCCTGAACAAGCCTGAAAAAAGCTATTTCATATTTCTGGTGCAGCCGCTTTTGTTCCCCAACTGATGAAAATGTGATTTCAGCATCATTATAATCTGCTATGGTTGCAATATATTTTCTAATGGTTGGAATCAGCCCCAAGTCATCCAGGGCCATCGGACGCAAATCATAAATGATGCGGCGCACTTCATACAGCGAAGACCGTACCATTTTACGCATACTTTTCACTTCTTTGATTGCGTCTTCCACAGGACCGTTGCGGAATGTACGATCAACCAACTCAGATCGGAGCAAAATATTGGCAAGCATCTGGGCTGGCCCGTCGTGAATCTCCCTGGAAATTTTTCTGCGTTCTTCTTCCTGCGCTTCGATGATTTTCAACCCGAATTCTTGCTTTTCCTTTGCCTCAGCAATCATTTCATTTACTTGCCGAAAATCATCATTTAAGTAAGTGAGAATAACGGATATTTTTCCTGCCAATCCATCTGCACGTTCAAATGTCTGATCCAGGGCAACCAGTCTCCGTTCCAGATCATCCCGTTTATTCCGTAACTCTTTTTCTTCGTGACGAAGCACGGCCAATTGCGTTTGCATTTTATGCGTATTTTCATAAACTTCGCGGATTTCTGTTTCGGAATAGCGATCAAAATATTCACTGACCTCTGAAAGACGCTCCCTGGAATAACGCACTTTCTGTTCAAGCTGGTCACCGTCAGTAATGTGCTGAGCCATCTCTTCTTTGGTCTTTTTCAGTTCTTCAGTAAGCGTCTCATATTCATTTCTTGTTTCTTCACTGATATTGAATATTTCATCTTTACTGTTTTCCACGACATCAAACATTTCATCAATCACAAAGTCCAATGTTTTCTGTTCCAGTTTTTCTGACATACAGTTCCACCAGCCTATGATATAATTATTCGTATCCATATTTTTCTTTAATAGGGTCTTTTAGCATGCTTTACGAAAACTTTTTAGCAGATAGGAAAATATAAAACTTTCTTACTGCATACGTGCAACCAACTCGTCACCTAAAGGCATGGTGACAACCCATGTTTCAAAAATTTGCAGGTTCCAATCTTCTATATTAAACAGGAGGCAAAATATTCCTATGCTATCTACTTATTATACCGTAAAAAAAGAAGTTGAAAATCAGTTTGTCATTCAAAAGTCACGTTTTATCGGTTATGTGAAACGAGCTGAATCAGAGGAGGAGGCACAGGCATTTATTCATCAAATAAAGAAAAAACACCACGACGCAACCCACAACTGTTCAGCATACATGATCGGCGGGAACAACCAAATCCAAAAAGCCAATGATGATGGCGAGCCCAGCGGAACAGCCGGTGTACCAATACTGGAAGTTCTTAAAAAACGGGACCTGAAAGATACTGTAATTGTTGTCACCAGATACTTTGGCGGGATTAAGCTGGGTGCCGGCGGTCTTATTCGTGCTTACGGAAGCAGCGCCTCCCTGGCGATAGAAACAGCGGGTGTAGTGGAGCGCAGGTTAATGAACGGATTTTCAGTAACTGTTGACTATTCGATGCTGGGAAAATTGGAAAATGAATTGCGAAACTCTGATCACGTACTTGAATCGATTCATTATTTGGAAAAAGTGGAATTTATCGTTTATGTCAGAGACGGTTTCGAGGAAAGTTTCCTGGATTGGGTTACCAATCTGACCAGTGACACTGCGTTGGTGACCCATAAAGGCAGTGCATATGTGGAGATCGATGTCTAAACTGCATCGATCCCCACGCACCGATGTTATCCTAACTTTGACAGTGCTGCCTCGTCCCCAATTACAATCACATTTCCATGCTGCTGCAGAACAGACGCAGGGAATTCCTCGGTGATCTCTCCATGCACCAATTTTTTTACTGCATCCGCCTTATTAATGCCTGATACGAGCAGAACAATTTTTTCGCCGTGCATTATTGTACTGATTCCCATTGTTATTGCCTGTTCAGGGACTTGTTCCAATGAATCAAAAAAGCGTGCATTCGCTTTTCTGGTTGATAAATCCAGATCAACTGTATGTGTCTTCGTATCAAAACTGCTTCCTGGTTCATTAAAACCAATATGACCATTTAATCCAAGACCTAATACTTGCAAATCAGCATAACCGGCATCACGAATCTGTTTTTCATACCTTACACACTCTTCCTCAGGGTTTCCGGTATCCCCATTTGGTACATGTGTATGTTCAACAGAAATATCAACTGCATCAAACAATTTTTCACGCATGTAATACTTATAACTGTTTGGATCATCTTCACGGAGTCCGACGTATTCATCCAGATTAAAGGTTGTTGCGTTTACAAAAGAAACGGCATTCTTTTTATATGCCTTAATTAAATTACGGTACAATCCTTCAGGGGTGGAACCTGTAGCCAGACCAAGAACCGGCTTTTGCAACCCGTTTATTGTATTCACAATCAATTCAGCGGCTTTTTCACTCATATCAGCATAGTCTTTACATTTCAAAATTTCCATTCATGCTTCCTCCTTATACGCTACAACACCCCGGCAAATCGTGTACTTAATCGTCATATTGTCATCAACCAGCAGAAGATCAGCATCTTTCCCTTCCTTAATGCTTCCCTTCCTGTTAAAGATGCCCAACTGTTTAGCCGGATTGGCTGCTGCCATTTTCACAATGTCACCGATTGTGACATCCGTCACCTGCAACATCTGCTGTGCTCCCTGATACATTTTTAGAATGCTCCCTGCCAATGTACCATCCTTTAATACAGCACGGTCATCCGTTACCGCAACAGGCTGTCCTCCCAGTTCATAGTCACCCGCTTGCAAACACTTTGCACGCATTGCATCCGTGATTAAAATTAACCGTTCACTGCCCATGTTCGCATAAATCAGTTCAAGCATTTCCGGTGCAACATGAATCCCATCTGCAATCAGTTCGGCACGCAGTTTTTCCAATTCAAATGCAGCGCCGACTGCACCAATATCACGATGGTGAATTCCTGTCATTGCATTGCAAAGGTGTGTTACTTGCCGCAGACCATGTGAAACAGCTTTTTTTATGCCCTCAAATCCTGCTGCCGTATGTCCTGCTGAAACATTGACCCCGGTGGCTGAAAGATTTCTGATAAACGTTCCATTTGGATCATGCTCGGGAGCCATCGTTATCGTTTTAATGCTGTCCCCCGAAAGTGCCTGCCATTTTCTGAACAAATCAAGGTCCGGCTGCAAAATATGTTCCAGCGGCTGGGCGCCTTTTTTACTTTTCTCAATAAACGGTCCTTCCAAATGCACCCCAACAACTTCAGCCTGTCCTGATTTCGAATGATAAGCCGCAATATTTTCAAGTGCCTGCTCGGTGTTTTCCTGCGACTGGGTAATCGTTGTAGCCAAGAAACCGGTAGTACCTTCTTCAGGTAATACACCGGCCATTGTATCAATCGCTTCTTCTGTCGCATCCATAACATCAGCACCTGCCGCCCCGTGAATGTGACCATCGATAAAGCCAGGTATCAGATGAAGCCCCGTCCCGTCAATAATCTCAGCATCAGCTGGCGGACTCGATTCCGTGTGTATTTCTTTCATTTTATCATTTTCAATAAACAGTGATCCCTGGACAATCCCCTGATTTTCTGTATAAATAGCTGCGTTTTTAATATATAATCTGGTATTCAATAGATGTTCAATCCTTTTTAATCACTTTACTTGAAAGCTGTTATTGTCAGCACCCAGTTCATGAATGAGTGCATTAATTAATTCCTCTGACGATTGAAATTTGGCATTTTCTGTATCTTCAATAAGCTTTTCCAGCAAATGCTTAAATTTTTCCTGTTCTACCATTTGCAATACCGCCTTTTTAAAATTATACGCTAATCATACCATAAACACTCGAAAAAGGCTGTCGAATTATGTCGTTCTGCGTGATTATCTGGTTAATTTTCCGTTTTTTTGCCGACGTTTTCTGTTCCGATTCCATACAATCAGAAATAATACTGCAGCCCCTGCTCCAATTCCATCAATAACAATATCACCCGCATACGGTGTCCGGTTCGCCGTATAACTTTGATGGAATTCATCTGTAACAGCATATGTAATGGACAACAAATACGACACTTCCATAAGTTTCCAATGTGCACCTTTAACCGTTTTAACGAATGCCATGTAAAATAAACAAAGCAGGATGAAATATACACCAAAATGAGCACCTTTTCGGATAAAAAACTCAATCAGGCCATCAACACCCAACGCTTCCACACTTACTTCCGAATTATGATATGTAAATGACATCCATCCAACAAACGGTTCCAGAAACGATAAATTTAGGGCGTTCCCCAAAAATGGCTTGATATCCTGTTCCTCATATGGCTGTGCCGACGAATAAAAGATCACCCCCATCCATAACAAAGGAAAAAGCCAATATACAGATTTTTGCACTGCTGACCCTCCCATCACCGCAAAACCCAAACAGCAAAAAACCGCAAGCCCGGCAGCTGTACGGTCAGCTCTTACTTATCCTGTTCTTTTCTCCATTTTGTAAATTCAAGATAATCCTTAAACTGTTCCTTGCTGACACCCGAATCCATTGCTTCCCGCACAATTTCAATCCATTCACCGTCCAGTTCCCCTCTATTATTCTCCTGTTCATCATTACGAATCAAATCATTCACGGAGACATCCAGTACAGCACTTATTTTTTCCATAAATTGGATAGAAGGATTTGACTGAAGATTCCGCTCAATGGAACTCAAATATGATTTAGCCACACCAGCCCGCTCGGCCAGTTCGGAAATAGACATCTTTTTAGCCTTGCGCAATCGTTTTATTGTTTCACCTATCACGTAATACACCTTCTTTCAGACAAAGTATACCATAAAAAGGTGTATGGTTCTATATAATGTACAGTTTTATCCATCATCGGTTTTTCCGCTGCACTTCTGTCAGGAACTGCCTTATTTCTTCTATAGTCAACCCCAATGTTTTAGCCGATTTGATCAACTCAAACCACTCATCATCTAAAACAACTTGTTTTACCGGACTTTGCATTCAGTATTCCTCCCTAATTATTTCGTGTGCAGACAACAATTCTGATTCTTAATACCCAATACTTTAATCCTGGCCTTTAATCAAATTGTTCTCAAATAAGAACTATAATACTACTTTACTACTACTATACAATAGTTGCAATACATTTTGGGTGTCTTCTTTTGTCAAATATCAACTAGTTTTGTGTATGACTGGGAAATAATTGCCGATATAGGTCTAATGTCTTGCTTTTCATTATATCGAACAAAAATGTTTGCCGATTCCAAAACTGTATCTGCACAAATAACGGAAAAACACATGTTTTTTCAGGCGGAAAATGATATGATAATAATAGATTTTCAGATAGTGGAGGGGGTCATTATGAAAAAGGTTATACTGCTGTTCCCTGTCCTATTGGTACTGTTGCTTTCCGCATGCTCGGAAGATGAAATTACCCCGCAGGAGCGGTTTGATAAATATGTGAGCCATTGGAACCAGCAGGAATTCAGTAAAATGTACGATATGTCTGCGGAAAAATCGACTGAAAAATATCCAACAAAGGATTATGTGAAAAGGTATAAAGATATTTACGGAGATCTTAACATCAACAACCTGAAAATTTCCTATGAGAAACTTTCAGACAAACAAATAGAAAAAGCGATGGAAAAAGGGAAAGCTACTATCCCTTTTACAGTAAAAATGGATACTGTTGCAGGTCCTGTTAACTTTGATTATAAAGCTACATTGGTTAAAGAAGGCGAAGAGGACAAAGAGAACTGGTATGTTAAATGGAATCCCGGTTTTATTTTCCCGGCAATTAAAAATGGCGGAAAGATTGGACTGGAAACGGAAGAGCCTCGCCGCGGCGAAATCCTGGGCCGCAACCGAATGCCACTTGCCATTAATGATGTTGTTTACGAGATTGGTATTGTTCCCGGGAAGCTTGGTTCGAACGCCAGCCAGCAAAAACAACAGATAGCTGAACTGCTCAATATATCGGTTGAATCAATCAACAACAGTATTAATGCCGATTGGGTAAAACCTGGCATGTTTGTACCGATCAAAAAGGTATCAAAAAACAATGATAATCTATTGAACCAGTTATTTGAACTAAGCTCCGTCGTGAAAAGGGATGTAACGGGAAGAGTATATCCATACGGCAAAGCCACTGCACACCTGGTCGGATATGTAGGGAAAATTACTGCAGAAGAACTGAAAAAACGTGATTCCAAAGTCTACAGTCCAAATGATATGATTGGAAAACGCGGTCTTGAACAACTTTTTGATAAACGTCTAAAAGGTGAAGAGGGAGTTAAAATAACCGTCACGAATAAGAACGGTGAAACAACTGTTATTGCGGAAAAGCCGGTAAAAGACGGCGAAAATATTGTAACAACAATTAATGCCGAATTACAGAAGCGAATTTTCCAGAGCTATAACGGGGAAGCCGGTACCGCGGCAGCGATAGATCCAAAGACCGGTGAGACACTGGCACTTGTCAGCAGTCCCTCTTTTAACCCAAACGATTTTTTATATGGTATTTCCCAATCCAAATTGGATGAACTGCAAAACAATCCAAAAAAGCCATTGATCAATCGATTTTCGGCAACATTTACACCGGGATCAGTGATTAAACCAGTAACAGCGGCAATCGGATTAGATAATGGGACCATCAAACCTGGAGAAGGTATTGAAATAAACGGTCTTACCTGGAGCGGAGGTGAGGGTTGGGGTGATTATGAAGTTACCCGTGTATCCACGTCCAGCCAGCCAGTTGACGTCACGGATGCCCTGATTCGATCCGACAACATTTATTTTGCAATGCAGGCAGTTGAGATGGGGTCCGAAAAATATGTGAAAGGCATGAAACAATTTGGCTTTGGTAAGGAATTGCCTTTTAAATATCCGATCCAGAAATCAACGATATCATCGAGCGGAAGTATAGATGATGAAGTTCTGCTTGCAAATTCAAGTTACGGACAAGGCGAATTGCAGGTAAGTGCATTGCATCTGGCAATGACGTATACACCGATTCTGAACAAAGGAAATATGATAAAACCGACTTTACTTGCTGACGCTAAAGATGGTCAGGTATGGAAAAAGAATTTAATCACCACGAAGCAAGTAAATCTTCTGCAGAAAGCATTGCGGAAGGTCGTATCATCACCAAAAGGAACAGCAAACGGGGCACAGCAGGCGGACTTCCCAATTGCTGGTAAAACAGGTACGGCTGAATTGAAAAAGACACTTGAGCAGGAATCAGGTGCAGAAAACGGCTGGTTTGTCGGTTACCCATCGAAGTCAAAAGATATTCTGATTTCCATGATGGTCGAACATACTGAAGATGATGGCGGCAGCAGCTATGTAGTAGATAAAGTCACAAACATTTTGATGGATACAAAATAACGTGCATTGAAAAACTTCGGCATTCGTCCCGTCTAAAACGAGTGTCGAAGTTTCTTTATAATCAACCACAACCCCTTGTTTTTAAAAACACCCCTTTATGGCAAGAACAAAAGCGGAAGCGCCCGTTTAGCGACGTACAAACTGTGCCCGCGCATCGCGGGTAGGTCGGCGTTGCTGCGCAAAGCGGCGGTTTTAGCCGATCTTCCTTAAATGAGATAAAGGAAACACGCCCCTTCATAGGGGTGTGTCGACGTTGGCCGCAAAGGCCGGTTTTAGTCGGCCTTCCTTA
>NZ_BAAADS010000001.1:218718-545821 GCF_039522605.1 Virgibacillus siamensis
CAAGTCTTCTTTATCGTAGTGAGGAAGTGTGAAGTTTGCTAGTCGCTGGGCGCTGGAGCTGGACGTGGCTGATTAGGAGCAAGTGCATTATCCACATCTACAAAATTTTATAAATTTCCTAGGCAATAAAAAAAGTCACCCCAAAAAGGATGACTTACAACACGGGAAATTAACTTATTTCGTTGTTTTCTTATTCGCTGTGCGGAACAGATACCAAGTAACCAGTGCAAAGGCAATCAGTGACACAATCGGCCCAAAGAAAGTCTCTGACGGCATGGTAATTCCCGCCGTTACAGCAATTGCAACAAACACACCCATCAATGCTTCACCAGCAATATAACCGGATGCAAGCAGTATTCCCCGCTCATTTTTCTCTTTAAATTCTTCTTTATTTTTAGTAATTCGTTTGATAATTCCATGCACAAGACCTCCAACCATAATCGGAGAGGTTAGATGAATCGGCAAATATAATCCTACTGCAAAAGGAAGTGAACCTATTCCAAACAATTCAACGGTTGCAGCAGCAGCGGCACCAATGAAAATCAGATTCCATGGAAGATTTCCCTCCATGATACCTTCAACTACCATTGACATAAGAACTGCCTGTGGCGCGGGTAATTCCGAAGACCCGAATCCGTATGCATTATCAAGTAAAATCAGAATGAATCCGATGACAATACTTGTAATTAACACACCATAAAGCTGAGCAATCTGCTGCCATTTTGGTGTCGCTCCAACGATATAACCTGTTTTCAGATCCTGGGATGTATCACCAGCTATTGCAGCTGCGATACAGACTACGGACCCTATCGTGATAGCAGTTATCATTCCGGCTTCACCCGTATGTCCTATTGCAGCAAGAACTAATGAAATAAAAATAAGCGCTCCGATTGTCATTCCGGAAACAGGGTTGGATGAACTGCCGACAATACCAACAATCCTGGATGACACAGTAACAAAAAAGAAACCAAAAATGAACAGCAGGAGAGCACCAATAATCCCCAAATTTATGGTTGGATAAAACATAAGAATACCCATGAACACAACAGTTAACACCACAATTAACGTATAGGGAATATCCTTGTCGGTTCGCAGGTCACCCGTCTCACCGGCAGAAGAAAATCCTCTTATGGAACCGCTGAATGAGGAAATAATGGTAGGAAGCGTCTTCAGCAATCCCACAATACCTCCAAATGCAACAGCGCCGGCACCGATATAACGCAGATAGTTATTCCAAATATCATGAAAGCCCATTTCACCTATCGGAACTTCCCCCGGATAAATTGGCGTCGTGGCAAATTCACCGATATAACTTATCAGCGGAATAATTCCCAACCAGCCAAGCACACCACCGGCGAACATAATTCCGGCAATACGCGGACCAATGATATATCCGACGGCAAGCAGCGCAGGCATAACATCCATACCGATTGCGGCGTTTTTAAATTTATAAATTTCCCATTCGACTGAGGATGGAAATGCTTTTACAGCATCAGTTAAAAATTTGAATGCTGCACCGATTCCTAGCCCGCCAAACACCAGCTTGGCCCCTTTGCCGCCTTCTTCTCCAGCATGTAAAACTTCAGCACAAGCAGTACCTTCCGGATATGGCAGTGTTTCATGTTCCTGAACAATTAACGCACGCCGGAGCGGGATCATCAGGACAACCCCTAAAATACCACCAGCTAAAGCTATGATAGCGATTGTTGTGAGACTTGGTTCAAGCTGCCAGATAAACAATGCAGGCAACGTAAAAATAACACCCGCTGCAAGAGACTCACCAGTCGATGTAATGGTCTGTACGATGTTGTTCTCAAGAATGGATGTCCGCTTCATAATGATTCGCAATACAGCCATTGAAATAACAGCCGCTGGAATCGATGCGGAAACTGTCATACCTACAATTAGCCCCAAATAAGCATTGGCAGCGCCGAATATGATGGCAAGAATCGCACCAACAATCATCGAAACAATTGTAAACTCAGGCGGGTTCTTGGATGCCGGGATATACGGCTTAAACCCAGTACTCGAGTCTTCTTTTGACACTCTAAACACCTACCTTTTGAATTTTCATGTTGGTCGTGAAGCATGTCCCTTCACTTTTATACTCCCATAAAACGACAATATTATTGCATAACATTATCAGCCACTAGAATACCACAAACGCAGTTCCAATTTAAAACTTTTTTAACAAACAAGAACCCCTGCAACAGTAAACAGAGGTTCTTCTTTGTTGGTCACTTTTTCGGCTGATATTTCCCGGGAACCGCCCGCATCGTGATTGCCAGGCGATTCCAGCTGTTTATGGTGTTAATCGCGTAGACAAGATCAACAAAATCCTTTTCATCGAAAAATTCACGTACATTATCATATAAATCATCCGAAACATCTTGCGTGGCAATTTCAGTAATAACTTCCGTCAGTTCCAATGCCGAACGTTCCCTGGCGGTATAATAATCCGTTTCTCGCCATGCATTCAATCCGTACAACCGCTGCTCGGTTTCACCGTTTGCCCGAGCATCTTTTGTATGCATGTCCAAACAAAATGCGCAGCCGTTAATTTGTGATGCGCGTGTCTTAACCAACTCCAGCAGTGTCTGGTCCAGGTTTGTCGACTTCATATACTTTTCGAAACCGACCATCAGCTGCATTGCTTCAGGTGCAATAGAATAGTAATTCAAACGTGCCTCCACTTATATCCCCTCCATTATTTTATCCCTCCATTTCATTCTATTCTTTTTGACTAAGGAAACAAAAAAGATTGCTTCAAATTTGAAACTATTTGGTCATTGGACCGTACATTATATTATTGGAATTTAACAACATTCACCTGGGAGGAGAGCAAAGATGAAAAAAGTATTGTTATCTTCATTAATTGTTTTCTTGATGTTTCTGGCAGCTTGTGGTCAATCGGGAAACAGTAGTGGAAGCGGAAGTGGTGCCGGCGATGAAAAGCCAAAAAAAGAGAAGGAACTAACAGCTTTGCAGATTATAGAGAAATCTGCTAACGAAATGCAGAACTGGCCGGGAATGAAATATTCAATGGATGTAAACCAGGATATCACTGCGGCAAAAGGTGATCAGACGCAATCCATAAAAACACAAATGAACATGGATACAAAAATGCAAATGGATCCGATGTCCATGTATATGAGTGGCCAAACCAAGGCAAACGGACAAACTATCCCGGTGGAGAATTATTACGTTGATGGTACTTTGTACACAAAAACACCACAACAAAGCTGGATAGGAATCAAAGGAATGAATCTGGAACAACTGCAAAAACAAAGCCAAAGCAAAGATCCTTCAAAAACACTGAAACAATTTAAGAACATTCTGGATCAACTTTCCAATAACGATAAATCCGATAAATTCGTTAAAATGAAAAAACAGGATGACATGTATGTAATTACAATGGATTTAAATGAAGATGCTTCCCAAAAAGTATTAGAACAAGGGTTGAAACAAGTTAAAGATTCTATGAGTTCACTGAAACAACTGGGGATTGCAAAGTCTTTAAATAACATCAAGATCAAACATCTAAAACAAACATTTTACATTGATCAGGAAACTTTTGAACAGCAAAAAATGAAGCAGCAAATGAAAATGGAAATGCCGATGAACGATATCAAGATGACCATTGATCAGGATATGACCATGGAAATTACCGGAAAAGTTGATGAGGCAATTACCATTCCGCAAAAGATCAAGAAAAACGCGAAGACCATTTCAATAGAACAGCTTCAAAAGTTGCAGCAGAAACAACAGAAACAGCAGAAACAACCTAAATAATATAAAGAGGATGGGACCCATAAATCCCATCCTCTTTTTTAAAGCATTTTGGTTAACGAATGAAATGTATCTGCATCGCGTTCATCAAGTGATTTATCGATAAGACGGCGCAAGTTCAGTTGCTCAAGCTCCCGAATAATGATGGCGGTTTCATTTTTTTGATTAGTTTTTTCTTGAAAATAATACGGCTGTGCAATCGTATCCAGCTGCAGCAGAAAATCCGGAAGGGAAATTAACTCAGACATAGTCAGGTAAGCAATGTCTTTACCCTTTTGAAAAGCAAATCTTACCCCCATATTTTCGACTTTTTGCGTTCTGCGATTTATCCTTATCTCCTTTGCTTCCGTCGGGACAAATTGATAGACTTGCTCATCAATCAGGACGGAAAAATACTGATAGGCTAAAATTACGCGAATAAAATCATTATCAGCTTTTATATAATAGGGTTTTAACATCTTTACAGTAACCACATTTCCACCTCCCAGATATAATATACTCGTAATTTTCAGTTAATTAATTTTACTATATACCGAATAAAAAAACAAGTGAAAATTTTGGAAAATAAAAAATCCGCCAACCTTGAAAGATTAGCGGATGTATTTCTGAAGCACATATTCAGTAGCACCATAAATGTCTTCTTGGTTAAACTTATTTTTTTCCGCCTGTTTAAGTAATTCACCGGATTTTTTTAAATACTGAACTCCTTCTTTCATACAGGCTTTGTACCGAGTATTCCATTTGTCTATTTCTGACGCGAACTTTTCATCGGTACCTGGAGCAACAAACTCCTTATATAAATCTACTACCCGCTCGCCTTGACGTTTTGGAAGAAATTCATGCGGGTCCGTACTGTCAAAAATGCAAAAATCCAATTCACGAACTAAGACCATGTCTAGGCTATTGGGATCAAAACTGCAGTGATAAACCTCCGTGTCAAAACCATAATCCACACATGTTTTAGCAATTTTTTTCATGAATGTTGACTTTCCTGTTCCGGCACGGCCTTTAATATAGTCAACATTTTTTATGTCTTCAATCAAATGCGGCACCTCATTAACAACGCCATCAGGGGTATTGGTACCAAAAAGCCTGTGATACATATGTCCTTTCGTACTATGTTTTGTTACACCCTTTAATAAATTATCAATATATTCATATGCGTATTCGTTGGCATGCTCAAAATCCATTTGCTCGATATAGATTCCTTCCAACTCATCATGAAATCGTAAACCATTCTGGAAACAGTTATATGCGTTTTGTACAAGGGCAATGTCCGCTTCACCTGTGTTCTGAACTGATGGATATTGTTTATCCAGTTCTACTACTGTACCGGCGTCTGCAACACTTGCATCAAGTACAGCCAGTGACTTTTCGCGATTAATAATTCCGTCCAGATATTCATTACCAAGACGACTTAAAAGCAATTCTACGTTGTCTTTTTGATAATGTTCCAATAAGCTATAAATAATTTTGGATTTAAATAACGGGGATGAATGTTTCAGCAAAAAGACATTTTCAATTCCATCAACGTTTGTGTCCAGAAAGTTAACCAATCCCTTTGCAGTGTTTCCCGTTACATAATACCGTGTAGACATAGCATACACTTCCTTCTATAAGTATACTTGCTGCCCAATTATGTATATTCGGGATGGGAGATAATTGTGCTTTTTTATACGATTTCTTTAAATGATCTGAAAGTACTCAAAAACCGCCACCCACCCGGCAGCGATTTTCTCAACTTGTATTAATATTGGCCCAGCAACCCCTTTTTCATTGCGTGCCTTTCACAGGCAATGTAAACTGCTACACCGATAATACCGTAGACGATGGCATTTCCGACTAACCAGGCGTAATCGCCGATGGTAAAGTCCGCCAACGTGTAGCCTTTAATCATAACCATCCGTGTCATATCGACTCCTTTCACAAATGGTGCAACAACCAGGTATGGTGCAACGGATAATGGCATAAATGTCAAACCGGCTACGATAAATTGCAGGATTTGCAAAAAGGCGTTGATTTGTTTAAAAATAAGTGCCATCCCTGCCACTACAAAACTTGTTCCGATCATGCTGGCAAGCGTCAACACAAGAATCGGCAAAATAGCCAATGGGTTCAGGTTCAACCATTCACCTGCAGTTGCCATCGATAAGAACAATAGAAAAATAACAAGAACAAAATGGTTAAAGACCGATCCAAACAGTCTTGCCAATAAGATTTTCCACGGTTTGACAGGCGACATGAATAATTGTTCCAGCGTTCCTTTCATTGCTTCATCCGAAATCGTCCAGCCGATTGACTGCAGTGTCATCATGCCCAGATACCAAAAAATATAGTTTACAATAATATATTGTGTATTCGTACTTGCCTGGGCGGGATCCCCAATCACCTGAATCCCGAACATCATCCCCACAAAAATAATATAAAATGTCAGCAGCAAACTGATGGTGTTGGCTTTATATCGCTTCAGTTCAATATATTCCAGCATCGTATTGACACGTAATACGTTCCAAAAAGTTGTCATGATGCGACCTCCTCTTTGACAAGTTTCATAAACACCTGCTCAAAATTAATTTCCGTGCGATTAATCGATTCAATGGACGTTTTATTCTTACTCAAAATATCCATCAGACTGTATATTTCGGATTCCTGCTCAAAACTCACTTCCAATTTCGCTCCATCAAGCGTATGTATTGGAAACTGCATACTTAGCAATTCCAGCTGCTCATCGGTCAGATCATCTTTTAAATGAACCTGATATGCGCTCGTCTCAAACAGCCGGAGCAATTGATCGACACGCTCGTCGGCAATCACCCGTCCCGCATTAATAATGACCGTGCGTTCGCATAAATCCTGTACAACCGGCATGTCGTGGGTACTGATAATAATTGTTTTTCCCTGATCACTCGCAATTTTCCGCAGTAATCCTCTGACTTCATAACCGGTTTCCACATCAAGTCCCAATGTTGGTTCATCCAGCAAAATCACATCTGTATCGGCAAGCATTGCTACACATATTGCCAGCTTTTGCTGCATGCCACGGGATAAATTATTAACCAGTTCATACTTTTTGGATTGCAGCTGGAAAAGTGTCAGCAGTTCTTCAACGCGCGTCTTGATTTCCTTTTTGGGAATACCCCGGTTACCGGCAAAATACTGAAGATTCTCCAGGACTGTCATGCGCCAGTAGAGATTCCGGTTTCCTTCCAGTACGGCACTGATATGCCGTAGTGCCTTATTACGGTCTTTGATGCTGTCAAATCCATTAATTGTAACTGACCCTTCATCCGGGACAAGGAGCCCGCAAATCATTTTAATCGTTGTCGTCTTCCCTGCTCCGTTTGGTCCGAGCAGGCCGACAATCTCCCCTTTTCCAACGCCAAATGAGACACCTTTTACAGCGACAAATTCTTCGCTGGACTTTCGTTTTTTATACTTTTTACCAATAGTGTCAATTTTAATAATCTCTTCCATTTTTCATACTCCCTCCGTTCTTTCTTGCTTTCATTATAAAGACTTATCAGAATAATACATCAGTCAATTGATGTTTTTTCTCTCCGTCCCGAGACTGATGACCATCTAATACCATTTTCCAAACACTAAAAAAGCCATGCAGACTGTCACATCTGCATGGCTTTCGTTTTTCTATACTAATTCCGCACGTTCTTTCTCGGTAAACACCCTGGATCTGGTCAGGAACCGTTTGCCCTCGGGTCCTTCCAGCGAAAACATCCCGCCACGCCCATCAACTGCATCAATGATCAGCTGGGTATGTTTCCAGTATTCGTATTGATCTTTGGACATATAGAAAGGTGTTTCGCCGATTTCTCCCAGAAGCACATCTGATTCGCCAACACGAAATTCACCTCGCGGATAACACATTGGTGAGCTGCCGTCACAGCAACCGCCTGACTGATGGAACATGAGCGGTCCGTGTGTTTCAATTAACGTGTCGATTAACCCTAGTGCTTCATCTGTCGCTGTAACACGTTCAACCATTATTCACACCCTTTCTATTTGTTTTTTTACAGTATATGCAGCGCTGCGTAGTCAAATTCCGGTATTAAAAGAATCCGGCAACATCTTCACTGTAGCTGATCAGCAGGTTTTTCGTCTGTTGATAATGATCAAGCATCATGAGGTGATTCTCGCGGCCGATTCCAGACTTTTTGTAGCCGCCGAATGCAGCGTGTGCAGGGTATTGATGGTAACAGTTTGTCCAAACACGTCCCGCTTCAATACCACGGCCGAACCGATATGCGGTATTAATGTTCCGGGTCCACACACCTGCGCCAAGTCCGTATAACGTATCATTGGCAATTTCCATTGCTTCATCATCATCCTTGAACGTTGTAACCGACAATACCGGGCCAAAAATTTCTTCCTGGAAGACACGCATTTTGTTGTCACCTTTAAAAATGGTTGGTTCAATATAGTAACCATCGGCCATCTCGCCATCAAGCTTATTTACGTTACCGCCGGCAAGTACTTCAGCACCTTCCTGCTTCCCGATATCCAGGTATGATTTGATTTTTTCCATCTGTTCCATCGATGCCTGCGCACCCATCATGGTCTCAGTATCAAGCGGATGACCGATTTTAATCTGGTTCACCCGTTCGATGGCCCGCTCCATGAACTTATCATAGATGGATTCATGAACCAGCGCTCTGGAAGGACAGGTACATACTTCTCCCTGATTAAGCGCAAACATAACCAAACCCTCAATCGTTTTATCCAGAAATCCATCATCCTGGTCCATGACATCCGGGAAGAAAATATTCGGCGATTTACCGCCAAGCTCCAATGTTACTGGTATGATGTTTTCTGATGCGTACTGCATAATCAACCGGCCCGTTGTCGTTTCACCTGTAAAGGCAATTTTGGAAATACCACTGTTTGATGCCAGTGGTTTCCCGGCTTCAACACCAAACCCGTTAACAATGTTCAGCACACCTTTTGGCAATAGGTCTTTAATCAGATCAAGTAAAACGTGAATGGATGCCGGTGTCTGTTCGGCCGGCTTCAACACGACACAGTTACCGGTGGCAAGCGCCGGTGCCAGTTTCCATGTTGCCATCAAAATTGGAAAGTTCCATGGTATAATTTGCCCGACAACCCCGAGCGGCTCATGAAAATGATAGGCTACCGTATCATTGTCAATCTGACTGACACCGCCTTCCTGCGCACGGATTGCTCCGGCGAAGTAGCGAAAATGATCAACCGCAAGCGGAATATCCGCATTCAAACATTCCCGGACCGCTTTTCCATTATCCCACGTTTCAGCGACAGCAAGTGTTTCCAGGTTCTCCTCCATGCGGTCCGCAATCTTATTTAAAATGTTTGCTCGTTCTGCAACGGAAGTTTTTCCCCATGCTTCCTTTGCAGCATGTCCCGCTTCGACTGCTGCTTCCACATCTTCCTTTGTCGACCTAGCCAATTCACAAAAAACTTTCCCTGTCACCGGACTTACATTTTCAAAATACTTACCATTTGCCGGCGGACGATATTCGCCGCCAATAAAATTGTCATATCGTTCCTGAAACGACACCTTAGACCCTTCTGTATTGGGATTTGCATACCTCATTCAACCATTCCTCCTCTATTTAATCTGCAATCGCTTACAAATAATCTGATGAAGAAATCTAGTTTGATAATCTATTTTAAATTATAGCAGTTTATTTAATATTATGATAACAATTTGATTTTAAAAAAATTCGACAAGTGTCACTGCAGACACCTGTCGAATTTCATCAAAAAACAGTGCTTCATAAAATGGAGGACGGTTTTTTCGGAAGCTGAAGTTCATCCTATAGGAAAAGGCGCCGGTTCCAGCGCCAATACCAATAGGATATAATAATAAAAAGATGCCGATTAGACATCTCCGCGTTATAATATAAAAAAATTACCTGTTTTGCTTCAGCTTCCTTCTATACCATTAATTACTTCAATTCGGGAAGTACGCGCACTTCCTGTTGCATTGAAGATTTACAGAGCGGGCATACTGGTTCTTCCTCAAAACTGTATGACTCTCGCATCCAACCTGAACAGTCTTCACTTGTACAAGACCATACATTGGTTTCAACTTCCTTCACTGGCTCTTTTGGCCCGCGGGAAAATGACATAACAGCAACCCCTTTCATGGTACTGTTTTCATTATACTCCTTTCCTGAACACAAAGAAAGGAAACACCATTTATTCGTTCATAGTAGACAAAGAAAGGCAATTTTATACATTATCAGTCCCGATCCAGTGTGAACTTTTGGATTGCTTTGGCAACCCCGTCCCGGTCATTTGTATCGGTCACATAATCAGCCACGTTCCGGATTGCTTCCTGGGCATTTCCCATCGCAACACCCAGTCCTGCCTGCTGGATCATTTTAATGTCATTCAAGCTGTCACCAATCGCCAACACATTATTCATCGTAATATCGAGTTTCTCACAAACTTTCTTCAATGCACTCGCCTTATTGACCCCTTTTGGATTCACCTCAATATTGGTAGGCAATGAGTTGGTCAATTCCAATTCATCATAATACGAAAGTTCTTTTATAATATGGTCAAGTTTCACTGTGTCGAGCGAGTCGCAGCCATATTTCAGCCATTCATAATCATAAAAATTTTCAGGTCTTTCTCCGCGCCACACTTTCTCAGTAGAAATCATCCAGCTGTTAACGTTCTTCTGCTCCCCAAGTTCATACATCAGCTGTACCATTTTGGGATCAAGCAAATGTTGTTCGAGCAATTCCTCATTTACCGTCCAGATTTCGCCGCCATTTGCAGTAATCAGGTATGACGGCAATTCAAGTTGTTTTGCAAACGGAAGACATGTTTGCAACCAGCGCCCGGTACTCAGTACTACATGGACATTCGTCTCCAGTGCATTTTTTATCACGTCGCGTGTGAAATCCGAAATTTCATCGTTACTGGTTAATAAAGTTCCATCCATATCAAGTGCTATTAATTTTATTTTATCCATTTATACGCTCCTCGTCTTCTCTATTCCTTTATCCTGCAAACCGCCAGCCAGCAAAATAATCGGCAGAAATTCCCACAGCTGATAAATCCGTTGGGCATTCTCATCATTTCGTTTATTCTCACTCATTCAGCTCATTTTAGTATATTTCGGGTACCTAATCAATTAGTCTGTTCTGTTCATTTTAACGATAAATAAAATCATTGTGATTAACGGAACGAAAACAGTAAACAATATGAAAACCACACCTATTGTTGTGCCCCCATGCGCTGCCTGAATGGTGGACCACGTTGCATACGAGAGGATAAGGACAATTTCAAAATTAAAAACGGCCATCATCGTTCTTGCCAGCGAATAGATTCGTGGGGCATTCTCATCCGTTATCTTAACAGGAAGATTAAAAATATGCGGAGCTTTCGTCAGGAAATAGAGCAGGATGAAGGATAGTGCCGTGATTGTCGGCAAAATAAAAATGGTAGTTCTGCTGCCCCATCCGTCCGCTTCCCCTTGGGCATTAAAGTGTGTGGGAATTCGATCCGGCAAACTGTCATACTGGGTAATCGTATATACAATCGTTGTGATGATAACAGCAAAGGACAGGAAATTGAACAGCTTCTCCCACCCTGTAGCAGGTACTTTTACCTTTGGATTGGTCAAATTCATCGAAATTCTCCCCCACTTTTCTCAGTGAATTGTCATGTCTCCGGGAACTCCCGTAATATTTGATAAAGAGATAGCCTTGTTTGTCTGCTGCACAACGATCAAGGTGATTTATTTTGCGAAGCCTTAATACCTGCAACCGAGCACCATCCATCAATATTTCATCAGCATTGGAGCCTTCCAAAGTTCAACTGGAATTTTTGTTACCAAAATGATAGCATACTATATTATGATAAAATAAGAAAGCGCATGCAGAATTTGCTTTCATCATTTTTTCAAAAACAGGGAGGTATTTAAAATGATAGCAGCCACATGGGACTGGCTATGGGATAAACATGACCAGGCAAAAGATCTGATCCGCTTTTTTGTTAAACCAAATGAATCAAAAATCAGTTCAGCTGCAAATAATGAAGCAAGCAACTCTGCCAATAACAACGGCGGTGGCAATAACCGGTCATATAAACCGGCACAACTGACAGGACTCTTCTTGGGTCCGGCACTTTTCATACTTACTTTACTTTTTTTTCAGCCTGAAGGACTCAGCGATTCTGCCCAGGCAATTTTAGCCAGTACAATCTGGATTGCTGTCTGGTGGATAACAGAAGCATTGCCAATTCCAGTTACGTCATTGCTGCCGATTATCCTCTTTCCGCTCACAGGTGGTTTGGATATAGGCGCTACCACATCATCCTATGGTGATGATACAATCTTTTTATTCATGGGCGGCTTTATGATTGCCCTTGCCATGGAAAAGTGGAATCTGCACAAGCGGATCGCGCTGACCATCATTTCGATTATCGGCACCAATACAGAACGGATTATTCTTGGGTTTATGGTCGCAACCGGATTTTTATCCATGTGGATTTCCAATACCGCAACAGCCATGATGATGGTACCAATCGGTTTGGCAATTATTTATCAAGTTTCTGAGGCGCTGAAAGACGATGATTCGATTGATACATCGAAGGAAAATTTCGGATTTGGCAAAGCACTGATGCTCAGCATTGCTTACTCTGCCTCACTCGGCGGGATTGCGACCCTGATCGGGACACCGCCAAATACCGTTCTGGCAGGTGCCATCAGCAACATCTACGGAATCGAACTTTCATTTGCAAAGTGGATGATGTTTGGTGTACCGATTGCCTGGGTGTTCATATTCATTGCTTGGTTTTATCTTGTGAAAATTGCTCATCCGATGAAATTGAAGCAACTGCCCGGCGGACGGGAAGTTATCCAATCTGAGAAAGAAAAACTAGGCAGACCCTCTTTTGAAGAAAAGACAGTTTTTGTCATTTTTGTCGCGGCAGCACTTGCCTGGATTACCCGATCATTTATTTTAGTTGAATACGTCAATCCTAATATCAACGATGCGATTATTGCCATGACCGCCTCCATTATTTTGTTTGCGATTCCAGCAAAAAACAAGCAGGGAGATCATCTCTTAGATTGGGATACAGCGGTCAAACTTCCATGGGGTATTCTATTGCTGTTTGGCGGTGGTTTAGCCATTGCTGCAGGCTTTAAGGATTCCGGTCTTTCCGAATGGATGGGGCAGCAGCTCAGTGTACTGGAAGGCATCAATATCTTTATTATTCTGCTTGCTGTTTCAGCACTGGTTATTTTCCTGACCGAAATTACGTCCAATACAGCAACAGCTTCAATGATGTATCCCATTATGGCCTCGCTGGCCGCAGCACTTGGCGTTCACCCGTTTGCCGTCATGATTGCCGCCGGGGTTGCAGCATCATGTGCTTTCATGCTGCCGGTTGCCACCCCGCCAAATGCGGTCGTTTTCGGCTCAGGCTATTTGCGGATTCCCGATATGGCCAAAGCAGGTTTTGCCCTGAACATAATTGGTATTATACTGGTTTCGGTTGCCGTCTATTTCCTTCTTCCCATCGTTTGGGGATTAGATTTGACCGAGGTACCAAAAATGCTTAAAAAATAGAAACAAAGGCGTAAGCGCCCGTTTAGCAACGTACAAACTGGAGCACTCCGCAATGAGATAAAGGAAACACGGTGAGCTGAAAGCGAACCGATGTTGACTTTCACCGCAAGGGTATAAGTGCGACTAAGCCTCTGGTTTCACCAATCGGCAAGTCTTCTTTATCGTAGTGAGGAAGTGTGAAGTTTGCTAGTTGCTGGGCGCTGGAGCCGGACGTGGCTTTTCATTAATATAAAAATCATCCACAAGTATTAAATTTTATAGTTTCCTATGCAACGAAGAAAAAACCCGGGCACTTTATCAAGTGTTCGGGTTTCTGCGTTTAAACCAGTTTACGGTTGAAATTCTTTCGGTAATAAAGCCTAATCTGTTAAGGCTTTTCTCTGTTGTTGCACAATAAAAATAAAGATAACGGGCAAAATCGCCGCAAGCAATACAAGCCCAGTCCACCCAAACAGACTCCATGCCGGTCCCATTGCCGTACTTCCCAGTGAAACACCCACATAATACGAAACAAGGTACAAGCTTGAGGCACTCCCTTTATGATGTGATACCTGATCACTGACCGATGCCGCTGTCAGGGAGTGTGCAGTAAAAAAGCCCAAACACGCTACACACAGCCCGATAATCAATAGCCATAAAACCCCGCTGAGTGTCATTAAAATCCCGCATGATAAAACAACAATCCCGGCAATCCGTACTTTTCGCAAGCCGATTCTGGAAGCAAGCCACCCGGCAACAGGCGATCCGACTACCCCTAAACCATATGCCAAAAACATGTTCGATATTGTCACCAGCGAAAGCGAAAATGGCGGACCTTCCAAATAAAAGGGCAGATACGTCCAGATGCCGGTAAAAGAAAACTGAAGAACTACGCCAAGACCAAATATCAACAGAAGTACTGGGTTTTTCAAATGAAACATAAATGATTTAATGTCCCGTGAAAACGTCAATTCACTCGGTTCAAAAAACTGTGATTTTGGAAGCATAAAAAGTACTGCCACCAGAATTACCGCACCAATTACAGCCAGCACATAAAAAGATAATTCCCATGAATAATGATCGGTTAAATACCCCGTCAGCACCCTGCCTATCATGCCACCGAGTGCGTTGCTGGAAATATAGAGTGCAGTTGCCACCTGAACACTTCGCCGGTCGATTTCCTCACTCAAGTAGGCAAGTGATGCTGCAGGAAGACCTGCCAATGCAAACCCCTGCACAAACCGCAATACCAATAACAGGAAGAAAGAATCCGAAAGCGGAATAAGGAAAAACGGAATGACTGACCCGACCAGTGAAAGTTTGATAAACACTGTGCGTCCATTACGATCTGATAAAAAGCCAAGCACAACCAGACCAATGATCAGTCCGATAATGGTAAGCGAGAGTGCCAGACTGGATCCAGATACCGTAACATCGAATTTTTTTACAAAAACTGGCAAAAGCGGCTGAACGGCATACATGCTGGCAAACACAAAAAAAGATGCCAAAGCCAGACTGACGGTAATCCGCCAAAAATATAAGTCGTGCATCGTGTATGTCTTATGCTGCATATGAATTCACACCCATAACCAATTTAGTCAAGAACGTATTTGTTTCGGCCAGCACCCATGCCGAAGAGCATTACGAGAACCGTTATACAAATCAGCGTTATCAACGGCAGATTCCAGGAAAGTGTTACATCGTATAACAGCCCAATCAGCATCGGACCAACTGCGGCAAGGCAATACCCGAATGACTGTGCCATTCCGGATAATTCGGCTGCATTCCGTGCTGTACGCGCCCGCATGCCGAGAAAAGCGAGGGCAAGGGCAAAGCTTCCACTAAGTGTGAGCCCGATAAAAATGGTACTGATAACCATCACGGTATACGATTCACCGAGAAGCAGACCACCATATCCGGTTATCCCGAAAGCAGCCATTGTCAGCACAATTCCCCGCTGCGACTTGAATTTACCTGCAATAACCGGAACGAGAAAACTAGCCGGCAGTCCAATAAACTGTGTAAAAGACAGCATCCAACCGGCAGTAGCCATACTGACACCATAAGCATGCAAAATTTCCGGCAGCCATGAAATGGTCACGTAAAACAAAAACGATTGAAATCCCATAAAACATGCTACCTGCCACGCAAGCGGGGATTTCCACATTTGATTGTCACTGACAGGAACGTATTTCATTTCCACGTCACGCTGCTTCCCGGTTGATTTGGACAAATAAATCCACAGCACAATTGCCAGCACTGCCGGAATTGTCCAGATTATTAATGCCGGCTGCCAGCCCCAATCCAGTCCGCGGGCAAAAGGGATACTTAATCCAGATGCTGTTGCCGCAAATATCCCCATTGCGGTGGAATATACACTTGTCATTAATGCAACTTTTGCCGGGAACTTTTCCTTAATAACCCCAGGTAACAGAACATTTAAAATAGCAATACCCAATCCGACAAACAATGTTCCCAAAAACAGCAGAATAACCAGCGAAATCGAACGAATCGAAATACCAACTAATAATAGAAGAAGTCCACATAGCAGGGTCCGCTCGTTCGAAAACCGGTTACTTATTTTAGGTGCGATGGGTGACATCACAGCAAATGCAATTAATGGAAGGCTTGTGAGAATGCCTGCACTCCAGTTGGAAAGACCGATATCATCACGAATAATTCCAATTAACGGACCAACCGATGTAATCGCCGGTCTCAAATTAAATGCGACCAAAATGATTCCGAGAACTAGTATTACATAATATGATTTCGTTTGATTCTGATTCGTCATGAAACAATTATCCTCTCGAAAGTAACTCAATCTAATATAGCATAAGTTGTCATTGGTATTTAATTAATACGATTTATTCTTTTGAGAAAATCACATGAGTCAGGTGTGATCTGAAATTTTTTCACATAAAAGGAGCGACAGTATTTCTGTCACTCCTTGCTCTCCATATATTTTGGTACATATGAAATCATGCTTCTAATTGTTCATCCGGAAAGGCCTTTTCCTCCTTGTTTACATTTTCCGGTTTTTCTTGAAGGTCAACCGAATCCTGCAAATCTGTTTTCTGCTTCATCCCCCACAAAATATTACAATGAAACCATTTCCAACGGTTGACCGTCAATGCATCAAGAATCAGTTTGGATTGATCCGATCCACGTAGTGCTAAATCAAATGTTCCGCCTGACAAATGCGTTATCCATGCATTTCTGTATAGCCTGTTCGAAGTCTGATTCAGAACCTTGCTAACCTCAGATAATGCATATCTGTCAAAACCCTCCAAAGTTGCATCATACGTTCGGTATACCTTCCACAATGTATACAAACTCTCCCGAAGCAGCTCATTACGTATTTCATTAACCTGTACATCCTGAATCATCCATTCAATACGATTGGAAATCTGTTGGACAATATCCATAAAGGAATTGCCTCGTAATTTGTCCTCCCCCAAGGTCCCCCCTGCTTTCTGTAAAGTATTTTGAAAATGGCGCCTTTTCCTCTTTATTATACACTATGAAATAAATTGGAGTTATCTATCAGGGCATGTCGAAAACATCATTGCAACAGGAGGAAACATGCATAATCATGTCGAATCACGTCTTAATTTGTCAATTTAAAACCCTAGAACAGCAATCTCCTTGATTTTTGACAGCAAAACAGTAAATTGTGAATTTTTTATGACGTTTATAGGGAAATATTCCTATTTTTGTACAAAAATAAATTGTTTTTTAAAAGAAAATGTGCTTTAAACCGTTTTATTCTTTCCATCATTTCAGATTATGGTATACTATAGGTACAATTAAGCATATAATAAAAGACCACAGCTGTAACTGTGGTCTACAGATAAGCGGTTCCCCAGGGAATCAGCTATCACAGAATAGGCCTCTCCCACCAACACTTCAGGGGTTAATAGGGAGGTCTATTTTTTATTGTTCATTTCGACAATAAGCCTCAGCAAGGCAATCAGCAGCGTACCAGACGCCAGAAGCATCATTATAGCTTCAAAAAAATTCAATAGCCTCACCCCCTTGTAAATCGGGTTAGCCGACCAATCCCAAAAGGAACATTATCTACTACATAGTATAGCATAAAATTCGGTAATAATACGAACAAATGTTTGGTTTCTGCATAGGAATGCATTTTTTTGTGGTGCCATCAGGAGTGTTGTTGCTGTAAATTCTTCTACTGAATGTGCCGTTTGAAGGTAATTTTAATCGATAGTATAAATAGAAGGAGCTTTATTGTGTGCTTGTATACTCTAGTATATGCAGCAATGTTCTCCGATTCGTAATGAATATGTATGGATTTTTGACAACTTGGATGGCTGCGGGAACAAAAAATGCGGGCATCCTGAACAGAATGCCCACTATTTTTACGAACCTGCGACTATATGGAAGCCGGAATCAACATGAAGTACTTCACCGGTAACACCGCGTGCCATTTCACTCAGCAAAAATGCGGTAGCATCTCCTACCTGATCCTGGTCAATTTGCCGGCGAAGCGGAGCCTTTTCTTCAATTACTGACATTTTTTCATTAAAACCGGAAACACCTTTTGCTGACAATGTACGGATTGGCCCTGCTGATACAGCATTCACACGAATACCATATTTGCCAACATCTTCTGCCAGATATCGAACACTCGCCTCAAGTGCAGCCTTTGCTACCCCCATTACATTGTAATTTGGTACAACACGTTCAGCACCAAGATAGGTTTGTGTTACAATTCCGCCGCCTTCATTCATCAGCTTCTTCGCTTCACGGGTAACAGCCACAAGCGAATATGCGCTGATGTTTTGTGCCATCAGATAACCATCACGGGATGTATTCGCATATTCACCAACCAGTTCATCACGATTGGCAAATGCAACGGAATGGACCAGGCCATGAATAGTCCCGATTTTCTCACCAATTTCCTGAAATGCACCTTGAATACTTTCGTCATCCTCCACATCACAGGGAACAATCAGCTTAGCATCCATTTCATTGTCGGCAAGCAGTTTTTCCAGCTTCTTCTTGGACCGCTCCTGCCGATACGTAAAAATCAGGTTGGCTCCAGCATTTTGAAGTGATTTTGTTATTCCCCAGGCAATACTCCGGTTATTTGCCACACCCATAACAACAATATTTTTATTTTGCAACAATGCGTTCATATATGTACCTCCGAGTAATTAATTATAACTTCTTTGTATAATGTAGCATACTTAGGACCTGGTGTTAAATCGTACCAAGGATATTATCCATCTATCACTACATATCCCGTATCATCCGCTCCACCAACGCCTCCTGGTATCCCGCTTTGCCAACTTCCTGCATTTTCCGGGCAACTTCAATCAATTCCGGATGTGTAATCCGTTTCAATTTTTCCAGCCGCTCCGCTGACAGCTCTTTAACCGGATTACTTTCCACATAACCAGCTTGATTCATATGCCAGGGTTGAATCTGGCCTTGTGGATACCGCTTAAGCAATCGCTGTACCATCCCAAGTCCTTCCGGGTCAAAATCACCTGCATAATGAACAATTGAGCCTGTAGCAGTCAGCCGATCGAGCAATAGTAATGCTGCAAGGGTGAACTGGCCATTGGTACAGATGATTGGAGCATCAGGCTGATGATCAAGCAAGGCAGCACAGACTCCGGAATTCTCTACCGCCCAAACATCAACTCCGTTGGCAGGATGGACCCGCTCCAGCGATGTCAGCTCCCTTAATGGCACAATCTGTACTGTATTCTCTTCGACAGCAGCCTTCCAGACAGGATGCGGAGCGCCATTCTTCACAGCAGTCAATCCGGAACATGTTACAAAGTTAAGTAAGTCATCCCGGTAAATATGAAAGTGCTGCAGCAATTCATTTGTTGTCTCGGTAGTTGATGGAACAGACATATCCTGATTGATCGCCATCACAGACAATAACAGCCTGCCAAGGTCCGTATGCAAATCAAATGCGTGCGGATCTCCGGTTATGCGCTGGCTGAACATCGGCAGCCGCTCCGGTTCATCGGGCAAATTAGTGAAGGCAGCAGCAAGGTTTTCCATCATGGCCGCCAATTTCGCAGGCTCCTTTTCCGCCAGCACGCGGACCCAGCGTCCCTCCGTACTTTCCCCATGAAGAAACGTAAACCAAAATGTGAGCACAGGATACCGTTCCTGCAGGACCTTGAACAACTCATTAACTCTTGCTTCCTTCACCACATGCTGTTCTTTACGTGAAATAATGGTTTGTCCGAAATAAACATCAAGTAAATCCTTCATATTCACATCACCGAATCGGGTTTGCGCCAGCTGGTTTTTAAAAGCAGTAATGGAGATCGAATTACGTTTTCTCATCTGTCCCGGAGCTGAGCCGAAGAACGCTGCAATCACTTCCAATTCGGCATCCGTAAATTTTTTTGTCGGTACAGTGCCTCCTATCCGGCCAAGTGACTCATATTTTTTTCTAAATCCATGAAACAGCTTTTGATAGGCCGGCTCATTTTTAAAAAATGCTGCTGCCTCCTGCAATTGTTTTTCCATCAATATTCTCCTTCTATCGGTCAACCGCCGATAATGGTTCCTTTTTCTCCATTTGGTCTGTTAATAGATGGCGTGTTTTTCCATCCCAATAATAACGGATAACCGTTACAAAGCTAGCATTTTTTGGACGGACGAGATCATAAACTGCAAGGGATGATATCGTATCATAGTCACCCCAGAGCACCTGGGAATTCATCATGTAGTCAAAGCCAAGTTCCTCAACAATTTCAAACATTTCCCTGATATTATTTTCATCGACTCCGGCAAACGCCTCGTCCAGCGAAATAATATACGGAGCTGTCGCATCGGCTTCCAAATACCGTGAATAGCATGCAGTAAACAGCGGGATATACATCGCCATCGCTTTTTCTCCGCCGCTGAATTTATAGAAAGCATGATTAGTCAATTCACGAACAGATTCACCTGTCCGCTTATACGACAGAACAAATGAAAACCAGTTACGGTAATCCAGAACATGTTTCAATACCTGAAGCAGTGTATTTCCATCTCCCTGTACATCTACCAGTTCTTTGGCACGGTCAATTTTAGAACGGAAATGTTCAATAATCTTGTCCCTGTCATCTTCCTTCAGCAAACGGGCATCTCGCCGAAGCAAAGCCACTAATTCCTTCGTATCAAGCTCCGCTTCCGTTTCAGCGGTTCGCGGACGCCATTTGATTGAGAACGTCAGTCCGGACGAAGAATCACTGTTTACCATCAGTTTGTTCATTTGTTCAGTCCAGGATTGCGCCCGGCTGATCCGGCTGCGCAGTTTTTTTCCGACTGAATCAAACAAAATTTCTTCGTATAACTGCCGGTCCTGGGTATCAAGCATCGTCTGCTGCTGAATCCGGTCACTTTCGATTTTCTGCCGGATATAATATGGACTGACCAGTTTACCCTGGAAATCCAACTGTATCAGGCGCCGATTCGTTTTTTGCCGCCAATTGTCAATCTGAATCCGCTGATCCTCTGTCCATTCTTCCTGCATCCAGTCATGCACTGATGCCAGCGTATCTGATTCTTTCATACGGTATTCCATTAAGTTCGGCAGCTGCTCGTAAAAGGCATTGGTCAACTGTCCTTCCAGAACGGACGCATCTTTACCTTGCAATACGTCCTTGAATGAAGCAGCTATTTTTTCAGCAGAAGGGGCTCCGTCCCCGGTATCATCCGGCAATTCAACAAAGTCAAGCTGTTTTTCCTGTACAAAAGATTCCTCCCATGCATCGGTCATACCTTGCCAAAAACGGACTTTCTGTTCAAGAGAATCTGTTTCCTGCTTCACCATATTCAACTCGGCTTCTTTATGCGGTAAATCTGTTTTCGTCTGATCCAGAGCATTCTCGGTTGTCATGAGTTCCTGTTGGACATTCTGAATCTGTTCCCGGATATCCGAGACTCCTTCCAGCTCCAGTTGTTGGTCAATTTCTGCAATGTTCTGCTGTTTTTGCTGCTTTTTATCTGTCAGCACGTTGAGTTCACCTTGCAGTTCATCCGCTTCTTCCACTAACTCCGAAAGCCGCGATTTTGTCTGCTGAAGCCTGTCATCCGTATGGCAATAGGTTGTATGGTACGTAATCAGAGTGTGCAACCCTTTTTCATAGGTACGCATGATTCCTTTTGCTTCCCGGTAAGCATCATAAGAAAATTCCACATCCAAATTTCGGCTTTCCTTATCCAGTATGGCTTTCGCTTCCCGAAATTTGCGGTACAAACCGTTCAACTTTTCATCAAGGTTGTGCAGTGTTTTTTCGAACTGATTGATTTCCAACCGCTTCGCTTTGATTTGAGAATAACCTTCCTGCAAATCAGCATCGTTTGGAAAAACATTCAGTGCATCCTTTGCTGCCTGAATTTCTGTTTGCAGTGTGCCAATCTCATGCAGCACTTGTTTCTTTTCACGCTTCAGATCTTCAATCTCCGAGGTAATGGCAGCTATCTGCTCCTGTCTGAACCGCTCTCTTGCCGCCTTTCCAATGAACCGAACCTGTTCTACCGGCACAGCATGACCCTGCATTAAGCCGACCCGATACGTCCCATTCGAATGAACGACGGCTGCATCACCATCTGTTTCCCCGTCAACAAGAATGCTGCGCAGTACTTCGTCGATTTTTACAGCGGACACGCTTTGTGAATCATCCGGTGTCAGATAGTCGGCAAGGGTATGAGCCATCATATTAGGCTGTGCCCGAATGATACGGTCATGTTCCAAAGGTGTTTGCGAATCCGTCACCAACGCATCGAGGAGCCCCGCATCAATAAGTGCTGCTTCGATATGCTTCTGAACACTCTCCGGTACATGGTCCTGAAACTCAACTGCCTCGTACAGCGGTACAAAATGATGTCCATCTGCTTTTAATGCTGCCCGGGCCGCACGTGTTTCCTCCCGCTGGTTTGGCGGTTCCGGATCTTTTCTTGTTTTCAATTCGTCAAGTATCGTTTCTTTTTCATGAATTGCGGCATCCAATTGTTTAACGTCACTGTTTTTGCCGGCAATGGTCTCCTTTTTTTCCATTTGATAATCGTTAATAAGTTCTGCATATGGAGACCTGACCGCCTCATAGCTGACCTGTTCATATATTCGGTACATATCACGGGACGTCTGCTGTGTCAGATCAAGATCAACCTGCAAAAAATCATGTTCTTCTGCCCAGGCATGTATTTCTGCCAGCTTTTCTTGCTTATCTTTTTCGAAAATTTGCTGCCAGTCATTTTCCTCCTGTTTCAGCTGGTCGACTTCAAGTTTTGTATCAGCAATTTCTTTATCAAGTGACGTGATATCCGATTTCATCCGCTCGTATTCACTTAGCTTGTCGGTAATGGATTCAAGCTTCTGGAAGTGATGTTCCGCTTCTTTTTTCCAAACCGTAAAGTCATAGCCGGTTGTTCGGTTGCGGTTAAAATCATTCTCGTTCATGTCATGTTGTGCAAATGAAGCATCGGCCGCGTCTTCTGCAAGTTCACTTAGCTGGTCAGTGACCGCCTCATCCAATTCATGCAATTCGGCATCAAGTTGATCGCTGGATTCAGTCATTTTAAATTCCTGACGCTTTTTCGTCGTCAGGGCATTTTCCTTCCGCGCAAATTCATCCCTTATATCCGTCAGCGCCTGAGTTTCTTCATTCTTTTCCTTTTCCAGATTCCAGACCTGATGACTTTGCAAACGCGTTCTTTTCTGCTCCAATACACCAAGTTCCTGCGTAAGTCCGTGCTGCCGTTCAGTCAATTGGTTGATTTCCTGGCGCAGCACCTCCGCCTGTCCCTCTTTTTCCACCAGTGATTGATCTACTTTCTGGTATTTGTTCCTTGCATCGATGTAGTTTTTTGCTTTATCAGCCAGTTTATATGCATTATAGGCATCATACCGTTTCAACAATTTATTTAATGCCTGCTGTTCCCGTTCAAGTTGTTCAATTTGCTGTTTGGTCTGATCCATGTGTTCGATTGTATCAGACAAATGGCGTAAATCATTATCGGTCAATGGAGGTAACGCTGCTTCTAAAATCTCATAAATAGCTGTCGGGCGAAATTCCTTGGACAGTTTCGGGCTGCGCAGTTGAATAAGCAGCTTAATCAGATCATCATAGGCTTCCTTGTCCTTGAATCCAAAAATATGCTTGTTGACAAGATCCATATATTCGCCCTGTGTCCGCACGACTTTCCCGCCGTCGCCAATCCGGTTCTCCAATTGCACACGTGAAAGTGGTATACGTTGCATCTCCCCGCCATTGGTTTCAGTCTCATACAGAGGAAAATCGATTCCGATACGCCGATTATCGGTTATGACGAATCCCCAAAAGTTCATGTTTTTATTGCGCCGTGCCTGCAGTCCAATCCCAGTCGTTACATATTGATTGGTATCTTCCCGTTTATACTCCAGGAACAGGTATCCGGTCCGTTCATCACGTTCGACAATATCTTTCTCTCCAAGCAGATAATCCTCCATTTTACGGGCCCTTGATCCAAATGGGTCAAGGCGGTCGGGTGATTTTTTACCGTCAAGGAGAACGGGCAGAATACTCTGCATGGTGACTGATTTCCCTGATCCATTGCTGCCGCGGAGCAAAAGCTTTCCATCAGCAAAATCAAAAATTTCATCGTCGTAATACCAAAAGTTCAACAGCCCTGTTCGGTTCATTTTCCATTTATTGTTTTTGTTCAATTGCCACATCCTCCTTACCATTGAAATCGTGCGGATAGCTGCCAGTCGTGCGGCCGAAAAGCGGCTTCAACATATAACCATTTGTAAGCGAGTCACGTTCAAGCATTTCCCAATCTTTAAGCATTTCCGTCAGTTCATCTGTAATGGTTTTCGTTGTTGCCTCGCGATACCGCTTGCTCCAACCGGCACCATAGCATTCTTTTACATGATCGACCAATTCCTCGAGGCCAATTCGTGACAACCGGATTCTGCCCATTTCATCTGACTGATATGATTCCTGACTTCTGACATATGCAGCCGCATGCATAGCGACATCTGTGATCCCTTTCTGGTCAGGGAACAATGTCATCCCCTGCTTTCGTTCATCAGCGACAAGCATTGCTGCATTTTTAAACACTTCAAGGCGGAAATTGGTATGTTCCTCCAGATCCTCCCGAAGCCGGTTGCGAAAATTACGAATGTAGGCAAAGTCAGGGTCATCCTCATGCTCGCGGTGAACGACCGGAGACATGATTAATTTACGATACACCCGTTTACGCCGCTCATCCGCTTCATGCCGTTCCCATTCCCCAGCCAGAATCTCATCTTTCGTTTCATAGGAAAATAGATCTTTCGGATAGGACCGCATGAAGTAACGTGCATAAATCGTCGTTTCATACAATACTTCCTGCTCGCTGTCGGTGGCAAAGCGGTCAATTTCTCCTTCAACCACCTTCAGCAGTGACAGATTTTCCAGTTGTCTGATAACCCGGACCAGTGATTTTCGGTGGCTGTAGTTTGTCCAATCTAGCGGCAGTTCTCCGGGATACAAGTCCTTAATATCCTCACAAATATCCGACAGCAAAAATTGCTCATCAACCGAGCGATTTTCCGTAAAGGCAAGCGCACAGCAGAAAATTGCGTAGTCCCGCGGTTCCTGAAACGTTTGAATCCCCATCCAGTTTTTGGCGTCTACAGGGATTTTTTCAAGTTTAATAAAATGCTGGTGGACAATTAAATCAAATCCCATCTTTTCATCAACATACCGCTTCAGCACCTTTTCCCGCTCCCGGACCATTTGATACAATGCCGGATTATCGGCACGAAGAATCCAGAAATTTTCTAAAAGCACGCTAAGCGCATTGATTGCTTTTTCATCAAATTGATTCGTTTCCATTTAATTATTCACCCCATCCAAAAACTGAAACGTCACCGCGGGCATCTCCATTAATCCATCTTCCGCCGTAAGTGTCACCCGCTTTTCTTTATCCAAAACAACTTTGACGGTTCGCCCGTATTCTGTTTTAAAGGTCTGATCCTTCCGCGCCATCGCCTTCCCGATCCAGCCGAGAAACATCTTACGGACATACGGCTCTATCACAGGCAATTCTTGCAAAACTATCTTGTTGCCGTGCATATAATTTTCCAATGTTCTTTGTTCCAGTTGTTTATTGCGTAGGTGCTCATCACGTGCTGCCGCTTTCTGTTTGTTCTGACTGATAATAGCACCCGGTTTTGTTTTTTCCCTGTATTGGCGGATCCGTGGTTTCGTTTCATGCTCCATCGGTTTTTCTTCCCAAACATCCATATAAATATCATCCGTTGGCACATGGTCACTAAGTATATGTCTCGTATGAAAAATTCCAAACACGACCGATGACAGTTCATGCGCTTCTTCCGTATTGTCCAGCGAATCGAACCACTTCGCCAAATGTAAATAGTCTTTTTTTCTGCTCCGGAAATAATGATGGCGCTCCCCAAGCCGCTGTACAACCCGAGTAATCCGGCGAATTTGTTCACTTGTTTTTTGCTCCAGGGAATCCAATTCGCTTTCACCATGTTGGGTGCCGATAAACCACGCCTGCAAGCTTGTCCATTTTCCCCACTGTTCATTAAACAGCTCACGTTCGTCAAGACCAATATCTTCAAAACGCGGTACCTGTTGCTGATGAGCAATCACTTGCTCAATCAGAGGTTGAAGTGATTCAATCGTCACGGATTCCAACAGCTGCTGAATTTTGGATGCTGTATGCTGCAAGCCAATAATAAAATCCCGCAAATATGTTGTGAATTGGTCCTTGAATACAAGGAATGCTTCCGTCTGCATCCGTTCTTCTGCCTGCTCACTGTTAATGTGCGCGATATAGTCGGCAGTATTTTTGGATATGGAACGGAAATAGGTAAACACATCATTCCATAGCTGCGAACACTCATCCGCCGGCGGAAGCGGATCGGTTTGGATTACTTCCTCGACCTTGGTCAATGCCCCATAGAGCCGTTCAAATTCTTTTCGCTCAAGTGATCCGCCAAACACCTCACCGCCTTTTTCCATCTCATGCAGCATCCGCTCAAATTCAACGGTATAAGGTGTACACTGATAACGGAACCGCTTTTTCTTAAACTCTTCAATCGTACTGGCCCGGCTTACTTCCTGCCGTGCAATCAGGTTTTTCCACAGGACAAGTTGTGACAAATCCTGCTGAAGCTGGTCCTCATCGTATTCCTCAAATCCTCCCTGCTCCTTCAAATACGCAAAAATCTCTTCCGGAAACAAAAATTCTCGCATCCGTTCATGCTGTATATAAAAATAACGCAAAATTGCCCGGTAGCACCAGGCTTTATCTGCCGTCAAATATGAAGCTTCTTTAATTTTTCCAAATGTTGTCTGCATCCCAACCACCTGCATTTTTCGACTTATTTCTATTGTAGAATGATGATGCAAATCTGTCTATGAAAGTATTGTTGTAAAAATTCGAATGGATATATGCCGAATCGGATGATATGTGCGATTTTGCCCGGTATATGTGCGGTTTCAGAACGCATATGTGCGATTTTCCCGGAAATATGTGCGATTTTGCTCCCTTTATGTGCGATTTCAAATTTTTTAGGTTCCTCACTCAACTCACTATCATATTGCTATTTGATAAACTTTCCGATATTTTAAAAGAATAGGAGTAATACACTAGTAATACAAGGGGGAATGAAATTGAAAACATTAACCACATTTTTTGACCGGATGGTACAGCGTTATTTACCTGATGCATTTCTGTTTGCCATTATTCTAACGTTGGTCGTTTTCGTATTGGGTATTTCCATCATGGGCAGTTCGCCGGTTGAAATGGTTCAATACTGGGGCGACGGGTTCTGGGACTTGCTTGCGTTTGCGATGCAGATGTCACTCATCGTCGTAACAGGTTACATTCTGGCAAGCACACCGGCTGTACGAAAAATACTTACTAAAATCAGCACGCTGGCCAATACACCAGGACAGGCGATTGTTCTTGTTACATTCATTGCAGGGGTTGCTTGTCTGATCAACTATGGATTCGGACTTGTCGTAGGGGCGCTGCTGGCAATTCATGTGGCAAAGCGTGTACCCTCAGTCGACTATCGTCTGCTGATGGCAAGTGCATACAGCGGGTTCCTTTTATGGCATGGTGGACTTTCCGGATCAATTCCACTTTTAATTGCCACACCCGACCATTTTCTGGAAGATACCATTGGAATTATTCCAGTTACAGAAACACTATTCAGCAGCTTTAATATTTTCATAGTAATCGTTTTGCTTGTGACACTGCCGCTGCTTAACCGATTTTTGATGAAATCCCGTGATACGATTAGTAATACAGATGCTTCAGCGTGGAAAACAGATGATGAAGACGTGGATAAGGAAGTTCCTGATAAACATTCCATGACCCCGGCTGAGCGATTGGAAAACAGTCAAATTATTTCGCTTCTGATTGGTATAATGGGCCTCGGGTTTATTGTTTACCATTTTACAACGAACGGTTTTGAGTTAAACATCAACATTGTGAACTTTATTTTCCTGTTTCTCGGGATTATTTTTCACCGGACCCCCCGCCGTTTTCTCAACAGCGTAACGAATGCTGTGAAAAATGTTGGTGGAATCATTATCCAGTTTCCATTCTATGCCGGTATTATGGGTATGATGGTTGCTTCCGGGTTGTCACAGGAAATGTCGATGTGGTTTGTCAGTATTTCAAATGAAGTGACGCTTCCATTATGGACGTTTATCAGTGCCGGAATTGTCAATTTCTTCGTACCATCCGGCGGTGGCCAATGGGCGGTGCAGGGGCCAATTATGATTCCCGCTGCCCTGGAGATTGGAGCTGACACAGCAAAGACTGCGATGGCAGTTGCTTGGGGAGATGCATGGACAAATATGATTCAGCCATTCTGGGCATTACCGCTCCTTGCCATCGCTGGTCTGAAAGTACGGGACATTATGGGCTTTTGTGTCATGATTTTGATCTACAGCTTCTTTCCAATTGCAATTGGACTGTTGTTTTTCTGATGGAAAAGACACCTCAATCTGAGGTGTCTTTTATTTTGATCCGGATAGCCCGGTCCACATTTTAATATGGTTCTTTCCCTTTGAGTATCCGAATCAGGAACTGCTCTCCCCGGATTGAATGGTCTTCGCCTCAGAATAATCATCAGCCTTTTTTCCTCTCGACAGCTGTGCTATTGCAATTCCCAGGATAATCAACAGCGACCCGGCAATCACGCCGCCCGTTAATTTTTCATCCAGCAGCCACCAGCCAAGAAAAAGGCCGAACACCGGAACAAGCAATGTTGACAAGGTTGCACTGACCATATCGATAACACTTAATATAATAAACCAGACAGTAAAGCAAAGCGCAGAAGCCAATACACCGGTAAACAAAATGTAGAAAATACTGTCACCTGTCAAAGCAACCGGTTCGCCCCATTCAGCGAACAATGTGGCGATAACAATGCCCAACGTACCGAACAGCATTTGATACGCAGAAACCTGCAGCTGCGTCATTCCCTGCAATTTCAGCCGGTAATACACATTGGATGCTGCCCAAGATACAGCTGCAAACACAATCAATAGTTCTCCAAAAATTATTTGCATATCCTGGACGAAGAAAATATCCCAGCCTAATATTGTAACCAGACCGAGCATTCCTGCACCCAACCCGAGCATCTTTCCAGGAGTAACTTTTTCACCGAGTAATTTCGCTGCAAAAATACTGCTCCATAACGGCATGGAATACAGCAGAACAGATGATTTCCCAGCGTTGACAAACTGCATGCCATACATCACAAGCAAAAACACAATCGATGTCTGCAAAATTCCTTGAATCATTAAATGCTTCCACATTCCTCTTGGCGGTTTACCAACTTTCAGAAGCCAAACAAATAACAGCAATGTCACAGTCCCTGTCCCAAAGCGAAACGCGGAAAACGTGAACGGTCCCATAAATTGAAGGGATGCCTTCATATAAACCCATGCAAATCCCCAGATGGAAGTTATCAGCAAAATCAGGACCCATACCATCCATTTATGTTTCAAAACCAAATCCTTCATTTCGACAAACCTCTTTTACCAACATAATAATGCCAGTATAATAATTTCCTATGAAACTGGCAAATACGACAGGCTGCTACATCTTTTTACCCAGACCATTCCGCATATTTTCACAAACTTTCCCAATATTTTTGCGTCTAATGAAGCATGGACGTTTTTGGTGTATTGCCTTATTTTGGATATATAACATAAAATAAGATTAATCGTATAAATATACAAACTATGTCATATTGATTCTTGATTTATCGATTAATTCCAGATTGCAAAAAGTCACTCGATAGACGAAAAATATTTTATGCAAAATGACTAATTCGCGTTTAGTAATATCCAATAAGGGTATTTACTATATTAGGAAGTTTATTGACCCCCCAAAACTGAAAGGGTGCCCGCCAAAACGGGGCACCCGATTTTTTTGTTTAAATCAAACTTTTCTTACAACTCAGGCCATTAACTATCCGTGAAGGCAAAATTGTAAGTTAATAACCTTCCATCGATATGGTAACCAAATTATGTACGATCCTTCTGAACTTGGAAATATCCACATCACGCCCAAAATGAACTCTGTTTGTGAGTAAAATAACTGCAAACAACCTGTCAGGCGAAAACCAAATTGACGTCCCGGTATATCCTGTATGTCCAAACCCGTCACAAAGAAACTGCCCGGAAAATGAGGGGGAATCATATAATTGCCATCCAAGTCCCCTGTTTAATTTTAAGCTTTTTGTCCAGTTATCAGTGCTTAAGTCAATGGAACTTTGCGATAGTATTTTTTTATGATTCCATTTTCCTTTATTAAGAACCATTCCACTAAAACTTGCTAAATCTTTAACTGTTGAAAAAAGACCTGCATGACCACTTACCCCGCCAAAGTGATGAGCATTTTCATCATGTACACAGCCCCACTGATAATCGCTTAATGAATTCCGATATTCAGTGGCAGCAATTCGATCCAACTTATTCTTCGAAGGATTGAAATCAGTATCGGTCATATCGAGAGTCTGATATATATTTTGTTTTGCAAAAAATGCCAGAGATTGACCTGTAATCTGTTCAACAATGTGCCCAAGGATTATAAAATTTAAATCACTATAAATCACTTCGGTCCCAGGCGGCTTTTTTTCAGTTATCATACTTATAAAGGTGATTGATTCTTCCAATGAATAACCTTCAAGAAAGAATTTTATTCCCGGCTGAAAACCGCTTGTGTGCGTCAACAAATGCTTAATTGTCATGTCTTTATGATTTTGTTTAAATGGTGGTAGATAATAATAGATAGGATCATCCAAATCCAACTTCCCATTTTCCATTATCTGTAAAATAGCAGGCAGCGTTGATGTTACCTTGGTGATCGATGCCAAATCAAAAATAGTATCTTGGGTCATCCGAAGCTTTTTTTGAAAATGGGCATAGCCTGAACTATGAGTGAATTCCAAACCTCTTGGTGTTGCAATTCCCAATACTACACCAGGTACAAGGTGCTTTTCTGTGGCCTCGTTTATATAATTAATTACCTCAAAAAATCTGTTCTCCAAAATTTCCGCCACCTTTACTGTTTTTACATATACGCACTAACCTTTTACTGCTCCTTCCGTCATTCCTTTAGCAATATACCGCTGAAAGATAGCAAAAATTATGATTATTGGTATTACAGCAATGGACAGTCCAGCGAATAAGGCCCCCCAGGCGCTATTATACTGTGCATTTTGATTTAATAAATCCATTGCTACTCCCAATGTATTTTTTGATTCACTTTGTAATAATATCAATGCCATAAAATATTCATTCCAAAAAGCTACCGCATTTAAGATTGATGCTGTAATTATACCAGACTTAACCATTGGCGTGACAATTTTAAAAAGAATACCATAAGGTGACATCCCATCTATTGCGGCAGCTTCCTCCAACTCCTTGGGGACATTTTCCATAAAACTGGTAATGATAAATATAGTAAATGGAATATGAGAAACTGCATACACCAGAGATAAGGCCCATAAATTATCCAGCATATTGAAATGAGCTAGTAAAAAAAACAACGGTATCCATCCAAGTACAGAGGGGATCATCATTGCCGCCAGGTAAGTATTGAATAACACTTCACTTCCTTTGAACCTAAGTCTTTCAATAGCATAGGATGTAGGGATCCCAAACACGAGACATAAAATCGTCCCTAATGTTGTTACAAAAATACTATTCATAAAACTGGACCCAATATTATAATCTGACCAGGCAGAAATAAAATTATCAAGTTCAAATGTTTCAGGAAGCGTCCAGGGAGAGGCAAAGATTTCGGCGTTTGACTTAAATGACCCCAAAAACATCCATATTAGTGGATAAATAACAATAATTGCCCACAGCACCAATGGGATGCGCACACTTATTTGTGACATTACCTTTCCAATCCTCAATATGAACACTCCTTAATATTCAACTTTCTCTCGTTTTAAAATGAACTGCAATAAAATTACAGTGATCAAGGAAACTACTAATATTAGAACACCAATCGCTGCTCCATAGCCAAACTGATAATCTGCAAAGGCTTTTTCATACAAATAGGAACCCATTACTTCCGTTACGTTACTTGGACCGCCCCTTGTCATTACCTGAACTAGTACAAAAGATCCGTTCAGTGATGTAATAACAATATAGATAATGGATGTTTTTATTTGTGGCCAAATTAATGGTACCGTCACTTTCCAGAATTGTTGCCATTCGTTTGCACCATCAATTTCTGCCGATTCATACAGATTTTTAGGTACATTCATGATGCCTCCCATCAAGAGCAGCATGAACAACCCAATACCAGCCCAAATAGATGGCAGCACGAGACTCGGCAAAGCCCACTCTAAACTGCCAAGCCATGGTTTGGTCCAATTCTCCAAGCCCATTATCTCTAATCCGGCGTTAATAATCCCTATATCAGGGTTATAAATAAACTGCCAAAGTATACCTATAATTACAACAGACATTATGTTTGGAAAAAAGAATACAATCCGGTAAAATGGAGCTTCTTTAATACGAAGTTGCGTAAGTGCTACCGCAAAAAACAAAGCTAATATCATAATCCCGATAACTTTAGTTAAAACCAGAAAATAATCATGCCAGATTGCATTTGGAATTACCGGATCCCTAAATAATTGTCTATAATTTTCAAGACCTATAAATTCCTTCACCGCACTTGTCCCTGACCAATCAAAAAAAGATAAATATAGTCCATTAAACATGGGATATACAGTGAATATGACAAACACCAAAAATGTCGGAAGTAAACAAAATGCCAAAAACAGATATTTTTGCCTTTTTGACTGTACCATCCTATCACTCTTTCCGTGAAATAAAACTTTGCAGAATCAGTATTAGGAATATAAAGCCGAGAAAGTTCGGCTTTATATTCACCAAACACTTATTTATTACGTAATTGTTTAACCGTGCCTTGCATTTCTTCTACAAACTCTTCAGCATTTATTTTTCCAAGCAAAAGAGGCACAACCATGCTTTTCACTTTATCTGAAACTTCTATTGCAATCTCAAGTTCCTCTTCTTCAGGTGTTTTTCTGTCGTACATTTCAACCTTCCCAGGATTGTTTATTATCTCATTAATATCCTTTAAAAATTGAGGCACTTTTTCATTTTTGGATAGATTCACCCCTCTTAAATTCATAATTGCTCCTGTTGACTCAGCAAATTTTTGTGCATTTTCTTTCGTAAATATAAATTTGACAAACGCCTTGGCAGCTTCGGGATTATCTGCTTTTTTGGCAATAGCAACCGGTCTAAGGTCTGGAACAAGTGCCATGGAATCACCTTCACTATTCATTGGTGTGGGAATAAAACCATATTCAAATCCCTCGGGAATATCTTTTTCCATTTCCTTTGGCAGCCAAAAACCAACTGGAATATATGCATTATCATGCATCAGAAAATTCATTTGAGTTTGTGTATGACTTCGAGCTGCAAAACCCGGATCTATCAAACCCGCTTCTTGTACTTTTTCGACCTTTTTGAAGACTTCAAGGGTCTTTTCACTTTCCCAGGCTTTAAGTTTTCCATCCATTAAATTATTTAACAATTTTTCACCACCTGCAGCAGAAAATGCGGGATATAAAATACCTCTTAGAAAATATTGCGGGTACTTGCCGGTAGTAATAAATGGATGTATTCCTGTTTTGGCTTTAATTTCTTTCATTGATGATAACCAGCTTGGAAAGTCATCTGGTACGTCAAATCCCTGTTCTTCAAACCATGCACTATCATACCAGACACCCCAAGTATCAAATACTAATGGGAGACTATAAATTTTATCACCTTCTAATACCTCAGGCGGCGATATAAAACTATCCATCAAGGGTGTTCCATCTTCTAATTTCAATTCATTTACCCAATCACTGATATCCATAAGTTGATTATCCTTAATCATTTGAGTTTCATTTGCACCATCACCGTCAATATAAATTACATCTGGTGGATTATTGGCTATCCAACGTGTTTTCATTTCATCATTAACATTTGGCCCCGCATGTTCGACCACTTTTACCTCTGGGTACTTTTCTTTAAATGTACTAATTACCTCCTTCCACCATTCGTCCCCATACCCGCCTACAAAGTATTGAATTTCCAGCGTTCCATTTACCTTTCCATCATTCTTGGTTTCACTTGCCGAATCATCAGAAGAGTCATTTTCCGACGAACAGCCAACCATTGCCACAAGTATAATACCGGTCAAACATGCTAATAACAGCGGACCTCTGAAGACTTTTCTCAATACGTTTTTCCCCCTTTAAATTTATTTTTCAATCCATTCACTGTTTAAAAATTTCATTTCTCCATCAATTAAATAACTTTTTATTTTATATGTATATTGTCTGATAAAAAATATATGCTTCCTTCCTACCATCTAAAGAGAGCATGTTAATCAAAAAAACCAAAATCCACGGATTATCCCGTAATTTTGGTTTCGAATGACACTTTGTTCCTGTACTATTTTAAACACTATTCGATACTGCTTCACCTTCCCTTTTTCGTTTGGTATTTATCATCGCGGATAAATGTTATAGCTTCTCTTGTAGCATCCAAACGTTTTATAGTGTCATCATATTCCTCCGATGCTACACACATAAATAAAATATCAATAATGTGCAGTTGTGCAATTCGTGATGATGTTGCACCACTTCGTATTGTTGCTTCATTTGCAGATGATGTATACAACATCGTATCGGCATGACTTGTTACTAACGATTTTCCATACTTCGTTATGCTTATTGTTTTTGAGTTGTTTTGCTTTGCTAATTCCATCAATTTGGCAACTTCCTGTGTATTCCCGGAGAAAGATATGCCCACAATTACATCGTTTGGCCCTTTATTGGCAATTGCGGTAGCTGCCATATGTACATCGGAAAATGATTGTACTTTTTTGTCAATCCTGATAAACTTTTGTTCCGCATCCATAGCAGCAATATTGGAAGCACCAAATCCCACGAATAATATAGAATCTGCATTTATTAGCATATTGACGGCCGAATTTAACTGGCTGGTATCCATGATGTTCATTGTTTCCTTAATTGTTTGGATTGTATGCGCTGTTATTTTTTCACTGATATCCTTATGAGGTTCCTTAGGCTTGATATCACGGTAATCAACTGCTGCCTTCTCCTGCAAGTCACCAGTAACCCGGAGTTTTAATTCCTGAAAGCCGCTAAAACCTATGGATTTACATAATCGTATTACCGCTGCACTGCTTGTATTACTTTTTTCTCCCAATGCAATTGCAGTTAATAAGATTGCTTCGTCAGGATTTTGAAGAATATATTCTGCAATTCTCCTTTCTGATGGCGGTAAACTATCAACCATTTCATTCAATATAACTAATCCACCTCTGGTATGCGACACAGCCAATCACCTTTTCTTGTATATTCATTACTTCATTCCATTTATAAAACGTTCAATTACTTTCGAATTAAGTTCTTTTCCGCTTTTCATAAAAGCACCTGCAACCGCACCACCCACTGGCGGTAATTTCGGTGCAATCACAGATAGATTTATATCCGATGCAAACAGCTTTCGCCTGACGATTGGCAAGAGTACCGTTTGGTCATTAAAAACTCCTCCACAAAGAATAACTTCAATATTCCCATAACATCCATCGAAAAGTTGTTTCCGAAGTGTTTGAATGTTGTTTACAATCTGGTTGGATACACCTAGTATTATTTGTTTGGAAACAATATCGTCTTCTTTAAAAGCATTGAAGACAATTTTTGATGCAGCTGAAATTATTTGTTTGGAGTTAGATGATTTATATATTCTTTCAATTATTTCTCGTCCATTTTCAGCCTGATATTCATTATAAAATTTATGTAAAAGCACAGTCTCTAATCCTCGGCCATCAAAATACTCTAGCGCTGCGCTAATCCCTTGTTTTCCAATATCATACCCGCTTCCTTCATCTCCAAACAAATGCCCCCAACCGCCGACCCTGCCATGGACCATATTATCATTCATTCCATATGTTATCGAACCGGTTCCGCAAATTTGAACAATCCCAGGTTTTCCATATGTACCGGAATAAAGTGCATTTATAGAATCCGGTTCAATATGGATTGATATCCAAGAAGGTACACACCTGGAAATAATCTGATATATTTGCTGACTGGATTCTTTACTGGCTGCACCAGAAATACCCGCAAAAATAGTGGTTACCTTCTTGAAACATACAGAAGTACGATCTTTCAACTGGTTAAATAACTCCTCGAAAGTCTGCAGCAATTTTATTTCGGAAATGGCATTTGGATTTGTGGGACCAACTTTTACAGTAGTAATAATGTTCCCGCAATCATCTGCTAACACGGCCTCTGTTTTTGTACCTCCTCCATCTATACCAATAACATATGAATTCATAGCACTACACCCTAATTGACAGCATTTTTCGAATCAATGTATTTAATTGCCTTACCCAGATTGTCCTGAAACTTATTAAGTATGTGAATGACATCTGTCTTGTTCATATTATATTTACTAACCAAAACCGCTGCTTTCAAATAGCCATCGCAAAGTTCAAGTGCTTGTTTAGCAGTACGCTCATCTGTTCCAGCTAACTCCTGGATAATATCAACAGTACGGTCTCGTAATTTTTGATTCGAAGCCTGAACATCAACCATATAATTCCTATATACCTTACCCAATTTAATCATAGATGTTGTTGAAATCATATTTAAAACCAATTTTTGGGCGGTACCTGCCTTCATTCTAGTTGAACCATTGATTATCTCCTCACCAACAAGCAATTCTATTGGAAAATCCACTATGGAACTGATTTTTGAATCAGCATTACACACGATTCCAGCAGTTTGGATACCCAATTCCTTCGCTTTAATAATTCCCCCAATGACGTAGGGGGTTCTCCCACTTGCAGCAATCGTAATTAAAAAGTCATTCTTAGTTAAATTTCTTTCTACGTCCTCACCTCCTGATTCAATGTCATCTTCAGCGTCTTCAACCGCAAATTTAATAGCCTTGTCTCCGCCAGCAATTAATCCTTTAAATAAATCAGAACTCACTCCAAAAGTAGGAGGACACTCGGATGCATCTAAAATCCCAAGCCTTCCGCTGGTGCCAGAACCCATATATACAATTTTACCGCCATGTTTGATGGTCAGGAGGGCGTGTTCAATAACCGGTCCTATTTGTGGGATTGCATTTTTCACAACGGATGCAACAATTTTGTCTTCATTATTTATTTTTGTTAAAATTTCATTTACAGATAATTCATCTAAATTATATGACAAAGAAACTCTCCCCCTTATCTTCAGTTTAATACAATAAATATTTTTCTCTGGAAAGACGAAATGCTTCAGTTTCATATGACATTCGATTGAAGAACTCACTGGTATCCCCTTTCAAGACCTGTTTACGAAGATTGTCGGTACCAGCAAGCAAATCCAGAAAAAAGCGATTATTAAAGTCTGCACTTTTTGTAAATTGAAATTCGTTCGGATAAAGATTATGCATGGTTTTAATCACAGTGATTCCCAAGTAAAACGCATTTATTTTAGTACGGTCAGTTATGTGGATTTGAACCCCTTCACAAACTTTACCAGCGTACTTCTGATACTGGGGTTTGAAAAAGGTTGGTCTAAACAGTACACCTTCTATATTGTATTCTGCCAATTCTTCCGCTAATTCACGCCCATTCACGAACGGAGCACCCAACATTTCAAATGGCTTTGTTGTGCCTCTTCCTTCAGATATATTTGTACCTTCCAGCAAACATGTCCCGGAATATAATAAACACATATTCAAATTTGTAGCATTTGGTGTTGGCGATACCCAATAAAGATCAGTGTCATCAAAATAATCCTTCCTCGACCACCCACTCATTGGGATAACGTCCAGATTACAGGGGATTTGGAATTCATGCTTAAAAAGCAGTGCCAGTTCACCGATTGTTAACCCGTGTCTTACAGGTATTGGAAATTGCCCGACAAACGATTCAAACCCATCTTCCACTATATTGCCCTCAATTCCAACCCCATTTATCGGGTTCGGGCGATCTAGAACGACAATCGGTATTCCTTGTTCCCCACATAGTTTCATCATATTGGCAAGTGTATAAATAAATGTATAATATCGTACTCCTACATCCTGCAGATCACAAAATATTAAATCAATACTGGCAAGCATTTCTTTATCCGGTTTTTTATTCTTATTGTATAAACTGAAAACTGGTAATCCAGTATATGCATCAATTGAGGAATCAATTAGTTCGCCTTCCTTTGCATCACCCCGAATGCCATGTTCTGGCCCATACAATGCAGTTAACTGTATATCATCATGATGTGCAAACAGGTCAATCGTAGACTCCAGATTATGATTAACTCCTGTTAAATTGGACATTAAACCAATTCTTGCTTCTTGATATTTTTGTGTATATGTCTGCAGGAACACTTCTGAACCCAATTTCACACATTACGCCTCCTCTATCCCTTGATGGAACCTTTCATTGCCCCGCTTATAAAAAATCGTTGTAAGAATAAAAAGAATATGATAATAGGAAGCATGGAAATAATTGCTCCAGCAGCAATCAGCCGCCAATCAGATGTGAATGTTCCTGATAACATATTAAGACCCAGTGGAAGAGTATACATGCTCTGATCATTGACAATGATTAATGGCCAAAGAAAATCACCCCAGGCAGATACAAATGTAAAAATCATTAATGTAACCATCGAGGGTCTCACCAATGGCATCAAAATTCTTAACCAGATTTGGAAACGGTTGGCCCCATCCATTCTTGCCGACTCATCCAATTCATTGGGGACGGTTAAAAATGCCTGACGCATCAGAAACACTCCAAAAGCGGTAGTAACATGTGGTAACACCATGCCCAAATATGTATTTTGCAGCCCCAGATTCAGCGAAATAATGTAAACCGGTATCATCAATAATTGAAATGGAATCATCATAGTTGTAAGAATTAAAATAAAGATGACATTTTTCCCTTTAAAATTCATTCTAGCCAGCGGATAGGCTGCCAGCGAACAAAACAAGACATTCAGGAACACCGTTAACACTGCAACAACTATGCTATTAAACAAGTATCTCCAAAAGGGAAAAGTATCCATTACTTTGACAAAGTTAGTTAAAGTAAAGTGTTCCGGCAACAAGTTAGGCGGATATTGAAATATATTTTCACCGCCGGACTTTAAGGATGTCGATAAAAGCCACAAAAAAGGGCCTATCATAAAAAGCGTGACAATAATCAAAAGGATATAAAGAAAAACTTTATTAATAATACGGCCATAGATCTTTTTCTTATTCCGCTCAGCCATCGGATTTACCTCCTATGCAGTGTTATCCTTACCCATAAATTTAATATTGATAATTGAGAAAATAAGAGTCAGCAGAAATAATATTACACCTGCTGCACTGGCATATCCCATATTTAATCTGTCAAAAGCTTCGTTGTATATGTATAACACCAGTGTTTCTGAACTATGAAGCGGACCGCCGCCTGTCATAATATAAATCTCTTCAAATACCTTCATTGCAGCAATTGATGACATAATAGTAACAATCAAAACAAAAGGCATTAGCATAGGAATGGTGACCCTGGTTATTTTTTTCCACCAGTTCGCTCCATCAATTTCAGCAGCCTCATAAAGATCCTCGGGAATAGACTGCAAACCTGCCAGATAGATAATCATATAATAACCCAGTCCCTTCCAGACCGTCACAACCATAACTGCAAATATTGCTGTCTGCGTCGATGTTAACCAGTGTACAGGCTCATTAATGATATGTAATAAATCCAAAACATAATTCAACAATCCATTTTCTTTGTATACCCAGTCCCAGGCAATGCCAGCGACAACAAGGGAAGTAACAACCGGAATATAATAGGCGGAACGAAAGAACCCAATTCCTTTCAATTTCTGATTAACGAGAACCGCCAAAAATATAGGCAATATAACCAACGCCGGTACCACCCCAATAACATAAGTAAAGGTATTTATTAAGGTTTGCCAAAACAAATCATCATTGAAAAGCTTTTCATAATTACTGAATCCTATAAATTCTGCATCAGTTACCATATTATACTTGGTAAAACTCAACCAGATTGCTTGTAACATAGGATAAAATATAAATGCACCTAAAATAGTACACCCCGGAATTAAAAATAAATATGGTGTAAGCTTATTTGTTTTCAACTGTTTCACCCCATTCTTAAAGGAGATAATCATATACAGGTCTCTTGAATTGTTGTTAAAAAAGAATCAGGGGGAGTGAATCCCCCTTAAAAGTTCAACACAATAATTTTATTGACTCAATATTTCATTCCAGGCTTTTTCTGCTTGATCAAGTGCTTCCTGTGGACTTTTCTTACCAAGCATGGAAGCTGAAATAGCATCAAACATCGCTTGTCTCAGTTCATCATAATGATCCATTGGAGGAACTAATAATTCTGACTCATCCAATTGGGCAGCTGATTTAATTCTTACTAAGTCTTCTGGTTCAGGATTCTCCCCTGCATCAGTAAAGTATGGATCTTCCAAAGCTTTTTTAACTGACGGCAAAATAGGGACAAGCTTACAAAATTCCAACTGATTTTCTGCATTTGTTAAGAATAATGCAAATTTAATTGCTGCATCTTTGTTCTTCGTTTGTTTAGGAACAACAATATTTTGCACGCTGATTGTTTTCTTACCCGTCTTACCGGTGATTGCTTCTGAAGGTAGTGTGTTCTTATAGATATCCGGTGCATTTTCTTTAATCTGAGAAATAAACTGTGAACCCATGAAAGTAGCTACTTGACCACCCTGATACATATCGATTGTTGAACGTTGATCTCCTGTAAGAGCCTCCCTAGGGATCAAATCATTCTGATACAAATCTGTAAAATATTGAAAAGCATGTAATCCTTCTTGTGTATTGAACGCTGCTTTTGTTCCGTCTTCATTTGTTAATTTCGCACCCATTTTAACCATATGCTGTAGTACCAGGGATAGATCCATGGAAGGGAAATAGCCGTATTTTCCAGTTTCTTCTTTAACAACTTTTGCTACTCTCTTCGCTTCTTCATACGTCGAAGGAATATCTTTTTCGGGATCTAGTCCGGCTTCCTTGTATATTTTTGTGTTATTTAAAGTAACCTCTGTTGATAAATACCAAGGAATAGCAAACGTCGTACCATCAATTTGATTTGCCTTCCAAGCCCCATCCAGATACTTATTCCGATTTTCCTCAGGTACTGCTTCATCCATATTAACCAGTGCATCCAAATCAGCTAGTTGTGAAGCAAATGTTGGATTTAAATTAACGACATCAGGCGCAGTATTGGAACTTACTGCAGTTAAGATTTTTTGGCTAAGATCCGCCGCGGGAACATCCAGCCATTTAATTTTTATATCCGGATTTTTTTCTTCAAAGTCAGCTATTACCCCTTCAATGTAATCAGTGAAGGTTGGCTTTAACTGCATAGTCCAAAATTCAATTGTAACTTTTTCTGAATCACTTGAACCTTCAGCTTCTTCTCCGCCGCTTGAAGAATCACTGCAAGCAGACACAAAAACCATTGCAATAATCAATATTAAGCCTACTAAAAACCCTTTCTTCATTATCTAATTACCCCTCTCCTGAAAATATTAAGAACACGCAACCTTTCTCCACCCCCCTAAAAGTGGTAAATTTTATTATTAAATGGCTTTCTGCCATATTAATAATTTCTATTTATTATATCGTTACCGGAGATTTACCCACCGCCTGAACTTTTCCAGTAATTATTTCCATTACTGCCTGTATAGCGGTTTCAGTCGGATCGTACGTGGCAATTAATACCTGTGCTTTCGGGAATTCAGATAATATATACGGACTTTTTAATGAAATGAGTGCAGTAGTTTTCAATCTATCAATCAAATAATGAATTTTATTTATTAAATTATTATTCGCTCCAGTAGTATTAGTGAATATAACAGAAAAATCTGCATCACCATTCAACTTTTTCTCAAGTTCCTGATCAGTTTCACTGCCAGTAATCCTACCAGTTGAAATCCTGATATCCAGTGGAATATTTAATCTCTTTAAATCTATACAATCACTATTTTCCTCAGCAGGACTGCCGTTATTATCAAATACTGTTACACAATGAATATGTCCACTGTCTATAGGAAGCAATTTTTTTCCCTTCAAAACAGTTATACCACGTCGATAGACAGATCTAGCCAGTTTCCTATGTAATGAAAAGTCTTGTTCACTTAACTGATAACCACCGGAATTTTTATTTATGAAGTTCCAATTAATATACTTATCTTTTAATTTGTGAATTCTTTCTACTGCATTATCGATTACTTGAAGTTCAATTTCATTATGATTAACAGCATCTACTATTCTATCAATTACTCTTTTTTGTTCTGCATATGTGTGTGAAACAACAAGCAAATCAACACCAGCTTTAAGTGCATTTAAAGCACCTTCTGCTGTTCCGGTTGCAGATGAAATCGCATCCATTTCCAAACAATCAGTGATGACTACACCTCTGAAGCCAAATTTACCTCGAAGCAAATGATTGATTACATTTTTGGAAAGCGAGGCAGGTGTCGTTTGGTTCATGTCAATTGATCTGTAATGGACATGACTGATCATCACACTAGCAACGTTATTTTGTATTGCAGCGATAAAGGGAACCAGTTCAGTCTTCCGAACATTTTCCATCGAGTTATTAACTAAAGGAATACCAAGATGAGAATCTTGCGCTGTGTCACCGTGGCCTGGAAAATGTTTTGCGCTTGTAATAACATGCTGGGATTGATGACCTTTAATAAATTCGACACCATGAGAAGCTACAAAACTAGGATTCTCCCCAAATGACCGGACACCAATAACAGGGTTTTTTGGATTACTATTCACGTCCATTACCGGTGCCAAATTCATATTTATTCCGGCCGATTTTAATTCTTTTCCTGTTGTTTTACTTATTTCATAGGTAGTATTACAATCATCAACAGCCCCCAACACCATACTTCCGGGTAGCTTAGTAAATCCGTAATTAAGCCTCCTGACAATTCCATTTTCCTGATCCGTTGCTATTATTAGTGGACGGTAATGCCCACTTTGTTTAGCAGTTTCCTGCAATTTTCTTGTCAGCAATTTAACTTGTTCAGGCGTTTTTATATTTCTTGAAAATAAAATGACAGAGCCCACCATACAATTAGAAATCATATCAATTACTTCAGAATTTAATTTATCACCATGAAAACCTATCATCATTATTTGACCTATTTTTTTTCTTAAACTTGTGATTTCGCTCATAAAAACACCCCTAAACAATAAATAATCATAAGTATACATACTGTCACGCCAATAATGAAACCCCTTACAATAAAGGTCTGAACTTTAATAAGCACTGCAATGTAATAAAAGTATATTTAATTTTATTACATTAGTCAACAATATTTTTAAAATTTTATTTCAGATGTTTTATATAGGTGGAATAGCTCTTCCATTTGTCAAATCCAAGTTTTGCATAAAAAGCGGTTAAGCTAGTCCAATCAATTATAAATGTATCTATAGAACGCTTTTGCAGGAACGAAATTGCAGCTTTTACTATTTCGATACCGTAGCCTTTTTTCTGTTCATTGGGATCTATCCCAAGTGGGCCTATCCCTCCTACTTTCTGGTTAAACAATGGGTCCCAATAAACATTCTGAGCAATAAGTGGAGCATCCCTGTCATTGATACGGCAAAATCCAATAATTCTTTCACTCTTTTTTAACACGACGAACCCCCTTCCGCTCCCCCCTGACTCGAAATATTTGAACGCTTCATATTCCCATCTCCCCGGGAAACATTCTTTCAAAAAGGATAATAGATCTTCCTTCTCATCATTTTGCAAAAGTGAAAAATGGACATCTTTGTTTACATTAAAGGAAATACTATATAGTGTTGAGGGATGATTTATTAAATCAAATTCTATACCTGTTTTGGAATAACCTTTTGAGGTAAACCATTTCTCCAAATCACTGCTTGATTGTGGAATTCCAGGAAAGTAGTGCCAGGGGTCTCCGCCCAACCTGATTCGATGCGCATTATTTTGTTTAAGTTCATTTTCAGCGATTGACAACAATGCGGTTCCAATTCCTTTCAATCTATAGGTTTTATCCACAAGTATTGTTTGAATCCAACCTAAATTTTCATCCATGTTTTCTACCAGCTTTTCCTGCAAAACTTTTGCAACAATAAATCCAATAACGTCATTATTATGATCTAGCACAATTCCAGATCCTCTATTACATACATTAATATCATCAAAACTGTTTTGTTTAAACAACTCCTTTCTCATCGGAAAATTGCTGCCTATTTCCTTATTCCAAAGTTCAACAATTTCATCTATCCATTCCTCGCTCCATGGAATCAATCTCATTAACAGTTCCCCCTTTAAACAATATTTTTATATATCAATAGACTAATGTCCTTTTAACGAAAAAACCAGACAGTATGCTATAAGTCTGGCCGAATTTATCATATGGATAATCTAATCATGTCCATTTTCAATCATGTCACAAAACACATCAGCATACTTCTGACAACGGGCAACATCATCCTGATCAGGTTCCATGTCCACGATCAGACGCTCGGGCAAAAGATTCGCACCCTTTTTCTCGAACCTGTCACCCAGCAAGTTTGCCGCGCCGCCGAATGAATCATAGAAGGAGTCTCCTGAGCCGAACACGCCGATAATTTTTCCGGTAATATCCACATCATCCAATTCATCATAAAAGTCTTCCACTTCGTATGGCAATTCGCCGTCATCCCATGAATACGTTCCAATAAGAATACCTTCATAGTCTAATAATTCCTTTACATCTATTGCATCCAAATCGAAAGTTTTCGTTTCTACCTCATGCTCCCTGGCTTCGATTACATCCGTTATAATCTCGGCCATCATTTCCGTATTACCGGTCATGCTAGCAAACAGCATCAGTACTTTTCCCACATCAACCAACCTCGATTCCAATCTATTTAAGTTGATTATATGTTAATTGAGAATAGTTTTCCATTGCAATTCCTCAGGTACGGGATAGGAAGCTGATGGCGTACGCTTATAGCAATAAACAGAAAGGATAAATCATTATGATAGCATAATACACTGTATCAAGTGGCTAATATTTCTAGTTAGTTTACAATTACATTACAGATAGCTCTTCTTTGTTTAATATTTCTGAAATTTTGTTATACTTAGGACATTATTACTATAGGAGGGAGCTTAATGAATCCGGTCATCCTTCATAAAAAAATGTCTCACGAGTTCCAAAATAAACTGAATAGACGTCTTACTAAACAAGAGGATGAGTTCCTGGAGTGGATGGTGAATCAAAAATTCAGAGAGGAAGACAACCGGAGAAATGAGCAACATCTCTACCAAAGCTAACTTATAATGTAATGTTCAAAGTCAAAAGAATAGATGCTCCTATTTCGCAGGAGCATCTTAACTGGTCAGATTGGCTTTTGACCATATTTATGGAGTAAATGCCTGCCAACTATCTGCAAGGTGTAATTTGAATTATATTTATTTAATCAGTTAGACTAAGACTAAATCTGCCCAGAGAAAGAAGTTGATACCATGTCTAAAGAGCAAAGTAATGTCAATAAATTGATTAACGAAAAAAGTCCATACCTCCTGCAGCATGCTTATAACCCCGTTAATTGGTATCCATGGGGTGAAGAAGCTTTTGCAAAAGCAGAAGCTGAAGACAAGCCGATTTTTCTTTCCATCGGATATTCGACGTGCCATTGGTGTCACGTACTTGCACATGAATCGTTTGAAGATAAGGAAGTGGCCAGCTATCTGAATGAGCATTATATCTGCATTAAAGTGGACCGGGAAGAGCGGCCTGACATTGATTCAGTCTATATGAAAGTTTGCCAGATGATGACCGGACAGGGTGGCTGGCCATTGTCGATTTTCATGACCCCTGATAAAATACCGTTCTATGCCGGCACCTATTTTCCACGCAAAAGCAAATATGGAATGCCCGGCATCATGGATGTTTTGACACAACTGTACCAAAAATACAAACAGGATCCGGATCAAATTGACAAGGTAACCAAAAGTGTGACAGACGCACTCGAACAAACGGTCTCTGAACGAAATAAAAATCGGCTGACAAAAGAAATCACGGATGAGGCGGCAAAACAACTTGGCAAGCGGTTTGATTTTTCAAATGGCGGATTTGGCTCAGCACCAAAATTCCCGGCTCCGCAAAACTTGTTGTATTTATTGCGGTACCATCACTACACTGGAAAAACCGCCGCACTTAAAATGGTTGAAAACACATTAAAAAACATGGCAGCAGGCGGAATTTATGATCACATCGGATTTGGTTTTGCCCGTTATTCGACGGATGAAAAATGGCTTGTCCCCCACTTTGAAAAAATGCTGTACGACAATGCATTGCTTTTAATCGCATATACCGAGTGTTATCAAGTTACAAAAAATCCCTTCTATAAACGAATCAGTGAGCAGATTATCACATTTGTCATGCGCGAGATGCGTAATCAGAAAGGCACTTTTTACTCAGCGATTGATGCGGATTCAGAAGGTGTTGAAGGAAGATATTATGTGTGGGATTTCAATGAGGTCATCGACATTTTGGGTGAAGAAGCAGGCAAACTGTTTACAGCTGCTTATGATATTACACCTGAAGGAAATTTTGACGGAAAAAATGTTCCGAATTTGTCCCATACCTCACTCACGTCCATCGCTGCCGATAACAATTTGGAAACAAAACAGCTGATGGAATCCCTTGAGGACTCACGCGCTAAATTGCTTCACGTGCGAGAGCAACGCATATACCCGCATGTCGATGATAAAGTCTTAACATCATGGAACGCCATGATGATTACTGCCATGGCCAAAGCGGGAAAGGTGTTTGATACGCCGGAATATGTTGAAACAGCAGAAAAAGCAGTCCAGTTTATTGAACAGCATCTCATTCAAGACGGACGAATGAAGGCACGATACCGGGACGGCGAAGTAAAATTCAATGCCTATCTTGATGATTATGCATTTCTCACTTGGGCCTACATCGAGTTGTATGAAGCCACTTTTTCGACTGATTATCTAAAAAAAGCCCGGGAAACTGCTGATGCTATGCTAAATCTTTTCTGGGACGATGTACAGGGCGGATTCTTTTTCAATGGCGAGGACAGTGAACAGCTTCTCACCAGGGAAAAAGAAATATTTGATGGTGCACTGCCATCCGGAAACAGTGTTGCAGCCAACTGTTTAACGCGGCTTGGTCATCTAACCGGTGAAACCATTTATTTTGATAAATTGGAAGACATGTCACACGCCTTTTATGATGATGTTTCATCAACTGTCGCGGCTGGTACTCACTTTATCCAAAGCGTACTAATATCAGAATACCCATCGAAAGAAGTTGTAGTACTTGGTGACGAAAATGAACTTACAAATCAATTACAGCAGAATTTCACCCCTGACATCAGTTTATTAGTCAGTGATAATCCGGAAACTTTGTCCGATGCAGCACATTTTGCATCGGAGTACCGGAAAGTTGATAACAAGACAAGCATTTATATTTGCGAAAACTTTACATGCCATCAACCGGTAACGGATATTGACAAAGCCTGGGAACGAATCAGGAAAAAGTAAATCAAGTTCGTTTTGATATGCTATAATAAAGGCGAGCTGTTAAATTGGGGTGACTTGATAATGAAAATAAAAATGAACGTACAGACTGCCTTTCATGGAGATTTGCTTCGGGCAGGCAAAATCTATGAAATTGACGAAGATACGGCCAAACGCTGGCTTGCCAGCAAAATAGCAGTCCGTGCCGAAGATAATGAATAATCTGGCTTTTATTCCCCTATAAGGATAATGGTATCGAAGGGGATGGGATGGGAAAATGAGCAATGATAGATTAGCACACATGGAAGATATGCTTTCGCAACTGATAACGATGGTTGGTGGGATCCGAACCGAACAATCTGAAATGAAAAAGGACTTTGTTGAAATGAAGCAGGAGCAAACTTCCATGAAACAGGATATGTATGAAATAAAGACTGATCTTGCTGATGTCAAGCAGGAGCAGGCATCCATGAAACAGGACATGACCAAAATGAAATCAATCGCCGACAAACGTCACAGAGAAATCATGGACCAATTTAAGATTTTACGTGTCGATCAGGATTACATTTGGAATAAATTTGTTGAAAATGAGCGCGCAATCAATCAATTAAAATATCACATTTCCAATTAATTAGCCTCGTGCATTACTTCAAAAAAACAAATCAGCACACAAATAGCCCTCGCGTTTTATCTCTCAAAAAGACTTCGCAAGGGCTTATTTATTGTCCAAGAAATTATAAAATTTTGTACATACGGATAATTCATTTACTCATAATTGGCCACGTCGAGCTCCAGCGACTAGCAAAGAACTTGGTGGGACGAGCATTTAGCGTAGTCTCAAACTTCAGGCTTCCGTTTTTGCTCTTCAGACATCGGTCTTCATCTATTTTTAAAGAATTCCTCAGCCTGTTCGAGGTATGTTTCCTGGTCTGGACTCAGGTCATATTCTTCAACGATTGCCTCTACCGGGCATACTGCTTTGCAGGCGCCACAGTCGATACAGACATCGGGGTCTATGTAAAATTGTTCCGTTCCCTCTTCAATGCAGTCAACCGGACAAACTGTTAAGCACTCTGCAGATTTCTCCTGGCGGCAGGGATCCAATATTACAAACGCCATCTATCGTACCCTCCTTTATTCACATCAACACAATTAAATGATACAAACTGCATTCAATGCAAGTAAACTGCTCATATATGACGTTTCTTTTTTTGAAAAACCTGATACATAGCCCGCGTTTCCATTATACATTAAGGAAAGCTTCTTATCTGCTAAAATAAAGATGATAATGGATGGAGCACCCAGGGTTAAACGATGCATGACAGTTCGGACAGCTGTAACCGCCATTCAGGTAGTCATCGATCGTCAGTTCATATTTACATTTTCCACAGAGAATCGCCTTCTCCGCAAATTTAGCTTTCGGCCAAACTTTATGTTGACCGCATCCGTATTCAGCATGGCATTTATAACATGAATAATATTCCTTGCAACAATAAAATTTTATAGCGATGATGTCATTCTCTTCGTGATAATGACGGCATCGTGTTTCATTATCAGTCGCACCCGTTACTTTCAATCACTACACCTCTTTTCATCTAATCGTATCAGTCTATTTTAAAATAGCAAAAACGGCCGATTATAGCGAACCGGCCGTTTTTGCACAACATTTTTACAATAATCCGCCTGTCAAAAGGTCTGTTAACGTATCGGTAAGATCTTCAACAGGACTGTTTCCACCCGGTTTCCCTTCCTTTTTATCATCACGTGAACCGGAATCTTTCGTTGAATCGCTTTCTTTTGTCTCCTTACTGGAATCCGGGCGCTTGTTTTTGCTTGTTGTTTTCCCAGAATTACCAGCAGGATCAGTTTGTGAGTTGGAATTATCGGATGTGCTGCTTTTCGAATCCGTGTCTTTTTTCGTCTGCTGATTCTTTTCTTTATCAGCCGGTTGACTGCTGTCTTTGGTTGCTTTTTGGCTGCTCGTGGAATCCATTACTTCCAGTTTTTCCTCCAACGTAGATTTAATGTCGGCAATATTTTTTGTGATTGTTTTGGATTTGGAAGTTACCGATTTCTTTTTTTCTTTTAATTGCGCAGCATTTTCTTTTGTCAGCTTTAGTTCCTTTTTCAACGATTTAAGCTCTTTTTTCAGCTTATCGATTGCCGGTTTTGGAGTCTGCTTGTTGTCGCCATCAAATAATAAACGGTTGCTTTCAGCTTGCATCTTATCCAGCAGTTTTGCATAAATTGCCGCCTGTTCACTCTTTTTCAAGATTTTTGCGTAGTCATTTTCGATTAACTTTCTGAGCATTTCTTTCTTCGACTTTATTTCCTGCTCAAGGTCCTGAACCTTTCCGGCAGCTTCATGAAGTAATGACGTGAAAGTTTTGGACTGTTGATTAAACAACTTAACGTCATTTTCCAACTTCTCAATCAAATCAATTACTTTTTTTGGTGGCTTCGATCGTTCCGAAAAATCTTTCTTCAGAATCTCACGAATTGATTCGGTCAATTTAGTCAGCTTCTCTGCTGAGCGATTTTTTTCTATCTCTTCATATGATGCCTCCGCTTTATTCAGGGTTTTACTCGCTTTCTCAAGCGCTTGTTTATCCTGTTTAATCCCTTCATTCAGACTTGAAACTTTCTTTTCCTGCTCATTCTTCTTGTTAAGCAGGTTTTTTATCTCTTCTTTCGATAACGGGTTATATTCCGGAACACCGTCACAATCACTCACATAACAGGCCTTTATCGTTGTATCCGGCAATGAAATGTCGGCAACCGTTTGTTTGGTGACCTTCATGACTACATCTTTCAAACATAACCAGCCCACTTTGCCGGGTGCACAAACCCCGCCGATTCCAGGTAACGAATTATTTACCGTCTCCGCATACAAGTTTTCCACTTTTACCGGACCCGGTGATGTTATTTTTACCATCATCGGCTCCTGCCCAGACCCGGTATTCAAAACCTTGGTAATCGTCAGCCCGTGAATAACCCCTTCCTTAATTCGGACTTCCCCGTTCAAAGTTCCAAGCAGCCCTATTTGGCCATCCACTTTTTCACTTTTAATCGTAAATCCTTTAATCTTTTCGGTTGAATTGCTTTTGTCGGCATGAACTGTATTCAGTTGAATCGGTGACACTGTAATCAGCAAAATAATCAAACTGAGAAAAATACTCTTTTTCAAAAACTGCTTACAAGTCATATTCGCGCCACTTTCGCATGTTGTTTCTCCCGATTCCTATTGTCCGCGGGTTCCTTTGACAATGTGATTTCTTGTTTCTGCCATGCGATGGAAAGGGATCCACCGATGATTCCCAGTATCGTGCCGATGATAAATCCCCCAAGCGCCCCCATGACAGACAATACAGATAAGAATATTGCCACAATACCAAACACGGTAGAGAACTGAGGATAGATGTAATCCAGAATTCCCATAATGATCATCAGGCCGCCGAATAAAAAACCGATAAAGACGAAACTTCCCGGGACAAATGCAATGGCAAACAACTGAATCGGAATATACAGGATGAGCATTCCAGCAAGCACCATCAGCGTTGCTCCCCAGAATGGTCTTCTGTTCCGCCACTGTTTAAATTTACCTCCCTCGGCTATTTTTCGGTATTTGTGTTGTTTTTTAATGGATTTCGCTTCTTTTCGATTCATTGCGCTCACCTCCTGTTATGAGCATTTACAGTTCCGTACGTTTTGGTTCGTCAATCTTCTCAATGTAAATCTTTGTATCTGCCAGGCTTACCGCACTTTGAAACAGATAGTCAGTTACGAGCGTGGCATCTTTAATCGTTATCGTTTTGGCATTCTGTGTCCAATTTTTCGTAAAGTCTTCCGTGTTCTGCTCCTTGATTGCAAGATTGTCAAAACTCAGATCAGCATCGATCAGCCGGGCGTCCTGGATTAACCCGCTGATTTTCGTCGGACCATTTGCTTCAATATGAATTCGAATCCATTGTCCGGTTGGCAGTTTTATATCTTTGAAAATATGCAAGTTATTAATCGTAACGTTATCAATCTTATTGCGAATCATTGGCTCCGCGTCCGAATTACCGGTTTCGCCAATATGCGGCAGCAGTTTGAATCCTTTTCCCTCCAATTTGTCAAACTTTACATAAAAATCGCCAATTCCACCCAGCGGTACCGCTAAGGCAGTTCCTGTAAAACCAAAAACTGATATGAGTCCGCCAAGCGCTAGAAAACCGGCAGCAAAAGCGATAAAAAACTTCTTTTTCCACGTTTTCCCTACTGTAACCTTCCTTTCATTCCCCACATTCCTCACTCCTTTATAATTGATAGCGCTTCCAAAAATGAATAACCATTCATTTATCTTCCATTCTATTATATAACAGTTTTTATCCCACGTTAATATGAGATATGTATGATATTTTGTAAATGACCGACTATTTACCTAATTAAAATCTATGACTTTTGATTTATTGAGACTCCCACGGCTAAAGCCGCGAGCCCTACACCTTTACGGTATAACGGGTGGGATTCTTGAATGACTAAACGTCCGCAATTCATTTCTGCTTTGGACAGCCTTCAAGATGAGGGTATCTCATTACCCCTCCTAAGACAGTGCATATAGCATCTTAGGCTGGCTGACTGTTACCATCAGCCACAGGTGCATATCGAATATTCATAGCACCAACTACATCACGATGTTTTTCAAATCCACACGTACATTTATAATTGCGGTCTTGGACTTTATTCCTTTCCAAGCATTTAGGACACGCTTGACTGGTGTATGCTGGATTCACGTATTCCACTTCAATACCTTCTAAATTGGCTTTGTATTCAATGAATTGGGCTAGGCGATAGAAGGACCATGTATGTAGATTCTTTTCGTTTTTACGACTGGTTCTTGTCGTCTGTCTAATGTTCGCTAATCGTTCTAAGCGAATAACAGAAATTGCATTTTCTTTAGCAAAATTAACAATGGCACGGCTAATTTTGTGATCCTGATTTTTCATATATCGCTGCTCTTTATCGTCAAGATTGCGAATGGCGTACAATTTCTTTGATTTTCCCAACCTTTTGCGTTTGGATTGGGATTTACGCCTGATATATTTGTTCTGTCTCCCATTTCCAAAGAAACGTGTTTTTCCATCATCTGTTACGGCAACAGCAGGAACTTTCAGACCTAAATCCACCCCCATTATCTTACTTCCTGTTTTTTCACTTGTGGGAATCGTTACAGAAATTTGGGCCATCCATTTCCCTGACTTTTGGGTGATGCGCAGCGTTCCTAATTTATGTTTCAGCAAATCGTCATTCCGATGACCTTTATCGACGAACAATGCACGAATAGGCGTTTTCTTTACTTTACCTTCCATCATAATTGGCATGGAAATGTGTTTAGAATTAAGCGAATAATTTTGATTGTTCCATATGCAGACTGGTTTCTTAAGTACAGGAACAACTGTATATTTACGCTTTTTCGCTTTCTTAAATACGCTTTTCGCATCTTTAATGGCCTGATTTTTAACTGCACTTGGCAATGAAACAGCGATATCTTTACTTGATTTCCTGGTGCTTTTCTTTTCAGCAACCATTTCAGATACAAGTGTATTGATGGCAGCGATATACGTTCGACTCATTTCACGCAAAATAGAGGCCTGTTCATGTGTAGGAAGCAATTTTACTTTAACGGTGATTGTTTGGGACATCTGTTTCACCCCCTTGTTTTTTGTTGTTCAACATAATGTTTAATAGTTTCACTGGATACATTTCCTGCGGTGGATACAAAATAGAAACGTGTCCATAAACTGGGCAAATGGTTACGGTGAGAAAATTCCTCTCTTAATCGTTTAGAAGTCACTCCTTTCATTTTTGCCATGATAGTAGCAGGACTGAGCGTCGGCAGTGCATTAAGAAACATATGTGTATGGTCTTTATCACACTCTAAAGCAACTAGGACGATTTCGAATTCTTGACATGTTTCTTGTACTATTTCTTAAAGCGTTTTTCGACATCAGCACGAAGAAATATTTTCCTTCTGTATCGAGGACAAAAAACAAAATGATAGTTAATGAATGATACGGTTGTTTTTGTACGTCTGTATTCATTCATATTATACTATATTTTATCCGTTTAACTTATAAACAACAACTATATAACAAAGGAGAGTGGATCATTCGGATACACCACAAACCTCTCGATTTTAGTGGTACTCCGTATCCGACCTCACTTTCATCCCACACCTAAAGGAATGGGCTTTCTCGTTCGGGAAATCTGTAACAACATAAAAGGCAGAGAACGAATAAGCCGTTCTCTGCCAATTTGTGTTTTTCTGTATGATATTCTGTATCAGTCTTTCGGGCGTTCTTTTAATTCTTCACCATTTTTACCCTGATAGCGAAGCCCCCAACCGGTTAATGCTGCAATCAGCATCACGATGAATAGGAACCAGCCGTGAAAAACAAATGGAAAAACTGCTGTCGGCTCTACAATTGGCAGCCAGTTATACGTTTCCTTCATTGTTTTAATCGTTGACCAGCCAAGCAATACTGGTGCCCCCCAAGGGAAAATATATCCCAGTGATGAGGTAACCGCATCAAGCATGTTTGCCAGGCGGTACTTGTGAATTTTATATTTCGATCCAATTTCCTTTACAAATGGTGCTGCCGCAATTTCTGCTGCGGTATTAATTGTAATGGAACTATTCAATATCGCAACAATACCCCAGATGGCAAATTCCGCTTTACGGACTGAATTTTTAATCCAATTAACCAAACTTTTCGTAATGGCATCCATTGTTCCGCCTAATTTTAACAAGTGAGCTGATGCCACGATTAACAAAATAAGAATGGCCATATTAAAATATCCGGTAAGTCCTTCTATCAGTGCTCCTTGAATCACCGTGTCTGAGTCAGGATTAAAGCTTAATAAATCGCCCAATTCTTTACCACTAATTCCAAATTGATGCATAATGAATATTAGTGGAATAGTTGAAATAATACCCCAGGTTAATGATGTAAGCAAATGCTGTCCCGATAGTGCCAATATAAGTACAATCGCAAATGGTATCAACATAATAAGTCCGCTTGGGTTAACGGATTCAATCATAGAATTCATTGCTCCCTGATCAGTACTAACATTTCCGCCGCCACCAAAGATTGCGAACAGAATTACAGCCGGAACTGCCGCGACTACTGCATATTTAAAACGGCTGCGTACAACACCCGGCACATCAGCATCCTGCGTTGTTGCTGAAACGATTGTCGTATCTGAAACCGGTGCCAAATTATCACCGAAAACAGCACCTGCTAAAATAGCTGCAAACATAAATACCGGATCTGCTCCAACAGCCACCCCTGCAGGATACATCAATGTACAGAACGCCACTGTTGTTCCATACCCTGTACCTACTGCAGTAGAAAAAGTTGCTGCCAGTAAGAACGTCAACGCTACAAAAAGGCCGCCGGTAACACCGGTAATCGCACCAATCCAGACCAGCCCTTCAACAAGCCCGCCAACTTGCAAGACTTGCGCAAACATACCTGCGTAAAACCAGGCAACCATCGCAATAACTCCGACAGGCTGAGCAAGTCCATCAAACAAGGCCTGTGCGTAGTCCTCCCATTTACTTTTACACAGAAGCAAGCCAATTGTAATCCCAATGATGGCACCCATTACCAGCCCTACCTCGGATGAAAGCTGGAGCACACTGATTGTGATGGCGTAAACGACAAAAAATAATAGCGGTACAGCCGCTCCAAATGCGCCAAGCCTGAATTGCAGGGAGTTAATAGATCTTTCTCCTATTGCTTTTTCCAGTTCTTCATTTTTTGTTGACATTGTTTCCCCCCTAAGTATGTAATCACCCTAAAGTTTATCATAAGTATTTTTAAAATACATTAAGTTATATAATTTTTAGACCGTTCTTACTACTTAGTTAGTGGAAGTGATTGAAAAAGGGGGATACGCTTGGATTAAAGCGCAACCCCCTTTTTGTTAGTCTTTTTTCAACTTGGCAAGCTGTTCTGCCAATGCATTGTTAGTAAAGCCTTCATCCTGTTTTTTCAAGTATTTGTTGACATCTTTTTTGGAAACTTTATGCTTTTTCTCATGTTCCTTCCGCTTGTTAAAGGTGGAAAGTTTTTCGCGATGTCCGCATTTGCACGTGAACATCTTACCTTCCCCTTCCCCTCGGAGCTCCATCCGTTTATGACAGTTCGGACATCTGGCATTGGTATGCTTGGCAATATTCTTTTTATGCCCGCATGACCGATCCTGGCAAACAAGCATGCGTCCGTGCTTATTTTTAACCTCCAGCATTAATTTTCCACAATCCGGGCATTTGGTACCTGTCATGTTATCATGTTTAAATGTTTCATCACTGGCCTTAATCTGCTGAACAACCTCACGAGCATAATCCTTCATTTCTTTGATGAATTGATTTTTATTCAATTTGCCTTCCGCAATCCGGCCAAGCTTTGTCTCCCACTCAGCAGTAAGTGCTGGTGACTTCAAATCTTCCGGAACAAGGTCAAGGAGCTGCTTCCCTTTCGACGTGATAAAAATATGTTTCCCGCGCATTTCCATGTATTGGCTGTTGAACAGCTTCTCAATAATGTCGGCACGTGTTGCAACTGTACCAAGTCCGCCGGTCTGATTTATGGTTTTAGCCAAATGTTTATTATCGGAACCCATGTAACGTACTGGATTTTCCATCGCCTGCAGCAGGGCACCTTCCGTAAAACGCTCAGGCGGCTTGGTTTCCCCTTCTGTAATCGTTCGTTTTAAGTGCTGGAAAACATCCCCCTGCTGAACATCCGGTAATCCCTGATTATTTTCGGAGTCTTGATAGATTTCTTTCCAGCCTAATTTTTTGACGGTTGTTCCTTTCGTACTAAAGCATTCGTTTCCAATTTGTGCTTCGATTGTCGTCTGTTCATATTCATATGGCTCAGCCAGTACTGCCAGAAACCGCTTGACGACCAGATCATAGATTTTCTGTTCCTTATCGTTCAAATCAGCCAGAATCACCGGCTGCTCAGTCGGAATAATGGCATGATGATCGGATACCTTGCTGTTATCAACGACTGATTTTGGCAGTTTCCAGTCACGCTTGAGCACTTTTCCGGCGAAGCGACTGTACTGATCAACCCCGCACGCTTTCACACGTTCTTTCAATGTTGGTACAATGTCCGTTGAAATAACCCGTGAATCGGTTCGCGGGTATGTGAGCACTTTATGCTGCTCATATAATTTTTGCATCAATGACAATGTCTGCTTTCCGGAAAACCCGAAAATACGGTTCGCGTCACGCTGCAGCTCCGTCAAGTCGTAAAGCTGCGGGGCATGTTTTTTCTTTTGCGCTTTATCCACATTAACTATTTTGGCAGGCTGATTTTTCAATTGGTTTAATAGTTTTTCGGCCTTTTCCTTGGAAAAAATCCGGCTATTGTTTTTTGCATCCTGCCAGGTAAGTTTCATGCCTTTATCCGTTTTTACCTCGATTCCATAGAACTGTTTCGGCGTAAATTCTTTGATTTCTTTGTCTCTTGCAGCAATCATTGCCAGGGTTGGCGTTTGAACACGACCGCTTGAAAGCTGGGCATTGAACTTGGTCGTCAGTGCGCGTGTCGCATTCAATCCGACATACCAGTCTGCTTCCGAACGTGCCACAGCTGCATGATACAAATTTTCATATTGCTTTCCCGGTTTGAGATGTTTAAATCCATCCTTGATGGCTTTATCCGTTACCGATGAAATCCATAGCCGCTTTACCGGTTTTTTAGTTCGGGACTTATCAATGATCCAGCGCGCGACCAGCTCTCCTTCGCGCCCGGCATCGGTTGCAATGACAATATCATTAACGTCATTTCGGTTCAATTGAGTTTTCACACTGCTAAATTGCTTGCCGGATTTTTTGATGACAACGAGCTTGAGACGGTCCGGCAGCATCGGCAAGTCTTCCATCCGCCATGTCTTCAGCTTGTCATCATATACTTCCGGGTCAGCTAGCGTCACCAGGTGTCCCAGCGCCCAGGTTACAATATATTTCGATCCTTCCATGAAACCGTTCCCTTTTTTATTACAGTTCAGCACACGTGCAATATCCCGGCCAACGGAAGGCTTCTCAGCTAATACCACAGTTTTGCTCATATAAAAATCCTTTCTCGATTCACTCTTCTGCCAGTTTAGCATAGTTTGAGCGGCTTTGGCAGTATATGATTTTACAGAGGTGTGCGCTCTGTCGAGGAAATTTGGTAATCCAACAGTAGTACAGGACAATGATCAGCGGGTTCTGCAGTTTATTCAGCGGGGACTACTGCCGCATTCCATCAATAAAAAAACTCCCGGACCGCCAAAAGGCAATCCGGGGAACCCTAAACTATGTGAACCGTTTATGAATAGTGTTCTTTTTATACGTTGACCCTTCGCTAAATTCAGCGAGCTCCATCGACAGCGCAATGTAGCGTTTTTGGAAAAGCTCCGTGAAATGTTCCTCCATCATCTGGAATAAATCATCACAGGTTTTCTTTTTCACTTCACCCGACCGACCGGGAGCAATTTTTAATGTTGTATGAACGAATGCATCATCGGCTGATCCATCGGCAATATAGTAATCTGTCAGCCTTATGGCACGGGCACGAATTCCGCCGGTTGGAAAAACGCCGTCCTGAGCAATCAATGTTTCGTTTATTTTTTTCAGCAAAGCGGGGATTTCCGCCTCACCTGCAATATTGTTTGTGTATTCGACGATAATATGTGGCATGTAAAGGCCTCCCTATCTGTTAAATTCCGCATCACCGATTACTGTATTTTTTAGCGATCCGATACCTTCAATTTCCGTAATGACCTCGTCCCCTTCATATACATGCACCGTTCCTTTGGGGGTACCTGTTAAAATAACATCATTCTCGTGAAGCGTCATAAAACTGCTTAGGTACTCAATCAAGTACGGTATGTCAAACACCATGTCGCTTGTTGAGCCCTCCTGTGTCTGCTCACCATTGACATACGTCCGGAGAGTCAATTGCATCGGATCCGCCACGCCTTCTTTATCAACAAGCCACGGTCCGATTGGTGTCAGGCTATCACGATTTTTGGCAGCCAGATTGGGGCGATAATAATTTTCCAGATAGTCCCGTATCACATAATCATTGGCGACCGTATATCCTGCCACATAGTTATATGCCTCACTACGGCTCACATTGCGGCCTTTTTTTCCTATTACAACCGCAAGTTCACATTCATAATGCATATGGGTCGCATCTTTCGGTCTTCGTGACTGTCCTTCATGTCCCACCAGTGCATTTGGCCCTTTCAAAAAAACCAGTGGTTCTTCAGGTGCGTTAAAACTGATTTCACTGGCATGGTCAGCATAATTCAGACCGAGTGCAAAAATTGTTGCTGCCTCAATCGGCGGAAGCCAAGTGACATCGGACCGCTCCACCATCCTGCCATCATCAAGCTGAATTTTGCCGCCCGTTTCAACCGCGTCATGAATTTCGCCAAAGCAGGCTACACGTGCATGCCGCATTATAAACCACCGCCTTTCGCGGGAACGATTTTATTTTCCAGCGAACCAACCGTACTGATTTCAACCCGGACAAGATCCCCTGACCGAACGAGTGGAGAATTTTCCGGGACACCGGCAAGCAAAATATCCCCTTTGGAAAACGTCATGAAAGTGCTGATATCTGCAACCAGCTCTCCCATCGGCCGTACAAGATTAGCCGTGTTATTTTCCTGAACCACTTCATTATTAACAAAAACCCTGATAGGAAGCATTGCTTCATCATGGATCGCTTCTTTTGCAATGACAGGAGCGATTGGACATGATCCGTCCCTGACTTTATTTTTGATATTCGGACGAAAATAGCTGTCATGAGGAACGCTGAGATCATTTACAATGGTAAAACCTGATACATAGTCCATCGCTTTTTCAGCCGGAACATTAGTCGCTTTCCTGCCAAAAACAATGCCGAGTGCAGCACCTGCCTGAAGCACCTTCTCTCCCTGTGGCATCTCCACTTCACCCTGATGATGGTTATGGGTGTTTTTCGGCTTCATATAAAGTATCGGTCGTTTCGGCGGCTGGTTGTACGGTTTTTCATGTAATGCATCTTCCATGGCATCCAGCTCGCCCTGAAAATTAAACAAAACACCATAAACGGTTCCTGTTTCGGATAATGGACTGTCCAACCTATCCCTCCTTGCATATGATTTACAAATACTGTTTAGCGCTTCTTGGGTGCATGAATGGCCATGCCTGACAAACCTTCGACTGCCTCCAGCAATCCTTCGTTAAAACTTGGGTGTGGATAGGACGGAAATACCAGATCTTCCTCTCGGCCAGCCATTTCCAATACAGTAACAGCTGTACTGATCAGCTCAATGGCACTGGAGCCAATCATGTGTATACCAAGTAATATATCAGTCTCTTTCTCTTTTACGACTGTTACAAGACCCCCTCTTGCATTTGTAATTGCCGCATAACTGTTTCCATTCATCGATGAGCTGCTTGTTTCTGTCTGGTATCCTGCTGCATTGGCTCCTTTTTCTGTGAGACCAACCGTTGCGATTGGCGGAATCGTATGTACAACTGAAGGTATCAGCGTTAAATCAACTTCACTTTTAAGCCCAGCAATTGTTTCTGCGGCGACTTTTCCTTGTTTGATGGCTTTGACAGCAGTAAAACCATCGCCTGTTACATCCCCTGCAGCAAACACGTGGGAAAGAGTCGTTTGCGCCTGATGGTCTGTTCGAATGAATCCCGCTGCCGTCAGGTCAACTCCCGTCCGGTCGATCCCCAGATGTTCAGTGTTAGGTTTTTGTTCCGTACAAACAAGCAGATACGAAGCTTTTTCATCCACTGTTTCTTTCTCTTTGGAAAAATGAACGGAAACCTTCTCTTTGTCAGAATGTACATCTTGCAATTTATAACCATGCTTCACTTTAATTTTTGCCTTCTTCAGCATCCGTATCAGCTCTCGGTTGATTGAATCATCAAATGGAAATGCATGCTCATAGAAGAGTTTCACATCTGATCCCAACAGTTTAAAACTGAATGCTGCTTCCAGTGCCCGGTAATCATTTCCGTAAATCACCAATGACTCCGGAATTTCGTCCAATTGGTAAACTGATTCCGGCAACAGTACCCGTTCATGTTCCGGTCCTGCCCAGTTTGAATGGCTCCCAGTTGCAATGATTGCATTGGAAAATTCGTACAAATTAAATTGATGGCCATTTTCCACCCCGATTTTATGATCATTGATAAAATTTGCCTTGCCTGTTAGTACTTCAATTTCATTTGATTTCATCAAGGCTTCCACACCACTTTGCAGCCGGTCAACAATCTTTGCTTTATACTGCTGCAACGTGAAAAAATCCACTGCTGTTTCCATTGCTCCAATTCCCATTTCGTCCATAACAGGCACCGAAGCCAGTTTTGCAGCGGCATGCGTGAAAACTTTAGACGGAATACACCCCTGGTTTAAACAGACCCCGCCCAGTTTATTTTTTTCGATTAACGTGACAGATTTACCTAACTGGGCGGCGCGGATAGCAGCCTGGTAACCACCCGGACCACTTCCGATAATGACAAGGTCACGTTGTTCCGCGAATTCGCCGACAACCATTTATACCAGCTCCAATAACATTTTGTTCGGTTTTTCAAGCAGTTCAATAAATCGATTGATAAATTCAACGGAAGCAACGCCATCTGCCACGCGATGATCGAATGAAAGCGACATGGTCATCATTTGTCGAACGAAAATTTCATCATTCTCCAGCACGACCGGAGTCTTTTTTGTTTTATGAAGCGCCATGATTGCGGTTTGCCGCTGGTTGATGATTGGTGTCGCCCAAGTTCCGCCAATTGGTCCCACATTGCTGATGGTGAACGTGCCATGCTTCATATCTTCCGCACGCAGCTTTCCGTCCACAGCTTTCTGCGTCAGTTCCTTCATTTCCGTATTGATCTGACGAATGGGTTTTTGATCCGCATCCCGTAACACCGGCACGAGCAAACCTCTGTCTGTGTTGGTTGCTATTCCGATATGACAGCTCTTTTGAAGTTTGATGACCTTGTTTTCCTCATCCAGTTGCGCGTTGAAAATACGATGCTCTTTTAAGGCAATCGTTACCGCCTTCAGGAAAAAGGCTGCAACGGAAATCGATTCACCCTCCTGCTTTAATTGCTGGCGGAATTCGAGTAACTCCGTTAAATCTGCTTCATCAAAATGCGTGACATGCGGAATGGTCGTGATGGCTTTGGTCATGTTATCACCAATTTGTTTTCGTATACCTGTGTACGGAATGGTATCTGCTTCTGGTTCCTGCCCCGGCTTAGCAGCAAAATCAGTCCCACCTTCAATTGCATTATGAACATCTTCCTCGGTCACTCTTCCCCCAGGACCGGTTCCCTCAATCTGTTCAATATTGATATCATGATCACGGGCGACTTTCCGTGTATACGGCGCCGCCAGAATCCGGTTATACGTTTTGGTTACAGTATTTCTATCCTTCATGTCCGGTTCAGATTTTCCCTGTTGCACAGCTTTCTTTTTTTCCGGAGCGGCAGAAGTAATGTCAGCTACCGTATCAGACCCGTCATCAATTTCAATCAGTGCCGTTCCAACCGTCACAACTTCCCCTTTTTCAAAATGGATTGCTGTAATTTTCCCTGCAGCTGGCGAGGGGATTTCCGCAACCATTTTATCGGTTTGCAGTTCAACCAGCGGCTGATCAACCGTCACCTCATCACCGATTTTCACAAAACAAGTTGTGATTTCCCCCTCATTCATTCCTTCACCTATATCATGAAACTTAACATCAGCCACTGTAGCACCTCCTTCAAATTCACTATTCCTAACCGCATTTATTAACACGGACAGTTAAATAAACGGTACACTGTTATACTTCCTTTACTTCCACAGAACCATTTATCTGTTTATATTTTCCGGAAAAAAACGTTAACGGCCCGCCTTCACTAATCGATATATCGGTTACTTCACCAATGTATAATGTATGGTCACCGGCTATGACCGAATCGTGGACATTGCAGGTAAGATTGACCAGCGAACCGGGTATCGTCGGCATACCATTGAACCGGTCAAATGCAACCGACCGATACTCCTCTACCTGTCCGGCAAAATACGCGGACATATCCTGCTGATCTTCATTCAGTATACTGACAGCAAATTTTCCGGCATCCCGTACATAATTGTTCATATGTGCCATTTCATCAACCGATATAAGAACCAGTTTTGGATTAACCGATACGGACATAAATGCGTTTGCGGTCATTCCATATGGCTCATCATTTACTTCCGTGGTAATCACCGTAACCCCTGTCGCAAACTTCCCCATCGCAGATCTGAATGTACGATCGTCCATTTGCTCAACATCCTTTCTATTGTTTTAAATTATGAATTTATTAGAAAACTTGGTTGTCACCAAGCCTTTAGGTGACAGCCTTAGTTGCACTTATGCAGTAAGAAAGGATTTTATACTTTTGTATGAAAACTCTTTCTGCAAAAGACAACACTAAGCTAAGCCCTTCATTATTTAATTTTTTTAACTGCTAAGAATAAAAATCTACTTTGGAAGCAGACGTATGCAATTCCAACGTCAGGCGATTGCTCGAATTTATCAGTACCATGATTGCGGTCTTTCCTTTTCAAATAACAAACGTCGGTTTGTGCTGTTTCAATTTGGCGGCTTCCTGATCCATTTTCTCCTCGGTCAAAATGTCCAGAACAGATGATGCTTCATTAAACCAGCAATCCGGTGCTTCATGACCCCAGAATGTTTGCCGCATCGGGTCATTGATTGCCCAGCGGATTGGCTTGAAATCAGGATCGCTTGTTAAATAATCCCCATTATACAACTCAATCCGATGTCCATCCGGGTCCCGTAAATAGAGGAAAAATGCATTGGATAGACCATGACGCCCAGGACCGCGCTCAATTTTATCCCCGTAACCACTTGCAGCAAGCACATCGCACGCATGAATAATCGCCAACGGATCAGGGAGCGAAAATCCAATGTGGTGAAGTCTTGGTCCCTTGCCATTCATAAGCGCCAAATCATGTACGGTCTGTTTGCGATGCAGCCATGCCGCCCAGATATTTCCGTTTTCGGTTTCGGTGTACTCGGAACAGGCAAATCCCAGCTTGTTTTGGTAAAAATCATACCCTTGCTCCACATTGGAAACCATGCAATTAAAATGATCAATCCGCTGCATCCTCGCTCCCTTATACATGTCATAGCGCTGCAGCATCCGTTCTGCTGGTTCAATTTCAGCAAAAAACTCGAGTGGCATTCCATTGACGTCCTGCACACGAAACGCATCACCAATTGCATGCTGTTCACCTTTTTTCAGCCATTTTGTTGCAAACCCCTTTTGCTCAAACATCACAGATAGCGCTTTCAAATCATCGCTTGAAAAAACTTTGTAACCCAGCACTTCCACACACGGCTCATCAGCTTTTTTCAGGACCAGGCTATGATGCGTATGCTCCTCAAGTCCACGCAAATATATATGTCTATCATCTGCTTCCGTTTCTATGAAGCCAAGCACATCCACATAAAAATGCCGTGATGCTTCAAGATCGGTTACATGTAAAATGGCCCGCGCACACCTGATAATATTTGCATTCATCATACTCCCCCTTTTGTTTAAGTTAACATCATAATTGAACGAAACTGCGATATAACTGTTGGAATATTTTCTATAATTCGCCCGTTCTCGCCCTGCCGTCCGGGATCGCTCCGGGCGGATGCTTTCCGCAGCGGTGGTAGAACATCATGTTATGTCGCAGTTTATGGATTTATCATCACAAATAACAATCATACGAAAACAGTTATTTTTCACAACCTGATATCAGCTCTACACGTTCACGCCGCGGTTTCTGGTAAGGAAATCCTGGACATATTTTTTATAGGAATCTTTTTCATATCCATCAAAGTACGCCATCCCCATTTTGATCGGATCACCAAAGAAATAATACTCATAATGTGTCTGGCGGGAGCCAAATGCACTCAGTGTCATATCCCATGCCAGGCGGAATAACTGAACACGCTCTTCTCCTTCCAGATTTTTACCCTGCAGTCCACGATGAATAATCGGTCCAATTTCTTCATGACGAAAATCTGCCTCAGTCGGAATCCCCATCAATCCGGATGCACCAAGAATCCGGACAATTTCCGTCATCCGCGGGTAGATTCTTGGATACCAGTTACGCGCAGCATTGAGTGCATCAAAATCCGGTGTCATTGTCCCTGATTGATCAAGTTTTGCATTGTGTTCTGCCCGGAACAGATGCGATTTAATGGTTTCCAGATGCAGCATAATTTCAGTCCCCTTGTCTTTCACATGCTGAAATTGGTCAATGCCAATCGCATCCATCACATTCAAGACAACACCAAGCAGAAACTCAGTTTTGATAACATTTTTAGCAACAACCTGGTGGGACATATGGACGACAGCATTTGTTTCCCGAAACGTCCGGTTACAAACAGAGGAATTTCCGCAGACAAACACACGCTCCCAAGGGACAAATACATTTTCGAACGACACAATTGCGTCTCCTTCTTCAAACCTGGATCCAAGCGGATGATCCCATTCATTTTTACCGTAATCAAAAGCTTCACGGCTGATGAACTTCAAACCAGGTGTATTATTCGGCACTGCAAACGCCAATGAATACGGATCATCATGCTCCCCCGATTTTTTCACGGTTGACGGAAACACAAGAATTTCATCCGTAATACCTCCCTGTGTCGCAAGAAGCCGGATACCATCCACGATAATTCCGTCACTCTGCTTTTCCACAAGGTGCAGTGCAACATTTGCATCCTTCTGTTCATGCTGCATTTTCGCCCTGTTTACTTGGGGATGAATCAATGTATGTGTCAGGCTGATATCATTCTCCCGAGCGTATTCATAAAAATTGCGGGCATTTTCCGCAAAGTATGGATCCGCTTCAGCAAACAATTCATTATTCATGCCCATTGCCATCACTTCAGCATTCAAATAATCCGGTGAACGGCCCATCATTCCTCCGCTTGTCATCGCCCATTCCTGCATGGCCTCCCGCCGCTTTATCAGATCTTCAACAGAGTGCGGCTGCAGGAAAGTCATTCCCACTTGATTACCGCTCGTTGGTGAAGTGTACAGCATTTTATCCGGTTTTTCGTATTGTAGATCATACAAATCTGCCATTGATTGAATCACATTTTTGAATGCGGGATGTGTTGTCACATCATCCACACGCTCCCCATGAATGTACACATTATTCTGTGCTTTTTTTAACCCCTGAATATACTCCTTGCCCGTTTTTGCCGGCATCATTTCCCCTCCTTGTTATTTTCCGAATTCCGGTATCCGGTGGTCTCCAATCGCAACATGAATTGCTTTTGGCTCGGTATAAAATTCCATAATCGCAAAGTGTCCGCCTTCACGTCCTACACCGCTTCCTTTCATCCCGCCGAACGGAATTCTCAGGTCGCGAACATTTTGTGCATTCACCCAGAGCATTCCGGAATCAACTGCCTGTGCGACTCGATGCCCCCGTTTTAAATCATTTGTCCAGACATAACCCGCCAGACCGTACTCAGTTCCATTTGCCATATCAATTACTTCTTCTTCCGTTTCAAATTCGATGACCGACATGACTGGTCCGAAAATTTCCTCCTGGCTGACCCGCATGTCATTGCTGGCATTCAAAAATAATGTTGGCGGGACAAAATTCCCTGCTATTAATTCCGGTGGCACCGTTCCCTGTACAACGTCACATCCTTCTCCCTTTGCCAGATCAATGTATCCTGTTACCTTTTCATAATGCCCTTTATCAATCAATGGGCCCAACTGTGTAGCCGGGGCCATTGGATCACCCATTTTAACCTTTTCCACCCGCTGCCGCAGTGCATCTATAAATTTTTCCTTGATGTTTTTATGAAGAAACACACGTGAATTTGCAGTGCAGCGTTCGCCATTAAAGGAAAAAATTCCCCAGACTGCTGCATCAAGTGCACGGTCGAAGTCAGCATCCTCAAACACAATCAACGGTGATTTCCCGCCAAGCTCCATTGATGTTTTTTTCAGTGAATCAGCGGCATTTTTGATGATGGATTTACCGGTAACTGTTTCACCTGTAAATGAAATTGCTTTCACTTTTTCGTTTTTTACAAGCGCAGCACCAGCTGTTTCGCCGTATCCGTGAATGACATTGAATACGCCATCAGGTAAGCCTGCCCGGTCAATAATATCCGCCAGACGATTGGCACTCAGCGGTGACAGCTCTGCAGCTTTTAAAATAACGGTGTTGCCTGTTGCCAGGGCTGGTGCAACTTTCCACGTTGTGAGCATAAATGGTGCATTCCACGGCGTGACCAATCCTACCGCACCAAGCGGCTGGTAAACGGTATAATTAATGAACTCATCGTCCACCTGATAGGCATGCCCGTGCATCCGCGACTGGACCATACGGGAATAGAAGCGGAAATTTTCCGCTGCACGTGCGGTCATCTTGCGTGTCTGGCTGATGGGCAGACCAGTATCCAGCGACTCAAGAACTGCTATTTCCTCCGCCTCATCTGCAATCAGGTCAGCGATTTTTTCGATGTATGCCATCCGTTCTTTCTGCTTCATACGTCCCCATGGTCCATGACAAAATGCATGATTGGCAGCCTCGACTGCTTTTTCAATATCTGCCTTGTCACCTTTGGCCACCCGGTTCGTGATCTCATTCGTGAACGGATTGTCGTTATTGAAGTATTCTGCACTTGCTGCATCCGTAAAATTTCCGTTGATGTATAATTTCACATCCTCGACTTGCTTATGTTCCAATCAACTCACCTTCTTAATTAAATTAGATTGTATGATATTAAAGTGGAACGGACTTCCTCCTGAACTTCCTCAGACGGCACATCAAGTGGCTTCCGGAGTACAGGTTTAATTTTACCCATCATGCTGAGCGCTGTTTTGGCCGGAGCCGGGTTCGTGTCCCGAAACAGCACGTCATTCAGCGGCATCAGGTGATAGTGCAAATCCTGAGCTCCGTTTACATCGCCCGCTTCCCATTTATTGAAAAGATCAGCTACCTCTGTTGGTGCCACGTTAGCCGTTGCACTTATATGACCCGCCCCGCCGATGGCCAGCATCGGGTAGCAAAGTACTTCAATGCCGGAATATAGATTGAAATCACGTCCTGCTTTCAGAAGCACTTTATTTACATGCTCAAAATCTTTGTTTGCTTCCTTCACGCCGATAATATTCGGACAATCTTTTGCCAGTGCAGCAATTGTATCCGCTTTCAAATTTACCGCTGTTCGACCTGGAATATTGTATAAAATAATCGGGATGTCCACTGAATCAGCGATTGCCTTAAAATGTTTATACAATGCATGCTGGTTAGGCTTGTTGTAGTACGGAACAATCACCAAAGCACCGTCTGCTCCCATTTCCTGTGCAGCTTTTGTCATTCGCAATGTTTCCTGGTGGTTGGTTGAGCCGGTTCCGGGGATAAAAGGGACACGGCCGTTTACTGTTTTGCCAGCTGTCTCCATCACGTTTATCCGTTCGTCAACTGACATCGAGCTTGGCTCGCCGGATGTTCCCGTAACAGAAATTCCGTGACTGCCACTTTCAATATGCCAGTTAATCAGTTCCGTGAATGTATCAAAATCAATGCGCTCATCTTCATGAAACGGTGTGACCACTGGTGATATTGAGCCTCTGAATCGTGTTCTTGCTTCCCCATACGCCATCCGTTTTTCCCTCCGTTTTAATTGATTAAAGCATACCTCCACAGTTGGATTTCTATAAATTTTCTGAACAGTTAAATTTTCTGAACAGTTAAATCGTATATGATTTTATATATAATGTCAAATGGGATTAGGGATTGAATTTATAGTTTTTGGGATTAATGCTTCAACTAATTTCTACCGGCGAATTTGGCTGTCTTATCGGTGAAAATTGAGTCCTATCAGCGAAATCTGCCGTTCTATCGGGAATTGAAAAAAATAAAACCCCGACGGATAACTTTTCTAGTGAAGTTATCCGACGGGATTGTCAGCTTCCATTTGTTTCTGGCGTCGGCGTTCGAAGTCTTCCGCCGTTTTTATTTTGTGCATCCGTGAATGTTCTTCGATTTCAGAAAAAGACCCGCCATATTCAATATATCGTATAATTTCAGTGTGTTCCTTGATCGATTCTTTTACACGAAGCGAATACAGCATTGAACCCAGTCCACGGATTGAATCAAGCCTGTTCCAAGTATCACGGACCGCTTCGAGTAAATAATTGTTATTGCACTCTTCGCATATCACACGATGAAATTCGGCGTTCAGCTTTCCAAAATTCAAAATATCGATATTATCCAGAGCCTCCTTCATCTGTTGATTTAAATCTTTTAATACCACCAATTTCTCCCGCGGAAAACGTTCAGCACTTAGTGCTGTCGCATACCCCTCCAGTAACGCAAGGACCCGCAGTGTATCAGAATAATCATTTTCATTTACCTCTGAAACAACCGGTCCCACATTCTGCCTGTAAACGACAAGCCGTTCTGATTCAAGCTGACGGACTGCTTCCCGGACTGGAATTGTACTTGTTTCCATTTCTTTGGCAATCTGGTCAATGACAATACGTTGCCCCGGTACATAAATCCGCTCAATAATTCTTTTTTTCAAACCTTTATACACTTTTTGCTGTTTCGTTTCTTTTTTCATAATATGCTAATCATATATTAAATGATATATGATGTCAATTTGACATATACTTAACATCGCTGATGAGATGTCTCCCATCAGCGATGTTTGAACTTATAAAATTGAAATTATCCAGCCTATGACTACAATCGCACCGATTATCATTAAAATTGTGCGTATCATTATGACACCCTTCCATCGTACTTTCCATTAAGTTTCCCCTTCACACAGAAAAGCAAACATCAGGCGATCAGGTTCAACAAAACCGTAACTGATACAATACTGACCAATGTTGTAACCAGCGTAATGCTGGAAACCAGATCAGGTTCAGTATCAAACTCAATCGCAAACATGGTCGTTGTCGCTGCACTTGGCATGGCTGCAACAATTACAAGAATTGCCGCAATCATGGGATCCGGTTCGGCAATCCAAATAAACAAAAATGCCAGCAGCGGTGAAACAAGCATACGAATAATAACCGATGAGGTGATAACCTGCCAATTAAATTTAAGGGATGTAATCGAAGCAAGCTGCATGCCAAGCATAACCATCATAAGCGGTATAGCGGCATTCCCCAGCATCGAAATGGTTGAAAAAACAGGTTCCGGTATTCCCCAAGGTATTGCCTGAAATACAAATGCCAACATAGCAGCATATGTTGCCGGCATTTTGAACACAGTTTTTACTGCACGCACAACACCACTTGTGCCTCTTGAAGCATAATAAACACCTACCACGTTCATGACAAGTGACTGAAACACCATAAAAAACACCGCATATGGCAATGCTTTTTCCCCTAAACTGAAAAGCATTACCGGGACCCCATAGTTTCCCCCGTTCATAAATGCAGTTGTCAAAATCGCGCCGCTTTCCACTGACTCCTTCCATTTGAAGATCCGAGCAAGTATTTTATTCATGACAACCATCATTACCAGTAAAAACAACGCAAAAACGACGATGACGGTATACCCCTGATTAAAATTTGATTCATATAATGATGTAAATACAAGTGCGGGTAAAAAAATGTAAATCGATGTGGTCGCGAGTGACTTCACATCCAGAATTCGAATCCGCTGCAATAAATAGCCCGAACCGAATACGGCCATTATCGGCAGCACAACCTGAAAAAATAATGCCATCTTTCTCTCTCCATTTAAATAATATTAACTTGAAATGGTTTACTCAGCCACTCCGGTAATCTCCTGCATTTCCACGTCCCTTTACCCCAACAACTGGATCCCAGCGTTCGGTAACCTTATATTAGTCTATCATACAGCCACTCAGCGCTCGAATAAGTTGACTCAAAACAGGAGCTTGACACATCGTTCTTTTTATGAGAGTATTAATATTGGTACATTTTGAAAGTAGCAAGTAAGTGGTAATTTTTGGCATTCTGCTTGTGATTTTTGTAGATGCTTATTCACACTGGCGCGGCTTCGGGGTCGCAAGGACGTCAGAGCAGGTAGGGCTGACGTTGCTTAAGTTAGAAAACACCAGTGGAACTTTTACCGCGGCAAATGAAATCAACTGAAATGAACGATTTCCAACCCGATTAGATGCAGTCGGGAAATAAAACATGAAAATAAAACTTATGTGTTACTTTGTAAATCAAAGGGGTACTCTTTTAGTGAGGGTACCCCTTTTCCAATTCAAAACCAAAAGGACTGATTTCTAATGAGACCAGGAATGATACAGACACTTGAAGTCATTCGTAAAATCGACACCGGATACGTACTGGAAGGAAACATATTGCTACACCATAACGAAATCGATAATCAGCTGGAACCCGGACAGCACATAGAAATTTTCCTGTACACCGACAAAAAAGGACAAACCGTTGCAACCGGAAAAATCCCTTTTATTTCAAGGGATACATACGGCTGGGCAGACGTTGTTGAAAAAATGCCCGGGCTGGGTGTGTTTGTCGATATCGGAACTACGAAGGAAATACTTGTCTCCATGGACGACCTGCCGCTGTTTGAAAAAGTCTGGCCGGATGAAAAAGACAAACTGTTTGTTACACTCGGAAAGGACCGGAAAGGGCGACTACTTGCCATTCCTGCTGCGGAAAGTGCCTTTGATCATCTTTGGGAAACTGCTCCTGGAGCAATTTTAAACAAGACAATTAGCGGAAGGGTATATCGAACAAGTAAAGAAGGAGCCGCTGTCATCACGGCAAATAACTACAGAGGCTTTATCCACCATACCGAACGTAAAACGGAACCGAGGCTTGGTGAACTGGTCAAAGGGCGGGTTATTGATGTTAAAGAGGATGGGTCCATTAATATCTCGCTCAGACCGATCAAAAAAGAAAGCCGGATTGAGGATGCCGACAATATTTTAATGCATCTGGAACAAAATGGCGGAATCATGCCTTTCAGTGACAAAAGTGATCCCGAGGATATCCGGGGAACATTCAACATCAGCAAAGCTGCATTCAAACGTGCACTCGGGAAACTGATGAAGGAACAAAAAGTGGAACAACGGAATGGAAATACATTCCTGACCAAGTAGCTTAGTAAAATGAAACTGGGAAAAACACCCAAAAGAGCCATTTAATGCCCGCAATCCAATTACCTGTTTTTGTACAGTCGATATTACCATAAAACAAGCAACCACTGTATTGAGTGGTTGCTTTGATTAAGAGTGCTGACCCGAGTCCACAATCGAAGTGGAAACTGCTGTTACTGCTGCAGCGAACAGGAATGCAATCCCCCATCCGCCAAGACCTAATCCTGATACCACAATATTTTGGGTTACTGAAATAAATATCAAAATCATTCCAATAGCAAATACAATAATTGCTGGTATGTATATTGTATATTTACTGTAGGATGAAGCCTTGCTGATGATGATGTTTAAAACCATTAAAACAATTAACGCTACCAGACCAATAAGAAGGGCAGTACCAAACATCAAAATCACCTCATCTTTCTATATCAAATTTACTTCCAGTTTACCTAGTAACAATTATAAAGTCAATTTAATTCATACCTCTTTACTTCATGATACCGTACAGATCATCAAGTTTTTCATTTATATATATACGGCTGTCCTCCACCCCGAGATTATAAAATGCCGGGGCAATCTCCTCGACAATAAAATCCAAAAGCATGATTGCAGCAAGATTCCCGATATCTTCCCCTCGTTCTGTTTCAAAGTACCCTCTGATCGTTTCAGCCATTTCCTCTTTCTTTTCCTCTGGTATATCGAACTTCGACTTCATACCATTCCCCTCCTTGACAGTTTCTGCAACTATCTAAAATATTATGTCCATCGACTTTAACCTTATAATAAATTTCTTATCCCGAAAAGGATTTTTTAAATAAATATCGAAAATTACATATATACGAGGAGGAATATCAATGAAAACTTTTGAGGAATATACATATAAACGGCCCGACATGAAAGATACCAAAGAAAAATTTAACAGTCTTTTGTCCGCTTTTACAAATGCGGCATCGATCAAAGAACAAAATAAAGCCATCAAGGCGATTAACGATTTCAGAAACACGCTGTCCACGCTTGCTAACCTGGTGTACATCCGTGCGTCAATCGATACAAACGATGAATTTTATCAGACGGAACGGGACTTTTTTGATGAAGTTGAGCCGGAAATAGTAGAGATGAATACCATATTTTACAAAGAGCTGGTCAAATCACCTTTCCGTGATGCATTAGAGGAACAATGGGGGCCACAATTGTTTCAAATTGCAGACCATGAAATAAAAGCATTTTCACCGGAAGTAATGGAACTGCTGCAAAAGGAAAACAAATTGTCATCGGAATATTCAAAGCTGGTTGCATCCGCACAAGTGGACTTCCGGGGTGACACGTACACACTCGCTCAACTCAGTCCGTTTGCACAGCATAAAGACCGTTCCATCCGCAAAAAAGCCGTTGAAGCAAGTACCGGATTTTTTGCCGAGAACGCCGAAAAATTCGATGATATTTATGATCAGCTTGTCAAAACCCGCCATGAAATCGCAACAACACTCGGATACAAAAATTTTGTTGAGCTCGGTTATGTCCGCATGCTGCGAATTGATTATGACTCCGATATGGTGGAGGTATTCCGCAAGCAGGTCCGCGAATCGATTGTCCCGTTTGTTACCCGATTGTACAAAAAACAGGCGGAGCGAATTGGTGTGGAAAAATTGAAATACTATGATGAAGCATTTCAATTTCCTGCCGGCAATGCGACTCCCAAAGGAAACCCGGAATGGATAATTGCCAACGGGAAAAAAATGTATCGGGAGCTTTCCGATGAGACAGACCAATTTTTTCAGTATATGATGGATCGCCATTTGATGGATTTGGAAGCGAAAAAAGGGAAAGAAGCTGGAGGCTATTGCACATTCGTTGAGGATTATCAATCACCATTTATTTTTTCCAATTTCAATGGAACGTCAGCTGATATTGATGTACTGACCCATGAAGCGGGACATGCTTTCCAATTTTATTCCAGCCGCAACATCGGGATTCCGGAATATCTGATGCCAACATATGAAGCGGCAGAGATCCATTCGATGAGCATGGAATTTTTCACCTGGCCATGGATGGAATTATTTTTCAAAGAAGACACAGATAAATATAAGTATTCCCATCTGGCGGATGGACTGCAATTTTTGCCGTATGGTGTTGCAGTCGATGAATTTCAGCACCTTGTATACGAAAATCCGGACTGGTCACCAGCTGAGCGAAAACAGGCATGGAAACGGCTTGAAGAGACCTATCTGCCACACCGGGACTATGACGGACACCCATACCTGGAAGCTGGTGGTTTCTGGCAGCGGCAGGGACATATTTATGACGTACCATTTTATTACATCGACTATACGTTGGCTCAAATCTGTGAAACGGTCGCGCGAAGAAGGCTCCAAAGCATGGGAAGACTACCTGAAACTATGTAAGCTTGGCGGATCCAAATCATTCCTCAATCTTGTTGAAGCGGCTAATCTTGAGTCACCATTCGAGGAAGGAACGGTCGAATCAGTTGTTGGCACGATCAAAGAATGGCTGGAGTCAGAAAGTGAAAAGTTGTAGTGGAGAACAAAAGCGGAAGAGCCCGTTTAGCGACGTACAAACTGGAGCACTCCGCAATGAGATAAAGGAAACACGGTAAGCTGAAAGCGAACCGATGTTGACTTATCGGAGTGAGGAAGTGTGAAGTTTGCTAGTCGCTGGGCGCTGGAGCTGGACGTGGCTGATTAGGAGCAAGTGCATTATCCACATCTACAAAATTTCATAGTACGCTAAGCGATTAAAAAGCAGCCCTCGCTGCAAATTGCAGCAAGGGCCATGCATAAAGGAACTTCGTGTATCCAATTATTCGTCTATCTGTTCTTATTGGACATACTTGATTCAGCGATTCTGATCATGCGTTTTACCATCTCTCCACCGACTGCCCCGTTTTCACGTGCAGTTGTGTCAGCACCGGGCTGAACATCGAGTTCATTGGCAATCTCCTCTTTTAAATTCTTTACTGAACCCTTTGCTCCGGGTACCAGCAAATCATTGTTATTGTTATCGGACATCGCTGATCACTCCCCCTGATTTTGAAACAGATATAATCTGTCTCCCTCTTATTTTCGGATAAAATCAATAAAATTACCCATGTAAAAAAATGCATTTGCATACATCACCATACTGAATATGCTACAATGCAAAGAGACTTTACGACAGGAGTGACGCATGTGACGTATAAAATTTTATTTCTTGATATTGATGGAACTATTTTAAAACCGGATCACACCGTTTCGGATTCAACAAAACAGACAATCAAAAGTGTAACCGAGCAGGGAGTTCATGTGTTTTTCGCAACAGGGCGGCCACTTCATGAGCTGGATCAGCTTGCCGCTAAACTGGATGTCCATTCCTACATTGGGTATAACGGCGCACATGCCGTACATCGAGGAAAGACAATTTTAAATGAACCGCTCAGACAGGATATCGTCCAAAAGTTTCTGGATATCGGCTATGAACATGGCCATGAGGCGGTATTATATACTGACGACGCCAACTACTTCACATCCTTAACAAACCCCTGTGTGAAACAATTCATCGAAGCATTTCAGCTGAAAAAAAATGAATTATTCACCGGCGAAAAAACCGATCACATTCTTGGTGCTACATTAATGAATGTAAAATCCGCTGAAGAAAAGTGGTATAATATCGATGATTTGATACACCTGTCACCTGTCCAGACTGCAGGTGTTAAAGATTGCTATGATGTGATTCGCCAAAATTTCAATAAAGGACAAGCTGTTGAACAAGTTCTGCAGCTGCTGGATATTAAACCGGAAGAGGCAATCGCTTTTGGTGACGGCATGAATGATAAGGAAATGCTGGCTGCTGTGGGGGAAAGTTTTGCAATGGACAATTCACATCCGGATCTTTTTCAATACGCCAAACACCGAACAACCTCCGTTACAGACGACGGAATTGCCAATGGGCTTAAAAAGCTCGGGATTTAAAGAATTAAAATAACTTAATACGGCTGTGACAAATCAGTAAGTGTAACCAAAGGATAATTAGCGGAGGAAATATACGTAGACTCCAGCGGGAGGAAAGGCATAGGTGAGACTCCGAAGTGCGTATGCACAAGGAGGCTCACCAGCCGTCCGCGGAAAGCGAAGTATGTTTCCGGAGCGGCTCACACAAACACTTTTTGTCCCAGCCTCTTTATTAGTATAACAAGAAAATTCAACAAGCCTACTCCCACTCAAACGGCGTCTGCTGGTAGACATAGTAGTTCAGCCAATTGGAGAAAAGCAAGTGGCTGTGTGACCGCCATATATTAGGCGGACGTTGGTTAACATCATTATCCGGGAAGTAATTCACCGGGATATCGATTTCGACTCCCCTGCCGATATCACGTCTATATTCTTCTGCAAGTGTTGTCGCATCGTACTCCAAATGCCCGGTTATCATGATGTTTTTGGCATCATTGGACATGATAATAAACGGTGCATCTTCCTCTGAAACGGACAACAGTGTTAAATCAGCATTATTTTCGACTGCTTCTTTGGAAATATTGGTATATCTTGAATGCGGGGCATGGAAAATTTCATCAAATCCACGCACCAGTTTTACCGTTGGATCAGAAATTTGATGTTTAAAAATGCCAAAGCTTTTCTTCGGCATCGCAAATTTTTCAATTCCATAATGATGATACAGTGCCGCCTGTGCTCCCCAGCATATATGTAGTGTTGACGTTACATTGTCACTGGCCCAATCCATGATTTCCGTCAGTTCATTCCAATAGTTCACATCCTGAAAATCTAGATGTTCTATCGGAGCACCAGTAATGATCAGCCCATCATATCGGCGGTTTTTAACATGCTCGAACGTTGTATAGAAATTTTCCAAATGATGACGGCTGACATGTTTTGACCGATGGCTTTTCGTTCTGAGAAAACTGATATTAACCTGCAGCGGTGTATTACCGAGCAGTCGTAGCAACTGCAATTCGGTTTTTTCTTTTTCAGGCATTAAATTTAATATCAATATATTGAGAGGACGAATATCCTGTGTCCTTGCTCGATCTTCATCCATGACAAAAATTTTTTCCAGCTTTAAAGAATCGCTTGCTGGCAATTCTTTTGAAACATTAATTGGCAACCCCACTCCCCCTTTATCCTTGGATGTTTGTTTCATTATAGGATTGAAAAGCCTGAATAGCAATTATTCTAAACCGGCTCCGCTAAATTAAAAAGACCCCAGCAAAAACTGGAGCCATCTCATTTATGCATTTGCGGAGCCCTTTCCATCATGTTGTACCATCGATTCGTAAATGTCGTCCAAGGCCCATGTTTTGCCCTTATCATCCTTATACACAATATTTTCCTTGCTGAAATGAATAGGAGATTCCAGTCCGGCTGCTGCCCCGATTCGGAATAGCCCTTTGCGCATGGTTATCAGATAATTGGCTGTGCGATATTTCTTCTCATCCACGACAAGTGCTTTTTGCAAGTCCGGGTCTGTTGTTGCAACACCGACAGGGCATGCATTGGAATGACATTTAAGCGTTTGTATACAGCCTACTGTGATCATAAAGCCGCGTGCGATGTTTACCAGATCAGCTCCCATGGAAAGCGCAATTGCTACCCGGTCTGGAGAAAACAACTTTCCTGAGGCAAATATTTTCACCTTGTCCCGGACACCATATTTTTTCAGCTCATAATCCACCAGGGGTAATGCTGAACGGATAGGAAGCCCAACACTATCTGCCAGTTCCTGATAGGATGCCCCGGTTCCACCTTCACTGCCGTCAATCGTAATGAAATCAGGCCCGGTATCAAGTTCTTTGATATTTTTGGCCAATTCTTCTGCTTCAAAGTGACTTCCCACTACAATTTTCATTCCGATTGGCTTACCAGTATGTTCACGGATTTTTCCGATAAACTCAAATAATGATGGGATATCGTCAAATTCGGGAAAACGGTTCGGACTGTCGATTGATTCATAGGGCTCGACCATCCGAATCCGGGCAATTTCTTCATTTACTTTTTCTCCGTCGACGTGTCCACCGCGTGTTTTCGCTCCCTGTGCAAGTTTTACTTCAAATGCTTTCAATTGCGGTATTTTACTTTTTTCCAGCAATTCATCCCAATTAAAATTCCCTTCTCTATCCCGCACACCGAACATCCCCGGCCCTATCTGCATGATAAGGTCGCAGCCGCCTTTTAAATGGTAATCGGAAAGCCCGCCCTCACCTGTATTCATCCACGTACCTTTCGCAATACCAAGACCCTCGGAAAGCGCGGTAATTGCACGGTCTCCAAGTGAGCCGTAACTCATCGCGGACATGCCGATTTGTCCCCTTACTTTAAATGGATAACGGCAATCCTTCCCAATGACAATCGTATCTTCTTCATCCAACAGGTAGGCTGGTGATTCATCCTGCTCCCATTCTTCCTTGCGTTGTGTAAATAATGGATCTTTTATCAATAGATACCGCCCTGTCGTTTGTTTAACATCACGGTCTATTTTCAGTTCTTCCGTCAATTTCGGAAACATGGAATTGCGAACATAATATCCTGCTTCTTCAAAATCCCGTTGCGAACCAAAGCCCATAACATCACGTTTATATTTGGCTTTTTTGACAATATGGGCATATTCATTCCGTGAGAATGGTTTCCCTTCTCGATCATTATTGAAAAGATACTGGCGTAATTCCGGACCAACTTTTTCCAAAAAGTAGCGGACCCTGCCCAGTACCGGATAATTGCGTAACACTGGATGCTGCCTCTGTGTCCGATCTTCCTTAAGCAGACGTATGCCTGCTACAAGCAGTATAAGGACAATTAGTACAATGACAACAAATCCAATAACTATCAGGATACTTGCTACATCCATTCGATACCACCCTTTTACATGTTATATCACTAGGATGTATCTTTAGATGGAAATTTATCCATTACACGATAAAGAATCCACTTATGGTGTCAACTGCAGTTTAGCTCCTTCCATCCCATCTGTTATCGTCATATGATAATTGCCTTCCACCCAATCATCCATTTGATCATGGTACCATTCACTTTTAAAATGTCCGGCCTGACCGGGTCCGACAATATGGTAACCTGTTTTCATATTTTTCGCATCGATCACAAACCGCCAAGATGCTCCATGATCGACAATGCCAGTTTCCGGGTCATAACTGGCTGCCATCGGTGTTACACTGCTTCCGCCTACAGGAATCGGATCCTCACGATTAAAAAAGAATTCCAGTACCGGACTTATGGCGGAGAGCGGGTGATAAAACTGTACTTTATGGTAGTTCCCCCACTCCCACGATGTCATATCGTTTCCGTACACTTCCGTCAGTGGCTGCAATGCTTGTTGTAATGCCTGATGCAGTACAGTTTGCATCCCGCCATTATCCTGGATCCACACGGACTCATTACCTTGTCTGAGAATTTTATCCGTCGTCTGGCCTTTGCCCCCAAACAAATCCATCACATCTTCCGGAATAGCATCTTCATATAAAATCGCCTCAATTTCCTCCATCCAGCGATGAAATACCAATGGCTGCGGGGAATCTACACTGTCTTTAAAGTTCCAGTTTTTCAACAGCTTTACGGCCTGCTCCGCTGTTTGGGACAATTCCACACCTTCCAAAGCTTCCATGAAAATCGGCACAAATTCACGTGCCTGCAAATTCGTCTGATCCATCTGCAGCGCCATCATGTCTTTTACGGTTAGATCGGCACCCGCTTCAAGCACTTCGGTAATGCGTTCATAGCGGTATGGCTGTGCCCAAACATTACTGATATGGTACGGATATTCATCACCAATGATTTTATTATTTGCAGTTGCAATAAACCCTTTTTCCGGGTTAATGACAGTCGGCAACTCGTCAAACGGGATAAACCCTTTCCAGTCATTTTCTTTTTGCCACCCCTTCAATGGAAGCAGTGCATCATCACCGTTTTTATAAATTGGAATTTTCCCGTTTGCTTTATAAGCAATCGTACCGTCTTTTGATGCAAACACAAAATTCTGCGCCGGGACAAGGAAGTTTTCCAGTGCTTTTTCAAACTCCTTCCAGTTTGATGCCCGGTTAATATCCAGAATCGCAGCGAGTTCGGTTGTTGGTTCAAGTGCCGTCCACTGCAGTGACAGCACCGTATCCTGTGCACTTTCATTGGCAAATTCGGAAATCACCGGACCATGGCGTGTTACAACCACCTCATATTCAATTGTATCGCCATTTTTTACATGAATCGGTTCTTCAACAACTTTGGCTTTCTCCCACTCACCCTCATACAAAAATTCCTGTGGATTGTCCGGATTGCGTTTCTCCAGATAAAGCTGCTGCACATCAGGACCCGTATTTGTCACGCCCCAGGCGATACGCTCGTTATGCCCGAGAATAATTCCGGGAACACCGGCAAAAATAACTCCGCTTACGTTTACTTCCGGGGACTCCAGATGCATCTGATACCAGATCGAAGGTGTTGCAAGACCCAAATGCGGATCATTGGCAAGCAGCGGCATCCCGGATTGGGTTTTCTTTCCGCTGACAACCCAGTTATTGCTTCCATTAAATGTATGCGGAATGACCGCTTTTGCAAAACTTTCGGCAATATCCACTTCTGCTTCGTCAATAATCGTTGGCTTATTTTCCGGATAGCCAGGGAACAGTTCATACGCCTTCTCTTTTGTAAAATTGTTTCGTACATAATAATTGAATGCCTGTCTTTCCCAATGTCCACCAAGATCAAACGCCATATATTTTCCGATTGTCAACGAATCAATCGGCGTCCATTTATTCGGCACCGTTCCCATAAGCATAAATTCCACCGGCAAACTGTTATTTGCCTTAGCCTGGCTGATATAGGCATTGATCCCGTCACTGAACCACTGCAGAATCTGTTTATCTTCATCTGAATACACCGCATATGATTGCTTCGCTGCCCGTCTCAACCCGAGTGTGCGAAAATATTTATCCTGATCAACAACTGCTTCCCCGACAACTTCACTTAACGTACCGGATGCCTGTCTGCGTGATAACTCCATTTGAAACATTCGGCTCTGCGCCTGAATAAAACCCTGCGCCAAATACAAATCATGCGCATTTTCAGCTTTTATATGCGGAACCCCATTTTCATCCGTTATCACAGTGACTTCCTCACGAAGAGCAGGCAGTTCAATCGTTCCTTCCGTCTGTGCCAGTGAACGGTTTATGAATGCATTTACAATAAAGAAAAGAATACTGCCAATTACCAACAGTACCCCAAGCACAATCAAGGTGATCTTTTTCCATTTTCGTTTTTTTACAGGTTTACCTACTTCATTCTCTATTGTCTCCATGAACTCTCCCCCTGTTTAATCAGCCTGTTGTATCATTAATTCTGCATTTAGTGCTGAAATCCTGCTTTAAAAGGGCTAGAGAGTATTCAGCGATTTGCATTTACCGTCTTCCAAACTGTTATCAGCCCATCAGTAATCCTTCCAACTACCTCTTCATCCGTATCATACTTAGCATGTGACAGTGGATTCCAGCTTGTGAACAGTCCGCCGGCATTCACTTCCATATCAGCTGTCACCGCCTGATTGTATGCATCGTTCAGACCTTTAAGCGGATAGGCCAAAATATCATCTTTGTCATAAAAATTCACCCATTCACCGGTTAATCCAGGATAATGCTTTGCAATGCCGGGAGATGGTACAGTGATCGGCGATCCAAAATCGATATAGCGGAGCGACCATAGTGCCATTGGGCTGCCCAATGAATAAAACAGTGCCATCGTTTCGCACTGCTCGATGGGAGTCTCATCGGAACTTTGCTTCGTCAACGCTCGGATGTTATTCCGTCTGTGCTGCAGGTCATAGAAAAAATTACTTGCTACAATGGACCCAAGACTGTGACTGATAACGCAGAGCGGTGCATTCTCTCCCGCCCGATCTTTTAGTTGCCGGATGGATTTTGCAACCAGTGAATGCACTCTGTCGTAATTTTGCCCGCCTGCGTTTGTCGGCTGATAGGCAACCGCATCAGACAAAAACTCAATGACAAACTGTCGCAGTCTCCTGTAATCAAGATCCGCCTCCTCTTGCATATTTTGCCAGAGCTCATGCTGTTCCTTCTCAAACACAGCCGACCAGAAAACTGGTTCAAACTCCAGATCCACTTCATCTAAACCGCATTTCTTCCGGAAGTCCTCTGAAATCCGCTGAATCAATTTTTTGGCAAAATCACGATCCGGGGTCCCTGCACCGTGCAATATAAGCACACCAACTTTTTGCCTCATACACACCCTCCTCCATTTCTATGATTCTGTTTTAGCATATTCCATAAGATTGCGAATCTTTCATTTTCACTGTTTTTTGAAGGACTTTTGCAATTGAACCAGAATTAAATACTTAGATGAAAATAGAAATAAGGTGTCTGTAACTGAGGTGAATCCTTTAATGTATCAAAAAACAGCATTATTACTATCCCTATACCCCATCAGAACAAATTGTAAAATAAAGTAAGTAATTAAATTGAAATCGAATTGTAAGATTATTTGCCTGAAATCCGGTAATAGAATATATGGAAAGGTTTATTACGTTAACTAACCAATTGTAGGGGATGATTTATATGAAAGGTATCATACTTGCGGGTGGAAGCGGTACCAGGCTGTCACCAAGTACTGACAGCATAAACAAACATCTTCTTGCCGTCTTTGATAAACCGATGATTTACTATCCGCTTTCAGTCTTGATGCTCGGCGGTATTAGAGACATTCTGATCATCAGCACTCCCGAAGATAAACCGCGGTTTGAAGCGCTTCTGGGTGATGGTTCTGCATACGGCATCAACCTGACACACATGGAACAGGCTGAACCAAACGGCATTCCGGAAGCATTCATCCTTGGGGAAGACTTTATCGGGGATGATGATGTGGCACTGATTCTTGGCGATAATATTTTTTACGGGCAGGGTTTCACCACCTTGTTCCGGCGTGCACTGGAAAATCACCGGTATGCAACAGTTTTCGGTTATCGTGTAAAAGACCCCGAGCGTTTTGGGGTTGTCGAGTTCGATCACAGGCAGAAAGCAGTCTCGCTGGAGGAAAAACCGGCTGATCCGAAATCAGATTTTGCGGTTACAGGATTGTATATCTTTGATTCACGGGTGGTAAACATCGCTAAACAGTTGACACCTTCCGAGCGGGGTGAACTGGAAATCACCGATTTGAACAACCAATACCTGAAACGTGACCAGCTTGACGTGCAGCTGCTTGGCAGAGGATTTGCCTGGATGGATGCCGGAACACACGAATCCCTGTTTGAAGCTGCCGAGTTTGTAAAAATCACGCAGCAGCGCCAAGGCTTCAAGCTTGCCTGCCTTGAAGAAATCAGCTATTACATGGGGTATATAAGCCAGCATGCATTATTTAAAAAAGGAAAAACAATGGAAAAAACTGATTACGGCCGTTATTTAATTGAAATAGCCAAACGGAAACATACAGAGCAATACTGGGAAGAAATTGATCGAAATCCAATGTTGGGAATGGTTGAAAATGAATAGCACACTACTTGTTACAGGCGGTGCCGGATTTATTGGCTCAAATTTTATCACGTATTATCTGGGAAGCCACCCGGACGACTGCATTATCAATTTGGACAAATTAACGTATGCCGGAAATGCGGAAAATCTGGGTGAAGTGGAACATTTGAAAAATTATCATTTTATCCGGGGTGATATTACGGATGAACAGCTGGTAAAGGAGGTCTTTGCCAATTTCGATATTACCGGTGTTATCCATTTTGCTGCCGAATCACATGTTGACCGATCGATTGAACATGCGTCATCCTTTATCGAAACCAACGTTCTCGGCACGAATGTACTGCTCCAGGCAGCACGTGATGCCTGGCGAGAAAAGGGAGCGCTTACCGACCGGCGCTTCCATCATATTTCCACCGATGAAATTTATGGATCACTGGGTGCAGAAGGGAAATTTAACGAAAAAACACCATACAACCCGCGTAATCCGTACAGTGCGTCAAAGGCAAGCTCCAATTTGCTCGTGAACAGCTACGGATCGACATATGGTATGAATGTTGTGATCTCATCCAGTTCCAACAATTATGGAAAACACCAGAATGAAGAGAAACTCGTTCCAACAATCATATCGAACGCACTACGCGGTAGATCCATTCCCATTTATGGAGATGGACAAAACATTCGGGACTGGTTATATGTTGATGACCACTGCAGGGCACTGGATGTTATTTTTCACCATGGCAAACAAATGGAAACCTACAATATTGGCGGACGGAATGAAAAAACAAACATGGAAATTGCCATTAACATATGTGATATATTGGATCACTTGAAACCGGAAGCCTACAGCTATAAGGAATTGATAACATTTACCATGGACCGGCTTGGCCATGACAAAAGATATGCGGTGGACGATTCAAAATTGCGGAACAAACTGGGCTGGAAACCAGAAACGGACCTGAAGACGGGAATGCAGAATACGGTAGAATGGTATGTAAAAAAATGGGAACAACCCACCCTTTAATCTCTGTAGTTGTCCCGGTTTATGGCTGTGAAGCGTGTTTAAAAGACCTTTGCACGCGGGTTACGGAAACGATGGAACAAATACCAGCCCACTTTGAAATCATCTTTGTCAATGACGCCAGTCCCGACGATGCATGGCAAACCATCACACAACTTGCAGCCAGTGATGATCGGATCAAAGGAATTGATCTGGCCAGAAATTTCGGACAGCACCATGCCATAACAGCAGGCCTCGACTTCACAGCGGGAGACTGGATTGTCGTCATGGATTGTGACCTGCAAGATAAACCGGAAGAAATAAAAACATTATACGATAAAGCACAGGAAGGTTTTGAAGTCGTTTTTGGCAACCGGACAATACGACAGGATAATTGGTTCAAACGCAAAACATCACAATTGTTTTACCGGGTGTACGATTATTTTACCGGACGTACTTCTGACCATACGATTGCCAATTTCAGCATCAGCTCCAAAAAAGTTGTCGATGGATTCCGAAGAATGCAGGAGCAAAATCGTTTCTTCCCGCTGTTTATTCAGTGGATGGGTTACAAGACCGGCACTGTAAAAGTGGAACACAGCGCCCGAAAGGAAGGAAAGTCTTCCTACAACATAAATAAACTGGTATCCCTTGCAACCGACGCCATCATCTCCCAATCGAATAAACCATTACGATTATCCATTCAGTTTGGATTTTTGATAGCGCTCGGCTCTTTTTTATACGGATTGTATTTATTCATCCGGTATTTTTTCCTGGCACAGCCGGTACAGGGCTGGACCAGTGTCATGGTCTCCATTTACTTTATCGGCGGACTGATTTTTTTCAATTTCGGTGTGCTGGGACTGTATCTCGGAAAAGTCTTTAATGAAGCAAAAGCCCGCCCACTCTATCTGATACGTGAAACGACCAACGACATGAAAGAACGGAGATGATGATATGGAAACAATACGCAAAACACCATGGGATAAACGGAACTTCAATATTGACACGTATGAAATACTCGACCACTCAGAGGAAACACTAAGAAAAACTGACACAATCGACGGGCATTTCACAATCAAAGTGAATCCGCTGGAAAGTCCGAAGTTGCTGTTAAAACATGGATTCTATTACATGGACACATTAATCGAACCAGTTTGTGAGCGAAAAAGTTTAACCATCTACCAACAAGAAGGAATATCTGTCTCACGGGAGTATGATAGTGACGAAATTGCACAAATTGCCGATGAGGCATTCATGCATGGCCGATTCCACCGGGATTTTCACATTCCTAACCACCTGGCTGACTTGCGATATTCAAACTGGGTAAAAGACTTGCAACAGGAGGATACTATTTTTGCCTTGAAAGTCAACGACCGGACCGTAGGCTTTTACGGCTATCACCATGATAAAGTCTTACTGCTTGGAATTAAAAAAGAATTCCGTAAGCAAGGACTTGCCAAAGCATTGACCAGCCATGCTTGCCTGGAACAATTTAATCTGGGTTACGAGCAGCTCCGCACATCAATTTCAGCGGCCAATGTGGCGTCGTTGAATCTATTTTATGCTCTTGGATTCAGGCTCTCCGATACCGTTGATGTGTACCATAAATTATCTGGTCCGGGAGTGTGAACATGGGGTACGTTTATATCCTTGGAACGATTTTTTTTACCGTCTACGGACAGCTGGTGCTGAAGTGGAAAATTGACCAATACGGCAGTCTGCCCCAGGAATGGATGGACAAGCTGCTGTTTCTGCTTCAGCTCCTGCTTAATCCATGGATTCTGTCAGGCTTTCTGTCAGCATTTGTTGCATCCTTGTTCTGGATGGCAGCGATGACCAAGTTCAATATCAGTTACGCCTATCCGTTTATGAGCTTGTCATTTGTACTCGTTTTTCTGTTGTCTGTCTTTTTGTTCGGTGATCCGGTGACAGGAAAAAAGGTACTAGGGCTAGCCCTGATTGTAGCGGGCATTATCGTTACGAGCCAATCATTGTGAGGTGAAAATATGATTCCGTTTAACAAACCATGTTATTTAGGAGAAGAGGATGAAACAATCAGCCGAGCACTGCAAAATAATAAACTTTCCGGAAATGGCCACTTTGGCAAAATATGCACGGATTGGCTGGAAAATCAGCTGAACTGTGAAAAGGCACTGCTTACTCCATCATGCACAGCGGCACTGGAATTGACAGCATTGCTCATTGATGCAGGACCAGGTGATGAAATTATTATGCCGTCCTATACCTTTGTATCTACTGCAAATGCGTTTGCACTAAGGGGGGCATCGATTCGATTTGCAGATGTGGATCCGGCAACAATGAACATCTCCCCTTCTGCAATTAAACAAGCGATTACCAGTAAAACAAAAGCAATCGTCGTTGTCCATTATGCAGGTGTCGCCTGTGATATGGATGCTGTAATGAATATTGCCCAGCGTGACAATTTATGGGTCATTGAAGATGCCGCACAAGGACTGATGAGTTCGTATAAAGGAAAACCTCTCGGCACAATCGGCCATTTCGGCACCATCAGTTTTCATGAAACCAAAAACTACACATGCGGTGAAGGCGGTGCGTTAATCATTAATGATATCGATATGATTGAACGGGCTGAAATCATACAGGAAAAAGGCACAAACCGACAGCAGTTTTTTCGTGGAATGGTCGACAAATATTCCTGGCGGGATATCGGATCCTCCTATCTGCTGAGTGACATCAATGCAGCTTATTTATCTGTACAGCTGCACAATGCCAAACATATTTTGACCGACCGGATGCATTCCTGGGAAAGCTATTTCAACGCACTTACTGACGTGGATGAAATCGGCATTCCATTTATTCCGGACAGCTGCACACATAATGCCCATATGTTTTATATCAAAACAGATGATGGTCCGGATCTGATTGACTATCTGGCTGAACACGACATTATGGCCGTTACCCATTATGTACCGCTTCACTCTTCACATGCCGGGCAATTGTATGGTGAAATGGCAGGCAAAGATCAACATACAACCATGGAAAGTGAACGGATTGTACGATTACCATTATATTACGGGATAGGAGACGAGACCGTCGATTATGTGGCGAGCCATGTCAAAAGCTATTTCAGAACATAAACTCGTTCTGTTTGCCTGTCTGATTATAACCGCTTACCTGCTGCCGTATTTCATCCTGGGAGAAGATACACATATCCGGGTCCATGACAACCTTGATTCGAATATTGTCTGGTATAAGCTCCTTGCTGAAAGCGGGCAGTTTTTTTCAATGGAATCCTCCTTGCCGAATGTCATTAATGGGCTGCCTCGGAGCACACTGGCTTCCCCGCTTGATATAGTGGTGTGGCTTTATGTGCTTTTTGAGCCAATGACTGCATATATTATCGGGCAATCCATTATGCGGTTTGCTGCATTTTTTGGCATGTATTTATTGTTGCAGCGCAAAGTTCATCAGCCTTGGATAACGGTCGGAACAGCTTTAGGGTTTGCCCTGCTGCCGTATTGGCCGTCCGGACTGTTGTCAATCGCGGGATTACCGCTCGCACTGCATGTTTTCCTGAACATTCGGGGGCATGGCTGGAATGCTGCGAAATATAATTGGGTGATTTTGTTTCTGCTGCCATTCTTCTCAAGTTTTATCCTGACCTTTGTGTTTTTTCTTGGTCTGATGGGTGTATTTTGGCTGATTGACTGGATTCGCCTGAAAAAAAGCAACTGGGCATTTTTTACCGCTATCGCATCGATGACGGCACTGTACCTGGTCAAAAATTATATCTTGATTTATAACATGTTTTTCAGTGACGGATTCACATCACACAGGGAAAACCTTAACCTCGGCCACAACAATTTAGCCGATACGCTTGAATTGTTTGTGGACAATTTTATTAATGGGCATACACATGACATGGCTGTCCACAGGAACATTATCATTCCTGCAATTATTTTGGCATTTCTGGTAGCAGCCTGGCGTCATATCAAACCCAAGCTGCTGATCGGACTGTTTTTATTCAATGCACTTCTGTCCCTCTGGTATGCCTTTTGGTACTGGGAAGGCTGGCGGATTGTCAAAGATAACTTCATGATTGCCAACACGTTTAATTTCAGCCGCATCCATTTTCTTGACCCTGTGATCTGGTACATCTGTTTTGCCTTGGCATTGTGGATTTTATGGAGACACTTGCCATACGGAAAGGTGCTTGCTTCCGTTCTTATAGTAGCCCAACTTGGAATTCTGGCAGGACTGAACGAGGAAATTAAATACAGCAGAATCGATACACCAACATTTTCTGAGTTTTATTCAGTTGATTTGTTTGAAAACATTAAGGACTATATCGGGAAAGAACCATCAGAATATCGTGTTGTCAGCATTGCCATGCACCCGACAATTTCCCAGTACAACGGTTTTTACACGCTCGATACGTACAACAACAGCCTCCCGCTTTCCTATAAGCAAAAGTTCCGGAAAATCATTGCGCCGGAACTGGAGAAAAATAACACGCTCGAAAATTACTTTGACACATGGGGAAGCCGCCTGTATATGTACGTCGCTGAACTCGGCAAACATTATTTATTTACCAAAAACAGCAATAAAGTATTGGATAACCTTGAAATTAACACATCAGCACTGAGGAATCTCGGCGGTGATTACGTTCTCTCAGCATTGCCGATTCAGAACCACCGACAAAACAATTTACGATTTGAACGCAGCTTCACAACAGCTGATTCACCATGGAAAATATACTTATACAAAGTAGAATCCGACTGATCCGGGTTCCGCTTTGTATATGATTCTATTAAGCTGAGGAATTAGATTTATGTGCGATTTCGCATGTGATATGTGCGCTTTTATATGCTTTATGTGCGGTTTCAGACTTGAAATGTGCGGTTTCGGGAGCTTTATGTGCGATTTTTGAAAATCCGGCAAGTAATTCCGCTTCTCTCCATTAAAAAGCGGGGCAAGGAATTTATGCTCGTTTTCACACCTTATATGCTCGAATTCAGTTCCGATATGCTTGGTTCCGGGGCGGATATGCTCGTTTTTCACAATTAGCAATCTACTCCAGTTTCTTTTCTTGAACTTAAAAAACGTAAATGGAATAATAGATATGTAAATCCGACATCATTAATTGGAATAAAAGTGAGTGATTTATAATGAAAAAATTAACCGATTTAAATACGATGGAAGAACGTCTTGAGCTGATGCGGGAGACGGTAAAACCATTCAATCAGCGGGGCGCAATACACGACAGGGAAGGAACATTCCCATTTGATAACTTCAACGACCTGAAAGACATCGGATATCCGGCACTGACCATTCCGGAAAAGTTCGGCGGGATCGGCATTTCCCTGTGTGAGATGCTGCGGCATCAGGAAATCATTGCGGAGGCTGATGGTGCAACATCTCTTTCTATTGGCTGGCATATGGGAATCACGAAACATACTGGTGAAAATGAAACATGGGACCGGAAGAAGTTTCAGGCGTTTGCCGATGACGTCAAAGAAACCGGGGCGTTGTTAAACAATGCGGCAACAGAACCTGCGACAGGTAGTCCGACACGCGGTGGAAAACCTGAAACAACCGCCAAACAATCCAGTGACGGCTGGGTGATTACCGGCCGAAAGACATTTACAACGATGGCACCAATTCTTTCGTATGCAGTTGTGAGTGCAACCATTGAAGACTCGGATCAAGTTGGTAACTTTTTAATCAGACGCGAACTGGAAGGCGTAAGTGTTGATGAAACATGGGACTCCACCGCCATGAAAGCAAGTGGAAGCCATGACCTTGTTCTTGAAAATGTGCATGTTAACGAAGATGATTTGATCGGCTATCTGACCCCAGGAAAGAAAGCTCCTGCCGGCTGGCTGCTGCACATCCCGGCGTGTTACCTTGGCATCGCCCGTGCCGCACAGGAATATGCGACAAAGTTTGCTTCGGAATATTCACCTAACAGCATTAACGGGACTATTTCGGAACTGCCGAATGTGAAAGAAAAGCTCGGCCAAATGGAACTTCGTATCATGCAAAGTTCCAGCTTTCTGTACAGTGTTGCAGCAAAATGGGATGCAAGCAGTGCGGAAATAAGGGCAAATATGCAGCCTGAACTGGGAGCAGTCAAAGTATCGGTCGTAAACCAGGCAGTGGAAATTGTTGACCTTGCAATGAGGGTTGCCGGAGCACGCAGCTTATCAGCAAAAAATCCACTCCAACGCTATTACCGCGACGTCCGCGCCGGAATTCACAATCCGCCAATGGATGACATGGTGATTACACAGTTAGGGGATCATGCATTAAACAGGATGGAATAAACGAAAGGATAGCCTGCTCTATACGGGCTATCCTTTTATATTACCTTCTATTTTCGACTCTCCAGCATACTTGCAACGCTGCCGCCTACATCAGCAGTCGACGCCTTCCCACCAAGGTCGGGGGTAAGATTATCTTTTTCCTTAATTATTTCCCGGATGACTTCAAGGACTTCCGCGCCCCATCGTTCCTCATTGAAAAAGTCCAGCATCTGACTGACAGACCAGATTGCAGCGAGCGGATTGGCAAGTCCTTTGCCGGCAATATCCGGTGCAGATCCGTGCACAGGCTCAAACATGGATGGGAACTCCTTTTCCGGGTTCACATTTGCCCCGGTTGCCAGTCCCAATCCGCCAGTCAATGCGGCACCCAAATCCGTCAAAATATCCCCAAAGAGATTTGACGTAACAACAATCTCAAACCTGCCGGGGTCATTGACAAAATACAGACTAGCGGCATCGACCAAATAGGAATAGGTTTCGACATCCGGATATTCCATACCGACCTCCTCAAACACTTCATCCCAATATACCATCGAATAGTTCAATGCATTTCCTTTACTGACACTGGTGAGTGTTTTTCCTGTGCGCTGTGCCTCCTCATATGCATAACGGATGATCCGCTCCGTACCTTTCCGGGAAAAAACTCCAGTCTGCAGAACAACTTCTTCCGGCTTTCCTGCAAACAATCGATCACCGGCTCCTGCATATTCGCCTTCACTATTCTCACGGATTACCAGAAAATCAATATCTTTTTCCGTTCGGGATTTTAAAGGGGTTAATGACTCATCCAAAAGTGTTACCGGACGAAGATTCACATATTGATCAAATTCTTTCCGGATTTTCAGCAAAAGATCCCACAGTGAAATATGGTCCGGTACACCAGGATACCCCACAGCGCCAAGATAGATGGCATCAAATGCTTTCAGCTGTTCAATCCCATCATCAGCCATCATTTTTCCTTCCTGCAGATAATGCTCACACCCCCACGGAAATTCCGTAAACGAAAACGAAAGATGTTCATCCATTCTTTCAATCGCCTTTAATACTTTTACTCCTTCTGCAACGACTTCCGGTCCAATCCCATCCCCCGGAACAAGTGCTATATTAATCGTCTTCATACATTGCCTCCTCTTAACTGCGATCTGTTCCTGTCAGGCTTGCAATTTCTGCTCATCTATTATTTTTTGTTTATGCCGATTCCCAAGATACCTAATTAGGAAGTACTGAATAATAATTCCTGCAATCAGTAGAACAAATCCATTTCCTACAATGGAATAGGAAAGAAAAAGTACGGCAGCTATTCCTGCAGGTATCAATGCATACGGAATTTGTGTATTGACGTGTGCGATATGATCCGATTCGGCAAATATGGATGCCATGACGGTTGTATCGGAAATTGGCGAAACATGATCACCGAAAATGGCTCCTGCAAACACGGCACCAATTACGATTTGCACAAGATCCAAGCCGCCAAAACTGTAGGCTAGCGGAATAGCAATCGGGGTTAAAATCGACATCGTACCCCACGATGTTCCCGTTGCAAACGAGATAAACATGCCGATAATGAACACCAGGAACGGAATGAGTGCTGCAGTCATCCAGCTTTCCGTTGCACTGACAACAAATTCGGCAGTTCCCAGTTCCGAGGTTACCGTACCGATTGACCATGCCAGGACAATGATAATGAGTGCCGGCAGCATCGTGCGAATCCCGCCCAGAAGCGTATCCTCGCACGTTTTTAAATCCATTCCCTGAAAAAGTGCAATGATCATACCAGCCAGCGTCATCGCAAATGCGCCCCATGTCAGCGAAACAGCAACTTTCGTATCAGCCAGGGCATCCATAATGGACTTTCCGTCAGCACCGCCACCTGTGAACCACAACGCCCAGACACTTACCCCGATTAATGTAACAAGCGGAATAATAAAACTCCATACACTTCCTTCTTTCTTAAATGGCTTGCCCAGATCCTGATCCACAGATGACAATGGAGTGGAACCCTCTGGAATCAGCTGACCGGTTGTTTCCGCTCTCTGTTCCGCTTTTGCCATCGGGCCAAAATCCTTCATCGCAATTATCATCGGAACAGCTATCAGACAAAGAATCGCATAAAAGTTCCATGGAATCGACTGCAAAAATACAAAATACGGTTCGGCTCCGGTTATACTGATACCGGCAAACGCAGCGGCAATTAGTGAAACCTGGAAGCCAATCCAATCTGAAACCGGGCCGAGTGTTGCCATGGGAGCAGCTGTTGAGTCCAATATGTACGCTAGTTTTTCCCGCGAAATTTTATGCTTGGCTGTTATATCTTTGGAAGCATTCCCGACGATTACCGAGTTCACGTAATCATTGAAGAAAATAACAATCCCCAATACATACGGCAAAAACTGCACACGTTTCTTAGTGGTCAATTTCATTTCCAGCAGTTTGATAAGACCATCAGATCCGCCAGTCTTGAACATGAATGCTGCACCAGTCCCCAGCAGCGCGGTCATAACCAGAAAGCGGGCATTCCACGGATCCGTCATGACATCCTTCATCCAGGTGAAGGTAATCCCGACACCCTCAAACGGATCACCGCCCGCTGCGATCATTCCACCAACCCAGATACTGATAAACAATGAGAGCAAAACCCGCTTCGTAACAATCGCCAAAACGACAGCAACAAGTGGTGGTACAACTGATAAAAAGTCCATCTGAAACTTCCTTCCCTAATCGGAATTTTAGAAAAACTCGGCATTCGCCTCGCCTTATAGCGCGTGCCGAAGTTTTTCTTATAAGGTCAACCATAACTTATTCTTTCTGACATTATTAGAAAGTTTAATTGTCTTCAAGCCTTTAGGTGACGGTCTTCGTTGTACTCATGCATTAAGAAAATTTTACTCTTTTTAGCTGCTAAATATATTCACGTTGAACCCGCATCATCAAACTTGCCAGCACTTCATCAACATTACTGCCCATCCAGTCCGCTATTTGCGGTGCTAAGATTTCATCTTCACCCTGTCTGCCCATTATAATGACTTCATCACCCTCCGTAACGCCATCAATATGCGTGACATCAATCAGGGTCTGATCCAGTGAGATAGCCCCAACAATACCGGCCCGTTGTCCCCTGACAAGCATTTGTCCCTTGTTGGATAGCGCAAGATGATACCCATCACCAAGCCCAATTGGAACAACTGCAATTTTTTCCCTGCCTTTGGTGACATAACTGCCGCCGTAACCAACAGGGGTTTCAGGCGGAAGTTCCCGTACCCGGACAAGCTTTGATCGTAACCGCATAACTGACTTTAACGAAACCATTTTTCGGTGACGTAATGCAGGGGCATAGCCAAACAATGCAATGCCAGGCCGTACCATATTAAGATGCAAATCCGGCCGCTCAATTGTGATAGTCGATGCCGCCGTATGTTTGATTGGAAAATGGAAGCCATTATTCTCGAGCTCTGCTACGGTATCGCGAAACAGCTGATATTCCCGTTTTGTTTTTTCCCATTCCCCTTCATCGGCACTGGAAAAGTGTGTATAAATACCTTCCCAGCAAATACCGGGAAGATCATAGCACGTTTCACAAAAGGACAGCATCTCATTCGGATCCATCCCAAACCGGTGCAGACCTGTGTCCATTTTGACATGCAGTGGCACGGTTATATTTCGCTTTATCGCTTCTGCACTCATGGTTTTTGCCAATTCAGCAGATGCAACAAACGGTGTCAATTCATATTCAATCACATCACCGGCCTGTTCAAAGGTAATGGAACCCAGCAGATGAATTGGAACATCAATTCCGCTTTCACGCAGCAATGCCCCTTCCTCTACTGCCGTAACACCTATACGGTCTGCCCCGGCTCTGACAGCTTCCTTGCCGATCGGTACGACTCCATGCCCATATGCATTTGTCTTGATGACCGCCATTAGCATACAATCATCGTGTATCAGCTTTTTCATATTCTGGACGTTTTCGTGAAATGCCCTGAGATCCACTTCCGCCACCGTTGGATTATGTGATGTTATCATTGCAGTATGCTGCATACACCATTCCCCCTTTTTTTGACCTGATAAAGAAGAAATTATTTTGTCCGGAAAATCGGCTCCGGCCATTCTCGGAATATATCTGCTTACGCCTTGCTTTCAGGGTCCTGCTCATACAACGAACGGAATGCTTTGACCAGTTTTTGCGTGATGTTTCCCGGTAAGCCGTTATCAATCGTATGATCATCCACTTTTAAAATTGGGATGACATCCAATTTTGTCGCCGAAACAAACACTTCATCGGCTGCGAGCAGTTCATCAACGGTAAATGTTTCTTCATGTGTTTTAATTCCCAGTTCAGAAGCTAATTGCAATAATTTTTTTCGGGTAATGCCATTCAGAATATAATTATCAGCTGGATGCGTATATAATGCACCATCTTTTACCATAAATACATTCGATGCACTTGCTTCGGTCACGGTATTCCCTCTGTGCAAAATAGCTTCAACAGCACCATTTTCCACTGCTTCCTGTTTGGCCATCGCATTCGGCAACAGGTTCAATGTCTTAATGTCACAACGGAGCCAGCGGATATCATCTGCAAGCACAGCTTTTGCACCTTGATCCTCCACATCGGTCATTCTATCTTCTTCCCTTGTATATGCAACTGTCACAGGTGGTACATCATCACCCGGGAAATAATGTTCCCTTGAGGCAATCCCCCTGGAAATCTGCATATAAATGATCCCTTCTTCCAAATCGTTGACAGAGACGAGTTCTTCCAGTCTGCGTTTCAAGTTTGCAGTCGGCTCAGGCAGGTTAAGCCGGATTTCGCGGGCACTTCTTTTCAGCCGCTCCATATGCTCATCAAGCATCAATGGCGTACCATTGTACACGCCGATAACCTCGTAAATCCCATCACCAAACTGATAGGCTCGATCTTCAATATCTACAATATTATTACGCTCGATAATCTCGTTATTGAATAATATTTTACTCATGCAAAAAACCTCCCTGCATATTTTCGGATTGCTTCATCAGCTTTTGAATAACAGTGGTGTCAACACTGCTTCCCGTGACGATCACTGCAACCTGTGAACCCGGCTTAACTTTCTGATGCAGCAGTGCTCCAATTCCGGAAGCCGCCGCCCCTTCGATGATCATTTTGTGCTGATCAAGCATGAAAGTCATCCCGTCGGCAAATTCCTGTTCATTCATTAATAAAAGCTCATCAACATATTTTTGAACCATCTGAAACGTATATTGATTATGCAGGCCAATCCCGCCAAGAAGACTATCGGCAAGTGTATTATTTTCCTCAATCTCCACCGGTTTTCCTGCCTGAAGACTGGCATACATCGCTGCACCGTTTGCCGTTGACAAGCCAACAAGCCAAATGCGCGGGTTTGTTTCCTTCAAGGCCACACCCAGACCAGAATGCAGTCCACCGCCGGACAGTCCGCCGAGTACTGTATTCACTTCCGGCAAATCTTCAAACAGCTCCAATCCGATTGTACCTTGGCCTGCAATAATGTGCGAATCATCGAAAGGGTGAATGACAGTAAACCCTTCTTCCCTTTCCAGTTCATAACTGCGCGCTTCAGCGTCGTCTTGTGACTCTCCATAAATTTCAACCGTAGCACCGGAAGTCTGTAGTGCCTCCACTTTCCCGTTTGGAACCCGTTTAGAGATACAAATAACTGCCTTAATTCCGAGTTTTTTTGCCATATAGGCAACACTCAAACCGAAGTTCCCGGTTGAAAAAGTGGTTATACCCCGCTCTCTTTCCTTCTCTGATAAACTGAGAATCCTATTTGCCGCTCCCCTTATTTTAAATGAGCCGCTCGGGTTCATGTTTTCAAGTTTCAAGTGAACGGAAGCACCAGCTGCCTCAGAAAGTGCTGGTGAATAAATCAGCGGTGATTTCGGTACGTATGGTGAAATCAGCTTCTTCGCCAGCCAGATATCCTTTAACGAAAGCTCCTTATCTGCCAATCTATCCCTCCTTTTTGAATAAGATAGATATACCATTCTATTTAAGGATCATATTTTGGTCTCCAGCATCAACATTCAGTCGGTTTTGGTTAAAAACTGTCTGGCTGCTTCAGTAAAAATGGCAGCGCCGACCGGCAACACCCGTTCGTCAATATCAAAATTTGGAGTATGCAGGTTGCGACTTTCCCCATCATCTAAACCGCATCCAAGAAAGAACATTGCACCTGGAACGGTTTTGGTCATGTGCGCAAAATCTTCACCACCGAGTCCAAATGGCATGTTTTTAATCGTATAATCCGGATAAAGATCATTGAATACTTTACGGATTGCCTGGTTTACGGCCGGATCATTTGCCAATGCTGGATCTTCTGCCCGAATCGACAAGTCATATTCGCCTCCGAGTGGTTTCACCAGTGAAAAAGCCTTATCTAATTCTTTGTGCAGCACATCACGGACTTCCGGACGGTAACTGCGTATTGTACCCTTTATTGTTACGTCTGATGGAATCACATTACTGGCAAAGCCGCTTTCAATACTGCCAATGCTGATCACACCGGCGTCCAACGGCGATATCCTGCGGGAAACAATACCATGGACCGTCGAAAATACGGGACCAAGCATCCACATCGGATCCAATGCCAGGTGCGGGTATGCTCCATGACCGCCTGATCCGTGGATTTTTGCTTCGAACACATCACCGGCTGCCATGCTATAGCCATCATGCACTTTCACCTCGCCAAACAAATCCTCAGGGCTCATATGCAACGCAATGACACGGTCCACATCTTTCAGCACACCCGACTGGATCAAATACGGTGCACCTGTAGACCCTAAATCATCTGCACGTTCCTCAGCGGGCTGGAACAGGAATTTTACTGTTCCTGTCAGCTTACCATTTTGAAAAAGTTCGCCAAGCAACGTTGCTGCCCCCAAACCTATAGCTGTATGTGCATCATGTCCACATGCATGCATAACATTCTTTTTTCTGGACTTGAAACCATGCCCGTTTTCTTCCTGTACCGGCAAAGCATCCATATCAGCACGGATGGCTATTGTGCGGCCGCTTCCGGATGAAAGTGTGCCAACCACTGCAGTTGGAAACCCGACACCGGTTTCCACTTTCATTCCGGGAATCTCCTGCAATTTTTGTGCAACAAAGCGGGAGGTATCCACTTCGTCAAAACTCAATTCAGGATTCATATGAATATGCCGCCGCCATGCAGAAAGCTGTGATATCAATTTTTCTGCTTGTTCTCTACTATTCATCGGATGCCCCCCTTTCCAAAAGTCCATGTAGTTCTAATTCTATCCGCGGTTGAAAAAGACAGGGGGCTGTATCGACTGCCCCCTGCCCCAATCAACTCAATTCTGCGATTGCGGTAATTTCCACTTTCGCTGCACCCAGCAGTTGACTTCCCGTCGTAATTCGAGCTGGCTTTTTTGCCACTTCTTTAAAATAATCCGCGTAAACACGATTAAATTCTTCGGCAGTTGTTTCATTCAATTCGGAAAGATGGCACGTCATGTGAACGATTTTTTCCAGCCCGGCACCTTTTTCAGCCAGAATACTGTTAATTTGATTGAGGCTGGCAGCAGTTTGCCCGGCGATGGTATCCCCGCCTGAGGCACCATCCTGACCGGAAACAAAGATAAAATCACCGGACTTTATCCCTTGTGAATACGGTCCGCTTGGCTGTGGCGCATGCTTGCTTTCAATCAATTCCTTCATTGAAATCCGTCCCCTCTGTACCTACAAACTGAGCCGCTCCCAACGATTAGCAGGGTATTATTCCATGCCCATGGAAACGTACTGTGACTCAACAAAGGCATCCATTCCTTCATGTCCGCCTTCTCGCCCAAGTCCGCTTTCCTTCATACCACCGAATGGTGCCTGAGCAGCAGACGGAGCACCATTGTTCCAGCCGACAATACCATAATCAAGCTGTTCGATTACCCTTGTGCCTCGTGCTGCATTTTCCGTAAAGACATATGCAGCAAGGCCAAATGGTGTATCATTTGCCAGTTTAATAGCTTCTTCCTCAGAACCTACTTTTTGAATTGGAATGACAGGCCCGAACGTTTCCTCCTGCATCATTACCATGGATGGGTTCGCATTTGACAATACGGTTGGTTCAAAGTACAATCCGTTATTCTCGGACTCTCCGCCGAAATGGACTTCGGCACCTTTTTCAACCGCATCTTTGACGTGGTGTTTCACTTTATCCAGTCCATCCTGATTGATCAGCGGACCAATGTCAGTAGAATCTTCTTCCGGATTTCCTACTTTCAGGCCTTTGACAGCTTCCGTGATTTTTTCAACGAACTGGTCATAAATACCATCCTGTACGTAAATCCGGTTAGCACAAATACAAGTTTGCCCGGCATTGCGGAATTTTGATGCCATCAACCCTTTGACCGCAATATCAACATCGGCATCATCCAAAACAAGCAATGGTGCATGACCGCCAAGTTCCAGGGAAACATTTTTCACGTAATCTGCACTTTGCTTAATCAGCGTTTTACCGACTTCAGTTGAACCAGTGAACGTTATCTTGCGGACACGCTCATCCCCCATGAATGCTTTCGTTATTTTGGATGAAGACCCAGTGACCAAGTTTACGACACCTTTTGGAATTCCAGCTTCCTCACAAAGCTCCATCAATTTCACTGCTGTAAGCGGGCTTTCACCGGATGGCTTCATAATGAATGTGCAGCCCGCAGCGAGCGCTGGACCCATTTTACGGGTCAGCATGGCGGCCGGGAAGTTCCATGGTGTGATCGCTGCTGCAACCCCGACCGGTTTTTTCCATACACGCAGCCGTTTATCAGCTGCATGCGTGGGTATCGTTTCACCATAGACGCGTTTTGCCTCCTCAGCAAACCACTCAAGAAATGAGGCAGCATATTTTACCTCACCACGAGATTCCTTCATTGGCTTTCCCATTTCCAGTGTCATCATCCGAGCAAGCTCATCTTCATGTTCGAGCATTAGATTATTCAGCTTTTTCAAATAGCCGGATCGTTCATAAGCTGTCAGATTTGACCAGGAATCAAAAGCGTTATGGGCTGCTTCCACAGCCTTGGCACCCTCGGACTCACCGCCATTTGGCACCGTGCCGATAACTTCTCCGGTTGCAGGATTGGTAACATCCTTTGTTTCCAGTTCATCTCCGACCCATTCTCCATTTATATGCATCAAATAGTTTTTTACGTCAGCCATTTTTACAACACTCCAATTCTGTTTATTTCGTTGCTCCAGCCATTACTGCTTCAACTGATTCTTCCAACAGCTCCAATCCTTCCTCCAGCTGTTCGTCAGTGATCACTAAAGGCATCAACAGACGGACAACATTGTCATAAACACCTGCTTTCAGCACAATTAAGCCGCGTTTGTGAGCCTCCTGTAAAACCTGTGCAGTCTGTTCTTTTGCCGGCTCTTTCGTTTCCCTGTCTTTCACCAGTTCCAATGCACACATGGCACCAAGACCGCGGTAATCACCAATCACATCATATTTTCCATACATCTCTTTGAACTTTTCCATGACACGCTTTCCGATTTTTTCTCCGCGTGCCGGAATATTTTCTTTTTCCATCACATCAAGCACAGCAATACCGGCACGGCAGCCAAGCGGACTTCCGCAATATGTGCCGCCCAATTCACCGGGATTTGCACCGTCCATTACTTCTTTTCTGCCAATAATACCGCTGATTGGCAGGCCGGCAGCCATCGATTTGGAAATCGCAACCAGATCCGGTTCAACTCTGAAATGCTCCATTGCGAAATATTTCCCCGTACGTCCAAACCCTGTCTGGATTTCATCGGCAATGAACAATATGCCGTGTTGTTTACACAGGTCATAAACGCCCTGCACAAACTTTTTATCCGGAACAATAAATCCGCTTTCGCCCTGAACCGGTTCCATGATGAATGCTGCCACTTGCGTTGGATCAACTTCTTTAACGAAGAAGTCCTCAACTTGCTGCAGCATGTAGTCCGAATAATCTTCTTCATTCATCGATTCAGGCCGGCGATAATGATATGGATATGGCGCATGGTAAACTTCCGGTGCAAACGGTCCATATTCATATTTGTACGGTTTTACTTTTCCGGTCATGGTCATGGTCATCAATGTACGTCCGTGAAAACCGCCGGTAAATGAAACAACCGCCTGACGATTCGTATATTTACGGGCAATTTTGACTGCATTTTCATTCGCTTCAGCACCACTGTTCAGAAACATTACCTTCTTATCAAAGCTCCCCGGTGCAAGCGCTGCCAACTTCTCCGCAAATTCAATATATGGATCATACATCATGACATTAAAACCGGTATGAATATAACGGTCAACCTGATCATGCAGTGCTTCCGTCACCGTACCATGACTGTGTCCGACGTTAATACAGCCGATAGCTCCGGCAAAATCGATAAATTTATTGCCGTCAACATCATTTAACAGTGCACCTTTAGCAGATTCCACAAATGTCGGAATTCCATAACCTACCCCTTGTGGAACGATATCATGCCTGCGATCAAGCAGTTCCTTTGCCTTTGGTCCCGGCAATTCGGTTTTTACATCTGCAAATTTTCTACTCATCTCGATCAGCCTCCCTGATATATTTATAGTTTCAGATTCCCGGAAATATAACGGAATCTAATTGGCATTCACACGGTTTTCATCATTTACCCCGAGCAGTTTCTCCTCGACATATTCAATATGGTTGCTGACCCTTTTCACTACAGCATCCTTATCCTTTGAAATCAGCGTCTGGAGTAATTCCTCATGTTCCCGGTAAAATGACTGCGGACTTGAATAATATTGATCCAAATGCATGAGAAAGGTCCGGATTTGCACCTGAAGTGAATTATAAATCCTTACAATTCTTGCATTCCCACATAAGTTCACAACAAAACTGTGAAACTCCATATCCAGGTCAAATAATCCGTTCCAGTCATGTTCATCCGCCTTTATTTTCATTTGTTCCGTAATCTTTTTCAGCTTTTCAAGTTGTTGTTCATCAAGTTTGGGCATTGCCTTTTTAAACGCCTGTGATTCAATAAGTGTACGCAATTCGATAATTTCATTTAAATCCTGTTCGGTAAAATCCGCTACATACGTTCCTTTTCGAGCTTTACTGACGATCAACTCCTCTGTTTCCAGAATTTTAAATGCTTCCCGTATCGTGCTTCTGCTGACATCAAAGTGCTCAGCCAAATCTGTTTCCAGCAGACGGTCGCCAAATTTGATTGATTCACTCCAGATATCCTTTTTTAACTGATCGGCAATCAATTCACTCAGTGGTTTTTGCACGATAATATTATCATCGCCCATTACCGGACTCCCCTTCTGCATTTTTTCTGCATATGTTTTATGTCGATTGTCGACATTAACTTATAGTTCCATCATAATTCAGACTATTCGGATTGTCAATTGCAATCTAATAATTTTAAATCTTTTAATTAAGTGATAGCAGACTTTTCAAAAAAAACACACCACTTGCTGCTAACACGGTGCGGTTTTTATATATTTTTTGGTTGACTTCCCGCCATTATACGGCTACGTTTGAATTAATTCTGATTTCATTTTTTGGCAAAAAGGGGAGGAGAACAATGAAGAAGAAGATACTGGCATATAATCGGGTGGAAAAGCCTGTACTGAAACGACTTCAGGACCAATATGATGTACAGTTTTTTAAAAATGTCGACACGAAAAACGACTCCGAATTTCTTAACTTTCTTCATGAAGCGGACGGAATCATAGGACTGGAGCTGCCGGTTGACCGTGAGTTGCTGGAGCACGCTCCCAACCTGAAAATCATCAGTAATGTTTCGGTCGGTTACAGTAACCTGGATCTGAATGCACTCAAAGAAAAAAACGTAATGGCAACCAACACTCCGGGCGTGCTGACGGACACGGTAGCTGATACTGCTTTTGGAATTTTAATTGCTGCGGCCAGAAGAATTCCCGAATTGGATAACTATGTAAAAAACGGCAACTGGACTTCCGAAGCAGTCGGTCCGGAACTTTTCGGCACGAATGTACACCATAAAACACTGGGAATTATCGGGATGGGCCGAATTGGCAGTGCCATTGCACAACGGGCACATTTCGGCTTTGACATGGAAATCCGGTATCACAGCCGCTCCAGCAAACCGGATGCCGAAGAGCGATTTGGGGCGAAGTACTGTGAACTGGATGAATTACTCGAGACATCTGATTTTGTCTGCATGATTACACCATTGACTGAACAAACGGAAGGAATGCTAGGTAAAAAAGAATTTCAGCGGATGAAAAAGTCTGCTATTTTCGTCAACAGCTCACGCGGAAAAACAGTTGTCGAAGAGGATCTGATTGAAGCACTTGAACAAGGTGAAATTGCCGCTGCCGCACTTGACGTATTTGAACAGGAGCCAATCAATGCTGACAACCCACTTTTAAAGATGAAAAATGTTGTCACTACTCCGCACGTCGGTTCTTCCACCGTGGAAACTGAACTGAAAATGTCGGAGTTGGCAGCAGATAATCTTGAAGCCGGATTGAACGGTGAAAAACCTGCCAATCTAGTTGATGAGAGTGTTTGGAAAGATAAATAGGGTTGTTGTAAAATACAATGAGGTTGGGTAATCAGAAAGTAAAAATTAAAAGACGAACAATTCAAGGAACTAGCGGAGGAAATATACGTAGACTCCCGCGGGAGGAAAGGCCTAGATGAGACCCCGCAGTGCGACGAGCACTACTTCTACCGAATCTGCTACGAGTTGCGAGGAGTGCTGCTTCCCCGAATATGCTTGCAACACGACGAGCACCAAGCACGAGGAGGGCTCAACAGCCGCCCGCGGTAAAGAAGACACAGCGAAAGTGTTTTTCTTGGCAGATAAGAAAGTATAAAACTTTCTTACTGCATAAGTGCAACTATGGCTGTCATCTAAAGGCTTGGTGACAACCAAGTTTTCTAAAGCTGATGTCGCACTTATGCTCGAAAGTGAAAGCGAAGTATATTTCCGGAGCGGCTGAGCCTATCACATTAATTCTTCTTTTCTTTTGATAAAACACTTTTTGTTCCAACCTCATTATTAATCTAAAAATCCTATTAATCAAGCAAGACGGATATTCGGTTTCACATACAACTCACGTGGGAAATCAGCAAGAACCTTACATCCGGTTTCGGTCACAAGAAATGATTCGCTGATTTCGACACCCATATTATCCATCCAAATACCCGGAATCAAATGGAATGTCATATTAGGCTCCAGAATTGTTCTGTCACCTGGACGGAGACTCGCTGTATGCTCTCCCCAATCCGGCGGGTAGTTAAGTCCCATCGAATACCCCATACGTGATTCTTTCTTAATACCGCGTCGTTCAATAACCTGACGCCAGATTATTTCAAGTTCCTCACACGAAATACCGGGCTTAACTGCATCAAGCACAGCATTAATACCTTCCACCACAACATCAGACACATACTTCATATCATCATTAGGCTGTCCGATTACCACGGTCCGGGCCAATGGCGAATGATAACGCCTGTAACAACCGGCCAGCTCAATAATGGCAGGATCACCATGTTTAAATCTGTCATCCGTCCATGTCAGATGTGCTGCTGATGTTTTTTCACCCGTAGGCAGCAACGGAACAATGGATGGATAATCCCCTCCGAAATCTTCTGTACCTCTGATTTGTGCGTGTGAAATTGCTGCTACAACATCACACTCACGGACTCCTTCATTAATTGTTTCAAAAGCCACATGCATTGCCTTTTCGGAAATTTCAGCTGCTTTTTTAATATAGCTTATTTCCTGATCTGACTTGATTATCCGTACCCAGTTAACCATATTTGTACCGTCTTTAAATTTCGCATCCGGAAGACCTTGTGTTAACTGCATATATGACCTTGCAGTAAAATAGTACGCATCAAGTTCCACCGCGATTGTCTGTTTATCACGTTTCCTTTCTTTTAATAAATCACAGACGAAATCCATTGGATGCCGTACTGCCGATTGTACATAGTGATCACCATAAGGTATTATATGTCCGCCATCAAGCCACGTCGTATACTCAGCTGCACTTGCATCCTGACCGCGCCCTACCCATATTGGCTGCTCTTCATCCAACATTACAATCAGCATTTGATGAACATAAAAGGACCAGGCATCATAGCCGGTAAGATAGTTCATATTCGCAGGATCGGTGATCATCAGCATATCAACCCCGGCATCCAACATGCGCTGTTTCGTCCGTGCCATCCTCTCCTTAAACTCCGAAACAGAAAAAGTTAACATCAATATCACTTCCTTCGTGCATTCTTGTAGCAAATCTTTGAAAGCGGTTACTTTTTTTACAAGGAGGGTAACCTTAATGTTGTATTTGACAACTTTTAATTAAAATAAACCTCTTACTATAGTAAATGTGTCATGTATAAATTTGGAACACAAATAAGAGCTTGTCGATTGTCGACATTGTCTTTACTCTATAATACTCTGTTCATTACGAAATTGTCAATAAAAATTACATTATTTTAAATCTTTTACAAAGTGATGAGCAGTGCCTATAATGCACTGCTCAACTGGGCTTAAAAAATTATATTACGCAATTCGATCAATCTCTTTTTTCATATGTTCATCAGCATAATCCTTTCCGTATTTTGCAACGGAATATTTATAAAAAATAAATCCCAACACAGCCCAAAGTCCTATAATCGCCCATTCATATGGCCAGGCAAGAGCTGATGGCATTCCAGGCATATAAAGGACGGCTATTCCAATTGTCAGCACAATTGCAATCCAGCCAATTGCTGTTCCACCCGGCAATTTAAACGGACGTTTCATCTCAGGTTCCCTTTTTCGTAAAATAACAAATGAGACCGCCACCATCAGCCATGCCACCACAAGTCCAAGACCACCTGCGTTAACAAGCCACACAAGTGCAGGGCGGCCAAACAAGGGGGCAATTACTGAGAAAAATCCAATCAGCAATATGGCTTTATGCGGTGTTTTATATTTCGGATGAAGCTCACCCAAACTTTTTGGAAGCATCCCGGCTTGAGCTAGTGCATAAATCGCCCGACTGCCGCCAACATAGAAGCCGATCCAGCTTGTTAATATACCGCCGATGCCACCAAGTACGAGAATATTACCCATCATCCGGCTGTCACCAAAAGCTAGAGCCATGGCATCCGCGGTGACCAGGTTCGACTCAGCCAATTCGGCAGGATTCATTATTCGCGAAACACCGAATATTACGGCGACATACCAGACAATCGCCAGAATAACGGAAAAGATGAGTAACTGTCCGATTCGTTTTTGCTTCAGGTTAATTTCCTCGGCAGCCTGAGGAATAACATCAAAACCGACAAACATGAAGGGTGTCATAATGATCACCGTCAATAACCCTGCTATTCCTTCCTCAAATAACGGCTGCATATTCTGCGGGTTTCCATTTGCAGTACTGCCGGTTATCAAGAGAATTCCGGCAATCAGAATCAGCAATGTCAGAATAAAAGAGATTGCGGTAGTCAACTTTATACCCCGGTAGTTAATCCAGGCAATCAACACCGAACCAATTATTCCTACACCGGCCCAGGTAATCGTCACATCCCAGCCTGCTATCGTATACAAATGTCCCATGCTGTAACCGGGAATCAAATAATCAAAAACTGTCGGCAGTGCCACTGCTTCAAATGCGACAACAGATACATACCCCAAAATAATTGCCCATGTTGTGATAAATGAAGCAATCCTTCCCATTGCTTTAAAGCTGTAAACATGTTCTCCTCCTGCAAGCGGCAGCGCCGATGACAGCTCGGCATACGTTAAGCCGACGAATACAACAACCGTTCCGCCAATTACGAAAGCCAATATCGCACCGAGTGAACCTGCCTCCGTAATCCACAAGCCGGTCGTTACTACCCAACCCCAGCCAATCATTGCTCCAAATGCGAGAGCGAGCACATCTTTATTTCCAAGGATTTTCAACAGCTTTTGTTCATTCTCCAATTTCCTCTCCTCCTTGTCATGTGAATGATGTTTAAACATATGTTTGCGCCCAGTGAATTATTTACATAACCTGCCCAAGTTCTTTCTCAACAGCATGTATCGCATCGTACAGCTTATCAACCAACGTATTAATTTGTACCTTATTGATGATAATCGGCGGTGCAAAACAGATAATGTCCGTGTTGTCGTAGGTGACCGGTCGGCAAATAACCCCGCGCTGATGAAGAGCGTCAATGACCTTTGGTGCAACCTTTTGATCAGAAGTAAAGCGTTCATTTGTCCCCGGATTGCGTACGAGTTCCACCGCACCAAGCAGACCCATAGTGCGAACATTGCCCACGATATTAAGTTTTTCTTTTATATTCTGAAATCCCTGCAGTAAAGCTTCGCCCATTTCCCGTGAATTTTCCACCAGACCCTCCTGCTCAAGAATTTCAATATTTTTTAACGCCACGGCGGCGGCTGTTGGGTGTCCACTGTAGGTGAATCCATGAAACAGAGTCCCTTCCGACATTTCTTTCAGCACCTCGTGAATAGGATCAGATACCAATACACCGCCAAGTGGTATGTAACCGCTCGTAACCCCTTTGGCAAATGTCAGCAGATCAGGCTGAACGCCATAATTTTCCACTGCGAACATTTTTCCTGTCCGGCCAAAACCGGTAATGATTTCATCGGCAATCAACAAAATGCCATACGCATCACAAACCTGTCGTACTTTTTCCAGGTAATCTTTCGGAGGAATCAGGACGCCTCCAGCCCCTTGCACGGGTTCCACGAGAAATGCTGCTACGTTTTCCGCCCCCTCGGTTTCAATCGTTTCACGAAGCGACGCAATAGCTGAATCCGTGCTGCTTCCATAAGGTGTTTCCGCATGTGTAAAGCCTGTCATCATGTGACCTGCCATACCCCAAAACTGTGGAATTCCGGTTGCACTGGTTGATGCGGCAGCTACACCGTGATACCCGCGTTTTAATGAAATAATCGTTTGGCGCTCTGGCTGCCCTTGAATTTTCCAGTAATGCCGCACCAGTTTGATAGCCGAATCATTCGCTTCCGATCCACCTGAAGTAAAAAAGACTGCATTCAGGTTTGCAGGCGAAATGGACGCAATTTTTTCAGCCAGTTTGATGGCTGGCTCATGACTGAATGTCGAAAATGCGGAACTGAAAGCCAGTTTTTTCATTTGTTCTGCGGCTGCATCGGCAAGCTCCACCCTCCCATGGCCGATATTGACATTCCACAAAGAAGACATCGCATCAATGTATGCGTTATCACTTTTATCATATAGATAGATGCCTTCCCCTTTTTCCATAATCACTTTCGGGCCATTTTCCTGTTGCTGCTGAATCGATGATGTTGGATGAATAAAATGCCGTTTATCCAATTCACGTAAATTTTCCATACACAATTCCTCCTGTTCAATGAAATAAAAAACCAGCAATATGAACAGACAAACGCACCTATTTTGTCTTTCGCTCATATAACTGGTTTATATCCAAGTACTTGCCCTGTTTCATCAACAAGGTCAATCAGACTTCGCAGTTACTATTTATTGTATTATTATTAATTTACCAAATATAATGTAATTGGTCAAAAATATTTTCAGAATGATTAGAAAAACCAGCCATTCGCCTCGTCCTATAGCGGGGCCAATGTTTTTTTAAGGTCAACGATAACTTATACTTTCTGACGTTATTAAAAATCATCCGGATTTGAGCCGCTCCTGTCATTGATATTCAATCCACTGATTTGTTCCATCTCCTCTACCGTCAGAGAAAAATCAAAAATATCCGCGTTCTCGATAATCCGGTGTTCATGGACCGATTTTGGGATGGTAATTACACCATTCTGTATATCCCAGCGAAGTATTACTTGTGCGACTGACTTATGATATTTTTTTGCGATTTCTTTCATCACCGGCTCGTCCAAAAGACGTCCCCGTTTTAGTGGTGACCACGCCTCAAGCTGAATATTTTCCTGGTTGCAAAAGTCCCTTAATTCCTGCTGTGTCAAATGCGGATGATATTCCACCTGATCGATGACCGGCTTCTCATTACTTGTTTCCATCAGACTTTTCAGATGACGAACATGAAAATTACTAACGCCAATTGCCCGGACCTTGCCATCGTGATAAAGCTTTTCAAGTGCTTTCCATGTATCTTGAAATTTTCCGCTCACCGGCCAGTGAATGAGATACAAATCCAAATAATCCAGCCCCAATTTTTCCAGACTTTGTTCAAACGCCTGTAATGTGGCATCATATCCCTGCTGGTCATTCCATACTTTTGAAGTAATGAAAAGTTCCTCCCTGGGAATACCCGATTCGCGGATTGCCTGTCCAACGCCGTGCTCATTATCATAAAATGAAGCTGTATCAATACTCCGGTACCCAGATTTAATCGCTGTTTTCACTGAATGGACGACGGTATCGCCATCCTCCACCTTATAAACCCCGAGACCAAAACCCGGCATTTTTACACCATTATGAAGTGTGACCGTATCCTGCAGATTATTAATCATAACTATCCCCTCCTGTTTCGACAAATGACAATGGTCACAACCCGAATTTTGTCGAACAATATCCTTATCATAATCATAATTCCGGTTCTTGCTCAACTATTGGATAAAATTTTCTGTGCATCCCCCTTGATGAATTTCCTAAAAAGGAGTATTATTTTCTATGGACATTTTACGCTGGTGTAGCACAGTTGGCAGTGCGCTTCACTCGTAATGAAGAGGTCGGAGGTTCGAATCCTCTCACCAGCACCACCCAAAATGGAGGAATACCCAAGTTCGGCTGAAGGGGACGCACTCGAAATGCGTTAGGGCGTGTAAGCGTCGCGTGGGTTCGAATCCCACTTCCTCCTCTTTTTTAGGGAAAACCAGTACTCAATTAACCTTGAATACTGGTTTTTTATTATCAAGAGCGCAATCGATTCACAAACGCCACACATTTTTCCGTAATCAGTTCTTTGTCATTGTCCAGTGTCGCCACGTGATAACTGTTATCCAGCTTGACCAGTTCACGATCCTCGGATGAAATGGAGTCATAGATTTCCCGAGAGTTTTCCGGCGGCACAACATGATCAGTCGCTGACGAAAAAATCATTGCCGGTGCTGTAATTTTTTCCAAATTTCCGCGGACGATCATCGACAACGCAATTAACTCCTTCATCGACTTCACCGGTGTTTGATCATACGCCAGTTCTTCAACACCCTCTTTTTTAATATCCGAACCAATCCCTTCGACAAACCGCGTATCCGTATCTTTGAGCGATTCATATGATTCAATCATTTCAGGCATATGAATTGCCGCATTAATCGGCATAATACCTTTAATCCGGCCAGCATTGGCATGCTCAGCTACATACAATGTCAGTGTGCCGCCCATCGAAAGTCCGGTCACAAAAATTTCATCACACGTTTTGTTCAACACTTCCAGCCCTTCGCCAACTGATTTGATCCATTCCCGGTACCCCGACTGCTCCATTTCTTCCGGATCCGTACCATGTCCTTTCAGACGCGGTCCATACACGGTGAAACCTTCTTCCGCCAGTTTTTCACCCAGGAAACGCATGCTTTGGGTGGACCCGGTAAATCCATGAATAACGAGCACCCCTGTACTATTCCCCTGAAAATAAAAATCTTCAGCTTCTTTCATGACCTCAAACGAATCAGACATGCTAATCCTCCATTTCTCTTAACTGTTAGAAATATTCTATCATATCAGGGCAATCCCATGCTGGATTCAGTGACTTTATTTCCCCCCCGAAATATTAATAATCTGATATAATAATTGGAAAATAACATTATCGGGAGGAACAATGATGACCAATATAACCAACTTGGCTGAAACACTATTTCATGCTCACAATATTCAAAAACCGCTTTCCAAAGAAGATATTTCAAAAGATATCAGCATAGTAGATGCATATGAAGTTCAGCACCAGTTAACCGAAATGAAAACGTTACGGAATCAGGATAAGCTGGCCGGCTACAAGATAAGCTTGACGAGTGAGGAAACACAGCGATTATTTGATTCCACGACACCACTGTACGGAGCATTAACACAGTCAAGCGTTTCAAATGGAACAATTAAACTGGATGATATGCTGTCACCGCTTATCGAAGTTGAGCTGATGTTTATCGCGAATGAAGAACTGTCAACGGCCGACAGTCATGAGTCAATCCTACAAAAAATGAGCGTCGCACCCGGATTGGAAATTCCCGATTCCCGCTTCACAGACTGGTTTCCAAAAACAAGTATGGGGCAAGTAATTGCTGATAGCGCTGTCGCAGGAAAAATAACAGTTGGCGAATCGGTGAATGGCCTGACATACGAACAGCTCGGCAGTATCAATGCCAAACTGACACTTAACGGCGAACCACTCGCTGAAGGACCGGCAACAGAAGTACTCGGCAACCCTGTTCATGCAGTGGCATGGCTTGTTAAGGAGCTGGCGAAGAGCGGTCGTACAATTGAAAAAGGAATGATCATTTCCGCCGGCACTTTTATTTTGCCAAAGAAGCTGGAAAAAGGAACATATCGGGTTAAGTTTGATAAAGTTGGCGAAGTAAGCCTGAATGTATTCTGAGCATAGTATCAGATTTCCGTAAAAAATTCAGTTGGTGTTCCAAGCATGATTAACCAGGCAGAAGCACAATTTTCAATTAATTTGAAACTTTTGATGTTTATCTATTGCATTAAGTGGAAATATGAATTATCATTGTTATTAAATTTTTACACCGAGGGGGTTAACAACATGGAAGATCGGTCCATACAAGTCAATCTTTGCACATCACGAAAAGAAAAACCAAAGTCAGATGAGTTGCAGTTTGGAAGAACATTTACGGACCATATGTTTGTCATGGATTATTCAGAACCGGCGGGGTGGCACGATCCCCGTATCGTACCGTATCAGAAACTGGAAATCGATCCGTCTGCCATGGTTTTCCATTACGGTCAGTCCGTGTTTGAAGGATTAAAAGCGTATAAGACATCAGCCGGCGAGCCGCAATTGTTCCGCCCTGAAAAAAATCTGAAACGAATCAACCACTCCAATGATCGGCTTTGCATTCCCCAGATAGAGGAAGAGTTTGCCTTACGTGCAATCCAGCAACTGGTTGAGCTGGAAAAGGATTGGATACCTGAAGCAAAAGGAACATCTTTGTATATTCGCCCATTTGTAATTTCCACCGAACCATATATCGGTGTAGCACCATCACGTCATTATAAATTTATGATTATACTTTCTCCAGTGGGCCAGTATTACAAAGAAGGAATTAATCCAGTCAAAATTGCTGTGGAAAACCAATATGTCCGTACGGTAAGAGGCGGAACAGGTGAAGCTAAAACCGGCGGAAACTATGCAGCCAGTCTCAAAGCACAGGAGCTTGTTTCAGACAGCGGATTTGCTCAGGTCTTGTGGCTGGATGGAGTCGAAAAGAAATATATTGAAGAAGTCGGCAGCATGAATGTATTTTTTAAGATTGACGGCGAAATCGTTACCCCTGCATTGAACGGAAGCATTTTGGAAGGTGTAACACGAAACTCGGTAATTGCGCTGTTAAACCATTGGAATATTCCGGTTAATGAACGGCGGATTTCCATGGAGGAACTGCGGCAGGCACACAAAGACGGATTACTCGAAGAAGCGTTCGGCTCCGGAACAGCTGCTGTCATCTCCCCTATCGGTCAGTTGACCTGGGAAGGAGAAGACATGCAGGTGAACAATTTTACAACTGGACCAGTAGCCAAAAAGCTGTACGACACACTGACCGGCATTCAATACGGAAGGGTCGAGGATCCATTTAATTGGATTGTTCCTGTTGGATCACAAGTCTATTCAAAAGCGCAATAAGGAAAACTCCCGGTTGCAGCCAGTACCGGGAGTTTCTCGATTTTATCGGTTAAACGCTTTCATCATTGTGCTATAATGGCAGTAAGCAAAGGAGAGTTAAGAATATGAGTGAGACTGAAGTACGTGTGGTCAATGAATTTGGTCAGGATGTCGCCCGCGATGGTCAGGAAATCGGAGAAGTTATAGTCAAAAGCCCAAGTGTGGTCAACAGCAGTGAAAAAGCGGATCAGACCATCGTGAACGGCTGGCTTCACACCGGCGACAGAGGCACCATTGATGAGCATGGCAGCATCCGTATTGTTAATAAAAAGGAATCTCCGGATACCGATAAGCATGCTTCAACAGTTGAAGTGGAAGGAATTTTTTACGAACACCCGGCTGTTCAGGAAGTAGCCGTTCTCGCCCGCCCGGACAAAAAACTCGGCGAAGTATTGCATGCGATTGTCACACTGCATGATGAGAAGTCCGCATCCGAACAGGAACTGCTCAAATATGCCGGGGAAAAACTGGACTCCGGCGACTGTCCAAAAACCATTACAATACTGGATGAATTGCCAAAAACACCAAGCGGAAAAATTCAAAAGATACGTTTGCGCGAGTCTGTCTGACAGATTGTTTACATTAATAATAGCCTGTATGGCCTTGACGGTCTGCAGGTTTTTTTAATGCCCAAAAATATATCTTATCGCATTATATAACTTTTTAATATCACTTTTTTAGTATTAAATAATTTATTTTTATCACTTATGCGCGTATTATAATAAGTGAAGAAAGCAAGAGATCTTGTTTTCCGTTCCCAATTGGCCAAAGGGAAATTACTTGGAGGTGATTCACATGTCAAATCGACGCACGATGGCAGAACAGCTTGCAGATTGGGCACATGACGTCCGCTGGGAAGATCTTTCCGAGGAAGCGATGCAGGCATTAAAAGGCCGGATGCTTGATTCAATTGGCTGTGCAATCGGAGCATTGGAAGGAAAACCCGTGAAAACTATTCGCCGGATGACCAAAGACCTTGGAGGGGAACCGCTCGTCACATTAATTGGCGGCGGAAAAACAACACCGGACTATGCAACACTTTATAACGGTGCTGCAGTACGATACTTGGATTTTAACGACTCTTACCTGGCAAAAAACGAAACAGGACATCCGTCCGACAATATAGCACCGGTATTGGCGTCAGCCGAGTATGCTGACGCAGATGGCCGTGATTTCCTGCTGGCACTAGCGCTTGCCTATCAGGTACAGTGCCGCTTATCAGATGTCGCCCCGGTCAGGGATCACGGATTTGACCATACCGTACAGGGTGAGTATGGTGCCGCAGTTGGAGCAGCACGGGCAATGGGACTTAACAGCAGTCAGATTGCCAATGCAGCAGCTATTGCTGGAACTGGCTATAATTCACTTCGCGTTACACGAACCGGTGAACTATCCAACTGGAAAGGGCTTGCCTATCCGAATACCGCGATGGGAGCAGTTCACGCTGCAATGCTTGCCAAATATGGCATTACAGGACCACGTGAAGTTTTTGAAGGAAACAAGGGCTTTATGGACACCATCGCCGGAGAATTTGAACTGGATTGGTCAAATGAAAATCTCGAACGCGTAACAGAAACGATCATTAAACGGTTTAATGCGGAAATTCACTCCCAGTCATCAATCGAAGGACTGCTCGAGCTGCGTGACCGCGAACAAATCAAACCGGAAGATATTAAGGAAATCAGACTGACAACCTTTGACGTTGCCTACAACATTATCGGCGGCGGTGAAGAAGGCGGTAAGAAATTGATACGCTATAAAGAAGAAGCAGACCACTCACTGCCATATATGCTTGCTGCAGCATACCTGGACGGTCAGGTCATGCCGGAGCAATATGAACCGGAGCGCATCAAGCAGGATGACATCCAACAGCTGTTACAAAAAGTAGATGTCAAACCGAGTGAGGAATACAGTGATCGTTTTCCAGATGAAATGGCGTGCAAGATCAAATTGGAAACGAATGACGGACACATCTTCACAGTTGAAAAAAACGATTATCAAGGATTCAAGACACAACCAGCCGGCTGGGATGTATTAATGGAAAAATATAACGGTTTGACCGCCAAGATTGACAGTGACTTGGCCGCAAGAATTGCCGACACCGTCAAAAATCTGGAGAATGTGAAAATCAGTGAGCTGACCGAACTGCTAGGTCAAGTTAAAATCAGGGAGGCGGAATAACATGAGTAATCAAAGAGCTTTTCAACAAATCCGTATGAACAAACGTCAGGAAAAACCACGTAAACGGGGTATTACTGAAATACGCGGACCATATTATGCGGTCATGGGGAAACGTTATTTGCAAGATATTTTGGAAACAATGGGCGATTATGTTGACATTCTGAAGTTTTCCGGCGGGGCATTTACCTTGTATCGGGAAGAGCAGTTATGTGAGCTGCTGGATCTGGCGCATCAATATGATGTGAAAGTTTCCACAGGCGGATTCATCGAAACTGTGTTGACACAGGGGCCTGAAGCAGTTGATCATTATATCAGTGAATGCAAACGTGTCGGCTTTGATATAATTGAAATTTCAACCGGCTTTATTACGATGCCTGCCGATGATATTATTCGGCTCGTTGAAAAAGTGCAAAATGCTGGACTGCTTGCCAAACCGGAAATTGGTGTACAATTCGGATCCGGCGGCACTAACTCTGTTGAACAAAATGAAGCTTTGGGCATTACTGATCCTTCACAGGCAATTGAAATTGGCAAACGCTGTCTGGATGCCGGTGCCTATATGCTCATGATCGAATCGGAAGGCATTACGGAAAGCGTCCGGGAATGGCGCACTGGAATCGCCACCCAGTTCGCCCGTGAACTCGGCACCGAAAACGTTATGTTTGAAGCAGCCGATCCGGACGTGTTTGCCTGGTATATCAAAAATTACGGTCCTGATGTTAACGTCTTTGTCGACCACAGCCAAATTGTACAACTGGAAACTTTGCGCCGCGGTATTTGGGGCACAAATGACCTGTGGGGCCGCGTCATCACCTATGATGGTGAATAATAGAATGGTGCATAAAGAAGCCGGGCATGTCTGAATGCCCGGTTTTTTGGTCAATTTATGGTCTTTTTGCTGAAAAATATTCCTTCAAAACTGCGAGCTCAATCCCTGCTAAATTCGCACGTTTGAGCGGAAGTTCGCACGTTTTCTTGATAAGTTCGCACATTTGAGCGTGAGTTCGCACGTTTGCGGAGTATATCAGCTCGCTTTTTTAACTATTCGTAAGCCCGGCAACACATTCCGTTACCAGGCTATTGATTGCATGTTTATTAATTGAAATTCAAAGCTAAGGTGGCTAGCACAAATGCTACGAGGGGTATATACCACAGTATATCCACTGATCTCCGCTTAGCTGTATTTCCTTTACCTTTCATAAAGAAATACCCCCTGTCTAAAAATCAGTTTATGTTTAACAACAAAGTATAGTTTAGTATGGAAGCATAAAAATAGCAATACCTTTTTTGATATTTTTTTAAAAAATTCCGCAGCCACGAAAATCCTGTTTTATCAGTATTCATTCAAGTAAAATTTAATAGCAGAGTGGTTGCCAAAAAAAGGATTTTTCTATATATTGTCCACATCTGCATCATGATGAAAAGAGGTGTATTCTATATGGTAAACAGGACGACTAAAGATGTGCTTCTCCTTGTAATCGGCTCGTTTATTTTTGCGATTGGAATCAATTATTTTGCCATTCCGAACCGCTTATCGGAAGGCGGCGTGATTGGTATTACCATTGTTACGTATTACCTGTTTGAATGGTCTCCCGGGATTGTCAACTTGGTACTTAACAGTCTGTTACTTGCTATCGGGTATAAATTTTTCACGAAACGCGTTATCATGTATACAATTATCTCTATTCTATTCTCTTCCCTCTTTCTTCACATTACAGTGGACTGGGGAAAAGAAATAAATGATGATACACTTCTGGCGGCTTTGTTTGCCGGACTTACCGTCGGAGTCGGGCTGGGATTTATCTTCCGGGCCGGCGGGACATCCGGCGGCTCCGCGATTTTGGCTCGGCTTGCCAATCAGCTGCTTGGCTGGAGCATTGGAAAAGGCATGCTTGTTATTGATATTCTTGTCATTGTCGGTTCCGCTTTTATCATCGGCCAGGAAAAAGCAATGTATACACTCGTTTCCGTTTATTTGGGTGCAAAAGTAATCGATGTGATTGTCGAGGGTGCCAATGAACGGACATCCGTACTAATTATATCGAGTCAGCCGGACGAGGTGCTTAATCAGGTCACTACCAAAATGGCCCGTGGAATTACCGTTCTTGAAGGCCGCGGCGGCTATTCCCAAGTCGATAAGGAAGTGCTGTACCTTGTCATCAACAAGCAGGAAATCGTTCAGCTGAAAAAAATTATTGAGGATATCGATCCAGATGCCTATGTCACGGTTCACAGCGTACAGGAGATTTTCAGAAAAGGCTACAAAGGTGAGAAACATTAACAGATAAGGGAGGAGCTTTATATGACCAGCTTTCCGGTTTTTGACGGACACAATGATACCATTTTAAGACTTTATTCGGAAGCAGACAAAAAACAGTCCTTTTTTTCCGAAACCAATTTGCATATCGACATGCCAAAAGCACAACAAGGAAATTTCGGCGGTGGATTTTTTGCGGTATTTACCCCAAATGAAAATTATCAGGTGGAACCTGAACAGTTTTTGACGGAAGGCGGATATGATATCCCGCTCCCACCACAAATTGATCAATCATACGCCATCAGGCACACAAATGCTTTGGCAGCAAAACTGTATAAAACGGAAATGGAGTCAAACGGGCAATTTAAAATAGTACGAACAGCCGACGAATTAGCGTATTGTCTTGAAAAAAACATTGTTGCAGCTGTTTTTCATATTGAAGGTGCAGAAGCGATTGATACAGACTTTAACACGCTGCACGTTCTGCACCAAGCAGGACTTCGGTCACTTGGTATCGTCTGGAGCCGGCAAAATGTGTTTGGAGAGGGCGTTCCTTTCCGTTATCCGGCATCACCGGACATTGGCGGCGGTCTGACTGCAGCAGGAAAACAGCTTGTCCAGGAATGCAATAAGCTCGGAATTATGGTTGATAACACCCACTTGAATGAAAAAGGTTTTTGGGATGTTGCCAATCTTACAGATGCCCCGATTGTTGCTACACATTCCAATGCACATGCACTATGTCCAATTTCCCGGAATCTGACTGATAAACAGTTGAGAGCGATTGAAGAGTCGAATGGCGTTGTCGGCGTTAACTATGCAGTGAATATGCTCCGGGAAGATGGTGGAGTCGGTACAGATATTTCACTTGATGAAATCGTCCGGCATGTTGCATACATTGCTGAAAAATTCGGGGTTGACCATGTTGCACTCGGATCGGATTTTGATGGTACTCACGTTCCCGATGAATTGCAAAATGCAGCCGGACTCCCAAAATTAGTTAAACGAATGCATGCACATGGATTTAATGATGAAGAACTACGTAAAATTACCCATCAAAATTGGGTGCGGGTGTTGAAGGATACGTGGAAATAAAAAAATTTGGCACATAAAAGCAACAGTGGCAAGCACTTGACTGCTATACTGAACTCTAAAACAAAACTTCGGCACCCAGCCTGACATATGGCGAATGCCGAAGTTTTCTATTGAAAGATTCCCAATTGACCAATCCGCTCAACTGCCTCTTCCAGCCGCTCCTCGTTATCAAGCAGTCCCACGCGGACATAGCCTTCCCCTTTTGCGCCGAAGCCATTGCCCGGAGCAACGACAACATGTGCTTCCTCAAGCAGCAGGTCAGCAAATTCCTCGGATGTATACCCTTGTGGAACCGGAAGCCAGGCAAAAAATGTGCCCTTTGGCGCTTCCGCCTCCCACCCAATTAGCTCCAACGCCTCAAGAAACCGCTGACGTCGTTGTTTGTATGTATCCGCTAACTCCCTGGCACCGGTTTGATCCCCTAGCAAAGCCTCAGCTGCCGCTTCCTGAACCGCCCCAAACAGACTGCAATACATGTGATCCTGAATCAGATTAATATTTTCAATCACAGACCGATTGCCAACTGCGAAGGCAACCCGCCATCCGGCCATACTGTATGCCTTGGACAAGGTATAAACCTCGATACCGACATCTTTCGCCCCTTCCGACTGTAAAAAGCTGACCGGTTTTTCCCCGTCAAATCCAATGGTTGCATAGGCAAAATCATGGACAGCACAAATATCATGTTTTTTGGCAACCGAAACCGTCTCATCAAAAAATTCCCTGGTGGCTGTTGCAGCAGTCGGATTGTTCGGGTAATTCAGCATCATCAGCTTGGCCTGATCCAGATCATCCTCTGACAAAGTATCATAATCGGGCAAAAATTCATTTTCTGCTAGCAATGGCATAAATGCCGTCTCCGCATTCGCCATTGCCGTTCCTGACAAATAATCCGGATATCCCGGGTCCGGCAGTAAAGCCAGGTCACCCGGGTTCAGCAAACATTGACTGATTTCCACCAATCCTGCTTTTGCACCAAATAAAACCGCGACTTCCGTTTCCGGGTCAATTGATACATCATATTCCCGTTGATAAAAATCAGCAATCGCTTTATGCAGGTATGGAAACCCGCGAAATGGTGTATATTTATGATTCCTCGGCTTGGCTGCGGCATCCTGCACCGCCCTGACAATATGATCAGGTGTCGGCAAATCGGGATTCCCCTGACCAAGATTAATGACATCATATCCCTGGTTTATTTTATCCTGTGTTTTTTTCACCAATTTGGCAAAAAACTGTTCCGGCAATCGTTTCAGCATTTCAGATTGTTCAAAATTTCGCAAGCTGCTCCCCCCTGGTTGGTGTTATCATATCGATGATTTGTGCGGTTGTAAAGGGCATCTCAGGAAGCTAACACACGTCTTGCTTCTGCCAGTTTTTGAATTTCCGGGAGCCTGCTGATATCCAAATTCCCACCACTGACGACGATCCCGCAATGACGGGAGGGTATGTCATCGTAATATCTGAACAATGCAGCAAGTGATGCGGCTCCCGCACCTTCCAGCAATGTTTTGTTACGTTCCAGCATATAAACGATTGCCGCAGCTATTTCCTCATCGCTTACGGTCACTATATCATCCACCACATCACGGATAATCGGCAATGTGTGACTGCCGGGCTGTTTGACCGCAATGCCTTCTGCGATCGTGCTTACAGTATCCAGTTTTTTCACCGTATCCCGATGGTAACTGGAGTACATTGCAGCTGCACCAGCCGCCTGCACACCAATTACCTTAATGGAACGATTGACATGTTTTGCCGCAGTGGCAATTCCACTGATTAACCCGCCACCGCCAATCGGCACAATAATCGTATCCAATCGGTCTTCCTGACGCAGCATCTCCATGGCAATCGTTCCCTGCCCGGCAATAATATCTGCATCATCAAATGGGTGAATGTACGCTGCACCGGTTTCTTTCTGTCGTTCAAGTGATGCCTCATATGCTTCTTGAAACGACTCACCTACAAGCACAACCTCGGCCCCGTATGATTTTGTTGCATTGATTTTGGCAACTGGTGTCGCTTCTGCCATGAAAATAGTAGCTTCAGCGCCCAGTTTGGCAGCCGCATAAGCCACCCCTTGTGCATGATTGCCGGCTGATGCGGTAATCACGCCATTTGCCAAACGTTCTTTTGGAAGCTGCATCAATTTATACGTTGCACCCCTGAACTTAAAGGCTCCCGTTTTCTGCTGGTTTTCCATTTTAAAATGAACATTTTTTCCTACCCGTTTATTTGTTGTGGTTGATGACAATAATGGAGTACGATGCACAAATGGCTCCAATTGTTTCCATGCCTGGTGCACCGTCTCCCCTGTTAAGCAATTCCCAAGGTTTTACACTCCTTTTATTTCAAATTGATTGATTTTTTCTTCCAATTTCAACGTCAAGGCAATATCATCCCACCCATTCATCAGCTTTTCCTTATGGTAAGGATCGATGGAAAATGGAATAACCTGCCCTTCATCGGTAATCTGTTCTGTTTCCAGGTTCACATCCAGAATCAAACCGTTTGATTCTGCTTGGTCCAGCCAATCATTGACCTGTGCTTCATCCATTTTCACCGGGATGATGCCATTTTTTAATGCATTATTATAAAAAATATCGGCAAAACTCGGTGCAATTATAACTTTGAACCCGTAATCCAGTAACGACCATGGCGCATGCTCACGTGATGAGCCGCAGCCAAAGTTTTCCCCTGCCAGCAAAATGGACGAACCGGCAAATTGCGGTTTGTTCAAATTGAAATCTTCCCGCTCCTTGCCATCCTCATCATACCGCCAGTTATAAAAAAGAAACTTTCCAAACCCTGTACGTTCCACCCGTTTCAGAAACTGTTTCGGAATGATCTGGTCCGTATCAATATTGGACCGATTTAACGGCAACACGCTTCCTGTATGCTCCTGAATTGCTTCCATGATTGCCACCTCCTATTGCAGAACTCCTGTATATTTACGCACATCAACAAAATGTCCTTCAACCGCTGCAGCGGCTGCCATTTCCGGGCTGACCAGATGGGTTCTCGCACCATTTCCCTGGCGTCCTTCAAAATTACGGTTCGATGTTGATGCACAACGGCCGCCTGGCGGAACGACATCATCATTCATCGCCAGACACATGCTGCAGCCAGCTTCCCGCCATTCAAATCCAGCATCTTTGAAAACCTGGTCCAGTCCTTCTTCTTCCGCATTCAATTTAACCAGGAATGACCCGGGAACAACAATGGCCCGCACATTCGGATTTACCTTTTTACCACGTACAACTTCCGCAGCTTTCTGCAAATCACCCAGCCGTGAATTAGTGCATGATCCGATGAATACATGGTCAATGTTTATCGAAGTGATCGGCTGTTTTTCTTTCAGTCCCATGTAGTCGAGTGCCCGTTCTGTATCGTCCTTATGATCCGCTTCTGCAAGTGATGGCGTCGAACCGCTGACAGGCACACACATGCCGGGGTTCGTTCCCCATGACACCTGTGGCTCCACTTCGGAACCCTTAATTGTCACCGTGTGATCATATTCCGCTCCGTCATCTGTCCGAAGATCAAGCCATTCATCGGCAAGCGTGTCAAACTGCTCACCATCCGGCACATTCGCCCGTCCACGCAAAAACTCGACCGTCTTCTTATCCGGACTGATCAGACCTGCTCGTGCGCCAGCTTCGATCGACATATTGCAGATAGTCATCCGTCCTTCCATCGACAGGTTGCGGACCGCTTCCCCGGTATATTCGATAACATATCCGGTGCCAAATCGCACTCCGAATTTCGAAATAATCGCCAGAATCAGATCCTTGGCGGTTACACCCGGACCAAGGTCACCTTCAACGTGGACATTCAACGTTGAAGGTTTTTCCTGCCACAGTGATTGCGTTGCCAGCACATGTTCCACCTCACTTGTGCCAATCCCGAAAGCCAATGCACCAAAGGCACCGTGTGTCGACGTGTGACTGTCCCCGCAAACAATCGTTTTACCCGGCTGTGTCAATCCAAGTTCCGGCCCGATAACATGCACAATTCCCTGTTCCGGATGATACATGTCGGCAAGTGTGATACCAAAATCCTGACAGTTCTTTTTCAGAGTGTCCATTTGTTTTACCGAAATTTCATCTTTGATCGTATCACGGTTTTTCGTCGGCACATTATGATCCATCGTTGCATATGTCAAATCCGGCCGGCGCACATTTCTTCCATTAAGACGCAATCCCTCAAAAGCCTGTGGTGAGGTAACCTCATGGACCAAATGCAAATCAATATACATAAGGTCCGGCTTCCCATCTTCCCGATGCACCATGTGTTTATTCCATATTTTCTCGACAATCGTTTCCGGTTTACCCATTGTAAATTTCCTCCTTTCTGTTTAAAAATATGAGCTGCAAATACTGTCCGAAACACTTTTCGTCGTTAGATTATCCACAACCAGTTCCGTCATTTCCTTCGTTCCGACAAGTTTCCCTCCTGCATGATTTAAGTCTGCAGTATGATAGCCGTCATTCAATGTCCGGTTGACTGCTGCTTCAATTTCAGCAGCCTCTTCTTCCATCCCGAATGTGTGACGAAGCATCATGGCTGCTGATAAAATCATACCGACCGGATTGGCCATCCCTTTTCCGGCAATATCCGGCGCTGACCCGTGGACAGGTTCATATAATCCGACGCCGTCCGAGCGAAGACTTGCTGATGGCAGCATTCCAAGTGATCCGGTCAAAACCGATGCCTCATCACTTAATATATCGCCGAACAAGTTACCAGTAACAATAACATCAAAATGATCCGGGTTTGTCACCAGTTTCATGGCCGCGGCATCAACAAGCATATGCTCCACCGTTACTTCCGGATACTGTTCTTGTTTTGTTTCAACCACTTCACGCCACAGCCTGCTTGATTCCAGTACATTGGCCTTATCAACAGAAGTCACTTTACCTTTGCGGTTTTGGGCACTTTGAAAAGCTTTATCGACGATGCGTTCAATTTCCCAACGTTCATAGGACAAGGTATCCACTGCAGCATCACCATTTTTACGTCGCTCGCTCGGCTTCCCGAAATAAAGTCCGCCGGTCAGTTCGCGCATGATCAGAATGTCACTGCCACTGATTACTTCCTCTTTTAGCGGTGAAACATGTGCCAGTGCCGGAAAACTTTTGATTGGTCGCAGATTCGCGAACAACCCCAGTTGCTTGCGAATACCGAGCAATCCTTTTTCAGGTCGCTTAGGTGCCGGAAGATTATCCCACTTTTTCCCGCCAACTGCGCCGAGCAGCACTGCCTCAGCCTGTTGACAGGCCTTTAGCGTTTCATCTGGAAGCGGTGTATCATAACGATCAATCGCGTCACCTCCGATTGCATGTTCATGAAATGCGAAACGATGACCAAATTCTATAGCAACCGTATTCAGTACAAATTTGGCTGACTCCATTACTTCCTTGCCAATCCCATCCCCTGGCAGCAAAACAACCTGTTTATTCATTTAAAATCCTCCTTTGGCAGCCGTTTCTTTCGGCTTTGATTGATGAAACTGAATCATGTAGCGGTTCACCGCATTTAAAAATGCATTTGCTGAAGCCTCGACAACATCCTGTGCTGTACCCCGGCCATTCATCGATTCGCCGTTTACTTCAAGCTGGACATGTGACTCGGCAAGTGCATCCTTACCGCTGCCAACCGAATTCAGCTGATAATTGGTAAGCTTCAGTTCCTCTTCTATTAAACTGTCAAGCGTATTATACAAAGCTTCCACACTGCCCTGACCGGTTCGTGCTTCCTGTATCCTGCTTCCATCCGGTGCCGTCAAAGCAACGGTTGCTGTCGGAATGTTTGCTGTTCCGTACTGAACTTGGAACATGTCAAGGCTGTATTTGGCAACTCCCGCCTGATCAGTCCGGATTTCCATCAGAATGGTGAAAATATCATCATCGGTTACTTCTTTCTTCCGGTCTGTAAGCAATTTAAACTGTTTAAATGCCTTTTTCAGATTTTCTTCCGTAAGTTCAAAGCCCAGTGACTTCACTTTATCCTGAAATGCATGGCGGCCGGAGTGTTTGCCAAGAAACAAGGTATTTGACTGGACACCGACCATTTCCGGTGTAATAATTTCGTACGTTTCCTTATTTTTCAAGACCCCATCCTGATGAATGCCTGCCTCGTGTGAAAAAGCATTGCGGCCGACAACTGCTTTGTTTGCCTGCACATACATCCCGGATAACTTTGCAATCAAATCACTCGTCCGTTTGATCTCATTCAGCTTAAGTCCGGTGGTATACGGATAAAAGTCAGAACGGATTTTCAATGCGACGGCGACCTCTTCCAGCGAAGCATTGCCGGCCCGTTCGCCAATACCATTGATTGCTCCTTCCACTTGTGTTGCGCCATTCTCAACCGCGGCGATCGAGTTTGCAACAGCCATGCCCAAATCATTGTGACAATGACAGGACAAATCCACCTGTTCAATATTCGGTACGGTTTCCTTAATGTACTTGAACAATTTACCGTATTCGGTCGGTGTCGTATAGCCGACAGTGTCCGGCAGGTTAATGACGGTTGCGCCGGCATCAATCACCTGTTCAATAATCTGTGCCAAAAAGTCCCAATCAGAGCGGGAGGCGTCCTCTGCTGACCATTCCACCTGCGGAAATCGCTGCCGTGCATATCGGACAATTTCGGTTGCAGTTTCGATTACCTGCTCCGGTGTCTTTTTCAGCTTGTGGGTCATATGAATTGGCGATGTTGCCAGGAAAATATGAATACACGGTTCTTCGGAATTTTTCAATGCTTCCCAGGCCGTATCTACGTCTGATTTCACTGCTCTCGCCAATCCTGTTACAGAAGTTTCCTTGACTGTATCCGCGATCGCCTTTACCGCTTCAAAGTCACCATTGGAGGAAGCTGGAAACCCAGCTTCCATCCGGTCAACTCCCAAACGTTCCAACTGTTTGGCAATTTCCAGTTTTTCCAGTTTATTCAGGTTGACTCCTGGCGACTGTTCCCCATCTCTCAACGTTGTGTCAAAGATTTTAATTTGTGGCATGAACTTTCACATCCTTTTGTTTTTCATCGTTCGTTTGCAATGGCTGTTTGACAAAAGGCATTAAGGCACGGAGCTCCTTTCCAACTTTTTCGATTGGATGCGCATTTTCTTTTGCATTGGTTGCGTAAAACTGCGGACGGTTTGCCTGATTTTCCAAGATCCATCCTTTGGCAAATTCACCCGATTGGATTTCGGAAAGGACTTCCTGCATCCGTGCCTTTGTTTCTTCATTTACCACGCGTGGACCGGATACGAAATCGCCCCATTGTGCTGTATCAGAAATAGAATATCGCATGTTTTCAAGCCCGCCTTCATAAAGCAGATCGACAATCAGTTTTACTTCATGCATACATTCAAAATAGGCAACTTCTGGCTGATATCCTGCTTCGGTCAGTGTTTCAAAGCCTGACTTGATCAGATTGGTAAGTCCCCCGCAAAGTACTGTCTGCTCACCGAACAAATCAGTTTCCGTCTCTTCCTGAAAAGTAGTTTCCAAAACGCCTGCCCGTGCTGCACCGATTCCTTGCGAATATGCAAGGGACAATTCTTTTGCATTCCCGGTAACGTCCTGGAACACACCATACAATGCAGGTACTCCGGCACCCTCGTCATATGTGCGCTTCACCAGATGTCCCGGTCCTTTTGGTGCTACAAGAAACACATCAACATCGGACGGCGGTACAATCTGATTAAAGTGAATGTTGAAGCCGTGCGCAAACGCCATTGCATTTCCGGCCTGAAGATTTGGTTTGATACTTTCTTTATACACCTCTACTTGATGTTCATCCGGAAGCAGCACCATGACTACATTCGCTTCTTTAACTGCGTCTGCCACGGATTTTACGTCAAATCCATCATTTTCCGCTTTCTGCTGTGATTTGCCGGGTCTCAGTCCAACGACTACATCATAACCGCTGTTCCTCAGATTCTGTGCATGTGCATGCCCTTGTGAACCATATCCAACAACTGCAATTTTCTTACCCTGCAATACCTCTTTATTTATGTCCTGATCATAAAGTACCTTTGCCATTTTAAACATCCTCCTAATTTTGGTTTAAACTTTTATTTGATAGCCTCTCCTGTGTGTTATTCACTCAGGATTTTGGGCTTCTGTCAGCTATTTCGTTGTTCTATCTGCAAACGTATGATTTCTACACCGGAAAACTGTTCATCTCAGCTACCTGCTGCGGCTGCTGCCCGCGCAGGAATGCGGTAACTCCAGTTCGGGACAGCTCCTTAATCCCGTATGGACGAAGCAAGGCGATGAGCGCCTCCACCTTATCCGGCTTCCCGGTAACCTGTATAGTCAGACTGTCTCTGGATACATCAATGATGGAAGCGCGAAATGGATTAATAATTCCTTGCACTTCCGCCCGAAGCTGTCCGCTTCCTTTTACTTTAATGAGGGCCAATTCCCTGGCAACAATCGCTTTATCGGTAATATCCGAAACTTTCAGCACATCGATTTGTTTATGGAGCTGCTTTGTCAGCTGTTCCAGTTTCTGATGATCACCAATATCAACAACGAACGTCATTTTCGATACACCTTCTGTTTCCGATGTGCCGACCGAGATACTCTCGATGTTGAATTGACGCTTGTGGAGCATCCCGGTAATCCGGTTTAATACTCCACCGCGATTCTGAACGGTAGCACTTATAATTCGTCTCATCTTTTCACCCCTGTCATTTCGTGAATTCCATTGCCTGGTGCAATCATTGGATAAACCAATTCATCCGGGAGAACCCGGAAATCGGCAACCACCGGACCATTATGTGAAAACACTTCCTGCAACACTTCTGCCGCTTCCGATTCCTTTCCAGCCCTTACTCCATGAATACCGTAGCATTCAGCCAATTTAACGAAATCAGGGTTCGACGGAAAAATCGATTCTGAGTAGCGTTTGTTATAAAAGCTGTCCTGCCACTGTTTCACCATGCCAAGTGCCTGGTTATTGACAATGATGACTTTTACCGGTAAGTTCCGTTCACTAACAACAGCCAATTCCTGACTTGTCATCTGAAAACCACCGTCACCAACGATTGCTACAACCAAATCATCCGGTGCACCAAGCTGGGCGCCAACTGCTGCCGGAAAGCCAAAACCCATTGTTCCCAGGCCTCCTGACGTTACCCAACGGTTCGGCTTCTCCATCGTGTAATACTGTGCGGCCCACATTTGATGCTGTCCAACATCCGTTGTCACGATTGCCTTCCCTTCCGTCTGCCGGTAAATTTGCTCTGTCAGCCACTGTGGCGAAATTTCTTTGTTTGAACGATCATACCAAAGTGGGTACGCTGCTTTATTTTTCTCAATCCGCTGCAGCCAGCTTTCGCGATTAGTTGTGGCTGCCTGTTTCCCCAGCAGAACCTTTAATGCCTCAGCCGCATCGGCAACTACCGGAATTTCCGTTGCAACATTTTTACCGATTTCAGCAGGATCGATATCGATATGGGCCACTTTCGCATCCGGTGCAAAATGTTTCAGATTCCCGGTCAGCCGGTCATCAAATCTGGCACCGATGTTAATCAGTAAATCACTCTCATAGATTGCCATGTTGGCTGCGTATGTCCCGTGCATGCCTGCCATCCCGAGCGAAAGTGGCGCTGTCCCCGGAAACGTTCCAAGCCCGAGTAACGTTGTTGCCACCGGCAGCTGCCATTTTTCGGCAAACTGTTTTAATTCATCTGCTGCACCGGCAAATTGAACACCGGCACCGGCGATAACAACCGGCTGTTCAGCTCGTTTTAAAGCTTCGGACAGTTTTTCAACCTGGAGCGGATTGGGACTCTTTGTCGGTTTATATCCGGGTAACCGGAATTCATTGGACAACCCTTTTGTCGATACACCAGCGGAAATATCTTTTGGGATATCGACAACTACCGGTCCCGGACGACCTGAAGACGCGATATGAAAAGCCTCGTTCACAATCCTAGGGAGCGTTGCCAGCTCCTTAACCTGGTAGTTATACTTCGTGATTGGCGTTGTGATCCCAAGCACATCCGCTTCCTGAAATGCATCGGTTCCAATCACGCCGGTTGCCACCTGACCAGTAAAAATCACCAGCGGCAACGAGTCCATCATTGCGTCCGTTATTCCGGTAACTAAATTTGTCGCTCCCGGCCCGGATGTCGCCAGCACAACACCGGGTTTCCCGGTAACTCGTGCATATCCTTCAGCTGCATGAATCATACCCTGTTCATGCCTGCACAGTACATGCTCAAACGATGCGCTGCTGCGATACAAGGCATCATAGATTGGCAGAACCGCTCCGCCCGGATAACCGAAAATTGTATCAGTACCCGCCTCCACAAGGGCATCAATCAATACATCTGCCCCCGTCTTTTTTTCAGTTGCAAATTCCATTTCAGGTTTCGCCTCCACTTTCACTTCAACATGCCTCCTTATGCTAATTTATTGAATCATCGCCGGCTGTTCAGCATTGCAGCACATTGCTTTGATCCTTACTTACGTTGTTTATTAGAAAACTTGGTTGTCACCATGCCTTTAGGTGACAGCCTTAGTTGCACTTATGCAGTAAGAAAGTTTTATACTTTCTTAACTGCCGAAAAAAAGACCCTTCTCTCCACACACATCCGCCTTCAAGGCAGAATGTCAGGGGAGAAAAGAGTCTCTTTTCACGGTACCACCCACATTTACAGCATCCTCGCGAACACTGCCTCACCAGGCTGTCAGCCAGCCCATTTGATAACAGGTATTCCAGTGAACACCCGGCCGAACCTAATAGGGATAATTCCCGTTCAATCCGGCACTCGGGGAAGATGTCGGAACATCATGCACTTCCGGGCTTCCAGCAACCCCGGCTCTCTGTTAATGCATGTGATATGCTCCTTTTTTCCCGTCATCGAGTTAATTTTTATAATTGATAACCAAGAGTCTGAAAATTTAATATTGCCGACAATGTTATAATGTTTTGCTTAAAGAGTCAACAGTTTTCAAAAAGTTTTTTGATACTTTTGATAAGTGGAAAATATTGAATGCGTTTACAATGTTGTTGTGTGAATAAATATATGAATATATTACATTTCTGTTACAAGAACGGCCGACTATTCGGTCTGCCACCTTTATTCAAACCTTTTGTACGGAATGTAAATTTCCAAAAGTGATGACGTTCATAAACCAAGGAAAAACAATTAAGCCCCGGCAAGATACCGGGGCTCATTCCATAAAACTATTTAAAATCGGTCACTGCGCCTTTTGACGAACAGGAAACCATATGTGCGTATTTTCCAAGTGCACCCTTTTTGTACAATGGCGGTGCTGTCCAGTTCGCTTTTCTGCGTTCCAGCTCTTCATCTGACACATCCATCGAGATCTCTTTTTTGTTCGAATCGATGGTGACCATATCCCCTTCCTGCAGAAATGCCACCGGTCCACCATCCTGCGCTTCTGGTGCCATGTGACCGACAACCAAACCATGCGTGCCCCCGGAGAACCGACCATCTGTCAGCAAAGCGACTTTTTCACCAAGCCCTTTTCCGACAAGCAGGCTAGAAATGGACAGCATTTCCGGCATTCCCGGTCCGCCTTTTGGACCGACATAACGGATAACCAGCACATCCCCCTCGTTAATTTTGTTTGCGCCAACTGCCTCCGCCGCTTCATTTTCCGTATTAAACACTCTTGCCGGGCCGGTATGGCGGCTTACTTTCACACCGGAAACCTTTGCGACTGCCCCATGCGGAGCCAAATTCCCTTTCAAAACAATCAGTGGACCATCCGCACGTTTCGGATCACTGAACGGCATAATAACTTTTTGTTCCTCATGGAGTGAGGGTGCCTCCGTAAGATTTTCGGCTACTGTTTTGCCCGTTACCGTCAAACAATCACCATGTAAATACCCTTCTTCATAAAGCAGCTTCATGACAGCCTGAACTCCACCGGCATTATGCAGATCCTGCATCACATATCGGCCGCTCGGTTTCATGTCTGCCAGATGCGGAACTTTCTCCTGCATCCGGTTAAAATCGTCAATCGTCAAGTCCACATCAGCTGCATGCGCAATTGCCAGCAGATGAAGAATAGCATTCGTGGATCCGCCAAGCGCCATCACGACGGTAATCGCATTTTCAAATGCCTTTTTCGTCATAATGTCTTTCGGATAAATACCGCGTTCCAGCAAATGATACACAGCCTCACCTGCTGCTTGGCAATCCGCTGCCTTTTCTTTTGATTCGGCCGGATTGGACGAGCTTCCCGGCAGACTCATCCCCATAGCTTCCATCGCGGAGGCCATCGTATTGGCAGTATACATTCCGCCGCACGCACCTGCGCCAGGGCATGCATGACATTCGATGCCTTTCAACTCCTGATCATCAATGTCGCCATTATTATGCTTGCCGACACCTTCGAATACCGATACAAGATCAATATCTTTCCCGCGGTAAGAACCCGGGGAGATCGTCCCGCCATAGACAAATATGGCCGGCACGTCACTGTTGGCGATGGCAATCATGCAGCCGGGAATATTTTTATCACACGCCCCAATTGCAACTAACCCATCCAGATTTTCCGCGCCGACAACCGCCTCGATCGAATCACCGATCATATCACGACTTGGCAATGAATAGCGCATTCCTTGTGTCCCCATCGAAATCCCATCAGAAACAGTGATTGTATTGAACATGAACGGTACGCTGCCAGCTTCTTTGGCACCTTTCTTTGAACTAGCCGCCAAATCATTCAGATGAATGTTGCACGGGGTAACCTCACTCCATGTACTGGCAACACCAATCATCGGCTTCTGAAAATCCTCATCTTTCACACCGACTGCGCGCAGCATTGCCCGGTTCGGCGCTCTCAGTGAACTCTCGCTGAACACACTGCTTTTTATGCGTAAATCTTTTGTCATCGTTGTCCACACCCTTCCGTTTTTATCAAACTATTTTTTTATTGTTGTCTTCAACCTTTTCGGAACTATCATCACTTCTTTTTCCCCACCAGGTAGCCAAAATCGGCCCGGAAATATTGTGCCAGACACTGAACAATGCACTTGGCACCGCGGTAATCGGGGCAAAGTGTGCCACGGCCAGCGTTGAACCGAGTCCGGAATTCTGCATGCCAACCTCAATCGACAATGCCTTTTGATTGGCAAAGTCAAATTTAAACAGCCTGGCAATTAAGTACCCAACTAACAGCCCAAGCACATTGTGCAGTATAACTACTGTGAAAATGAGCAGCCCGGTTGTTGCAATATTTTCTGTATTGAGTGCAACAACAGCCGATGCTACGGCAACAATCCCAATCACCGACACAAGCGGAAGTGCCTTAACACTTTTCTCCACCTGTTTCCGGAATAATAGACGGATCACAATACCAAGCACAATCGGCACCAAAACTATTTTTACAATCGACAGGAACATGTCCCCCGCAGATACAGGCAGCCACTGACTGGCAAATAATAGTGTTAATGCCGGCGTTAAAATCGGGGCCAATACGGTTGAAACGGCCGTAATGGAAACCGACATTGCAGTATTTCCTTTTGCCAAAAATGTCATGACATTTGAAGCCGTTCCCCCCGGACAGCAGCCGACCAGAATTACGCCGACAGCCACTTGGGGCGGGAGCTGGAATGCTGTTGCAAGTCCATACGCCAACAGTGGCATTACGGTATATTGCATAACTACCCCGGCAACTACTACTTTCGGTGCTTTCAATACACGTTTGAAATCATCCAGTGACAGTGTAAGCCCCATGCCAAACATAATCACGCCAAGCAATAATGCGATATATGGTGCAATCCAGGTAAACCCACCCGGGAAAAAGAAACTGAGTACCCCGAACAGAATCACCCAAAAAGCGAATGTGTTTCCCGCAAATGTGCTGACCTTCTCAAGTGTTTTCATGATATTGCCTCCCCCCGTAACTTATTAAACTACCAATATTCGAATAATTTAATATAAAATTTTACCACTATCATTTGCACTTGAAAAGCTATTTTTTCAAAAAAAATATACAGATGATCCGGATAAACCGACTGCACCTGCATGATTGACAAAGTTTATTAAATTTTTTAATAGTATTCCGGAACCCTGCTTGAAAAAACAGGCACTTCTTTCCTGACTTTTTTGGTAACATCGAGTGAAATTGTGGAATGGATTGTTTGCTCACTGACACCGTCGCCTTCTGCCTGAATCGTTCCCCAGGGATCAATCACCATCGAATTTCCGGCATATTGCACACCGTTATATTCACCGGTGCTGTTGCTCGACACAATGAACATCTGATTTTCGATTGCCCGTGCCTGCTGCAGTACCCGCCAGTGCTCTTTACGTGCTGCCGGCCACTCCGCCACAACATGAACAACCTGCGCCCCGTCAAGTGCCAGTTTTCGCATCAGCTCAGGAAAACGCAGATCATAACAGATGATTAGCCCCATTTTCACACCTTCCAGTTCAAAAACGTCCGCGTGATTTTCTCCGCCGGCAAGATATGTAGGCTCATCAAGCATCGGGACAAGATGAATTTTGTCATAACGATAGACAACCATGCCGCTCCGATCAATTGCGATGCCGGAATTATATATCTTATCGTCCTTCTTATTCGCAAACGAGCCGCCAATAATGTTCACACTATGTTTTTTTGCCAAATTGCACAAAAAGGTACTCGTCGGTTCCCCGTCAATATCGGCATATTGCGGCAGTTCCGGCAATGTATAACCAGTCGTCCACATTTCCGGCAGTACAACAATATCCGGATTTTCATCAGCAACGGTTTTCTCCAGCCATTCAGTGACCTTTTCCCTGTTCGCATCAGGTTTTCCCGGAATCACTTCCATTTGGCAAATACTGTATTTCATCCAAGTCCCCTCCTACACTAAATATTTTTCGACAAAATTCAGGCGCTGGCACCTGTCGAATGGCACGGCACAATTCAGTCTATAAACACGGTCAGCACTTTGGCCGGGTCATTATCAACCGGAATAAACAAATGCTGCTTTTCACCTCTGAAGTATGCACTGTCTCCTTTTTCCATAAAATGTCTGGTTCCGTTATAAAACAGGTAGATAGATCCTTCCAGTATAAAAATAAATTCATCCTGTGTATGGGTGTATGCCTCATGCCGCACATTCGTATCCTTTGGCGTAACATGAACGATAGTCGGCTCAATCCCAGTGAACTGCGAACGGTTTGCCAGCAGTTCATAGGAGTACCCCATATTTTCATCGCCGACTCTGGCCTCCCGCTCCTGTTTATGCAGCAGCACAAGGTCCTGCTCTTCCTGATTATCAAGAATCCAGGTAAGCGGGACATTCAACGAATCACTTATTTTCGAAAGCGTTGCAATGGCAGAAGAGGTTTGACCGTTTTCGATTTTTGACAATAAGCTTTTGGATATGGCACATTCATCTGCTACTTGCTGCTGCGTCTTTTTTTGCTTCAACCGTAATTGCTTAATTTTTTTCCCGATATAATCCAGCTTGATTGCAATCCTCTCCTATTCCGATCATTTGCGAACCTGCAGTACATTTTTCAGCTGAACAAACCAAGCATCCATGGTGCGGCATATAAAATCATAAACATCACACCATAGTTGACACCTTTTTTGTGCAGAAAGCCGGCAACGAGGGCTATGACAATTGTTCCGAAAATATTCAGTACACCGGCGTCCATGAACGCAAGCATAACAACTAGACCGGCAAACAGTCCAATTAGTGCTTCATGTGGAACGAACCGAAATACGAATGCACAAATCTGGCTTGCATATTTTATTGTAACAAAATACGTGATGACAAGCGCACATACTGCACCAATAATTGTTGCTGTCATGATTTCACCCATCGAGAGGATGTGATGAATATTATGTTCAGGTGTAAAAACAGGCGGTGCATTGAACAGACCCGCTGCAGGACCAATTGCCATCGGCGACAATGGCAGTCCAATCGCAATCAGCGGAATAAGTGTCCCGGAAATATACGACGCGTTCGTCAGGCCGTCCATCGTGGAAATTGCCCTGGACGCACGTTTAACAGGGTCCTTAATATGTCTGGAAAGGACCTCCCCGAGAAAAACGGTCATTCCGACAGGGGAAAGAAAAAACGTTACAGACCCGATAAAACTCCCCATCGCCGCTGAACCGGTTTCTCTGCCCGTCAAAATTTTAAACGGATTTGGAATCCCCTTTTCCTTCACTGCTTTTTTCAGGGTAATCTCTTTGTCGCCAAGTCCGGACATTTTTTGGCGCTTGTTTCTGCTCAACAGCTCAAACAAGGTAAAAGCAATCGGACCAATCGTAATTCCCAGAAAAAACGATACAAAGACAGTGGTATCTTCCGGAACAATATCCAAGCCCCAGTACAAATGACGCAATCCCTGAATCAGTAAAGCAAATGGAATAATAATTGCTAACGATAATATTCTGTTGCGCGTCATCAGTGCCAGAAACACTGCTCCCAGGAAGAAGATCAGTCCGGCAATTTTACTGATCTCTTCCGCATACGGGATAATCAGGCTGGCAATCAAAAAGCTGACCGGAATGGAAACAAAAGTTCCGATAACAGAGCCTGAAGCCATTTTTTTAATGCTTACTTCCGGCAGACCATGTTTTTTCAGTACCATTGCATGTTCGACCATCGGCGCAGCCATTACGCCTCCTGGTATTCCTGCGACTGCCACTGGAATCGAGTCGGTTAATTTTTTGGCAACAATCGCGGAAATAAAAAATGCCAATATAATATAGGGGGACACCTCCAGCAGTGCCAATGCAATGGTAACCGGTGCCAGCACAGCAGTTTCATCGGTTCCCGGCGCTATCCCGATAATTGTGTATAACACTGCACCGCCGATACTTGCCAACACCATCTGCAAAATCAGCATCATATCCATCGTTATTCCTTTTCCCCTTCCATTGCAGTGATCCTGCGTTTCGGTTTAATGATGATACTGCTGATGATAAACCCGGCCGCCCCACCGATGAGTCCATAGATAAGCGGCCGTGGCGGCTCATTCGGTGCCAGGAGATAGCCGCCAAGCGCAAACACAATGCACAACAGCATGGATATGCCGAGATCTCTAAGTTTGACATTGTCCCCCCAAATATCCACGTAATTTTTATTCTCTTCCCCCATTTGCAAAACCCCTTCTGCTGAACATACTGATTTGGAATTTGGCTGACCCTTTCCTGAATGTTTACGAGACGTTCATTTGGCGCTCGCAGCATATGCCAATGACTTACTTGGCAATTTTTTATCCAATTTGTCCTGGATGAAAAATGCCGCCTCTTCTATTTTTTTTTCATCAATACATGTTTCAATTCCAAGTCCATGCAATAAATATAACACATCATTTGTTGCCACATTGCCTGCCGCTCCCGGAGCATACGGACATCCGCCAAGCCCTCCAACGGCACTGTCAAACCGGGTGATGCCATAACGGAGCGATGTCATGATGTTCGCAATCGCCATTCCCCGTGTGTTATGAAAATGCATGATAATTTTATCTTCCGGAAAACGAGCCAGCACTGCCTCCAGCAGCGCCTCCACCTGTGAAGGAACGGCTGAACCGATTGTATCGCCCAATGAAAGGTTATCCGCACCATTTTCAAACAGCCTATCACATACGCGCAGAACCTGGTCCGGATTAACTTTCCCTTCATACGGACAGTCAAACACAGTGGACACATAACCGGTCACCTGTTTCCCGGCACTTTTCGCCCCTTGAATGACTTCGCCAAGCACCGGATATGTTTCATCAATCGACTTGTTAATATTCTTCCGGTTATGCGTCTCACTTGCCGACATAAATACTGAAGCACCATCAATTCCTGCTTCCAAAGCGTTTTCAAGTCCCTTCATGTTAGGAACAAGTGCGGAATAGGTTGTATCCGGATTCCGCTTTATCTGCATGCCAACATCACGGGCATCAGCCAACGCCGGAATCCATTTCGGATGAACAAACGACGAAAATTCAATTTCTCTTACTCCTGATTCCGACAACTTGTTAATCCAGGCAATCTTATCTTCCGTCGGTACCCAGACCTTTTCATTCTGCAGCCCGTCACGCGGACCAACTTCTTTCAACTGAACATATTTTGGCCATTGTAACATACTTATTCCTCCCTTTGGTTAAGTGACTGAATAATCCCTTTTATCTCATCAAAACCAAACTTCCCTTGTTCAGAAGCAATCCGGACAACCTCATCAAGCTGGCTGCCATCTGCACCTGCCGTCATTGCCATATTACGCGCATGCAGTTTCATGTGTCCCTTTTGAATCCCATCTCCGGCCAACGCTTTTAAGGCGGCAAAATTCTGCGCCAGACCGACAGATGCCATAATACCCGCCATTCGTTCCGCAGTTTTTGCCTGTAAAATTTTTGCTGCAAGTTTTGCGACCGGATGTGATTGTGTAGCACCGCCAACAAGACCGACCGCCAGCGGGATTTCAACCATTCCGGTTATCGAATCACCATCCCGCTCCCAGTGGGTCAGCGATTGATAATTTCCGGAAGCGGCTGCATAGGCATGTGCACCTGCTTCGATTGCCCGTGTATCATTTCCGGTCGCCAGCACAACTGCAGAAATACCGTTCATAATCCCCTTGTTATGCGTTGCTGCACGATACGGATCAGCAACCGCCAACTGATAGGCACTTAAAAATTTTTCCATTTTCGCTTCATCCCCATCAAATGGGCTTTGAAACGTCGCCCGGGCACGCACAATCCGTTTATCAGCCAGGTTGGATAAAATACGCAATACCACCTCACCACCAGTTATTTTTTCGACTAATGGAGTAGCCGCTTCTGCCATCGTATTCACCGCATTGGCACCCATTGCATCTTTCGTATCAATCAGCAGGTGGATGACAAGCATTTTTTCACCATTTGCCGGGACTACATGGATATCAAGATCTTTTGCTCCGCCGCCAAACGAGACAAGTGTCCGGTCCTGGGCATTGCAAAGCTCGATAATCGCCTCTTTGTTTTCATAAATCTTGGCCATTGCTGTATACGGATTTTCCAATCTGGTTACCTGCATCTGACCACGCATGATTGATCCAGAGTATGACGTCGTAAAACCACCCGTGTCATACGTAAACTTGGCTGCATGACTTGCGGCAGCAATCACTGACGGCTCCTCTGTCGCCATTGGAACAAAAGTATCGTCACCATCCACTTTAAAATTCACCGCAACCCCCAGTGGAACCGGTAAACAGCCAATCACATTTTCCACCATATGATCCGCCTGTTCAGTAGTGAATCCTTGCTTTCCGGTTAAGATGTCTTTCTCATTTTCAGTCAACTTGCCGCCGAGGTGTTCAGCAACTTTTTCCAACCGCTGTTCCGGTGATAATTTATAAAAACCTGATAAACGTGACGTCATACCAATCCCTCCCGCTGAATACGCTTACAAAACTTTATTCAACATTCAACATATATATTCTATTTTAGTTTCGTTACATTCAACATTGTTGAATAAAGTATATAATGAATTTTCATAATTTGTCAATGCTGAGGGGGCTTAATGAAATGAAATTCGGAATCATTGCATCCGGCACTTTCACCGTTCACCGTGTTCAGGCAGCAGACTAGGAGCTAATCCTCATGTACAAAATTTATAAATTCCTGAAGCGCAAAAAAAATAGCCTGGGCACCATCTTCAACCCAGACTATTTTTCAACCTGTAACCCTGCTTCATCAATTGTTAACACCGCGATCTCATAATCAGGAAGTATTCCCTTCATCATCCCGCGAAGCCGCTTTCCTTCACCAACCGGCACAAACGAGATCATCGATGGGCCCGCACCACTGATAACCGTTCCATATGCACCTTTCTTTTTAGCGTTACCGCGAATCAATTTATAATTCGGAATTACTTCTGCCCTGTATGGTTCATGAAACATATCCTGCTCCATCATTCTGCCGGCAAGCGGATAATCGCCTGATAACATCGCCGCAACCATTACATTGCTGATTGCGCTGGCGGACGAAGCAAGATCTCTGGAAAACGTATCAGGAACTAAACGGCGTGCCTGCGCTGTTTTCAATTCTGTTTCCGGAATAAAAATAACTAGCTCAAGTCCACGGGAACCGGTTTTCAAGTGTTCGATTTCCCCACCCGCTGTTACCGCACTGAAAACAATCCCACCGTACAATGCCGGTGCCACATTATCCGGATGACCCTCCATTTCTGTGCCATAGTACAATTTTTGCTCGCTGCTCAAATTCAATTCGCACAGCTGGTTTGCCAATTCTACCCCCGCCAGAACAGCTGACGCGCTGCTCCCCAATCCGCGCGCCAGCGGGATGTCACTTTCGATTGTCACTTTACAGCACCGGAGCTGTTTCCGGTAGCGCCCGGCAATCTTTTCTGCGGTCTGATAAATAAGATGCTCTGTATAATCTGTAACCACCGGCAAGAATGGTGATTCATGTTTAAATTCCCACTGCTCTTGTTCTTCCACATGCAGTGTTAAATAACGGCTCAATGCCATACCGGTGGAATCAAAACCCGGCCCCAAGTTCCCTGATGAGGCCGGAATGGACATGCTGAACTTTTTCATGACCGCACCTTCCCAAGCACATAATCGACCACAGCATCTTCATCGTTTGGCAGTGAAACCGGATCGACATGCACCTGGTCCATTGCGGTCTGTGGATCTTTCAAGCCGTTCCCTGTCAATACCGCTGCGACCGTACTTCCCTTTTCAATCGCTCCTGCCCGGCATTGTTTGATTAGTCCGGCGATAGATGCACATGATCCGGGCTCGGCAAATATTCCTTCTTTCCGTGTCAACAATTGGAACGCCCCTAAAATTTCTGCATCTGTTACTGCATCAATTTTTCCACCGGATTCATCGCGTGCAGCGACTGCTAGTTCCCAGCTGGCAGGGTTGCCGATGCGGATAGCGGTTGCCACTGTTTCCGGATCGTCAATCACCTGATTACCCACGATAGCCGCGGCACCTTCTGCCTCGAAACCGAACATCCGGGGAAGTCCCATTCCTTTAGCTTTGTTGTATTCTTTAAACCCTTTCCAGTAAGCACTGATGTTACCTGCATTGCCAACTGGGATTGCCAAAATATCCGGTGCTGATCCAAGGTAATCACACACTTCAAATGCCGCTGTTTTTTGTCCTTCCAACCGATATGGATTCACTGAATTCACCAGCGTAACCGGTGTCTGCTCCGTTATTTTCCGGACCATTCTCAGTGCATCGTCAAAGTTCCCTTCAATCTCAATAATCTCAGCGCCATACATTTTTGCCTGAGCCAGTTTTCCGAGCGCGATTTTTCCTTTAGGGATAATAATCAGCGCGTGCATTCCTGCTCTGGCAGCATATGCTGCGGCTGACGCAGACGTATTGCCGGTCGACGCACAGATGACCGATTTGCTTCCTTCCTCCGCTGCCTTGGCAACCGCGAGCACCATCCCCCGGTCTTTAAACGAACCGGTCGGGTTGGCTCCTTCCACTTTGCCATATAAGGTGATCCCCAATTCCTCAGACAAATTTTCAAAATAAATAAGCGGTGTATTTCCCTCATGAAGTGTCAATCCGGGAGTTGTTTCTGATACAGGTAAAAATTCTTGATAGTGATTAATGATGCCGCGCCAGTTCATCGTTCTACCCCTCCTTCAATTCGATAGGAACTTTTTACTTCTTCCACAACATCTGATTTTTGCAAATTGCTGAGTGCCTGCCCCATATTATCCTTTGTTGTTTCATGTGTTACGATGATGACTTCTGCCGTACCGTTATCCTTTTTCTTCGGCACCTGCAAAATCCGTTCAAAGCTTATATCAAGTTCATTAAAAATGGACGAAATAACCGTAAATGTGCCGGAGACATCCTTCACATGAAGCCTGACATAATAACTGCCGAAACGCTGATTGGATGCAAGAATTTTCTTTTCATAGCAGGGTTCCAAATAACTTTGCCCGGGCACTCCGGATGAAATGTTATTTACCACTGCAGCAACATCTGACATGACAGCCGCTGCGGTCGGCAGGCTTCCGGCACCAGGACCGTAAAACATCGTCTCTCCCACAGCCGCACTATTTACAAAAACCGCATTGTTCTCATTTTTCACTGCAGCGAGCGGGTGTTTTTCAGGTAAAAATGCCGGCTCCACACTCACCTCAACTTCATGATCGCGAACATGTGTGAACCCAATCAGTTTCATTGTCAGCCCAAGTTGTTTGCCGAATTTCAGATCATCGACTGGGAAATCCTTGATCCCCTTCACTTCCACATCTGAAAGCTCTACAGGCACCGAAAAGGCAAGTCTGGCGAGAATAGCCATTTTCCTGGCAGCATCGAGTCCCTCCACATCACCTGATGGATCCGCTTCAGCAAACCCAAGCTCTTTTGCTTCCTGAAGTGCATCTTCATAGGACAGACCCTCATCATCCATCCGTGTTAAAATATAGTTGGTTGTACCGTTGACTATCCCCATAATTTTATTGATTTCATCAGCCACAAGACCATCCTTCACTGCACGGATAATCGGAATCCCGCCGGCAACACTTGCTTCGTAAAATAAATCACAGTTATTTCGGGATGCAGCATCCTCGAGCTCATTCCCGTGCAATGCCATCAAATCCTTGTTGGCAGTGACGACGTGCTTTTTATTCTGAAATGCTCTGTTCAATAATTCCCGCGTCCGCTCAATGCCGCCCATCACTTCAATCACAATATCTATTTCCGGATCCTCCAATATATCTGCAGCATGGACCGTCATTAAATCCGGATCCACCTGAATATCCCGATTTTTATCCGGATCAACAACCAAAATTCGTTTGACTGAAATACTGCAGCCCAGCTGATGCTGCAATTTTTCCCGGTGGTTTTCAATCAACCGGAAAACTCCCATACCAACTGTTCCAAATCCCATTAAACCAACAGAAATTCCTTTTTCCATGTTTTTCACCCCATTTATAAAATATAAAAAGACCCTTCACGCCCCCATAATTCTGTCATTTCAGAATTATCGGGACGAAAAAGGTCCACTTTTCGCGGTTCCACCCGGTTTTATAACATTCTCACAAATGTTATCTCGTGTGACTGCATTCAAATTACAGTCAAGTTTTGATAACAGGTGCACATGCCTGCACCCGGTCGGATCTACTTGAGGAACCCCTTAGTTCGGGGGCCCCGTTCGGTCCGGCACTCAGAGATGGTGTTGGCGCAGCATATATTTTCGGGATTCCAGCCTCCCCGAATCTCTGTGAATATAACAACTGCCCCTCGTTCTCTTCATCGATTTTTGGAAAAACCCGTAAGAAAGGTTTATACTTATCTGCAAAAAATTATATTGCGAACTATCATATACTGTTTTCGGCACCAGGTCAACCGTTTTTTTAATATTTTTTATTGGAAGCGGTACCGATCGCAGTAATACCGGGAAATTTTTTAAAAACGAATGTTTGTGGTTGATGTTTTCTTGCTTACGGTTGATGTTTGGCCTGGGCGGTTGATGTTTCCTTGCTTGCGGTTGATGTTTGGCCTGGGCGGTTGATGTTTCCTTGCTTACGGTTGATATTTGGCCTGTGTGGTTGATGTTTCCTTGCTTACGGTTGATGTTTGGCCTGGGCGGTTGATGTTTCCTTGCTTACGGTTGATGTTTGGCCTGGGCGGTTGATGTTTCCTTGCTTGCGGTTGATGTTTGGCCTGTGTGGTTGATGTTTCCTTGCTTACGGTTGATGTTTGGCCTGTGTGGTTGATATTCCTGACTTTCGATAAGACCGTATTTTTTCTGAGAGATTGCTCTTTTCAGCAAGTGCTTTTTTTCCGTACAACGCTATTTTTTAAAAAAATTCCTTGAAAAATTATCTCAAAAAGCATATAATAAATATCGGACTCAACGGGGCATTAGCTCAGCTGGGAGAGCGCATCGCTGGCAGCGATGAGGTCATCGGTTCGAGCCCGATATGCTCCATAACACGTGCAATTCCTAATAATGGGAATTGCACTTTTTTGTGTTTTCTAAAAAAATCTGTAAAAACTCTTGACTCCTTACCCAACGTCAGGATGTATAGTAAAGTTACCGGTAAAAATACCCGCGGGAATGAGGAGATGATTATGAATTCAAAAACAGGTTGGAAAGTGGGAGAACTAGCAAACCAGACAGGGCTTACGGTTCGTACTCTGCATCACTATGACAAAATTCGTCTGTTAACTCCATCCCAGCGTTCAGGCGCTGGGCATCGAATCTATAATGAAGCGGATATTGCCAGGCTTCAACAAATTATGTCGCTCAAACAGCTTGGATTTCCTTTGGAGGATATCAAACAGATGATAGAAAGCCCGGATTTTGAGCCGACGAAGGTTGTTCAGTTGCAATTGGAACGCTTGAATGATCAAATTCGCATACAGGAGCAATTGCGCAGTCAGCTTACTATCATTTATGAATTGCTTAAAACCAAGCAGGATGTTTCCGTAAAACATTTAATTAACTTGATTGAGGTGATCAATATGGATAACTATTTTACGCAAGAACAACTGAACAAAATGAAAAGTCTGGGAGATCAATATGGCCCGGAAGAAAAAAGGAAACATGAACAAGAAATGTCCGATATCGTGTCCAACATTCGTGAGGAAATAAGAAAAGGCACTGCACCTGATAATCCAAAAGCCATTGAACTTGCCAGGCGCTGGAAAGAATTGACCGAGAAGTTTACCGGTGGAGATGAAAATATTGTTAAAGCTGCTGAGCAGTTTTATAAAGAGAATCCTGACACCCCGGTTGAAAATTATGGAGTCGACGAAGAAGTTTATCGATTCATCAAAAACGCCATGTCACATGCTTAAAAGCGAATTTTTTACTTTAATAATGGTCGCATGTATTGAATCAAGTAACCCCCAACAAAAAACCACCTTCTCTGCGGCCGCAGGGAAGGTGGTTTTACATATCAGGACGGATTCAGGATTCGTTGCAGAAATTGCTGGGTTCGTTCTTCTTTTGGTGCCTTCAATACTTCTTCAGGCGGACCTTGCTCGACAATGTAACCGCCGTCCATGAAAATCACCTCATCAGAAACCTGTTCAGCAAATTGCAATTCATGGGTCACGACCGCCATTGTCCAGTTTTCACTGGCAAGATCTTTTATGACCGATAAAACATCACCAATCAGCTCCGGGTCAAGCGCTGATGTTGGTTCATCAAACAGCATCAGCTCCGGTTCAATTGCCAAAGCGCGTGCAATGCCAACCCGCTGCTGTTGACCGCCAGAAAGCTGATGTGGATACAAATTTGCTTTGTCCTGCAAGCCAACCTTTGTCAGCAGTTCCAGCGCATACTTTTTTTCCTTTTCCTTATTGCGTTTTTGCACAATCACCGGACCCTCTGTCACATTTTCCAGTGCGGTTTTATGTGGAAACAGATTATAGGATTGAAACACCATCCCGGATTTCCGGCGCAGGTTCAGCACTTCTTTTTTGGATATTTTTCCTGAAAAGTCAACCTTAAAATCATCGTGAAAGGTAAATTTTCCCTTATTTGGCAGCTCAAGTGCATTTAAGCACCGCAGTAAGGTTGTTTTCCCTGAACCGGATGGACCGATAATGGATAAAACTTTCCCTTTTTCAATCGACAGATCAATATCCTTCAACACTTCAAGGTCGCCAAATGACTTAGACAGACCGTCAACATTTAAATACACCGGTTTTTCACCTCCTAAGACGATACATGCCGTTCGAGACGAGTCTCAATTGCCTGCTGCACAATGGACAACAGAAAACAGACCACCCAGTACAGGATAGCTGCTTCGATATAAATCAGCATAAAATCATACGTGACTGCGGCAATCTCCTGTGCTTTCCGGAACAGTTCGGTTACCAGAATCAGGGATGCCAGTGATGTGTCTTTTACCAGACTGATAAAAGTATTGGACAATGGTGGCACGGAAACTCTTGCAGCCTGCGGGATGATAATCCGCCGCAATGCTGTGTTCCGGGTCATCCCGATTGTGTAGGCCGCTTCCCACTGGCCTTTTGGAATCGATAAAATGGATGCACGAATAATTTCGGATGCATACGCAGCAACATTAATGGAAAACGCAATGATGGCGCTTGGGAACGGATCAATCGTCATCCCTAGACTTGGCAGTCCATAAAACACGATGAAAAGCTGTACAAGCAATGGTGTCCCGCGTACAGCCGATACGATTACCACTGACGGCGCACGAACAATTGATGAATTGGAAAGACGCATAATCGCAAGTAACAATGCCAGTGCAAGACCGATCGTGAACGCAATTAAGGTGAGCGGGATTGTATATTTTATCCCGCCCGTAATCATCGGCAGCAGCGAGTTTTTGAATAACTCCCAGCCGCCCATTGTTGCATCGATTGTCAACAGCATATTATTTAACAGAAACATCTTCACCAAACCATTCTTTTCCTATTTTCTTAAGCGTGCCATCTTCTTTCATGGCTTTCAATTGTTTATTGACTGCGTTCACCAGTTTTTCGTTCCCTTTGTTAAAGGTAAATGCTGTTTTGGTTGCGTCATCCTGCTTGGCAGCAATTTTAATCTGCTCTCCTCCCTGCTTCTGAATATAATCCAGAACAGCGAGCCGGTCATTTACCGTCAAATCTACTCTTCCCTGCTTAATCAATTCAATCGATTGTGCCAGGCCTTTCACATTAACAATTTCCGCTCCATGCTCTTCAGCAATCTTTTCAAAATTACTTGTAAGCGACTGTGCGGACTTTTTCCCTTTTATGTCATCAAATGAGTCGACACTGTTGTTGTCTTTTGGTGTAACAACCACAGCAGATGTATACGTGTAAGGAATGGAAAAGTCATAATTTGCTTTCCGTTCCTTATTAATGCCCACCTGATTCGCGATGACATCAAACCGCTCCGAGTTCAAACCGGCAAACATCGCATCCCATTTTGTTTCCATAAACTCTACTTCAAAACCCATTCGTTCGGCAACTTCACGGATCACTTCCACATCGTAACCTGTTAATTTATCCTGTGAATTGTGAAATGTGAATGGTGCATATGTTCCCTCTGTTCCAACCGTCAGCACGCCCGTTTCCATCACATGATCATACAGATTACCGGAAGAATCTTGTGCACTGTCAGACTGCTTGCTTCCCTCATTGGATTCGCCGCCGCATGCAGTGAGAATAAGCATCAGTACTGCCAGCAAAACAATATATAATACTTTTTTCATTTGATTACCCCCAGTAAATTTATCGGATTAATGCCTAATTGATTATAAAGTATCCTATGCAATATGTAAATGAATTGATTTGTACTGTTAGGGTTACCAGAAAAAAGTTTTTCATAAAAAAGAGAGGCCATTTGGCTAATGACCCCCCTACTCAGTCTTATAATGTTTCCGAAACGGTTTTTGCTTCCAAAAAATTCAAGAGATAATCCGGGCCGCCGGCTTTTGCATCTGTTCCTGACATTTTGAACCCGCCAAACGGATGGTAGCCGACAATCGAAGCGGTACAGCCACGGTTGAAATACAAGTTTCCAACGTTGAAATCATAACGTGCACGGTTCAGATGTTGACGATTGTTGGAAATAACCGCACCCGTCAGGCCGTAATCGGTATTATTGGCAATCTCCAGTAATTCATTAAAATCTTTTGCCTTGGAAAACGCAACAACCGGTCCGAAAATTTCTTCCTGCATGATGGTTGCATCCGGCGCTGCTTCAGAAAAAATCGTCGGATAAATATAATACCCTTTGGAATCATCCGACTCACCGCCATATACAAGTTGGGCTTCATTTTTGCCGATTTCGATATAATTTTTGATTTTATCAAATTGCTTCCGGTTTATGACACCGCCCATATACGGATTTTCTGAAGCTGGATCACCGACTGAAATTCCTTTCGTGTGCTCAATCGTTTTTTTCAGTACTTCATCGTAAACATCGTCATGAATGACGGCACGTGAACAAGCAGAACACTTTTGTCCCTGAAACCCGAACGCTGATTGGGCAATCGCTTCTGCTGCCAAATCCAAATCTGCTTCATTATCCACAACAATGGTATCTTTACCGCCCATTTCAGCGACAACGCGTTTCAGGAAGTTCTGCCCCTCCTGCACTTCAGCGGCACGTTTCATAATTCGCGTACCAGTCTGTCTTGAACCGGTAAAATTAATAAAATGTGTTCTGGAATGGTCAACTAAATAATCACCAAGCTCTTCCGGATCACCCGGCAGGAAGTTAACAACACCGGCAGGCAATCCGGCTTCTTCCAGCACTTCGACAAGTTTATACGCAATTACCGGTGTGTTTTCGGAAGGCTTCAGCAGTACCGGATTTCCTGCCACAATTGGTCCAACCGTTGTGCCGCACACGATGGCAAACGCAAAGTTCCATGGCGGAATTGCGACACCGGGGCCAATCGGCTGATAAAAATAGGAATTGTTTTCAAACGGCCGGTCATTAATTTCTTTGCCTTTACCAAGCTCAATCATCTGTCTGCCGTAATATTCCATAAAATCAATTGCCTCCGCTGTATCCGCATCAGCCTGACCCCACGGTTTACCAGCCTCATAGGACATCATAGCGGAAAATTCATGCTTGCGGCGACGTACAATCGCGGCCGTTTTAAACAGTACGTCCGCACGTTCTTCCGGTGAAAATCCACGCCATGTCTGAAACGCATCATATGCGGCATCCATTGCCTGATCAACATGGGCTTTTTTCGCTTTGGATACAGATCCGACCAACTGGGATGTATTGGATGGATTGTATGAGTCCAGCTTATCATCGGTAAAAATACGCTGACCACCAATAACGAGCGGATATTCTTTCCCAAGATCCATCCGGCGTATTCTGCTCAGTGCATCTTCATATTCCTGACGATTTTCCTCATCTGCAAAATTTGTAAATGGTTCGTGTTTATAGGACACTACCACATAAAACCCTCCTATTGTTAGGCAGAAAAACTTATTTGCATACCTACTAAAGGATTTATCACAAATTTCTTTTCATTAAACATGTTAAGATATGACAGCCGGTTTCCTGTCGATTATGGCTTCTGCAACTGCCTTTGTGAAACGTTCCGCAGCTTTCGGCACGATTTTCCTGAGTACAGAATTCATCATTGGTGCTGTCAAGCCATTTGCTTTTAACCGCAGGCAGCCAGTGATTACTGTCTTTTGCTGATGTATTTTTTTCGCCCTGAAGTAGCCATCACCGGAGAAATTCTCATTTAATCCCTTTAACGTAAAGGCTATCAGTTCCGGTTCGCTGCATTCAGTAATATCAAGCTGCATCCGGACAGTTTTTTCGATAAAGCCTACCTCACCTTTTGCAAGCCAGACAGACCGTGTACTGCTGTGGATTTGATGTTCGACATATCCGGGAATTAACGGTGCCAGGTTATTCATATCCGATACAAACGTCCAAACATTCCGTATCGGCACATCCACTGCCAAATAATGTTTGCCATCTGCCATAAACCATCCTCCCTTCAAATAAAATGCACATTTACTACTCTATGCACGCAAGAATTATATAGACCTGATACTCCCACAGCTAAAACAGTGGTCATGGTAACAGAGGTTGCTTTGGACGTGAAAGTCCTGCAGGAAATTGTCGCAGTGTCCTGAACTACCCTAAATGAAGACAACCCAGATCAAACCGGACGCAAAAAATACCATAGCGCCCGGCGCTATGGTATTTTTGCTATATTTTGTTTCACTTTAATACCCGGAGAATTCTTCAGCGCGGATATTATCTTCATTCGCACCAGCATCAACGAGCAGTTTATACATGGCCTTTACCATGTCCGGCGGGCCGGCAAGGTAATAAATTGGTGTACTGACATCCGACACGTATCGTTTCAACATTTCCTCATCAATGTGGCCGCTCTCACCATTCCATTCATCCGAATCAGTCTGCGTCATCACTGGAACAAACTTGAAATTTGAATTTTGTTCCTCAAACTTTTCAAAATCGGACATAAATGGCGCGTCATCGAGAGTATGATTGGAATAAAGCAAGGTCATATCATGGGATGTCTTGTTTTTCGTTGCTTCAGCAATCATGCTCCTGATCGGAGTAATTCCTATCCCGCCGATTAAAAATACAGCCGGTGTTGATTCTGTTTTATGCAAGGTGAAATTTCCGTGCGGCCCGTCAAATTTCACCTCGGTTCCTTCCGGCATATCCTTGAGCACACGCTTAAATGCGGAATCCCGCATGCGCGTTGCCGTCACAAGCTCATTTTCAGATGGTGCATATACAAACGAAAATGGACGGGTATTTCCTTCCTCATCTGTTTCACCCGGATTAATGAGGGTAAATTCACCGAACTGTCCTGCCCTGAACTCAAAACCATCCGGCATTTCCCAGTGAAAAGCCATCGTATCGTTTGCAACTTCTTCTTTCTTAAGTAATTTTATCGTATCTTCAGACAAAATATCCAGCTCCTTTTCATTTAGAAAACTCGGTTGTCACAATCTTGTAGGTGACAGCCATCGTTGCACTTATGCAGTAAGAAAAGATTTTTACTTTCTAAACTGCCAGAAATGGACTCATTATTCATCAGTCTATTTATCTCTTCCCTAAATATACCAATTTAAACAACCTGTTAATAAAATTACTCCGTCACATCCGCTGCATAGTCGACAAGCTGCCTGGTGCCAAATCCGGATGCCACCTCCGTATAATAGCCGTGCTCATTACCGGCCATCACACCTGCCATGTCAATATGCAGCCACCGGCAATTTTGCATCCCCTCGATATGTCAGTTATTTTCCTGTCTCCATTGTGCCTTTGACTTGCTGTATGATCTCCTGATCAAATCCACTTCGAAAAGACCTGTTTATCCGTACAGCCTTGCCAAAATGATATTCATGGGCGCCGACAGTTTGATGAACATTGCGGATATTTTCGGATGAAAGACCTCCTCCCGGCATAATAGCCGGCCCTTCCAGCTGTTTTGATAACCGAACAAGCCTGCCTAGCTGTTCTTTTCCATGCACACAATCATTCTCGCCGCCGGATGTCAATATGCGTTTCACATCTAATTTGTATTTTGCGAGCGTTCGATACGCCTTTTCCTGTGAATCAGCTTCATCAAACGCCCGGTGGAAGGTGATATCCAACCCTATTGCCATATTTATAATATCAGTAAGTGCCTGTTCATTCACGGTGTAATCACGGTTTAGGGCGCCAAATACAATACCATTTCCGCCCAAATCCAATACCGCCTGTACGTCTTCCCTGACAACTTCCATATCTTCGGCAGTGTAATGAAAGTCATAACTGTGTGGACGAATCATCACCTGTACCGGTATACTGACACTGCCTAGCACCTGCTTTAATGTACCAAAACTTGGCGTCAGCCCCCCTTCCTGAATAGCTGACACAAGTTCCACTCTGTCCGCACCAAGTTTTTCTGCTTCGACTGCTTCCTGTCTGTTTTGAACAATAACTTCCAGCATAACCATCACATTCCTTATAACAAAATTTTTTTATTTTCTCATCCACTGAATCGGAAATCTATTCTTTTAACACAAAGTATAATAGTGTACAATGCTCAAAACTGCCTGTATCAAGGCCTGTGACAGCATTGATTTTTTTCAGACGGTAGATTAATGTGTTCCGGTGCACAAACAACGCTTCGGCGGTCCTGCTGACATTCATATTATAGTTACAGTACATTAGAAAATCGTTTTTCAGCTGCATGAAAGATTCATCATCAATCAACGGTCTCAGGCGCTGCATTAAAATTTCTTTAATATTTGTATCAATATGGTGCGGCAGCATGTTAATCAACACGTCCCAATCATAATAATTATAAATACCGGGTGTGATGGATTGCTTGCGGCCATACGACATCAAGTGCGCCGCTTCCCGGTAAGATTGAAAGACACATTCAAGAGATGTACAACAATTTCCGGCAGCAATCGTTACATGATCAATACCATACACCTGCAGCATCTCCTGAAGGCGGTGACCCCTGTTACGAAACTCATCCATAAAATAACGGTAGCTGTCCTCATCGTCCAACGGCTTCAAATAAACAATTTGCTGTGCATTTAAAAATGCGCAGACACTGTCTCCGTTCCCATCAAAGGCTCTGACAACACAATTCAATAATGTTTTTTTCAAGCTTTCAGAGGAGGGTATTTTTTGACCGGCATCCATCCGGTCCAACAAGTGATTTCCAATATCTATCACAATACATAATCGCATACAATCATGTTCAATCCGGAGCAATTTGCAATAATGATTTACCTGCTCCTGGCTGACCGATTCATTTAGCAATACATATTGAACAAAGGATTCAAGCGTCATTGCATTCAAATTCTCCAGTTGAACATGAAGGGTTTCCTGCCACATCATCTCCACGTACTGTTTAACCAGATGAGCATATGATTCCACGTCATCCGGATCTCCAATGATACCCAACACCCCAACCGGCTTGTCATCAAAAATGAGCGGAACTGCAACGCCGGGCAATACGTTTTCCATCGATGCAACTTTTTCTTCCGTAAATCGGATTACCTTATTCTCCTCGATAACTTCCACAGAGGGCCTATGCATGGTTCCGATTCGTGATGAATCAGAATCGCCAATAATATTTCCCTCATCATTGCTGACACTTATTGAAAATGGAATAATGTCTGAAACCGCTTTCACTGTTTTTTGTGCAAATTGAACAAACCCCTCCACACGGTTCCCCCTCCCATCATTTGCAGCTAATTCTATAGTAACATACGTAAAATAATTTCGGTATCGCATCTAACAGGCATTATTTTTTGTATAAGCTGCCCATAGACGCAGCGATCAAAAGTACGTTATAAATAAATAAAATCTTAGCAATTATCGATAAACTTTTTAATGAGGTGAGTACATGAAAAAAGCAGCTGATATCATCATTGTAGGCGGAAGCGTTATTGGCTCCAGCGTAGCCTACAATCTCTTAAATGATGGATATACCGGTAAAATTACCGTTTTTGAAAAAGATCCGATTTATGAATTTTCCTCAACACCTAGAAGTGCAGGCGGAATAAGACAACTTTTTACGACGGCAATCAATATTCAAATTAGCAGATACAGTCTTCAGAAGTATAAAACCTTCCCGGATGATATGGCCATTAACGGCGAAAAATCGGAAATTGATTTCAGACAACGCGGTTATTTGTTTTTAGCAAAAAATGAGAATATGACCCAATTGGAAAACCAGGCTAAACTGCAGCGGCAATATGGTGTTGACTCCAACCTTCTATCCCCCGAGGAATTACTGACCATCATCCCGGAATTAAACATAAATGATCTCCAGGGCGGATTATACAGTCCAGAGGATGGCTATCTTGACCCTTACTCCGTCATGCAGGGCTATGCCAAAAAAGCAAAGCAGCTTGGTGCAAACTACCAATATGAACAAGTAGAAACCATCTTACAGGATGAGAATGGTGTATCCGGGGTGAAACTGGCCACCGGTGAGACATATAAGGCACCGATTGTTATCAATTGCGCCGGACCATGGGCACCTGCTTTAAGCGCACGACTTAACTGTCCCATCCCTATTACTCCGTTGAAGCGGCAAATTATTCAATTCGATATTGCTAATCCGCTGACACACGATTTGCCATTAACGGTTGACCCAGCCGGTGTATATTTTCGGCATGAAGGAAAAAGTCTGATTGCCGGATTCTCGGAAAAAGTAAAACCAGGCATCGATTTCAGGTGGTCGCGTGATTTTTTCATGGAAGAGCTTTGGCCAGTACTTGGCAACAGGATTGACAATTTTATGCGTGCAAAAATCGTCAGCGGGTGGGCAGGCATGTACAGCCATAACACCGAGGATCAGAATGCGATTATCGGCGAGCATCCGGGTATAAACGGGTACTTCATGGCATGCGGATTCAGCGGACATGGTATGCAGCAAGCCCCGGCAGTTGGTAAAGGGTTGGCTGAACTGATCATGACTGGAAAATACCAAACACTGGACTTGTCTCCGCTCCGGTTTGAACGATTCATTGAAAAAGATCTGCTAATTGAAGGCGCCATTGTTTAATGTAATCTTTTCAAAAGAAAGGAAGATACGATGTTATATTTACACGAACAAAACATCCGGGACGCTGTTTCCATGAAGGACATGATTAACGCCATCGATCAATCATATGAAATCTATCAGTCTAAGCAATTTACGATGCCAACACGCATGCAAGTTACGGATGATGATAACACATTGCTGCTTATGCCATGTATTACCGATGATGTGATAGCTACGAAGCTGGTATCATCATTTCCAAACAATACCACAAGCCCGGTCTTGCACGGTCTTGTCATTTTAAACAGCCAGGAAAACGGTGAAATAAAGGCATTAATGGATGGATCATTCATAACAGGCTTCAGAACCGGGGCAATTGGCGGTTCCGCAGTCCGGCATCTGGCAAGAAAGGACGTCTCATCCATAGCAGTTATCGGAACCGGAGTACAGGGGTTATATCAGGCAATCGCAGCCTGCACCGAGCGCAAGGTTACTGACATTTATGTATTTAACCGAACAGCTGAAAAAATTCCCGCCTATAAACATTCACTGCAGCAATGGATAGGTCATGAGATTCATATCCATACAATGGATTCAGCTGCTGCTGCCATTGATAAAGCTGACGTTATTATTACGGCGACCACCTCAAAAACACCGGTACTGCCGGACGATAAGAATTTACTTAAAAAAAAGTTAATAATTGGCGTTGGGTCTTTTCAGCCTGCAATGCGCGAATTCCCCCGGTCACTCTACCAGCTAGCCGACGATATTTTCATTGACACGGAAGATGCCATCACGGAATCCGGTGACATCTCAACACCACTTGCCGAGAATTGGATTTCCGGATCATCGGTTAAAACAATGGCACATTTGATAACTTCCAATGCATCAATAGCCTCCCAACATGACAAAACAATCGTTTTCAAGTCAACAGGTATGGCGTTATTCGACACAGTAACCGCTAACCTTATTTATCAGCGTGCCATAGAAAAAGGAATTGGAACATCTTTAACATAACACACCCAATTTGAGGAGGATAACAATGAGCATTATTATTACTGAGTTCATATTGTATTGTGTAGCAATTTTGGGGATTGGTTATTTTTTCAGCAAAAAAAGCAAAACACATTCAGACTTTCTGTTGGGCGGGAAAAAACTACCCGGCTGGGCTCTCGCCTTTTCTGAACGTGCAACAGGTGAGTCAGCCTGGTTATTATTGGGGTATACCGGTTTTGTTTTCATGTCCGGATTATCCGGTATTTGGGTGGCAGCAGGAATTGCTTCCGGAATCATATTTGCCTGGTTGTTTCTTGCCAAAAAATTCATGCGGGAAACCGACAAATACGGTGTGCTGACATTGCCCGATTATTTGGCGGCCCGTTTCAGCGAAAGAGCCAATACAATCAGATGGCTGTCAACCCTTCTTATTGCAGGATTTTTAATGTTCTATGTAGGGGCACAAATGGCAGGTGCCGGTAAAATGCTTTTCACCACCTTTGATATGTCACCTGTAACAGGTGTAGTCCTTTCAACCGTCGTCATCATTGCAATTGCCTTTGCAGGAGGGTTTATTTCAGTCGTCTGGACAGACATGATTCAAAGTATCATGATGCTGGTTACACTGGTAGTATTACCGATTGTTGCACTGATCTACATTAACACGAATGATTTGTCGATTAGTCAATCCCTCGCAGATGCAGGCAGTTCGTTTAATTCCTGGTTTGGCGGATTAACCGGTTTCGCAATTGGTGTTTTATTCTTTAACAATTTTTCATGGTTTTTCGGGTTTTTGGGTGGACAACCACAGTTGAGTACCCGATTCATGGCACTTAAAAATGACAAAGAAGCTAAGCAAGGCAGTATTGTAGCGATAATTTGGACAATCCTGGCATACAGCGGTGCATTTATGATCGGTATTTGCGCGATTACCATGTACAGCCAGGGTTCGTTTGCAGATGTTGAAATCATTCTTCCCACAATGATTCTGGAACTGATGCCGCCATGGATAGCCGGTATTTTGCTGGCAGGAGTTCTTGCCGCAATCATCACAACTGCTGATTCACAGCTCATGGTTGTGACAAGTTCGGTAAGTGAAGATATCATTAACAAATCAATGGGGATTAATTTAACGGAAAAACAATTGATTTGGGTTTCCCGGATTTCCGTTATCTTTTTCGGACTGATTGGGATGACGATAGCACTTGTATCGGAATCCTTGCTCTACCTGGTAGTAAGCTGGGCATGGGCAGGGGTCGGATGTACACTTTCACCAGCAATTCTGATGGCTTTTTTCTGGAAACGATATTCCGGCGCCGGTGTAATTGCAACTATCCTGGCTGGACTGATTTCCACTGTCATTTGGATCAGCACGCCACTTGAAAGTATCATCACTTCCAAGTTCACGACATTTTTCATCGCTGCGTTTTTCGGAATTATTTTCAGTCTGCTGATGCCTGACAAAAAACAAACCATTTCCAACGATAAAACAGAGGAAGCGTTATAATCATATAAATTAAAAACATTGGGGCTGACTGCTTTTACAGTCAGCCCCATTTTTCGTTTACGCCTCAAACAATTTAATTAGTGCCTGTGTACCACTGTCTTCCTCGCCTTTTTCGGCAAGTTGCTTATACAGTTCAAGTGACAGCGCTAAGCCCGGTGTAGAAAAGCCCATTTCCTGAGCCGATTCAAGTGCGATTGTCATATCTTTAATGAAGTGCTTCACATAGAAACCCGGCGCATAATCTCCTTCCAGCATTCGCGGTGCAAGCTTCGATAATGAAAAACTGCCTGCTGCTCCAGTTGATATACTGTCAAGAACCCGAGATGGATTCAGCCCTGCCTTCTTAGCATAAACAATCGCTTCACAAACCCCAATCATGTTAGTGGCAATTGCAATCTGATTTGCCAGCTTCGTGTGCTGCCCGGCACCTGCCTCACCTTGCAGCATGATATTTTCACCAAGAACATCAAAAACAGGGTAAATATCATCAAATATTTTCTGATCACCACCTGCCATAATAGCCAGTTCCCCATTTCTCGCGCCGATGTCCCCGCCGGAAACAGGTGCATCGATTGCATAAATGCCCCGTTCCTTTGCTTTCCGGTAAATTTCTTGAGCCAGTGCAGGTTTTGATGTGGTCATATCAATTATATACGCACCCGATTTGGCATTTTCAATCAGGCCATCACTGCCAAAATAAACACGTTCCACGTCTGTCGGATAGCCTACCATGGTAATAATGATATCCGATACAGCTGCTAAATCAGCCACTGACTCTTTCCAACCGGCACCAGCGTCCAGCAGTTCCTCGGCCTTCCGCTTTGTCCGGGTATACACATTGATCGAATATCCTGCCTGCTGCAGATTCCGCGCCATACTTTTCCCCATCACTCCGGAGCCGATCATACCAATTGTTGAATTTGCTGTTACCAAGTTAACTCCCACCCTTTTCAATTTTTCAAACGATTTACTCCAGTATAGCTTACATTTTGCTCCGTACAAAAGCGTGTGCCTGGGTTCGTAATTCTTTGTCCAGCTGTTGTGCTTTGTATGCTGCCCTGGATTGGTGCTATTTGATCGGAAGTCTAAGGGGATTTTGGTTCCATTCAGAAAATAATTGCCTAATCCGGTGACTCTTTGTGCTTTTTACGGCGATAATTTGTTTTTATACAGCGGCTTTGGCGCTTTTTTCGGCGGGGTTTAGATTTTGTTCAGCGGGTTTGGGCTTTTATTCAGCGGGTAACAGCGTTTGTTCGGTGGGTTTCCTTAAAAGTTCGGCGGGTTCAAAATTTTCCATATGCCTTACAGCCCCATTTCAAAAAAACGCGAGAACAGAACTGAACGCGGCTGTTCTGTAATCAAATTAGCATCCATCAAAAAAGAGCCCCTTCTAAGAAAGAGCTCCAACATTTATGATTTTCGATTGTTCATGGACTCCCGATTTTTCCTTTTAACATGTTCGGCATCGGTATCACTGTATATTTCCGTACCGTGTCCACCGGTTGTTCGGGCAATAAATTCTTTTGCCTCATTATATGACATTCCGGAGCGTCTGCTCTGATCCAGAATATCTTTTTTGCTTAGAGACTGATTTTCATTTTCCATTATATAACCTCCATCCTTTACCTTATTTTGTTCAATGGAGGATTATTTAAAAGAATTTCATTGATTATTTTTCAGCCGGTAAATCTCTTTTTCCAGATGATTGATTTTTTCATTAACAAAATTCATTTCATATCTCGCGACAATTGTATCATCAAGTTTTTTACCTATTTCAGTTACTTTATTCGAAATCTCTGCAATGGCATATGTGGTTTGAGTTGTTAATAGTTCTATCTTCTGATCCAACTCATCATACCGTTTTTCATGTTTTTCAAATTCCTTGAATACATCCATTGCAAACCTGTTGAAACGATTATCCTGCGCTGCAAATCGTTCATCTATGGATTTAAACTGCTCGTTCATTTCTTCGGTCAGCTTCCCAAATCGGTCACCCTGTGCTACAAAACGGTTGTTCATCTCTATTGTCAATTTTTCAAAGCGATTATCTTGCGCTGCAAAACGATCGTTCATCTCTACTGTCAGTTTCTCAATTCGATTATCCTGCGCCGCAAAACGATCGTTCATCTCTACTGTCAGTTTCTCAATTCGATTATCCTGCGCCGCAAAACGATTGTTCATCTCTACTGTCAGTTTCTCAATTCGATTATCCTGCGCCGCAAAACGATTGTTCATCTCTACTGTCAGTTTCTCAATTCGATTATCTTGCGCTGCAAAACGATCGTTCATTTCTACCGTCAATTTGTCAAAACGTTCGTCCTGGTTTTTCATTGCGGTTCTGAATTCTGATTGAAATTCTTTTTGCTGCTGCAGAATCGTTTCCAAAAATACGTTGTTGTCCAAAACAAAACCTCCTCCCCATCCAGCCTTTTAATGTTTATTTAACGCTTCTATTTTTACCTCTGTCTTAAAAACCCGTTTGTTTAGAGCTTCCGTCCTGTTATCAATAAGATCGATAAGGTCTTCAGTGTAATCCCCAACACGATTCATCAAATTTTTTTGCAGGTTATCAAGGGTATTTTCAATCCGAGTTTGACTGTCTGTGAGCTCACCTACATCCCCGTAAAGATCCCCAACATCATTTTTCAGTCCATTCATTTCATTTTGCAGGCCATTCACAACTTCATGCATCTCTGACGTTTCGGGTTGAAGACCAGTTCCATCCGAACGCATGACTGACATTCCTGCCTGAATACCATTATCGTCTGAACGCAGCTCGGTCATTTCACCCTGAAGGACATACATATTTTTGCGCATTCCGGTCATTTCACGTTGTACTCCGTTTATATCTGTACGTAAATTGATTATGTTTTTCTTTAAATCACCCACATCGGTCCGTAAATTAGAGATTTCCTCAAGTAATAATTTCAATGACTCATTCACATTCTCACCTCCAGTGATAATTTGCGATTTCCGATATCTATTGACTTCATTATACCTTGAATCAAAATGAAAGGCTAATTGTTAAAAATCCATTTTGTCTTATTTTTCTGCTCCAAAAAAAGGCTTTTTGTTGTTGACAATTTATATTGTCGTCCGGTTCACCGTTAAAAGATCATTTTACCCGCACATTTGTGAATTTTTCAGTTTTGTTTATTTTCTTTTTCCGTTTCACTCAAAAAGCAGTTTCTGGTCATCAACAGAATTTTTTTATACAATTGGTTTAGTAAAGGGGGTTCACATATTGATTGAAGTTTATACAGATGGTGCTTCAAGCGGTGACCCTGGACTCAGTGGAGCGGGTATTTATATAAAAGATGCTGAGAGGACATATGAATATTCGCTTCCCCTTGGCATTATGTCCAATCATGAGGCTGAATTTTATGCAATCGTAAACGCGCTGGAAATATGTCTGAAAGAATTCCCGGATGAAATTTTGTCATTCCGATCCGACTCCAAGCTCGCGGTCGATACAATTGAAAAAGACTTCACAAAAAACGAGCGCTTTCTTCCCCTGTTGGAAAAAATACGCACAGCAGCAGACGTTTTTCCGTATTTTTTTATAAAATGGATCCCGGAAAAACAGAATGGCAACGCAGACAGACTGGCACGAAAGGCAATTCAAACGCAAAAATAAGAAGGAGGAAAATCATGAAAGCAATCATTGCAAATCAACCTGGCGGCGCGGAACAATTAGCCGTTACAGAGCGACCAAAACCAGAACCAAATCAAAATGAACTGCTTATCAAGATAAAAGCAGCAGCAGTCAACCGGACGGACATCATCAATAGGCAAAGCGAATCAGGTTATTTGAATATCCCGATTTTAGGTGTGGAAGTTGCCGGCATAGTTGAACAAGCTGGAACTGAAACCACCATTCAGCCGGGTACACGTGTGATGGGGCTTGTTAACGGGGGCGGATATGCAGAGTATGCTGTCATGCCGGCCAACCGTGCGATGAAAATTCCGGAAAACCTGTCGTTCGAACAGGCAGCGGCAATTCCCGAAGTATTTTTGACAGCCTATCAGACATTGTTCTGGCATGGTAGACTGGCAGAAAGTGAAAAAGTATTGATTCATGCCGGGGGAAGTGGTGTTGGAACAGCAGCCATTCAATTGGCAAAACAAATAAGCAATGCACAGGTACTGACAACGGCTGGTTCACAGGAAAAGCTGGATTTTACCAAATCATTGGGAGCAGATGTATGCATTAATTATAAAGAACAGACATTTGACGACGACGTTCTACAGTCAACTGAAAATCACGGTGCAGACGTCATTCTGGATTTTATCGGCGCTTCATACTGGCGAAAAAACATGAACAGTATTGCAGTAGACGGCCGTTGGATCCTGATTGGCATGTTGGGCGGTGCACAACTGGAAGAAGTCAGCCTGTGGGAATTGATGTCCAAACGGATTCAGCTGACCGGCACCCTTCTTACCCCAAGAGATGACCAGTATAAAGCGGATCTAACCGCAGAATTTGTCTCTAAAGCACTGCCACTCTTCAAGTACGAAAAAGTCCGTCCTATCGTGGATCAGATATTTTCGTTTAACGAAGTCCAGCAGGCACATGAGCACATGGAAGGCAACAAAAACATCGGCAAAATCATTTTAAAAGTGGATTGATCAGAAAAGCTGCACATGCCTTTCGCAATGTGCAGCTTTTAACATTACCGCTTTCTTTTATTCCGCTTATTATCCAGATTCAAAAATTCCTTGTCCTCAGCAAACTCCTCATTGTGCTGCTTTGGACTTGTATCATATTTAATGACGTTTCGCTGTTTACCCTTATCTTTATTGCGATTTTTATTTTGCTCTGACACTTGGGATAGCCTCCTTTTTTAGCAGTTAAGAAGGGATAAAATCCTTTCTTACTGCATAAGTGCAACGATGGCTCACCTAAAAGCTTGGTGATACTAATTTATTTTGCCACGTTTCGGCATAATTATTTGACCGGAATTTGCTCATGCTAATGAAAAAGGAGGTATTTTATATGAGCCAGGATAAAGGCAAGAAGAAAAAGAACAAAAGCAAAAAGGAACTGAATGCAATGCGCGAAGACAATAAAGCACATCAAAACCGTCCGCCAAGATAACAATTCATGACTCGCTTTCTGTGTTCTGATACGATAAAATGGTAAGAAAAATAGCGGGGAGCGAGAACCAATGGAACAAAAATTACGATTACGAACAATTGAGAAGACCGATCTGGAATTTTTGCACAAACTTAATAATGACCCCGATGTGATGAAGTTCTGGTTTGAGGAGCCATACATGTCCATGGAAAAACTGAAAGAAGCACATGAAAAAAGTCAGAACAGCACCCAGCATCGGCAGTTCATCCTTGCGTTAGATAACGAAAAAATTGGCTATGTCGGACTGTTCGATATGGAGGAAAGACACCGTAATGCTGAGTTTGGCATCATGATTGACCCAGAATTTCAGGGAAACGGTTATGCAGGAAAAGCAACTAAGCTCGCACTGGAATACGGGTTCCAACAGCTGAATCTGCATAAAATCTTTTTATTTGTTGCCAAAAAGAATGAAAAAGCCATCCACATTTATGAAAAAATTGGTTTTCAAATTGAAGGAGAGTTAAAAGAACACTTTTTTGTCGATGGCACCTATCATGATGCAGTTATGATGCGTATTTTCCAACGGGATTTTTAATACTGGAAAAACCTGCACATCTATTGAGAAGTGCAGGTTTTTTATATGCCTCGTAACAAGGCCCATCATCAAGTTTAATTACGCTTTTCGTTTAACCAAAAACCATCCATTTTTCAAATTTTCACGATTGTAGTGAAAGCGCTGCTTATCTTCGTGCCGCAACACCTGTCCGCCTGCTGATTCGACAATCGCCTGTCCGGCGCCAGTATCCCACTCCATTGTTGGGGCGTAGCGCGGATAGAAATCGGCTTTTCCTTCAGCAACCAGACAAAATTTTAGTGAACTCCCGGCGGAAACAACATCGACTTCATGATTTGCACGCAATCCGTCAATGAATTCTTCGGTTTCAGTGGACATGTGGGAGCGGCTGGCCACCACATTGACGATACTGCCTTCTTTTACTTCAGGAAGACGAACACTTTTTTCAACCAAATCATCTTCACCGGTGATGTCCGCCGTCGATGCACCTTCCAATTTGAACGCGCCTAATCCTTCACGCCCAAAATAAAACGTATCCAGCACCGGCGCATAGATGACACCCATGACCGGATATTTTCCATCGATTAACGCAATATTCACCGTGAACTCACCGTTTTTCTTGATGAATTCTTTTGTACCGTCGAGTGGATCAACCAAAAAGAACTGCTTCCAATCTTTTCGTTCCTCATACGAAATATCGCGTCCCTCTTCACTCAGAACAGGGATACCGGAGTATGCGTCCTGCAACCCTTTCATGATCGCCTGATGTGAACGCTGGTCAGCCTGAGTCAGCGGAGAGTCGTCTTCCTTGACCTCAACCTCGATGTCTTTTTGATAAACATCCAAAATTTCCTGTCCTGCCTTCAAGGAAATGTCCAACAGCTTTTTCAAACTAACTTCAGCCATTATTTTACATATCCTTTCTCTTTCAAATAAGCAACAATCTGCTGAACGGACTCTTCCAGGCTCTGTTTATCCGTATCAACGGTCACTTCCGGATTTTTCGGCGCTTCATATGGAGCATCGATTCCGGTAAAGCCTTTGATCTCACCGGCGCGTGCTTTTTTGTACAAGCCTTTTGGATCACGGGATTCACACGTTTCAACACTGGCGTTAACAAATATTTCAATGAACTCGCCATCTTCCAGCAGTTCACGAACCTCATCACGGTCTTCACGATATGGGGAAATAAATGCTGTAAGTGTGAACAGGCCTGCATCAACCATCAGTTTGGCAACCTCCCCGATGCGGCGGATGTTCTCTTTACGGTCTTCCGGACTGAAGCCAAGGTTCTTATTTAAACCATGGCGAACATTATCACCATCCAGACGATAAGTGCGTACACCCTGTGCATGCAGTTCTTTTTCCAGCTCAACAGATACGGTTGATTTTCCGGACCCGGATAAACCAGTAAACCAAATAACTGCACTCTTATGGTTGTTCAATTTCTGTCTGTCTTCTTTTGTTACTTTTGAATCGTGCCATACGATATTATCAGATTTTGCCATCGTTTTTCCTCCTAAAACCACACATTATAAATGATTAAAACCGACGTGATCATAACCAGAATACTTAAGGGCGTCCCCACTTTAATATAATCCTTGAACGTATAGCCCCCTGGACCATACACGATCAAGTTTGTCTGGTAGCCAATCGGGGTAATAAAACTTGCTGAGGCGGCAATTGCAATTGTTACCGCAAACCCCATCGGCGCGACTTCCAGCTGTTCGGCAAGTGACATCCCAATCGGAACCATCAATACCGCAGCTGCAGTATTTGTAATCAGTTCGGTAAACAAATTCGTTAAAAAATAGATCATAAAAATAATCGCCAACGTTCCCAGTGGTTTTCCAAAACTGACCAAACCTGTTGCGATCCACTCCGCAAGTCCGGTTTCCCGCATCGCTACACCAATTCCAAGTGCACTGGCGATTAAAAGCAGGACATCGAATTGAATATAGCGCTTCGCCTCCTGCGGTGAGACAATTTTTGTAACCAGCAATATAAGCACTGCCAGCGCCATTGCTTTGAACATACTGAAAACACCTGCTGTAACAAAAGCAATCATAACAAGCAGCAAACCGATTGAAAACCATCCTTTTACAGGGTTTTTTTTCAGTTTTTCCGGAGTATCCAAAGACGATACCACGTAAAAATCGTTCGACTGCTGATTTTTTTCCAAAAAGTCGGTTCCCGCAAGCAACAGTAATGTGTCGCCAGGTCTGAGCACGATGTCACCGACTTTACTCTTAATACGCTCATTGTTACGGTGGACAGCAATGACCCCGGCATCAAATTTTGATCGGAAGCGGGACTGTTTAATCGTCTTCGTTGTAAGTGATGAGTCATGTGAAACAACCACTTCCACCAGATTGGATGTTCCGTTTTTGAGATCATTCAATCCGATATTGGTACCGGTTTCCAGTTCAAGCCCCTTTATTTCTTCCAGATCGGCAATTGTTGAAATCAACCCGGTAAAAATCAGCCGATCCCCTTTTTCGATGACTGTGGTTGACTTTACTGGGGAAATATGGTCCGATCCGCGAATGATTTCAACCAGGTATAACCCCTTCAAATCACGAAGTCCTGCATCTTTAACAGTTTCGCCGATATGCTGAAATGAACGTGAGACATGCATTTCCGCAATATATTCCTTGGAATCCTCTTTTACACGCTGACTGAATCCTTTATGATCCGGTAAAAGTCTGTGACCAATCGTAAATAGATAAATCATCCCGACAATTGCAATCGGAATCCCGACGACCGCAAGCGTAAACAGTGAAAATCCTTCCATCCCATACGTTCCGGTCAGCATACCATGCACAACCAGATTGGTGGACGTACCGATCAAGGTAATCGTTCCACCCAAAATTGTTACATACGATAGCGGGATCAGAAACTTGGACGGTGCAATTCCCCGGTCTTCACACCACTTCTTAATTACTGGTGTGAACGTGACAACAATCGGAGTATTGTTTAAAAAAGCGGAAAAAGCAGATACTGGCACGAAAAAACGCACCATCGAACCTGCTTGTGTTTTACTGTTTTTGAGCCATTTTGTCATCATCTGATCAATAAGCCCGCTCTTTTGAACCGCACCCGCAACAATAAACAAGAGCGCGATTGTCAGCATTCCCTCATTGGAAAAACCACTCAATGCCTGGTCCGGACTTAAAATTCCCGATATCAGCAAAATAACCAATACAGAAAATACAACCATATCTGGGCGCGCTACATCCAACAGCAGCGCCCCCAGCATGGCAATTATTAAGATCAAAACAAATATCATTTGAAAAGTCATGGGAGTTTTCCCCTTTTAGTTTTGCTTCATTCCTTTAATTAGAATGTCGGCAACTTCAGGACGTGAAAATTCTTTTGGAGGACGCTCTCCATCACGCAGCAATCCACGAACTTTTGTACCACTCAAGTGGACATGGTTTTCTTTATCATGCGGGCAAGTTTTTGCGGTAGCCATATTTCCGCATACTGTACAGAAGAAAGCATGCTCAAACTTAAATACTTGAATGCCCAGTTCTTCTTCAAAACGGGAAATAAATTCCTGTGCCTCATAAGTGCCGTAATAATCACCTACACCAGCATGGTCACGGCCGACAATAAAGTGTGTGCAACCGAAGTTTTTACGCACAATCGCATGCAGAACAGATTCTTTTGGTCCAGCATAACGCATTGCGGCCGGATAAATTGCCAGGCGTGTACGATCTTCCGGATAGTAATGCTTCAGGATGGTCTGATAGCTTTCCATCCGTACATCGGCAGGGATATCATCGGATTTTGTTTCACCAACAAGCGGATTCAACAAAAGACCGTCAACTGCCTCCAGGGCACACTTTTGAATGTACTCATGGGCACGGTGTACTGGATTGCGTGTCTGGAACCCGACAATTGTTTTCCATCCCAAATCATCGAACATTTTGCGTGTTTCTGTCGGGTCCATGTAAAATGCATTAAATTCACCATGATCCGGACGCTGCAGCAGTGTAATAGGTCCACCCAGGTAAACATCACCGCGCTCATACAGCTTTTTGACACCAGGGTGCTTATCTTCCGTTGTTCCATAAACATTTTGTGCTTCAAGTTTACTGTCATATGTAAACTTCTCTTCCAGCTGGATGGTTCCGTAAATAACGCCATCTTCCCCTTTAAGCGCAACTTCATCGCCAATTTTCAGTTCATCAGCTTGCTCTTCAGTTACCGGCAATGTAATTGGAATTGTCCAAACCGTTCCATCGGCCAAACGGTAATTATTAACAACACTCTCATAATCAGCCTGACTCATAAATCCTTTCAGTGGGCTGAATCCCCCAATACCAATCAGTTCAATATCGGAAACGACCCACGGATTCACCGTCAGTGATGGGAGTGATTCTGCTTTTTTTATCGCTTCTTCTTTTTGCTGTCCTTCCAGTTCGCGGTTAATTAACGTACCGCCATGTGGTTCATTTGCCATTCTATTACCTCCAAAATCTGTTTTCATACACTTTTACAGTATACCATTGTTTTTCGTCAATTTCTATCATTATTCGGGGGTATACGTTATTGGAACGGCACTCCGGAATTTTGGGTTCAAGCAGCAAAAACTGCTTACTTTGACGGCCATGTTTTTTCAGGAATACAATAGTGGTAAATATATTGTTAGAAAGGTTGTTAATATGACACACAACTTGCAAAATCAGCAGATTCTCCTTGCCAAAAGACCAACTGGCATGCCAACAATGGAGCATTTTTCATTTCAGAATGCACCACTTCCACATCCTGAAGATGGACAGGTTCTGATTCAAACACTTTATATTTCCGTTGACCCGTACATGCGGGGACGAATGAGCAATGAAAAGTCCTATGTTGCACCATTCAAGCTGAACGAGCCCATGAACGGGCGGATTGTTGGAAAAGTGCTGCAATCGAAATCAGATCAACTTCATATTGGCGATAAAGTTGTCGGTATGCTTGATTGGCAGAAATACAATACCGCAGACATTAACAATGTACGTAAAATAGACGAAAACGGTGCACCGCTCCCAGCCTATTTAAGTGTGCTCGGAATCAACGGACTGACCGCTTACTTTGGCTTGCTCGACATTGGTCAGCCGAAAGAAGGTGAAACTGTTGTCGTTTCAGGTGCAGCCGGTGCTGTTGGTATGATTACCGGACAAATTGCCAAACTGAAAGGCACACACGTTGTCGGAATTGCCGGGACAGATGCCAAAACAGACTTTTTGAAAAAAGAACTCGGATTTGATGAAGCAATTAACTATAAAACAACAGACGACATGTCCAAAGCAATTGCTGCATCCTGTCCAAATGGTGTTGATGTTTATTTTGACAATGTCGGCGGATCCATTTCCGATGACGTTATGAACCATCTGAACGATTTTGCACGCATACCATTATGTGGTGCCATTTCATCCTATAACCGGACAGACGGCGATTTCGGAACAAGAATTCAGCCGAAGCTGATTAAATCCCGCTCCCTGATCAAAGGTTTTATCGTTGGCGATTACAGCGAACAATTTGGTGAAGGTATGCGTGACCTTTCAACATGGCTGGCAGAAGGAAAACTTACGTACAAAGAAAACATTGTAGAGGGATTTGAACATGTTCCCGATGCGTTTCTTGGCTTATTTTCAGGAGATAATCTGGGGAAACAATTGGTTAAAGTCTCAGAAGAATAACGCTTTTGGGAAAGCACATATGTAAAAAGGAAGATTGTACTGGAAGTGGGGCCGTTCTTGCTGTGACAACCCCACTTTCAGCTATAAAGATGAAAGCGGGCTTCGAACTCTCGAAAGTACTCTCCAATCTCTCAAACTCAGTTCCGCGTTCACATGTATCATCACTAAAAAGGTTGCCCTACTACAGAACATCCTCATTTTCTAGTTTATTTTTAATATCTTTCATTACATCCCGATGATGTTCATACGTTTAAATGTGCTCCCATGTATTACGGAACGCCCGTGGGTCAAATAGGACTGCAGCAAAGTTCAGATGCACTCCCACAGCAGGTGGTTCATCAATAACCACAATCCCTTCCTTATCGGCGAGACGCATAATTTTTTCCAAATATGGATAATGCGCGGTACGGAATGAGTTCGCGCCGAATTTTAATTAAGGCCAATAGTTGAGTCGTTACCGCACTTCTTCGTTGGAGTGCGGTGTTTTTGTTACGAAACATTTATTTTCACGAAAAAAGGATCTGCACAAATCAACCGCTATCATTTAACAACAGCATTATTTTTTCAGTGTCAATCTCAATGTGTATATGGATATGACTAAGGCAACAAGCGAAACAATCAAAGCTGTCCATAACATTAAAATCAGCCTCTTTTCCTTGTATAATTCGTATATTTGTTATATACTGTGAATAGAATATGGGTATGGGAACAGAGTATTCACTCTGCTCCCAGGGTGTTTAAGACTTTCGCTTTTCTGAGCGGGAGTCTTTTTGTTTTTCACGTCGATTCAATATAACCATTACGAAATTAATCATCGCAACCGTTAAATTGATGAGCGCCGTTGTCAAAAAAAGCACCGTCTCCATACCCATCACCCCCTTTCTTACAGGGGATTCTTTTATTGTACCACAATTCAGAAATAAAACAAGTGTTCGATTTTTAAAAACCACTACCTACTTTTTATCCTTCTTATATTGAGCTTATTACAAGCTTATTACAATGTCTAAATCATATTTATGTCGTTTTCCAACCCCGTCACGAACTTAAGCTTTCATATTTCGCTGCCACCTGCTTTTAAATATTTTACTGCGTTAATCGTTTCAAACGCCGAATCCATTTCAATTAATATTTCTCTGATAAAAATTAACATTCCGGGCAAAATAAGGGCAAAATCAGAAAGGTGGTAGTAAAAAAATGGATCATGTAAAGGCATTAATTATTAAGTTCATTATGTGCACAGCCGTTTTGTGGTTGGTACTCGGAGCTTTTTACGGGGTTGAATTTGGAAATATTCTCATGCTCAGTGTACTGCTAACCGTCATTTCGTATATCATTGGAGATCTTTTTCTGCTCCCCCGTTTCGAAAACTGGGGTGCAACACTAGCGGATTTAGGTATTACGTTCGTAGGAATTTGGTTTCTCGGCCCGCTCTTGTTTGAGGAAAATCTCCAGATTGGAACCGCAGCAGTCATTACGGCCATCATCATTGCAGTTGGTGAATACTTTTTCCATAAATACATGGAACGTGAAGTGCTTGATGACCGTGACCGATTTGTAACGGATGAGGAAAGAGATGTCGAACAGTCTAAACTGCAAACAGAATTCAGTGAGGAAATTTCTGATACGGATCGTAAAGATGATGAATAATTCAATGGCAATCGCGCGTCACATTGGGTGTCGCGCGAATTCTTCTTTCTACACTGTCTGGACCAATCTTAAAAATTAGCCATGAACTGTAAAATTGCCGGTCCCAGCAAAATAATAAACAATGTTGGAAAAATAAAGATTACAAGCGGGAACATCATTTTAATAGGAGCTTTCATTGCCTTTTCCTCTGCCTGTTGGCGGCGCCGCTCTCGCATATCTTCCGTCTGCACGCGGAGCACCGAGACCATTCCGACACCAAGCTTTTCTGCCTGGACAATACTGTAAACGATTGTTTTCAATTCTTCCAATTGGATACGCCTGCTTAAATCGTTCAACGCATTTTTGCGGATTTTTCCTAAACGCATCTCTTCCAACATCACTTTAAACTCTTCAGCAAGAATACCTTTTTTCTTTTTAACCACCTGGCTTACCGCTGAATCAAAACCCAGCCCTGCTTCCAAACTGATTGTCAGCAAATCAAGTACATCCGGAAGTTCTTTGATTGCCAGGCGGCTTCGTTTATCAATCTTTATTTTCAAATAGGAATTTGGCAGCTGAATAGCAACAGCACATCCAATAACAGCTGCCAAAAGCACAATGCCCCCATTAAATTGTAGGGCGAGACTGTACACTACGGCAACCACAGTCAGCAAAATAATCAGCAGCATCTGAATAATTTTAAACTCAACCGGCCCCATCCCAAATGGCTCACCAGCCTGCAAGAGTTTTAGCTCCATTTTCGCTGCCTTTTCTCTGCCTAGCTTTTTTCTGAAATTCTTTTTTAAGTCAGCCCAAACAGGAACAAGAATGCGCTCTTTAAAAGACGCTTCGGTTGCAGCAGCTTCATTATGATTTTTTATTAAATACGTATCAATCCGTTGCTGGACTATATCCCGTTCTTTTCTGAAAATACTGGTGATGCCATATAAAAACAGACTTACGGTTATAAATAAGCTAATATAAAGTACAAGCATCCCTACACCTCAATCGTCGTGATTTTACGAACAAATATGAAACCGATAATAAAGCCGACTCCCGCAACTCCCAACATCAGCATTCCAATCGGATTGGTGAAAAGCGTCGAAATATATTCCGGATTTATAATAAAAATAAGAATACCAAGTCCGATCGGCAGCAAACTGATAATTAGTCCAGATAATTTTCCCTGAGCTGTCAATGTTTTAATCTGATTCTCAATTTTTGTACGAGCACGGTTTGTTTCAAGAATTTTGTCGAGCAAATAGGCAAGATTACCACCCGATTGACGCTGAATAATAATTGCATCGACAAGCAATCCAAGTTCCGCACTTGGCATACGGCGTTTCCATTCCAGCAGAGCATCATCCATACTCGTTCCATACTGCAGTGACTTCAGCACAAGCTCGACTTCATCCTTAATGGGAGGATACGATTCCCTGGCAACCATCTGCAATGCCTGTAAAAATCCAAAACCTGCCCGGAGTGACCCGATAATCGAAGTAATCATACCAGGCAACCCGTCATTAAATGCTTTAATGCGTTTTTTCTGTTTACCTTTCAACCACACCATTGGAAAAACAAATCCTGCCAAAAACCCAATCAGCAGCATCATCATATTACCCATAACCAAATGCAGAACTCCTGCCGCAATCACAGCAAACATCCATCGAAAAATAGTGAATTCTTCCGGCTTTGCTAATACACCGGCTATACTAAGCTGTTCCTGCAGTGAGTTTCGTTTTTTACCGGGTTTCTTTTTACGAATTAACATATTTTTTAAAGCCTGATTCGCATCTTTTAACATTTCCGGAAAAGAACGAGATTTTTTCTCACGATACTGTTCATCAACCGGCCTTTTCAAAAGGCTTATTCCAAGCAGAAAAAGAAAAATGGTTAAACACATACTTATAAACAATGCCCAAACCATCGTCATCACTCCGATTTTTCCACAAAAATAGTTGGCGGTAACTCCACACCTTCATCTTTCATGCGCTCATAAAAGCCTGGCCGCACACCAGTAGGCACCAGCTTACCCTGGATTTTCCCGTCTTTACCAACACCCGATTGCCGGAATGTGAAAATATCCTGAAGTACAATGATATCACCTTCCAGGCTTTGGACTTCCGTAATATTAGTGATTCGCCGAGTACCATCACGCAGCCGTGACTGATGGATAATGACATCGAGCGCACCGGCAATTTGTTCCCGGATCGCTTTAACCGGCAAATCCATCCCCGCCATTAACACCATCGTTTCCAGTCGGGATACCATATCACGTGGACTGTTCGAGTGACCGGTTGCCAACGAACCATCATGCCCGGTGTTCATCGCCTGGAGCATGTCCAATGCTTCACCGCTTCGAACCTCACCAACTACGATTCGGTCAGGACGCATTCTTAACGAGTTCCGAACCAGATCCCTGATGGAAATAGCTCCCTTCCCTTCCATGTTCGGCGGTCTGGTTTCCAGTGAAACAACATGTTCCTGACCGAGTTGGAGCTCAGCAGCATCCTCAATCGTAACAATGCGGTCAGAATTTGATATGAACGATGACAAAACATTTAATGTGGTTGTCTTCCCTGAACCTGTTCCACCACTTATAAATAAATTAAGTTTTGCATCGACACACGCTTGCAAAAATACAGCCATTTCCTCGGTCAATGTCCCGAAATTAATTAAGTCATGAATTGTAAAAGGTTCCTTGGCAAATTTACGAATCGTGATGGTTGGGCCTACTAACGCAAGCGGCGGAATAATTGCATTTACACGTGAACCATCCTGCAAACGTGCATCCACCATCGGGCTGCTTTCATCAATCCGGCGGCCAAGCGGTGCAACAATCTTTTCCAACACAGCCATCACATGATCATTATCCCGGAACATGACATCAGTCAGGACAAGCCTTCCATCACGTTCGGCATAAACTTTATTCGGACCGTTCACCATAACCTCTGTAACACTATCATCTTCCAGTAAGGGGGTAATTGGTCCATACCCGGTAAGGTCATTTCGAATTTCAAATTTTAACCGCTCCAGATCGTGCCCCTTTTTAAGCCAAGGATTCTCCTCATAAATTTCTTGCATAATTTCACCAAGGTCATCAATGACAGATTCAACATCATCATCTCTGCGCTCTCGCAAAATATGCTTGAAAACGAGGCTTTTGAATTCCCGTTCCTTTTCTGTATTCTCACTTTGGGTTGACTTCTTTTGATTGGATTTCTTTGACAAAACAGGCTTCAGGTTATAAACTTCCTCTGATCTATCAGGAATCTCTGGTCGCGGCTCTGATTTCTCATTTTCTTTTTTATCGGAAGTACTCACTGCAAAAGTAATTTCTTCATGTTTGTCATTTTTCGGTTCAGGTTTGACTTCCTGGTACATATCGCTGTTTTTTTCCTTTAGCTTTTCCAGCAGACTCATGTTTCTTCCCTCCAGACTGTTTATCCTTTTTCAAAGATGAAAACAGCCCCTTTTTTTCCAGCTTTCTATCCTTAGTACCCCGCTCAAGCATAAACAGTTTCTTCGCCATATCCTCAATTCCTTTTGAAAATTCCGTATCAGGTTTAGTTCGGATTAGCGGTATACCAACATCCATGGAATATGGAACATTTTTGGAATCATCCAATAAATAGCAGACCGGTTCCAATTTAGTTAAATTGGCCACTTCAGTTTTTTTAATAACCGATGGCAATGTTGAACGATTCACAACGAGCTGTATCTTTTCTTTTAAGCCCAATGTTTCAAGCGTCTCTATCATTAACCGAATACTTTTCAATGCTGCCAACCCCGGATTTGTAACAATTAAAATCATATCTGCTTCTTCCATAATCCGGAGCGAGTGGTCGTTAAACCCAGCTGGAGCGTCAATTAAAATAACATCCGAACTATTCTGCAATTGCTTAAGGACAGAAGAAACCATATACGGTTGAATCACATCGGCAAACTCAGGACGCTTCGGAGCGGCAAGCAGATTAACTCCAGTCATATGGGAAGTTAGGTATTTGGGAACATTACGGTAATCATCATTTTCAACAAGTTCCTTTATGGTCAGTTCCGGGTCAAGGTTAAAAGCCATGCTTAAATCCCCGAACTGAAAGTCCCCATCCATCACACTTACACGCGTGTAACGCATCGCCAGAAAAATGGCGAGATTAGCAGTGATTATCGTACGGCCAAGCCCGCCTGTCGGACTGCATACCGCAACTACCTGTCTGTTACTTGTTGTAAATCCGTCCACTGCGATCCCTCCTTCTACGCTGTGTTCTCCCTGCATGGCCTCACATTATTTATTATCGTCATTCTTATTATCATCTGTTTTTTTATTTTCCTTTTTTGCAGATTCTTTAGCCTGAGAATCCTTTTTATCCTCACTCGTTTTAGAGTGTTCATTTGGTTGATCTGTTTCAGCATTTGCACTTTCTTCATCAGTATCATTTTTTTTTGTTTTTTCGTCTGATTTTAGCCTGCTGTGAAGGGCTAAGTGGAAAGTGCCAACCTGTGCGGAATTTATCAATTCCAGCGCCTGTTCTGGTGTAACCTCCAAGGTAACGGTTATATATTTTTCTTCTCCTTCAGTTTTTCCCTTTTCAATAATCCGTTCACCTACAGCTAGGACACGCAATTTTTTAAATAACAACTCGGTTTTAACCATAATTGGTGTAGCATCTGGTTTTTCTACTGTATTTAAATATACATCCACATAATCTTCCGGTACAGTAAGATTGGAAACAGAAGCATCATATTTTACATTAATGGATACCCCACGCATCTCTTCGTTTATTTTCCGGGATAAAAATTCCGTCGTTTCACCTTGCTCCCGTATACGATGCTGTAAAAGAACTTCATCCGACTTTATAGCTGATGCAGTGTATTTTCCAACAATTTCCTCTCTATTCCTGACAGCATCCGAATGGACATCCGCTTTTACCATATCCTTCACAGTGGTATTCTCTTCGGTTAGTTTCTCATCCTGTTTTATATCGGTACTGGCAACAACCACTGTTTCCATCTCAGGCTTTTCAGCTTGTGCAGAATCTGCAGAGGAATTCTGGATAACAACCAGATAAAAAATTCCTGTTGTAATAATTCCAGAAAGAAGTGCCAATAACAGTATCTTTTTAGCTTTCATCTAGTTCACCTACTCTGTCAGACTGACTGTGTATGCCCCGTTATCGGTTGCGGGAACATCAACCGTACTTCCTCTTCCCGTTCGCTTTATAAAAACACCATTTATTTCATCTTCGTGTCCTGACATTCTTTCTTTCAGATAAAAATATGCAAATCCCGTTACCTCCACACTGTTCAATTTACCATTGTGTACATCATGCGGTTTGTAGACAACAACCAGAATAATTCGTGGACAATTCCGGTCGGTATAATCTCCCTCTGGCGTTGGACATTGATCAATACGATAATCGACCCCTTCACTAGTTGGACCAGCCATATTACCGCTTTCTGTTTCAATAACATCACCAACTTCCAACTGCTCATCAAAACCGTACTTTAACGTTTGTTCATAATTTTTTGCACCCGGTCCATCCAATGCAAGCACTCCAAAATTCCCATGGTCCACATCTCCTGAATCCACCTTCAGCGTATATGTTTCCCCGTAATTAAGTTCGACCGATTCATCGATACCAAGCGGGACCGCTCCTACAGCTGCACCCATTGGATTAATCGCTGCTTTCGCATTTGCCGATACTGGTACATTTTCAATACCAAATAACGATGCAAAATAAAGTGGAACATTTTTTGTCAACACAACATTCAACTGACTACCTATAGTAATTTCAAGATTTTGGAGGCTTCCTTCTTCCCCATGTTCAGCAAGAATTCTGTTTACGACGGTTTCCACATCCGCTTCACTATTTACAATTTCCTGCGCACCGGATAACGCGGCAGCATTTGCAGTCTTTTGCAAATAACTTTTCTTCACAAACAGATTTCCGCCGTCAATTACAAGTCCCGTCATCAGCAATAACGCCCCCATACCGGCAGCAACCAGAACCAGGACGTTTCCATTTTCTCTGTTCAACTTTTTAAACAATGCACGCATCACTTACACCTCATTCGACCCGTATCGTGGAACTGGATTCAATGGAAAATGACATGGACAAATCTCCAAGCACCTGAAAAACCTGAACCGGATAGGATAATGTAACGGTAACGTAATCTCCCGAGTCTCTGTTTGCTTCATCAGGACTAATCGATGCAACACTTACTTCATCTGCATCAACGAGCGAATAATGATTAGTATCGTGGGCATAAGCAGTAATATCGCCATCACCAGCACCTAGTCCGGCTTTTCTCACCGTCTCCTGCGATACCATTTCCAATTCGAGATAGGAAATCATTACCCTGCCAAAATCAAAAATCCCTACAAGGAGCAGCAAAAGTATAGGAATAACAAGCGCAAACTCAACCAGGGATTGACCGTCTTCTTTTTTAATCACATTAAATTCCACCCTTGCATCACCAGGCATAAAAATGCTCCCCCGGCAATCGCAACTCCATATGGATAAGTAGCTGTCAATGATCCACGGGAAACCCCGCCTTGAAGCCTAACCCCTTGTTTCAGGCTGCTTATGTAATACAACATCGATTTCAGTACGCCTCGTCGGAACAATATTACGCCAATTGCGAACACAGCACCAATCAAGGCCATGTAAATAAACGATTCAAACACAAAATTTCCACCTTTCATGGCACCGATTAATGCGAGCAGTTTTACATCTCCCGCTCCCATGCCGCCCAGCATGTATGGAATTAATAACAATCCAAATCCAATCAAAAAACCAATGAAAGAATAGCCCAGTTCTGTCCAACCGCCTGTTATGAATTGATAGATAAAATTGAACAATAAAGCGGGATATATAATGTTGTTGTAGATTTTTCGATTTTTGATATCGGTAATGACACAAATTAATAGAATAACAATTAAAAGAATATCTATCATTTGTTCCATCCTTTCATTCGTTGTTTGATTACATATGGACAAGAGACCCTAAAAAAGGGTCCTTTGTCCTTCTGTATTACTAAATACCATTATGTTGTTGCACCACCATCTCCACCTTGTAGTTTGGTAACAATATCTTTAAAAGTTCCAACAAGTTCATCACCAACTAGAACTAAAGCACCAACTACTACTACTGCCACTAATCCAATAATCAACCCATACTCAACCATACCTTGTCCTTCTTCTTCCTTAAACAAACCTACAAAACGATCTAACATTAAGATCCTCTCCTTCTTATAATATATTTAACTACCATACTCCCAACCTTCATCAACAAAGTCCAAAGTGTCACCTATATGCACAGCCAAATCACATATGCCACCTGTTGGAAACTCGATTACCGAGTACCCGCCGGCAAACCGCTTTCCAATTTTCCCCGGAGCCAGTTCTTTTTCCACACCAACAATCTCGTTTTCCTTATTTAGGTATAAAATATCAATGCTGAACTTCATGAAAAACGTATGAATGGATGGACAAGGTGCGATATGCAGTGCAGATCCCTCAGGCATGTTTTCTTTCAGCATCAACCCCCTGAATCGCCGCCAAAATGAATACGCTGTTTGAACATTCGTTGCGATAACGTCACCTGTATTCTTGTTGACCAGCTTCACAATGACCACTCCATCTGCAGACTTAACACAGTATTTTTGATGCTTAGGACTTTCTTGATGTGTCTTATTATGCAGATATTTGTAAAATAATGACATCCACTGTCATTCCTATATTCATCCCTATTAACAAAACAGGAATAGCTTCCCTGAGACTTTAATCCCAAAAAAATACCCGTCGCCAATCGGCTGCGGGTATTTAGTCCTTATTAATGTTTACTCTGTGAGTACTTCATCCGATATATTTTAGAAATAGCGTGCGCCCGGTCGGAAACACCAAGCTTTTGAAACACCTTTGTTACGTGATTTTTAACCGTGTGACCACTTATATACAGCTTTTCAGCAATTTCACGATTACTGAACCCCTCCATCATAAGTTTAAGAACGTCCGATTCTCTTGGTGAAAGCTTCAAATCTTCCATTCCCGCTGTTTCAGTAACTTCTTCAGGGTCAATTTCCTCTTCAACTATCGTACTATCGTCAATAAAACGGAGAAATTGATCAAGTAGTTCATCCGGATCTTCAGGGAGATATTCGACATTGTCAACATTACCATTATCAATATAAGATAGAATAAGTGCGATAATCCGGCTTTCCTGACATGCCGCTTTCCAACTTCTCTCGCCAGCTTGTAATTCCCTGCATTCCATCATTTTGGCACCAACACTGCTCTCCGGCAGCATTTCCTGAATAAATGAATAGTCATACGAGGCAAGCATACATCCGTGTTCAATAACACGTTTGCTCAACAGGTTCATCCCAATTCTTTCTGTAAACATGGCGGCGACCCGAACCGCTTCTTCAGCTTTATGAAACCGTTCCTTATCAAATTGTTCTATTGACCGGAACAATGTATGAATTTGCCGTTGTTCCGCACGATATTCATCCTGACTTGCCAGAAAAAGTGTAATACCGCCAATAATAGACAATGTCTGTAAAAAATTCATCTCTTTACTTAATTGTAATTCTGTCGTTATGTCGGTGCCAATACACAGTACTCCCATTAACTCTTCCTTATAGTATAATGGGCATTCAATTACCGGCTGCTCCCAGGAAGTTTCATCATCATGCATTTTGAGCGATACATTCAATCTGTCCGTATCACCCTCGTACCGCTTTAAAATATTTCTCGCAAACGATTTTATATCAGGGTGTCTGCCTCTTGATATCAGCTTTATTTTTCCGCTTTCAGGATCTTTCAAAATAATACTTGAGAACGTTCCCTCCAAAATACTGAGGCCGATATCAACAAATATATATAATGTACTTTTCAAATCCGGAGCCTGGACCATCATCCTGCAAATTTCACCCAGTGATGACAGACGTTGCAGCTGTTTTATATTTTCCTGCTTTAGCGCGCTTGTCACGATACTTCGTTCCAGAACTGCCGCCAACATGTGGCCAATTTCCAGTTCTTGTGCAGAAATCTGATTTTCTTCCAACTTTCCACCAAACAATACTGCCCGTGTACCATCATGCTTCGTTATTGGATATCCGAAAAGAGCATTTGGAAACAGATTATGTTCATGAAAGATTCCTGCCCTCGGATCACTCGTTATTTTTTCCCACTTGGAATATTTGCTGCTTAGCGGAATGCGTCCCAAGAAGCCTTCACCAAGTGAGAAGGTGGATTCAAGCAACACTTCAGGAGAACAACCGGCGAAATGTGTAATCACATATTCGTCCTTATTATGTGTTTCCGCAAAACCCAGAAAATCGAATATATTACTGTCGGCGACAAAATTCCATAAAAGTTCATCTATATCAAGGCTGTCTTTTCCAGACACCCGCTGCAATAAATCGCTTTGTATCTGGTATGCGGGTGAATTGTTTTCTTCCTGTTCGTACAGCGAAGACAGGTGAACCAGTTTTTTGATCCAATTCATCCATAAACGTTTTCTGCCCTTTGTCAGAACAGGTGCACTATCAAGAATGCGCTTCCAATCATATGTACCAGGAATGGTTGCTTCAAGGTGTTTTCGCAGCCAACCTCTTGATTCATCCCGGATAATCAGCCCAGCCCATAAATAGTGTTTATCATTCGTTAAACTGTCCACGGGCGCAATCAGCGTATGAATGCCCGGAATTATTTCATATAAAATTGGTTCCGCAACTGTATCCAGTTCATGCAGTGCCTCTTTCATCAGCTCCGCCATACTGCTTCTGTTCTGATTAAAAAGGATATTGCACAGTTCATTCTCTCCTTTCACTGAATGAACCGGCACCGCATTCTGATCCGTTACGATTGCAGTCAGTTCAAACCGTTCGGCATATAATTCAATTGCTTTTTCCATTAGATCACTGTTGCTTATCATTTACTCTCCCCTTCTTTTAAAATACAAAAAGGAAAACAGTACTACTTTCGTGTAACTCCTTATCCCCCATTGTTCTTATATATTAACTATAGTATAAAATTACCAAATTTAAAAGAAGCATGTCATCTATTGTCGAATAAACAGTAATTTAAATTTCCTGCCATCCCCGCAGCCTGCTAAATTGTTCCTCTGTTTCAATGCCGGAAATTATAACATTCCACCCCTGGTCTCTCGCCTCATTCACTAGATACGGAATGAGAATTTTTTGATTCCCCCATTTATTTACGAGATGCATATCCATCTTAATGAATGTTATAGGCAGTTCCGAAATCTCATCAAAAGCGAAATAACCCTTACCGATATTTTTCAGCCATACATATTCGTCTGTTTCACGGTGAGTACATCACGGTGTTCATAAATCCAGTTGAACAGTTGAAATAGATTTTTATAGTACAAATGGAAGTTATTATTATGTTTATCATCGAGTTTTTCCATTGAGTGTTTAATCCGCTCTTCTCCCTCGTCATCGTCTTTGATATAATAATGAATTAAATCCATGTATGCCTTCTCAAAAAATGTTCTGCCTGTATAATTGTTCTTTTCATCGGTGATGGTATACTCAAGTCCGTTCATCATATTGTTATGTAACCCGAACAATTGAAAAAAGGTCTCTTCAATCTGCATCCGCTGTGAATCTTTCTTTTGCAGTTCAAGCTGTTCCTGCTGGCTGCGAAATGCTTTATAGGCAAAAACGGCCATGAAGACGGTCAGAATCGGTGTTGTAATCCCATTGAAAAAATCACCCAATGTTCCAAAATTTCCGCCAAAATTGAATCCTTGAATACCTCCCTTATACAGCATCACCCCAATGAAAATAGCTATACCAACCGGGGTTAAAAACAGTAAAGCTGATATAAGGAAGTCCGGCTTCCATCTCTTTCGTATAGTTGGCTGTTCCTGTTTTTCCATGACTTCACCCTTTCGAACAATGATGTTGCCCATGACTAACTTTACCAATTTTCAGAAATGAAGTCTAATCTTTGGCAATTGGAAATACTGTATACAATGACAGACCCATCACGCTATGCTACACTTAAATCCATAAAAATCTTATTTCCCCAGGTGGTGCCATACATGAAAAAACTACTGACTGCCTTCACATTACTTACATCTATTTACGCGATTTTGCGGCGGATTCGTTTTGAAACGAATCAGTTTAAACTTAATCATGTCACTTTTAAGACGAATAAGATACCATCCGAATCAGGCTTCACACTATTGCAGATGACCGACTTGCATAATAAGGTTTTTGGCTTTAATAATGAGCAGTTAGTTAGCTTTGCAAAAATAGCCAGTCCCGACATTATAGTCCTGACAGGTGATTTTTTGGATGATGATACAAAAACGCTTGGAAGAGTTTTTTCTCTTGTGGAGCGATTAACAGCCAATCATAAACATGTCTATTTCGTATCGGGCAACCACGATTGGGCAAACAGCCGCAAAGCAGAACTGCTGAATGGCTTGCACGACCGGCGTGTGACCATTCTGAATAACCGGAACACACAAATTACAATCGAAAATGCAACACTTAATTTAATTGGCATTGACGACCCCTCCAAGGAACATGAAGACATGGACGAAGCATTCAGCGGTATCAATCCGAACAACTATACAATCCTGCTTTCCCATGCCCCGAACATCGTTAATATGTATTCCACTATACCAGCTGACCTGATTTTAAGCGGGCACACCCATGGCGGTCAGGTACGTGCACCACTTATCGGAGCACTTGTAGCACCGGATCAAGGACTGTTTCCCAAGCTGGATAAAGGCGTATTCGAATTCGGTCCCGGGCAGTATCTCTATATTGACAGCGGCTTAGGAACCAGCAGAATTCCAGTGCGCTTTTTAAATCAAAGTCAATTGAGTTTAGTGACGATTACGGGAAGCTAGAAGTCTCCGCCTGAAACGTGCGAACTCCGGCCGAAACGTGCGAACTCCGGCCGAAACGTGCGAACTCCGGCCGAAACGTGCGAACTCCGGCCGAAACGTGCGAACTCCGGCCGAAACGTGCGAACTCCGGCCGAAACGTGCGAACTCCGGCCGAAACGTGCGAAAAAAATGGCGCTTCACCATCGGGAAGCGCCATTTTTTACACGGCTTCGAATCTGTCTTGCGATTTTTAACCGGTTAAGAACCTTTTCCAAAAAGCCCATCTCACAGCAACAGAAATTGACTCAACCGCTCTCCCGCTCAATCAGCTCTGTGGCAAGCACAACTTTTTTGGCTACGGTACGTCCGTCAAGAATCCGTTCCTCCAGCAGGGATACTGATGTCTCACCCATCAGCTCCGTGTATACTTTAACAGTACTCAATGATGGGGAGACATATTTTGCCACACTGGAATCGTTAAATCCGACAATGCTTACGCGCTCAGGAACTTTTACATCCAGGTCGTTTAAGGCGCGCATCGCACCGATAGCGATTGAGTCATTTGCACAAAAGAAGGCTCCGGGAAGGCCTTCACCCAAAGTAAGAACAGCTTCTTTCATCATTTCATATCCGGATTCTACCGTAAACGTCCCTTTAAAATTGTGCGCCTCATTAAAGCAGTCCTTTTCCTGCAAAATACTGCAGTAGCTTCTGTACCGCGGATCATCCAGCACTTCTGTCGATCCAAAAACTGTTTCCTCACCGGCAAGCATGCCAATTTTCGCATGTCCGCGGTCCAGAAATCGATTCAGAATATCCGCTGTTGCCTGGTGAAAATCCACAACCACCGAGTCAGCTGATGGTCCGGCATGGACATCATCCACAAAACAAATGGCTGAGCTCCATTTTTCCAGCTGTTTTTTCTGCCGGACAGAAAATTTCCCGATTGCGATGATGCCGTCAACATCCGGATTCTTATCAGTATTTTGAAATAAACGGATATACGCATAACCCTTCCTGTCCAGCTTTTTCTCGACACCAAGTCTGATGGAATAATAATACATGTCATTCAGCTCTTCTTTTTCCGTATACCAATGAACAATTGCAATCCGCAGACGTTTATTCTTTTTATCAAGATGTTTGGTATATCCGAGTTGCCGGGCAGCATCCATGATGTGCTGTCGTGTGTCTGCACCCACAGAAATGCTCGGATCGCTGTTGAGCACACGTGAAACAGTAGCTATTGATACATTCGCTTTTTGCGCAATATCTTTTATTGTAGCCATTTCTTCCTCTCCATTTCTGTAATCACAGACACTCTACATGTTACCTGTTTTGGCGGCTGAAGTCCGTTTCCTGAGATCCGCTTCAATTTCTTCAAGACTGCGGCCGCGGGTTTCCGGCAAATATTTGATAACGAAAATCATCGCCCCAATTCCAATCGCTGCAAAAATCAGGAAAACTTGTTCAATGCCCATTACTTCCGTCAGTAACGGGAAAAGTTGTGCAACGAGCAGGCTTCCGATCGACAGGGCTAACGCAGAAATGCCTGTTGCAGCACCACGGGCGCGCATTGGGAACAATTCCGGAAGCATAACCCAAAGAACCGGTCCCCAGGTAATAGCAAAGAAAATAATGAACAAGGTTAGACATGCAACAATAATCCAAGCCCCGGCAGATGAGTCAAGTCCAATCGTCCAAATCAAACCTGCCATAACCAATAACGATGCAACCATGCCAATATTACCAGACACAAGCAGCTTTTTCCGATCAATCTTATCAATAATCATAATCGCTACTATCGTCATAATCACGTTAACTGTACCGATTCCGACTGTACCAAGAATCGATGTCACATCTCCAAGTCCGGCTTCACTGAAAATCGTCGGTGCATAGTAAATAATCGCATTAATCCCGATTATCTGCTGGAATAACGCAAACGCACAACCAATAATCAGTGTTGGACGCAGCCAGGACGACTTCAGCACGTTCCATGTACTTTCCGAAACGCGGTTAATCTCATTCATTTCATCAATTTCTTTATCAATTTCAGATTCCTTACGTGTTAGCTTCATCACGCTTCGTGCGGCCTGTTCGCTTCGATGTTCAAGCAACCATCTTGGACTTTCCGGCATAAACAGAACACCAATCATTAAAATAAGTGACGGTACAACGGCGAGTCCGACCATCCAGCGCCATGCTTCCATATCGGCAAACGCATAGTTTACCAGATAAGATGACAGAATCCCGATTGTAATCATCAGTTGGTTCAATGAGCTTAATGAACCGCGTGATGCTGTCGGCGCCATTTCCGATAAGTAAACTGGAACAATTGCAGTCGATCCGCCAACAGCAAGTCCGATAATCAACCGCCCGATTACCAGCATAACCATATTCGGTGCCAGCGCGAGTGTCAACGCACCAATAATAAACACAACGGATATCATAAACACCAGCCTGCGTCGTCCGAATTTATCCGATAATGGTCCACTGAAACCGGATCCAAATATTGCCCCAATCAGCATCGAACTGACAACCAATCCTTCTGTAAAACTTGTCAACGGTATATCATCTTTAATAAACAACAGTGCACCCGAAATGACTCCCATATCATATCCGTACAGCAGTCCACCCAGAGCGCCAAGGAAAAATATCATTTTTTTACCTATATTTTTACCACCCATATGTCATAACCTCCAATGTATAAATTCATGAATCAGTATACGCTTTCATAACATTTATGTAAAGAATAAGCTTTTCCCTTTTATAATAAGCGCAAATTCCGGGCAACGCTGCCACAATTATTTTTACTAAAATATCAGTAATATTTTATTGTATTTTACCTCATGTTGTAGTAGACTTTAACTAAATTGTAAGCGTTTAAAATAATCTATAAGGGGGATTCCCAACGTATGGAAAAACTAAATCAAGCCTTTCAGAAAATATTTAACCGCTCCGAACAACCACCTGCATTTTTCGCTCCCGGCAGAATTAATCTGATTGGCGAACACACTGATTACAATGGAGGACACGTATTTCCTGCAGCAATATCATTCGGTACATATGCTGTTGGAACAAAACGGGATGACACCCTGTTTCGTTTTTATTCCATGAACTTTCCGGAAGCAGGTATCATTGAATGTGACCTTAGCGATTTAAGCTATAACGAGCGGCATGATTGGGCTAATTACCCCAAAGGAATGATACAATCTGTCATGAATGCAGGCTATCCGATTTCGTATGGGGCCGATATTCTTTTCTACGGGGACATCCCAAACGGTGCCGGTCTCTCTTCATCCGCTTCGATTGAAATGGTTACCGGGGTTTTTTTGGAAAAAATCTTTGACCTTCAGATTAACCGGATGAAGATGGTGAAACTCGGCCAACAGGTGGAAAATAAATATCTTGGGGTTAACAGCGGTATAATGGATCAGTTTGCCATCGGAATGAGCAAAAAAGACAATGCCATCCTGCTAAACTGTCAAACACTTGCTTATGATTATGCGCCAATTAACCTGAAGAACCACTCCATTATCATCATTAACACGAACAAACAGCGCACGCTCGCCGGGTCAAAGTACAACGAGCGCAGGCAGGAGTGTGAACAGGCACTGGCTGATTTACAGACAGAACTTCCTATCGATAGTTTCGGGGAGTTGTCCGAAAACATGTTGGGTGAGTATCAGAATCTAATTGAAAACCCAACGCACCGAAAACGTGCAAGACATGCTGTCACGGAAAACATGCGTACATTGGACGCAATGCGCGAGTTGCGGCAAGGCAATTTATACCGGTTCGGCGAATTAATGAATGCCTCCCACCGGTCCCTGAGAGATGATTATGAAGTAACTGGACGGGAACTGGACGCAATTGTGGAAGCGGCCTGGCGCCAGGACGGTGTTGTCGGTGCACGCATGACCGGTGCCGGATTTGGTGGATGTGCCATCGCAATTGTGGAAAACGATAAAATAGATCGTTTTAAAAACAATGTCAATGAGGCATATCAGCAGGCGATTGGTTATAAAGCGACATTCTACACCGCAACAATCAGTGACGGTGCAAAAATGACAGAGGAGTAATCATATGATTTATGAACATATTGAAGGACTGATTGATCGCGCAATCACGATCAGGTTAATCGAAAAAATAGACCGCATATACGTACGAAATCAAATCATGCACAAATTGCAGCTGGATTCTTTTCCCGAAAACACCGGGCCATATACTAATGGAACGATTCCGGATCTGCTTGACCAAATAGTTGATTACGCCGTGAGCAATCAGGTTATCGGGGATGTTTTGGATGAAAAAGAAAGGCTTTCCGCTGATATGATGAATTGTCTGATGCCGCTGCCTTCAGCCGTCAATCATGTTTTTTGGCAAAAATATGACACCTCACCACAAACGGCAACGGATTATTTTTATCAGCTGAGCAAAAACAGCAACTACATTCAGACAAAACGGATCGAAAAAAATATGCATTTCAAAACAGATACCGACTACGGCAAGATGGACATTACAATTAATTTATCAAAACCAGAAAAGGATCCCGAACAAATCCGACGGGAACGGGAAAATAAGCACGAAATCAATTACCCGAAATGTGCACTTTGCATTGAAAATGAGGGATATGCAGGAAGAACCGGGCATCCGCCCAGAGCCAACCACCGTGTCATCAGGGTTCCTTTATCCGGAGAAAACTGGTTTCTGCAATACTCTCCATACGTTTATTACAACGAACACAGCATTTTATTTGCAGAAGAACACCGCAACATGCGGATTGAGCGGCAAACATTTGAGCAGCTGCTGGCGTTTATCGACAAGTTCCCGCACTATTTTATGGGATCCAATGCAGACTTGCCGGTTGTAGGCGGATCCATCCTGTCGCATGATCACTATCAGGGCGGGCGTTACCGGTTTGCGATGACCGATGCACAGGAAGCATTTCCGTTTCAGCTTGACCAATGGCAGGAAGTATCAGCGTCTGTCCTGAACTGGCCGCTTTCTGTCATTCGTTTGAAATGCAATAAGAAGGGGCAGCTGCTGGATGCAGCCGAACACATTTTAAACAGCTGGAAAGGATACTCAGATTCCTCAGTGGATATTGAAGCGTTTACCGGCAACACACCACATAACACCGTTACACCAATCGCCCGCATGCGTGATGGATTTTATGAACTTGATCTTGTCCTAAGAAATAACCTGACAACGGCGGAGTATCCGCTGGGCATCTTCCACCCGCATGCTGATGTCCATCATATTAAGAAGGAAAACATCGGATTGATCGAAGTAATGGGACTGGCGGTTTTGCCGGCCCGGTTAAAAAATGAACTCGATGAAGTCAAACATTTTCTGCTTGGTAGAAAAACTGACGTCGCTGCCCCCCACAAGCAATGGGCAGAACAAATGCGAGGAGCATATGGCATCCAGACCGAGGAACGTGCAACAGAATCAATCATCGAAACGGAACTGGGCAAAAAATTTGTGCAGGTATTGGAACATGCTGGTGTTTTCAAACGTACCAACACCGGCGAAACAGCATTTAAAAATTTCATTAAAACCCTGAACGAAAAGGAATGATCGAATGAACATAACCGAGCAACACATAACAGAGATTAAAACAACATGGCGGGAATTCACATTGACAAATGATAGTCAAACCAGCGTGAGTTTCCTTAATTATGGAGGAATCATCACGGAAATCAGCGCCCCTGATCGTAACGGGAATGTGGAAAATGTCATTCTCGGGTTTGATGACTACCGGGATTATGCAGCAAATCCAGTATTTTTCGGCGCCATTATTGGCCGTGTAGCTGGAAGAATCCAGGATGCTGCATTACCCGTTCACAATCAAGTGTATCAATTAACGGCAAACGAAGGGGCTAACCACCTGCATGGCGGCCCGAATGGTTTTCACAGCGTATTGTGGGATGCGGCTCCATTCAGGACAAACCACAGTGTGGGAGTTACGCTTTCACATCAAAGTCCTGATAATGAAGGAGGGTATCCCGGTACACTGAGTGTTGATGTTACCTATGAACTGGACAACCGGAACCGCTTTACCATTACTTATCATGCCAATACAGACAAAATTACCCCGCTCGCACTGACCAATCATTCCTATTTCAATTTGAGCGGGAACGGAAAGCGTACCATCGAAAACCACCATATCACCATGGCAAGTAAGCGTTATGCGGAACTGGACAGCAGCTTCATACCGACAGGAAACATCCTTGATGCAGCAGGCACCCCGTTTGATTTTACAAACGGACACAACCTGAAAGATGGCCTGATTACGAATCACCCACAAAATAAAATTGTCGGCAACGGATATGATCATTATTTTCTTTTTGATAAGAGTGGAAAGGCAGATGTGGAGGTGCGTGAACCGGGGAGCGGTCGTACACTGACAGTAACAACGGATGAACCCGGAATAGTTATGTATACATCCAATAACCTCGACGATAATCTGAAACTGAAAAGTGGCACATCAGGAAGATATATGGGCGTGTGTCTCGAAACGCAAAAACACCCCGCCGCATTATCACATGACAACTTCCCGCCGATTCTGCTCACACCTGAAAAGGAATATATGTCCAGAACAACATTCACATTCGGTGTTGATAAATAATCAGCAAAATTGGCCGGCAACAGGCACCGGCCAATTTTTATATTTGTGTAGGATAAAGATTGATGAGGTTACTGAACTTCTGACGGTGGCATAAGGATTCGGAAAAATGCGAATTAATCCGGCAGATTTTGTTTTTATTCGGAAAAAAATAGACTTATTCCGGCGAAAATAAAAAGAATCCGGCACTTTTAAAGCTTTATTCAGCATTTTGCACCTGCAATTTTTTATTGATCTTTAAGCCTGTCATCTATTAAAAAACTTTACGAATCCGCACCTCCCACCAGTCATTTTTATGAGACTTTACCCGTAAATCTGCATTTTGGAAAATTACTGCAACCGTAAAAGGCGCCGTACTTTCCATTCTTGACCGATAGCTCTCCACCGCATTTCGGGCATATATTTTGCCTCAATTTCTTTTTAGTGGTCCGTCCCGTCTGTTTCCGTTCCCTTTTAATTGATTGTACATGCTGCTTCTTTATTTTCTTTTTCGCTTTTTTATCCGTTATGACCAAGCTACCCATCGTCCGATTAATCTCCGTTAATTCAGCCTCATTTATTACGCGCACATGCGACGCTTTAATCACGTCAATTAATTGCCGAAATTGAATCACTCTGGCGTTCTTAAAATTATCTTCAATTTTAAGAGTAGACTGATCAGAGAATGCAATTATTGAAAAAACAGATTTCATGTCTTCCTTATTCAAACTGCTTTTTAACGTTTGGATATGGCCATAATTTTGCCAAATCGGGTTATACAGTTTCTCCTTTCGTTTATATATAACCTGGGTCCAATTTTGCTGCGTTTCTTTTCCAAAAATCCATCCATTATAATGCTTGGTTTCAATAACAAAGACCCCAAATGCTGACGTAACTACATGGTCAATCTGGACTGTACGGCCATCATCTCTCGTCAGATACAAATCATCGTATAGTGTATATTTTTCTGTATCAAGCTTTTGCAATAAACGTCTTACTTGCCATTCTCCAAGCGCTCCTTTCATTTCAGGAAATTTATGTTGGAGCACCAGCGCCCCGGTTAACATGGATCCGGAAATTACATACAACGGATTAAACGTCATAAGTAATATCCAAAGTATTGTCACAACAAATGCCACGATTACTATTTTCTTCATCTGGTCACCCCTGTATTTTAATAGTACTATTATACGATAAACAAATTATAAATTGGAAAATTTATTTAAAATTTTCCAGCGGGGTAGTATTCACACACAAAAAAACAGACCCAAACGAGTCTGCTTTTTTGGTGTACTTTATTTTTGTTTCTCTGCTTTCTTAATATACGAAAACTCCGATGCGTCTACAGGCTTCCAAGATTTACTTGGTTCATAAAACCGTAAAAGGTCGCCGTAAAGTACGTTGTCAGACAACTCCAGTTCATGGCGTACTTTTTTGGCCATTTCCTTCATATTCTTTGTCGGCTCTTTAATAGGCTTACCTGTATCATTATCATAAAAATTGCCATCAGCCATGGTATATTTGGGAGTGACAAAATCACCATCCCGGAACACCACATATTCCTTATGCTGCTTTGAAAACATGTCGGTACCAAACATAATATAATTATTGGCCTTTATTCCCATCAAATGCAGCATTGTCGGCATAACATCCATCTGACTTGTATATTCATGAACAGTCCCTTTGCCGTCAACACCAGGAACTTTAATCATAAACGGAACACGTTGCAATTGCGTATGCTTAAAGTCGGTAATCTTTTCTCCGGTAATTTGCTTCATTGCTTTTTTATGGTTTTCCGAAATACCGTAGTGGTCACCGTAAATCATAATAACCGAATCCTTATACAATCCTGCTTCCTTCAGATCCTTGAAAAATTGTTTCAGTGACTCATCCAGATATCGTGCCGTCTGGAAATAGCGGTCCACTGATGGATCACCAGTATTCGCCGGCTTGATGGACGCCTCTTTATCACTGATCAAATATGGATGATGATGCGTTAACGTCATCATGTGTGCGTAAAACGGTTTTTCCAGCGACTTCAGCATTGGAATGGATTGCTTGAAGAAGGGCTTATCTTTTAAGCCATAGTTAACAGTGTTTCCCTCATTCATATCATAATATTTGGAATGGAAAAACTTATCGACCCCAAATTGTTTATAAACTTCATCCCGATTCCAAAAACTCTTGTTGTCGCCGTGGAAAACCGCGGATGTGTAATCCTGTTTTTGCCCCAGAATCGCCGGCAGTGCCTGATACGTGTTGTTTCCCTTAGTCACAAATGCCGCTCCTTGTGGCAATGGATAAAGTGACGTATCCATGATTAATTCCGCATCAGCAGTTTTTCCTTGTGCAACTTGATGAAAGAAGTTATCAAAATACGTGAAATTCTTGCTTTCATTGTGCACCAGTGAGTTTAAAAATGGTGTCACTTCCTCACCATGAAGCTTGTAATCTATTAAAAACGACTGAAACGACTCAAGGTGTATTTTAATAATATTTTTGCCTTTAGCCGCCCCAAAAAGTTCTTTATTCGGTGCTGCATATTTGTTGGCGGTATAGTTTTCCACTACCGTAATATCACTGCTGTCCGCCAGCACACGTTGTCTGGACGACTCTATCGTCTGAACCGCATCATAGATTGCAAAATTGTACGATCCCAAATACTTCACAATATAGTTACGGTCGAACGTTCTGGTTAACAGCTCCGGACGATCTGCCTCGGCAAGACCAAGGTTAACAGCGAACGCCATTACACCAGCTGCAAGCACAAGTGCAGGTTTTCGTAATTTCATACGGCTGTCCGACCAGCTATTTCTGTTCCGTACATACAGGGCAATCAATACAATAATATCCACTGCATAGAACAAATCATGCCAGGCAACCAGATTAAGAATACTTCCGCCAAGACTTCCGAAGTTATCCGTCTGTGTAAGAGTTGGCAATGTAATATAATCCGTTGCCGACCGATAATACACAACATTTGCATATAGCAGGAAACTCATCAGGAAATCAATGACAATAATCCAAATCCCCGCACGTTTTCCCTTTGCAAATAACGCGATTCCCAAAAAAATCAACGCAGAGCTGAGCGGATTAAAAAACAGCAGAAATTGCTGCACGAAATTCTGTATATCAAGGTTAAACTCAAAAACGTATGTCAAATAAGACTTCAACCAAAGCAGAGCTACTGCGATGAAGAAGAATCCCATTTTTGATATTGATTTATTCTGATTCATCATTTTATTCATCATTACTATCAAACCTTCTTCAAATTATCAAATTATCTATTCATTGAAACACATATTTCACCAACAAGCAAGTATATAAATTCCTATTTTTTGATATTCATAGAAATGATCAGTCAGCAAAAAAAACACTTGATATCATTCGACAAAATTCGGTGGTGACAGGCATTTGTCACAATGTATACTTCCTTCTTTTTCTGGACACTCTTGTAAAATAGCAATCTATAAAGTTACGGGAGTGGAGTTTTATGATAAGGAAACAATTGATTACCATCGTAATAGGAAGTTTATTGACACTGTTTATTTTCATCCCTGTCACACATGCTGACAGCGGACAGACATATTTAGTTCAAACGGAAGTACTTGAAGTGAAAAACACACCGGCTCAGAATGCGGAAGTAATGGGTCAACTTGTCAGAGGCGATAAAATAACGATTTTTCAGGAAAAATTTGATTGGGTGCAAACCTATTATAATGGGCAGGAAGCGTGGGTGGCATCACAATATCTGACTCCGGTGAAAAACGATACCAGCCAGAAGGAATCATCTGACGATTCTATACCCGAACCGAAAAAAACAACAAAGAAAGAAAAAAGCAAGCAACATTCAACGCAGCTATTTAAACCTGAACAAGTACTGACAACCGCCTTGTCGATCGATGCCAACGACCCATTATCCGGAAAGCACATCGTCATTGATCCCGGACACGGCGGAAAGGATCCCGGTGCAATCGGCGTCAGCCATATCAAAGAGAAAAAACTTACACTGGCAGCAGCAGAGAAAGTTGCTAAAAAGCTCCAAGACAAAGGTGCAACCATCACGATTACGCGGAAGGACGACACGTATATATCATTGAAAAAACGTGTACAAAAAAGCGCTGCCCATGAAACCGATGCATTTATCAGTCTGCATTACAATGCATTTCAGAACCCTTCTGTCGGAGGAATCAGTACGTATTATAAGTCAGGCGATAACAGCAAAGAATTGGCCAGGTCCATTCAACATTCCTTAATGGACACAATTAATCTGAGTAACCGCGGCGCAAAACAAGCGGATTACCATGTTCTTCGGGAAAACAATGATACAGCAGTATTAATTGAACTTGGATTCATCACAAATCCGAAAGAAGTTGAAAAAATCCAGTCAGACACATATAGGAAAAAAGTGGCCAATAGTATAGCCGACGGTTTGCAGCAATATTTTGACGAGTGAATTGTCTCATCCACAAATACAATTATTGAAATCGTGAGCAGTGCGCAAGTTTAAACTTCTTCAATAGAAGGAAAAGCAAACTGAAGGAGTTGATTCTGTGACACTGTCTGACAAGCAGTTAAATGAGCTGAAAACGAATCTTTTAAATATGAAACGAAATCTGGAAGCACAAGAAACTGTCGAAGAGTCAATTGACAACAATCCGGATGAGTTGAACGTGGCTGATAACCACCTCGCTGATTCCGCAAGCGAGTTTGTTGACCGTCAGCAGCAGATTGCTGAAGGTAATTTACAGGAAGAGCGTCTGACTGAGGTGAACGAAGCACTTGAACGCATTGATGAAGGAACGTACGGAATATGTGTGGACACTGGAAAGGAAATTCCATATGAACGACTTAAAGCTGTCCCTTATACAAAGCGTACGGTGGATGCCGAGGAAACCCACCAAAAACACAGCAATCAGGAAACGGCAACTTCAGGCAGCAGCATCAGCAAGCTGTTAAAACCAGGCGGCGAAATGGAAGATTCGAGAGACCGCACGTTGGAACGGATTCAGGAAGAACACAATACTGTTGAAAAAGCGGATGATAAGTCACGATTGAACGAAGAGCCGAATGACCAGACAAAGTGGGAATAACAAAAAACAGAACTAGCTGTGCGAGAATCAATACAGACATGTCATTTATTAAACTAGCCAAAAAGCCGCCAGTTCAGTGAACTGGCGGCTTTTTTATACGTCTACTGCGACAACGCCCAAATGAAGATCGCAGTTCTTTCACGCATGCAATCTTACATAATCCAAGAAACCCAACAAACCTTATTCAAGCTTTGTCCTGGCGATTTTATTATCAAGTGCCTCATAATCATAATACCGGATTGTTTCATATAATTCTTTCCGGGTCTGCATGTCATCCAGTTTATCTTTCTGTGTACCTTTTTCCATGATTTCATTGAAGATTCGTTCATACGCTTTTGCGGCCACACGGAGGGAAGTAACTGGATAAATAACCATACTGTACCCAAAATCCGCAAACTCATCCGCTGTATAATACGGTGTCTTTCCAAATTCAGTCATATTAGCTAGCAGCGGTGCATTGACAGCCATTTTAAACCGTTCAAATTCCGTGTTATCTGTCAACGCTTCCGGAAAAATAGCATCAGCACCAGCTTGTATATATGCGTTGGCACGCTCAATTGCCGCATCCAATCCTTCCACGGCATTAGCGTCCGTCCTGGCGACAACCATCAATGATGGTGCCGCTTCCTTCAATATTCTGATTTTTTGTACCATCTCTTCAGTTGTTACAAGTTTTTTTCCATTTAAATGTCCACACTTCTTCGGTAAATCCTGATCTTCTATCTGTACGGCTGCAACCCGGGCTTCATACATTTCCCGCGCTGTACGCGCCACATTCAAAACACCGCCATAGCCTGTATCAATATCCACAAGAACCGGCAAATCAGCAGCCCGGATTATTTCCTTAGCGCGATCTGCTGTTTCCTCAGATGTTACCATGCCAAGGTCAGGCAATCCCTTACTTGCAGTAAAAGCAGCTCCTGAAAGGTATAGTGCTTGAAAACCGGTCTGCTTGGCTACGAGACCTGCCATTCCATCGTGAGCACCAGGCAATTTAAGCATCTCTTTAGCAGAAATCAATTCTTTGAACCTGGCTGCCAGTTTCTCCTGTGTCGATTGCTCATCTGTTAACCAGCTCATTCGTTTCACCTCTCATTGTTAGTAAATCATACTGCCAATAAAGTCATTTACCGGCATATCTTTCAGTCTTTCTGTGTCCGAAAATAAATTATAAATTTCTTTAGCCTGTTTTGCAGCAAAATGGGTTTCCACATTTTCATCGAATTTTTTCAGCAATTTTGGAATAGCTTCATCCCGACGAAAACGATGTCCAAGTGGGTATTCACGAGCAATATTTTCAGTCTTGCTTCCATCTTTAAAATGAACCTGTACTGCATTAGCAATCGAACGTTTGTCTGGATTAAGGTAATCCTTGCTATATTGTTCATTTTCCACGACAACCATTTTTTCACGCAGCTCATCAATTCGCACATCACTTGCAGCAGCATCTTCGTAATGATCAGCAGTAATGTTGCCATACAACAATCCGATTGCTGTAATGTACTGAATACAGTGATCCCTGTCAGCAGGATTGTGAAGCGGGCCTGTTTTATCAATGATTCTGATTGCCGACTCATGGGTTGTTATCGTTACTTTATCTATCTCACTAATTCGACCGGAAACTTGCGGATACAGTTCAACAGCACACTCTGCAGCCGTTTGGGCATGGAATTCGGCCGGATATGAAATCTTAAATAATATATTCTCCATAACATACGATCCAAATGGTCGCCCAATCGTTAATTCATTCCCGCCGAATAATACATCCTGAAAACCCCATCCTGGAGCAGATAACGCTGTTTTATATCCCATCTCACCATTAACTGCCATTAGGGATAAACGAACACCACGACTGGCTGCGTCACCTGCCGCCCATGATTTACGTGACCCCGTATTTGGAAAATGACGGTATGTCCGCAAACTGGAGTTGTCAACCCATGCATTCGATACCGCATTTATCACTTCTTCTTTTGAACCTTCAAACATAGCCGTTACAACAGCAGTTGTCGCTACTTTAACAAAAAGAACATGGTCAAGCCCATTCCTGTTCAGGCTATTTTCCAATGCCAGTACTCCTTGAATTTCATGTGCCTTAACAGATGCCAGTAATACATCGTTCACTGTTAAAGGTGCCTTTCCTTCAGAAATATTTTTCCGGCTTATGTAATCAGCTACTGCCAAAATCCCGCCAAGATTATCAGATGGATGTCCCCACTCAGCCGCCAGCCACGTGTCATTATAATCCAGCCATCGAATAATCGTACCAATATTAAAAGACGCCTGTACTGGATCCAATTCATAATCTGTTCCCGGAACCCTGCTTCCATTGGGAACAATGGTACCAGACACGATTGGCCCGAGATGTTTCACACATTCTGGGTAACGCAATGCTAAAAATCCGCACCCCAGCGAATCCATCAACACATATTTTGCTGTTTCCAGTGCTTCAACACTCGTTAACTCCTTATTTAACGCATAGTCTGCAATCTCCTCCAAAAGCGGGTCAACCTTTATCATTTCATCTTTTTTACCTTCCATGAAGCATTCCCCTTTTACCAATAATATAGTGCAGCAAAAATCGCTGTCAGCATCATTATGAAACTGGAAAATATCCCGATTACATATTGCTCTGTTTTTGAAAAGACACCTGTTTCGTAGGCATAGAATGTTGTCGGCGAATGAATCGGCAAAACCATCATCCCGCCAATTATCATAACGACAAGAAATGAAAGATTTACCGGAGCAATCCCAATCAACTCCGCGTATGAAATAACAATTGGGAAAATAACGATAACCGCTGATGATGGAACAACAAACATAAACCTTAGAATAAACACAAACAACGCAATAAGGATGACTTTAATCAGGATACTTCCATCCTGTGGTACAAGTTCAAGCAATTGTTTGGCAAGAATCTCTGCAGTACCGTTTCTGCTCATCAACATTCCAAGAGAAAAGGAAGCTCCCAGCAATAAAAAGTTTTCCCAGTCATACCCACGGATAACTTTATTATCAATTAATCCCATTTTGGGCAACGCATACAGTACCACCAACAGCATTGGAGGAAGAACGAGCGGTACCTGATCACGGTCTGTTATAATCCACGCACTAATCATCAGCAGAAATCCAATAACTGCAACCCAAAACGCCGGTGGCATGGATACGCGCTCATTTTTGTCCACTGGCATGTTGTCACGATGATTCTCCCATTCACTATCGTTCGTCGTATATTTTAAAAATTGCCATACGAAAATGGTAACAAGAAACAATCCAATCCAAAGCGGAGGAGCAATCCGTCCAAACCACTCCAGCCAGCCAACCTCTGCAATTCCATAATCGCTGAACAGCTGGGAAGCAAGTACCGGAAAGCCTCCCCCCGTAAAAATAATCATGGTTGCATTTTGATTCATCATGCCAATAACATACATACTGAACTTTTTGAATAAGCTTTTTTCGCCAAACCCAAAATAATGATTCAATCTGGTCAACAACGGTAAAAATATTTTAAACCGGGCAACAGCTGAAGGCAAAATAATCGGAAGTACAGCAATAAATGCCGGGAGTCCATATACGATGGACTTGGGACCGCTCCTGCTGACCTTTACCAAAGTCCCGGCAATCACACGATCAATACCGACTTTAACCAGCGCATGACTGATAAAAGATAGCATGATAATAAAATATAACGCAGGGGACAAGAATCCGACTACCGCTTCTTCCACTCCATCAGCAAGACCGAGAAGCATCATCAAAGCTATTAACAATATGCTGGTTGCACCGGATGGCAAAGGTGATGCCACCCATAAATAAACAGCAACAACCAGAAGCCCCAGTGTAAGCTGCTGTTCAATGGAGAAATCGGCAAAAACCGTATCCCTGGTCTTTATAAACAGCACTGTTATCGCTATAAAAAATAAGATCTTCCATTTCATTTCATCACCTTATTTATCATAAAACCCGATAATAAGCTCATTTTTATTTTTTAGCTCTATTATTTTGGATGAGCGGAACAACAAACGACAGAAGCGCCAATGCCAGCATACATGCTGCAATAGGGCTTGTTACAAAAATTGAAAAATTCCCATTTGAAATTGTCAACGACTGTCTGAATGCCTGTTCCATCATGCCTCCTAATATAAAAGCCAGCAATAATGGGGCTGCAGGGAAACGAACTAGACGCATGACATATCCAATAATTCCAAAGGCTAAAAGCAGGTATAAGTCAAATGTGCTGAAACTGATTGCATAGACACCTATGATACAAAACACAATGACTAGTGAGATCAACAACGGTCTTGGAACAAGCAATATTCTTGAAAGGTATGGTATCAATGGAAGATTCAATACTAGCAGAAAGATATTTCCTAGATACATACTTGCAATCACACCCCAAAAAACATCCGGGTGATCCGTCATCAATAGCGGTCCAGGCTGAATACCAAGTACGATTAATGCACCAAGCATTACCGCAGTAGTTCCTGAACCAGGAATACCAAGACTCAACAACGGCACAAATGCACCGTTGTTCGCAGCGTTGTTCGCTGTTTCAGGTGCAGCTACACCTCGAATAGAACCTTTACCAAACTGCTCCGGCTTTTTGGAAACTTTTTTCTCCGTAATGTACCCCAAAAATGAGGAGATTGTTCCACCTGCTCCTGGCAAAACACCGACCAAAAACCCTAGAACCGATTGCCGTCCCATCGTTGGTGCTAATTCCTTATATTCTTTCTTGGAAAGCTTCAAGCTCCCTACATTGTGCATATCGTCCATTTTTTGTTTTCTGCCTAACACAAGTGTTGTGACTTCTGCTAAGGCGAACAATCCCAAAGCTATAACCAAAAAGTCAATCCCTTCCAATAAATGAGGGTTTCCAAATGTAAAGCGCATCGTCCCGGTCTGTGAATCAATTCCGATGGTAGCAATCATTAAACCAATTACCCCGGAAATGAGTGCTTTAATTGTAGATCCATCTGCCAAACTGGAAATGGCTGTTATCCCCAGGAGCATTAGTGCAAAGTATTCTGGTGGTCCAAATGACACCGCAACCTTAGATAATAACGGAGCAAAAAATGTCAAAAACAGTATACTGATAGTCCCACCAACAAATGAGCCAATAGCTGCTATAGCAAGCGCCTTTCCAGCCTCTCCTCGCTTTGCCATTGGATAGCCATCAAATGTTGTAGCTACAGCTTCAGAAACCCCTGGTGCGTTAAGTAATATTGACGAAGCTGCCCCGCCATAGGCCGCACCATAATACACCCCTGCCATTAATAGCAGAGCAATTGCAGGGTTCATCCCGTATGTAATTGGAATCATAACTGCAATCGCGGTGATTGGCCCAAGCCCTGGAATCATTCCGATAATTGTGCCAACTGTAACCCCAATTAATACAAACATAATCCCTTCGAAACTCAGCGCAACCTCAAATCCTTGGGCCAGTCCTTGAAATACATCCATGTTGTGTTAACCTCCCTTAATTAAAACGGCAATATCCCCGTAGGCAATTGTACTTGAAGAAACGAATCGAATAGTAAATAGATGAGGATTGGCATTGTTAACGATACAATCCCATTGACAATGTGTTTCCTGTATCCCAGAAACAGCGAACAAAGAAACAAAAACAGAACCGTCATAACAATAAATCCGATAATTTCCAAAAGAAAGATGTACAGAATAATAAATGCAACTACCCCGAGTACAACCGGCAGTTCTTTTTTAGGTATTTTATCAGCCTCATTTGGTTCCTGATCCTTCGTAAAGAAAAGAGCCACTGCCAGCGCAAAAAGTATAAACCCGAGTCCAATTGGCACCATATCTGAATCCACAGGTACATATGCATACGCTGGAAGATTAAAACTGAGTATCAGATAAAATACTGCAATTAGCATCAAAATGAACGATACTTTCTTATTTGTTGTACTGAACACATTTACACCACCTTATTTAAAAGAGCCAATGCGAACATTGGCTCCTCCTTGCATTTATTTCGCGAGTCCGAGTTCATCCAAAAGTCCTTTAATTTCTTTCTTTTCTTTGTCAAGGAATTTTTTATATTCCTCACTGTCCATATACATTTCAGTCCATCCATATTTATTTCTTACTTCGGCAAAAGCATCAGATTCGCTTAGTTCTTTAAATTTCGTTTCATAATACTTTACTGCGGCTGGATCCATATCCGGAGGTCCAAAAAATCCGCGCCAGTTAACAAATGTTGCGTCGATTCCCTGTTCCTTTGCTGTCGGGAATGTTGACAACACTTCACCGTCAAGCCGCTCTTCAGCAGTAATACCAAGAACTTTAATTTTTCCGGCTTTTACCTGCTCCACCGTCTCGGCAATACCAGTTGAATATACATCTACACTTCCATTTAACAGCGACGTCAAAGCTCCGCCATCCTGGTCGGAAACGTATTTAATTTTTGTAATATCAACGCCCGCAGCCTTGGCAATCTTTACAAATTGAATATGGTCCATGCTTCCTGGCGCTGATGCCCCAACTACCGTAATGCTTGATGGATCCTTTCTCATGTCCGCAAACAGTTCATTCAGATTATCCCATTTAGCATCCGCTTTTACTGCAAACGCACCGTAGTCAGCAATCATATTGGAAAGCGGCGTGAAATCCTCATGCCCATACTGTGACTGACCGTTTAACGGGACGAGCAGTATTGGTGGTGATGATACGAACAAATTGTGTGGATTGTTTTTCGACATTACATATGACCAGCCTACTGCACCACCGCCACCTGGCTTGTTTACCACGCCAATGTCCTGCTCGATAATGCCTGTCTCACCAAACATTTTAGCTGTCATACGTGCTGTAGTATCCCATCCACCACCAGCACCGGCTGGAGCAACAATTTCTATCGATTTTTCAGGCTCCCAACTGTCAGCCCCATCGCTGGATCCACTAGCTTTGTCACTGCCTCCAGAGCAGGCTGTTGCAAAAATCATGACAAAGATAAGTACAGTCGCTAATAATAATTTCTTCAATGTAAATCCCCCTTGTTTAAATATTAGGTATTATTTCAACCTTGTGTATTACTATAATTCAGAATTATACGCCTGTAACCGTTTTCAAAATAAAGCATAAAAACAATTTTATGTATATTTTGTTCATTTTGTTTACGCAATCTGAAAATGATTCATTAGAAAACTTGGTTGTCACAAAGCCTTTAGGTGACAGCCTTAGTTGCACTTATGCAGTAAGAAAGGATTTTATACTTTCTTACTGCGAACATAAAAGACATCTTAACGTATTGTTAAGATGTCTTTTTAACAATTATATATTTCCGCTCGGGACGTCCGACAATTCCATATTCCAGTTCTGCCTTCACTTCCCCGACTGAAATCAAATATTCCAGATACCGTCTTGCAGTCGTTCTGGAAGCACCTATCTTTTTGCCCATTTCTTCTGCTGTTATTCCGGTACTCGTTTGATGCATAATTTCCCGGATATTTTTCAATGTTAATGGATCGATTCCTTTTGGGGTTGTCTTTTCAGTTTGATCATTTTGTTCAGTGTGACCAAAATACGCATCCAAAAATGACTGATCAATTTCCTGCTTGTCATCAAACGTTTTCTTCGTTCGTTTATAACGTTCAATGGTGGCGATAAAACGTTTCATTTCGACAGGTTTGATAACATAATCAAAAATTCCGCTTTTAATGGATTCTTCCACCATCTGTTTTTCCGTAGCAGCCGAGATCATGATAATATCCAAACCTGGATTCATGATCCTCATCTCACTAATCAATTCAGTCCCAAGCATGTCCGGCATATAAATATCCAATAATACCAAATCAACCTTTTTATCTCTGATTAATTGTATCGTATCACTACCGTTCAAAGCTTTGCCGACAAGATTTATTCCCGGAATCTCAGACAGGAACTTTTCGTGTATACCTGCTACACGAAAATCATCTTCAGCAATAACGACAGAAATCATTGTATCCCCCCTGAAAATCATGCATATTTATTTTCATCCCATTGTATATCTTTCGGCAGGAATACGGAAAAGACCGCACCCCCATTTTCCTGATTATGAACCTCAACGTAGCCCTTAAGTTCCGCAACGGTCTCTTTCACCGTGGATAATCCGTAGCCTCTTCCGGAAAGTTGTTTGCTAGAAAACCCTTTTCGGAATATTCCATCCACAGCATCATTTTTTATACCGGTTCCACTGTCGGAAATATCAAATACAATATCCGAACCAAGATCCGTCGCAAAAAACACAACTTGCTTGTGTTCCTGGGTTTCCACCGCCTCTATTGCATTATCAATCAAATTCCCAAGGATCATAATAAGCTGTGACATCCCAATATGACTAGGAATCGGTTGAAGAGAACTGTTGGAGTCAATTACCAAGTCAACCTTTTTCTCCGAAGCTTTTCCCATTTTACCAAGCAGAACAGCCTGAACCGTCCGATCTTTTATTTGTCCCATGAGAACTTTATTCTGTTTGCTGTGGATTTCAGACTCAGAGTGTATCAGTTTAATAGCTTCATTATAATGACCAAGCTGCAGCAAGCCTGATAAGACATACAATTTATTCGTAAATTCATGTGTTTGCGCCCGCAAATCCTCGGAATACCTTCTAACTTCCGAAAGTGTATTCAGCATTTCATTTACTTCTGTTTTATCCCTGAACGTTGCAACAACGCCCACTACTTCGTCAGCCTTAATAACTGGTGTGCGGTTCACAATTACATTGCGGTTACGAAAAATCATTTCTCTATTGGTGTCGTTCACTCCGGAATTTAAAACGTTGTACATCTCCGTGTTCGGTAAAACAGCTTCAATTTTTTTGCCTGTACACTCCTCTGGTAATCCAAGAATCCGTTGTGCAGAATGATTAATCATAGTAATTCTTCCATCATTATCGATTGCAATGATGCCCTCAGTAATCGATAGCAAAATCGCCTGTCGTTCACGATAAAGTGAAGCAATTTGATGTGGTTCCAAACCTAAAATATCTTTCCGGATATTCCGGGAAAGCAAGACCCCTCCCGCAACTCCCAAAAGAACAATAATGACGGCAAATCCACTTACCTTGACAAGCTTATCCCAAATAACGGACTTGACATCTTCAATCATAAAACCTACCGACACAATCCCGATAATGTTTCCCTCATCATTAAAAATGGGGGCTTTTCCACGTAACGATGGTCCAAGACTCCCCACAGCCTTTGACGTATAATATTCACCCTGGATAAGTGCCTGGCCATTATCTCCCCCAACCATGTGCCTGCCTATTTTGTATGATTCCGGGTGTGAGTACCTGATACCGTTCGCATTGCCAACTACTATAAATTCAGCCCCAACCTCTTTCCGTATCGTTTCGGCAATAGGTTGAATGACCTTCGAAGGCTCTTCCATTTCAAACGCTTCAATTACCGAGGGAATAAACGAGACTGTCGTCGCAACTTGAAGTGCACGATGCCCCATATTCTTTTCCGTCTGCTGCATTTCCATATATGCAATAATACAAGTGAAAGCCAATGTAATAAACAAAATAAGTGAAATAATTAACGTCAGTATCTTTGTCTGCATGGAAACTTTCATCATAGCTGCCCAATCCCCTTCTAAGAACGCTAACAATATTATAACAAATCAAACAATTAGTTGGTGAACAGATTTTTTGCAACTATTTCTCTTTTCTCTACAATCGAATCCCCCCACAAAAAAGTGGCGCCTCCAGCAATGAATGCGGAAGACACCACTTTGTCAGTTTCAAATACGATTTATAGGGTAAGAAAGGCAGCTTTTAGGAAGATGCTTCAGATGATTCCGGGTTCGTGTTGGATTCCTTCGCCCCATCCGGTATTGCCTTTCCCCAAAACTTGTTACCAAGAAATGCAAGTAATACAAGGATGACAGCACCCGTGATCAGACCTGCCCACCAGGATCCGCTCAGACCGGCGACAACGAATGCGATCAGCCCGCTCACACCTGCAGTGATGGCATATGGTATTTGTGTGTTCACATGGTCAATATGGTCACTGGCTGAACCGGCTGAGGATAATATTGTCGTATCGGAAATCGGGGAACAGTGGTCTCCGAAAATGCCGCCACTGAATACGGCTGCGATTATCATTGCCATCGAAATATCCATAGATGCGGCAAGCGGTATGGCGATGGGCATAAGAATCGCAAACGTTCCGTAAGATGTTCCGGTTGTAAACGCGATTAACGCACCAATCAAAAATATAAAAACAGGAATAAATATCGGAGAGACATTTGCATTTGTCAGCCCTTCCACAACAAAGGAAGCAGTACCAAGCTTGTCGGTGATACTTCCGATTGACCATGCCAATGCCAAAATAATGTACACTATCGTCATACTTTTGAATCCTTTTACAATCATATCCATTGACTCTTTAAAACTGAACAATTTCTGCTGCATTCCCATTGCAAGGGCAACGATAGTGGCTGTGAAAGCTGCAATCAAAATGGACATGCCGCCTTTGGATTCGCTGATCGCAGTCATAAAGTCATTTTCCGGATAACCGCCAGTCCATAAAAATAACGGCGGAATCATCCCAACGAGCACCACCAGCGGTATAACCATATTCCGCATTTTTGGTGTATAACCCTCTGAGACCTCCACTTCCTCTAATGCATCATCAGACGGTGGCTGTGCACCATCCCTAATGACCTTTCCAGTTGTTCTGGCCCGATACTCAGCTTGAGCCATTGGTCCGAAATCCCACTTTTTGAATGCGATGAGACCAACCATCAGAATTGCCAGGATCGCATAATAATTAAACGGGATCGTCGACAAATAGGTTATATACTCGGACTCAGAAATTCCCAGTTTGGAAAACTCCACCCCAATCAATCCCATTACAAAAACCACCCATGTCGATACAGGACCCAGCAAACACATTGGTGCGGAGGTCGAATCAACAACATAAGCAAGTTTCTCACGCGACACACGCATTTTGTCGGTAACTGAACGCATGACACTTCCGACTGTCAGCGCATTAAAATAATCCTCGAAAAAAATAATGATACCGAACAGCATTGTTGAACCCTGTGCACCTCTGTCAGTCTTAACTTTCTTAGAAATGGCATGGGCAATGGCATGCGCACCGCCAGTTTTTTGCAGTGCCATAATCAAAACCCCAAAAATTCCGCAATACGCCAGTACTGTCATCGCCCAAGGATCCCCGAGACTCGGAATAATGAACTCATTAAAGCTGGCATAAATCCCTGCAAACGGGTTCCAGCCATGCATCATCGTTGCCCCTAGCCATACACCCGCAAATAACGCAGGAATAACGTTACGGGTTACGATTGCCAGTACAATCGCAAGTAGCGGCGGTAACAGTGACAGAATACCAAACTCCATCCAAAACACCCCTCTCCATTTAATGGACTATGACATTTGGCAGTTCACATATGTGTATACACCATCCTCCAAACACCAAAAGTCACAATTTATAAAACTTTCATTACATTGTATTCGACAAAAGAGGGTGTATGTCCTTCTATTTATAAAAATTAATTTATCAACAAAAGACACCAAACCCGGCATATGTAACTACAAAGCATTCGACAAAATTCGGGTGTGACAGGCACTTGTTAAACCAGTATAATTATCAACAAATGAATCTGTGAAAATGGTGGTTATAAAAGTTGAGGAGGAAATGCGGATATGGTAAATTTTTATGGTCAAACCCCAAACCCTGAACAGCTTACTTTTGATGATTTATTGCAGGGACCGGAGCACGAAAATGCGGAAAAAAAGGAACATCGGGAATAGTAATTGGACAAAGAACCAGCAAAGAACAACTTTTCCAATTCAGTTAGTAATTGATTTTAATGAATTTATGTATTAATGTGGAACAGAATCAATTTCCCATAACACCAACGATGGGCTATATTTCCAAAAAACATCTTCCCACTATTAATGAGCAATTATCCGTACATACTGAGCCGGCTGCTCCCCAGCTTATCGAGCGACACGGGAAAGGCCCGGAACAATATTTTTTTAATGAGGCTGAGGATTGAAGTTTATTAGTCAAATAGCTTGCTAAAGGAAAATTAAAAAAGTTCTTTAAACTGTTCAGGCAAGTGATAACGGAAATATGCGAAATCGTGTTTTCCATAATGGAGGTCGGCGCATTCCTGTCGGTTGTAGTGTCTTGCGATACGCTATAACGGAAGGGGATGATGCCTTGTCTATTTTTGAAACAATGGTTCTAATGATCGCTTTTGCAACACTCGTTGTAACGATTATAGACCATAAGAAATAGACCTCCCTGAGTTTTAGCAAACGGATGAAGCCTGTTTCTTACTCGCGCTGACCCCTCTTGAAGGGGAGCGATTAATTGCTGACCGGAGATATTGCCGTATCTTCGGTCTTTTATTAGTTTATGTCTTATTCCTGTTTCTATGTTTATTAGAACACGAAAAAATGGTTTGCAAACAAAAAAATAATTGTTTTTGTTAGCTCTCATACAACGCAGCTCTCAGTTAAGCGAAATTGTATAAAAAGTTCATATAATCCAATTTTTATGAAGCATTAGTGCATAATAGGGATATCTATCCCCCCTTGTCCCGTTATGTTGGTTTTACCATTCCATACTTCTCTTTTGCCTCCAAACGGCGTCGGTGAAGGATTGGTTCCGTATAGCCGCTTGGTTGTTCTTTTCCTTTGAAAACAAGATCACAAGCTGCCTGAAATGCGACCGAATCACCGAAATCAGGAGCCATTGGACGGTAATTTTCATCCCCGGCATTTTGTCCGTCAACAATTTTTGCCATGCGTTTCAGTGTGTCCATCATTTGTGCTTCTGTGCAAATACCATGGTACAGCCAATTTGCCAGCATTTGACTGGAAATACGCAATGTTGCCCGGTCTTCCATCAGTGCTATATCATTAATATCAGGAACTTTAGAACAACCAACACCTTGCTCAACCCAGCGAACAACATAACCAAGCAAGGTTTGCGCACTGTTATCTAGCTCCTCCTGAACTTTTTCAGTGGTCCAGTCCGTGTTTTCCGCGATTGGAATTTGTAAAATATCATTCTGGTACGTCGTTTGCTCTTTGGCGAGTTCTGCTTGCACCTGTCTGACATCAACTTCATGATAGTGAAGTGCATGCAATGTTGCAGCTGTCGGTGACGGAACCCAGGCTGTATTCCCGCCTGCTTTTAAATGACCTGCTTTTTGCTCAAGCATATCAGCCATCAAATCCGGCATGGCCCACATCCCTTTTCCAATCTGCGCTTTTCCTTTCAAACCGGCATCTAGACCGATACGTACATTATTTTTCTCATAACCATCCAGCCAGGTGGATGCTTTCATTTCACCTTTACGGATCATTGGACCTGCTTCCATTGATGTATGAATCTCATCACCTGTTCGATCCAAAAAGCCAGTGTTAATGAAAACGATTCGTTCCTTCACTTCCTGAATGCAATTTTTCAGGTTCAAACTTGTGCGCCGCTCTTCATCCATCAGACCAATTTTTAGTGTATTCCGCTTCATATCAAGCATATCTTCTACACGATCAAACAATTCATTCGCAAAAGCCGCCTCTTCCGACCCATGCATTTTCGGTTTAACGATATAGATAGAACCTTTTTGTGAATTCTGGTATGGCCCATTACCCAAAAGACCGTGTTTGGCCATTAAACTTGTCAGCACACCGTCCATTATGCCCTCTGGAATTTCCTCTCCATTTGCATCGAGAATCGAATTGTTCGTCATTAAGTGGCCAACATTCCGGACAAACATCAGCACACGGCCGGTTAGTGCAACTTCTTCACCATTTGGTCCTGTGTATTGTCGGTCAGGGTTTAAGGTTCGCTTTATTTCTTTGCCATCTTTCGTAAATACGGATGTTAAATCACCCCTGTTCAGCCCCAGCCAATTTCGGTAAATAAGTGTTTTATCTTCAGCATCCACTGCTGCAACGGAATCCTCACAGTCCATAATACTGGAAGTTGCAGATTCCAAATAAATATCCTTTACACCTGCTTCATCCGTTTTTCCTATCGGGTGATTATGGTCGATTTGAATTTCTATGTGCAATCCATTATTTTTGAGCAGGACAACACTTGGCTCTTCCGTTTTCCCTTGGTAGCCGGCAAATTTTGAAGCATCCTTCAAGCCGGTTGTTTCACCGTTTTTTAGGGTTACTGTTAATTTACTGTTCACAATAGCATAGTTTGCTGCTTGTGTATGTGAAGATGTTTGAAGTGGTACATGTTCATCAAGGAAGTTTTTGGCGAACGCAACCACTTTTTCACCGCGAACGGGATTGTAGGAACCTGTTTTCCTAGCACCACCTTCTTCACTGATGACATCCGTGCCATATAATGCATCATAAAGTGAACCCCAGCGTGCATTAGCGGCATTGAGGGCATATCGGGAATTATCGATCGGAACAACAAGCTGTGGCCCCGCTTGGAGCGTAATGACATCATCGACATCCGCTGTCGTTATAGCAAAATCATCCACCTCAGGCTCCAGGTAGCCGATATTTTCCAAAAATGCCTTATACGTAGCAAAATCAAACGTATTATTTTCTTTATGCCATGTATCAATTTGCTTTTGAAGATTAGCACGTTTTTCCAGCAATGCTTTATTTTTCGGCGCTAAATCTGCAACAAGCTTGCCAAAATCCGCCCAAAACGTTTCATTGTCAAGCCCTGTTTCCGGGAGCGCTTCCGAATTAACAAAATCATAAAGCTCTTTTGCAATTTGAAGATTGCCTGCCTTCACGTAATCTGACATTCCTATTCCTCCCTTTCCTTCATCTACTTACCATTTTACTATCAGCAGTGAAATAACTGAAATACAAGTTTTGCATGTATCCTATTCCTTTTAGCTATACCATTTAGTATAATAGGGCACAATTACACATTTACGGTTTTTGAAAGGATGCCGATAATGGATATAAGGCAGATTGAATATTTTGCAGAGGTTGCAAGACAACTGAATTTCACACGGGCAGCTTCGATTCTTCACATTTCCCAGCCGTCATTAAGCAAAACAATGAAAAATCTGGAGGATGAGCTCGGTGTCACGCTTTTTTACAGGGGGACCAAACAATTGGCATTAACGGATGCCGGGCAAGCATTTTTAGTCAATGCAAAAAATGTTCTGGATGCGTTTGAAAATTTAACAACGGAATTAAATGATGTGATTGATTTAAAAAGAGGGGAAATTAAAATTGGAATTCCACCAATTATAGGTGCTGTATTTTTTTCCAAATTAATCAGCAGGTATAAAGAAGCCTATCCATCCATTAATATTTTGTTAACCGAGGTTGGGACAAATAAAATTAAAACCGGAGTCAGCGAGGGAGAGCTTGATATTGGGCTGATTTGTAATTTGCCCGTTCCACAAGAAAACTTTGAGACAATTAAACTTTTAAAAGACCCGTTAATGCTTATCGTTCATAAAGATGACCCGTTAGCACGAAAAAAAACAATCGACTTTTCAGATATTCGAAAAGAGCCGTTTATATTATACCGGCACGATTTCTCCCTTCATGACAAGATTGTCCAGGAATGTGATAAACACGGGTTTTCCCCGAATATCGTCTGTGAAAGCTCACAGAAAGACTTTATGATAGAAATGGTTGAAGCAAAACTGGGCGTAGCCTTATTACCAAGTAAAATCTGTGAACGCATTACCAATGAACAAATCATAGCCATTCCTTTTAACAAGCCTGCCGTTAACCTGGAATTAGGCATGATCTGGAAAAAGGACAGATACCTGCCTTTTGCGGTTCGTGAATTTATTGAGATGTCGGGGGAGGGGGCAGAGATGAAGTGACCTTAACTCATCAGTCGATCCTATGTTACACAAAATTTCCCCATCGTCCCTTGCAATAAGGAAGGGAAAATCACAGGGAGAACCAGGTATTGAAAAGATTTTCTTCGTATGAACCAGCCTCCTTTTCAAGAGTCTTTTCTCAAAATGGAAAGTGTTACTAAGGAAATATCAAGTGCAACATGCCCAAATTATAGCATACACCTCGCCTTTAAGTTGAATACCTTGCCATTTTTGTATAAATACATTATAATATGAATAAGATATGGTAGGAGAGGAATTAACCTCTCCTTTGGGAACATTAGAGTCTCTTCCTTCTGCGAAAAGGAGCGACTCTTCTTCTTTTTCTCAAATGCAACAAGGTAACTGACAAATTAATTACGGCAACAGCCATGTTGATAATCGAGGTAAAAAGAAATACCCAACTTTCCATATCCATTCACCTCCCTTCGTTAGGGAGTGCCTTTATTACAACATACTCTTTTGGAAAAACACTTCTTTTTATCGTCTTTTAAACCATTCAACGAATTATCTTCAGCTAAAACTATTAACCTTTCAACACATTACTAAGTTTCCCAATCCCCTCTATTTCAACTGTTACTTGATCGCCATCCCGCAACCAAACTTGTTCGGACTCATCATATCCCAAAATAACGCCTTCAGGGGTCCCAGTCAAAATGACATCACCCGGTTTCAATGTCATGTACTGTGAAATGTAGCTGATCAGTTTCCTGCACGAAAATATCATATCTCTTGTGTTAGATTTTTGCCGTACTTCCCCATTAACTGTACAGCTGATTTCCAAAGCATTCGGATCCTCAATTTCATCTGCCGTAACTAAATGAGGCCCAATTGGGCAAAACCCATCCAGGCTTTTTCCCAGCAGCCATTGACCGGTCCTGAACTGCAGATCTCTTGCACTCAAATCATTTGCGGCGCAATACCCAAACACATAATCAAGTGCATCCTGCTCTGTCACATCTTTTGCCTCTTTACCAATTACAATGGCTAGTTCAGCCTCATAATCTATTTTTTCTGCAACACTGGGCAGCTTGATCGTACAGCCGTCTCCTGACAATGCATTTTGGAATTTATTAAATAAAATGGGAAATTTAGGGATATCAGAGCCCGTTTCCTCCGCGTGCTTGCCATAGTTTTTACCAATGCAGATGATTTTCTCTGGATTGTCGATACAAGAGCCTATATTGAGTGAATCCTCTTCCTTTATAAAATCCTTCGCTTGTTCAACTGTGTCACATAAATCCTGGACCGAATATTTTTGAATTAGTTCTTGTACACTTGATACATCGGACAAATACGCTGTTAAGTCCAATATGCCGTTTTCGGTTTTTACCCCTGGGCGATTGCCCTCATCTGTTCGTATGGTTATAAGTTTCATTGAAATTATCTCTCCTTTTAATAATCTATAATCCAATATTACTTATTTCGACATAGCGCAAAACAATCCTACTCGAGTAGCCTAAACGCAGGAAAAATATTTATCCCCAAAAACTCATACAGATTATTCAACAAAATTCGGGTGGGGACAGGCACCTGTCGAACAGTCACTTGTCGAATAATCTTCACAAAAAGAACCCGCCATAAACAAGTGCACCGGCAATCACAAATGCCGGGTGGATTTTAACCTGCTCAAGCAGAACGTAACCCCCTCCTATCAGCAGAGCTGTCTGCCAGATGCCGATTCCATCATATGATTCCACAAAAAAATCCCATGCCATAAGACCGAGCAGTATAGCGATGACCGGGCGTACATACATGGTCAATCGTTGAACCTTTGGGGAATCTTTGTATTTGTAGAGTATACCCAATAGCGCAATCATCAACATCAGCGACGGAGCAACCGTTGCGAATACACCAATAATTGCTCCTGGTATTCCTCCAACTTCATACCCTATGTACCCTGCCATTTTGGTTGAAATCGGTCCGGGAAGTGCATTTCCTAGGGCAAGTACCTCACTGAATTCCTGGATGGACATCCATCCATACCGGTCTACCACTTCATTTTCCACCAATGGAATCGAAGCTGGTCCGCCACCATAACCGAGAATCCCAGGAATGAAAAAGGCTAAGAAAATATGCCAATAAAGAATCATGATCCCGCCCCTCTCCTTGATTTTTCATCGTCACCGCTTTTATCCTTCTGCACCAAAGCCAGAATTAACAGCACACCAATGACAATTCCTGGATGGACCCCGAGCTGCAGGACAATCAGAATAATGACCGACATAATGATCGTTTTTAACCACCCAAGACCCTTGCCCGCTTTATTCAAGAATTGCCAGGTGAGAACTGCCAGCATTACCCCGACAACCGGAATAACGGCAGCAGTCATCCCATTTACCCAGTCAAAGTCTTTAAATGAAGATAAGGTCGTTAACAGTATCACCATCAGCAAAATAGTCGGGAGAATCGAGGCGATCACGGCATTTAGCATCCCGAGAAAACCCGACTCCCGGTGCCCGATATATCCCGCCATTTTTGTAATGATCGGCCCCGGCAACGTGTTACATAGCGCCAATATATCACCAAATTCTTCATCTGTTACCCAATTATATTTTTTCACCGTTTCGACATGGATCAGCGGAATCGAGCCAGGCCCACCGCCATATCCAAGCATACCTACTCTAAAAAAGGCAATAAATAAATCCCATTGTGTTTTCATCGTTACACCACCTGTCTACCGGCTTGCAATCGCTCCGTCCGTTCTTGACTCGGTACCACCAATTAACACACCAGTTTCCGGGTCTCTTAAAATTATCTGTCCGCGCCCAAAGCTGTTCGGCTCAATCTGAATATGAACGTCGTGCCCTTTGTCAGCGAGGCTTTGTGCAAGATGATGTGGAAACCGGTTTTCCACTTCAATCACTTTGTCCTTGATCCACTGCCACCTTGGTGCATCAAGCGCTGCCTGCGGATTCAAATGAAAATCAATCATGTTCATGACAACCTGAACATGACCCTGTGGTTGCATATAGCCACCCATGACACCGAACGGGCCAATTGGACTGTCATCTTTGGTTATAAACCCTGGAATGATGGTGTGATATGTTCTTTTACCGCCTTTTAAAGCATTAACATGGTCAGGGTTCAATGAAAATTCACTACCGCGATTTTGCAGGGCAATTCCCGTACCCGGAACAACCAGTCCAGAGCCAAATCCTTTATAATTACTTTGAATAAAGGAAACCATATTACCGTCATTATCGGCAGTCGCCAGATACACCGTCCCACTCAAAGAAGGTTCACCAGCTTTTGGCTGCATTGCTGTCTCACCAATCTCGTTTCGGCGCAGCTCACCATATGCATCTGATAAAATAGCCTCTGATGTATAACGCATATCTTTTTCTTCCGTCACATGTTCATATCCATCGGTAAACGCCAGCTTCATCGCTTCAAATTGTTTATGATACGTATCCACTGCATCTCTTTCGCCAAACTGAAAACCTTTTAAAATATTAAGTGCCTGCAGTGCGATAATCCCTTGTCCGTTTGGAGGTATTTCCCAGACATCATATCCCCGGTAGTTAACCGCAATTGGCTTGACCCATTCCGGCTTATAATCAGCAAGATCATCAGTAGTCAGATAGCCCCCGGTGTCCCTGGCAAAAGACGCAATTTTTTCCGCCAGCGTACCACGGTAAAATGATTCAGCATTTGTTTCCGCAATTGAACGCAGTGTGTCCGCGTGATCCAGGGATGACCATATCTCGCCAACCTGTGGTGCTCTTCCTTTTGGTGCAAACGTCTCAAACCAATTGGAAAAAATGGAATCCGTTAACTCCTCACGAAATGTATCATACGCCTTTTTCCAAAACTTGCCCAGTGTAGGCGAAACAGGGAAACCTTCGTCCGCATAGGTAATGGCGGACTCCATTACCTTGGTTAATGGCAGCTTCCCAAACCTTTGGGAAAGTTCTGCCCACGCCCCGGGCGCACCAGGCACCGTAACTGGCAGCCAACCATACTGGGGCATTTCCGTATACCCTGCTTGTTTAACGTCATCAATCGAAATATCTTCAGGTGACCTTCCACTCGCATTCAAGCCATGCAGCTCATCATTGATCCAAACCAGTGCAAATGCGTCGCCGCCAATCCCGTTCGATGTTGGCTCGACAACAGTAAGACATGCAGCAGTAGCAATTGCCGCATCCACCGCATTGCCGCCTTTTTTTAAAATATCCAATCCAGCTTGAGCCGCTAATGGCTGAGAAGTTGCAACCATGCCCTTATTTGCGTAAGTTGCATTTCGGTTAACCGGATATGGATGAGCCTGATGGGTAAAAGAATTCATTTTAGCAACTCTCCCTGTTCATTATTTTTGCTGATCCATCATTTGAACAACCTTCTTTCCGATTTCTATACTGGCCGTTGCCGCCGGAGATGGGGCATTGCAAACATGCAATGCCCGTCTGTCATGAATAATCGCAAAATCATCAAGTAAATTACCTTCCTGATCCAGAGCCTGTGCACGCACACCTGCCTTTGCCGGAACCAGATCATCTGCATCAATGTCCGGAATGAAGCGCTGAACCTCTTTCACAAAAGCTTTTTTACTGTACGATCGAATCATTTCCTTTAAACCTTCCGTCAAGTTTCCACCAGCAAGCTTACGAAATCCTGGGTATGTCAATCCTTCCAAAAAATCTTTCCATTGAAAATCAGATTTTTTATAACCCTCGCGCCTGAAACTATATACAGCGTTCGGACCCACAAGTATCCGGCCATCTATCATTCTCGTAAAATGAACACCGAGAAACGGAAAATCCGGATTCGGAACCGGATAAATAAGGTTTTTAACCAAATACCGTTTCTCCGGTTTCAATTCATAATACTCCCCGCGGAACGGAACAATTTTCAAGTCCGGCATAATGTTTGCCATTTTGGCGATCCGGTCACTGAATAACCCGGCACAATTAATAAGAAAGCGACTATCAAAAGCACCCTTATTTGTTGTAATTGTAACATGCTCCTGTTCAAAGGAGATATCCTGAACCTCTGTATCCAACGAAATACTCCCACCATTTTCTATAAAGATAGCACTGAATTGTTGCGAAACTTGCCTGTAATCCACAATCCCCGTACTCGGAACTTTAATGGCAGCAATACCATTGACATGTGGTTCAACTCGCCGCAATTCTTCTGTTGATATTCTTTCAACTGCGAGTTGGTTTTCCAATCCCCGTTGATATAAATCTTCCAATAAGGAAACTTCCTCTTCGCTTGTCGCAACAATAACTTTTCCTGAAACATCATAGGGTATATCATGTTCCCTGCAAAAATCTACCAATTGTTTATTTCCTTTTCGCGCCAGTTCAGCCTTTAGACTGCCAGGTTTATAGTATATTCCCGAATGAATAACACCACTATTTCTCCCTGTCTGGTGAAGCGATACCCCGGACTCTTTTTCCAAAATAACAACAGACGCATCCGGATGCTGTTTTGTGAGTTCCATCCCAACTGACAGACCGATAATTCCTCCACCAATAATTGCATAATCATACGTCAAAAATGTTCACTCCCAATTAAAACATGTCGATTAATTCAATAAGGCCGAGATAGGTAAATAGCAGAACACAGGCAGTTAATACGGTATTCGCCAGCCACCCATTTTTGAAGTCTTTATCCACTGCTTTTGAATTCAGCAGCCACAGCAGCGTAATTGCCAAAAACGGCATAAACAATGCTCCAAGCGCTCCATATAAAATAACGATAAACACCGGTTTACCAAAGAACAAAATAAGCATTGGCGGAAACGTCAGCCACAGCAAGTACGCCCTGTAGGCCGGGTCTTTCTCGGAAACCGGCTTCCCCGGACGTCTACCTTTTGCCTTAACAATCCGAACAAAATCTGCAAATAAATACGGAACACCATTCCAAACACCGAGCAGCGATGAAAATGCCGCCGACCATGCCCCAATCAAAAACATCCAGCGTGCAAATGTTCCAAATTCCTCAGCAAATAAATTGGAAAGTGTTACTAAACCTTCTTCGCCGTTGATTTCAATACCGGTTCCATACAAAAATTCAGCTCCAACAATCAATAATGATACCGTGAAAATTGCTGTAATCACATAACCTGTAGCGGTATCCAGTTTCATCATTGGAATCCAACGTTTCCCCTCCCATTTCTTTTCTCGTACCCAGTAACCATAGGCAGCCATTGTAATCGTACCACCGACTCCACCAAGCAATCCCATAACCAGCAGCAAGGAACTGTCGCCTGTACGTGGTACCAATCCACTTAAAATATTTCCGACTTCCGGCATGATAATGACTGCCGATCCAACAACCGTTACAAACATAATACCAATCATGATCGTCATAATGTTTTCAAACAACTTATATTTTCCTGTCAACACCAAAGCCATCCCAGCGAGGCCATGGATAATTGCCCATGCCCATAACGGCATAATCGGAAACATCGTTACCATCATAATGGCACTTGTCGACATAGCTGCCGCGCCATAACTAAAACCCCACAAAACCGAATAAACGCCGAAATACCCGGTTGCCCACTTACCAAGTGAATGCCAACCTTCCAGAATGGTCCGGCCTGTCGCAAGCTGCCATCTTCCCATCCCTTCCGTAAAAAAATACTTAAAAATAGCCCCAACTATAATAGCCCACATAAGTGTGATACCCAAACCTGCCCCAGCCACAAGTGCGGCTATTAAGTCACCCGTTCCGACACCGGTAGCAGCGGTCACGAATCCAGGACCAACCGTTTTTAACTTTCCTTTAAATGTACGCGGGGGAGTCGGTGCCTCCGGAGAAGTTGTTTGTTGATAAGTAACCCCTTGTTCTGAACTCATAAAACGTACGCCTCCTCTTTAAAAATAATTACAAATAGCGCTCCTTGACGTTATGAAGGTGAGTACTCATGGATTCCCTGGCCTTGAGTGCATCACCTGCCTTTATCGCGTCATAAATATTCCGGTGTTCCTCCAAAACGGTCCGACTGTTATTTGGCTGACTCAATGTATTGGACCGACTTTCTTTTAACCCTGCCAATACTTGGTCGGACAGCATATACATGACTTTCTCAATAACTGAATTACCAGCCGCCCTGGCAATCGCCATATGGAAAGTCAAGTCCTCTTCCGCAGCAATATTGCCTTGCAAAACAGCAATTTCCAATTCATGCAATGCATCGTATATTGCTTGAAGATCCTGATCTGAACCTCGAATCGCTGCATAATAAGTCGCATCCCGTTCAATGGCGAGTCTAAGTTCCATCAACTCCACGATATCAACGGTAACACCGCGGATAACCGCGTTCATTTTGGCAATGAGGTCTTCTTTCGTATTTTTCCGGAGATATACCCCACTGCCATGCTTAATCTCTACAACACCCGCAGCTTCCAAAACACTGAATGCCTCTTTAACCGATGTTCTGGAAACAGACAGTTCATCCGCTAAGTATCTTTCGGAAGGCAGCTTTTCACCATGCACCAATTCCTCCTTCTCCATTCCTGACTTAATTTGCTCCACAATCGCGTGATAGACCCTTTTTTTCTTGACCGGCAACCGTTTCATAGCATGCAATCCTTTCATACAGCAAAGTGGACAAGTGGATGGTCCAATTTGCTGTATTATAATATAAAAGCGTTTTCAATAAAATAGGGATAACAGATTATTTTAAATGCTTATAAAAGTCAAAAGTCTCTGGTAGAATATTAGAAAACACGGTATTCGCCTTGTCTTATAGCGAGTGCCGGAGTTTTTCTTATAAGGTCAACCTTCACTTATACTTTCTGACTTATAAATAAATGTACAGGGGTGAATATCATGGAAACATCATTAATATCTCCGGACAACACATGGGCACTATGGACTTTCCTAACAGGGTGGGCAGCAGTGAGTATCTATTTGGAACAGAAATATACATGGGCATCCAAAGTTTCCGGGGCCATTATTGCGCTGATAGGTGCGATGGTGCTGGCAAATTTAAATGTCATTCCGCTTGAGTCGAGTGTTTATGATGCAGTTTGGAGCTACGTGGTACCACTGGCGATTCCACTATTATTATTTCAAGCAAACATCAAGAAAATCTGGCAGGAAAGTGGTCGGATGCTGACAATCTTCTTATTAAGTGCTGCTGGAACGGTTGCAGGTACGATTCTATCATTCGTGTTATTAAAAGATGCTATACCACATCTGGATAAAATCGGTGCCATGATGTCGGCATCCTACACAGGAGGCGGGGTCAATTTTGCCGCGATGGCCGCCAAATTTGAAACACCTGGTGAGCTGGTATCCGCCACGGTAGTTGCCGATAATATGATGATGGCAACTTTCTTTTTTGTGTTAATGGCTATTCCTACATTTAATTTTTTTCGAAACATGTTTCGGACACCGCATATTGATGAGGTTGAGTCGGGAGCGTCCAGTAATGAAGATGAAACACAGGCAGCATCATTCTGGAAACGGAAAGAGATTTCCCTGAAAGACATCGCGTTAAGTGTTGCATCTGCATTCGCACTTGTCACCATATCCTTTCACCTTGCCGATTTCTTTGCTGGAACCATTCCAAATGGTGAAAATGTAAATGTATTTTATCAAATTCTGGGCGGAATCATTGGTGACCGCTATCTCATGCTGACAACACTAACGGTTCTTGCCGTAATTCTGATGCCAAATTATTTTGAAAACATCCAAGGAACACAGGAAATCGGAACATTTCTGATTTATTTGTTCTTTGTTGTGATTGGTGTACCGGCATCTATTGCTCTAGTGGTTACAACCTCGCCGCTGCTGCTTGTATTTGTATTAATCATTGTCTTGATGAATCTATTATTCTCACTTGTCCTGGGAAAACTGTTCAAATTCAACTTGGAGGAGGTCCTGCTCGCCAGCAACGCAAATCTCGGAGGTCCAACAACTGCCGCCGCAATGGCAATAGCGAAAGGATGGAACAAATTGATAGTGCCGATCCTGCTTGTAGGAACCCTTGGGTATATTGTTGGAAACTATATTGGGACCGGGCTTGGATATTGGTTTGGTGCGTTTATGTGAGGTGGATTAATTGCTTATAAAAACTATAAGACCCACATCACAGTGGATGTGGATCTTATAGTTTACAAGTTTTTAAGTAGTAATCTTAGAAAACCTGGTTGTCACCAAGCTATTAGGTGACAGCCAGTAAAAATACACACGTATGACTTCAGATACCAAGTATTTCCCTGGATTCACCTGACCTTCAAACCCTCCAATAAGCACCCTGAACCTCCTTAACCCTTTCAACTGCATCAATCTGATTTTGATACAACGGTCCTTCATGATAACCCTGATCGAATGGGTCATCAACACCGCTTTGTTTTCCGCTTAGTGCTTCCAAAATCCGAATCGTGCAAAATGGTACATATGCTGTACTGTATCCTCCTTCATGACAGGCAACAAGCCGGCCGTCACAATGTTTTTCTGCCAACCCTTTTACCGTCATAGCCATCTGATAAAAACCGTCCGCTGTCATCAGCATCCTTCCAAGCGGATCAAACCGGCTCGGATCCTGGCCCGCTGAAACCATAATTAGTTCCGGTTCAAACTGATTTATGATTGGTTCGATTACTTGATCAAATGTATAAAGATATCCTTCATTACCAGTCCCGGCAGGCAATTCAATATTTACGTTAAATCCTTCCCCATTCCCTTCGCCGGCATAGGAGATCTGTCCGCGATTTTTCGGGAAAATATTTTCCTGATGCATCGATATAAATAATACTTCCGGATCATCCCGGAATGCGTTTTCGGTTCCATTGCCATGATGCACATCCCAGTCGATAATCACAATCCGCTTCAATCCATATTTGGCCTTCGCATGTTTGGCAGCGATTGCAATATTATTGAATAAACAAAAACCCATTCCTTCGTCCTGTCCAGCATGATGACCTGGAGGCCGAGTCAGCGCATAAGCATTGTGAACCTTGCCCTGCATGACGGCATCAGTCGCCGTTATCACTCCGCCTGCTGACAAGAGTGCTATTTCATACGAATCCGGTCCAACAATCGCATGCTCACCTGCATCACCGCCACCACTGTCGCTTAACTTTTTTATTTTTTCAATGTATTTCCTGCCATGATTCAATCCCACTTCATCGAGCAACGCTTCCCGTGGCTCGATTTGCTGCAGTTCTTTCATAAACTTGGACCGATCCAATAAGTTTTTTACACGGCGCTTGGTTTCCGGATTTTCCGCATGGGTATCTTCCTGTATCCACCCGCCTGAATTAATATTTAATGCACCATTTCCGGTTTGATGCCAGAAATAGCTCTCGTCCCATATGAACCCAGTAACCTTCTCCATTGAAATTCCCCCTGTGCTTTTACAGTTGTTCATTGTTATCAGTCACATGAATCATCGTATCCAGTAAAACATTCGCACCTTTTTCAATATCCTCATCCAACGTTAATTCCGATTCAACATGACTTTTACCATCCACACTCGGCAAAAAAATCATTCCGGTTGCGCAAAACGCATTCATATATTTCGCGTCGTGGCCCGCACCGCTGTACAATCGTCTGTTCGAATAACCAAGGCGCTCGGCACTTTTCGAGACCTGATCAATAATGCCCTCATGAAAGGTTGATGTGTTCACTTCCCACAGTGTTTCTGTTTCCAGTTCCACCTTTCTATCCGTAGCCATATCTTGCATTTCCACCTTCATCTCATCGATAAACTTTTTACGAACTTCATCGTCCAAATGCCGGACATCCACTGAAAAGACAATCTCTTCCGGAATACAATTTACAGCACCCGGTTTTACATCTAGCCGTCCGACTGTCACAGTTAAATCGTTATCAAATACATTGCTTTTTTGTTCTATATGCGAGATTATATTAGCTGCTGCCATCATTGCATCTTTTCGAAGCGGCATTGGGGTTGGCCCGGCATGTCCTCCTTCACCGGTTACTTTCAGCTCCAGCCAGGACATTCCTTTTATCCCTTCTACAGCGCCAATCGTTACCCCTTCATTTTCCAATACCGGACCCTGTTCAATATGTAACTCCAGAAATGCATGCGCTCGCTGCAGCCGATTTGTTTCACCACCTTTGAAATCAATTTCCGCCAATTCATTTTTGAAAAACTTCCCGTCCCGATCCTGCCTGTTATACACATATTCTTTTGAGAAAACACCTGTCAGACCACCGGAACCCAAAAGCGGCGGTTCAAATCGTGCACCTTCTTCGTTCGTAAAATTTACAATCTCAATTGGCCGGTACGTTTCAATCTCATAATCATTCAGAGTACGAATTGCCTCCAAAGCAGTCAACACCCCGAGAACACCATCAAACCTGCCACCATTAGGCTGTGTATCAAGATGTGAACCTATTACCAGCGGATCAAAATTTGTCTGTCCTTTTCTTCTTCCATACATATTGCCAAAGTCATCAATCCTCACTTCCAAACCGGCATCAATCATCCATTCCCGCAACTGCTCCCGCATTGTCTTATCTTCTTTTGATAAGGCAAGACGGCGGAGTCCCTGATTGGGAATCTCCCCGACTTTAGCACTGTATTCAATCGTTTCTTTCATTCGTGCAAAATTTACAGTAAGTGGTTTCATTCAAACATCTCCAATTTATTAGTTCACATGGGACCAGATATCTTCTGCATCTGAGTGTTCTTTTTTCGTTGCCAACGAAACAATAATTAATGTTAACGTCGACAATGGCAATCCAATAAATACAGGGTGAATGCCGAATGGATGTCCAGCTAATTGCCAAATTACCGCTACCGATAAACCAAGCCACATCGCTGAAATCCCGCCAGCTTTCGTAGCCCCTTTCCAAAACAATCCGAAAATGGATGGCGCCAATAACCCTGAGACAAGCATCGCTGTACCAATCACCCATAACACGACCAATTCAGGCATGTACAAAGCGAGCAGTACCGAAATCACCGATACCGCGACAACCGAATAGCGACTGTAAAGAAGCATCTTTTTTTCAGATTTATCTTTAATTCGCGGCTTAATAATATCGTTTATTATAGAAGATGAACCCGCCATGAAGAAGGAGTCAGCACATGAAATGACCGTTGCCATAAGTGCAATGACCATAATTACAACGATTGGAAAGTTAAACACTGCCCCGATTGCTTCATAATAAACAAGGTTCGGTTCAATTTCGGTCATCTGCATACCATATTTCAAAAAAGCTCCTGTTGAAATAATCGCAACACCAATTAAAAAAGCAAGGGCGATGGCAATCCAATATCCGGATAAGGCTGTTTTATAATCTTTTGCTGCCCAAAAGCGCTGCCATAAATCCTGTCTGACAAACTGGTATCCGCCGATCGTAAAGAAGTAGACCAGTACCTCACTCGTGGAAATACTGGTAATACTTAATGCTCCGGAGTCACCGATTGAATCGGCAAATGATTTCATTTCACCCCAGTCACTTCCAGCCCAAAGCACGGCCACAAATAATAGAAAAACACCTAAAGTTTGAATAGTGCCGTGAATTGCATCCTGCCAAACGACCGACTTCAGGCCGCCAAGGAATGTTTTTAACGTCAGCAAAACCCAGCTGATAATAATTCCGGCAGTCATACTGAGACCAATCGTCAAGTTTAAAATCGTCGCGATCGCAACAAACTGCATCCCGGTTACGGCACAATAGGCAAGAAGCACACTGATTACCGTCGGCAGTCTGGCTCCCTCGCCATATCGGAGTGCGGTAAAGTCGCCCAACGTGACCATTTGATGTTTTTCGCCAATCAAACGAATCCGCTTAACGAGAAACGATGCGGTAATAATACCCGTAATTAAGATACTGATATTCAGCCAGTGCTGCCCCATCCCGAAACGATACGCATTTTCCATAAATCCGAGTAAAATCGATCCACCAACGGCTGTTCCGACAAACGTTAAAATTAATGGGAACATGGAGACAGACCGTCCGGCAACATTGTAATCTTCATAGTTCTTTATTTTACGATTGTTAATGTAATACGAAAAACAAATTAATAGTAAAAAATAGACCACTACAATAATCCCAAGTATCATTCGTTCCTGATCGCTGAACAAACTCCTCATCCTCTCCGCTGTTTTAATTTCCAACTGCTAATCCATAAAAATTCCGGGTTTGTACCCTAATGCAATCCCTTACAAAAAATAAGCTGTACACCAAGGCTCCTGTTTTGAAAAAGACCAGCATCTGCCTTACCCCGCAGCGGACGCTGTTTTTCGGCAGTAAGAAAGTATAAAACTTTCTTACTGCATAAGTGCAACTATGGCTGTCACCTAAAGGCTTGGTGACAACCAAGTTTTCTAATGTTATAAGACATCCAACACCCTTAAAATAAAAATAAACCAGCACTATGAACGGAGCCGAAATCAACTTCACTCCTGTCTTCATACAACTGGTTTACACCCCAGGCTTGCTCTTCTTGTCCAGAAGAGTCAACTGGATTTAGCAGCCGTTTGGATATTTTTATTATGGTGAATAATATAGCAAACTTTGAAAGTTCCGTCAATTATTTAAATAGAAGAACTCAAAACCGGGTGGTACTGAACAGACCCCTACTAATCTATTCCCCAACAGAAAAGGATGTCACTTCTTCCAACTCAGGATTTCCATGAAGTATTGCCGTTAGTTCGTACGTTCCATCCTGTAAATCACCTGGCAATGGGATTTTATATTTCAATTCTTCCGCTTGTTTCAGCACGACCGTTTCACCTTTATTCTGCGACTGTTCAAACACCACTTCCCCACCGCCATTTCTGATAATGTACTCAAACGCATCCTCACTTTTCAAATGAAGTTCTTTCACTTGTTCCGTTTGATTTTTCACTCGAAACAATGCATGATCATCTTTAATTTGAAGTGAGGTTTCCAAACTTCCGGCCACGATACCGCCACTGCTTCCTGAAGACTGTTCACTATTTGGATCGGTCTGCTCATCAACTTTCGGCTTTTCACCCTGCTGACTGCAGGAAATTAAACCAATGATCAAAATCAACAATAACGAAATTCGCAACATTTCGCTCAACTCCTTAGAAATGCAAAGAGGCTGGGACAAAAAGTGTTTTATCAAAAGAAAAGACGAATTAACGAGATAGGCTCCTCCGCTCCGGAAATATACTTCGCTTTCCGTGGGCGGCTGGTAAGCCTCCTTGTGCTAACGCACTTCGGAGTCTTACCTATGCCTTTTCTCCCACAGGAGTCTACGTATATTTCCTCCGCTAGTCCTATAAATTGTTCGTCTCTTAGTTTTCAATTTTTAATTTGTCCCAGTTTCTTCACTTCAGTCCAACCGTTCAAACTCTAGTATACTCCTACGTTACTCCATGCATTTGCTACTGCATCATATTCCGATCCATTCCCATAAAGATCAGCAGCTGACTGCAGCAGTGCTGCGCGTGCATCGCTGAAGTTGCTGTATGCTCCAAGATAGACAGTTAGTGCACGGTAATAAATTTTCTCAGCCTTTGCTACACCAATACTTTCAATCGTATTGTATCCGGCCTTATTTGGGATACCACTATTTGTATGAACCCCACCGTTATCCGCATTCGTATACACGTAATCATCCATATGCTCGGGCTGCCCATATGCCGGCGGATTGGAAAGACTGCGTAACGCATCACCACTTCTGCGTGGCGTATATGCATCTTCACCTAGCAGATAATCCTCCCGCTCAACAAATACGGAGAATACATCTGACAACGATTCATTCAATGCACCCGGCTGATCCTGATAAACGAGACCCGCTGAATAGTCCGTAACGGCATGTGTCAACTCATGCGCAACGATATCCAGTGCACCTGATAATGGAGCAAATGTTGATCCATCGCCATCCCCGTATACCATCTGTTGACCATTCCAAAAAGCATTGTTGTAGTTGCTGCCATAGTGTACAGTTGAACGGATTGATGAGCCATTACCATCATAGCTGTTCCTGCCAAATGTGTTATAGAAATAATCATACGTTTGGTCAGCATAAGCATGGGCGTCTACAGCAGCAGCCTGATTACCGCTAGTGAAGGCGTTATTACTATCTGATGAACGATATCCAGGCAAATATGTTCCGTTTTCAGCCGTAAACGTTTCAATCACGCCGTTCATTGGGTTCGTCACATCATACAAGAAATAAGACCCGTTTGATAAATACGTGTTCAATTCTTTGTAATCTCCGAGAACTCCGTATCCATAGCCACTGGCTGCACCAGCGTCGGTAACTGCATTATAGGAATCAATAATGGAACCGTCATTTGCGTCAACGAAGATCTGCCAGTTGCCAGGTTCAGGGAAAATAAACTGCAATTCAACATGATATGCTAAATGACTTTCTCCACCTGTTGAATAGACAACAAGGTCTGCCTTTTCCGCTGTGTTTTTCACTTCTGATTTCGCCAGGTTACTTGCTTTTTTCAATGCTTTTTTATTTGCATTTTTTGCTTTTGTTTCCTTTTTCGTCAGATTAATTGATTCCCAGGCACTGTCAATTGCATCTTTTTTTGATAAGTCTGCTTTAAGATTTCTGCCCAAATCTTTTGCAGCCTTTGGATGAACCTTACCAGTTACCGCCGACACAATTCCGTTTTCATTTGTGTGAACCGTAAACGTTGCTCCATAAACCGGAACCCCGTCTACTGACTGTGTAAACTCATAATGTGTCATGCCAAGCTTGTCCGTTGATTTTTCAACAAAAGATAAATCCGAATTCGGATCCAAATTATATAATTCCTTATTTTCTTCAATATAGTTTTTTATCTGCCCAACACCTTTAACGCTTTGTTTTGATAGTTTACCAGATACAAATGTTGGAGCGGTTTCCCCTTTGTTCCAGACTATATTAAAGTTTGAATTAGTCATCGACTTCATTTCCTGAATCGCTTTATTGCCTGCCTCTTCGGCACTTACCGTTCCCGTCACACCTGTCAGCGTCAAACTTACCGCCAATGCTGTTCCGGCAACAGTACTCAACATTTTATTCTTCTTCAAACTGCATCACCCATCCCCTTCATTAATATGAAAGGCGCGCGCTTTTCGTAAAATCTATACGGACCGTCTATTCCACAATAGCAAATCAAATAATAGATTCCCATAGTCATATCGAAACTTTATGAAAACGATTAAATAGTACTAATTATTGGAAATTAAAAGGAATAAAGATGCAAAAGACGACATTTTTGGCAGAATTGATCATGGTAATCAAGTTTCAATACCTTCCTGTTTTGACAGAGCTTATAAGGTGAAATGATACATTTCTGGTACGACTTTTCAGCTACAAATTTGTATAATTATGCCCCAAAAATGGGCCTCCGCACAAATAACTATTTTTCGGCAAAAACGCGATGGCGCCTATACCCCCACCCCGTTTTACCAGCTTTGAAATAGATTTCCGACTATGATCATCCTTTTTTCATTCGAGCTGACATGCGGTTACCAAAAGTTTGAATGCTTTGAACCATAATAATTAATATAAATACGGTCACATACATGACATCCACTTCGTAACGAAGATGTCCGAAACGGTAGGCTAAATCACCTAATCCACCGGCACCAACCAAACCTGCCATTGCTGTTTCACCAATCAGGCTTATTGTCGCAATCGTTAATCCAAGAATGATCCCGGGTCGTGCCTCCCGTACAAGTACATGCCATATGATGGACCTCGGTTTTATCCCCATTGCCTCATAAGCTTCAATAACACCGCGGTCCACTTCAAGCAGTGCCGACTCCATTAATCTGGCAATATAAGGTGAACAACTCACAACCAGCGGTACGATCACGCCTTGTACGCCAATGGTTGTTCCGGCAATTAACTTAGTGAATGGTAATATGAAAAACAGCAAAATGATGAATGGAATCGAACGAATCGTATTGATCAGTGTATTCAAGAAAAGAAAAAAATATTTATTTTCCAGGCTTTTACCCGGTCTTGTCAGCACGAGCAAAATTCCTAACGGCAGCCCAATCACAATGGAAATTCCAAGCGCAATCACTACCATTTGAATCGTGGCAATAATCGCTTCAGCAATTTCATCGCCCCATTGATTAAGAAACGCGGTAATCACTTCGAACACTTTTATCCACCCCTTCCACTTTTACTCCTACGCTTTCCAGATAGTTAATCGCCAACGTTGTTTCATCGTTATTCCCTTCAAAAAAGACTACCAGGCGCCCGAAAGGCTGATCCTTCAGCTGCGTTATGTTACCAGACAAAATATTCGGATAGACGTCAAACTTCTTACTGACCGCCGCAAGAGCAGGTTCCTCCGAAGAATTTCCAACAAAAGATAACGTAACAACGGATCCCCTTTGTTCCAGTGATTCCAGTAAATCCTGCGGTACATCCCCCTTGAATAAACTGCTTGTAAACCTTTTGGTGGTTGTGTGCTGCGGGTCAGTGAAAATATCCAGCACCGATCCGGATTCGATTACTTCTCCATTTTCCATTACCGCAACATGATCACACACCTTCTGAATAACATGCATTTCATGCGTAATTAACAAAATGGTAATGTTAAGTTCCCGGTTTATTTTCAACAGAAGATCAAGTATTGCCTCCGTTGTATCCGGGTCCAATGCACTTGTTGCTTCATCACTAAGCAAAACTTCCGGTTCGTGTGCCAGTGCACGTGCAATAGCAACACGCTGCTTTTGTCCGCCTGATAATTGGGCAGGATAAGCTTCCTGTTTATCTTCAAGTCCCACAATACGCAAATATTTTACTACACGTTCATTTGCTTCCTTTTTAGAAACACCAGTCAATTTCAATGGCAGAAAAATATTTTGATAGACAGTGGCAGTCGAAAGTAAATTAAACCCTTGAAAAATCATTCCTATCTTTCTTCTTGATTCATTCAATTGCGCATTTGATAAGGTGGTTAAATCACGATCATTTATCATAATGCGCCCTTCTGTTGGTCGTTCCAGCAGATTGACACAGCGGACAAGCGTGCTTTTTCCTGCACCACTGTATCCAATAACTCCAAAAATTTCACCCTTCTGCACAGACAATGATACGTTTTTCAGCGCCTGTGTTTGTCCTTTCTTTCCATCAAATACCTTGGATATATGTTCAAGCTGAATCATGTATGAATCACTCCTTGTATAAAGAACACCCCATTTCGTGAATGGGGCATCTGAAAAATTTTATTACCAGCTGGGAATTACAGATCCATTATATTTTTCCTTAATAAACTGTTTCACTTCAGGTGAATGGTAAATATCAACCAGTTTTTTCAATGTTGGATCGTCCTTCAGTTCTTCTCGTGTGGCAATAACATTTACCCATGGAGAATCCTTAGGCTCTATAACCAGCGCATCCTCGGTAGGAACCAGCCCAGCTTCAGTGGCGTAGTTTGTATTGATTGCCGCAATTGACAGTTCACCCAATAATGACGGAATTTGCGCAGCATCCAATGGTTCAAATTCAAGGTTTTTTGGATTTTTCACAATATCATCCACAGTTAATTCACTGTTCTTCACGCCATCTTTCAATTCTATAATTCCAGCAGATTCAAACAGCTTCAATGCCCTTGGTGCACCGGTTGAAATACTGGGGAACCCAACTGTGCCGCCCTCCTGCAAATCTTTTATATTATTGATCTTTTCGGAGTAAATACCCATTGGAAAATTAACGGCTTTACCAATCGAAACCAGGTTCAAGCCCTTGTCTTCATTAAAGTTATTCAGAAATGGCTGATGCTGATAAACATTTGCATCAAGCTCTCCTTCATGAAGGGCTGTGTTGGGAATAACATAGTCAGTAAAAACTTTAAGCTCCACTTCAAGACCTTGCTCAGCAGCTAAATCTTTCACCTTTTCCATAATTTCTTCATGCGGCCCTGCTGTAACCCCAACAACGATATGGTCACTGTCCACCTCATCACCAGATGCGTCGGCTCCGCATGCAGTTAAAACAATGATAAATATAATACTAAATACAGAAATAAATCCTTTTTTCATGTTTGCTCTCTCTCCCTTTTCTCTAGTTAGTTTAAATTGAAACGAGATGTATCTGGCTGTGTCCTCCTTTCTCCAATAAAAAAATCGACCTCTTTTATAAAAAAAGAGGTCGATGATTATCACGATTAAGATTCGATCCACCTCTTATCTGCCAGAAAGTTACTTCTTTCTGTTGGATGTAGCACCGTGCCAAATCATGAATGATAACGGCTATGTTACCGTTTCACAATAGATTTACCGCCGGTTGCTGGGCTTCATCGGTCCAATTCCCTCAGCCTGCTCATAATAAGAGTTTCAAGATTATTTAAATGTTAGAAAATAGTGTAGCCTAAAAGTTGTCCGGTGTCAATTGGCCGCGGGAAAATTTAAACAGGAAAATCCTCCAACGTAAAAGAAAAACCTGCCCCGACTATCCAGTCGAAGCAGGTTTAAAAGCACATTTTTATTTCGAAAGCACGTTATGAATTTTTTCAATTGCCCAGTCAAGATCCTCTTTTTCAATCACCAATGGTGGTGCAAAACGGATTGTGTTATCATGTGTTTCTTTACACAACACGCCCTCTTTCTTCAATGCTTCACAATAGTTGCGGACCGGGTGACTGAACTCAACTCCGATGAACAATCCGCGGACACGAATTTCCTTCAATTCCGGATTGTCGATTTTGCGCAATGCTTTTTCGAAGTATTCACCCAGTTCCAGTGAACGCTCAACCAATTTTTCTTCTTCAATCACATCAAGCGCAGCCATTGATACGGCACAAGCCAACGGATTTCCGCCAAATGTTGAACCATGTGAACCCGGTGTGAAAACATCCATAATATTTTTGTTGGCAGCAATTGCAGATACCGGCATTACGCCGCCACCTAATGCTTTACCCATGACAAAAATATCCGGAATAACACCCTCCCAATCACATGCAAACATCTTACCAGTACGTGCAAAACCAGTTTGCACCTCGTCAGCAATGAACAATACATTGTTTTCATCACAGATTGAACGGATTTCTTTTAAATATCCCTCTGGAGGAATAATAATTCCTGCCTCACCTTGGATTGGCTCTACAATTACAGCAGCTGTGTTTGGTGTAATTGTCGCTCGAATCGCGTCAACATCACCATATTCCACCTTGTTAATGTTAGGAACGAATGGACCGTAATCTTTTGTTGCGCCGGGATCATCAGACAAAGAAATTGCATTTAATGTCCGACCATGGAAGTTTCCCCTTGCTGCGATGATTTCTGCCTTGTTGTCTTCCACCCCTTTTACTTCGTATGCCCAGCGGCGGGCTGCTTTAATTCCGGTCTCAACAGCCTCTACACCGGTGTTCATTGGCAGCACTTTATCTTTTCCGGTTATCTCTGCAACACGCTTGGTCCATGGTCCCAGTACCTCATTATGGAATGCACGTGATGTCAACGTTACTTTGTCCGCCTGATCTTTCAGCGCAGCAATAATCTTGGGATGACGGTGGCCCTGGTTTACAGCAGAATAGGCACTCAGCATATCCATGTATTTATTGCCTTCAGGATCCTTTACCCATACACCTTCAGCTTCAGCAACGACAATTGGCAGCGGATGATAGTTATGCGCACCATAATGTTCTGTCTGTTCGATAACTTCTTTTGACGATGCCATGAAAACTCCTCCTTCCATTTGATTGGAGCAGGATGCTGTCACATCCCGCTCCGTAAAATTCTAATATGTCTCTGATACTGTTTTTGCCATCATGTGCAATGCCAGGTAATCCGGACCGCCTGCTTTGGAATCTGTACCGGACATTTTGAACCCGCCAAATGGCTGATATCCGACGATTGCACCTGTACAATTACGGTTGAAATACAGATTACCTACATCGAATTCCATCGTTGCCTTGTTCAGATGTTCACGGTTTCTGGAAATGACTGCGCCGGTTAAGCCGTATTCTGAGTTGTTGGCCATATCAAGCGCCTCGTCAAAGTCTTTTGCTTTGGCAAAGGCAACAACTGGCCCGAAAATTTCTTCCTGCATGATACGTGCTTCAATATCGACATCAGCAAAAACGGTTGGCTGAATAAAGAAGCCTTTCGAATTATCTCCTTCACCGCCAGCAGCAAGTTTTCCTTCCTGTTTGCCAATTTCGATATAATCCATAATTTTATCATACGCACCCTGGTCAATAACAGGACCCATGTACATATCAGGTGTCGTTGTTTCTCCAACAGTCAATTCGTTTGTACGCTTCACCACTTTATCAAGTACTTCATCATAGACATCTTCATGGACGACAGCTCGTGATCCGGCAGAACACTTTTGTCCGGAAAATCCGAACGCAGACGTTACAATTGCATCTACTGCAACATCAATATCTGCTTCTTTGTCCACAACAACAGTATCTTTTCCACCCATTTCCACGATAACACGTTTCAGATGGTTTTGTTGCTCCTGCACTACTGCAGCACGGCTATACAGACGTGTACCAACATCACGGGATCCGGTAAACGTAATCAGGGATGTTTTGGGATGATCGACAAGATAATCGCCGACCTCTCCGCCGCTTCCAGGTAGGAAATTGATGACGCCATCCGGCATACCAGCTTCCAGCAATACATTAACAAACTCTGCCGCAATGACAGGTGTGGCACTTGCCGGCTTCAAAATCGTCGTATTACCTGTCACGATTGGTGCAACGGTTGTACCGACCATAATCGCAAATGCAAAGTTCCATGGCGGAATTGTAACCGCAACCCCCGTCGGAATGTACATGTAACGATTGTACTCGCCAATCCGGCTGTTTATTTCTTTTCCCTGATCCAATTCAATCATCTGGCGTGCATAATATTCCATGAAGTCGATGCCTTCTGCAATATCCGCATCAGCTTCCTTCCAAGGTTTACCACCTTCTTTAATAAGCAGTGCCTTGAATTCAGCTTTTCTGCGGCGCACAATGGCAGCCGCACGAATTAGAATATTGGCACGGTCCACTGCTTTCGTAAATTTCCATGTTTTAAAAGCTTCAGCTGCAGCCTGAACTGCTTTTTCAGCTTCTTCCTTACCTGCTTTTGCTACTGTTCCAATAACTTCTTCTTTATTTCCAGGATTAATGGAAGTGATTTTTTTCTCAGTGGAAACACGTTCACCGCCAATTAGAAGATCATACTGTTTTCCAAGTTCAGCCTGGATCGTTTTCATCCCAGCATCCAGTTTCTGACGATTTTCTTCTACTGTAAAATCTGTAAATGGTTCGTGTTTATATGGTGTTAACATGTAAGCCCTCCCAAAATTATTTATCTTTCCACTTTCATACTAGCAAATTCCATGCCAATTGTTAGAATGCTTATTTGACAGGATGAAAGATTAATAGAATGCAAAATATATTTGCGGTGCCAGTGGATTACCGCAAATATATTTTGCATGTTTACATAAAATGAAGCGCATGGGATGGTCAGGAAGCCCAGATATGTGTGATTTGATACCGTATATGTGCGATTCTGAAAGATATATGTGCGGTTTGGTGCCAGATATGTGCGCTTCCGACCCTTTTATGTGCGATTTTAATTTTGGTCATATCTGCACTATATACCTTTAACGGGAGAATGAGTGTCCCCACTCTCCTGTGCGAGTGAAACCGCAGTTAAGTATCGTTACAACGCCTTTACCATCCCACCATCCACAAGCAATGCCTGACCAGTGACATAGGTATTTGCCCCGGAGCATAGATAAACAACCATATTGGCAAACTCTTTCGGCTCGCCATATCGTTCGATTGGTATCGACTTTTCCGCCTGCTCCTTGACTTTCTCATAAGGTTTACCCGTTTTTTCCGCATTTACCTGATCTAAATGTTCTACCCGATCCGTTGCAATCCGGCCCGGGCCGATTGTGTTAATTAAAATGTTGTCCGGTGCTAATTCCTGTGACAAGCTTTTGGAAAGCCCGACAATTCCTGCTCTGAAAGTGTTTGATAAAATCAGGTTATCAATGGGCTGTTTAATTGACGAGGAAGCAAGATTGATGATGTGTCCGGCACCCTGCTTCCGCATATGGGGCAGCACCTCCCTGATGGTTCGTACAAAACTTAGCAGGTTCAGCTTAAATGCCTGATTCCAGTCGTCATCATCAACGTCATCAAACGTTCCAGCTGGTGGACCGCCGGCATTGTTAATCAGCACATCTACTTTGCCGTTTAGCTCCACTGCTTTTGATACTAAGTCTTTGATTGACAGTGCATCCGTAATGTCGCAAACCGTATATTCCACCTGTCCGTTTCCTGTTTCCGACCGAATTTCTTCCCGTGTTTTCTTCAATTCTTCTTCGCTGCGGCTGGAAATTAATACATGTGCACCTTCTGCGGCAAACTTTTTGGCAGTCGCTTTTCCCAATCCCTTGCTTGCTGCTGTAACAATTACCGATTTCCCTTGTAAATCCAAGTCCATTATTTTGATCCCCTTTCCATTCCGGTCTTTATCGCTTTAAAGAACAGCTGCTTCACTCTATTTCAGCAATGACTGAATCACCTTATTGTCAATATTTCCACCGGAGGCGAGCGCAACAATTCGCTTGCCGTCGGGAGCACTTCTTAAAGCAGCTGCAACTGAAACAGCGGCGGAGGCTTCAATAACTTGCTTCATTCTTGTTAGTACTATCCCAAAAGCTTCCTGAATCGCATCCTCGTCCACTAATACAATATCATCCACGTATTTCTGGACCACCGGAAACGTTAATTCGCCCGGTATAGAGGTCCGCAATCCGTCTGCAATGGTCGTCGTACCACCAATATTTACCCGTTCTCCTTTGTTAAGCGATAAATACGTATCGTTCGCTATTGCTGGTTCAACCCCAATCACCCGGATGGATGGCTTGGTTTCTTTTATTGCTGTTAATACACCGGAAATTAATCCGCCGCCGCCAATTGGCACATACACTTCACCAATGTCTTCAACCTGTTCGATTAGTTCCAGTCCGACTGTTCCCTGACCGGCCATAATCAGTGGATCATCATAGGGAGGAATGTAGATTCCATTCTCCGCTTCACAAATTTTCTTCGCCCGGTTAATCCGTTCTTCAGACGTGGTTCCGCAAAACTCCACATTTCCATGGTACAATTCGATTGCCTTAAGCTTATTAACCGAAGCATCTTCCGGAACAACAATTGTCGAGGGAACCCCCAGTTGATTAGCGATATATGCTACTGCCTGGCCATGATTGCCGGATGATGCCGTAATAATGGCGTCCGGGTTCAATCGCGCTGCTGCATCTTTCACTTTATTTGAAGCACCTCTAATTTTAAATGACCCCGTCTTCTGCAAGTGTTCACACTTTAAAAAAAGTTGATTTCCGGCATTAGCAGAAATTCTGTTTGAAGTCATAATTGGCGTCGTTTTTGCGATGTCAGAAATATTTTCTCTTGCCTGATAAATCTGTTCAAGGTTAATCAAATTCAAAACCCCTTTTTTTGCATGATAACAGTCCTCAATTACTGATTTGGCACCTCACGCTTGATTCGTTCAAAAATATCTGGAGCAGTTTTATCAATACGGGCAGGTTTCCACTTTTTGTTGAGCCACATATGCAGCGTACTTCCGCTTACAAGCAGCTCACCTTCCTGTTCCTGAACCAACCCTTTGCCTGCCGATTTTTGCTCCAAAAACTTTTCTTCAGCAATTCGCCGTACTTCATAGTCAAATCGCAGTTTAATTGGTGTATAAAGCCCAATTTTTGTGTAAACTGCTGCACATTCATTATAGGCAGCCGATTTATGGTAATCGATATCCAGATTCAAGACCGGTAAAAGCAATCCAAGATTCTCGATATCTTGATAAGCTATACCTGCTTCCTGCATCATCTCGGTCCGGCCCATCTCAAACCAGTTTACATAGTTGCCGTGATGCACGACACCCATTTGATCCGTATCTTTGTAATAAACCCGCAATACATGTTCATGCCATGTCTCACCCATTATCATCACTCCTGTCCATCCTAAAAATCCACTGTTGCTCTCAGCTTCTCCGTTCAAGCCGCTCCTCCGCCATTTCTTTCAACCGGAATTTCTGTACCTTGCTCGTACTTGTCAACGGCCAGTCAGATGCTGGGATAAACCAGACATAGCGCGGAACTTTGAACCGTGCCACCCGCGATGAACACCAGTCAATAATATCCCGTCGCATACATGATTCACCTGACTTCAACTCCACAAAAGCAGCACCAGCTTCGGTTGTTACTCTGTCCGCGACGCCTACGATAAAAACCTGATTAACCGCCGGATGTTCAGCAATTACTTCTTCGACCTCCCGTGGCGCGACAAGTTCACCTGACACTTTATACAAATCACTTGTCCGGCCAAGCAATTCAATATAACCATTTTCATCGATTCGACCGACATCGCCAGTATGCAGCCAACCATCTTTATCAATTGCCTTGGCCGTTTCATCAGGTTTATGATAGTAACCTTTTGTCACCGTACAACCTCTGATTACAAGCGCACCAACCGAACCCGGCTGTAAATCCTCACCTGTTTCCGGATCCCTTGTTTTATATTGTACTGTGCTGCCATTAAATTCAGGAAGACCTGCAGCACCAGCGAGTTTTGGCCGCCCGACACGTGTCGCGATCCGTTCGATCGGATCAGACACCTCAGTCGTCACACCGGATGATGTCACCTCTGTCTGGCCATATCCGGTTAGAATTTCTGTTAAGCCAAGCGTCTTCACAGCATTTTCCCACACATGAACGGGAGCAGGTGCCGCCCCGCACCAAATCGCAAATAAATGGGACAAATCGAATGCTGACCGCCGTGGCTCATTCAGCAGTGGAACAAGCATTGACGGAACGCACAGAAAGTCATTTGCCTGGTATGCTTCCATTTTTTCCAAAGCCGAAAGCGGGGAAAAACGTGATGCCGAAATAAGCGACCCACCGACAAACGACATTGCCAAAATACCTTCAACGATAGCAAAACAATGGTAAAATGGCAGCGGAGCAAATGTTACACGACCATCCTCAATTGCCCTGCTCAAGCATGTACTATAGGAACAACGCAGCAAGTGATCATGGGTCAGCATGACGCCTTTTGGCTTACCGGTCGACCCCGATGTATACATGATTTGCGCTACCTCATCCGGATACAATGATGCATTATATCTTGCCTCCAGTTCTGCATCTAAAATACCTTCACCGCCAGCGTAATATTCCCTCCACTCCATAAAACGTGAGTCCCCAGAATTTTTACTAGTCGGCATACATACAACATGCTCCAATACACTAGCATCCCGAAACGCCGAATCATCCAGTAAATCCTTCACAATTCCGACAGTATCGTTTCCTTTAATCCGATCATGAATAAAAAGATAGCGGGAATCGGACTGACGCAAAATATACCCCAATTCATCCCGACTGAGCATCGTATTAATTGGAATAAAAACAGCCCCAACCATTGAAGCAGCAATCATCAGTGATGGATAAACCTTATCATTTTCCATCAAAACCGCGATATGTTCCCGTCGTTTCACACCAAGATTCAAAAATGATTTGGCATAACGACACGCCTCTGCCCACACCTCTTTATATGTCACTTTCTCATCCTCTATGTATATGAACGGTCTGTCCGCGTATTGCTGGCACATTACCGAAAAATGCTCCGCAACCGTATGTCGCGGCCACTCCGGAAAGCGTTGCTCCAATGCCGCTCGCCTTTCTTCTATTGGTAAATCTTTTCCGATTGTCAATGATTGTTGTGTATCCTCGAACATATGACCATCTCCTTTCAGACTGAATTTATTGACATTATACCGTTTTCTTGGATTGGTAGAAAGGAATACCGGTCAGTTAAAAAGTCTGCCGTCTAAAATTGTTATTTCCCGGGAAATAGTGTCGAATGGAGGGTTTAAATTCACCTGTATTAAAAAATTCTAGCCCTACACCTCCCCGATAAATATTCAACAATGATTCTGGATTGGATAATTATTTCCTTGACAACAAAACCGTCCAGACGGTATACTAATTTTAGAAAATCATCACAGAAAGGTAATTGACAATGGCTAACAATGATACACGACATAAAATTCTCAAGGCAGCTTCAAACATTGTACAGCAAGATGGAATATTGGATTTAACATTGGAGGCGGCAGCAGAACAGGCTGGCGTTAGTAAAGGTGGACTACTATACCACTTCCCGTCTAAAGATGCGTTAATTGAAGGCATGGTTCAGCATCTGTTCGAAAATTACGCTGTAAACATCAAAAAAGAAGCAGATCAGGATCCTGTACAAAAAGGCCGTTGGACACGTGCTTTTATTAAGGAAACCTATCAGCAAAGTACGCCTGATAAAAACATGGATGCCGGATTAATGGCAGCAGCGGCTATTAATCCTGATCTCTTGAAGCCTGTCCAGGATGCATATGAAGAGTGGCAGCAAAACATCGAGCAAGATGGATTTGACCCGATTAACGCAACAGTTTTGCGATTGGCTGTGGATGGTCTTTGGTTTTCTGAAATTTTTGGGTTGGCTCCGTTGGAAAAAAGTCAACGGAAGCTGGTGCTGGAAAGGCTGATTCAGCTTACAAAGGAGGAATGAAGTGATGGCAGGCATGATGTACCTTCTTATTGCAGTAATCGCTGAGGTGGTTGGAACGACGGCACTGAAATCAAGCAATGGTTTTAGCAATTTGTTCCCATCCATTATCGTCGTTGTAAGTTATGTTTTATCGTTTTTCTTATTAGGCATGTCCTTAAAAACAATTCCTTTGGGTATCGGATATGCTTTATGGTCAGGCATCGGAACTGCTCTGACAATCATCATTGGAGTAGTGGTTTGGAAAGAGGCAATGTCCTTAGCAAGTGTGCTTGGTGTTCTGCTGATTCTGTCGGGTGTCGTGATCTTGAATATGAATAAGGTTGGAATTGGATAGTGAATAGAAATATAAGAATTGAAGCCGCGATAATCATATTAAACAGCCGCCAATTGACAATTGACGGCCGTTTTTCATTACATAATAAAAGTTATAAATCTTTTCACCTGCGTTCCCATTCACAAGTCGTTATTCTCAACAGCAAACGTAGCTGAACCTGCTTTTCACTCTTTTAACGGCAATAGTACTCTTGAGTCCTTATTCATAAGTAATAATATAATCACATCCACATTCTTTAACATCTTCCGGATTAACTTTCGAAGTAACTTCTACTGTTGGCCTTCCACTATTTTGGTCTACGGATACAACGTTCGCGTTTATCTGGTAACCTTTTAATATCAATTGAAAAAAAAAGTCATTATAAGGCTTAGAAATATAACCAACTCTCGCATCATTATTTTGAGGATCAATCAATTCAACAGCTTTTTCTTCACTTGTGTTATCGACTAAATTAGTTTTTAAGTTTAAGAAATCATTTATGCTGAACCCTCTATTATAATCCCGTGTATGTGACCATCCAGCTATTTCACCTTTATAGCTTATATTTCCACTATCAACAACCACGGGTTCCAGAAAACTAATCGAATCTGTAGCGAGTTGTCCTTTTGTAATTCTTAAATATTCCCAGTCAAGGTCATCAGACTCATTTAAATTATGTTCATTTACAACCATTTTAAAGATATTTCTATTTTTATTTGGTAATCTTCTCTCGAATACTGAAAAAAGTTTGTTACTTTTATACTCCTTGCTTAAGTCGTTTAAACCAACAAATGGCGTAAACCCTTCACTTTTAGCCTCTTTCACAATACTTTTGTTATACTTAAAGATGTACTCATCGAAGTTTTTTTCCAACACTCCCACAAAATAATTTTTGCCGGTTTGGGTTCCTTTCCATGAGACTAGCAGCTTTTTTAACCGATTCATTTTATCCATTTAAATGCTCCTTACTTAATAGGTAATCTCTTCGGGTAATTAAAATTTTAGTTACTAATTCTTTATGAATATCAGACATGACAGTAGAAGGAACATTATTAACTATACCCTTGATTTTCTCATTTGACAGATTCTCAACCGCTTGATGATGCTTTATAATTTCACCGTAATATTTTTCCTTTACCAAGTTATAAAAATCAAAAACAGATTCTCCCACTATTAGTATATTTATATTCATTAACACTTAACCTACAACACAAATCAATTTAAGCGTTTATTTTTTATTATAGAACAGTTATTCGCCCTGTCAACTAAAATCATACATATACAATATCGCTAAATATAATTGCACTTTCCTTTCTTCATCTACCTTTGTTGCAAAAACATCCTGAACGAGTATGAATTCCCATACCTCCCTTTAAACACCTCCAAGCCTTTAGGTGACAGTTTTAGTTTTAGTTGTACTTATGCAGTAAGAAAGTTTTATTTTTCTGCTAAAAAAGAACCAAGCTGTAATTAAAGCAGCTTAGTTCTTTGAAGTATTTCGATGGCCCTTGCCCAATAAAGCAGCAGGCAGGTAAACAATTCTAATGTTTATACACTTCCGCCTCTCTGAAATATGTCTCAATACCAAAACTTTGGAAAACAATTCCTTCCACATATGGTTTTACAATCATGGATTCCCCATTTTGATATGTCGGGATGGTATATGCATTTTCAATTAATACTTTTTCGGCTTCTTTTAACGTTTTCCAACGTTTTTTTGGCTTCTGTTCCTTGGCATATTTCCTAGCTTGATCAATTAATTTATCATAATCTTCAGTATTCAAACCAACGTTCTCATTTGGTCCATCGGAATGCCAGTACCCCAGGAAAGTCATAGGGTCTTTATAATCAGGGCACCAACCGGATCCAGCATCCAGCTCATACTCTCCACCCTGAACATAATCAAGGTAGGCATTCCAAGGTAACTTTTTAATGTTGATTTTCAGCCCTTCCAATTGTTCAAGCTGATTGGCCATGTACTCACCCATCTGTGCTGCCGAATCACCATCAGTTGTAACATATTCTACTTTAAGCGTATCAAAGCCATTTTTCTCTTTTGCTTTTTTCCATAGCTTTTTTGCCTCTTCCACACCACCAGGAAGATAATCTTCGCTACCTTTCCGGAAGTCCTCGCCATCAGGACCTTTAGCAAAGTTTTTTGGCACTACATATTGCGCTGCAATCGAACCATTGTTGAGCAGCACGTTCACAAGGCCTTCACGATCGATAATCATGGACATTGCTTTTCGGACATTGTCATACTTGAACTCAGGTACTTTTTTTGCATTGAGCTGCCACCAGAAAATACAATTACCGGCTATCCGCTGGAAATCAGGTGTATCTTTGTATGCATCAACCTGCTCCGATGTAAGTGAATCAACCTGAATTTCATCTGACTTATAAAGACTTAATTGCGTGTTTTCTTCTTTCACCACTTTAAATGTCGCTTTGGTAATGTTTACTTCATTTGCTGCATAATAATCAGGGTTCTTTTCGAGAGTCCAGCTGACACCATGTTCCCATTTTGTTAACTTATAAGGGCCAATTGTTAGAAGATTCTTCGGTTCTTTTGCATATTTATCTCCTTGTTCCTTTACAAAACTTTCATTTAATGGAGCGAACTTATTAAACGCCATTAAACTGGTGAAGTACGGAATTGGAGATTCCAACGTAACTTGCAATGTATGTTCATCAATTGCTTTAACACCTAATTTTTCGACTTGACCATAAATATCACTGTCTTTATTCATTATCTTATTGGCATTTTTAACATTTGCAATCCCCATAATATAAGCATATTGCGATTTTGTTTCGGGCTTAATCAATCGTCGCCAGGCAAACACAAAATCCTGTGCTGTCAACGGATCGCCATTCGACCATTTAACATCTTTCCGGAGTTTAAATGTATATACTGTACCGTCTTCATTCTTTTCAGGCATTTCAGCAGCCATTTCCGGAACGATTTCCTGGTTTTTAAATGTAATTAATCCCGGATGTGTACGTTGAATCACTTCAGCTGAAGTTGTGTCCGTCGCTTTGGACAAATCAACAGTCGGCAAATCAGCATTGCGAACAAAATGCAATACTTGCTCATCAGCAAGTTCGGTGTTTTTTTGACCGCTTTGTTTTGTTCCATCAGTTGAATTGTCACCGCTTTCATCAGAGTTATTACTGCAGCCGGCAACAAACAACCCTACCAGAATAAGTAGGAAAACCGTAAATAACTTGTGTAATCTCCCCTCCATAAAATAACCTCCCTGTAGTTTTCAGAAAACCCAATAATCAAATTAGTAAATTGTTTACTAATTTTTTTAATAATAACACAAGGGGGTCATACTGTCCATAAAATCCGGTTTATTTCTTTGGAAAACCAAAAAACGAAACTGGTTTTATCCCGTTCCGTTTTTGTAATTTGCTTATATTACATTTTCGTTTACATTGAAATTGGGCAGAGCCTATGTTGACAGACTGCTCATAGTGTCTTCCACTTACTGTTTCACACTTTTTCGAATTACCAATTTTGTTGATATGAATATTTTTTTGGGAATGCTCCTGCCTTCAAAACGCTCAATTAATGTGTCAACGGCCGTTTCTCCCATGAGTTCGGTGTACACTTTTATGGTGCTGAGTGATGGATAGACGTATTTTGAAATGGACATATCATTAATCCCTATCAGACTGACCCGTTCCGGTACCGGGATATCGTACTCATGTAATGCACGCAAACAACCGACTGCCATCACATCGCTGCTTGCAAAAAAAGCTGTTGGTAACGCTTCCTGCAGATCTTCAATAGCCTTAGCCATCAGATTATAACCATCCTCTACGGAAAACAATCCATTATAAACAAAACGCTCATTATACAAATTCTTTTCACGCATATAACGTTTAAACGTTTTTTCCCGCAAATCTTCCAATGCATTAGCTTCACCTTTCAGTAACTCGCTTCCTCCAATAAAGCCGATTTCCCTGTGATTAGTGGAAATAAAGTAATCAATTATTTTTTTCGTTGCCTTTTCAAAATCGATAACAATTGCATCATACTTTTCTTCATTAGGGCTGTAATCGACAAAAACGATGGTTTCATTAATAGCGGTCAATTCATCAACCTGCTGTTCACTAAATTTCCCGACAGCGATAATCCCATCAATTTCTGCGGCATTTATTGATTCAATATCATTGAAGAAATATATATCCGGATACAGTTCATGCTGTTTGCATCGTTGTTCAATACCTAGCCGAATGGATAAATAATACAGGTCACTCAGTTCTTCTTTTTCCGTATACCAATGAACAACGCCAATTTTTTGCCCTGCATATCGTTTTCCATTCCTTTTTTTATACGAAAGCTCTTCTGCTGCTTCAAACACTTTTTTCTTCGTTTCATCAGAAACAGATAGACTGGCATCATAATTAAGCACCCGTGACACGGTCGCAGATGAAACTCCAGCCTTATTCGCGATATCTTTAATTGTCGCCATGTATTCATGTCCCCTCCTACTCGGCAGTTAATGTATTAAGTATAGCATTTTTATACGTTCTGCCGACAGGATTAGCCGGAACACAGATCAGGAAATCTCATCAGCTTTTTTGAAATGATCATCCAAATGAATAACTTTTCCATTTTCAAGTCTCGAAACCTCTGCAGCAAATGCCAGCAGGTGACTTTCCAGTGATACAGCGGCTGATGGAACATCCGACTCCTGATGGTTTTTTACTTCCTGAAGAAAATCCCTTACGATTGCTTCATCACCTCCACCATGGCCGCTTAATGGCTCATTCAAATGAATCACTGTTTCATTTTGTGTTAGAAAATCAAACACGGATATTGAGTTTTCATCCATCTTTCCCCTGATTTCTCCTTTTGTTCCCATAATCTGAACAATTCGTGTTTGCTCCCGTGTAAATCCGCACATACTGAACGTTGCAGTTGCACCATTTTCAAATTCTAGATTGACAACCTGATGATCGACGACATTATTATCAGACTGATAAACACATTTCCCATATGGTGTGGTTTCTAACGCTTTAATAATTCCTTCTCTTGAGTGATCTGTTGTAAATTTTTTTGCCCACCCTTTTCCTTCACCTAAATAATAACGCCCTGCATGAAACTGGCATTCATTTTCCACAGGGCAGCCATCAAGACATCGAAGCGGAGCTCCTTCAGGTTTGTTGGCCTCCGTAAAATGCATGAGTGATCCGAATGAGCTGACATGATTACATTTCTGCCCCATCAGATACATTAATATATCCATATCATGACACGATTTTTGCAAAATCATTGGACTTGAATCATTGCTGTTATTCCAGTTTCCGCGGACAAAACTATGTGACATATGCATAATTTCGACATTTTCATTCAACTGAATGGAAACAATATCGCCAATATCACCATTATCAATGATTTTCTTAATATTATTCCAAAAAGGCGTATATCGTAATACGTGGCAAACCGTAAGAAGTTTGTTATGCTTTTTGGCAGTATCAAGCATGTTAATACATTCATCGGGATCAGGCGACATCGGTTTTTCCAGCAGAACATGATAGCCAGCCTCAAGTGCTCTGACAGTCGGCTTATAATGATGTGAATCCAATGTGCATACAAACGTAACGTCAGCTTTAATTTGCTCCTCAAGCATATCTTCCCATGTTTCAAAACAGTGGTCACTGGAAATTCCATGCAGCTTGGCAAAAGCCTTCCTTTTTTCAGGATTCAACTCAGCTACGGCTACAAACTCCAATTCATGTGGATAGGAAACAGCATAGGGTCCGTAGGCATTTGCTCCTCGATCACCTGCTCCGATTAACAGTGCTCTTACTTTTTTCAATATGATCGCTCCTCTCTGTTCATTATTGCTTTAAGACCCGCTCCTACAGCACCTGAATCTCCTTTTAGGAAGCTCAAATGCATCCTTGACAAGGCACTTTTTTGCTCATCAATTAAATAATGGTTTATTTCTTTTTCTACTAATTCCAATAGAAATGGGTGATGATTTATTACACCGCCGCCAAATACCATCTGATGTGGATCCAGTAGACAAATAATGCAATATACACCACGTACTAATTCATCAATAACTCCGTCCAATACAGACGTTGCTTCGGAACTTTCTGATTCATATCTCTTTAAAATAGCTTCTGTGGTCATTTCGGGGCATTTAAATCGATCTCTGGCAGCTCTTTGGATTGCCGGTCCGGATGATGTATCTTCTAGCCTGTGAACAAATTTATCCTTCGTTTGCCCTGCAACCGGAAGCAAACCGATTTCCCCAGCGAACCCGGCACCGCGAAGGAACGATCCATTTTGAATAATAGAACAAGAAATTCCTGTGCTGACTGTAACATATACAAATGTATCACTATCCATTGCACCTATTGATTTCCACTCAGCAAATGCCGCCATATAAACATCGTTGTCGATTACAACGTTGTCAATATCATAATAGTTTTGCAGTCTTGCTACAATTGGGAAGTTACGCCATTGCAGGTTATTTTGAAAAACAGCCACACCTTTTCCCTGATCGACCCTCCCTGGTATTCCTACACCAAGGCCGCTTACCATCGAAATATCAAACTCTGCTTCCGAAAAAAGTCGGTCAATCGTTTTGGTGACCTGTTCAAACATGCCCTCTTTATCATCCGGCTTGCTTGGCAATTCACTCCGTCGAATAATTTTTCCTGCCTGATTAATTATAACTGCTGCAACCTTGGTACCGCCGATATCAACCCCCAGGCCATATTTCAAAAGTTACCACTCCAATATCATATTAAATTACCGTCGCAAAAATAGTAATATTTTTAATAAAAGTTTTACTTATAGTTTTTATAGTACCACTTCCTCACTGATTTGTCTATCAAGTACACACCCGGCAAGAACAAAGGCGTAAGCGCCCGTTTAGCAACGTACAAACTGCGCCCTGCCATGCAGGGTGGGTCGGCGTTGCCGCGCAAAGCGGCGTTTTAGCCGATCTTCCTTAAATAAGATAAAGGAAACATGCCCTTGCAAAAAGGGTATACCGACGTTGGCCGCAAAGGCCGGTTTTAGTCGGCCTTCCTTTACCTACGAACCGATGTTGACTTTCACCGCAAGGGTATAAGTGCGACTAAGCCTCTGGTTTCACCAATCGGCAAGTCTTCTTTATCGTAGAGAGGAAGTGTGAAGTTTGGGACTGCGCTAAAGCTCGTCCCATCAAAACCTCTGCTATTGCTGGGCGCTGGAGCCGGACGTGGCTTTTCATTAATATAAAAAATATCCACAAGTATTAAATTTTATAGTTTCCTATGAAATGAGAAAAACCAAGCCCGGAAAATCCGGACTTGGTTTTTTAATAGCAATCTATTCCACAAATTCAGTCCATGGTGCTGCTGTATCCTTAATGGCCTGTTTTACTTTAGCCAAATTTTCAGAGCCCGTTGTTTCAAGCCACCCGTAATACGCCTCCTCATCTTCCTTGGCAAATGGTTTTACACCATCTTTCCAAATCGCCCTTCCGCATAGACAGCCACTGAACGAACTGCCGGATTCCTTGGCAAAATACAGTGTTTCAATAAACTGTTCATTGGTTACTCCGCCACTCAAATAAATAAACGGCAGACGGCTCTTTTCGGAACATGTGCGATAATAATTTACCGCTTCTTCTTTACTGAACACGGGATCATAATTACCGTATTCCTCGTATCCTTCAATATGATAAATAGAGACCGGGACTTCCACCTTCAGCAAATCAATCCCATATTCTTCTTTGGAAAACTCCTCCATGAAATACTCCACAATTGCTGGTTTTTTTCTGGCAAACGCAGCATTTTTTGACCCTAATCCTTCTGCACTATACGAAACAGGTTCTAAAATAAATAGCAGGTCATTTTGCTTGCATTCATCACCAACGCGTTTTATAAACGCTTTTTTAATCCGATTATACTTTTCATCTTCATTGTGGTCATAATAGATTAATAGTTTAAGCGCACTGACACCTTTGTTCGCCAAATCCTGGACAGCATAATCATCAACCAAATTTGGAAGTCTGCCTTTTTCAGATGTATCATATCCGGTTTTTTCGTATGCCATAATTAAACCGATACCTTCGTCCAGTTTATTTGCCGCATCCCATCCGTACTCAGGATCAAGAAGTAATGATGATGACTGATTTCCCAGCACCTCACTGACACCTTCTTTAAAATGACGTAATCCTTCTGCATATGTAACGCTGTCATTAAATGATGTAATCATCTTCCCGAGTGAACCGCGCTGATCCATCGCGGTTGCCAGAACGACATGGTCGGCATCGGAAATCAGCTCTAACCCGCGTTTTTTACCTGGTGTTAGTTTCATATAATTGTCCTCCATTCTTAGAAAACTTAGCTTATCTTAATGCCGATAGCTTTAAAACGTGCGAACCTTGCTCGAAATCGTGCGAACTTCCAGCCAAACATGCGAACCTTGCTCGAAATCGTGCGAACTTCCCGACAAACGTGCCAACTCTGCACTAAAATGATTCCTGAGCTTAGGGCATAAACTTCTACATTGTTCTTAAACAATAAAAATTTTAATCCCTTCTACCGTTAACAATTAGTTCAAATGCTGTCCACACGTATCTGTTCCATACACCAGCTTACTTTCTCCGGATTAACGAAACCTGTTTGCGCCTCCATAGCATTCAGGACCCCCATTGCCAGTCCATATTTAATAAATGTCTCACCTTTCAATCCCTGTGCTAAACCGGCGGCAAAACCGGCCATCACGGCATCCCCTGAACCAACAGGATTTACTGCGTCAACAGCAGGGATCCCTACCCGGTACAACGTTTCTTCGTGTTTCACAAAAGCTCCGAGTGCCCCCGTTGTAACAACTACCCAGGGGACCCCCCCTTTAATTTGCTTTAATGCATCACAAATCTGTTTCTCATCAGTCGGTTTTTCGCCAACTAAATCGGCCAGCTCGTCCAGGTTCGGTTTAATTAACCAGGGCTTGTCAGCGTGTTCCAGTGTGCGGGCAAGAAGCTCACCTTTCGTATCCAGTAAAACGGGTGTATCGTTTGAATTAGCAGTTTTAATAAGTTTTGCGTAAAAATCTTTTACCAGTCCCTTTGGCAAACTTCCGGAAATAGTCACAACTTCAACATTTTGAACGTATTCGGAAAAAGCATCGATAAATTGAGATGACTCATTTTTACTGATGGACGGACCAGCCTCCAAAATCTCCGTCTGTCGCCCTTCATGAATGACAGCAATACAGTTACGTGTTTCCCCGTCTATTTTTACAAAAAAGTCCTTGATACCTTGACTTGAAATTCCTGTTCGGATAAAAGCACCCAGGCTGCCGCCTAAAAAGCCTGTCGCAGCAGTGTCTTCACCAAGCTGCCGCAAAACCCGTGCAACATTTAGCCCTTTTCCACCGGCCGTTTTTGAAACGTCTGCAATGCGATTAACTTTATCCAACGAAAAGGTATCAGACCTGTAACTTATATCTACGGAAGGGTTTAAAGTAACGGTTAAAATCATACATCCACCTGCCTATTTTTACGATACTTAATATCACCTGCTACGGCAACAGCCTGAACAGAAATATCATCATCAATGACAACATAATCAGCAATTTTTCCACTGGCAATACTGCCAAGCTCATCATCCCTGCCCAGACTAGCTGCAGGTGACAGCGAGCCACGGTGCCAGATTTCATACAAAGCCTTTCCACTCCACAAATGCAAATTTTTAATGCCGTCAATCAACTTTAAGGTACTGCCTGCCAATGATCCTGTCTCGGTTCTCGCAATCCCATACTTCATGACAACCGGGAACTCCCCGAGGTGGTAATCACCGTCAGGCATTAACCCAGCCCGCATGCAGTCGGTAATCAGTGATAATTTATCACCCTTCAAACGTTCAGCAAGTACGGCAACATCTGGATGGACATGATGCCCATCGCAAATTAATTCGGCAAATGCGCGTTGATTCGTCAAGGCTGCACCGGCAACTCCAGGTTCACGATGATGCAATCCTGACATTCCATTAAATAAATGAACAAAATTCCCGGCACCGGAATCGACAGCACTCATACAGCATTCAAAGTCTGCGTCAGAGTGAGCCAAACTCGGCAAAACACCCTCACCACGGACAGCGTGGATGAATTCCAGCGAGCCTTCCCGTTCAGGAGCAAGGGCTATTTTTACAATCGAACCATCTGCAAGCTCTTGCCACCTCTGAAACTCTGCATAATCCGGGTCACGAAAATATACCGGATTTTGTGCACCCTTATGTTTCTCCGTAAAATAAGGCCCTTCCAGAAAAATACCCTCCGACTGCGCACCCTTTAAGCCCTGCTTCACTGCTCTAGTAACCGCAGTAACCGCATCATTCAACGCTTCCTTTGAAGACGTCAATGTCGTTGGCAAAAACCGGGTAACACCGAGCGGTAAAATGGCATCTGAAATCCCATGAACCGCCTCAACAGTACCATCCATAATGTCATGGCCGTTAATGCCATGGATATGCGTGTCAAATAAACCGGGAGCGATCGTATAGCCGCTCCAGTCGACAACTTCCGCATTTTCCGGAATACCATCAACAAATGAGCTGAACCGATTATGTTCAACTTGTAAATATCCGTTAGTTTTTTCTTCGTTTTCAAGTAAAAAACGATCTGCTTTAATAAAATAAGTCATGCTATACCCTCTTTAAAATTAAATTCCTTCCTCTTCTGAAGCAGCTTGCTTTTGCTTCATTTCAAACTGTTTGATATTATCTTTTCCTTCTTGAATTACCGAATCCACAAAATCGTCGATAGGTGACTCACGCTGAAACATACCACTTAACAGCATCGGTGAATTCGTACCACCAATTACCTTAACATTCTCTTTGGCAGCTGCAATACCTGCACATACATTAAAAGGTGTCCCGCCTGCTAAATCTGCAAAACAGACAACACCATTACCTGTATCCACATTTTCGATTGCCGCTTCAATGTCTTTTTCCAATTTGTCTTTATCTTCTTCAAACTTGATAACATCTGCCTGTTTTACTCTTCCTGTGATAAGCTCTACTGCGTCAAGCATCCCTTGTGGAAAGGAACCATGACCAGTTAACACTATTCCAATCACATTAACCTTCCTTTCAACGGTACATTTTATAGCAGACTGGGACAAAAATGTTCTGAAAACCAGAAACGATAGTGGTGCATATATTCCACTCCGAAAATATATTTTCTGCTTTAATAGATATGTCCCAGTCTCCATAGTCTTACAATATATTAAAAAAGGAACCAATCAATCCAACCACGACTGTTATACCAATCAATATTAATGGGGAGAGTCCTTTCTTTAATAACCAATACATCAAAAGTGTATAAGCTAAAGGAAGCATCGCCGGCATAATTTGATCCAAAACCTCTGTTTGGATATTCAACTTTCCTTCCTTTCCCTCACCCATTTTCCATACATAGTCAACTTTTAATGCCACATACGTTGCAATCAATCCTCCAACAACAGTTACCCCGACAATAGACGCCGCACGGGATACATGCTGTGTTCCTTCTTTCAGTTTACTGATTGCTTTAACACCTGTTTTATATCCATAAGTCATCAACCCAAAACGCGCACCAAAATGGATAATGTTAAACATAACCAAAAAGACAATTGGTCCAAGTATATTCCCTTCCAAGGCAAGCGATGCACCGATACCTGCCGTAATTGGCAGCAATGTAAGGTAAAACAGTGCGTCACCAATTCCTCCGAGAGGGCCCATCGTTGCAACCTTAATACCGCGGATTGCTTCCCTGTCTTCTTTCTTTCCTTCCATTGCAAGAATGACTCCCATAATAAACGTTACAAGGAAGGGATGCGTGTTAAAAAACTCAAGGTGTTCTTTCATTGAATTACTTAAATCTTTCTTGTTTTTATGAATTTGGCGAAGCCCCGGTAATAACGAATAAAGCCATCCACCTGCCTGCATTCTTTCGTAGTTGAATGAAGCCTGCAATACCAGAGACCGCCAGACCAGATGCCGTAATTGTTTCGGTTTTAATTCCGGAGCACTTGATGGATTCTCATACTTATATTCCATCAGTAATTTCCTCCTCTCCAGCGGAATTTCCTGGGCTCGGTCTATTTTTATTTTGATAAAAATCATACAGTGCGATTGCTAAACCAAGCAGCGCAATTGCAAGTATCGGCAATTCTAAATAAGCTGCCAATACAAACCCCACTATGAAAAACATCACGTATTCAGTCTTCAGCATAATTCTCAATAAGATCGCAAATCCTATTGCCGGCATAATACCACCACCAATAGCAAGACCGTCAATTATCCACTGTGGTACCGTTTCCACAAATGCAGTTGCTTCATTTGCCCCAAAATAGATTGGCAGGAATGCAATCAATGCATTGAAAACAAAAAGTATCGCAATACCCAAATAATTTATACCTTCAATACCACGATAGTTGGCATTAACTGCAAATTTATCCGCTTTATGCATCATCGGTGCAAATGAAGTAAAGAACAGTGTGATTAACCCTTGAACAGCAACAGCAAATGGAATAGCGACCCCAACTGCCGCCTGTGGCTCAAGACCAGAAATAATGCCAAACGCTGTACCAACAACACCGCCAATCACCACGTTAGGCGGCTGTGCACCAGCAAGGGGAACCATCCCCATCCAAATGAGTTCCAGTGTTCCTCCAATAATCAGTCCGGTTGTTAAATCACCAAGAATGAGTCCAACTACCAAGCCTGTTACTACAGGGCGATGCATATGGGTAAGACCAACATACAGGTCGATACCTGCAATACCGGCCCACAGTGCTATTAATAAGGCTTCCAGCAGCATAGACAAACCCCTCCCATTTTATGATTTTTCTCCTAAAGTAACTTCATTATATTCTGTCCCCGTTCTTCAGGAACCCGTCGTAAATCCAATTCAACTCCTAATTCATCGAGACGTTTAAATGCCGCAATATCCTTATCATCCACAGATACTGTAGAAGAAATCTGTTTCTTCCCTTCTTCAAAATGCATGTTCCCTACATTGATATGATCAATTGGTACACCTCCTTCTTTAAGGACCAGTGCATCATGCACGTCACGTACAACTATGAAAATTTTTTGACGTGGTGCTGCTTTATGAATAATGTCAATTGTTTTTTGCAGTGTGAAATATCGTGTTTGAATGACATCAGGTAAAACCATGTCCATCAAGTTTTGCTGCACCTCATCCTCTGCCACCTTGTCATTTGCAACCACTACAAGGTTAGCTCCCAGATGATTCACCCATGTAACGCCAACCTGCCCATGAATCAGACGGTTATCAATCCTTGTCAATAATAAATTTGGACCAGACATTCAGCTCATCCCCTCCGTTTTTAATTAGAAAACTTGGCATTCGTCAAAATCTATTGCGAATGCCATAGTTGCGCTTATGCAGTAAGAAAGTATTTATATTTTCTTAACTGCTTAGAAAAAATAGCACACCTTATTCAGCATAATCATAGATTGTTACACCCTGCACAACACGGTTCACCCGGCCGTCCGGACTTGGGTTATCCGGTGTTATACCAAGCTGCAGTGACTTGTGCAGTGCAAGTGTTTGAGCAAAAATCACATAAAGCAACGCAAGATGGAAATCCTCGGAGAGACTTTCGCTTCCGTCTGTGACCGGGATTGTCCAGTCAGCCAGAGCGGAAACCTCTGCATCCTCTTTGTCCGTAAGTGCAATCACCTTCATATTCGAATCATCACCGGCAACTTCCCGTAAAATATCCATGTCATACTTACGGGTATATGTGTCCTGCGACATAAACACGACAACAATTGAATTATCGTTCAAAATCGATTTCGGGCCATGGCGAAATCCAAGTGAAGACTCATGAAGTGCAACCACTTTACCCGCACTTAATTCCAGCATCTTTAATGCGGCCTCATGGGATAATTGCCCCAACATGCCCGATCCCAAATAAACGATCCGTTCAAAATCAACGTTTAAAATTTCACGAACACTGCCCGGCAGTGATTCTATCAATTTTTCAGCGGCGGTGATGACATGTTCGTTAAAACTTTTCGATGTAAACAGTGTGTGTGCTGTTATCAACATACAAGTAAAACTGCTTGTCATCGCAAAGCCTTTATCATGCGCCTTGTCCGGAGTCAGGATTGTTACGGCATTTTCATCCTGCTTTGTATTCTCTGCCAGCTTCCCGTCCTTATTGCATGTGATGACAACTTGATAGAAATCGTTGATAATCTGTTCACCAAGTGCCACGGTTGCTACACTTTCAGGACTGTTTCCAGACCGTGCAAACGACACCATGATGGTCGGAACATCTTCCTGCAAATATTCTTCAGGATTTGAAACAATTTCTGTTGTAGGAGCAGCATCAAATTGAACATTGCCTTTGTTTTCCCTGCGCAGTACGGGCACAAGCGTATCACCAATAAACGCTGATGTTCCCGCTCCGGTCAAAATTACACGAACCTGATTATGTTTTGCGTAAATCGAATCTATGAAACGATTCAAAGATTGCTTTTGTTCGGAAAGAGATGCTGTCAGTTCTTTCCACACTTCAGGCTGCTGGGTAATTTCTGTCGCCGTATGAATTGCCTGTTTGGAACGCATTTCTTCTTCAGTAAATCCTATCATGTCTATTCCTCCATCTTGCCATTATATTTTGTGGTTATGTTGTCATTACCAGTGATTGTGAAAAATAACTCTATTAAGTGTCAATATGTTGGAAAGCGCTTAAAGCCCTTTCACTTAATAGAGTTTCAGGTTAGCTCCACCGTGTAATCGAACTTGTCACCACGGGCTACACTAATAGTATATTCAATCAATTCATCATTATGATAAGCAAAACGCTTAATCAGCATGGCAGGCTGACCTGCAGTCATACCGAACTGCTCCGCTTCTTCATTACGGACACTTGTTGCAGAAAACCGCTCAACCGCTTTTGTTACGCCCACCTGATAATCTTCGGTAAACACATCGTACATCGGTCGTTCCATCAGATCTTTTTCGGTCAAATTCGGAAACGTCTTCTTTGGCAGATAGGACGTTTCATACATTAACGGCTCGTCATCTGCAAGTCGAAGCCTTACAACTTGAAAAATCTCTTCAAATGGTGCCATATCCATCTTATTTGCCAGTCGCTCATCCAACGCTATTTCACGAAATGAAAGAACTTGTGTTGCTGGAGTTTTCCCTGTCGCTTTCATCTCTTCAGTAAAACTGTACAGCTTGACCAGATTTTGATTATAGCTTTTTGGCGAAACGAACGTCCCCTTGCCATGGAGCTTATAAATATAACCCTCTCGCTCCAGCTCCTGCAGCGTTTGCCTTACTGTGATGCGACTAAGTTCATAGACATCGCACAATTCACGCTCGGAAGGCAATTTATCTTCTACTTGATAATCCCCTGCATCGATTTTCTTTATTAAGTCTTCCATTAGCTGTAAATATAATGGCACCTTGCTTTTTTTATCCAATTCGCTTCCTCCCACCTCCCTGTCCTGTATAATCATATCAAACAGATAACATTTCGTGGTTATAACCAGTTAAACTAAGTATAAAAGCAATACAATAAAATGTAAAGGAATCCAACTACGAATCCAGCATAATCCGTAGACCAGTTTTATCATCTTTCATTTTTAACCGAGGGTAGTGAACACATTGCGGATCACTGTTTTCCCGTTTTTCCACTTCATGCATTAATCCATCCAAACCGTCATTAAAAGCAATTAATGCGGACTGTTCCCAAGCATTATTTTCCCCTAATTCTGTAGGGAGTAATAGTCCATCACTCAGCAGCAGAATTCCGGTGACTTTTTTCAGCGATAATCTGCCGCTTTCCACATGATCCATGGCATCATCACTACCATCAATTACACTGTAACCGTCCGTTGTATTTAGCTTTGAACGATTTTCTGAAAGAATTGGCTTTACTAGTTCCCTTGCTTCAGCAATATCTACGTTCAGTTTCTTCATCTTTCTTAATTTCACAATTTCGTTGATTGCCTTTTCGTCAAAATGGTGAAGCAGATCATAGGTAACTGTTCGTATATCGCCATTCTCATACTGTAAAAATATCATGCAGTCAGCTGCATGGACATACTCACAGGATAACCGATTCATATCCAATGAAACAGCAGCTGCTGCACACGTACTCCGCTTCAGCTTTGGAAGTCTAACAATACATCCATCTTCGTCCAGGCCAAGATGGTGTATGGTTTTATTTCCGACCATACGATTGGCAGCTTCCATTACAGTATCAAGCCGCTCCATTGCCGTTGCTTCATCCAGCACTTTTTGAACAGCCTGGGATGCCACGTAGCCTGGGACTCCGTCAAGTCCGGTAGCACCATCAATCACCGCAAAGATACCTGCTTTTTCATTAACAACGCATGCATCTTCATTTATGTTCCGGTTCCCCTTTTTACATAAAGTATCTATTTTCATCTCAACGCCATCCACCTTTGGACTTATAATACACGCATCAAAACTCCACCCTGTATGCATCTTAGCTGCAAAACGTTATATCTGTCTATTGGAATGAACAGCTTCTTGTAAATACGTACGCGGTTGCCGGCCGGGAATCAATTTTTCACCGTCCGAATACCCTTCTTCTCTGCCATCCAGTTCCATGATAAGTTTTTCACGCCAAAAATCCAAGCGTTCGCTGTATTCAGGGTTATTTTCCTGACTGTTTAATTCCTTTGGATCTTTCATCAGGTCAAAAAATTGCTCTTTTCCTGTCTGGGAAAACCAGATATATTTTTCCTTGCCGTTCGTTATATAATGATACGAATCAGAACCATACGCATGTTCTCCATGAATATACGAACGCCACGGAACAGCCTTACCCTGCGCAAGCGGCAGCACACTTTTTCCTTCAACACTTGCTGGCGGCTGAACCCCGGCAGTATCCAGCAAGGTAGGCATAATATCCCGTAATGCAACGGCTTCAGACACTCCAGTTCCTTTTTTCAGATTGAGATGATTGCCCGGATCGGAAACGATAAATGGTACCTTCGCGCTTCCTTCATATGGCAGAGCTTTGGCAAAAAGATGATGGTCCCCCAACAACTCTCCATGATCCGACGCAAACAGAATGACCGTATTATGTAACAGACCGAATTCCTGCAATTTATCTAAAAATCGTCCAACCTGGTAATCAATTTGTGTGATCAAGGCATAATAGGCAGCCTGTGCACGTTTTAATCTGTTTTTTGGTACGATTCCTTTTTTTGCATCCGGACGCAGCCCGTTTCGATCGTCATCTTCACAATCCGCCCAGTTTCCAACGACAGGGTCCGGAATATCCGAATGAATATATTGATCAAAAAACACTTGTGGCGGGTCAAGGGGCGGGTGCGGTCTCACAAACGACATTTTCAGAAAAAATGGTTTGGACGGATCCCTTCTTCGCAGAAAATCTATCGATTGAGTAACGACCCAATTGGTTGGATGAAGCTCCTCGGCCAGATGCCATGGCCGAGCAACTGTTGAAGCATTGCAGTCAAGACCTAAATCCGTTAGGTCATGATGACTGCCTGCCTTATCCCGCAGCCAATTGATATAATCATCGGTGGAATCAAATGACGCGTTTGTTGTCGTCTGATCCTTAAAACGGTTATAGTGCATATATCCATCATGCAACACAACATTATGATACCCGCAAAGCTTCCGTGTTGGATATACATGCATTTTACCGACACACTGCGTATGATACCCGCCATCAGCCAGCTCTCCGGGCAAAGTATGTTCATAATCCCATGGAATTTTGTCTTCATAGCCAACCCTGCCATGTGATTGCTGGCGCATACCGGTTAGGATTGCCGCCCGTGCCGGTACACAGGTCGGTGTCGCGGAATAAGCATTTTCGAACGTTACCCCGTCAAGCGCCAGCTGGTCAATATTCGGTGTTTCAACCACCGGATGATTAAGGAGACTCAAACAGTCATAGCGCATCTGGTCCACATTGATAAATAGGATGTTCGGTTTCATTTTTGCTCCTCTCCTGTCACAAGCTTTTGTTTATCCAACGTATCCCATTGTTTAAACACGCTTAATCCGGCGCCAATTACTCCCTGATCACTCCCAAGCTGACTAACTTCCATTGCGTTTAAAATGTGCATTTGTTCTTCTATTGCATATGGCGTTAATTTTTGCCTGATGATCTTCAGCAAAACCGGATTGTGCGTTATCACACTTCCGCCAAATACTAGTTTATGCGGGTCTATTAAACTATTAATCGTATAAACACCGTGAGCAATGGATGCAGCCACATCATCCACTAGTTTTTCAGCAACTGCATCTCCGCGGTAAAACGCAGTAAATACATCCTTTGCCGTTACCCGATCACTTTGATACAATTTTTGGGCACGTTTTGTCAGTGCTGGACCGGCTGCAACTTTTTCGAGGCGTTCCCATCCGGTTTTCTCTAACGGAACCGGAATCAGTCCAATTTCACCTGCAAACCCGGCGCCCCGAAGAAACTCACCGCCCTGAATGATGGAACTCGAAATACCCGTGCTGACGGTTATGTACACAAAAAATTCCTCGGCAGATAAATCAGCTTTCTTCCATTCAGCGAAGGCTGCCATATATACATCATTATCGATAACCATTCGTTCAAATCCGAATATATCTTGTAACCGTTCCACAAACGGGAAGTTTTTCCACGGCAAATTGTTCTGGAACACGGCAATTCCATTCTCCCGATCCACTTTTCCCGGAACACCTGCACCAATTCCGAAAATCTCTTCGACCGGGATACTGCTATGATTCATAAGCTTCTCCACACAAGTGGCAACCTGTGAAAACATGCTTTCTTTATCACTGGTGTCACTTGGAACAACTTCTTTCTGAATCAGGTCGCCATTTTCATTCACAATCCCACTTGCTGTTTTCGTTCCGCCTATATCAATTCCAATCGCATATCTCACATAACCCCTCACATTCACACGTATCATATTACAAAAGTCATGATGGGGATGGAGCCCGAAGAGAGCTCCAACCGCTTCATGTAAATTTTCGATTATAGTTCCATAGTAAAACCAGTAATCCTGCCAGGCCGATCAGCTGGATCAGCAACTGTATTTTTCCAACCGTCTGCTGGCCATAGACGATCAAAAACAAACAAAAAAGAAAGAGAATTATTTTGAAGATACGGTTAACGTTATCTTTCATTTACATTTCCTCCCACACAATTTCGCTTGCTCCCAGTGTCATAACTTGCTTCTTTCCATTTCCATCGTATACATCGGTGACTTGTTTTTCATCGGAATTATTCACGACCGCATATTTTTGGATGGCTGGATATGCATGAACCTCACAATAAACATTTGATGCATGCCATTTCTCAAAATCTTCTTCTTTATGTGCAGCAAAATACAGCGCCCGCATTAACAATCGTGTGTTTTCGTGGCTGTAAGGCAGCCCCGCGATATATACACTGCGGCCGCGGCCAAACTCAGAACTTGCCAAGTGTACCCCGCCATCAGAATACTCGATAACTTCCGTGCCTTCACTCAGAGCATATATGTTTTTCATGCTTTCCCCGAAATTATATTCGGTTATATCTTCCTTTATAAAATGGGATTTTACGGGGTTGTTAAAATACTTATTCATCGATAAACTGTATCCTAATTCTTTATCAACACCCAAAACATTTGCCAGCTGAAAGAAACGTCCTCCATGGTGGATCGCTGACGGTTCACCAATCCCGATAAAACCTCCACCATTGCCGACCCATTCGCGGATTTTTGAAGTAAGCACTTCATTAAGCCACTTCTCGCCTCCAGAAAACGCTGTGCCGATATCACCGGCATTGATGATGACATCTAAATCTTCCGGAATATCGTTTTCCACTACATCATCAAAACTGATGAACGACACGTCTGCCGCTGATCCGCTGAGCGCTTCCAAAACGCCCTGATACGAATATGCCTGTTTGTACCATTTACCATGTGCCACCATATGTGTCTGCCATGTTCTGATTTTACCCCACGCATTTAAGACAGCGACTTTGATTCCCGAATAAGGTTTAACTCCATTAATAGTTTCATGGATTCCCCGAAATTCATTGGCGATTTTTTCCACATAATTGACAAATTCCGGGAATTTATATGCCAAACTCAAATACCCGCCATAGCCAATCCGGTCAAGAGGATTGCGCATGAGCGCTCTGCGTGCAGTCAGCCAATTTTCATTCGCTTCAACAACCGGGTTGTTACCTTCGTAAAAGGTATCCGGAAAGAAGTACGGCAAAAATCTTCCTTCTGTATACGTAACGTGCGGAATATCTGCAATCATTCGCAATGTTGTGCCATCACCGACACTCCCCACGACTGCATCAACCCCTGTTTCATGAAAATAATCGCCATACGGTTCCGTGCCAATCCAATTATCACCCAGAAACATCATTGCTTCCTTGTCTTTCTCATGGACCATATCCACTAAATCCTTCACTTCCCTGGCAACAAATTTTTGGATGAATTCCATGTAGTCCAAATATGCCTCGGAAGGAACACGAAACGTTGAATTGTAATATCCTTGGTCAACAATATCTTCCGGCCGCAAACGATAGCCTTTTTCCTGTTCGAACGCCTCCAGCGCTGCGACAGATACACTTGCACCATATCCGAACCAATCTACAAATTTTTCTTTCCCCAAATTATTAAACACCAATGTGAAGTGATAAAAAAAGGTAGTGAAGCGTACGACGTCCGTATCGGGATTTTCCTCCAGCCATTTTTGCAAATAGTCTTTCACAAATTGATTGGAATGTGGCTGCCGGACATCAAACGGAATTTCATGCGGTTTGTCGCCCCAATCATTCGTTATATGGTTATACATTTGTGTCGGATCCCATTTCATGTACGCCAAAAATGAAATGGTGTATTCATGCCATGGACAGGCATTGTGAATCAACAGCCGGTTCGTTTCCCGGATTACTGTCCAATCGGCAGGATTCACGACTTCCCCTGTCGTACGGTCAATAACTTCCCACCATTTTTTCGGATCGTGAACATAATCCGCTTCTATCTGCTCGGTAAAATATCCGTCCAAAATATCTACTTCCAAGTCGTTTCCCACTGCGGTATTATACTTGGACATGAGATACAATTGCTGCATTTCTTCCGGATGCTTTTCCGCAAATTCATTATGACTGCGCGCAACAAAATATGTCGTATATATTTTGGCATCAAGTTGTTTAATTTCTTCATCCAGTTTTGTTCCGTCACTGTCACGAAGAGCATCCGCCCCCCACCGTTTCATCAATTCTTTTGTCGGCTCCAAAAAATTCTGCTCGCTCGGCAGTGTCACTCGCCCTATTTTATTTTTCATTTACAACACCTATCCTTTCACTCCACCGACAGTCATTCCTTCTGTCAGACGTTTTTGCACAATGATATATAAGATCAATGTCGGCAGCATAACAATCACCATACCGGCATACATTGGTCCATAATTGACTGCAGCCCGTTCCGCAGCCATCAGGTTTAGCAGCCCCACAGGCAGCGTTTTGTCTTCTCCCGGAAGCAGAGTCAACGCCAAAATGTATTCATTCCAGAACAAAAGAAAGTTAAATAGAATGACAATCACAATGCTCGGAGTTGCCATTGGAAACATGACCGAAATCATCGTCCTGAAATACCCCGCTCCATCGATATTTGCTGCTTCTTCAAAATCCGTGGGAAGCGTTTGAAAGTAACTGGACAACAGAAAAATGGTAAATGGCAATGCGGTTGCTGCATAGATTACTGCAAGTACAATCAGATTATTGATAAAAAACCCGTCATCAAAAATAGGATCCAGTACCTTATCCCACTCCAGCAGCATTAAAAAGATTGGAACAACAATATAACTTACATTAATAAACAAGCCTGCTTTCACAAACGAGTTCAACAGCCCGCTCCCGGGGAATTGGAATCTCGAAAGAACATATGCCGCCGGTAATGCCACAGCGATTAACACGATCAGCGCCACTCCCGTAACAATCACAGAATTCAGCAGGTATTCTCCCATGTTCGCCTGGATGAACGCCTCCACAAAGTTCTGAAAATAAAAACCATCAGGAATCGACCATGGCGTACCATAAAACTCTGAATTCTCCTTAATTGAGGCGGTGAATATCCAGGCTACTGGGACAATAATCGCTATCGCCAGACCAATCAGAACAACATAGATAAATAATTTAACCAGTTTTTCGGTGCTGATGCCTTTGTTTTTTTTCAAGTGAACACCTCCCTAATACTCCAGCGGTTCTCGCTTGGTAACAAAACTGACCGCCGCTGCCAGAGCAAATGAAAAGACGAAGACAACAACACCAATCGCCATTCCATAACCATATGTCGAATTTCCGTACGCCTGTGCATACATATAAGACAGAAACACTTCCGTTGATCCATCCGGTCCACCGCCGGTCATAGCTTTAACAAGCAAAAAGCTCAAATTGATCGTGCTGATAATGTAAAATGCCAGCGTCGTGCGGATATTCGTCCAGATAAGGGGAAGGGTAATGCTGGTAAATTGTTTAAAACGTCCTGCCCCTTCCAGCGAAGCAGCTTCATAATAACTGGCAGGAATACTCGCCATGCTGGACATATACATGACCATATAGTACCCAATCGCCTGCCAGACGAGTGCACCAGCCAGACTGTAGATGACGATATCCTGATTTCCCAGCCACAATTGCTCAAAACTTTCCATGCTGAAAATATCAAACACACTATTCAGCAATCCGCTTTCCGGAGCAAAAATTGCAGAAAAAATACCGGCAATAACAACTACTGATAGTATATTTGGAATATAAAAGACGACCCGGAAAAAGTTATCCCCGACAATTCGCTCTCTTGTTAAAATCGCTGCGAACGTCAATGCAAAAAATATGGTGACAATTGCTACTACAACAATTAAAAAGATCGAGTTTTGAAAGGATTGAATAAAGTCCATGTCATTCCATAGGATTTTGAAGTTTTCAAAGCCTACAAACGACTTCGTATTGGACAATCCACCCCATCGATATAAGGACATCCGGAAAACTTCAATCGTAGGAATCACCATAAAAACAATAAATAGAAGTAATGCCGGTAAAATACATACGCTGATGAATATACTTCTGGATAATCTCTTGCTCAACACTTTCACCTCCCTACTTTAGAAAACTTGGTTGTCACCAAGCCTTTAAGTGACGGTCTTAGTTGCACTTATGCAGTCAAAGGTTTTATACTTTCGAAACTGCCAAGCAAAACGGCGGGCCAGTACCCGCCGTTTGCTTTCACCTGATCAGTTACAGTTTATTTCAATGCGGATCTCAGTTTGTCACTTGCTTCTTCAAGATTTTTTTGCCATTCTTCCACAGTGATATCGCCACTGACGACACTGTCGACCTGTCCATACAATGTTTCCTGAATACTTACACCAGGGACAGGCTTTGTGGAAGCAAAAGTACCCATTGCAGGCAATGCGCCTTCTTCTTCATAAATACTGTAAAATTCCTTTTTCTGTCCTTCCAGTTTATCGGTTATTCCATTAATCGGCTGAACTGCACCCGCTTCCAGGAAGATGGATGCCGCTTCGTCTGAATACATATAAGCGATGAATTCTTTGGCAGCTTCTTTATCTTCAGCCTTTTTTGGAATCCAAATTTGCTCAAAGAAAGTAAAAGCATAACGATCACCGCCTTGCTCAAATGCCGGAATCGACGTCATTCCCCATTTAAACCCATCTGCCCTTGGTGCTTCAGACATCTCACCGGTAACCCATGTGCCATTCGGCATGAATAATGCCTTGTTATCCAATACCAGTTGCTGATTCTTCGTGAAATTTTTCGGATTCGCATTTGCTACGGTATTCGGATGCACATAATCGGCCAGTTTACCGACTGTCTCCAGTACTTTTGTTGCCTCATCAGACATCCAGATACCATCTTCATACGTCATAACGGAATTGTAAAAATCAGGACCGCCGGAAGCATAAAGCATTGAGCCCAGCAACGTATCAAAATAGCCCGCAATTGGATAGGTAAACAGCGACTTGCCTTCACCAAGCTTATTACCTAGTTTCCACATTTGATCCCAGTTGCTTGGGACCTCCCATCCTTTTTCTTTAAACAGTCCTGCATTATAAAATAACCCTGTCGGACTATAGAACATCGGAGCCATATACATCTCACCATCACCGTATGGGTTTGTTGCGAGTGTATCAGTAAAGCCTTCCAGTATTTTCTCCTTCACCTTTACATCCTCACCAGGCACTTGCATGTCCAGCACATCGGAAATATTCTCCAGGCCGTTCTCCTTGATTAATGTTTCCGTAAGCGCCTGTTCTCTTCCTGTCGCCAGCAGCATGACGTCCGGATAATTTCCCGCCTGCATTTTCGGACGGATGACTTCTTCAATGTTTTTTTCCAATGTCAGTTTCACATCCACATTTTCATGCGATGCTTCATATTTCTTGGCAATTTTCTTCCACATATCAGCACCATACGCTGATTCCAGCGCAGCAAGATTCAATGTAACCTTACCATTAGAGCCCTCAGCGTTTGATTCCTTTTCATCACCACTGCAAGCAGCCAAACTTATACACAAAGTCACTATAAATAATGCTAAAAACCATTTCTTCATACTCATCAACAGCCCCCCTCAGGTTTTGATTAATTAATATTTTACAAGGTATAAAAACGTTTTCACAATAAACATCTTGTTCAGATTTTTATATATATTGCTTTTTTTCTTACCCCTCTAAAAAAGTTTCCTAAAAAATGTGCTACATCCAATCTTATTCATTTTTGCGCCCGATGAAGGTTTCATATGAGGATGTGCGCTTATACATGTTTCACTGCAGCACTTTCCAGAAAATAGCTGATATACAAAACCCGATGATAGCTCGAATTAAAACGAAATCCTAATCCGACTAGTTTACTAGCGATTTTAATGAATCCTATCATCCTTATTCTAACAGAACAAAAAGGGCAATACTGAAAAAATCAGATTGCCCTTTTTGATGTTATTGGCAGTCCCGCAAAAGTCTACTTACGCTTTAGAATAGGTATTATATTGAATCCCTTTCAAGGATATCAGGCATCAGTCGACGATGTTTCTTCCTTTTTCTTACGCCCATCAATTTCTTTAAAAGCTTTCCAGATCGTGATAATAGAATAAATGATTAATAGAATACCCGGCAGAACTACCAGTAATGCAGTACCTTGTTTTGATTGTGCATAGTGCATAAAATAGCCAACAAATGGAACTGTGAAACCAGTATAAACGGCTTCAACCTTTGAAGGGAGGACAGGTTTTGAATCATGACTGTCGTTGTTATCACCCTTTGTAACATACTTTGGTTGGCTGTCAGTCCCATTAACTTTGACAATTCGGTGCGTGACAGTTGTTGCTTTATCTATCCTATAAGTAATCACGTCACCTTTTTTTAAATTGGCTGGTTCTTTAACAGGTTCAACAGCAATGAGCGACCCTGTTTGAAAAGTAGGCTCCATCGAACCTGATAAAACCGTCTTAAATTGATAACCAAAAAAGCTCGGTTCCCCACCAGAAATCTTTGATGAAACAACCACAAAGACCATAAAAATTAATGTGATAATTAACAGAGTGGTAATTGCACCACTTAACCATTTTTTAAGTGTACGAAATGTCATTGTTTCCCCTCACTTTTATGCAATTTCTTCTTACCTTCGTTGCCATTTTCATTTAATTCATCCTGGTCTTTTGTTTCCTGTTTCTTTTTTGCAGATTGATTAATACTGTTTGATTCATTACGAACAGGTTCTTTCGTGTCATGTTCCTTTTTTGCAGTATTTTTTTCCGTGGAAGTTGATTGATCCTTTGTTTCCCCTGTTTTAGCCTTGTTCACTTCTTTTTTCCCTGTCTGGTCATTATGATTCGACTTGTTCCCTTTATCAGTTTTTTTCTGCTTGTCTTCTTTATCAGTTTGCTTATACTCATCCGTTTTGTCGTTTGCCTTATGATTGAACTTTTTGTCCACCTCCGCTTTATCATTATCCATTTCCCGCGTCTCCGCCGTAATGGAACCAGACTTTTTTTCCGAATCAGTGAAGTAAGCATTTGTCGGAGATGTTAAATTTATGAAACTAATCAATGTAATAAAAAGAATGATGCCTAGTTGCATAAAAAATATGGAAAACCAGTATTTATCTACAAAATTTCCCGCTCGCTTGGTTTTAATGATGTTTATACCTCCTTCTCCTGAGCCTTTTTATGGCACGGCGGCAAATCCAAGACTTGCCGCCTGTGCATTCATCCATGATACTATTTCCACTTCTCCAGCAGATAATCCGCATCTGCCTTTAGCGCTTGATAGACTTCATCGGAAATAGATCCCTTTACTTGTTCCAGTAATGTGGTAAATCCATTAAGATGTTTGACTACCTTATCACTCATTTCTTTTTCCTCGAAACGATTAATAGTAATTAACTGCAGATTTAAAGCATGTACCGTCTTATCATCAGGAATTTCCCCTTCTTCGTCATACCGCTTTACCAGTTTCATCATATCTGCAGCACTTGTAGTAACATGAATCATGAATGTTTTTTCCGTAACATTCCCTGCTTTATCCTCAGCTGTTACAACAAATTTATACGTGCCCGGTTTACCCGCCATATCCAGGTTTGTCCCTTCTTCGTATCGCTTGCCATTGAACGTAGCAGATGTTGTTTTAAGCCCACTATTTTCATCTTTTGCTTCCCACGTAAATGCAAGTGTATCGGAGTCTGAAACAGTGGTTTCGTCTTTAAGATTGTTACCGTTCAATAACGTTGTGACCACCGGCCCGTCGGTGTCAGCGGTAAATTTGGCACCAGCCCAGTCAGCATGATCATTTCCATTTCCATTACCCGCATCTGTTACTACCAATTTCAATTGACTTTTTCCTCGAATATCTACTTTGATGGATTGTGCTGGTGTTTCTCTTTGCATAACACCACTTTCGAACAACTTTTCTCCATCTGCCCATACTTGAAATTTCACAGACCCTGTTTGATTAGCCTCTCTGTCAAGACCGATTACTGCTTCGAAGGTATCATAACCTTTACCGGCAATATCATAGACAATTTCCGAATTTGCATGGGTTCCAATCCCCTTATCATAGGTGACAGGTCCGTTATCCCCCATTAATGTAATCGGGTTTCCTTCGATACTGCGGTCACGGTGTATCATTCCCCAGCCAGCAGTGGCGCTCTCCCAATCCAAATCACTTAAATACAGTTGATCGGCAAGTTCGAAGTGGATAACATATTTAGCCGTAACCAAGCCATCATCGGAAGCCGCTGTGATCACCGTTTTTCCCGGCAGTTTTTCAGCTGCATCCATTTCCACGTTGACATCATCGCTGATTGTTTTGACGTTTACCTCTGGCACATCTTCCATTGTTCCTTTCAAATAACGAAGCGTATAATCCGTTCTATTGGCATTAAATGCAGCCAGTGATTCGCCATTTATCGTAATGTCTTTCACTAATTCATCGGTTACAACCCGTTTACTTAATTTCATTGGTGAATCCTCTTTTGATATTGGTCGCAAACGGAAACTATAACTGTATTTCTGATCTGCCTGCATTGTGAATTCAGGATGTGGCCGTTTTCCCCAGCTGTTATCCCCGCCAAGTCCCATTTGATGGTAGTTGAGATTCACAAAAATCTCTTCTTGCTGCTCCAGCTGATATGGATGTGCGGATGATCCTAAATCCTCTTCCGTATAATGAAGGGCACCCACTTCAAGCAGTGGCAGACCGGTTGCCATCAGTCCGATTCCATCTTCATTTGTGAAAGTTACCCAGCGCACATCCGTTTTGTTGCCAGTTTCCTGCGGTTCCACATAAGGATAGAAATTATCTGTTACTGTACTACTGTAGACACCTACAGGATAACCGGTTTTACGATCCCAATAATTGCTTTCAGGTCCGCGTCCAAACCAGTCCATTTGTTCAAACTCGCCCGGCAATGTCATTTCCATTCCAACCGCCGGAATTTCCGACAGTCCGTTGCCAGGATCTAATGTGCTGTTAACCACTACCTCGCCTGTTCCATAAACAATATAGGAAGTCTTATAATCGGATTTGTTCGTGGTTGGCAATGTACCGGTTACATTTATCCGGATCGCATTGCTGCCGTATTTTACAACCTCAACATCATCAACATTTCTGTTTTTACCGGCATTTTTCCATGTTTCCGTTCGCGCGGGCATTCCGTTTCCTTTGTCACTATCATTTGGTGCCCGCCAATAATCCGGCTCAGGACCTGTTTTTATTAAATCTGTATTCTTATATTCGAAAGTGGCTATGGTCCCTTTTGCTTTATTGAAAGTCAACTTAAAATCTTTTCCATCGACAGCGATGGATGAATCGTTGTTTTCTACAGCTATCTCAGGCATATCACTTATTTTCTTCGGTGCTTGTGCAGGAACGTCATATTCCATATTGAATTGTTCATAAGCGATTTCATGTCCCTCAGACGCCCAGCGCGTATCTTCCTTCAATGTAAAGCTTACATCCAGAAAGTATTCTGACCCTGCTTCGAGAACCGGTTTTTCGATTGGCAGCGTAATTTCTTTCGTTGATAACGGCTTAACATTAAGCCCCTCTATTTTACCTTCCTGAATAACCTTATCATCCTTCTTTAATTCCCATTTAGCATCATACGCGTTCAGGTTTGTAAAAAGAAACTCATTTTTTAATTCGACTACACCATTCTTAAGATCAACCGCTTGCATTTCCACGTTTTGATACACTTTTTTAACTTCTTTTATTTCAGGCTGTGGTGTTCGATCGGATGAAACCAATCCATTCGCCATAAAGTTGTCGTCATTTGGCACATCACCCCAATCACCGCCATATGCCTGATAGAAACCTTCTTCTTCACCAGGAATTGGCCAGCGCAGAGTCTGGTTGACCCAGTCCCAAATAAAGCCGCCTTGCAGATTTTTATACTTGTCAATAACATCCCAATACTGATAAAGGTTACCGACACTATTGCCCATAGCGTGTGCATACTCAATCAGCAGGAGTGGCTGTGGGTTACCTGATTTGCCGTAGGATTCAACAAATGACACATCCGGATACATAACGCCTCTCACATCACCCCACCGATCATCCCCAGCATAGTGTACGATTCTGGTAGGGTCCAAATTCCGCGTTAGTTCGGCCATATGTTTAAAGGTTGAGCCAGTGCCAGCCTCGTTTCCAAGCGACCAGATAACAATTGATGGATGATTTTTATCCCGTTCCACCATGCTTCTCATCCGGTCAAGTGATGCAGGCAGCCACTGTGGATCACTCTTAGGCAATTCTCCCCTTCTCCCATGTGACTCCAAATTTGCTTCATCAATAATATAAAGCCCGTACTTATCCGCCAAATCATACCATTCCGTCTGATTTGGATAATGTGAGGTACGAACCGCATTAATATTGTGTTTTTTCATTAATTTAATATCCTGAATCATGCGTTCGCGGGAAACGGTACGTCCATCAACCGGATCCATTTCATGCCGATTAACACCTTTAAATGTAATCGGCTTCCCGTTTATTGTCATTTGATTGTCCACCATCTTAATTTCCCGAAAGCCAACATTTGTGCTGGTAGTCTCAATGATTTTTCCATTTTGGTCTTTCAGTGCTAACACAAGTGTGTACAAGTTAGGATGTTCAGCAGACCATTTTTTCGGATTCTCAATGAGCCGTTCTTTATTGATTGTTAATTTTGTTTCATCATTAAAATCAACTTCGGCTTCAATTGGCTGATCAAGCATTTTTTCATCATCGACATTATAAAGCTGCATCTCAACTTTTTTACTGCCTGCTTTATTTTTATCATGCTTTGTCAAGTCAACACTTACAGCCAATGTCGAGTCTTCATAAGCTTCATCTAAATTTGTTTTTACAAACAGATCACGCATATGAACATTCGGAGTGGAATACAAATAAACATCCCGGAATATGCCGCTCAAGCGAACCATATCCTGATCCTCCAGCCAGCTGCCATCTGACCAGCGATAAACTTCAACAGAGATCGTATTTGTTTCACCACGCTTGATATATTCCGATATATCAAACTCGGCAGGAGTAAAACTGTCTTCACTATAACCGACTTTTTCACCATTCACCCATACATAAAATGCTGACTCAACCCCTTGAAATGACACATACACAGGTTGTTTATCCCAATTATCAGGAACGGTAAATTCCTTTTTATAGGAGCCAACAGGATTGTAAATTGTTGGTGCTTTTGGAGGTTCCGGCATTTCGTAGCCCGTCCATGGATACGTTACATTCGTGTAGATTGGATAATCATAACCTTCCAGCTGCCAGCTTGAAGGCACTTTAATTTTATCCCAATCGGAAACATCGTAATCTTCCTTATAAAAGTTCTTCGGCCGTTGTGCCGGGTTTTCTGAAAAATGAAACTTCCACTTCCCGTTTAGTGATTGATAGAATTCCGACTCAATCTGGTTGTCCTTCAATGCGGATTCGACATCTTTGTACGGCATAATGGCCGCGTGTGCTGGTTCACGGTTTACTTGAAAAGTTTCCGGATTATTATTCCATTCCGGGTACCCCTCCTTTCCTTGCGCAGCAGCCAGCGACTGCGAGGCAAAGTAGCCGAGGGCAAAAACAACCAACACCGCTGGCAATAAAAGCCATCTTTTCATATATGCTTTCCCCTTTCCGCTCTATTGAGCTTAATATTTGAACGACAGATTCCGGATGATACCGGATGCAGATAGAAACCCTGCTTCTGGCGAGTCATCCTACTGCCATTGTTCAATAAACGAATCCGATACGATGGAAAGCGTTTCATACGCCTTTTCCCCAATTAGCTGATTTTCTTTTTGATAATCAAGCAGTGTTTTAAACCCTTTCATATGTTTCACTACTTTTGTTGCGTTTTCTTGCTTTTCGTATCGATAAACGGCTGTCAAATGAACCGTTAATGCATGCACCGCCTGCTCATCTTCAAATGCGCCATCGTTTGCAAATTGCTTCACCAATGCTTTAATATCCTGAACGCTGTCAACATCCGGAACTTGTTTTTCAACTGGGATAATCTCATGGATCTGTGGTATTGTTGCACCTTTCCATTCCAATTTGATCTCCAGTACATGTTCAAAAGATGACACATCAATGGTTTGCATTGCTTTCGATAATTGTCCAGCCTGATGCCAGCCTTCTTTATCACGAATGAGAACATCCGCATTGGACACGTGATCCGGATTTTGCAAAAGAATCACATCTTCAAGTGTGTTTCCCTTCGTCAGTTTATAATTCAGAGAACCAGTGCCCTGATTTCCTGCAGGCATATAGTAGGTTGATAGTTTTTGATCCTTAACACGCCATGCTTCATGACCGTCCACACCTTGTGGGTCCGCCTCAATGGTTAAATCATCTGTGCCAGGTTTCAGGCTCCCTTCATTTACGATGATTTCATTTAAAGCAAGCCATTTGTTGGCATCCTCCGTGGAAATCAGTCTGATGTATCTAGCCTGTACCGCATCATTTAGCTTGACCCGTTTATACCGAAACGGTGATTCATGATCAGGGAAATTCCCGCTTCTGCTTTCAGGATGATCAAAAGTATGAATCGTCTTCCATGTTTCACCATCCGTCGAAACCTGTAATTCACCTTTTCTGAAATAATCCCCTTCTTCTTCATCGATAACCACGGCAACATTATGCACATCAACAGTACCGCCCATGTCAACTTGAACATACCGGCCTTTATTCTGCATGCCGCCAAACCATACCTTACTGTTCAAATCACCATCATAAACATTCCCGATTTCGCCTGCATATATATTCGGATAATTATGGGTTACAACTGGTTCAGCAAATGCATTCTTCTTCACCAACAACTTGCTCAAATCAAAGGTTATACCATTTTCTGTATTGTTAATCAGCCGTACATAAGCAAAGTTCGGGAAAGAATCCGTTGTAATTTCTTCCCATTCGACGCCATTGTTGGAAACTTCCAATGATAACTTGGAATTGGTGCTTTTCAGCGCAATATCTTTAATATTCCTGATTGTTTGCAGCGAAATCCCGATATATTGTCCGGGTTTTAACGTAATGTCACTAAGGTCAGAGATTTTGGCAGACCTTTCCGTTGCTTCAATTTCTGTATCCTTTAATGCTTCCACATTTGTATAAACACTTTCAGCAGATTTGTTTGTATTAACTGTAAATTCCCTGACTGCTGTCCACAAATCAGGTTTACCGCCGGGAACTCCCGCATGTGTTAAACGATACCGGACGTACCTTGCTTCGACATTCAAATCCTTTTCTTCAATCAAATAACCAGATCGTTCATCGCCAATTGCTTTCCAGTTTTCGCCGTCAACAGAGTATTCCAGCACCCCTCGTTGAAAAATATCATGGTCCCCGTTATTTCTTCCTTGTAAAATACGGATGTTGTCTACGTTGACTTTCTTGCCTAAATCAATACCGTACCAGTCACCATTTTCCTGGATGATTTTGACATATGCATATGTCTCTTCATCCCCGTCGACCATTTTTCCCATGTCCTGCCGTTCGTAAGAGGTTATCGGAATATTGGCAGTTGCATCAGGATCAATTGCTGTTACAATCTGTGCCTGTAATTGACTAATCAGCTTATCAGCAAATGGAATCAACCGCTTCGCTCCAGCTTCGACTGTTATATCCGATGCATTTAACCTTGGAACAGTGTAAGTCTGGGATTTTTTCATTGCACCTGTTGCCTTTCCGAGCTCTTTCCATGCCAGATTCACGTCTTCATTCTGCAGCGCCAATACAGATTTAACTGCATGTTTGTCCGCTTGCACTATTTCCCGCAAGCTATTCAACCATGGTTTAATCTCCTTAAGCATCTGCTCGTTCGTACTTTTTTCCTTAAACCCTTCAATCGCATCCAGCACACGATTGAATTCATCAATTAAACTTGTTCCAATTTCATCAACAGGTTCATCAGCCTTAAATTTTTGCTTAAACTGTTTCAGTTCTTCCTTGATGTATTCAGATTCTTCCAGATCATATCCCCTATTCGTTGAAGGACTGCTCAAATGACTTGCAATAATCTGCAATTCAGAATCCGCATTCGGCGCAACATATTTAAACGAATCCTTCCAGCTTTGTTCCGCATGAAAATCATCCACATTCCATGCATAATCAGCTACCGCAAACAACGCAATTTTCGATAACTCGGCATGTTCCATCGGGTTGGTAACAAGCCCGGCAATGTTGTGCGTTCCCTCTTTTAAAACTTCTCCTTTGCCTAGAAAAAGACCTGAATTGACGTAATCATTAACCGGCCAATTCAGCCAGACAAATGGCTCACGCTCGGTAAATTGCTTTGGCCATGCCATGTCTTCCGGATTTACGGTTCCAAAAACACCACTTCCCGTCCACATAATTTCTACATTTTCCGGGGTATTGCTTAAAGCTTTTAAGTATGGCTTTCCTGTATTGCCGGTCCAGGCCTGATTATAAAAAGGCGGTGTATATATAAGCGGTTTCACATCACCTTTTGATTGAACCCAATTGGACACATCGGTAATCAACTTAACGTGCTTTTCCCTATTTTGCAGTGCCTTCGTCGTGTTAATATCATCCATAAACAAACCAAACTGTCTGACCCCGGCACTATAGAGCTGGTCCAATTTAGCCAGCAGCGTATCTAATTCCTGGTCATACTTATCCCAGTTAATCATGTTAAAACCCGGGTGTATTGCCCAAACAAAGTCTACTTTTGATTCGCTGCCGACTTGAGCAAGTTCCGCAATTTTGGCCAGTTTATCTTCCGGATACAGTTCACGCCATTTCCGGTTATGATACGGGTCATCCTTTGGCCCAAATATATAGGTGTTCATTTTCAATTGTCCGCCATATTGCATTAAACTGATTCTGGATTCGTGAGACCATGGGAAACCATAGAAACCTTCAATAAACCCACGCCGTTTGGTATCAGAGAAATCCTCATACAGCATAGAATGAATATTTCTATTCGGAATCCTGTCCAAAATCATTTTCAGACTGGCCAGGCCGTAATAGGCAGCGTCTGAATCTTTTCCCAGAATAGCAATGGTGCCTTTATCTTCCAGTTTTTTGTCCATGGTTAATACGTAAGGATCAATCTTCTCGAACACGGTTTCATCATACGTCACGTTTTCCTTAATATAGCTAGTCACGTAACCTCCTGAGTGTTCCGTACCGACCAGGATATTTGTCTTACCTGAGACAACTTGATCCGAGATATTAATCTCCAGTGATTTTGATTCAAGAATTTCTTTAAGAAAATCTGTTGTCGGCTTATCAATCGAATCACCCACAACAACATTAACTTCCTCCGTTATGGTAAAATCTGTGCCGAGATCTTTTTCATGTTGTGGCAGTGGGTAAATTTCATAGTAACGGTCATTACTATCTGCCTTTTTTGCTCCTGATTCGTCACCACTTGCTCCGACTAACGATAAAGGGGTGAGAATCAGCAGCAGCACAAACAGAACGATATAACTTTTTTTCATACTATCCGCCCTTCTTTTTTAAATTGTTCGGGCATAAACGTGTTATACATCACCTTTGCCATTTTTCAATTAAATCGTCAGTGCCCGTCATTAGAGAACTGTAAGCTTTATCGGTTATAAGCTTTCTTTCTTTTTGATAATCAAGCAACACTTTAAACCCTTTTAAATGTTTGATAATCTTGACGTTCTCTTTTTTATTTACAAACTGTTCTACAGAAGTTAAATGCATTGTTAACGCACGTGCAGCTTTATCACTTGCAATTTGTCCTTCATCCCGGAAGTAGGTTACCCGTTTCTGCATATTGGTGACGTTTGTTATCATTGGTTCAATTGAGAAACCTTCAAACTGAACGATCCCTTTGGTATCATTTGATCCATTTGCAGCTGTCATAAACAACCCGGCATCAACTTTTTCGGCAACACTCGGAACTTCAACCACACCGACAATTGTCCAATTTTCACCATCCGTACTGCACTCTCCTGTAAAGGTAGTTCCTTCGCGCGTTAGTCGTAGGTATACAGGTGCAGAGAATACTTGAACATTTTTATAGGAATCAAGGACTCCATCACCATTGTGATCCCAGCTTAGAACACACCCATTCTCCGGAGTTGTTGCAAGATTTAAATACCCTGCTGAACCTTTTTGTTTCGTTAAGTCATTGCGTGCAACAATTCCTGCACGTGCCCATGGACCGGTGTAATCCTGCGAAGTTACTTTAGTAGTAAATGTCTTTCCGCTACTTAGTGCATCGTCTTTATAAATTGCACCGTATTCATTGACGTACCCCCACATATCATTTCCTCCACCATAAATGGCAAATTGCTCGTTCGTTTGGCTGAAGATTGCATCATTAAATGATGTTGTCATTAATGGGGGTTGCACATGGTTCTTAACGAGCAAACTAATTTCACTTGTTGTTTCTTGATTAGTTTTGTTAATCGTGTACGTACCAATAGCGTTCAAATCTACTAAAAGTTTACTGCTGTTTTCATTAGAAGCAGTAATCTCCCATTTAGCTGTAAATGTTTCACCAGGACTTACCGAATCTGATGAAACGTCGCTTAATGGCTTAGCATTAATACCATTTGGCGTTTCTAATGCTAAGGCAACGTTCTTGGCAGCTTGGAACATATTGTGATTTGTAAACGTTATTGATACCGTCGTTGATTTCTTGGGGGAAACTACCGGACTATCACTATCAACCTGCATATATGCAATCGATTTGCTGGAAAGTTCATCATAGACCTCGTTGGCAATGTCATAAATATCTCCACTAGGTTCAAGCGGATAATTATTGGTTTTATTCGCCCAGTTCTTACCGAATGCATACCAATCAATTGGTTCTGGTTTCTCATCGGTTCGCAGTGACTTCTCCAGTGAATCAAAATAGGTCTTCCAACGAGAATAGTAGTAGTCGCCAACAAGCCCTTGCCATTCCCGATTAGCATAATCTTTCAATCCTGCATTATAACTTTCCCTGGTCCCCCATATAGTTAGAAGAGTACGTGCGTCATATTCAAGCTTAGCTGCTTCCGCTCCATTGGAAGCATATGAATTGATTTGATTAAGCCACGGACCAAGCATTGTTTGTTTATTAGTTCCAACAACTTTATCTAATAGTTTAATCCAATGCAGCCATTTATCACTGAGCTGTTTAAAGGTTTCTTTGTCTTGTGCGTTATAAGCAGTTTTAATCTTTGGCAGCAACAAGCGACTTTGATTAGATATAACCTGGCGAGTAACGTCCATCAAATCATACTGATATGCACTGCTAGTACGTAAAGATGGATTCACCTTCAGAAGTTCTGGAAGGGCTTTCGCCAAACGTGCCGGATCATAGCGCAAAGATGTAGGTGACCAGGAAGCTGCATTTTTTGCTGAAAGACTGGGTTCAGCGCCAAATAACCCTTCATGTGCTTCGCTCCAGCCATTCGCTGGCATGCTATATGCACTATTTGCAAGTGATTGCCAAGCGTTAATGGCATGTTGATCTATTTCGCCATATCTGCGTACTGCCCATTTTCTAAACCAAGTATCAAGATTTACTGGTTCATCCCGCCATGCCAGTTCAGCAAGAAATTCAAATGCTACCGGATTGTTGTCACTGGCCTCAGGCATTATAGCAATTCCCGATAGCTTGCTGTTCGTTTTATTTAGCCAATCCCAATAGGTCGAATTCCATACCGACATATTTGCTCCCATTGTAGTATGTCCGCCAAAATTCCAGATGGAGCCAAATGCATATGGCGTTCCAAGCCATTCTTGTTCCCGATTGAGTCCAGTGTAGCGATCGGATAGACCGTCTACAATCAGCATTTTATTGCGATCTATCGCTTTAAGCGTTTCTTTTAGTGGATTGGACTGCCAACCAAGAATCACCCATATTGCATCAGAGTGCGCCCTTTCCAAAGCATCTTGTACTGCCTTTGAAGCTTTTTGAACATTAACATCTCCAGCCGTTCCACCTTCATGCAGCAAATCCATTTTGTACATCGTAGTTTCTCCAAACAGTTCTTCCTGGTTTTTATAGAAAGATGCTGCAACCTTTGAGAATAGTTCATTTGTTGGATCCAGCCATCCCGGTCGTTGAAAACCACTCCAGGTTCCTTGAGAAATCACGTTGGCATTAGGTTTTTTCTCTTCAAAATTTGCAGGAACCGTCCCAAAATACCCTGGAAAAACAGGTGTCATTCCAAGTTCCTTCAATCGTTTAACAATCTTTTTTCCTAATCTGACACGCTTATCGATTACATCCTGGGAAATAGGATCAGGAAAACTGCTCATATTCTGCAAAAGCCACCATGATTGATGTGCGGGTTGTGGTATCCATTCAAGCATTTCTTTATCCGTATAACCAAACTCAGTAAAGGTTTTCTTATAAACTGCTTCCTGGCCTGGATAGACGAGCACTTTATTAATTCCGTGAAGTGCTAAAACATCAATCTTGCGTTCCCAATAATCCCAGTCCGCATATGGTTGTGTATAACCTTGATCTGTATCATTAAGGGCAAAGCGATTAGAAACATTTGCTTCTTTTTTAATAGCGGATGTTGGAACAGGGAGCTTTTCAGGTAAATTCAGCTGTTCACCGTTCGATGAAATATTGGCATGTGCCACATATTTTAAATACCAGTTAAAACCTGTTAACAATGCAGATGAGCTTGATCCTTTTATCAAAACTCTATTTTTCATGCCATTTTCATTTGGTCCTTTTTTAATAATAAAGTGATCTTTTCCATTGTTTTTATCTACAGCTTTAAGTGCAATTTGTTTTGCACACTCCTTGCCAACGAGACGTTCCAATGCATTCTTTGCACTTTCTGTATCAAATGACGATTGTAATGTATCCAACAACATTAATTCGCCATTTTTCTTATGTTGAGTGGCTTCATATAAATCAGTTTTCAACTGCGTATAAAGGGGGGATTGTAAGTCTGATGAATTATGATAATAATTCAGCTGATTGATTGTATGTTTAATAGTGGCTTCGGTTGATTTTTCTCCTGTAGCAAATGCAGTACCTTGTAGTAAAGCCAAACACAAAAATAAAAAGAACATAACTTTTAGCAGAAAATATTGACTACCATTTTTCATTTATAGGTCTTGCCTCCCTTCATAGATTCGGGAATCATGTTAATAAATCAGTTTATAAATCAGGAGAGAGAAAATTATTTCTCTCTCCCTGTACCTTCAATTACTTTTCGCCGCCAGCTTCCTGCTTGGCATTAAATGTCCACTGCAGTTCCAGTGAGTCACCCTGAAATTGATTTTGTTCTTCGCCATTATCGACAAACTTGAATTTAACCACCAAATCATCGAGCTCACCGGAAGGCAGTCCTCCCTCACCAAGAGCCGGACTGAAAACTTCCTTACTGACTGCCTCTGGAGACATCCCTTTCAAATCTGCCAATGTTGTCTTATAAATAACCTCATCCAGCTTATCGGCATTGTACAAAAACTCTACCTGAATATGCTTTCCGAAATCACCCGTGTTGTTACCTTCTGCATCGATCACCTGGTAATCCGTATTCAGAAGCACTTTTTCAATATCCAATGTGCCGCTATTTTTCAATTCAAAGTCACGAACAACGTAATCACCCGGTTTCAAATTACCCACATCGATAATTTGGGTAGGTTCAACGGCAAGATCCAATGTACCAGCAGCAAACGTATTGTTTGTTTGCTCGCTATCACTGAAATATGCATAAGTACCTCCTGTAAGCAATGACACACCTAAAGCTGCTGACATAACACCTAATCCTAATTTCTTTTTAATCCCCATTGATATCCTCCTTTAGATTAATAGAATTCTGTCCGGCACAGGGACGCATAAAGCGTCACCTATTGCCATTCTTTAATTAACTTGTTTGTACCTGATATAAGCGAACTGTGGGCTTTATCCGTTATAAGCCCTTCTTCTTTTTGATAATTAAGCAACTTCTTAAATCCTTTTAAATGCTTAACAACTTTGCCTGTATCTTCAACCTTTTCATACCGTTCAACTGCGGTTAGGTGAAGTTTCAACGCATGGACTGCATCATCACTTTCAAATGCTCCAGACTCATCATACTGGTCAACCAGCGTTTTCAAATCAGATACATTCGACACTGCAAATTTTTTAATCCGCAAATTATCCAGAATAAATGTACCTTCTCCCGTGTGCATATTAACTGTAGTTCCATCATTAAAAATGCCAATATAGGTTTGTCCATTTTCAGAACCAGTAATCATAAACTCCGCTGTTTTTGTTTCAGTAGACGAAGACAACAATTTATTCGTTGTTAAACCTTTTGCATTCTTAATTTGATGGACATCAATTGCCTGGTTGCCGGAAATAAACCGGTACGAATCAGCTGTGGTCTGGTAATCAAAGCTCACTTTGTAAGTTGCACCCGGTTCAAAGTGAAAATGCTGTGGTATAGTCCGGTACACCAACCCGTTTGCTCCGGTATTCACCTTCAATGACCAGTTTCCATCAATCACATCATCTACTATCTTACCTGCCCATCCTTTTTGGGTGTATGGTGCATGGAGTTCAGATAAATGGATCCGGTTATCCTGTACACCTTCTGTATTTCCAATCACAAACGGATAAATTCCCTGAACAACCGTTTCGAAATCCTGCTTAAAGACGTTGTCTGAAACATAATTATTCAACGATTTTTGAACAATCCGGATGTCGTCAAATTCAGTATTCCCTTCGCCAGCTTCTCGGCTGAGTGTTAACTTCGCCGTATCATTTTTCGCTGTAAAACTTACTTGCATCCGTTGCATTTTACTGTTGTAACCGTCGTTTGTCGCATGTGAATCTGCTTTAACATAATTCTTTTGCAGACTGCGCAAGGTAAAATTACTCACATCTTCTTCCCCGCCTGTGACAGAAATCGAAGCTTTTGCATCACTTTTATTTTCAACATATACTTCAGCGACGTAATCTTTACCTGGCTCCAAATCGGTCAGTGTTCTGCTTACCTTCGTTTTCTTGGAAGGACTATCAATATTCAAATAATAGTCACCACTGCTCAAATTGCGGGCATCACCATTTTTACTGGTGCGCTTCACACTGACAGATTCTTTATCTCCTTCAATTTTTGTGAATTTGTCGTCCACTGTTCCTGTATTAAACCCGGAATCGTGAGTATGGTTGCCTGTGCTCCATTCATCAACTTCCGGACCTTCAATGCCTTCTCTAACAATAACGTACGGCGTTTCAGCTTCTGCATCTAAGGTGATTTTGTTGTTAACCACTTCCACTTCCTGCATGTCTTCTCTGCCTTGATCGGTAAGCTTATACACTTTCAAACTGGAGACTCCCTGATATTCATCTGGAAGTGTCCAAGTTGATTCACCGCCCTCTGCATTCCAATGGTAAAGCTTATTGGAGTCAGGTGTAGGTGTGTCAAAATCCTGTTCGACCCAAGGTATCAGATACTTGTGGCCATCCAGAACAACATTGCCATTCAAGGTGATGATCCGTTCCCTTGAATTATCTTTTCTTGTAACAACTACCTTGTCTCCATTACTTGGATCTTTTAACGAAATCCGCTTCGAAAGATTCGTTTTGGTTGGATCTCCTTCTGTCTTTTCCCAATCGGTGATATAATATTTTTGCAAAAATTTGGTTGGCAAATTGACATTAAAAGTCTTGCGGATAAAGTGATCATAGTTTTTGTCCGACTGCCAGCCTTCAAAACCTGCCAGTTGGAATCCGCCCAGCAGTGGGTGATCTGCGGTACCGCCCGCTTCTGGCCAGTTCAATACCCATGAATCTTTTTGGTGATTACTGATAAACCGCAATACCGTTGAATTAATTCCTTTACTTTCCGGACCGCCATAATTCTTATCAACAGCCCAATGCTGCCATGTCGAATAGTTCGGTATTGCTGTTCCGAACTCTGTTGACACTCTCCAGCCTCTTTCCATAAGCTGTTCAGCTACTCGATTGGACTCCCACTGATCTTGATACCAAACATCAAGGTAAATAAAATCAAGACCTGGTGCAACAGCATCTAATTTATCCAGTCGTTTGGCTCGTGAACCGGAAGCCAAATCCCATATTTTATCAATGGTATATGCCTGATCCAGCCAGCCCCAGCCTTTTGCTTGTGGTCCGTTTATTAATTTTTCACTGAAAGCATCTGCTTCCGGATATGCTTCCTGAGCGTTAATATGGACGCCAATTTCACTATTAAAGTTGTGCGCCTTTTGAATAAGGGTATTTAAATCTTCTTTGCCACCCATACGCTCGCCGACATCGCCATAATCCGGATGCGCACTGTCATGTCCTTCACTTGCATATCCTTTTAAAAGAACAGCCTGTCCTAACCCATCGGTCGAAAGGGCTACCTTTTTAATATTATCCAGTGTTTTTAAAAATGGCTGCTGTGCCTGTGATCCAAAGTTCATTGCAATCCGGTAGCCAACAAGATTGTTCACATTTTTCCAGCCTTTTATGTCCTGCATAATATCTCGGTATTCAATCGCACCATCCTGCCAGTCAACTGTATTGTCATTGTTAATATCTTTAGCAAGAGCAATCTTTACAACAGGTTTATTGGACGATGGTTCTGGCATAAACCCCCTGTGATAGAAAAGAGAATTTGATCCGATTCCCATCGCTTTGTCACCATTTTCATTTTCATATCGGTTGGCAAGTAACTTATAATAACCATTCACTTCCGAGCTTGACCATACACCTGCACTTAATTCGTCCGTTGACAAAAAGGCTGTATAGTACCCTTTGGAAGACCCGATTTTCTCCATCGAGGAATCGACCTTCACACTGACATCTCCCGGTTTGGTCACGTCACTACTGAGATTCGCAAGTTTAGCCTTTGCACCAGACTGGGATGCATTGACCGAGATAAAATTCATATCAGCAAACTTAATCTTTTCAATAGCTGCATCGCCATTGTTCGTGATGTCATCAAAGCTGTAAACAACTTTGTTATCTTTAACTTTTAATGAAAGGGTAAATTCAGCGTCAAGACCGGCGAATTCATCTTTTACTTTTAACGTATATTTCGCTTCGCTATCACTGACTTTTTCAAAACTTACTTCAGGGTAGTAAAGCATATTATTGACCTTCAAACCATAAACAGGAGACGTTTGTCCGTTCATGACCCGGTCGTCGACTTTATATTTAATGACACGAGGAAATACTTCATCAATCGTGACATCCATATAGTCTGAGCTTAATGTAGTTTTTACCGGCTCCGTATTTGGTGGCTCCGGAGGGGTGTATTCTGTGATGCTTACATTTGAGATGGTAATATTCGCGGCGCCGCGGCTCTTCTCCAGCCCGATTAAACCAGCTTTATCCACACCGCCTGATTGCGACCAGGATCCCATTTTTTCATCATTAATATACAACGTTGCCGAATTATCGATAAACCGGATACGCAAATGGTATGTCTGCCCAGCCTTCAATGGGATTCCCTTTGTCATCGACGTCCATTTATTGTTCGGCCCAAAAATTTCATGGAAATACTGATTGTTTTGATCGCCTGTTCCAACATAGGAATATGCGGATGAGTCCTGTACACGATAAATAACACCAAATCGATTCAAGTCTGTATCTGGTGTAATATCCGCCTCAAAGGTGCCATTCTTCATTTTTTCCATGTTATTGTAGACAATTTTATTTTTCCCGTTTGACGTGACACCAAACGTTACAGAACCATCATCATTATATGTGAGCGTTCCATCACCTTGAATAATTGTAAAATCGCCTTCTTCAAGGTTTTCATCCGTAACTTTAGTTTGATAGCTGCCCATGGTGTCAACTTCACCCTGATTTTTGTTTCCATCAGCTGTATTCGTTTCCGATGCGCCAGTTGCATTAGCTGAAGGAATAACATTAGTGAATGAATAGGGTATCAATAACATACATGCCAGAAACACAATGCATGTTTTTTGTACAAGCTTTTTATTCACGCTTCCTTTACCTCCCTTTTGATTGATAGTTTAATGGAAAGGAAAGAACACAGTACGACAAATTCACCTCCTTTCATTCGAAAAACTCGTAGATTTCCATCTGATTTTGCCCTTCCCTGACGCTATTACACGTCAAGATTATCGTTAATTCAAGCGTTTTCACAATATAAATGTTGCTAATTCTTTTAGAGAAATTGCTCATTATTTGATTTTTCAATAAATTAGGATAATAGTTTTAATACGAAAGTCCTGAAATTTTATTTACGAATAGAACAATGTAACTATATATAATAGGGAGACCCAACTACATACATTCAGGGCAAGCGTGGCGCATTTTTTCAGGATCTAATTATTCTTTAAGGTTTTCATCTGTATTGACAAAACATTTGTATGACCGAATAAAATGTCTTCAAACAAAATAAATCTGCACAACAAAGTGCAGATTTATCCAATATCAAACGCATGTCACTCATACTCAGTAAACATTTTATGCGCCTTCGCAACTTCCTTTATCTGATCGTATAACTTATCCCCTCTAGTACCATATTCTATCATTTAATAGTTGGTTATATCCTTACGTACATTGCGGTAATGCCTGGTCTTCTAATCCATCGCCAAAAACCCAATTATTGATATTTATTTATTAAATAATCAACATCTGCCTGCAGCGTTTTATATACTTCCTCTGTGATTGAATCATCCTTTTTCAACCTTCCCATTAACACGTTAAGGCCATTTAAGTGTTTAATGACTTTGTCGGCTGCATCTTCTTTCTCGAAAATCCTTACTGTAATCAGCTGAAGGCTCAGTTTATGGGCAGCATCACCTTTTATCTCCTCATTTTTTTCGTACTGCTCAACCAGTTTTTTCATGTCCGAAGCACTGGTCGTTACCTGGATTTTATAGGTTTCTTTCCGGGTGTTTCCCGCTTTGTCTTCCGCGGTCACAACCAGTTTATGTTCACCGGGTTTGCCTGCCAGATTAATAGACGAACCTTCCTTATAGGTCTCACCATCAAATTCTGCAGATACATTCGCCAAACCGCTTCCTTTATCTTTTGCCTTCCAGGAGAATTGTACCGTTTCCGAATCAGGGACACTTATTTTTTCATCCAGCTTTTTACCGTTCATTACTGCGTTTATTGCAGGTGGTGTATCGTCGTCTTCATCTGACTTTTTCACCAGTTTATCCAAAATAGCTTCATAGTTTTTATTGAAGTATAAAACAGCTTCATCGATCTTTTGCTGGGTCGAATTCGGATTGCGAAACACCTTTTTGATTTGTTCCTTTAAGGCATTGAACCCGGAATTCTCCAGACTTTCATCCGTATAAATAGCCTCATTTATACTTGTTATTTCCTCATATGGCTGCGCCAGCTCCGAAAAATCAGATGTCCCTTCGATTTTTTCATAAAGTTTAATTTCAGCAGCCGCTGCAAATGTATCCAGGGGGTTTCCATATGTCTCTGTGATGTACAGTCGATAATATTTCGCTTCCACCGGCTCATCAAATTCTATCAGTGTGCTGCCACTATCTTTCATGATGCCGGATTTAATCGTTGTCCAGCTACCGTCTTTGTTTGTATCAGATATCTGCAGTTTATACGATTTGACATCGCCATTGCCGTTTCTGCTCACATATTTATAAGCATCAACAGGCTTTACTTCCGGCATTTCAATAGTTATCCAATGGGGTACAGTTGGCCGGCTTCCAATGTACTGCGTGTGCCACCATGTAGATTTATCTCCGTCCAGCACATTTTCGACAGGTCCTTCATAATTCCCGGTATTCAGCTCTTCGGAATCTGCATATGCTTTATATCCAGTCCTGTCCAAACTTCTATATCCCTCTATCAACTTCAATTCTTCAAAAGATTTTTGTGCTTCGTCGTAAGGAATAGATTTGTTTTTTATTTCCACTTCCGCTGCCTGCATAGTCGTTTCTTCCCCGCCAAGCGTTATCTCTCCTTTTGGCAGTGAAAACTCATTCTTTACATATTTAGATGCTAGCAGTTTTCCATCAACATAAATCTTCAGCAGGCCATTAGCTTCTCTTACCGCTTTCACATCGTGCAAATTACCGTCATTAACTTTTACTTTTTCGGTTTGATTGGTGGTTGTCGGCTGATACTCTTCCGTGCCAAAAGTTCCTGAAGCCTTCTCATCAACAGTCGTTACTCTTGACTTAGAATTCACCGTAACGTCGCCAACCGTGAAATTCAGATAACCATTTTCATCGATTGCCAGCGAATATGCGCATTCCTGTTCTAAAATAGTCTGATTTTCCTTAGCAGTTCTCAGTTTAAGAGAAATTGAAAAATCAGTTTTACCGGTCAATGGCGCTTGATCAGCAAATTTGTACGTTTTGTTTTCAATGTTGAACAGGTCCAGATCTGGCACGTCAAAATGCACACTGTTCAGATCATCGCCATTCACGAGATCCTTTTTCTTAAATAATTTGGCTGCATAGCGGTCTTCATGATACAGAAAATCCTTGGTTATCTGAGCAGCATCACCCCAAATGTTTTCCACAAGGATATCCAGCATGTTTTCTTCTTGTAACGGCTCAGGAGAAGTAACTAAAACTGTCCGGTAGTCAGCCTGAATATCTCCTTCTGCAGCCTGTCCATTCACCTTGAAATCCGGATTTTAAATCCGTTCAGAAAACTTGACCCTGATCGTTTTCTTATCAATGTTTTTTACTGAATCTACTTTTGGAGATTCCGTATCCTTGGTGGTAAATTGAAAGATTTTCGCCTGGTGCGGATCCAAGGTTACTTCGATTGTATCACCATAACTGACTATTTGAGGATCTGTTTCTTTCACTCTTGGCATGATCTGCACCATTTTGGCGTTTTTCAAGTCTTCTGAAACCCCTGCGACATTATTTAATGTTAATTGATAAGTCTGCTTTTTATTTCCTGCATTTCTGAAGGAGACAATCCCTTCACCATTATTCCAGCTGGAATAGCCGTATACGCCTCCTTGATCAGGTCGTGTTCCGAATAATTTTGCGTTCTCCAATATATCATGGTTGCTTTCAGCCCAATCCAGAACATCAGAAGTTATCTTCCATTTCTCTTCATTCATGATACTTGGTGAAAAGTACAGTTCCCAAAAGGCAGTGCCTCTTGTTGCATTCATCATCAAATAGTTTCTGAAATCTTTATCGGTAAAATCCACATTTGCCGAAACGCCGTAAACAGGATCATGATTATACACATTTTTTAACGGAAACTGCAGGTTGTTTTTCTTAAAGATGTTAAAATAAACATTGTCCCTGTAAGAGATTAGTTGATCTGCCTGTGATCCACCATACTTATCAAGAAAGCCGATGTCTCCGGAATCCTGCAGCCATACAGTGTTTCCCCACTGCAGCAGCCATGGGCTCGGATTCACATAGCTTGTCAAATTTAAAAACAGCTCTTTTCCTTCTGCTTTCCGCTCCTGCCTCATAGCTTCAAATGCATCAATCCAGCCTTCCCATAAATCTGAGGTATAGTACATATTGTGATTTCCGCCGACCATATGATTGTTATTTTTATCAGTTGACGGGCGGAGAGCGAACCCATCCAGTTTCCAATAGCTGATATCAAATCTTTCCTGATAATCCAGGAACAGCTTTTCCAGGTTATTCAAATATGTCCGGGAGCCAACATCAATTGCTTTCCAATAATCATTTGTTGCATGTGCTGTCCCGCGTTTTTCAAGAAACTCCGCAAATCCGGCAAAATAGTTATACCCGCCTTGTGGACCAAGCCACAGACCAAATGTTGAACCAAACTTTTCAGCCATCGCGCTTGCCGGATACATTTCATTCGGGAACTTGCTGTTAAACTCCCAGAAACCGGTTTTGTTGTTATACGGCGAATTTGATTCATTGCCATTAGCATCTGCCGTCTCATAAGCATTCCATCCATCATCCACCACATAGGCATCCAACGGCTCCACACCATTTTTGCTCAAGTGCTTTTCGGTGCCATAGAATGATTTTTTAATACTTTCATCGGTAATGTTCAGCATATTGTCATACCAGGAATTATACTGGACTCTGAATTCCGTTTTCGTTGCAATATTTTCAATATAGTCGAACAATGCCGTTTGCACAACGTCTTCTTTTGTTCCATTCGCAGCCCCAATGACACTGTTCCATGTTGTAAAACTGCCATCGTTATTCAGCTGATTGTCTTCCTCCAATTTCGCAAAGTCTTTACCCGAATAATACCTGATTTTCATCGTATCATCGACTACATTTGTGGCTGAAGCGGGAAATTCAGACCCAAAAAACATTCCATTGGCATATATGGGCTGCCCCAGAACCAATTCATGTTTGCCAATCCACATAGAAGATATTTCACTTAAAGGCGGATGATGAAATAAGCCTTTCACATCATCAGGTAAAACAAATCTTTCTGCATCAATATAGTCAACCTTCACGTTCTTATTGGAAGATGAAATGTTTAAGTTACTGCGCAAATATGGGTCTTTATCTTCCACAAAAACGTTATATTTAATGGACCAGACCGAGTTATTTTTTTCAAAATCCTCAAAGATAAACTGGACTTTTGAGCCTGATTCATAATCCAGCTCTTTAACCTTTTTCACCGTTAAATCACTTGCATTAATGGTATTCCCCCTTTTTTTGGATGACTGCTCGGGAACTAAATGAATGGAAAAATCCTCTGAGCCTTCCTGGGGAACAAGCTTCATATCAATTCTTTTATTTAAAACAGACTTTGTATTCAATTTTGAATCGGAAACATCGATTACGCGCTGAATCGAGCCATTGCCAATTTTCACTTTGTCATTCGTGATGTGTACATAACTAGCTTCTTCGGCAGAAACTTTGTTTGGGTTAAAATTACTTTCGGTTGCGATCAACAAAATGAAAGCTAACATTACCGCAGAAACCTTTTTCATTATTCAATCCTCCAATCTGATAAAAATAAATCCCTTTAAATTTTGCCTGTCAAGCATCGCAGCACATCCTATTTGACAGTAGTTCCTGTTTTCAACCCCCCCTCTGTAACTAAGCTAATTCTCCTCCTGTGGCAAGTTACTTACCCTTGCCACAAGGGAATTATTTATACTGCTAAAAAACTACTGTTTCCACTTCTTAAGCACATAATCCGCATCCGCCTTAAAAACCTGATACGCCTCTTCAGTGAGTAATTCATTTTCCTTTTGATAGCGAAGCAGTGTTTTAAAACCTTTCATATGCTTGATAACTTTGTCGGTTGATTTTTCTTCCACATATTGATTGACGGAAATTAAATGGGTACGCAAAGCACGGGCAGCTTGATCATTTGCAAACGCCCCGTCTTCCTTGAAGCGTTTAACAAGCGTTTTCATATCAGCTGCACTCGTTGTCACGTGAATGGTATAGTTTTTTTCCTGTGTGTTTCCTGCGTTGTCCTCTGCAGTCACAACCAGTTCATGCGTACCAGGCTTACCTGCCAGATTAATAGATGAACCTTCTTTGTATGTTTCACCATCAAATTTGGCGAATACGCTTTCCAGGCCGCTTCCTTCATCAATTGTCTCCCACGTGAAATCCACCGTTTCTGAATCAGCTACAGTTACTTCATTTTCAAGTGCCTGACCATTCATCTTTGTGATCAGTTTAGGAGCAGTATTATCTGTTGCATCGTCATCAGCGATGATTTTGGCAGCGCCCCAGTCTGCATGGTCACTTCCATTCCCATTTCCTCCGTCTGTGACCACTAATTCAAGTTTATTTACACCTGCAATGTTCACTTCAACGGATTTTGCATCATCCGCCCCCGTCATTTCACCGCTGTCATAAAGTTTTTCACCATCTCCCCAAACTTGGAATACGACACTTGCAGCACTGTTCGGTGCCATTTCATCATCCACTCCTACCTGGGCCGTGAATTTTGAAAAGTTCCCATCCAATATATAGTTAATCTTTGAATATGCGTGTGCACCAAGTCCTTTTTCAAATGTTTTTCCGTTGATGGTCAGCGTGTTTCCGTCTCCAGAACCGCTCCCACCAACACTCATATCCCGTTCTACAGGGCCCCAGCCATTCGTTGCATTGACCCAGCCAAGATCACTCAAATAGGATGTTAGAGTAGGAACCTCCGGAAGAATTTTGATCTTTGTGGAGGCAGTTTTATTCATTTCCCCACCATTTAACATGTAAGATGCGTTCGCTTTAAGTTGGTATTTTACCGGATCAGCACCTTTCTTCGGCGTAACATTCCAAGTCACCGTCACCTTTTCATTCGGACTCACTTGTGAAAAATTTGTTTCGGAGGTCGGTTCAATCGTCCATCCCGAAGGAGCGTTCAGCTTTATATTGACATCCTTCTCAACCTTTTGACTGTAATTCGTAAATGTTGCACTGACTTCCGTCGTCTGACCGGACTTTATTTTATTTTCAGCCTGCAATCTTAGATTGGATGATCCCAAAACCCAATCTTTGTTGAAGCGAGCCAGTGCTATTCTGCTTCCTTGAGGTTTTTCGTAAAGCATATAAATCGTTTTGTCCGGTCCAACGAAAAGATCCGAATATCCTGCCAGTCCTCCATAAATCTCTTTAGATTTAAACCAGGAGTTACCGTCGTTATTACTCATGCGAATGGTCAGGTTTGTTCGTGAAGATGTGCTTGCAGTATTCGTAAACAAAATCGTATCTTTATCATATCTTGCTAAACTCGCCTGATTGATTGGATCGATCAAATTTGTATCGGAAACAGGTCTCGTCCATGGCTGATTTAAACCAGGAGTCGTCGATACCGACCTATAGTCAGTACCCGGTGTCCGCATATTTGTCATTAATCCACCGTCATTGGTTTCGACCATCATATTCTCATGTATTTTTGAAAATTTACCTGGATTTGGAACTTTAGGCCCCGCCTTCCATGTTTCACCTCCATCCTTACTATAAATATAAGCAACTGTACTGTTACCCCAGCCACTAGTTGTTAAATATATCGGAACAACAAGAGCTCCATTGGACATTTGAAAGCCATGTCCGGGTCCCATACCAGCGCCCGCTAAATTCGGAAAATATTTGGGACTTTCCGGGTTTTTATAAGCATCCAGAGCGTACGTGATGTTCCTCTTCGGTCCCCATGTTTTTCCATGGTCCGTACTGGTTCGAATGAAATATTGACCATTCCCCCATTCCCAGCGGCTCCATATTAAATGAACAGTACTTCCGGTATCTTCCGCAAGCAGCATCGGATTCATTTCAGCATTCCCGTTTGCTACACCAGGGGCTAAAATTTCTTGTTCATTAAAAGTTTCCCCACCATCTGTACTTCGCCGCAGGACAAGATCCGTGGGTGTTTGATCACCACCTGTCCGTGCTTCTGCCACAGCAAGAATCGTACCGTTGGAAGTTACTGAGATGCTCGGTATTCGATATTGAGCATATCCTTTGTCATCGTTTACATTAAATAAAATCTTTTCTTTATAGAAACCATTTGTCACTTGATCTTCTGAATCATCACTTAACGCTTTCACTTGTTCAGCCGTAAGTGCGGCATCATAAATCTGCACAGTGTCAATATCACCTTTGTAATACCACTGCCCGCCATTGTTATCAACGTTTTTTCCAACCCACATGCCATCCAGTCCTGACACATTACTGAAAAATGCCATTGAATCGCTGGAAGCCTTTTGGTTACCGTCTACATAAATCTTTGTACCATTATCCCCTACTGTAAGCACAGCAGTATGCCATTTCCCATCATTAAATGAACCATGGGCGCCTAGTCTTGTCGCATAGGAGCCATTTTCACGATTTTCAAAGTATACGGCGCCATTATTCATGGTAAACGATAGATTGCTTGATGGGTCATTTTTATCCGATGCACTGAAAAAAGTTTTAGCAACTCGATTACTATTTGATTTGAATCTGACCATAATAGATCCGTGTGTTAAATCTTTAACCTTATCTAAATCAGCTGTTTTATCCACATAATCACCGGATCCGTTAAATGAACGATCCACAGAATAGTCCAGCAATAAATGATCAGCAGCTTGTACAGGACTAAAATGGCTCAGATTAATAAAACCTGAAAATACCAAAGTGAAACAGAGAAACAATCCTATGACTTTTCCAATCCTCACCACACTCATCTCCTTCGATTAATTTTTAGAAACCTGGACATTTGTTTAAGAATGACCCTCAGTGAAAAAATTCTTCAAGCTTTCATTACCTAAACACAAATTTAATTCACCCCCTTCCAAGCAACTCCTTCAAAAGGATTAAGGCCACTCATATAACCTTACTTCCGCCATTTCTGCAGTACAGAATCCGCATCCGCTTTGAGTGACTGATAAGCATCTTCAGAAATCAACTCATTATTCATTTGGTGATTGAGCAGTGTTTTAAATCCTTTCATATGCTTGATAACTTTATTAGCCTTTTCTTTTTCTGCATAATGCTGAACGGAAGATAGATGAATACGCAAAGCTCGGACAGCCCCAGAATTAGCGAAAGCTCCATTTTCCTTAAAATGCTGCACAAGCTGTTTCATAGCAGCTGCACTGGTTTCGGTCTTATCAGATTTAAATAACACAGCGTTTCCCCAATCTCCATGGTCCTGCCCATTTCCGTTTCCACTTGTTGTCACAACGAGCTTAAGCTCCTCGATGCCATCAACCGAGATATCCAACTTTTTGGCATCATCTGAATCCGTCATCAAGCCACTGTCATAAAGCTTTTCACCATCACCCCAAACCTGGAAAACAATACTAGCACCGCCAGCTACCTCATCATCAACCCCTACGTATGATGAAAACTTTGAGTATTTGCCGTCCAGTTGATACACAATCTCTGATGGGGCATGGACGCCAAGACCCTTGTCGAAGGTTTGGCCATTTATTGTTAACGCACTTCCATCATTAGCGCCTTTTTCCCCATTTGACATATCCTTTTCAACGGGGCCCCAGGCGTTGTCGGCTTTTTCCCAATCCATGTCACTGAGATATGTTCCACCAACAATAACTTGCTTTTTTGATGAAGTTACCGTTGTACCATCAGCCGTCAGAGATACATTTAAATACTTTTGACCGGAAACCCCATCCGGCGGTGTCACTTCCCACGATGCCTTAACTCTGCTAAATGGTTTTACTTTTTCAAAAGCCGTCTGATCAACGGGTTCCACACTCCAGCCATTTGGAGTATTTAACTCGAAGTCAACATCTTTCAACTTGCCGAAACTGTTACGAAACTCCGCTGTCACTTTTGTAGTAACACCAGCTTTAAAATCACCCTTTGCTTCCATTGTGATTTTCGGCTGATAAAGGCTGCCATCTTGTTTACCATTCAAAATCCATTCCAAATTAAATTCCGCATAAGCAATATAGTTGTTAGGCTGCGGTTCGAACAAAATCCCGATATTTCCATTCTCCAATACAGTTAAACTGGAATATGCAAAAAAGTGCTCTCTCCCTTGTGTATTCGCATACGGATTTGGGGTTAATTCCAAGGAGCGTTCTGCTATCCATAAAATAGAGTTATCCTCCTGTACAACACCCAGCTCAACCACACCATGAGTTCGGGAAGCATCATCCGGATTCCCCGTTGGATGAGAAGCAATGACATATTGTTTCCCTTTTTGCATCCCTTCAACGTAATCGAATCTTTCATCAGCTGTTGCATCTTTTTCCGTATTGGAATCAATCGGATAGGTTATGATGGACTTCTGGGACCGAACGGATGTCAAATCCGTATACGATCGTTCACTCCATGTCCGGGGTTGGGCCTTTACCTCGCTGCCTGCCAAATGACATAAGCGTTCCATCGGCAAGTTCAATAAACTGCATTTCATCAATATTGTTTATATAGCCATCACTGCTCGAAGTTGCCCTTTTCCAGGTAATACCTCCATCATCACTGTATACAGCTGAACCTTTACCCAACGTATACACAGGCATAACAATTCTGCCATTTTTGCTTGGATCGTCTTGATGCTTCAAAACAATTCCGGTACCTGGACCCACACCCAAAAATGAGCCATCAGAGGAGAGCTTTACTTGTGAGTTAATATTGACCGGCTGTGACCATGTCTTTCCATAGTCACTGCTTCTTGTTACCCATAAGTAAGAAGTAACGACAGCCCTTAATGGTGCCGGATCCGTCATGACATCCGGATATTTCGAATACAGTTTTCCTTCCTTGTTTGGACCAGCTTTTTTCTTCTGTACAAACACAGGATTTTCCGGGTTAAATTCGGGTTTCTGGTAACTTAAATAGATATTGCCCACATAAATATCATTGGAACCTTCAGGCTGTCCGCTCGATTCTTCAGGTATCTGAGGAGGTGTTTCATTAATATAGTCAGCTTCCCCTGTGGCATAATACATATCTCCCATCGTTTCATAATTGTATTCAGCGGAATGATGCTGGGGAATATAATAATTTGTTTTACGACCATTACTGTCAAAGATCCAACCATTTTCACGAACTGTATATGTTTCACCCTGATTGGTAATTTCGCCGTCGCCAACCTTGGAGTCGCCGCTGTACAATACCATGTAATCTTTTCCGCTAACGGTCTTATAGCCATCCCCATTCTCTAACCACGAACTTGCGTGCAATCCTTTACTTTCCGGATACATATCCAACATCATTACGACATCACCGTTTTCAGCTTGTACTGTTGCCATATCAATAAAAAATGCAGAACCCCAGTCATTAAAGCTTTGTGGTGCATTGTTTGACGGCATGCCCATAATTGTGTTGACGTTGCCCCATGTTTCACCATTGTCCAAGCTGCGTCTCATAGCTATATCAAGATTACCCCAATCAGCACTGTCATTTCCGATATGTGAAAAAGAAAGCAGCACATCTTTGTCTTTTTTATCGGGGGTTACTGCTCTGAGAAGGGATGGAATTCGAAAACCAAACCCATCTTTACTCATGACATCAGGATCCCCTGCAAGACTGTCATTCAGCAGCATATCTGGTGAAATACTGGCAAACATTTTAAAATCCTCGGACCGATACGTGTCTTCTCTCGGTGGAAGCCCTTTATTAGTCATTCTATTTTTGTTGTTTATTCCTTCAATTAAGGTGTTTTTCTGTGATGTTAGGTGGGAATCTTGATATGCTAAAACTTGGGGTATAGGCATCATACAAATGATGAGTAACACAATTAACATTCGTCTTATCATGAAATTCAATCTCCTTTCAGCCGAAAAGTACGAAACATCTTTATGTGAAGGGGTTACCTATCGTGATGATTGAACCTCCCCAAATAGCATCCAGCTAAGGGGGAGGTTCTAATTCTATAAACCTATTGCCATTTTTCTATCAATTCACCAGCATCCTCTTTAAGCGTTTGATAGGCATCTGCTGCAATGAATTCATGTTCTTTTTGATAGTTCAGCAGCTTCTTAAATCCTTTCATATGTTTAATAACTTTTTCACCTGCATCATCTTCCGCATAATGATCGACTGCAGTCAGATGGATCTTTAAAGTCCGGGCAGCTCCATCACTCGCAAATGCTCCTGCTTCCTCGTACTGCTCAACAATTTCCTTCATGTCGGCTGCACTTGTTTCGGTATCACCTGACGTAAATAGTAACGCATTTCCCCAATCTCCATGATCCTGTCCGTTACCGTTTCCGCCATCAGTAACAACGAGCTTAAGCTCCTTGATGCCATCAACCGAGATATCCACCTTTTTGGCATCATCTGAATCCGTCATCAAGCCACTGTCATACAGTTTTTCACCATCTCCCCAAACCTGGAAAACAATACTGGCACCGCCAGCCACCTCATCATCAACTCCAACATAGGAAGTGAACTGTGAGTATTTACCGTCCAATTGATACACAATTTCTGATGGGGCATGGACGCCAAGACCTTTGTCGAAAGTCTGTCCATTTATTGTTAACGCACTTCCATCATTAGCGCCTTTTTCCCCATTTGACATATCCTTTTCAACGGGGCCCCAGGCATTGTCGGCTTTTCCCCAATCCAAATCGCTAAGATATGTTCCTCCGACAATCACTCGTTGATTGAAGGATGCCACCTGTTTACTGTCAGCAAACGCCGAAACAGTCAGTGATGAAGAGCCTGTGGCACCATCTGATGGCGTAACCCTCCAGGATACTGTTGCTTTTTCAAAGGAATCCAGCTTTTCAAAGGTATTCTGTGAGATAGGTTCAACTCTCCATCCTTCAGGTACATTCAATTTCAGCTCAATATTTTTTGTTTCAATAAATCCATTCTGAAAGATTGTTTTTACTACAGTCGGGGCACCTGCAGTAAAGCTGCCTTTCGCTTTCATACTGACTGAGTTTTCCACAATCATTTTTCTTGCACGAACGATATCATGTACATCTTTCTTGCGGCCATCCCATTGTCGTGATGCTAGCTCCAACGCTTTCTTAATTGCTTCACTATCAGGATTTTTCTCCCTTGCCATTTGAACAAGTTCATAATCCTCAATTCCTTCTTTCAGCAGTTCCCATCGAATACTGGACATCGGTCCTTTTTTTCCTGGATAGACAAAATACTCGTCTCCTTGTGTGAATGCATATACTGGATTATCATAGACATTTTTGGGCCAACTGTTGTACGCCCAGCGTAAAAATCCATCCAATTTTTTGTCAGCTGAAATCCAGGCCATCATCCGGGATTCTACTGCAGGCGAGAAAGACAGCGTATTCGGGTGATGATCTCCAGCCCAGACATAATACGTTGTAGTTTTCCCGGCTTCTCGTCTTTGTTTTATCCATTCATCCGTAACCTTGCCAAGACTATCAATTGCGAGAGACAAATTTTGCGCATATTTCCCAACCTTTTCTGTACCTGCCATTTGCGTCTGGTCCAAAAATTCAGGTGCTGCATCTTTTAATAAATCAATTGCCTTTGAGGTAATCTCAGGGGGACGTTCATCAAACGCAAGGTACGTCTGGTTCAACCAGCCTTTACGCTTTAAATGATCCGAGAAATCATTCAAGAAGGCGGTCCAAGCCTCACGCCAAAATGGATCACCCGCTTCCATACGCTTTGTCACTACTTCCCCTGTTCGCTCATCCAAATACGTAATACGTTGTTTACCACGAAATGTAAGTAATGAATAAGCAGTGATATGAGGACCTACACCTGCTTCAAGTCCTGTCTGAACGTACCGGTCAAAAATGGAATAATCAAATTCCCAGTTTTCTCCATCATAACGCCATTTCACCATGGTGTCGTACCCTGTGGCAGTTTGCGGTTTCCAATCATTCCATCCTACCAGCCAGGGATTTTGGATAATTGTTGTTGTGATTGTGTCTTGTCCACTGCTTGCCAAATCCTTAAAGTATTTCTTAATTAAATCCCAGTGCTCTTCAGATTTCCACGGTTCAACATCGTAAGCAGCAGCTATCGCATTGGGATTCATCCACACGTCTAAATTAAATTCATAGTCTTGCGGATCAGGAATGGCTACGTCGTTAATCGTTACTTGAAGATTATACGTAATTTTTTTATCGTCCCCAGTTTCTATGGTAATCTCCCCACTATATTCCCCTGGATTTGCTGACTTTGGAATATGAAACGTGAACCAAATAGGCTGTACACTATGGTCAGGAACGTCAACCTTGGACTTTTCCAGCAAAGTATCCGCTACAACACCAAGGTTTTTGTCTCCGGATATAGCCCGTCCGGCAACATCTTCAATCGAGGAGCCGTTGATCGATTTTTCTACAGGTACATAGCCGACATAACGAATCTGGACGTTTTCCGAAGATATTTTGTTCCCGTTTTTGTTTTCGAGGTCACTTACATTTGCCTGCAGACTATCAATCTGTTCTGTACTTGCCACAGCTATTTGAGCTGATGCTTGTTCGTTGCGGACAGTGGTCAGCTTTATATTTCTATCATCAACATTTCCTAAGATTTCATCAGGGTATCTTGGGACTTTGATTAATGAAGACGTTGCAAAGTCACCTGAAGGCACCCACGTATTTAAACCTTTCTTAGGCAGCACTTTCTCATTCATACTGCCTTTTGTCTGACCATTACGTGTCTTGTCAGCTGCAGTGCTGGTTAAAACAAAAAAACTGCTTACCAGCAAAAGTGACGCAGCCAAAATACTGATTCGTTTTTTTAACATATCAGCGTTCCTCCAATATTTAACATTTGAATCTTACCGTAGCACTACATGAATGAAAGACATGCACAAAACTATCACGCTTCCTGATTGCAACAGTTTTTCAACTATTTTCACCTTTTTTATGAATGTTCCCTGTGACAGGAAAAACTGCCACAGGGACTGTTCAACTAGTCTATTGCCAACTACTGATCACATATTCCGCATCTGCTTTAAGAATTTGATAAGCTTCTTTTGCAATCAAATCATTACCCTTTTGATGCTGGAGCAATGTTTTAAATCCTTTCATATGTTTGATTACTTTTTCAGATACTTGATCTTCTTCGTACTGATTAACTGCAGTTAAATGAATACGCAAAGCTCGGGCAGCTTTATCATTTGCAAACGCTCCTTTTTCCTTAAAGCGTTCAACAAGCTCTTTCATATCCGCTGCACTGGTTGTTACCTTGATGGAATACGTTTTTTCCTTGACGTTTCCTGCTTTGTCCTCTGCAGTTACAACCAGTTCATGCGTACCAGTTTTACCTGCCATATTAATAGCCGTATCTTCCTTGTATGCTTCTCCATCAAATACAGCCGAAACGTTTGCTAATCCACTACCTTTATCGCTCGCCTTCCAAGTAAACTTCAAAAATTCTGTATCTGATACAGTCACCTCATTTTGCAATTTTTCATCATTCATCATTGTTTTCAGTTCTGGAGCAGCTTCATCCGTGCTGAATACAATTTTAGCACCCGCCCAGTCGGCGTGATCGCCTGTTTTTCCATCTCCAGCATTCTCAACAACCAATTTTAAGGTATCGACACCCTCAACATTGACATCAACATGTTTGGTGTCTGATGTTCCGGTAACCGTGCCACTGTCATACAGTTTTTCACCGTCTCCCCAAACTTGGAAAACAACACTTCCATAATCCGGGATTTCATCATCAACCCCGACATCGGCAACAAATCGGGAAGCATTGCCTTTCAAACCAGTCAAATCATAGGTGATTTCAGACGGTGCGTGTGCGCCGATTCCTTTATCATAGGTTTTACCTTCAAGCGTAATAGGTTTGCCACCATTACTCTTATTGAGCTGAACCTTTCCATATCCATTTTGGACATCGGTCCAGTCCAGACTGCTGACCCACACACCATTCGCTAAAATGGTTTCAATATTCTTTGTGTCATAGACCGACCACTCTTTTCCGTGAAGCTGATAATCTGCCTGTGCCGATATCTCGTAGTCATCAGGGTCAGTTCCGTCTGGTACCACCACCTCAAATTTCGCAGTCACTGTTTCGCCTTTTGGTATTTCCTCAAAGTTAGACTTTCCTTCAATCGTCCATCCGTCTGGCACATCCAGAGAAAGCTGGGTATCCATCAACTTCCCATCGCTGTGGTTAATTAATGCGACAGTTAATTCAGTAGCTTTACCAGGAACTAATTTGTTTGGACCCTGCAATTCCATTGACACAGCAGGAATGGTATCTGAACCACCTACAACACTCGCTTCTTGCAATGTCACAGTAAAGGAACGGTTTGTTGATACTGGTTCTGTTTTTATATAAACGATACCGCCACGTTCATCTTCAGCGTAATACCAGCCGGCAGAAGCATTTTGATAAGCCTCCCTAGTATTAAATTGCTTCAGATCCTGCTCACCCTTTATAACGTTTGCAGGTTTTTTATCAGAATGAACTGTGAACTGGTAACCTCTTTCCTCTGGCATCGTATCAAATTTGCCGTCATATGCCCCTACTTTAATGTCGATCGTTCCATTCCCTGTTTTGGGAGCAGAAACGTTAAAGGTTTGTTCGGCAGATTCGCCTTGTCTATATTCCGTTGTTACACCTTCATCCATATACATGGTAAAGTTGGAATTTCCTTTTGGATAGATGTCCAGCGTCAATGGTCGGTGCAGTGCCTTCTTATAATCATTCGTGTCCGGCGCCCGCATCGGTACAATCGCACCAGCTTTTACAAACAGCGGCAATTTACGGAGCGGTGCCGAATAGTTGTTAACTGTCTGTTTCCCTTCATAAACATCACCATTCCAATAATCAATCCAATGACCCTCAGGAAGATAAATATTGTTACGCACATTAGTATCCTTATATACTGGTGCCACAAGGAAAGATTCCCCTGACAAGAATTCATATTTGACGTCGTCTCCCCAGGTTTTTGGGTCATTTGGGTATTCCAGTACTAACGATCTTACCGGTGGCACTCCATTCTGGTGGGCCTTCGCAGAGTACGTGTAAATGTAAGGCAGCAGCCGCTCATGTAACTTCAGATATTTTCGGTTAATAGATGTATACGGTTCACCATATACCCAAGGCTGTTTATCCTTAGAAGCCCAACCGGACATCGTCATTAATACCGGGATAAATGACTTCCACTGAAGATCCCGGACATACGTCTTGGCGCTCCCGCCAAAAATACCATCTATATCACTGGATGTAAAAGCCTGACCTGACAATCCTGATCCGGCAATTGTCGGGATCGTAAATCGAATGTTTTCCCATGTACCGGACTGATCGCCGGTCCACATGACAGCATATCGCTGTGCACCCGCCCAGCCTTCTACCATCCAGACAAATCCTCTGGCATTACTGTTGTTTTCGATTCCATTGAAAGCCTTTTTCGCCGCATTAAGTGCGAATTCATAACCTTTGCCAACCCAGGCCACATCAAGCTTGCGAACTCGAACACCAGCCTCGCTGACTTCCCATTTCTGGTCCGGAAGCCCATTTTCAGTCCATAATCCTAGCTGAAATCCGCGGTCCCGGAGGCCAATGCCAACATCTTTCAGGTTCTCATAACCGCATCCATACCCGTCATTAACGAGCATCCAACCCATAGGAAAATCATGTTTGAGGTAACCGTCAGCGACTTTTAATGAATCCATCGTTGTTTCGCCTTTTTCGTTATAACAGTCTGCATCACCTAACTCCAGTCCGTAAACAGGCGGCATAAACGGACGCCCTGTCAATTCGGTATATCCGTCAAGAATTTGTTTCAATCCCGGACCATAGAAATAAAAAGCATCAAATCGGTTCTCATTATGTGTTGCTTTGACAGGTTCTTTAAAAGAATAGTTACCTGGTTCAAATGTATTGCGAAACACTCCATAGCCCTCCGTACTCATATAAAACGGGACTGCATTCGGATTTCCTCCAGCATTCCAGTCAAACGATTTGGAAATACTGATGGTATCCCCACGATGTGTGAAACGGCCGTTTTGCATACCACCGCCAAAAAACTGTTCCTTTTCACTCCGTTTGAGCGTCTGCCATGTTTTGTCACTTGTCCAGGAAAGCCCTTTCTTTTCTTCCCATACAAGCGTCTTATTATCTGATTCGTATAACGCAAACCGTAAAGGATTTTTGTAAACACGTAATACGACATCATTAGTGGATATTTTGTAATACTTACCTTCATCTGACCAATTTGTCTTGATGGTTGGATAGTCGGTTTTCACCACGATTTCACCGTCTGTAGGGTCAGTGAACTTCCCATTCGGTGCCATCCGGATCCGAAACATATCACCTTTGTAAAATTTCACTTTCACCTTAGCTTCGTCTGCTGTTATGGTGTAGGTGTTGCCATCAACATTAATATTAGTAATGTTTCCAATCGTTGTAACCTCTTTGTTTGTTTCAGCCGATGTTGAAATGGATAAAAACAAGCTGAAAAAAAATAGTAAGGCAACAGTTAGAACAAAAGTTAATAAATTGTTTACACTTCTAAAACACGGCCACATTTTACATTTCATCCTTTCACTTCAGATTTTCCATTAACGTTAGAAAGACATCCCCGGATAATTTTAGAAAACTTGGTTGTCACCATGCCTTTAGGTGACAGCCATAGTTGCACTTATGCAGTAAGAAAGAATTTTATACTTTCTTAACTGCTCAAAAATAAAATCCCTCCCTTTAACATCAACTTCCCATTCTTCCCCCCTTTCCAAGTAACCGGGAACGATATAATGAGATAGTAAATAGCAATGTTGTTGTGATAAATCCCCGACTTCAAAAACCGTTTGCCTTTTATATACTAGTTTCCCATTTTTTAATCTGTGGTTATGTTGTCATTACCACTTCTATTAAAAAGAAAAAATCCTTGATCTTTCTCAGGATTAAATTCGTTAAAGCTCTGCAACTACCTGAAATTCTTTCCTTAAGCATTTTTAGACGTATTTTCACTTTATGTGGTTATGACCAGTTTAAATAAGTATAAAATATTATATGAAAATTTTAAAGAGTAATTCTAATCAAAATTAAAACGCTACTATTTTACTATTCATGATGTCAACAAAGGACATACACGGAAACCTGTTAAATAGTTATTGGCATTACAAAACCAGTTCTTATTCAACAAATTTTTACGAGAGGCAACTTTAATCCATAACAAATTATACAAAAACATTTTGTTCAGACTTTTAGATATATTGCTTTTCATCCAAATCCTCTATAAAATAAATAATAAAAGGAGGATAAGAAAATGTCGTATGAGGTCTACAAAGTTAAAAATTATCCAGCTGGTAAAATGACGTTTAAGCTTTTGTATGTAACCCGTTCCGAATATGACAGAGGATGGCACAGCACACAGCATTCCCATCACTTCACCGAACTTTTTTACATTGTAAAAGGACAAGGATCATTCGTCCTGCCCGATCATGAAATACCGGTTAAAGAAAATGACCTGGTAATCATCAATCCGAATGTTGAGCATACCGAAAAATCCAACTGGAAAGACTCACTCGAATATATAGCACTGGGTGTGGAGGGCTTCTCTTTTTCGCATACCGATGAAACCGAATCACAAATGGGTCTGTATACCTATCAAGGGGAACGTGAGGATATTCTGTTCTACCTGAATAAATTACTGGATGAAATTCAAAACAACAATGCAGAATATGAAATCATCTGCCAGAACATAATCGAGATCCTAATCGTCAAATTAAAACGGGGGAAACAACTGACGATTGAAAAGGCTGAAACAAGAAATATAAATAAAGCTACAGCATTCATTAAATATTACATTAATCAGAATTACCGTGACCTGCTCACCCTTGATACATTGGCCGAAGCAGGTCACATCAACAAATATTATTTAGCACATACATTTAAAAAAGATATGGGAATTTCCCCGATTGAATATTTAAACAAGATTCGGATAAGAGAAGCGAAAACCCTTTTGGACACGACCGACTACAATATCGCTGAGATTGCAGCAATTACCGGCTTCTCCTCCCAATCTTTTTTTGCCCAGGCATTTAAGCGCGCAACCAGCCAGACCCCCACTTCTTATCGCAGGGTGTCAAAAGGGAGTTACCCACCGTTAAACACTTAGTCTAAGTGTTTAACGGTGATTTTGATCTATCGGTAACGTCCTATTCCCATAAGAGGTTCACAGGCTTCATTCGCTATAAGCTCACCCTCCCCAATATCCACTTCCTTTACAAACACAACTAATTCGAATGAAATATACCCAGAGGGAAAAGATAATTGGAAGTATATCGAAAGGAGGTTCTGAACAAATGGACTACGTAAAAGCGCTGGTCATCAAATTGGCAATGATAACTGCAGTATTATGGGTTGTTTTAGGTGGATTTTACGGCGTTTCCCTTGGCGATATTTTGCTTACCAGCCTATTATTAACGGGCGTTTCATTTCTTGGCGATATGTTCCTTTTACCTATCTTTGAGAATGCCAGTGCTGCCTTAGGTGATTTTGGCCTCACATTTGCCGGAGTCTGGATACTCGGTATTTTTCTGTTTGAGGGGGATTTTTCCCTGGGAACCGCTTCACTTATTTCAGCAGCTGTTATTGCTGTAGGGGAGTATTTTCTTCATAACTATATGGAAAATCACGATTTAAAAGACCAAACTAAAGTGATGGACACAATGGCGATATCCCGACAAGATAAGATGCAACCCGAATTTGGTTCAGATGAGGATACCGAGGAAGATATCAAAAAAGAAACGACAGATAAAGAAACCGACAAAGAATAGTTTATTGTAGCCTGTCACCCGATACAATTCCCATCATTCTGAATTGCTTAGCGTGACAGGCATCCCGCAAACTATTTTTTATAATCCCACAACACCTTCCACTCGCCATCCACCTGTGTTGTAAAAACATTCTGGACGAGTGTAAAGTTCCCGTATTTTCCCTTAAATACCTGTGAAACGGTTACTTTATATACAACATCGATTGGATCTGCATCCTTTTTCATTTTCCAATTTTTGATTTTCGTCGCATCCCCAACTGAATAGGAAAAGGTGGTAACGCCAAAGTGATTCATAAACACATGGGCACGATCCTGTATATAAGGACCCTTGGCAAATTTCTTTTTCATGAGCGGATGGAACATGTCCCAGGAATCCGAGAAATCCCCAGTTTGTTCAAATGCATAAAACTTATCTACTGTCTCCACTGCAATTTCCCCAGGGGATTTGTCCACATAAAAATATAATGCTACACCTAATCCCAGTATGATTGCCATAAGCACGAATTTTTTCATACGACTCCCCCACAATTTGCCTGTCACCTCATTTTATTCGCAAATGTGGGGGAATATTATTCGCGGAATGCTTGCTATGTATGAAGAACAAAGGCGTAAGCGCCCGTTTAGCAACGTACAAACTGTGCCCGCGCATCGCGGGTAGGTCGGCGTTGCCGCGCAAAGCGGCGGTCTTAGCCGATCTTCCTTAAATGAGATAAAGGAAACACGCCCCTTCATAGGGGTGTGTCGACGTTGGCGCGGGAGGCCGGTTTTAGTCGGCCTTCCTTAAAGTACGAACCGATGTTGACTTTCACCACAAGGGTATAAGTGCGACTAAGCCTCTGGTTTCACCAATCGGCAAGTCTTCTTTATCGTAGTGAGGAAGTGTGAAGTTTGCTAGTTGCTGGGCGCTGGAGCCGGACGTGGCTTTTCATTAATATAAAAATTATACCACAAGTATTAAATTTTATAATTTCCTGGTGCAATGAAAAAAAGACTTCACCGTATTCCGATGAAACAGGTTGCTGAATCAAACCTCAACAACAGCACCATTTTCAGCCGACTTCAACATCGCTAACACAACTTTCAATGAAGCAACCGCATCTTCTCCTGTCACGACAGGGTCTTTGTCCAGCCGAATACTCTCAATAAAAGAATCAATCACACCTGTACTTGTTTGGTTATCATTGGTTTGCATGGCACCAAGTTCATATTTCACCTGTTCACCGCCGTGATTATTAATTTTAATCTGATAATCCGGATCATCATAGACTTTCATAATGCCCTTTTCGAAATACAAAATGGTACTGTTATCTTCCTCCCCATAATATGTCCAGGAAAAGGAAGCTGTGCCCAATTGCCCGTTCGACATCTTCAAATTACTGACGATATTATCACAAACTTCAATTGGTTTACCCAGCTCATCCACTTTATCAAGCGTCCCTTGAAATGAGCTGACAAGTGCTACCTGATCATCCAGCAAATATTGGAGCAAATCTATTTTATGGATACCCAAGTCACCTGCTACTCCTAAGTTGGAGCGATCTTTTTTAAAAAACCAGGTGGACTTCGTTTTGTTTACTCCCCAATGTTCTGGCCCCTTATGACCAAAAGAAAGTTTAAATGTCAGCAGCCTGCCAAGCTCGCCGGAAACGATAATTTCCCTCGCTTTTTGATGGGCCCGATTAAACCGCTGATTATGACCGACCATTAACTTTTTTCCGGATTTCTTCTGGGCATCGAGAATTTTTTCAGCATCCGTAACCGTTAACGAAATTGGTTTCTCACACAGTACATGCTTGCCACTGAGCAATGCCCTTGTGGAAAACACATGATGATTCTCGTTTGACGAGCAGTCACTTATTACCTCAATTCCGGGATTTTCAAACAATTCTTCAACATTTTCCACCATACTGCCGCCAAAAAGCTCCGCCAGCCCACGCGACCGTTCCATATTCCTGTCGTAAAAAACAATTTCATCGACATATGGATTTTCACTGTATTCCGGTGCATGGCGAAACTTCGCAATGGAACCGCAGCCAATTATACCTGCCTTCATATAACACTACTCCCTTTTTTGAAATACTACCGCCACAATAATAATCAGCCCTTTTACAAAGCCTTGAAGATGTGGGGAGATATTCATCAGATTCATCATGTTACTTAGAATACCCAGGATCAACACGCCAAAAAAAGTGCCGATTATTTTCCCGCGCCCGCCGGTCATCCGTGTACCGCCGATGATAACAGCTGCAATTGCATCCAGTTCATACAACATTCCTGAACTTGACGATGAAATGGAGTTCAGACGGGATGTTTCAATAATTGCTGCCACACCAACATAGAGGCCCGCAAGACTGTAAACCAGCAGTTTCACACGGTCTATCCGAATTGCTGATAACAGCGCGGCTTTCTCATTACTGCCAATTGCGTATACATAACGCCCAAACCTTGTCTTATGCATCAAAACATATGTCAACACGGTCATAATGATGAAGATTATAATCGGATAATCGAATATCCAAAGTGATGAATTTGCGATTGCTGAAAAACCAGTCACTTCGCCGGACAGACTTCCCCCGTCAGCAAGATACAATGCAATCGATCGCGCACCTGCCATCATACCTAGCGTCGCTATAAAGGATGCAATTTTCCCTTTTGCTACCATTAAACCATTGAGCAGACCCACAAATGAACCAAACGCTAATGCAACAAAAACAGCTGCCAATATGCTTCCTGTCGCATTTAACGCAAGTACCGTTACAACACCAATCAGAGCTAAAACAGACCCGACTGACAGATCAATCCCTCCGGACAACATAACGATGGTCATGCCAAGTGATACAATGCCGATAATCGAAACATGCATTAAAATATTTAATAGATTATCAATGTCCATGAACCGCGGGCTGGCAATGGACGCCACAATAAAAATGATGGCAAAAGCAATAATGACACTGTACTCTGACCATAACCAGGAAACCTTTTCTTTAATTGGGGAATTGCCGAAACGATCATTTGTTTCCTCTCTTTTTAATTCAGCCAATCTCTACTCCCTCCTTTTTGGACCCGGTAGCATATGTCATAATTTCATCTTCAGTTGCAATATCCCCGGCAAATTTTGCTGTCATTTCACCCTGATACATCACATGAATGACGTGACAAACTTTTAAAAGTTCCGGAGCCTCTGAAGATAAAACAATAATTCCTTTCCCCTGTTCAGCCAAATTCACAATATGCTTGTAAATTTCACGTTTCGCCCCAATGTCGATTCCTTGCGTCGGGTTATCAAAAATAATGATATCCGTGTCCACTTCAAGCCATTTCGCGATGACAACTTTTTGCTGATTCCCGCCGCTTAACTTATCAATCGTAATATTGGGACTGGGAACTTTTATATTCAGTTTATCCTTATAAAATTGAAATGCAGATTTCTCTTGTTTGGCATTAATTAACCCGTTTTTCTCAAAATGTCTGATAGCAGAAACAGTCAAATTATGCTGCACACTCAAGTCTTTGATAATGGCATTTTCTTTACGATCTTTTGGAACAAGACCCAATCCGGCGGCAACTGCCTTTTTCGGATGTCCCAAACGAACAACCTTATTGTCAATTTTTATTTCACCAGTATATTTTTTGCGGTACCCAAACAGCGTTTCAAACAGCTCGGTCCGCCCATCCCCGGATAGCCCGGTAAAGCCTACAATCTCACCTTTTCGTACAGAAAAATTAATAGCTTTAAAAAAACCATCACATGTAAGATTGTTAACTTCAAGGACAGTGGAACCAAGCTCATTATCAGTCAGCAACCGCTCTTCCGAAACCACATTTCCAACCATTAATTTTGTGATTTCTTCCAAGTTTGTGTGTGCCATGCTGCCATTTCCGGCAACTTCCCCATCCCGCAATACAGTATATCGGTCACAAATTTCGTTAATCTCATTTAATTTATGAGAAATATAAATGATAGAGACTCCTGCGTTTTTAAGGTTACGCATTAGCTCAAATAATCGCTCAACCTCATGTTCGGTTAGTGCGGATGTTGGTTCGTCCATAATAATAAGCTTGGAGTTATGTAAAAGCGATTTGGAAATCTCAATCATTTGTTTGTATGATGTATTCAGTTCTCTTACAAAACCTTTTGGATTAATATCGACCCCAAGCCGCCCCAATATTTTTTCCGTTTCACGGCACATTTTCGTTACATCCAAAAACCCCAGCTTTGTACGAATTTCCGAACCTAAAAACATATTTTCATAGACAGTTAAATCATTTACAACGTTCAATTCCTGATGGATAAAACTGATTTCATGATCCTGTGAAACCTTTGGACTGCTCATGACGGTAACATTACCATTCACGTGAATCGTTCCACTATCCGGCTGAAGCACACCACCCAAAATATTCATCAATGTGGATTTTCCCGCTCCATTTTCACCCAGTAAAGCGTGAATCTCACCACGCTCCACCTCAAACGAAACATCTTTTAACACAGGTACATGGTTAAAGGATTTTTTAATATTCATCATGCGCATTAAGGTGGTATCAGTCATTCCATAACCTCCTCAGTAGGAAAAGAGGGAAATACAATAATCGTATCGTTGTATTTCCCAACTGTTTTTTAGAATTTCGAATCCGGATCATAGTATTTTTCTACATTTTCTTTCGTAACCTCTGTGGCGTCTTTAACGACCATTTCTTTCTCAGGGTCTTTACCCTGAGCCAGATTGGCTGCAATCTTCACCCCATCACGTACCATGGTTGGGGAATACAGAAATGTAGCGGAAATCAACCCGCCATCCTTAATACTTTCAAAAACTTCTTTCGCACCGCCTGCGCCCGTTACAAACTTGATATCGTCCCGTCCAGCCTCTTTTATTGCCTGAACAACTCCAAGTGCCATTCCATCATCCTGCGTAAAAACAGCATCAATTTCCGGTTGAGCTGTTAAAATATTTGCCATTACTTCAAGAGATTTTTCCGTTGAGAAATCACCGCTTTGCGAGGCTACTACTTCAATTCCATCAGCCTCTTCCATCGCTTTTTGGAAGCCTGCACCACGCTGTTCGGTAACCGAGCTTGGCGGGCCTGTAATTTCAACTACTTTTCCTTCTCCGCCTAATTTTTCAATGAAATATTTCCCTGCATTAACGCCGATTCCTTTGTTGTCACCTTTCACGACAACAGTTGCCGCATCATTATTCAGTTCTCTATCTACTATTACTAAGGGGATACCGGCATCTTTAACCTTCTTTCCAACCGGAGACAATGCAGCTGATTCAATCGGAAGCATGACAATTGCGTCAACATCCTGTGAAATTAAATCGTCCACATCGTTCGCCTGTGAGTTCGGATCCGTTGCATTCGTAATAACATAATCAATACCTTTATCTTCTTTGATCTGTTTTGCCTGATTCTTAGCGTTCTCAATCAAAGCCCCCATCCAGCCATGTGTTGCTGATGGTAACGAGATTCCAATCGTGAGGTTTCCGTCATCACTCTCACCAGTTGCCTCTTCGCCACTGCACGCTGCCAACAATGCAAGCAACAAAACTATTCCCACCACAACTAACTTTTTCACAAATTTCACCCCTCATAAAATGATAATACGCCACACCTTATGTAAACGTTTACAAATTACATGTAAGGTCAGCGCTCTATTATTAAGCCAGTCTTTTAATAACAGAGCGCTAATCTCACCTGTACATCACCCAGATGTCGATTCGCGTATTACTAATTCATGATTTAAAATCACACTCTCCACTTTTTCTCCTTTTATTTTGGCAATCAGTTTTGTAGCCGCTATTTCCCCCATTTCTCGCATGGGCTGAGCAACTGTTGTTAACGTTGGGTTTGTCATATTGGAAAAGTCAATTTTATCGAATCCTACGACTGCCATATCGTTCGGAACATGCACCCCATTACTGCTAAGCTCTTTCAACGCTCCTATCGCCAGCATATCTGATACTGCAAATACCGCGGTTGGCTGATTTTCCAATCGAAGGATATTCCGTATTGCCTGCTGCCCATTCTCAAAACCCAATTCTCTGGTATATAAAATATACTCATCCCTTATTGGAATGTTATATTCGTTCAATGCACTGATATAACCTTTTTTCCGTTGATTAGCATACAAAAATTTCTCATCCGTGTTTACCAAAGCTATTTTTTGGTGACCAATCATGATGAGATGTTTTACTGCCCGGTATGCCGCCTGTTCATTGTCAATTGTTACGTATGGAATACCACTGTCATTGGAGTATTCACTGCACTGGATAATTGCATGGTTCTCAGCCATTTTTATCAATGTGTCAATATTTACAGTTGGATCCATTGAAATAATTCCATCAGCCATTTTCTTTTTGACCAGATCAAAATATATATTTTCCCGTTCTGGTTTCGAGTCCGTTTCACATAAAAGAATGTTATAACCGTGGTCTAATGCTGATGTTTCAATCCCTTGAATGATATCCAAATAAAATGGATTTGAAATTTTAGGTATCAGCACCAGAAGAATACGGCTTTCCGAAGTACGAAGGCTTCTCCCGAGCAAACTTGGTTCATAATTTAATTGCTTTATCGCCTCTTCTACTTTTATCCTTGTATTCGCTGCTACAGATTTTTGTTTATTCAATACCCTTGAAACCGTGGCCACCGAAACGCCCGCCTGCATGGCTACTTGTTGAATATTTGCCATTCGTCATCCTGCTTTCTCTCTGAAATCGATTACATCTGATTGTAATAAACTTGAAACATACTGTCAACAATTTTTTGAAAATTAATGGAATAATTTTATCGAATCTAAAACATGTTTCTGCTTCATAACATTTCGATAAACCTCAACCAACAGAAAATTGTCACAGCAGAATGAATTCACTTACAATAGGATGAGATTTTATTTTTTTAAGGAGCTGTATAATGCGTCAAAACTTTAATGTAAACCACACGAAAACTGGTATCGTATTCAATATAATCATTGCTGTATTGGCAATTGGTGTGATTGCTGCGGCTATCGATGGCTGGGATGAAATGAAACGGGCACCCTTCTACTTTGTGCTTGGCATCGTTATTCTCGCCACCCGTTTATGGCGGCTTTATAAGGCAAAAAAACATACCGGTCGAAATCCGGGACACTGAGGAACGGTTGAACAAAGTGATCACCACGGGCGATATGGGCTCTCCCCCGAAATTGTAAAAAACCGCCGAGATACGGCGGTTTTTTGCATTAGTTCGGCGAGTTTTGGATAAAGTACGGCGGCTGTTGCCAAAAGTACGGCGGGTTTCTGCTTAAATACGGCGGATCTCGCCAAATATACGACGAGACACCTCCTTGAACAATTCGAGGGCCGATAATCCGCTCTTAGGATATAATCCGTTCACCCCTGAATTGACCGCACCACACTAGAAATTAATATATGCGCGTTTTGGAAAAATCACCATTTCCGGTCGATTCCCGCAGACTACTTATTTCTTCTTCGACCGAATCCCGATCACACGACCTGCTTCCTTGGGCTTTTCGGCCGGTGTATGCTGTGCTGCCAGTTCCTTCAGTGATGCAAAAACATCTTCAGGAAAAGGTGCTGGTCTTCCGGATGTTTGATCAATCCCCATCAGCATCTGTTCACTTGCAGCAGCACGTTTCCCTTCTTCGCCGTACAGTTCAAAAAAGACGTGGGCCCGTTTTGCATCATAATCAAGCAGGCTCAGATGAATCTCAAACCGCTCACCCAGCTTCATTTCATCGAGATAACAAATGTGGTTTTCCAGCGTAAACATCGTGTATTGATGAGAATCGCGGAAATCCTCCGTCAGGCCAATAGCATCCATAAATGCATCAACGCCCCAGCTGAATGCACGCACGTATTCAGCATCGTTCATGTGTCCGTTGTAATCAATCCAGTCTGCACGGACATTATCACTTAAGATAAATTTTCTCATCTGTACTTGTTCCCCCTTCACTTACAGCTCTCCAGTTAAATTGGCGCTTGGCCAGTATTTTTCCAGCAGCTGCTGCAGTTCAATTAAAAATTGATTGCGTCGCTCTTCCAGTTTTTCCATTTCCACGCCTGCTGTTTGCCGTTCACAACCTTCAATGACTTTTTCGGCAAGTTCATCGGTTAACTCGGGCGCTTCCAGCTTGGTCCATGGCAGCTTCAGCGCCGGGCCAAATTGTTCCAGTAGATGACGCATGCCTGCTTTTCCGCCGCCCATATGCAACGTCATGAAGGGTCCCATCAGTGCCCAACGTAATCCTGGACCATATACGATTGATGCATCAACTTCCTCAGTGGTTGCGACGCCGTCATTTACAATGTGCAGCGACTCGCGCCAGATTGCTTCCATCAACCGATCGGCAATATGCCCCTCAATTTCTTTATTTACGATAAGCGGCTTCATGTTAAGGCCATTGTAAAATTCCTTTGCATTTTCGACAAATTCCGAATCTGTTTTCGCACCGCCAACCAGTTCAACCAACGGAACCAAATAAACCGGATTGAATGGATGAGCGACAATTACCCGCTCCGGATAATGTTCCGCATCTGCCTGCAACGTACTTGGCAAGATACCGGATGTGCTTGACGCAATAACCGCTCCAGCTGATGCATGCCGGTCGATATCGGCAATCACGCTGCGTTTCAACCCTTCACGTTCCGGAACACATTCCTGAATAAAGTCAGCACTCCCGACCGCTTTCGCCAAGTCTTCTTCAAAAAACAGATTATCCACGGACGCTCCTTCAGCCAGCCCCATCTGTTCCATCGCCGGCCATGCATTACGTACTGCTTCCCGCATCCGTTCTTCCGCTCCAGGGGCAGGATCTGTCGCTGTCACCTGATAACCATTCGCCAAAAATCGTGTAATCCAACCGTTGCCGATTACGCCGGTTCCTACTACCGTAACTTTACTGATTGTATTATTCATACTAGCCTTCCTTTCCATTCGGGTTCCGCAAGTTTAATAAATCACGTGCTTCTGCTGGTGACATAATGTCAGATCCGAGACTCTGTACAATCCCCAGAGCTTTATCCACGAGTTGTTCATTTGTTGCCAGCTGTCCTTTTTTCAAATACAGATTGTCCTCCAGGCCAACACGAACATTTCCGCCCTGCAATACGGATTCCGCGACAATCGGCATTTGCATGCGGCCAATCCCAAATGCTGCCCATCGTCCATTTTCCGGAATTCTGCTTTTCATATACGACAATGTTTCCGCATCGGCTGCCGCACCCCATGGGATACCAAGGCAAAACTGAAACAGCGGATCACCGTCAATCAGTCCTTCTTGCATCAATTGATTGGCAAACCGGATTTGGCCGGTGTCAAAACATTCCAGTTCAGGCTTTACACCACTTTCCTGTACAAGCTTAGCCTGTTTGCGCAGCCAGTCAGTCGGGCTGACATACAGCATGTTGCCGAAATTGACACTGCCGCAATCCAGTGTACACATTTCCGGAAGCAATTTTCCAACCGGTTCATGACGCTCTTCCGGTGTTTGAATATCAGTGCCGGCACCGCCTCGGGTTGGATCGTCCTCACTCGGAACCCAATCACCGCCGCCACCGGACGTAATATTGATAATCACATCTGTGTCCGCTTCACGAATCCGTTCCACTGTTTCCTGATAAAGGTTGACATCATGACTTAACTTTCCCGTCTCCGGATCACGGACATGGATATGTGCAATCGTTGCTCCTGCTTTGGCCGCTTTGATTGCCGAATCCGCTATTTCTTTTGGGGTAACCGGTACATGTGGACTCTTTTCGGTCGTTTCACCGGCACCTGTTACCGCACATGATAAAATTACTTTTTTATTCATTTGAATTCCTCCTGTTTTTTGGTACATATTTAAATATTTCGCCGCTTTCAAAGTGTGCAATTAATCGGCGAATCCAGTCATAATAATCCATCCACTCATACGCTTCTTCCAAATAATCATTAATCAGCTGCTCATCTTCAGCCGATAATTCCGCCTGTTTTTCCTGTATTTCCTTAAGGTTGCGCATCAATTTCTGCTCAAACTGTTTATTCCGTTTAATCGCCTTTTGCCATGTCGAGGTAAATAATGAAATAAATGTTTCATAATAATCCTGTTCTACCTGATATAAGTCTTTACGAATCCCCGGTTTAAATACACGTTCGGCAATATTCAGTTCCATCATTTCCCGGACAACCTGACTCATGCGCATTTTACTCATACCGGTTTCAACGGACAGTTCATCCAGCATCATTGGTTCGCGATTCATATAAATCGTGCCAAGAACACGCCCAACGGTTGGGGATACGCCAAATGCATGCATATTATCGATAAGTTTTTCAATAAATTGCTGCTTCACACCATAAACCTGTTCGTCCATCACAATCCCCTTTCAAACATCCTTTCGTACTATATCATAATAACAAAAACCTTCAAAAAATCGTTTTGGCATGTATTTTAAAGAATAAACGAGAAAAACAGAGCATACCTGTTATAAATTTTATAAATAAAAAAGTTTATAAACTTTACGTGTTTTACAAAATGCATATAGTTCGTTAAGCTGAGAAAGTTCTCGGGGTGAAGACAGCTCACACCTATACGTCCAAAAACATGCTAGCAAACTCTTATCCCGATCAATTCCCGAATAGATAATCAAAACTACGGAGGTGGCATTTTCTTGCTTACATTTCAAGATGTTTCCAAAATATATGGCGGAACAAAAAAAGCAGTCGAAAATATGACATTGGAAGTTGAAAAAGGAGAATTTATCGTCTTTATCGGTCCGAGTGGCTGCGGAAAGACAACGACCATGAAAATGATTAACCGATTAATCGAGCCGACAGATGGAACGATTTCCATTGAAGGTGAAAACATACTGGATAAAGATCCGGTACAGCTGAGACGGGAAATCGGTTATGTGATTCAACAGATCGGTCTTTTCCCGCATATGACCATCCAGGAAAATATTTCACTTGTGCCCAAACTGTTAAAGTGGCCAGAAGATAAACGCCGCAAACGGGCTGAAGAACTGCTTAGCCTTGTTGACATGGATACCGAATACCTTAACCGTTTCCCGCATGAACTGAGCGGCGGACAGCAGCAGCGGATCGGTGTATTGCGGGCGCTTGCCGCAGATCCTCCCCTTATTTTAATGGACGAGCCTTTTGGTGCACTTGACCCGATTACACGGGATTCTCTGCAGGAGGAGTTTAAAAAACTGCAGCAGTCACTCGGCAAAACAATTGTGTTCGTCACCCACGATATGGACGAAGCACTCAAATTGGCTGACCGGATTGTCATCATGCGTGATGGTGAGCTGGTACAAGTTGGAACACCGGACGAAATTATGCGAAAACCTGCCAACGAATTTGTTGAGCAATTTATCGGAAAAGAGCGGCTAATCCAGGCACAGCCAAATATCCAGACAGTTGAGCAGATCATGAATCACGATCCGATTACCATCACGATGGAACAGACACTGGCTGAAGCCATCCAAATCATGAAAAACAAACGGGTAGACTCGCTGCTTGTCGTTGATGAACAGCGGAAACTGCAAGGATATATTGATATTGAAATTATTGACCAGAACCACACGAAAAGTACGCTCGTCAAAGAAGTCGTAAATTCGGAAATTTATTCGGTTGAAGAAGGAACATTACTGCGCGATTCCATTCACCGGATTTTGCGCAAAGGAATTAAAAATATTCCGGTAGTCGATAACAAACAAACACTGTTGGGCATTGTTACACGCGCTAACCTTGCTGATATTGTCTACGATACAATCTGGGGCGAAATGGATACGACTCAATCAGCTGGTTAATGAAAGGAGATGAAACTTTTGCTGGACTTTTTAGCCAATAATGGTACACAGCTTTTAGTAAAAACCTGGGAACACTTTTATATTTCACTGACAGCCGTCCTGTTAGGAATTCTTGTGGCGGTCCCGCTTGGAATACTGCTGACGCGCACACCTAAAGTCGCCGGCTTTGTTATTGGAACAGTTGGGGTCGTTCAGACCTTTCCAAGCCTTGCGATTCTTGCTTTTTTCATACCAATTCTTGGAGTTGGTAAAATACCGGCTATTGCAGCCCTGTTCTTCTACTCCATGCTGCCAATTCTGCGCAACACATTTACAGGGGTGAAAGAAGTCAATCAAAACCTGCTTGAAGCCGGAACCGGAATGGGCATGAGCGGCTGGCAGCGGATCATGCATGTCGAACTGCCGCTTGCAACCCCAGTTATTATGGCGGGTATTCGAGTTTCCACCGTCTATTTGATCGGTTGGGCAACACTCGCATCTTTTATCGGAGCCGGTGGTCTTGGTGACTACATTTTTAACGGACTAAATTTATACCGGACCGACCTGATTCTTGCAGGGGCTATTCCGGTGACATTGATGGCGTTGCTTACCGATCTGCTCTTTGGATATCTCGAAGGCCGCCTGACTCCGGATGGATTAAAAGACCAACAGGATGCAGCATAGGAAAGGAGAGGAAACCGTGAAATTCACAACCTTCAAAACAATTGTCATACTGCTGATTTCCGTCGTATTGCTGAGCGGTTGTTCACTGCCAGGCTTAAGCGGGCCCAAGGACAAAACAGTAACAGTCGGTACTTTGGGCACAGCGGAATCGGCCATTATGGGAAATATGGTCAGCTTAATAATTGAACACTATACAGACCTTCAGACCGAATTAATTACCAACATGGGATCATCCACCGTACAGCATAAAGCTATGTCCAACGGGGAAGTTGATGTTACTGCTACCAGGTATACCGGTACAGACCTTGTCGGTGCACTCGGTATGGATCCTGTTAAAGATCCGGACAAAGCGATGAAAATTGTCAAACGAGAATTCCAGCAGCGCTTTAATCAGACATGGTTTGATTCGTATGGTTTTGCTAATTCCTATGCATTTACCGTAACGAGTGAACTAGCCAAGAAGAAAAACCTCAAAACCGTATCAGATCTGAAAGCAATTGCAGACGAACTTCGACTCGGTGTGGACAGCGCCTGGATTAGAAGACCGGGTGTCGGTTATGAATCCTTTAAAAAATCATACGGATTTGCATTTAACCGCATCTTTCCAATGTCAATCGGACTTGTCTATAAAGCAGTGGAAAGCGGCGAAATGGATGTCGTTCTTGCCTATACAACAGACGGACGACTGGAAGCTTTTGACCTTGTCACATTGAAAGACAATAAACATCTGTTTCCACCGTATGACGCTTCACCGGTTGCCCGGAACGAAGTATTGAATCAACACCCTGAATTGAAGGACATCCTTCAGAAATTAAGCGGAACAATCAGTACGGAAAAAATGCGACGGCTGAACTATCTCGCGAACGTAAAAATGAAAGAACCAAAAGTTGTTGCAAAAGAATTTCTTGAGAAACATAACTACTTTGAAGATAAATAACAGGAGGTGACGACAATGGAACTGCTACAGGATTTATGGATTTATTACAGCCAGAATTTCGGTTATGTATGGGAAGAATTTATCCGGCACTTTCTGATGTCGGCATATGGAGTGCTGTTTGCCGCTGTCATCGCGATACCAGCAGGCATTTTCATTTCACGGCACGCCAGACTCAGCACATTTGTGATTTCACTGACAAACATCATTCAGACCATTCCGGCACTGGCAATGCTCGCCGTTTTAATGCTGGCAATGGGACTGGGCGCGACAACAGTTGTATTTGCGCTGTTTTTATATTCCATCCTGCCTATTTTGAAAAACACGTATACCGGCATGCAAAATATTGACAGTGCACTGCTCGAATCCGGACGTGGAATGGGCATGAACAAATTCCAAATACTGCGGATGGTCGAACTTCCGCTTGCCTTATCTGTGATTATGGCCGGACTCCGGACAGCACTCGTTATTGCGATCGGTATTGCCACGATTGGTACATTCATTGGCGCCGGCGGTCTTGGTGACATTATTATCCGCGGAACAAATGCCACAAACGGAGCACCAATCATTTTAGCAGGGGCAATTCCAACCGCCGTCATGGCAATTATCGCCGACTTTGGTATGGGCTGGCTTGAACGTGTCCTTTCCCCTGTCAAAGGAAAAACTGCCAAAAACGGGCAGGAAGCTGCGTAACACCAGATCCATAACATTCCCGGCCCAAAAATGGCCGGGAATCCTATTTAGGAGGAGAAAATTTTATGCAAATCATACTTGATAAAAATGTCGCTTGTACATTACGTGATGGCACGATACTCTATAGTGATATTTACCGTCCGGGAGAGGAAGGCAACTTTCCGGTTCTGCTGACACGGCTCCCATATGGAAAAGATTTGCCGTTTTATTCCCATCGCTACCTGGATACAAACCGTCTAGTACAAAACGGTTATGTCGTGATCATCCAGGATGTTCGCGGCCGTTTTGAATCAGAAGGCGAATTTGTACCGTTTATTCATGAAGCTAAAGACGGTTATGATGCAGTCGAATGGGCGGCAGCATTGCCTTATTCTTCCGGAAAAGTCGGCATGTTCGGTTTATCCTATTACGGTTTCACCCAACTGGCCGCTGCTGCAGAACGCCCGCCGCATTTGGAAGCGATTTTTCCTTCCCAAAGTCTGAACGACCCAAGACGCGGCAACATGTATCATAATGGAGCATATGGGCTTGGCACATCGGAAACATGGGCACTGGAGTCAATCGTTCCAGACATGTTGAAACGAAAATATGGCGCCGGTACGAAAAAATATCAGGAAATGATGAACAAAGCTGCCAATTTCATCAATCATATCAACGAATGGTACCACTACAAACCAATCAGCGAGTGGCCGCCATTGCGGGAATTAGGAGTCGGTGATTATTTCTTCGAGCAGCTTCACCTTGAATTGAATGACAGCTCCTGGGATAAAGCAAGTGTTTTCAATCGTTATAAAGAAATGGATGTACCAGCCTACCATGTCGCGGGATGGTATGACTCACTGCTCCAATCCACACTGGAGAATTACGTGGAAATGGATCAACTGGGAAGCCAGCAGCAAAAACTGATAATTGGTCCATGGGCGCATGGTGACTTCAAGTCAGTCATCGGTGAACGAAACTTTGGGATTCACGCATCCGAAGATTGGATTGATTTAAACAATGACTTGACCGGTTTGCATATTGACTGGTTCAATCACTGGCTAAAAGCGGAACAGTCGAAAAATATCGATGAACCACCTGTAAAGCTTTTTGTCATGGGGACCAACCGGTGGCGGAGTGAACAGGAATGGCCGCTCGCCCGAACGCAATATACACCGTTTTATTTACACAGCCATGGTCAGGCAAATTCCCGCTCCGGAGATGGCACATTATCATTTGCGAAACCTGGCGATGAAGCAGTTGATTCGTATATCCATAATCCTGATCAACCTGTACCAACCGTTGGAGGCGGAACACTGTATGATGGTGTTCAAACAACTGGCCCGCACGATCAGAAAGTAATTGAAAACCGCGATGATGTCCTTGTCTACACATCGGAAAAATTGGACAAACCGCTGGAAGTTACGGGGCCGATAAACGTAAAATTATGGGCAGCAACCGATGCGCCAGATACGGATTTCACCGCAAAACTGGTCGATGTTTTCCCGGATGGAACCGCCATCAACCTCACTGACGGCATTGTCCGGTCCTGCTACCGGAACGGCTATACGCCGGAACCGGAGCTTAACGGAGAAATCGTCGAGTATGAAATGGACCTATGGGCCACCAGCAACGTCTTTTTACCGGATCACCAAATCAGAATCGAAATCGCATCCAGCAATTTCCCGCGATTTGACGTGAACCCGAACACCGGAAAAACGATGCTGAACAGCGCGGAAACGAAACCAGCAAAACAAACGATTTATCATAATGAAGAGTATCCGTCACATGTTGTATTGCCGGTTATTCCGAATGAAGCTTAGAATAACGAAGGCTGGCAGATAAAAACTTCTGCCAGCCTTATTCAATCTTTCATGGTATGCATTTGAAATTATTAATCTTCCACTATAAAACCTGCAAGTCCCTAGGAAACGACGTTAACACCTCTGCCTCGCCCTTTTCGTTAATAAAAACTTCATCCTCAATACGGACACCGCCGTATCCCGGTATATAAATCCCCGGCTCGATAGTGAAGAATACCCCTTCTTCCGCAAGTTGTTCATTATTTGCGTGAATCGACGGTTCTTCATGCACGTCAATCCCCAGTCCATGTCCGACACGATTATTAAAATAGTCACCATATCCACTCTTGTCGATGACATCTCTCGCAGCCAGATCAAATGTTTTCAGGGGCTTACCGGATTGGACTGCATTGATTCCCGCCTGATTGGCTTCCAGTACAATATGATACATCTCTTTCTGCTTTTCAGAAGGCTCACCAATCACAAACGTTCTTGTTGTATCTGAACAATAGCCATGTTTTGTTTTCACACCAAAATCTATCAGAAGGAAGTCGCCATTCTGAAACTTCCGGTCATCTGGAACGCCGTGCGGCAATGCAGACTTTTCACCGGAAAGCACAATAGGCGAAAACGAAGGTCCTTCCGCTCCAAACTTTTTCATAAGGTATTCCAGTTCAGCAGTCAAGTCCACCTCCGTCATACCGGTTTTCACCTTTTTCATTCCTTCTTCCAGTACCTTCTCGATGATATCCACTGCCTCCTGCAAATATGTAACTTCCTGCCTGGATTTTTTCAATCGCAGCTTATTTATGAAAGGCTGAATATCATCATAACTCACCTCTGGAAAAGCAGCATTCAAGTTGCGATGTTTGAACATACTCGTTTCTTTCATTTCCAGACCGATGCTCTTTATATCAGTACCAACATTGTTTTTTAATATGGAAAAAGGATCCGCTTCATCCGATATCGGAATAATTTTTTCGACAAATGAGTCGTTTTCAGCGATTTCTTTGTCCAATGCCGGTACAAACAATTTGAATTCCGCTGTTTGTCCATCCCAAACCAGTGCCATAAAACGCTCATGCGGATCCGAATCGAACCCGGTAAAATAGAATACGTTGGCTGGTGATGCAATGAGCGCAATAGAGAAATTCTGTTCCTTTAAATATTGCTGTAATTGTTCTAGTCTATTTTGATAATCCAATGACATGTAAATTCCTCCTTCGCCTATAGTATAACATGCAACATGAAAGTCTGGACCCTGTAAAGGATCAGCCAGAAATTTTTTTAATGAAACGTACTATTTCTTATATGAACTACCTTTCCTGGTGATACTCCCAAAAATATAGAACACATCAGAATACCAGCCAAAATTTGATTAAACAATCAAATAATAGTACAATCTTCAACTGTTGTATCGTTAAATTTCTAAGAACGGGAGGAATGACCATGAAAGAAGCACGACACTGGACATATTTTATATTCATTATTGCACTATTGCTATTCGTCTTGGCGGGTTGCAGCAGTGATGGTACACAGAAAAATAGTACCGATGATAAGGAAGATGGAAATAAGGGAACCATACATATCGGCCTGCAAAATTGGGCTGAAACAATTGCCGTTGCTAACATGTGGAAAATTGTTCTTGAGGATAAGGGTTACGATGTCGAGCTGACCTCTGTAACAAAGGGAGCATTGTATTCCGGGCTGGCTGATGGAAGCATTGACGTCAATCTGGAAGTCTGGCTGCCGCACACCGATAAACCCTATGTTAGCAGGTATAAAGATGAAATCGTCAAACATGACCGGTGGTATAAGAATACAAGACTTGGATTGGCTGTCCCTGAATATATGGACATTGACAGCATGGCACAATTAAATGCCAATAAAGAAAAATTCAACGGTAAAATAATTGGCATCGAACCAGGTGCAAGCCTGATGAAAATGAGTGATAAAGCTGTACAAAAATACAATTTGGATTACAATCTGATTGAAAGTTCAGGTCCGTCGATGACCGCACAGTTGAAAAAGAAATATGACGAAAAAGAACCGATTGTTGTTACCCTTTGGAACCCGCACTGGGCATTTGCAGTTTGGGATCTGAAATATTTGGATGATCCCAAAAATGTTTACGGCGAAGCGGATAATGTCTTCTGGTACTCCCGGAAAGGCTTTAAAAAAGAATTTCCAAAAGTAACCAAGTCGCTCGACCAATGGAACATGTCACATGAGCAGCTAGCTTCCCTCATGAATGTCATACGGAAAAATGACAACCAGCCCAAAAAAGGCGCTGCTAAATGGATTGAAAACCATCAGGAGTTGGTGGAGAAATGGGCCGGTGGTATCAAATAAACCAAACTATTACAAAGCACACCTGCGTGAAATCGGTGTGCTTTGTTTGATGTAAGATTAATTTGTGGCAATGCCCTATTTACACACCCCGCTAAAGCCATTCCAACTCACAACAACAAATACGCTATCGGAGTCACAATAACAATCGTCAAAATTGTCCGTTCAATCCAGATGATTAACAGTTTTGGAATGCTGATCGGGATTTCGGTAGATAAAATACAAGGAACTAGGGCAGAAAAGAATATAATCGCTGAAACGGATAACACAGCAATCACAAATTTTGTAACCAATGAACCCTCTACCACCAGTAATGACGGAAGAAACATTTCCGCTATCTCAACTGCAGCTGCTTTAGCCGCCAATAAAGGTTCCGGTAATTGTACCAGCCATGTGAATGGATAGAAAATATATCCCAAAATATCGAATACCGGTGTATACGTTGCAAGAATGAGACCTAGTAGACCTACCGACAATATCGAAGGGAGAATTGCTCCTGTCATAATGAGGCCATCTTTTAAATTGATCCAAATATTTTTTAGTAATGGTAAGGATTCCTCAGTAGTTTCCATTGCCTGCTTCCAAGCTTCCTGGAAACGATTTTTCTTAACCTTCTTTTCCGGAAATCCTTCCTGACCATTATAATAAGAGTCACTCATCTTATTTAACGGCCAAATTCTAACTGTGATAGCGGTTACAAAGAAAGTGACCACTAATGTTACCCAAAAATATATATTCCAAATATCCATAATCCCAAGTGTTTTTGCGACAACAATCATAAATGTGGCTGATACTGTTGAAAACCCTGTCGCAATAATAGATGCTTCTTTAATCGTATATTTGCCTTCCTTAAATACCTTATTTGTAATTAACAGACCAATAGAATAGCTTCCGACAAACGAGGCAACCGCATCAATTGCTGAACGTCCCGGAGTTTTCCAGATTGGTTTCATAATCGGCTGTACTAGGACTCCAATAAACTCCAATAATCCATACCCGACCAATAGCGCCAAAAATACCGCACCAAGTGGAACCAGAATACCGACTGACGTTACCAGACTATTAAATAAAAACGGTCCCAAATCGGGATCAAAAAGCCATTCTGGGCCAAAATCAAAAACAAGCATAAACGCGACGATCATCCCGATTATTTTAAACAATGATAGGACCGTATAAACAGCATCCTTGTTCCAGGTTTTATTGACAAAAGGATGTACCGCACCAAATATAATGACAAGCAGGATGTAGTACGGTACTGCAGCCGTCAAATTTTCCTCGACAAACGTGACCATGTGATCCAATGGAATAGTGGAATTTCCATTAATCGTAATTGGAATAAAAAAGGTGAATGCACCAATAAAACTGTAAATAACAAACTTCAAAATATTTTTCCCGTTTGTATGATTCGCTTCCTTCCCAACAACATCATTTACAGGATTCTCCATCTTTAACCCTCCCGGAAAATAAATTTGTTCCTTCAGTTACTGCATTCCAGCAGTGATGCCCCCCTTTTTTCACCTTATTGAAAAAGAACCATCATGGTATAATGATAGTTCTTTTTCATTTAAATAGAACAGATTCAGTCTATAACACCATTGCTGCGATCACTCCGCAAATAAACAATGGAATATTATAGTGTAAAAAGGTTGGAACACAGGTATCCCAGATATGATGGTGCTGGCCGTCCACATTCAACCCGGAAGTTGGCCCCAGCGTACTGTCTGAAGCAGGAGAACCCGCATCACCAATAGCCCCGGAAGTTCCAATCAAGGCAGCAGTAGCAAGAGGACTGAATCCAATTGTTGCACACAAAGGTACAAAAATTGCGGCTAGTACCGGAATGGTTCCAAACGATGTGCCGATACCAATCGTAACTAATAGTCCGATAGACATCATAACAACCGCTGCCAAAAGTTTGCTGTCGCCAATCCAGTCACTTCCGGATTTTACAAGTTCATCAACGGCCCCGGTTTCCGTTAATATAGAAGCATATCCGGAGGCAATAAGCATGACAAACGCTATTGTTCCCATCATTTTTACACCATTTTCAACGACGACCTCACCACTCTTCCATGTTTCTGCACGGAAAATAAAAATAACCAGAATGCCGCCGAGAGCAGCAAGAACCAATGATCCATATACGAGCTGCAATACCAGGGTGACAATGAGGCTAAGAATAACAACATAATGATTCCATTGCCATTTCTTTTTATCCTCGTTTGTTGAAGCAGCTACCTCATTGGAAAACTCTGTTGGAATATCCGCATATTCACGGCCCTTCCGGTAAGTTATCAGGATGGCAATTGCCAATCCGACAGCCATCCCGGCTACAGGGATTGCCATGGCCAATGGTATTTTGGATAAAGCAATGGTCATACCATTTGCTTTCATTTCTTCCACAATAATTCCTTGAAAGATTAGCCCGAATCCTAATGGTACAAGCATATACGGTGCTTTCAACCCAAAAGTCAGTGCTGTGGCAATTCCTCTGCGGTCAACCTTCATTTTATTGAAAATAGATAACAGCGGTGGAATCAGAATCGGTATAAACGCAATATGGACAGGAACCACATTTTGCGATAAACAAGCCAGACCGGCGATTACGAACAGCACTATACCGCGCCTGCCGCGAATAAACGGTAGAACACCCCTGATTAACTTATCGGTGATACCGGAACGGGCAATCATAACAGCCAAGATACCCAATAGCAGGTAACTCAATGCCGTTTCACCTTGTCCGCCAAGCCCGCCAACCACAGTGGTGAACGTTTCCTCAAGTGATAATCCTGCTGTTAGTCCGCCAACGACAGCTGCAATCAGCAGGGAAATAATCACATGTACGCGGGCAAGACTGAGTATTACCAAGACTAAAACCGACAAGACTACCGGATTTAATAGCATCAATTCAACTCCTTATTTCCATTTTTAGACCGGGAGTTTATCCGGTACGGTAAATTCGAGTAAAAAATCATTATATATAGGATACTTCCTTCTGTGATTCCCTGTTTGACACTGGATTTAAAGCATTACTGATGGTTTCTATGTCTTCTGAAAACACACGGTCATTCGTAATACTTGGGACAATTTCCCGGAATTCGTTCCATAATTTGTACAATGCCGGTGAGCTTTTATCGACTCCTTTATATTCAACAGCCTGCAACGCACACATGCATTCAATGGAAAGAACGCGCCGTGCATTTTGTATAATCGCTGCGCCGTGTCTTGCAGCAATCGTTCCCATGCTGACATGGTCTTCCTGATTTGCCGAGGATGGAATCGAGTCAACACTGGCAGGATGTGCCAACGTCTTATTTTCTGACACAAGGGATGCAGCCGCGTACTGCATGATCATCGCACCGGACTCTAACCCGGGACTCGGACTCAGGAATGGAGGAAGGTCATTCAATTGCGGATTCACCAATCGTTCAATCCGCCGCTCCGAAATATTCGCCAATTCCGCCATTGCGATTTTAAGGAAGTCCATAGCCAAAGCGATTGGCTGGCCATGGAAATTGCCCCCGGATATCACAAGGTCGCCATTATCAAAAATCAATGGATTATCAGTCGCTGCATTCACTTCAATTTCAAGCTTTTCTTTTACATAATCGAGGGTTTGCCAGGTCGCACCATGTACTTGCGGAATACACCGGATCGAATAGGCATCCTGAACCCGTTTTTCTCCCTGGCGTGTTATCAACATACTTCCATCCAGCCAGCCGTTCATCCGCTCAGCCACCTGCTCTTGCTGCTTATATCCTCTCACTTTATGGACGGCCGGATGGAATGCATCGATTATTCCTTCCAGTCCCTCAACCGTCATTGCAGCAATCCATTCACTGTCATATGCCAATTGCTCCGCCTCAATATAACTGATTACGCCCATGGCAGTCATTGCCTGTGTTCCATTAATTAACGCCAATCCCTCTTTTGCTTTGAGCGTAATAGGTTGAATCGCCTCTCTGCTTAAAACATCCAATGCATCGACTGATTCCCCGTCATAATCATACACGTGGCCTTCCCCAACCAAAACAAGTGCCAGATGTGCTAGTGGAGCCAAGTCACCGGATGCACCAAGCGATCCTTGCTGCGGAACAATCGGATGAACCTGTTTATTGATCAGCTCCTGTAAAAGTAATACGACTTCTTCACGTACTCCGGAAAATCCTTTGATTAACGCATTTAATCGAAGTACAAGCATTGTCCTTGATACTACTTCCGGAAAAAGATTGCCGATGCCACATGCATGTGATCGAATCAGATTAAGCTGTAAATCCCCCACGTCTTCTTCATCAATGAGGACATCACTGAACTTTCCAAAACCAGTGTTAATGCCATACACCGTTTTATTTTTGGAAACAATACGCTCAACAGCAAATCTGCTGTTCCGAACATTGTTCATGCTCTTTTCCGCAATCATTACATCTTCCAAATCAACGCAGATTCGTTTTAACTGATCAATTGTCAGTGAATCACCTGTTAATTCAATCATTGGCAATGCCTCCCAACAACCAGCTCCCCATTTTTAACCACCTGATCCACATGATTCATCCCATAGTTATACGACAGCATCAAATGGTTCGGAACATCAAAAATCGCAATGTCTCCCTGTTTTCCCGGCTCCAAACTTCCAATCCGATCTGCACAGCCAATTGCATGGGCAGCATTAACGGTTACGGCAGTTAAAACTTCTTCCGGTGTCATTCCCATTTTGAGGCAACCCAAGTTCATGATGAACTGCAGGGATAATGTCGGCGATGAGCCAGGGTTGGCATCGGTTGACAGTGCAACCGGAACACCTGCATCGATCATTCGTCTTGCCCGTGCAAATTCTGCCATCAGGAAGAATGCTGTACCAGGCAGCAGGACACCAATTACATTTTTCTCAGCCATCTGACGAATCCCTTCATCGGAAGCTTTCAACAAGTGGTCCGCGGAAATTGCACCGACGTCAGCTGCAAGTTCGGCACCGGCGTATGGTTCAATTTCATCCGCATGTATTTTAGGAATCAGGCCGTGTTTTTTGCCTGCTTCCAGAATCCGCCGTGATTGCTCCGGTGTAAATACCCCGCGTTCACAAAAAACATCATTAAATACAGCCAGATTCTTTTCTGCGACTTCCGGAATCATTTCCTGAATGACCCGGTCAACAAATGGCTCCGGATTATCTTTTTCATCCAGTGGTACTGCGTGGGCTCCCATGAATGTAGACACAACATCCAGCTGATGATCCTCATTCAATTGTTTGGCTACTTCCAGCTGTTTCAATTCATGTTCAAGCGTTAATCCATAGCCGCTTTTTGCCTCAACCGTTGTAACACCATACGTGAAAAAGGTGTCCAGACGTTTTTTTGATTCTGCGTAAAGCTGGTCAAAATCCGCCTCCTGCGTTGCCCGGGTTGTAGCATGAATCCCTCCCCCGGCATTCATTATTTCCATATATGTTTTGCCTTGGAGCCGCATGGCATATTCATTTTCCCTTGTTCCGGCGTGCACAAGATGGGTATGCGGGTCAATCAGCCCCGGTGTTACCGTTTTTCCTCTGGCATCGATTTTCTTTGCGCTGTCAATCGTGTCCGCATACTCCGATTTCAGCTCGGAATCCGGACCAACCGCCAAAATCTTGCCATTCCGGATAAGAACACTCCCATTTTCAATAATGTTCAAGTCGCGCATCGCTTCTTTTTTTGCTGGTTTATCCGAATGACCTTTCATCGTGATCACCTGTGATGCATTCGCAATATACAAAATTTCTGCCATGATTTATTCTCCTTTTCCGTCCAACATTGGTATCTTGACATCTTTTTCCCGCGCAGTTTCTTCTGCCAGTTCATAACCTGCATCGACATGGCGTGCAACCCCCATACCGGGATCGGTTGTTAAGACGCGCTCCAGCCTTGCTTCCGCTTCTTTCGTTCCATCCGCAACGATAACCATGCCTGCATGCAGGGAATATCCCATGCCGACACCGCCTCCATGATGAACACTGACCCAGCTTGCTCCGCCGACACTGTTCACAAGTGCGTTTAAGATCGGCCAGTCTGCAACCGCATCACTGCCATCCTTCATTCCTTCCGTCTCGCGGTTCGGTGAAGCAACAGAACCGGAATCCAGATGATCGCGTCCGATTACAATCGGTGCCTTTATTTCACCGCTTGCAACCATGTCATTGATGATCTTGCCAAATCGGGCACGTTCCCCATATCCCAGCCAGCAAATTCGGGACGGGAGACCTTGAAAACTGATTTTTTCCCGCGCCATGCGAATCCAGTTGCAAAGCGATTCATTATAGCTGAACTCCCGCAAAATGACTTCATCCGTTTTATAAATATCTTCCGGGTTACCTGATAATGCCACCCAGCGAAACGGTCCTTTTCCCTCGCAAAATTGCGGTCGGATGTAGGCGGGAACAAAGCCCGGAAAATCAAAAGCATTCTTGATTCCCTCATCCTTGGCCACTTGCCTGATATTGTTGCCATAATCAAACGTGACAGCGCCTTTTTGCTGCATCGCAAGCATTGCTTCCACGTGCTTGGCAATACTTTTTCTGGAAAGCTTTGTATAGTTTTCCGGATCTTTTTTGCGCAAATCAGCCGCTTCTTCCGTTGACATATTAACCGGTACATAGCCATTTTTCGGATCATGGGCTGACGTCTGATCAGTCAGCACATCTGGAATAAATCCTGCTGCAATCATCTCAGGTAAAATTTCCGCTGCATTCCCCAAGAGACCTATCGAGAGAGCTTTTCCGGAATCACGGGCTTCTTGTGCCATCCGGATTGCTTCACTTAAATCATCCGCCTGTATATCCAGGTATTTCGTTTCCAGACGGCGGTCTATCCGGTGCTGATCAACCTCGATTGCGATACAAACCCCTTCGTTCAGCGTTACCGCCAGTGGCTGTGCACCGCCCATGCCGCCTAGACCGGCAGTAAGCGAAATAGTTCCTTTTAAACTCCCATCAAAATGCTGACGCCCGCACTCAGCAAACGTTTCATATGTTCCCTGAACAATTCCCTGGCTTCCGATATAAATCCAGCTGCCGGCCGTCATCTGGCCGTACATCATCAAACCCTTTTGATCCAGTTCATTAAAGTGATCCCAGTTAGCCCATGCCGGAACAAGATTCGAGTTGGCAATCAGCACTTTAGGCGCATCTTTATGTGTTTTAAACACAACAACCGGCTTACCCGACTGAACCAGCAATGTTTCATCATCCTCAAGCCGCTTCAATTCCTTCACAATGGCGTTATAGCAATCCCAGTTCCGTGCTGCTTTACCAATTCCGCCATAAACGACCAGCTCATCCGGATTTTCTGCAACTTCCGGGTTGAGATTGTTGCTCAACATGCGCAATGCGGCTTCCTGCAGCCACCCTTTTGTATGAAGTTCAGTCCCCCGATATTGTTGAACATGATTCTTTGCATCCGCTACCATTTTATCTCCCCACTTTCATGTAATGTTGAACTGATGTATGAAAACTGTTCATCGTTTCTGCTGCTAAATATGCAGCGAGTTTTACCGTCTTGCCGTTTTCATCAACACGCGGATTCACTTCTGAAATATCAAAGCTGATGGTTTTTTCAAGTGCAGCTGTATACGTCATGATTTTCTGGACTGTTTTCGGATCAAGTCCCAATGGTGTTGGTGCGCTGACCCCTGGTGCTGCAGATGCCATCATCGAATCCGTACAAAGTGTCAGCAAGATATAGTCATGGTTTTCGGTAAAAGCATCAATCTTCCGCTGCACTTCCTGAAAATTTCCTGCCTCCACTTCCTGTTGCAGCATATAGTGACAGCCCAGTTTATCTGCCGTATCAAACAGCATTTTTGTATTTCCAAATTCCTGCACGCCCAGACACAAATATCCGGCATTCTCGTCCTGCTCCATAATTTGTCTGAACATGGTCCCGGATGATGGCTGTTCATCATTCCGTAAATCAAAATGTGCGTCAATATTAATAATGCCAAGCTTTGAATCCTTGCCTAAAAACTTCCTGACGCCCAAATAATGACCATACAATGTTTCATGCCCGCCACCAATAATGACCGGAGTTGCCGATACGTTTAAAATGTGCTCAACCTGTTCGCCAAGTTCCGTTTGTGCATTTTCCAAATTACCGTTTTCACAAATAACAGTCCCGGCATCGATTACTTCATTATCCAAATGACACGGCAGTTTTGCAAGTGCCTGGCGGATGGCATCCGGAGCCTCACTCGCCCCTTGCCTGCCTTTATTGCGCCGTACACCTTCATCACTGGCGAAACCAATAACAGCGAAAGCGTTGTCATTTTTACCAAAATTACGTATATCCTCAACCTTTACAACCTGATGAAAACGAAATCCGGACGGTTCCTGATCCGAATCCACCCTCCCGCTCCAAAGTTGTTTTTCTGTTGGTTTGTAAATTTTGAATCACCTCTGCATCCTGAATATTTCTGAATACTATAACTTTACATGAAATTATAATAGGATTAAGCTATAAATACCAATACTTATTTTTTATAATTCGATAGATTTTGTTTATAGAGGAGGGAATGGAATGGAAATACGGCAACTGAAATATTTCGCGACTTTGGTTGAGGAAACCACCTATACTCGGGCGGCAGAAAAGCTCCACCTAACCCAGCCTTCATTGACCGCCTCCATGAAAAAACTTGAAAACGAACTGAACTTTGCACTTATTGATAAAAGATACCGAGAATTCCGTTTAACGAATGAGGGGCAAATCCTGTACCAGGAAGCAAAAAAACTGCTTAACCATTATGAACATGTATCACATGAAATGACCCGGTTGAAGGAAGTGGGGCCGCCGAATCTATCCATCGGGCTTATCGAATCATCAATGTTTTTTATCCCAGAAGTTTTGGAGAAATTTAAGCAGGAACAACCGAATGTGAAGGTCAGCCTGTTGGAAACATTAAGTCTCGCTGATGTAACAAAAGCACTCAGCAACTTTGAAATTCATATGGCCATAACAAATCAGTTTATTCAAAATGAGGAAATCGAAACCATTCCCATTTATAATGAGCGGCTGGTCGCATTAATCCCGCCCGGCCATGAACTGGAACATCAGACAAAGATTGGCATAACTGATTTGGAAGGAGAAGATTTCATCGTATGCAAAGAAGGATTCCAAACAAGAAATGATATTGTCGATGCATTTCGTAAAGCGGGTGTCTATTTAAACATCCGATTTGAAATCGAACGTTTCGAAACCGGCTGCAGTCTGGTCGAAAGCGGCCTGGGAATTACTGTATTACCGGAAAATTATGTACGCTTTTCCAAGCGATCACTGCAAACCATGATCAAACCGCTGTACGACTCCAGTATTGCCAGAACGGTATATCTCGCTTACGACAAAAACAGGTACCTGCCGCCTGTCGTGAAACGGTTTATTTCGTTGGTAGAAGAATTTTTTAATGGATAAAAGATTCATCCAATACGCTTTGGTAAATTCATGAAAATAACGCTGCATTCGACAAGAATAGTGCGTTTAACTATTCACAATTTTACTTCTTTAACATGAGCGAAAACCCCCTTCGTTACCGCTCTGTTAGAGTATACGCCCAACTACCGGCCATCCCTCGCTACTTGAATGTATCCCGGTAGAATGGTAGCCTATATAACCGTTGCTGTTCGTGAATGATTTGCTTTTTGTTTATGCATATTTTTAATGGACGGAGCAGTAATACGACGATGCATAACAATATTTATGAAAGCAAACCACATCCTATATGAGGAGGAATTTGGTGCAAGTCGGAATATTCATATCACTGGGCATTTATATGCTTGGGATGTTGTTAATTGGTTACTGGTCCTATCGAAGGACAAAAAATTTATCAGATTATATGTTGGGTGGACGTGATTTAGGTCCGGCCGTTACCGCGTTATCGGCGGGGGCATCAGACATGAGCGGCTGGATGGTTATGGGGCTGCCCGGTGCGATGTACATGACGGGGGCTGCGAGTGCTTGGCTTGCAATCGGGCTTACTGTAGGCGCTTATGTAAACTATTTAATATTGGCACCCAGATTGAGGACGTACACGGAAATTGCAAAAGACTCCATCACGATCCCGGATTATTTGGAAAACCGCTTTTTTGACTCGTCCAACATTTTACGATTGGTCTCCGGCATTTTTATATTAATCTTTTTCATTTTATACGCATCTGCCGGCATGGTTGCAGGCGGAAAGTTATTTGAAAGTGCATTCGGGATGGGATATCACTTCGGACTGTTTCTGACAGTCGGTGTTATCGTCGCATATACACTGTTTGGTGGTTTCCTTGCTGTAAGTATGACAGACTTTGTTCAAGGTATCATTATGTTCACAGCGCTGATTTTAGTACCCATCGTCGCGATTACCGATGTCGGGGGAACACAAACATTGCTTGATGAGTTACAGCGAATTGACCCGTCATTATTGGACTTTTTCAAAGGAGCGTCCTTTGTAACGATTATATCCTTCTTAGCGTGGGGGCTTGGCTACTTTGGACAACCCCACATCATTGTACGGTTTATGGCAATCAAATCAATGAAGGATTTACGATCCGCACGCCGAATTGGAATTGGCTGGATGGCCATCTCCATCATTGGCGCAATGCTCGTCGGCCTTGTTGGGGTTGCTTATTTCAATGGATCAGGTGTCATTAATGATCCGGAGACTGTATTAATTCATTTTGCCGAAGTATTATTTAACCCATATATCACAGGATTTATTTTGGCAGCAATTCTGGCGGCAATCATGAGTACAGTATCTTCACAGCTGCTCGTTACCTCAAGCGCTGTTACGGAAGATTTTTATCGAACTTTCATTAAACGGGGAGCGTCTGACAAGGAGCTTGTTCTTGTCGGAAGGCTGGCAGTCTTAATTGTAGCGATTATTGCCCTGGTGCTTGCCTTTTCACCAAATGACACAATCCTGGGTCTCGTCGGAAACGCATGGGCAGGATTTGGTGCTGCATTTGGGCCAGCTATTTTACTGAGCTTATACTGGAAGCGCATGACAATATGGGGAGCACTAGCAGGTATGGTCGTCGGAGGCCTGACAATTGTTATATGGCTGGTCATTCCAAGCCTGGCAAACTCCGATTTATATGAGTTAATCCCCGGATTCTTCCTAAGTCTCATTGCAATCATTGTCGTCACGTTAATGACAGACAAACCGGAAAAACAAGTTCAGGATCAATTTGAACAAATGGAAGAAAAAATGAAGGAATAGAACAAAGGCGTAAGCGCCCGTTTAGCAACGTACAAACTGTGCCCGCGCATCGCGGGTAGGTCGGCGTTGCCGCGCAAAGCGGCGGTTTTAGCCGATCTTCCTTAAATGAGATAAAGGAAACACGCCCCTTCATAGGG
>NZ_BAAADS010000001.1:545885-640988 GCF_039522605.1 Virgibacillus siamensis
CTGGTTTCACCAATCGGCAAGTCTTCTTTATCGTAGTGAGGAAGTGTGAAGTTTGGGACTGCGCTAAAGCTCGTCCCATCAAAACCTCTGCTATTGCTGGGCGCTGGAGCTGGACGTGGCTTTTCATTAATATATAGTTATCCACAAGTATTAAATTTTATTGTGTCCTAAGCAATTAGATAACTGGGTCGTCACCAAGCCTTTTGGTGACGACCTTAGTTGCTCTTATGCAGTAAGAAAGATTTTTTCTGATCTGCTTAGAACGAAGCGAGGCTGGAACAAATTTAAAAATTTAGCTCAAAAGACGAACGACACTAGAGATAGCGAAGTATATTTCCGGAGCGACAGAATTTACCATTTAATTCGTTTTTTCGTCTAAAAAAACACTTTCTTTCCAGCTTTTTTAAATGAAAAATTTGAATCACCCAGTTTATGCAGTTTTCCTTCTATTTTATTTTTTAAAGGTTAATTATTTCCCGGGAAATTTGTCTTACATACCAGAAAAAAATTATATTATGGCAGGTTTTGCAATTTACATAGGAGTGTAAGTTAGGTGTATCATTCATAGCCGTTTTCTATAAACTCGACCATTCCTTCCTTTTCGAAACGCTTATACCACACATAAAAGGATACGTATCACTTGCCGAATCTGGGCAAATGACACGCATCCCCCTACAACCTCCCATACAACTCGATAAATTCTTTTGCCAGGTCTTTAAACGTTGTCGCGGTCATCAAATGATCCTGTGCGTGGACAAGCAGCAGTGACAGTTCTGTTTTTTCACCGCGAGCTTCCTTTTGTATTAAACCGGTCTGCTCCCCATGTGCTTCCAGTAATTCTTTCTCGGCCTGTTCCAGCAATTGCTCAGCTTTCTTCATTTCATTTGCTTTCGCATGCTGGATTGCTTCCATCGCATTACTTTTAGCGTCACCACTGTGCATAATGATTCCCATAATTACGTGTTCCATTTCCAATGTAGTCATCTCCCTGATTTATGCTGATTCTGAATCTGTACTTGAATCGTTATTCTTTTGTTTATCAAAATAGCTTTTTGCTGCGATCTTCACAAATGGCACATATACCACAACCGCAATCACAAAGTTAACGGCTGCAAGTGCTGCACCGCGCCAGGATCCAGTGGCCAGAAATCCTCCGATGACGGGCGGTGTTGTCCATGGAATAAACGCGACAGTTTTTGGTACAATCCCTATCGAAATAACAACATAACTGAATATCGTTAAAACAACTGGCGTTACAATGAACGGAATCAATAAAATCGGATTCAAAACGACCGGGAAGCCAAATAAAATTGGTTCATTTATATTAAACAGTCCCGGCGCCACCGACAATTTGGAAACCTGATAATAGTGTTTGTGACTTCTCGCTGCAATAAATACAGCCGTAATCAGTGCAAGCGTTGCCCCTGTTCCGCCTAAATACATAAATGCATCGAAAAATGGTTTCGTAACAATATATGGGATGGCTTCACCTGCTTTGAACGCTGCAGCATTTGCCTCAATTGCCGGTAAATAAACCGCCTGCATGATCGGTTCCATCATATTGGATCCATGCAATCCAAAGAACCATAGAAGATGAATGAGTAAGGCAATCAGTATGGCCGCGAATAATGTATTGGACAAATTCGAGATTGGAGCCTGAATAAGTTCATAAAACTATTGATGAATATCCGGTACATTAACCGCCAGCAGAACCACTTCAAACAACGCAAATATTGCAAGCGTTATCATGGAAGGGAAAAGGGAAGCAAACGATTTCGATACAGCCGGCGGTACTCCCTCCGGCATATTAATCCGCAGCCGATTACTCCCAGTGAGCCGTGTAAAAATCTCCGTTGAAACAAGTGCCGTTATAATCGCAACAAACAATCCCTGAGCACCGGCCCAGATAATCGGCAATCCGGCACCTTCCGCAATGGGCTGCATCAGGATAATCAATGAAGCAACCGAGACGATTCCCGATGACAGAGCATCTTTGTCATAAGATCTCGCCAGTTGATATGCAATCGTAAACGCTACCAAAATCGAGATTACCTGAAACGTACCTTCCCAAAGATTGCCGCCGAATTTCTTCCAGATATCTCCCCCAAACAACGATGTCAGAAAATCCTGATACGGACCAATCGGCAAATTATTGATCAGCACTGCCATCGAACCAAGAATCATCAACGGCATAATTGTTACAAAGCCATCCCGAATTGCTACAAGGTGCCGTTGTGACCCTATTCGTGATGCTATTGGCACAAAATGCTTTTCCATAAAGTCTATAAATCTATTCATCGGATAACACACCCCTTCATTTATTTACGAGCGTTTCCATTGCACTATTCAACACTTTCTCCCCGTTAAGCGTTCCATAATCAATACTCTCAATCACCTGTACCGGAACGTTATAATCAGCCAGCCGTTTTTCCAGCTTTGACTTTAAAAACCGTACTTGCGGACCAAGCAGCAATATATCAATATCATCGAAATGATTGCTTGCCTCAGCTTCCGAAACGGCAAAAATAGTGATTTCCTCATCTTTTTCAGCCGCGGCTTTCTCCATTTTGGTTACCAATAAACTTGTTGACATTCCCGCCGAACAAACGAGCATTATTTTTTTCATGACTGTACACCCCTTTTTAAATTTTCAGATGTGAATTGCGGTAAAAATTCCCGATGCGCCTCCAATAATTCATCCAGCAAAACCTTACTGTCTGCTTCATCAGCAACGAGCGGATTCATCACCATTGCCGCATACGCATCGCTATAATCACCCGTCACACCTGCCTGAACCACCAATTCCTCAAATGCTTTCATATGACTGACAATACCACATATCACCCGCGGAAGCCTGCCTGATGCAATCGGCCTCGGACCATGCTTCGTAATCACACTGTTCACTTCGATAACACAATCATCCGGCAAATCCGGTATCGCACCATGATTTAACGTGTTAACCGTCTGCACATCTTCCCTGTCATTATAGATGGAATCCATCAGACTGCACGCAACATCACTGTAAAAAGCACCTCCTCTTTCCTCCAGCTGTTTCGGCTTTTCTGCTAAATCCGGATTACTGTATAACGCAAACAGTGATTTTTCCAGCTCCTGCACCACCTCAGCCCGTGTTCCATTATCCTGAAATGCCTGTACATCTTTTTCCAGCACCTTTTTCGTCTGAAAATAATACTGATGATATGGATTCGGCAATAATCCGATTGACTCAATAAATGTTTTGGACCAGCCGAGACTGACTATATTAGCCGGCGAATAATCCAGTTTTTCATCCGCCAATTTGTGCAATACCTCCCGGGTCCGGTCAACTCCTTTTACATACACTTTTTTTCCGAATACAAAATGGTTCATTCCGACAAATTCAATTTTGACATCCGCCGGCGCTACATGCAGTATTTCAGCCGTAGAATGCCGCATATTAAATGGAATATTGCAGACACCGATCACTTTTTGATGCGGAGAATGCTTCAGCACCGCTTCCGTAATGATTCCGGCTGGATTGGTAAAATTGATAATCCAGGCATGTGGACATATATCATGCACATCTTTTGCGATATCAAGCAGTACTGGAATCGTCCGGAATGCTTTAAAAATACCGCCGGCACCATTGGTTTCCTGTCCGACATATCCATGGCGGAGCGGAATCCGTTCATCCTTTTCACGTGCCTCCAGACCGCCAACCCGAATTTGTGTGGATACAAAATCAGCACCCTCCAATGCCTTCTTCCGGTCAAGCGTCCATGACAGCCGGATCGGTTTTCCCGATTTTTCAATCATCCGGTCAGCCAATCCGCCGATAATTTCCAGCTTTTCTTTTCCTGCGTCAACATCTACCAGGACAACGTCAGATACAGGAAATGTTTCGTATCGTTTTATAAGCCCCTCGATTATCTCTGGTGTGTAACTTGATCCACCGCCGATAATCACAACTTTCAATGACATAGCATTCATCTCCTCCATTTGTGCATTAAATTCCCTTTCAAAATAATCTTACAATTATGAGGCTGATTAAAATGTATCATACAAATAAATGAATGTCCAGACAATGTTTAATAATTGTAGTTACATTTTATTTAGTTGTTATTACCTAAATCCTGTTGTAAAATAAAACTATACAAATTGGAGGCGCCAGTCATGGAAAAAAAAAGATCTTTACATGCATTTATTAAAGAGGAAATCCTAAATAAAATTAAATCCGGTGAATACGGGACCGGAAAAAAAATCCCTACCGAGCATGAACTCTGCCAAACTTTTAATACGAGCCGGACAACGATACGGACAGCACTGAACCAACTGACTCTGGAAGGTTATTTAACAAGACAGCAGGGAAGCGGTACATTTGTCGCGGACAAAAAAGTCAGACAAACGCTGTCTAATACAGTTCACCGCTACAGCGACCAGGTGAAAGTACAGGGAAAAAAACCGGAAATCGCACTAATCAGTATCTCGGTAGTTCCAGCAGATGAAGCACTGCAGCAGGCATTTCCTGTCGCATTAAACGATCCTGTGCAGCGCATTGAGCGGGTCCGCAAAGCGAATGATGAACCAACACAATATGAAATTTCCTTCATTCCATGGAGTACTGCACCTGGAATAAGCCAACAGCATGCCGAAACATCACTGTACAGGGCATTGAACGAAGAATATGGCATCCACATCGCTAAAACAACGGAACATATTGAAATAACCCTTGCCGACGAAGGGCTTGGCTCCCATCTGCAGTGTGAACCCGGTTTGCCGTGTTTTTATATTGAAACCATCGCAGAAGACGGCTATGGAAATAAAGTCGAGTATTCCCGTTCCTATTTCCGAGGAGACAAAACGAATTTCATGATCGAACGGAACTATCCGAATCAGGGGGATGATGAATGATGCGTGTACTTTTTAATGCGGACGATTTCGGCTTAACAAAAGGTGTAACGGATGGTATTATCCGGGCACATACAGAAGGGGTTGTCCAATCAACCACAATGATGATGAATGGTCATACCGTTCCCTACGCGGTCAGGCAGGCAAAAAACACCCCCACATTAGCCAGCGGCATCCACCTGGTCTTGACATGGGGAAAACCAATCAGTGACAAGGTGCCAGGCTTGTTGGGGAATGACGGTCATTTTAAGTACAACAATTCATTTGCCGACATGGAAGCACCAAATCCCGCCGAAGTAGAAAAAGAATGGCGTGCACAAATTGAAGCATTTCTAAAAACCGGATTGTCCCTCCATCATATCGACAGTCACCATCATGTGCACGGGTGGGAACCGCTGAAAAATACTGTGAGCAAATTGGCAGCAGAATATCAGGTTCCCGTACGTTACGTCGACTCTCTCCAGGAATATCCGGAGCTGCTGCTTACCGAACAACTGTGGCTTGGCTTCTACGGGGACGGTGTTGATGAAACTATTTTTGATAACCTGAAAAAATTGCAGACTGACTCAGTCGAGGTCATGACTCACCCTGCAGTAGTGGATAAAAGGTTAATGGAAGTAAGTTCCTATAACGAAAAACGCAAGAAGGAACTGGAGATCTTGTCCCGCTTAACATTTCCGGATTGGGTTGAAAGGCTGGTATAGAAAAAGGTACGCTTGAGAACCCATCTCCCGTCATTGACGGATCAGGCACTGCACGAGCGGACCCTAATTTGCATATTTTTGGCTACCTGCACGCAGCAGGTAGCCTTATCTTATTTCTTTTCAACAATATTTTGTTCTTTTGCCATTTTCATAGCAATTTTCGGTGCATCCCAAAGTGACGGGAGCAGCAGTAAGGAAACGGGGACGGCTGTTACAACAATAAAGTTTTGCAAAGCACCAATGCTTCCCTCTCCAATCGCCAGCAATGAAACGGCAACGAATCCAAACATAAGCGCCCAGAAAACACGATAGAAACGATTAGGTTCATCCTTGCCGCTTAATGTCACTGCAACCGTATAGGACATCGAGTCTGCGGTAGTCGCCACAAAGATTATCGTACAAAGAAGGAATCCGATGGACAATGCAATACCCAATGGAATCTGGCTCATGATTGCATTTACCGCTGCCGGCATACCGTTTTCCTGGAGCGCAGAAGAAACAGAACCGGGATTTTGCATTTCATAAAATATCCCCGATCCGCCAACAACCGTGAACCAGAAGTTACTCACAATCGCCGCGATAATGGAGACAGCAATAATCAGTTCCCGTATTGTTCTCCCTCGGGAAATTCTGCTGATAAATATCGCCATCATTGGTCCATAACCGATAAACCATCCCCAGAAAAAAATAGTCCAGGAACCAAGCCAGCTCTGGTCAACCCTGTATAAACTCATGCTCAGGAAATTTTCAATGTAAAAACCTCCGGAACCCAAAAATAAATCAATGATGAACAAAGTTGGGCCAAGAATCAGCATGGCCACCATCAAAATGACTGCCAAGCCAACATTCATCCTGCTGAGCCATTGGATTCCACGGTCAACACCAGTCGCTGCGGAAATTGAAGCAATCACAGCTAACAAAATAATCACCAGACTCTGGGTAACAAACGTATCCGGAATTCCAAAGATGGCATGAAGTCCATACCCGACTTGTAAGCCGAGAAAACCAATCGGTCCAATCGTTCCGGCTGCAACCGACACAATTGATACGATATCTGCCAGGGATCCAATAAAACTTTTTTTGTAAATGCTACTGCCAAAGATTGGATATAAAAGCGTACGGGGCTTTAGCGGGTAACCCTTGTGATAATGTGCATACATGAGCACAATTGTCGTAAGAGTTCCCAAAATCGCCCAAGCTAAAAATCCCCAGTGTAAAAAACTCTGTGCCATAGCGGGGAATGCAGCCCCCATTGATCCTTTTTCCACACCTGAAAACAGCGGCGGCGTCGTCAAATAGTGATACATTGGCCCAGCTGCAGCCCAGAAAACCCCGCCACTTGCCAGAAGCGTACACATAATCATTGCGATCCACCGATAATTACCATTTTCCGGCTTATCCATATTTCCTAGCCTAACCCTGCCATACCTTGTACATGCCAACACTAGGCCAATTACAAATGTTGCCAACAATAATAATTCCCAATAAGCTCCAAAATACTTTACTGCAAAAGAGAATGAATCATTGATCCACTGCCCGACTAATTTATCGTTAAAAAGTGAAGCGATGATAAATAAAACAAGTAAACCACCACTTACACTAAATGCAATCCAATCCAACCCATTCTTTTTATCTGTAGGTGTCTCCATTACTTTCCTCCTAAAATTTCACAATATCTTTCCATTTTTACTGCTTTTTTATTCAACTTTTTTTACGACACCCCAAGCACCACACGCTTCCCTAATTATACGTATACAAATGAATGATAATTTGCCCTTTCAATAACGAACCAGCGAACAATTATATGCGACTGTAGTAAATAAGTCAAAAACTATTTTTACTAAACCGGAATTTGTTTATATCATAAAAAAAAGACAATCAGCTAAAGATCGTCTTTTTGAATTCCTGTATTTTTTCCACACGACAAAGAAGAGCCATTCTTAAAAGAAAAAGCATCACAAAAGATTGAATATGATTAGAAAACTTGGTTGTCACCAAGCCATTAGGCGACAGCCATAGTTGCACTTATGCAGTAAGAAAGGATTTTATACTTTCTTAACTGCCTAAAAGAAACTATTGCATAATAATCTTAGTCCTGACCGATATAACTATAATCTCTTTAAAATCCGATTGATTCGCTTCAAATCGAACGCTTCATACAACTGTGATCCTGCCCATCGTTTCATATGCGCATGGTCAGGATGCTCCGGATTGTCCATAATCGCAAGGAAATCCGCATATCCTCCTTCCCCGCCAACATCTTCAGGTGGTGCTTCCCCTGTTCCATCAAGACAGACAGGATGATTGGAAGGATAGCTTTCGATCACATCCATCACATCGATTCGGTGACGCCAATCATCACCAAAGTCATAAACGTAGATCAGCTGTTTGGCTGCCGGAAGATACTCCGACAGCTTGATACCGGCCTCCAGCTGCATTGGAATCTCATCTGGATAGTCAAATGCTTCCTGATTGCTGACAAGATTGACTAACGCCTGTGTTCCATCTGACATCAAACCTGGATGATTGTAGGAGAGACCAGCTTCTCTTTGCAGTCTTTCAAACACATAAAATTCGTGCAAATGGGAATTCCACCAACCGAAAGCCTCCTGCAATATTTTGTGTAATTGAGGAAACGTCCGGTTCAGCGGAATAACCATTCGACGCCAGACTTCTCTCGTTTCCAGCATCAACTGCACGTTGACTTCCACTGCTCGTACACTGAAAATTCCCCCACCGTATAATTGTTGCAATCCCTCATATAACACCTCATTCGGATGGATATAACCCCCTTTTCCGTCACCGGCCAACAATTTGCTCGTTTGTATACTTAAGCCTGACTGAATCAACTGTTCACTGTTAATTTCCTTTTCAAATATTGTCATTTCTTTACAAGATCTGTTTAACCTGGCAACGAAACTGCGATTTTTTGTTTTGCCAAATTGTACCCCGCCGGCCCGGGCAAGATAATCATCAATTAAAATTTCTTTTATTCCTTCTTCACGCCAAACCATACGAATAGCCTGTTTAAACAGAGAATCCATCCTGGAAAAATCCTTTGCCTTTAAACCAAATAACACAATTACATATTGACTGTTATTATTCATGAAAACAGCTGACTGCCTGCCATTAATTCGTGTAATATTTGCATGCCAGGAAAAAAGCCCATTCCCATCTCCCTGTTCAGTATCTGTTTCAGGCTGTACATTTAATTTATCAAGCATTTTATTAGTACAGTGTATGAACATATTTGAGCCTCCTGTATCTGGAACGAAGAAACACATTCCCATCCGATTTTAAATCACTTATATCTGCTTCCAACCTTGTATTAAAAAGGCAACTCCTCATCCGAAATGTCATGATCAGTTTTGACTGCTTTTTTCGCCGGCTGTTTATTTTCCGTCGCAAGTATCCTGCCGAACTTTTTTTCGTACAGGTCCCGAACCCAGACTTTGACAGGTGCTTTCCATTGCTGATTTTGAGAAGGAATATTTTTCAGCAAACTTTTCGGCTTCATGCCAAGTTCTTTTGCCATTTGAATATCAGCTTGATTTAATCGGCATCGTTTTTTAGCTTCGGCCCATGTCGCATGCTTTTTACTTTTTCCCATCTATCTCAAACCTTTCAAAACTATTAATGCAGTATCGAACTTGATGACAATATCATAACATATTGCAAAATGCAGAAAAAAAACTGTCTATGACCTTCTCATACCACGGCTTCTCCGCCTTGCACCAGTATAATTCACAGCAATAATTCCAATCGCGACCAGCATCAGCGCGCCCATTATTTTCACTGTCAATCTTTCACCAGGTATAAAGATTGCGGACAAAATAACCCCAGACACCGGCGTGATAAACTTAAACATGCTGATTTCCCCGGCTTTATTAAACTTCAGTATCGAATACCATAAAGCAAACGCAGTCGTGGACAGCAGTGCTGCATAAAGGAGCAGTCCCCAGCCTAAGGGCGTAAAAGTTATCGCATGATCACCCAATTGCGGAACACCAATCATCAGCATAAGGCTTGCCCCAATCGTTAATTGCCATCCTGTTAACGTAAATGGGTGAATCCCCACTGCTAGTTCTTTAGCCATAATCGTGCCAATTGAGCTGGTCAAAGCAGCCAGCAACATGAATCCTTCCGCAGTAAATCGAAAACTCAACTCGAAATCCTGTCCCCAATTCGCAGCAACAATCCCGGCAAACCCGGCAATCAGTCCAAACGCCTTTTTCGCCGTTATCCGGTCATCACTGTAAAAAAAGTGCGCCAGCACAATGGTAAAAAATGTCCCGCTTGAAATCAGTATCGCACCCTGCATGCCCGATACCCGCGCAAGACCATTATAGAAAAAATAATACTGCAGTGCCGTTTGAATAATTCCGAAAATAATTAAAAACATAAACTGTTTTCCGGTAACACGCAGCCTGTCCCTGTTAAATATAAGCAGTCCAGCAAGAAGAATTAAACCAGCCAATAAAAACCGCACTCCGGCAAATACAATCTTGGCAATCGTATCATCCTGCGCCATCTGCAACTCATCGTAACTGACCTTCAGCACCGGAAATGCACTGCCCCATAAAACCGAACAAAACACCGCCGTACAAACGACCATCCATTTCTTCCTGAATATATTTTCCAACTCATCTCACTCCATATTACTTCCGAACTTTTTGCACCATTACATAATGTAACGATATTATATGTAGTTGTCCAATTAGGAGCCTTCCTGAAGAAAAGAAACCACAAGCTAAAATCGAAAAGAAAGAATCCAGGCACGTTATTAGAAAACTTGGTTGTCATCAAGCCTTTAGGGAACAGCCTCAGTTGCACTTATGCAATAGGAAAGTTTTATACTTTTTTATCTGCCAAAAAAGCAGTTAAAGCAAACGGTAAAGCTTTGGATAAACTCAGTAAAATAATGAAAGTGGAGTACTTCGAGCTTGAAGATGTCATACTAGCGCTAAAGATTTAAGAGGTATACAAGGCGGAGAGATCCTGGCAAACTTAGCTTTACTCAGTCTGGATTGGGGGATTTTGAGCGCTATCTATAAATAGAAGGAAAGGCAGCAGTATATTTGTACGAATCAGCCCGCAAACACCGTTTTTCTGATAGAAGAATAGCCGTTTGTATTAAGCGATGTAGCTGTTCTTGTTTTTTAAAAGGTACAACACCATTCAATATCCAGAACGAACATCTAAAGGATAATATTAAATATATTTAATATCATCCTTCTTGTTTTGAATCCATTCAACGAAACAACCGATCCAGGCTAATCTCAAAAGATCGAGTCGTCTTGGAAATAGCCACGCCGCCACTATTAACTAAATCAAATTGCACCTCATTATTTTCATCTTTGACATACATCATAATGTGATTTTTAACTGGGTCAACAATCCAATATTCGCTGACCCCATTATTCATGTAAAGGTTCAACTTGGTCACCATATCGTGTGATCTGCTTGAGGGACTTACAATTTCTATAATGAATTCAGGAGGCCCGACGTATTCGTTTTCTGTGAGATTATCCGGATTGCAAGTAACAAATAAATCCGGAACAACTTTTTTCTTTGCATCATCATTCGTATGATCAAATAATACGTCAGTCGGAGCGGAAAATACATCGCAATTCTTTCCCTTGAGGGCGTTATAAAGTTCCCCGTGCAAATACGAGGAGATTTTTTGATGCCTTATACTTGGAGATGGGGACATATAAATGACGCCATCAATATACTCCAATATTTCATCTGTATTTTCCCCTGCCCTTTTGAAATCTTCGTAGGTGCTATGCCTGTCATGCAATAAACCCATTTATAACACCCTCCTTATTTTTTAACGCTTTACCATCATTATACCCTAAATATGATTAAAAGCTAAGCCATTTTCCTGATTAATTCACTCAAAGACCCCGAATTTTTGCATATCCCTTTTATTACGGCACTCCGGGCACCTTTTGGGATGGACGAATCCTTTTTGCTTATAAAATTGCTGCTCGCCTACTGAAAATGTGAAGCGATCACCACATTCCCAGCATTTCAACAAAGAATCCTGGGGTGCTTCTCCTTTAAGTACTTCATGAATGGATTCACTTCTTTTGGTCTATACGTGCATTTTCTTCCAATCCCTTTATGATTTCCCTTTGGGTATATATTTGTTATCAGCATCTTCCATAAGATAAACATCAATTGGTGCAGCAAAAGCTTTACATAATCTTCCTCTTAAGTAAGAGCCAATTTCAATGGACAAATGCATGGAGATTTCCTGATGTTCGGGTAGCGGTGATGGAGCCATACTAATAATTTGACCATCCAAAACTTCACAACGAACTTCATCACTCCATGTTAAATATTCCTTGTATGTCATGGAGCTTTGATTTTCATCTGCAACACCCGATGAAACTGAGCAAAATCTGTATTTTCGTCAATCTGAATTTTGCGCCACACTGGTACTCCGACATCTTTCAATGTTACTTTAAATTCTAAAATCATATACCCACCTCTTTTTGTTTAAAGCATAGGAACAGACTCCTCATGCCATTGTTTTCCCCTTGCCGTTTATTGAGAACCGCTGGCATTTTTTTGTCACCCATTCTCTATGATGAAAGGCACAATGAGGATCTATTTCGATTGTTGTTCGTATTCTAACATCAATCGTTTCACATCCCTATTGGCTGGTCAAATATACATCCTGAAAAAAATCCGATAATTGCAGCAACAGTCGATTGAATACTATACTATCGAGATTTAGTAAACTGCTAATATTAATATGTTTAAGCTTGTTGTCGAAGGGTTAATGTTATTTTAAGAGGATTTTCGAAAATGGTGAGGTGGGCATACAATATAGAAATAGTAGAATTTGCGAAGCCACATGCTTATCACGGATTCACACACTAGATCCTAAGCACCGCAGCATTTCTTATATTTTTTCCCGCTTCCGCATGTACAGGCATCATTCCGGTTAGGCTTGTCTTCTTCCCTATCCGCCATGTTGTTTTCTCCCTGCAACACATACCGTCCAACTTCTTTCATTTTTTTATAACGTTGTTTTAACATGTTGACCATTTCGTTGTCTTTTCTCACTTCTTTCATAACAACATCATTTACTTCCTGTTCGGAAACTCCTGCTATTTCCTTAATCTCATATTTTTTCGTTCTTAAGGAAAACAAAACGGTGAAATCGGCACGCACATAATTGACCCGTTCTTCATTTTTTATAAACTGAATAAAAACATCATCGCATTTACAGGCGGGATTCATACAATACATATCAACAACATAATATTGCACAGCTGAATTCTGATTGTCTGCAATAGCAAGAATCTGGGAGTCTCCAAAAACATCAATATAGCTACATGTTTCTCCTCTTAATATATCAGCCGGATTAACTATTCTCATTTTTAACGCCCCTATCAAAAATTATTGAAAATAAAATACGTTATTGCGTGTTAACGGGAACAGGTTGCCTGTCACAGGCAGGCCAATCATCATCAAAAATCCTGCCCGGCTATTTCCGCATTCCTTCGATTTTTGATTCCGCCTTGAACAATCTTTTATTCAACGCTTCTGTATTGTCATCAATATGATTAATGATTCGTTCAGTATAATCACCTAAGCTACTCACCAAATTCTTTTGAAGGTTATCAAAGCCATTTTCCAATCTTGTTTGACCCGTTTTCAAATCACTTACTTCTGTTTCTAATCTTGTTTGACCAGCTTTTAAATCACCTACATCTGTTTCCAATCTCGTTTGACCCGTTTTCAAACCACTTACATCCGTTTCCAGTCTTGCTTGACCCGTTTTTAAATCACCTACATCTGTTTCCAGTCTTGCTTGACCCGTTTTTAAATCACCTACATCTGTTTCCAGTCTTGCTTGACCCGTTTTTAAATCACCTACATCTGTTTTAAGATCAACCATACCAGTATTCAGATCCGTCAATTGGCTAAGCACTTGCTTTAACCGATCATCCATATCTCTTCCCCTCTCTTCTTTTAAATGTTTACTTCACCATTAATATACCCTTATTTATGAATAATAGCTAATCCGTAAAATCCCATTTTCCTATGAATCGCACGCCTATATTTTGCGTTCATTCGCCAAAAAGCGCATTATTCGTTACAAGAGTCAGTCAAAAGACAATTTTGAAGGCAATTTATAAATTTTTCCGTAAATCTATTGTAAGTCCTCATCCAGCTTTTCGGCGATAACATCCATAAATTAGACAAGCATCAATTAATACTACTATTATACCGCAAATTTAAACGTAAATTAAGCACTTTTCTGTAAATTTAAAAAATACATCTCTTTCCCGGTTTTTATAGCTAAAAAGTCAACAGTAGACTTAAAGAAAAGCACGGTATTAAATAACCAGCTTATCATTTCTCTTTCAATGCCACGTTTTACTTCACATATTGAGTGGTATGCTGTACACAAAAGAAAAAATGGAAAGGATGAATAGTGTGCTGGAAATTAAAGGTGAAAATAAGGGTGAAATTTTGGAAGTGATCACACAAGAAACAGCGACACAGTCGGACTTGCAAAAATTCAAAGATGCTTTAAAGGCTAAGAAACTTCAGGAGGAGCCCGTCAACATTTTATTCATTTTCAAAAACATTGATGGAAACACGCCAAAAGCTATGCTGGAAGCCTGGAAAATGGTAACCCTCCTGAAAAGCATAAAAAAAAGCGCCATCGTGGCGGATGAATCATTTGTAGGCTTAAACGAAAATATTGAAAAGCTTATACCAGGTGTAAGCATTTCCCAGTATCCACTGGAAGAACTGGAAGCGGCACGAGAATGGCTTCGTGAATAACAACATACCTCAGGATTGATGGACAAAGGGTCCGGCCCTTTGTCCATCTAATAATTTCCCCATTCCAGACATACGAAGCCTAACCCAGTCATTCTACGACCAGATCTGCATATAGCAGCCCTCATTAATACGCCCGATCGGACAATCCTACACTGAATATTCAGATGATAGTCCCAAAAATAAAACCTGCACTCCACCAAGTACAGGCCTTTCATTTATCCATTTTTCCGCACTACTTTGAGCCAAATTCCGTAATCATCTTATGCGCCTTGGCAACCTCTTCTTCCGGCATGATCATATAATAAATATCATCAATCCTTGTACCGTTGCCAACCATTTGATATGTGCTGATATTCTTGCGTGCGCTGCGGTAGTTCATCGCCAGATTGCGCATATCTTCAAATTGCATGTTAGTGACCATATTGTCGCCAAGCACATTCATGATATTATCGATCTGCCCGACAACATTCAGCCCGGCGCCTTTATCAATAACCCCTTCAATAACCTGACGCTGCCGCTGATTACGGCCAATGTCGCCCTGTGGATCGCCCTTACGCATCCGCACATACGCCAGTGCCTGATCACCGTTCAATTGCAGCTGTCCAGTATCAAATGTATAGCCACCCTGTGAAAATTGCTGGTCATTGTTAACCGTAATGCCGCCAACAGAATTCACCAGTTGCGCTAGACCTTCCATATTCATGCGAACGTAATAGTCCAAATCAATATCCAAAAAGTTTTCGACCGTTGCCACCGACATCTCACTGCCGCCGAATGCATACGCATGATTGATTTTATCCTGGAATCCTTTTCCCACAATCATTGTCCTGGTATCACGTGGAATACTCACCAGCTGCATCTGATTATTATCAGGATCCAGCGTCATGACAATCATCGTATCCGAACGGCCTTTATCATGCTGCCGCTCATCCACACCAAGCAGCAAAATATTGATCGGTTCCTTGTCCTCTACTTTCTTTTTGGAAACATTCACATCAATACCTTCTACCGGCTTGTGAAGCTCATTATCGACGGTACTTTTCACATTTTGATAGATGGAATATGCATACGCACACCCGCCAATGATCAGAACGAGCAGAACGGATAATGTAATCCATAGCCATTTCTTTCTTTTTGGTTTATGTTTCTCCTGGCGTGTTACCATGCAAAACTTCCTTTTCTTTTAAAAAATTCCTACCATTCTATTAAAGCATTTTAACATGGATAGAGCAATGGAAAATAACCTAGGTTACGACATTATTTTACACAATTCCATTAACATTAGAAAACTTGGTTGTCACCAAGCTTTTAGGTGACAGCCTTAGTTGTACTTATGCAGTAAGAAAGTATTATACTTTCTTAGCTGCCAAAACCCATCCACACGCCTCCCACGTTTCACTCCATACTGTGAGTGGTATGCAATTAGCAAAGGGAAATATGAAAGGGTGAAAAAGATGCTGGAAGTTAAAGGAGAGAAAAAAGGCGAAATTCTGGAAGTAACCACACAAGGCACAGCGACACAGAACGATCTGCATAAATTCAAGAATTCCTTAAATACAAAGAGACTTCAGGAGGAACCTGTCAACATCTTATTTATTTTCAAGAATATTGATGGCAACACGCCAAAAGCTTTGCTGGAAGCTATGAAGATTGTTACGTATCTGAAAAGCATCGGCAAAAGCGCCATCGTGGCAGATGAAACATTTGTCAGCCTTGACGAGAAAATTGAAAAATTTATACCAGGTGTTGAAATAAACCAGTATTCGCTGGAGGAACTGGAGACAGCCAGAGAATGGCTTCGTGAAGATTAAAGGCAGAAATAGAGAAGGAGCGGATTTATATTATCCGCTCCTTCTCCATGCTTCTTTTTCCAATATTGGAGGTTGCTCCCTCCGTCATCCGTTGAAACGTGCGATCTCTCGCTGAAACATGCGAACTTCCCTTTTAAACGTGCGAACTTTCGCTGAAACATGCGAACTTACCTTCCAAACGTGCGAACTTTCGCCGAATCATGCGAACTTCCCTTTTAAACGTGCGAACTCTCGACGAAACGTGCGAACTCTCATCAGAGCAAGGCTCTAACCATCAAATCTACACATCATAAACTCTTCAACGCTTCCTCAATCTGCACCTTACCAGAAACCATTTCAAACGCTTTATGGAATGCATTCGGCTCCTGAATCGCTGCAATCATTGTTTTCGCTACATCGGCACGCGGAATATTACCAAATTCCACTTCTTCTGCCACTTTAATTTTGCTTGTGCCCGGGTCATGTGTCAGACCGCCTGGGCGCACGATGGTGTAATCCAGCTCGGTGCTCATTAAATATTCATCAGCCTCTCGCTTCATTTTCAAATAATGCTTCATGTTTTCATTATCCTGTGCCATCTGATTCAGATCGCGTCCTGCACCAATACTGCTTAACATGATGAATTTTTTAATGCCAAAGTTTTCAGTTGCCTTCACTAAATTGATGGCGCCATCGCGATCAACATCGGTCGTTTTGTCAGGCCCTGTACTGCTGCCCGAACCAGCGGCAAAAATAACCGCATCCATTCCTTTTACGGTATGTCCAACATCACTTTCCAAATCGGCTAATATCGGAGTACCGCCCAATTCCGCTATGCGTTGTTTTTGCTCTTCTTTACGAACCATTCCATATGGCTCATAGTCTGCTTCATGCAAAAACTGTATCAATAATTGACCGGTATGCCCATTTGCTCCTGCTACCAATACTTTCATTCTGTATCGACCCTTTCATAAAAAAATCATGTAATAGTGCTGTTGCCGTAAATAGGAGCTTGTAAACATCATTGGTGACGAGTTACGCTTCCCCAACCTATGACAGGCTTCATCCACCTCTATATTTTTAAAAAATTCATTTATTTTTAATTTTTCTGTTGATTTGATAGCGCTTTCCAATATATGATGTTTTACAACCCTCTAAAAACTAGAAAGGATTGATGTAATGAACGAGCTAAAAACGATGAAAGCATACCCGTTTTTGTTAAACGGAGAATGGAAAGACAGCACATCAGAAAAATTGATTGGGATCGAATCCCCGTCTGGCAACGATAACGTGGGTGAAGTACAAGCGATGACGGAACATGAAGTGAATGCTGCCATCGCAGGTGCAAACGATGCACAACAGAATTGGGCGCGGAAGTCGTTTGCTGCACGTGCACAGTTGCTGTACGCTTGGGCGGAACAGCTGCTTGAGATGAAGGATGAGCTTGCAGCGACAATCATGAAGGAAGTTGGGAAAGGACTCGCCTCAGCGGAAAAAGAAGTTATTCGAACTGCTGATTTTATCAAGTATACTGCCGAGGAAGGAAAACGTCTGCACGGTGAATTGATTAACGGCGGAAGCTTCAACGCGGGGAGTGCCAATAAATTTGCATTGGTGAACCGGAATCCTGTCGGCGTTGTGCTTGCCATTTCACCGTTTAATTATCCGGTCAATCTCTCAGCAGCAAAAATTGCCCCGGCGCTAATGGGAGGAAATGCGGTCGTTTTCAAGCCTGCGACACAAGGAGCAATCGGCGGAACACTTATGGTAGAAGCGCTCGACAAAGCAGGACTTCCGTCAGGACTCGTCAACCTTGTGACGGGAAAAGGATCGGAAATCGGCGATCATCTAATTACACACCCACAGATTGACCTCATTAATTTTACAGGCGGATCCAAAACCGGCAAATCCATTTCCCAAAAAGCATCCATGGTTCCGGTCATTCTCGAGCTCGGCGGCAAAGACCCTGCTATCGTACTTGAAGATGCAGATCTTGACAAAGCAGCAGCCGATATCGTCAGCGGCGGGTTCTCGTATTCCGGCCAACGCTGCACAGCAATCAAACGCGTTCTTGTCCAGGATGAAACCGCGGATGCACTGCTTTCGAAAATAAAAGAAAAGATGGAAGGCTTGAAAGTCGGCGCACCTGAAGATAATGCTGATGTTACTCCACTAATTAGCAGTAAAGCTGCCGACTATGTAACGGGATTAATTGAGGATGCACTGGAAAAAGGCGCTGCACTTGTAAAAGGAAATCACCGCAACGGAAACCTGATTTATCCAACGCTGCTTGATGGCGTAACAAAAGATATGGATGTCGCCTGGGAAGAACCATTCGGACCGGTCATTCCGGTAATTCGCGTAAAAAACGTGGAGGAAGCAATTCACATTGCCAACGAATCGGAATACGGACTGCAGGCAAGCATTTTCACAAGAAATATGGAGAAGGCGATTCACATCGGCAATGAATTGGAAGTTGGCTCCGTACAAATTAACGGCAAGACCGAGCGTGGTCCAGATCATTTTCCATTCCTCGGGGTCAAAAGTTCAGGCGTAGGCGTACAAGGCATTCGCAAAAGCATTGAATCGATGACCCGTGAAAAAGTTACCGTCCTGAACATGACCCAAGGGTAAAAAACATAGCAAATCCAAGGATGTTATCTGAGCAAGGATAGCACATTTTATATTCTTTAACGGGACGAAAGTGTCCCCTGGAAACAGATTTCATCCCGGTAAAGAAAAAATAATGCAGGTCCTCACCACGGTAAACTACTGGATGAGGATCTGCATTGTTCCAAATAAAAAACGCACATACCAAATGCAGAAACCTTTCAACTGCCCTTCCGCGAAATCTTAGAAAACTTGGTTGTCACCAAGCCTTTAGGTGACAGCCATAGTTGCACTTATGCAGTAAGAAAGGATTTTATACTTTCTTAACTGCTTAGAAAACTTGGTTGTCACCATGCCTTTAGGTGACAGCATTAGTTGCACTTATGCAGTAAGAAAGTTTTATACTTTTGTATCTGCCAAAAAGAATTCCAGACACTACCTGATTCAACTAGGTTGATAGACTTTCTCCTTGGAATGCTGGGTTTCCACATAACGCATTTGCCGGTCTTTACCGCCAATCAGGATGGAATATGTTATGTTATTGGATGCAATGCCTTTTAAATAGAAGCAATTTGTTATCCCGGTAGCAACTAAAAAACAATTTTCGGATTTTACCAGATCGTCATGCTTCAATGTCTTATCTGGAACTTTTAATCCCATCCCTTTACACCGTGCCCTTTCCTCTTCATTTCTTGGTCTCAATTTTGCCTGCATTTCACCGCCTAGGGATTTTACGGCAACGGCTCCCAATACACCCTCAGGTGCTCCACCAACTCCGAGAAACAAATCCATATCCAAGCTGTTCATACATGTTGATATGGTGTAAATAACATCTCCATCTTTAAATAAATGTACTTTGGCACCTGATTGCCGAATTGTATCAATATATTCCTGATGACGGGGTCTGTCTTGTACGAGAACATTTAGTTCATGGACTTTTTTACCCTTTGCCTCTGCCACAGTCTGCAAATTTTCAATGATAGGAGCGTCAATATTTATTTTTCCCTTCGCTTCACTTCCCACAGCAAGTTTTTCCATATACATATCAGGGGCGTGAAGCAGGCTTCCTTTCGGGGCAGCTGCGATTACTGTCATCGCATTATCCTGTCCATTGGCCGTAGGGGTTGTTCCTTCGATTGGGTCAACCGCAATATCTAACTCCGGCCCTGATCCATTACCTACCACTTCACCGATATGAAGCATCGGGGCATCGTCAATTTCACCTTCTCCAATGACGATTTTTCCCTTCATGTTGATGTCATTGAGCTGTTCACGCATTGTTTTCGTTGCAATCTCATCTGCAGCAAGTTTATCCCCTCTGCCAACCCATTGTTTTGCGGCGAGTGCAGCAGATTCAGTTACCTTTAAAAAATCCAATAACAATAATTCCATCGAAAATGATCCCCCCTCTGATTTAGCAAAATATAGAATAACAGAATTTACTCATACGCGACAAATTCTTTTTCCTTCTTCATTATTTTATCAACTTTACGTTTGGAGCCTTCCGCCCATTCAGCGTTTAAATAAGCCTCCACTACCTTTTTCCCAACATTTACGCCTATAATCTGTGCACCCATAGTGATAATTTGTGCATTATTACTCAATTGCGCTCGTTCCGCACCGTACGTATCATGTGCAAGTGCAGCACGAATACCCGGATATTTATTAGCCGCAATTGAAACACCAATACCAGTACCACATATCAATATTCCCCTGTCCAGGTCTCCGTTGCTGATTGCTTCAGAGACTTCAAAGGCAACATCCGGGTAATCAACCGTATCACAGGCTCGACAACCATAGTCTACAAGCTCGTGATCGGTTGTTTCTTTCACAAACGTTTTGATTTCCTCTTTAAATTCAAAGCCGTTATGATCACTGCCGATACCGATTTTCATTCATATTCCTCCTCTTCATCCCTTTCGTATATTTTCATCTTATATCATTTATCATTTTAAAACAATTATATACTTTCATTTATATTCATTTATTTTCGTATATTATCATTAAAGAAAAAGGAACCAGAAACTGTGCGTTATCCGATTCCTTTTTTAACTTTTCACATCTTTATGGCTCGAATGTTAACTGACTTGTGCTGATTTATTTTTCACATATGCTAAAAAAGTCAATAACATAAGATATGCAGACGTCGCGCCCGGATCCTGAAAACCGACTGACCGTTCGCCCAATCTGCTGGATCGGCCTTTTTGGGAAATCATTTCTTTGGTTGATTCCATTCCTTTCCTGGCAAAGCCTAAAGCATGATCAAAAGCTGGAATGAATTCATTGGCGCTTTCAAATTTTACCTGGAATGCTTCCCCAAAAGGCTCAAGGGTGTCCATCATTGTCTTATCTCCTGCTTTTGCCTGCCCCCGTTCCTGAACACCATTTACGAAGGCCAGCCAGTATTCAGCTAGATCGTCATCATTAAGAACAGTTTTCTTTTTAACGGTTTTGGCTCCCCTCATTAATCCAGTTGCATATAACGGTCCAACCGAAGAACCAACTGCATTTAAAAATGTCTTTCCGACGATCATGCTGATTTTTCCACAATCATCCTCGTCTTTAAGATCCCCATCGATCATTTCTTTTGCAGCCTGCCATCCAATCGACATCGTTACACCATGATCACCATCGCCAAGTTTGCGATCCAACTCGCAAAGATAATCCTTCTCCTCTTCTATCATCTCAATAACTTCATCAAAATAATTCTTAAGGTCTGCAGATGTAAATTCCATGTGACGCACCTCCTTATTTTTGAACGAACATCGGACAATCAACAGCATGATCAACTGTTTTCGTCAACTCATCATCCAGCTTCATTAATGTAATGGAACATCCTCCCATTTCTAAAGAAGTAATATAATTACCTACATAGGAACGATAAATTTTGATTCCTTGTTCCTTTAAGATTTGATCGACCCTGCGATAAATAATATATAAATCCATTTTAGGAGTGGATCCCAATCCATTTACAAGGACAGCCACCTCATCTCCCTTTTCCAGGTCCATATCATTTAAAATATCCTCTACTAATCTGTCTGCCACACGATCAGCCGTTTCGAGCTTTCCCTTTTCGATTCCAGGCTCCCCATGGTGACCAAGGCCGATTTCCATTTCGTCTTCATCGATTAGAAAACTTGGTTCGTTTGTTTGCGGAAGATAACAAGGGGTGAGCCCAACACCCATGGAGCGTGTATTTTCATTTGCCTTCTCAGCAATTCGCACAACTTCTTCCAACTTGTATCCGAAATCGGCTGCAGCACCAGCTGCTTTATAAACAAAGAATTCCCCCGCTATTCCGCGGCGTTTTTCTTTCTCGTCAACAGGGGCAGAAGCTACATCATCTGATGCCAATGCCGCTCCAACTTCGATGTCTTCCTCCATATCCGCCATTTCCGCAGCCATTCCAAAGTTCATGACATCCCCAGCGTAATTTCCATACAAATATACAACCCCAGCCCCTTTATCAATGGCTTTGGTAACCTCTAAAATTGGCTGCGGGGAAGGGGAAGCAAATATGTTTCCAACCGCAACACCATCCGCCATACCTTCGCCTACATATCCCATAAAAGCAGGTTCATGCCCGGATCCCCCACCAATCAAGATGCCAACTTTATCTTTTTTTGTCTCGCGCACGGAAACTAATGATCGATTATTCTCCGGCAATTGCCTTATGTAATCCGGATGTGCATTTACATAGCCTTCCACCATTTCCTCGACGACGTTTTTCGGATCATTAATTAATTTCTTCATCGACTCCACTCCTCGTATAATACGTTTTAAGCCTGCAGTGTATTTAGTTCCGGTAAAGGTTGCATACTTGGACTGGCTTTTTCATGACGATACATTTATTTTCCCCTTCTTACCAGCACAGAGAAAGAGCTCTCAATTAAGAGAGCTAATGGTTATACCACAGAATGCGCTCCATCTTCAGCTGTTTTTTCTTTGTGGCTTTCTTCCGGCAGCTTCAGAAAACCGGCCATAATTGCAGCTGCAAAGTACAGACCACCAAGGATCCACATCATTCCCTGTGTATCAACCAAATCATAGAATAATGTTACGAGCGCTGGGCCAACAAACACACAAAGCCCGGCACCCAAGTTTAATATTGACATCGCTGCTCCCTTGTCACCATCACCAACCAATGAAGGTGTAAGGGCTGATAGCGGTACAAACCCCGCTAAGCAAGCTCCCCAAAGCAACCCGATAGCGCCGACCACGAACACATTTCCAGTAAAAATTTGCGGCAGATAGAACAGGAGCAGGGTAAAAATACCACAGCCAAATGCTCCAAACCACTTCACAGTATTCCGCCAGCCTAATGAATCCCCGATGTATCCAAAGATCAGGTTAAATGCAATATTGGATATAAAGATGGTCCCCCAAATATTAAGCCACACGGTTGTACTTACTCCCTGATCCGCCAGATAAATGGGAAGGAATAACGGAAAAGCATATTGTGCAGCCTGATTGATAACACGTACAATACCCGCAATACCAACCTTTGGCTTTCGTTTCACAATTGTAATACCGTTTAGCAACTCTTTGAATTTGGAAGAATCATCAGATTTTTCTTTAGTTAATTCGAACTTATCCTTGTTAACAACCAGTGCAAAGAATGCCCCGAGAAGCACCCACAAAACCGCTGTCCAAAGGGTCGCAATATGTCCAAAGAAATTTATCGAGAAACTTGAATAATAAGCACCTAAAACACTTAAGCCTCCAGTAAATACAAACCAGAACCATCCTACAGCCTTACCAAGCTGATGCTGCGGTGTACGATACGTAACCCACACCAGAAATGCATAGGCAAACAACGGATAGCCAAAGCCCCTGATTGCGTACGTTGGAATCATTAACCCGTAATTCAGCGTCGGAATAGCCAGGCCAACGAAAAGGGAATGACCAATGAGGTATAAAATCAACCCTGACAACATGGTTTTCCTGGGTCCAATCGCTTCAACCAATACACCGGATAACCAGGCTGAAAGCGCGATGGTTACGCCATAGCACGTTGTTAAAAAAGCCGCCTGTTGAACCGTCAATCCCTGATCAACCAGGTATGGGCTTATCCATGCTAGCTCCAACCCATCCCCCATCATAAAAATCATGACACCAAAGTATCCCCATGCTAAATGGGAAGGAACACCAATTCTATCTAAAAATGACGAATCCTTCTGCGTTAAATCCTTCATCCTATCCTTTCCCCCTTGTTTATGGAACGAATTATGGTTTTAAAACAATTTTTAATGAGTTTTCGCCTTTCTTCATTAGTTCAAAACCATTTTCAAAGTCCTGCAAATCCAGTGTGTGCGTAACAACATTGTCTGTTGGCAAATCACCATTGGAAATACCTTCAATGACAAGCGGATAACAATATGGACCCAAATGGGAACCTAATAAATCCAATTCTTTTCGATCACTGATAATGCTCCAATCCACCGTGACAGGTTCTCCAAACACACTGAACTCAACGAAACGTCCCAGTTTTCTGATTGCATGAAGTCCTTGTTCCACCGATTTCGGATGGCCTGTAGCTTCAATATACGTGTCGCAGCCGTAACCTTCCGTCATATCTTTAATTTCTTGGACAACATCCACTTCGCTTGGATTCAGAACAAGATCTGCTCCGAATTGTTTTGCCAGTTCCAGCCGGTCTTCTTTCAAATCAAGGACGACCACTTTGGAGGCGCCGGATTTTTTAATTGCTCCAAGCATCCCAAGGCCAAGCGTGCCTGCACCGGATAAAACAACGACATCGCCGATTTGTACTTGAGCACGTTGCACCGCATGCAAACTGCAGGCATAAGGTTCTATCAGGATAGCCTTTTCAATCGGCATATCTTCAGGAACCTTATAATTAATCGCTTCCTTGGTGAACTTCATATATTCTGCCATGCCGCCGTTTACATTGTTTTGAAAACCGTACAAATCGTGTTTTTCACACATCCAATATTGACCGCGATTGCAGAATCGGCAATCCCAGCACGGAACAATTTGCTCGGATATCACCCGATCACCAATTTCAAAATCGGTTACAGCGTCGCCTTTTTGCACAATTCGCGCAATAAATTCATGTCCGGGAATCATCGGAGCCTTTATGTAGGCAGGCTGCTGCTCATCTCCCCAGAAACTGGGCGCTCCGTCATAAGCCTTAATATCTCCGGCGCAAATGCCACAAGCTTCGACTTTTACGAGTATCTCTTTATCATTCTCCAGCTTCGGTGTCTTCACTTCTTCATATCTGTAATCTTTCGGGCCATATGCTACTACTGCCTTCATCGTTTCCGGAACTACCTTCAGGTAATCATGCTGTTTATCAAGTGTTTCAGTCATGAATAATTCTCCTTTTCATCGTATTAAAAATGAAAAACCAACCACAAAGAAAATTTGTAACCGGTTTCATTCACTTTCTTGTATTTTATCATTTCTTATTATTTTGTCAATAATATTTTTAAATACTTTTGAAATTATAATTTTGTATACAAAAACAATAATAAATGAAAAATTAAGTTAAAATATTGATAAATTATAATAAATGAAATACCATAAAGGTAACATAAAAAATAAGGATGGACGTTTATGAAAATGTTTGTGAGTGAAAGAAGAAACAAAATTATGAATATCCTATATGAAAAAAAACGGTTTACAGTGAAAGAATTAGCTTTGCATATTGGGGTGTCCGAAGCAACTCTTAGAACAGATTTAAATAAAATGGAAGAAGAGGGACTGCTGATCAGAACACATGGCGGGGCAATTCTTAACGATGAATCGGAAAATGAGACCAGTTTTTCAGCCAGGGAAAAGAAAAATAAACAAGAAAAAATACAAATAGCAAAAAAAGCATTTAAGTTTATTGAAGAAAAACAGTGTATTTTATTGGATGCCAGCTCTACAGCATTGGAATTAGCCCGTTATATAAAAAACCAGCCTATCCGATTAACGGTTGTTACCAGCGGGGTGCTCACAGCCCTTGAATTGAAAGAAAATCCGGACCTCACTGTTATTCTGCTCGGCGGTGTCGTCACAAATCGTTCCACATCTATTGAAGGAACATTAGGTTTAAGTATTTTGGATCATGTAAATGTAGATATCCTGTTTACATCCGGTAATGGCTTCTCAGTGGAAAACGGATTAACTGATTTTAATCTTTATGAAGTGTCATTAAAAAAAGAGCTGGTTAAAAAAGCGAGCAAAACCATAGCAATTGTTGACAGTTCTAAAATTGGCAAATCATCCAGCGCTGTATTTGCCACCCCAGAAGACATCAGCACACTAATCACGGATAACCCTGTCGATTCAGATATTGCGAACCGATTAAAACAAAAAAACATTGATTTAATAACGCCGACATTGCCCAGCGAAGCTTCGCTATAATGGAACAGAGGGACAGGTTCCTTGTCCACCAAGTTGAGACAAGAAACCAGTCCCACAACTCAAACCGAACGACCCAGCTTCTCATAAATCGACAACAGCTGTTCTCTTTCTTCCTCGGTCAGCTTCTCAAACAAGTTTTTCCGGAGCTCCACCCCTTTTTGGTTTGCCCGTTGAACAGTTGCAATCCCTTCATCGGTAATCCCCAAATTAACAATACGCCGGTCAGATTCGTCTCTGATTCGTAGCGCCAATTTTTTCTGTACGAGTTTTTCCGATAAATGTGTCAGGGTGGGAGGAGTCAGACCCAACTCTTTGGCAATATCAGAGGGCCGGCTGTTGCCATGTACCATCAGATGACCTAGAACAAGAATATGAGAAACGCCAAGATCTTCATCAAATACTTTATTCCATTGTACTATCAGGTTATTGGTTACTTTATCCATATTGTTGATTATTTGAAAAATAGTTGGTTCTTCCATTCAATCAATCCCTGCTTTCTATAAGTAAGAGCTCCCAACCATGTCAGGAGCTCTTTTTATCATACAAACTATTGTGCTGAAAATCCACCGTCAATGACCAATTCTGCACCAGTAATGAAAGCTGCATCATCTGACGCCAGGAATAATGCTGCTTTAGCAATGTCCTCAGGCTGGCCCAGCCGCTGCAGTGGTGTTGCCTGTACAAGCTGATCCAGCAGACCTTTTGACGTGCTTAATGTTGTTGTCATCGGCGTTTCCACAATCCCGGGGAACAATGCATTGACACGGACACCCTGGTTGCCAAAGTTCGTTGCCGCCGCCTTGGAAATTGCTCTTACTGCCCCTTTAGATGCAGAGTAATGATTGAAGCCCTGTCCGATTTGCGCCGTGTACGAAGAGATGTTCACAATCGAACCTTTCTCCTGTTCTGCCATGTATGGTGCAATATGCTTCATCCCGGCAAATGGGCCGAATCCGTTAATGGTCAGCATCTTTTGCCAGTCATCAACATTAATGTCGGTGTATGGTTTTTCAGATGAAATTCCGGCATTGTTGACAAGCACATCAATACTGCCGAAGCGTTCTTTCACGTTTTTGGCAAAAGCTTTCCACTCCTCGTCTGACGCTACATTTAGTTTCATTCCATGGACATTTTCTTTCTCGCTTGCTGCTTCCAGTGCTTCCTCATTAATATCAGCAGCAATGACAGTCGCACCTTCCCGGCTGAATAAATCAACCATATATTCACCAATTCCGGAAGCCCCGCCAGTAATAATTGCCACTTTATTATCCAATTTTCCCATCAAACTCACCCCTTAATGTAATTTAATTGTTCCACCATCAACCATAATCGTCTGACCGGTTATAAAGTCAGAATCGCTGCTTGCCAGGAATACAGCTGCCCGGCCAATGTCCTGTTCCGGATCGCCAAGCCGGCGCAGTGGAATATTTTTAACCATTGCATCATACATTTCTGGAGCACTCTCACTCCAGGCCTTCACACCTTCCGTTAAAGCAATCGGGGAAATCAAATTGACATTAATGCCATCCGGTCCCCATTCATTAGCTGTTACACGCGAAATTCCCCTAATTGCTTCTTTGGCAGCAGCGTAAGAAGTTTGTGTAGCCTGTCCATCAATGCCAGCCCCGGATGCAAAATTTATAACCTTACCCTGCGATTTCTTCAGTTCCGGGTATGCCGCCTGCATGAAATGGAAGGTTGGATAAAAACCGGTATTGAACGATAAATCAAGCATGTCCTCGGTTGTTTCAACGAAAGGCGCCTGTTTAGAGGCATGCGCATTATTCACCAAAATATCCAGCCTGCCGAATTTCTCCACAACATCCGTAACAATTTCCCGCACATTTTCTTTAACGGAAATATCTTTTATGAAAAGCATTCCTTCCGCATACTGATTGATTTCAGCAAGTGTTTCATTTCCTTTTTCCTCATTAATATCCACAATGGCGATATGGGCACCTTCCTTTGCCATCGCGAGTGCCATACCTCTGCCAATTCCTGAAGCACTTCCGGTTATGATTCCAACTTTGTCTTGTAACTTCATATAATCCTTCCTTTCTATTTGAAAAATTATTATGAAATTTTCACACCTTGCTTTGAGAAAAAAATAAATATCAGCAGTACTGGCGTTTATAAAAAATCATTGTTAGCTGCCTGTACATATTCAGTTTTATTGTACTGTGAATTTAATTAGATATCTAACTATTTCATATTAAATTATATCAGAATCGTTTATGAATAACAATGAGGATGCTTTCTCTCTTAAAGAGAGAGGATAGATGTAGAGATTGAAAAGTATAAACTGCTTAAATACAAATACAATGCAACATTCACAAAAAATGGTTGAACAAACAAAAATGAACACCTGCACGAAGCAAGTGTTCATTTTTATAGGCCTCTTTTTTTATTTTGCATTTACTCCCGAAACAAACGGACATTTTCAACTGTCATTAATCTTAATATCCGAAATGTCATTAAAATCTATTTCATTTGGAATATTTTTCTCTTCCATTAGTTCTTTTAATACCATAAGTTTTGTGGATACTTCCGAAGTATAATAATAATCATCTTTATCAAAGAAGATAGAGGGAACATTATGAATAGTATATTTGGTGTCCACGTCATTCCAAACGATTTCTCTGTGATGAAATTTATCAGCTTTCATCTCTGAATCACCCCGTGCCATTACACCATTTGTTACTGACATTTTATATTCTCCCCCCTTATTTTTATTACTTATATTATACCCTAAAATTATCATTTATAACGATCCTTCAATCGTTTTTTAACTCAAGCAGTTTATTTGATGAATTTTGGTCTTCTGAGACACGGAAATCCATATTGTCGTGTCCAAACCCACTAACCGTAACCAATTTTATAATATTACCTTTTCTCAAAAAGGTTAAGATGAATTTTTTGTCTTTTTCATTTGATTCCATTAAGGTATAAGAAAGTCTCTCAAACCCTTTCCATTCGGCTTTTTCATGGACAAAGTCCGAGTTTTTAATATCTAAAATCGCAGACAAATATAACACTAATTCCCACACGAAAAACCACTGCTAATTCCCTATCAATCAGCAGTGGCTACTCTTTGTATTACACACATTAAAATGGTTTTGCCTAAAGCTCCTTAAATCGCCCCACCACTTTATCTACTGTAAACCCATATTTCTCTACAACCCCCTCGCCTGGACCAGACTCACCAAATTCATCAACGCTCATAACGCTGCCATTTTCTCCAGCATACTCTCTCCAACCGATTTTTGACCCAAGTTCGATGACTAGCCGCTTTTTCAACACTGGATTCAACACTGAATCTTTATATTCCTGCTCCTGCTCTTCAAACATGTCCCACGAAGGCATGCTGACCACGTTTACGTTAATATTTTCCTCAGCAAGTTTTGATTGCGCAGCCAACGCCAAGTGAACCTCAGAACCTGATGCTATCAAAATACCTTCTGGGCTCTGTTTAGCAGTTGATAAAACGTAAGCGCCTCTCCCAACTCCTGAATCAGCAAGCAGCTCGGTTTCCTTCAATACAGGTACACCCTGTCTTCCCAAGACCAGCATAGTGGGCTTATCCTGTTTTCGTACTGCCACTTTCCATGCCGCTTTCGTTTCATTAGCATCTGCCGGACGTATTAATGTAAGATTTGGCATTGCTCTGAAGGAAGCTAATTGTTCAATCGGCTGATGAGTCGGGCCATCCTGACCGACTGCAATACTATCATGTGTAAAAATATACGTAACAGGTAATCCCATAAGAGCTGCCAGCCGTATCGACGGGCGCACATAATCGGAAAAGACAAAGAATGTACTTACAAAAGGTCGCAATCCATGTAATGCCATACCATTGGCAATTGCTCCCATGGCAAATTCACGTACCCCAAACCAGATGTTTCTGCCGCTGTAATGATTACTATTTAAAATACCATATTGTTTTAGTACGGTTTTATTGGAAGAAACAAGGTCTGCTGAACCGCCAACTAATTCGGGCAAGCTGCTGGAAAGATCATTTAAAATACCACTGGCGGCAACTCTGGTGGCTAGCTTTTCCCCAACTTTAAATTCTGTAAAGCCGGCATCCCAAACTTTGGGAAGCTCCCCTTTCATAATCCGTGATAGCTCTTCAGCTTCTTGAGGATGGTTTACTTTATATCGATCGAAAAGCTTGTCCCATTTTCTTTGCCTCTTATTGCCATTTTCCTGTATACTGCTGAAATCATCATATACCTCTTTTGGTACATAAAATGTTTCAGGATAATCCCAATTGTAAAATGCTTTTGCTTTGTCAACCGCCTCTTGTCCAACCGGGTCACTATGAGCATTATGTGTTCCTTCAATTTCTTCCAGTCCATAACCAATTACATTTTTCACTTCAATAATTGTAGGCTTTGTGCTTTCCTGTTTAGCCTCATTGATTTGTTGCGCAACTTCCTCAATATTTCTGCCGTTTTCTACATATAGATATTGCCACCCCAACGATTCAAATCTCTTTTGAATATCATCAGAAAACGATGCATCCAAATCGCCATCTAAACTTACCCCATTTGAATCGTATAACATAACTAGTTTTCCCAGTTTCATATGGCCGGCAAATGAGGCTGATTCATAGGATACACCTTCCATTAAATCCCCATCACTGCATATAACATACGTATAGTGATCGACCACTGGCATGTCAGGTTTGTTATAGGTTGCTGCAAGGTATTTCTCTGACAGCGCCATCCCAACGGCAGAAGGTAAACCCTGGCCTAGTGGGCCGGTTGTAACTTCAACACCGGGAGTCATTCCAAACTCAGGATGTCCAGGTGTTCTGCTTCCCAATTGACGGAATCCTTTCAAATCGTCAATGGTTACATCAAAACCAACTAGATGCAACAGTGCGTAATATAACATTGACCCATGTCCCGCTGATAAAATAAAGCGATCTCGGTTAAACCAATTTGGATCACTTGGGTTGATATTCATAAATTGCTTCCATAGCGTATATGCCATTGGAGCAGACCCAATCGGCATACCAGGGTGCCCGTGTTGAGCCCTTTCCACACTATCCAATGTTAACGTTCTTATCGTATTAATCGACAATTCGGAAATAGATGAAACGGAAGTATTCACAGATATTCCCCTTTCTTTTGTATGAATTTAAAAAAATTGGGTGGCAAACAGCAATCATCAGATAAATGATTATTGCGACATCATACCACCCGTATCATGAAGTTTTATTTTATTCAGGCTGTCGCTTTCCAACTTTTGCTTTGACCAAAATAGCGATAACACCTGCAGCAACTATTGTTAGGATAATACCAAATTGACCAAGGAATTTTCCGATGTTGCCTAATACAATTCCTACAACCAGGAAGTCTGTGTCGGAGAATGTTGTGGCTGCATTTCCGAGATCACCGAGCAGCGGCAAAAATAGAATCGGCAGGAAGGTTATGATTATACCATTCACAAATGAACCGAACACCGCTCCTTTTACACCGCCAGTGGCATTACCAAACACCCCCGATGTAGCACCCAGGAAGAAATGCGGTACAACTCCTGGCAGTATGACAACACCGCCCGTAATAAACAGGACAAACATTCCGATAACACCAGCTATAAAACTGGAAAAGAATCCAATTAATACTGCGTTAGGTGCATACGGAAAAACAATTGGACAATCCAGTGCCGGACTGGAATTTGGAACCAGTCTTTCGGAAATCCCTTTAAATGCCGGTACTATCTCGGCCAAGATTAACCGTACACCGGAAAGGATAATAAACACCCCGGCAGCAAATGTCACACCCTGGATAAGCGAATACACGATATAGTTCGTACCACCACTTAGATTTTCTTCAACGAATGTGTGACCAGCAAATAACGCTGCAATAATATAAATAACTACCATTGTAAGAGAAATACTTACAGAACTGTCTCTAAGAAAACTCAATCCTTTAGGGAAATTAATATCCTCGGTAGATTTCGATCCTTTTTTAAAAAGCATTCCGATTCCAGCTGATGAAATATAACTGATTGTTCCGAAATGCCCCAGTCCAACCTGATTATTTCCGGTAATCCGACGCATTGCCGGCTGAGCCATAGCAGGAAACATTGACATAATCAGCCCTAAAGCAATTGATCCAACTACAATCAGCATCGTGCCATTTAAATCGGCCACTGTTAGAATAATTGCTAAGAAAGCAGCCATATAAAAGGTGTGATGACCTGTCAGAAAAATATATTTCAGATTCGTAACACGTGCTATAAAAATGTTTATAAGCATGCCAAAAACCATGATCAATGCAGCAGTTGACCCATAATTCTCCAGTGCAATTGAAATAATTGCCTCATTGTTTGGAACAACTCCCTGTACACCGAAAGCCTCCTGAAACATCTTTCCAAATGGGGTTAATGAAGTTGATACAACTCCCGCACCAGCACTTAACACGATAAAACCGAGGAGCGTTTTCGTTGTCCCTTTCGTTACGTCAGCCGCTGACTTCTGCTGCATAACAAGTCCAATAAAAGCAATGATGGCAACCAATACAGCAGGCTGACTGAGAATATCAACTAAAATGGATAATAGTGCATCCATAACTTGTCACTCCCTTTTAAATAATATTTTTTTCTTCCAATTTCGCTTTAAGCTTACCTTTCAATTCATCTTTGTCCAAGATATTACTCAGCACAATCAGTTCTCCTAGACTGGCTACATTATCCTCCAGATCTTTTCCTGTAATAAAAATGTCTGCCATGTCGGAAGCCGCTGAACCTAAATCACTGTGATCGACCTCTACATTGTCTGGAGCACCTAGTTCTTTTAAAGCCTGTTCTGCATTCATTTCAACCATAAAACTGCTTCCCAATCCGTGACCACACACTACTAAAAATTTCATTTAAAATTCCTCCTTATGAGTTTTACTAATAATATTCACAATTTTCTTTGAAGATGAGCAATGTTTAATTTGGCTCACTTTCTCACTGTCATTTAATACATTTGCCAATTCGGATAACAAATCCAAGTGCTGTTCATTATCAACAGCCGCCAACACAAACACCAGCGCTGCATAATGACTGTCTTCTCCAAAATTAATACTTTCATCAAGCTTTAATAAACTTAACCCTACCTTATGAACGTTGCCATCGGGTCTGGCATGTGCAATCGCTATATCAGGCGCAATAACGATATATGGTCCGAGTTCCTTTACATTCTCAATCATTGCCTGCACATAGTCTTGTTTGATAAATTCAGGCACCAGTGGTTTGGCAGCTATTTGGATAGCTTCCTCCCAATTTTTCACGTTATTTTGAAGCAGAATCTTGTCTTCCGTTAATACATTGTTAAGCAAAAGTTCTTTCACCTCTTCTTATCTCATAGTTGACTTACCTGATTCACCTGTTCAAGAAGCATATGTTCATCTCCATTTAATAATCGTTCCATCCCATCATGATCCTGTAACATGATGGTAAGTTGGCGGAGAGCATTCAAATGGATATGCGCATCGGTTGTAGCCAGACAAATCACAAATAAGACTGGATCATTTACAGAATGCCCGAATGTCACTGGATGTTTAAGTCGAATAAAGCTGAATCCCGGTTCACGCACACCAGTGGACGGTTTTGCGTGTGGAAGTGCAACTCCTTTATCGATAACCATATATGGCCCATTAACACGGAACTGCTCGATAATGGCCGTTTCATATTCGTCAGTGACAATCCCTTTCGCAATTAGTGGCTTAACACTTTGCCGGAGTGCTTCCTCCACATTTGATGCTTCGATATTCCACTTTACGGAATCTGCCAATAATAATTCATTTAATGCAGGTCCACTTGACAAGCCTTTTTCAATTGCTTTTTCACGCTCCGAATTCAATATAGAATTCAATTTATTACGGTCTTCTTTCGTCAAAAAAGGTGATACTTTGACTACTGGTACAGGAAATTCAGGCGTCGGTATCGTTGAGATGACCAAATCAATCTTATTCGCTGCAAAATAATCGTTCTCAATATCATAAACGGAAAATGAATCGTACACGTTTAGTTCAGGATAGTAGTTCTCAATTTTACTTTTTAATAACTGTGATGTCCCCACTCCACTTGCACAAACAAGCACAACTCTCAACTCATACCGGGTTTTCTCAAATTTACGCTCAATCGCCGAACCAACATGCATGGCAATGTAAGCCAGCTCATCTTCATTAAAGTGAACGCCAAAAGCATTTTCCAGCAGGGTTACATTTGATTGAACCGCAGCAATTATATTAGGGTAGCTTTTCTGCACTTCCTGTTTTAAAGGATTTTCATTGCGCATATTAAATCGCAATCGGTAAATAGCAGGTTTTAAATGAACCGTTAAGCCTTTTAACAGTTGTAAATCATTATTCAAATCTACACCCATATAACCACTGACATGCCTTATAAAGGTTTTCAACGTATCCGTAAGCGTATTGTGCTCCTGTATATCCTCAGAAGGTTCCAGGTCAGCCGGTTTAGCCCCGAGCAAATGCAGTGTAATATACCCGGTTTCAGATTCTGGAAATTCCAATGAAAACTTTTCTTCCACCGCCTGCTGAATACGTTTTGCAACCCCAAATTCAGGTTCACGACGCATTTTTGCCAATTCCTGTTCAGGCATGTTTATTTGAAAATTGTTCCGAATCCGGTGAATGGTAATCGCTAAATGAAAGACCAATCCATCCCTTGCTGTCTGCACAATGTTGTGCTGCTTTCCATCCAATGCACGATCAATTGAACGATTAATCAAGGCAATCTCACTGGAACTTAAAAATTGCAGTTCAGAAGGAAAAACTCCTGACTGATAATGCTGGGTCAATACTTCCACATACGATTCCCGAAAGCTTTTCTCACTTCCTTTGATTCGGAATCCTTTATTCTGTAAATATTCCAGATCCAGCCCATGCTCGAATAACCAGCTCTGCACTTCCTTCAGATCATCCACTATTGTGCGACGCGAAACAGACAATAACGTTGCAAATTGATTGGAACTCACAGGTTTCAGCGTCTCAAATAAAGTGATAAGGATTTTTTCTCTGCGCTCTTCAGGCGATAAATGAACGTGTAGTGAACTGTCTTCATTGTCATCTGAAAATTGCTGTTCAAGTGCTGGTGAAGCAATTAATCGCACACCTAACCGTTTATTCCGAATCACCTGGGCCTCAAGTGATTCAGCATAGTACTCAATAGTCTCAAGATCGTATTGAATACTACGTTCACTAACTTGAAAAATACCTGCAAGCTTTTTAATTGTGATAAATCCTTTGTCCTGCAGCATATGATTGATGATATTCCGTTGCCGGGGACTCAGCATTACCTTCACCTCGCTACATCTTTATTGTAACCGCTATCAAAAGGTAGTGGATATGTAACTTCCTTCGTTTTCAAATCGGAATTATTTCACACCTTTATAATTTCAACCTAAATAAAACAACTCCAGTAATAATATACTGGAGTCATCCCGTAACCTTATACATCTTCATCTCTAAAAACCAATCCAATAGCACCCTTAACCCCCTGCTCATCATCCAACTCCGGTGCCACAATCAATTCTTCAACATCATCAATCGCAACATAATCATTGACCATCTCCCGAACTTTTTCCCGGATCATTCCATACAATTTCTCCTGCTTCATAACACCACCGCCGAGAATAATGCGTTCAGGGGATAAAACCATAATATAATTCACAATCGCCTGGGCCAGATAATGTGCTTCAAGTTCCCAGACAGTCTCATTCTCCTGCAGCAAATCGCCTCGTACTTGATACCGCTCTTCAATCGCCGTTCCTGAAGCCAATCCTTCCAAACAGCTGCCATGGTAGGGGCAGCTTCCTGTAAACCGGTCATCGCCACGCTTCTCAATGAATATGTGCCCCATCTCGGGATGGCTTGTTCCCTGATACGTGCTTCCCTGATAAACAAATCCGGCGCCAATTCCTGTACCAACAGTTATGTATAAAGTGCTGTCGGCATTCTTTCCTGCGCCATATAAGTATTCTCCCAGACACGCCGCATTTACATCCGTATCCAAATAAACCGGAATCGGGAAATCGGCCTTCAAACGCCCCAGCAAATCATAGTGTTTCCATTCAGTCTTTGGTGTGTTCAAAATGGTTCCATATGTTTCATGTTTTGTGTTCAGGTCAATCGGGCCGAAACTGCCAACCCCCAATGCCTCGATCGGATACGTTTTAAAAAACTTCTTCACTTCCTGAAATGTTTCATCAGGTCCTTCTGTAGGAATCGTGATTTTATCAACAATTTTTCCATGATCATCACCGACAGCGCAAACGAATTTCGTTCCGCCTGCTTCGATACCGCCTATCAGCATTTGTCACCCCTCCACCCTAATCGTTTTCATTATACCAAAAACAAGCTGCCGGCCCATATATATCAAACCTGACAGCTTGCCCTCACCGCAATAACACGTTGACAAATTCCTCATACGATTCTGTTTTAATCAGTTTCTGCACAATGGATGGGCTATCAATGATTTTTCCAAGAAGATCATACATGGACTGCAAATCTTCCGTACTGTTTCGTTTGACACTCAATACACATACGAATTGAACTGGTTTATCTCCCCAGCTAATTGGGTTTTTCAATGTACAGACAGATAAAAAGGTTTCATCCGAATCGGGTGAAATCGGATGGGGGATAGCTACTAAATTCCCATACGCGGTTGTGGCAAACTTTTCCCGTTCATAAAGGTTATCCAGGAAAGTTGGATCAACCATTGATTTTTCCTCCAAATAGTCACACATAAAACGCAGTACAGCTTCTTTGGAGTTGAAATCCTTTCTTAAATGGAGCAATTCCGGCTGAAAATAATCATAAATAGATCGTTCATTTTCAATAATAAACGCTTCAATATGCTCGATATCCTGATTGCCAAGAACCGAATTCACTTCCAGAACCGGTACGGAAAATTCCTCAGGTATCGGAACGGAACTGATGATCATATCAATTTTAGTTACATCACATTGTTTCAATTTATAATATTCCGTAGTACCGACGACTTCAAGTTTTCCTTCAAATTTAGACTTAATCCTATAATACAGCAGGCGGGCGCTTCCTAATCCGGATGCACAGACAATCAGGCAGCGCTTCGGGGCTGTCTCCATTTTACGCCGCTCCATGGCGGCCCCGATATGCAGCGCTAAATAACCAATTTCATTTTCATTGATTCCGGATCCGGTATGTTCTTCAATCGCCAGTCCAGCGATTATCCCAGCTTCATAGGACAGCGGATAATTCCGTTTGATTTCCTCCAGCATCGGATTCCGGATATTCATTCCATATTTATGACGATTAATGGCAGGCTTCAAGTGCAAACCGAGCGCAATGGTCAATTCTTTATCACGTTTTATTTTCAAATTCATTTTCTCTTCTATTTTATCCAGGATAGCGCCGACCAGCTGATAGGTATCAGGATTGATGACTTTGTCGATGCTTTTTTCATCACGCATGCCCGTTACGGATACCATTTTTGTTCCAAGTAAGTGAATCGCCACGTACGCAATTTCCTCTTCCGGAAATGTTACATGTAATACATGTTCAACCTTCTTCACAATCCGTCCGGCCACCTGAAATTCCTTCTGTTCTGCAATTTCCTCAAAATCCGCATAATACAGGGAAATATGGTACCCATCCTTAATCCGTTTATACGCAATAAGAATATGAATCAATAGATTGTTAATCGCAATATCGGATAATGTAATGTCATGTGTTTTGATTTCATCTACAATGATGCCAAGCACATGATCCATATCTTTTTTATGAAAAGAAGGAAAGAGATCAGCCGGCAGTTTGTCGCTTATTTCATCACTCCGGTCAAAGACGTACTCCGACATGCAAAACCTCAGTTTCAGTTCATCACCAATAACTTTCAAACCATGATTGGGCCTGGACTCCAAATAGATGTCGTAATCAGCAAATACTTCCTTAACATACTTCAAATCGTTTTGAATGGTTGATTTGCTGACATAAATTTCGTCAGCCAAATCATCCATTTTTAAATAACTGTTACTGAGTAAAAATCGTTTAATCAAATATGCCATCCGTTCTTCCGGCATACTGGGAACAAGGCTGTCATATGGCGCTTCTTCATTAAAAATATCCCTGAGAAAATGCCGGAACAATTCTTCATCTATGATTTCCAGCTGATAGCCCTTCCCCATAACCGTATGGATTTCAGCACCATATTCCGATACAATCGCGTTCAAATGCTTCACATCATTCCTGGTCGTCCGTGCGGTAACTTGATTAACATTAGCCAGATACGCACCCGTTATTGGCGATTCTATTGCCATTAATTTCTGCAATATATGTTTCATTCTGGCATTCAGCATCATGTTTTTCCCCTTATCATCGAAACGTTTTAATTCCTAAGCTGGCTTTCGTGATATCCTTTCCTAAAACCCATTGTTCTCAGAAACGGATTTGAACCAATATGCACTTTTCTTGGCTGTCCGTTCTTTTGTTTCCAAATCAACCGAGAAAAAGCCATAGCGATTTTTATAGGCATTCATCCAGGACCAGTTATCCATAAACGACCAAAGATGATAGCCCTTGGCATTGCAGCCTTCTTCAATTGCCTGATGCAGCCATTTAAGATGTTCGCGGATGAAATCAATACGGTAATCATCCTGAATTTCTCCATTCTCGATAAACCGTTCTTCATCTTGCACGCCCATACCATTTTCCGAAATAAATGATGGAATATTACCGTAATTCTCTTTTAAATTGATCATAATGTCATAAATACCTTTTTCATAGATTTCCCAACCGCGATATGGATTCATTTTTCTGCCCGGCATCTCATAAATGTCGAAAAACCAGTCCGGCATAAACGGTCCATACGGATTCGGCAAATTCTCCTTTGCCTTCACACGGCGCGGCTGGTAGTAGTTGACACCTAACATATCTGACGTATTTGCCCTCAACAATTCCGAATCACCTGGTTCCGTTTGCGGCAAATGCCCGTGTTCATGCAAAATATCCATCAGTTCCTGCGGGTATTCCCCCAAAACAGCCGGATCCAGAAAACTCCGATTGAAAAACAGGTCAGCTATCCGTGATGCCCTCAAATCTGCAGGATTATTACTCCTTGGATAGGATGGGGTCAGATTAAGAATAATCCCGATTTGACCATCCTGCACCTCATGTTTGCGGAAAACGTCAACCGCCTTGGCATGCGCAACCATTGTATTGTAGGCAACCTGAAATGCCCGTTTTGCATCGACAACATTTGGATAATGAAAATCATATAAATAACCGCCTTCAACAGGTACAATTGGCTCATTGAACGTGAACCATTTCGTTACCCGGTCACCAAACAGACGGAAACATTCACCTGCATAGTTGGCGTACGCTTCCACAACTTCCCTGTTTTCCCATCCGCCTTTTTCCTGCAATTCCAGCGGCATATCAAAGTGAAACAGATTGACGAACGGTTCAATATCATTTTCCAGCAACTCATCGATCACATGATTGTAAAATGTCACAGCTTCCTGATTAATCTCACCACTGCCGCCGGGAATCAGACGTGCCCATGAAATCGACAACCGGAATGTATTATGACCGATTTCCTTCATTCGTCTTATATCTTCTTTATAGCGATGGTAAAAATCCGAGGTCGTCTCCGGTCCGACATGATCAAAAAATCGATTCGACTCAGTTTCATACCAATAATCCCATATATTTTTTCCTTTGCCACCCTCGCCTGCAGCACCTTCAATTTGAGTGGCGGATGTAGCACTTCCCCACCAGAATCCGTTTGGAAATGAATACGTGTTTGTCATTCACAATTACCGCCTTTCGATTTTATTTCGATAGATTTCAATAATTTCAACCGCAAGATCGCGAACGGTCATGGACGTCATCAAATGATCCTGCGAATGAACGAGCATCAGGTTTAATGATGATTCATCGCCATTGGCCTCCCCCTGTAATAACGTCGTCTGAAATTCATGGGCTTTATTAAGCTCATTACCTGCATTCTCCATCAGTTGATCCGACTTCTTGAAGTTCCCTTCTTTTGCTTCCTGTATCGCTTCCATTGCACTGGATTTTCCGTTGCCAGCATATAAGATTATTTGGAATGCGGTTTCTGTTATAGTGTTCGTGTTCGTTTCCATATGTTTTCACCCCTGAAGACGATAAATTTTCCGATACCAGCTTTCAAGGCCCTGCTGCAGAAAACAAGACCATTATGTGATGATGGTTAGCTCGCTTCACTGTTCCCTTCTTTTTTCTCAGATTCATAATAATTTTTATCAAGTATTTTCAGGAATGGCCACCATATCGCAAATACAACACACATATTAAAAAACTGCAATACAGCCCCCTGCCAGGCATTTCCGGTAGCCAGATATCCACTCAATCCAACCGGGGTCGTCCAGGGAACAATAATTCCAGCTGGTTTCGGCACCAGGCCTGTCGCCATTGAAAAGTACGTTATAAGTGTGATAACAACCGGTGCCAAAAGCCATGGAATCAATGCCAGCGGATTCATGATAATCGGTAAACCGAAAATAACCGGCTCATTCACATTAAAGATCCCCGGAGGTCCACCGAGCTTGCCCAGTTCCTTCAGTTGACGGCTTCGTCCAATCAGAAAGATACCAATGATAACTGCCAGCGTCATACCTGATCCGCCCATGCCGACAATAAACGTATCGATAAACTGTTTCGTCACGATATTCGGCAATTCCGTACCAGCCTGGAATGCTTGAAGGTTCTGGTCATTCAAAGCATACCAGATCGGGTCAAACACCGAATTGATAAGGATTTGTCCGTGCAATCCAAAGAACCAGAACACCTGTATCAGGAGAACCGCCAAAATGGTCGCCGGCAAACTGCTCCCCAAGGCAGTCAATGGCTCCTGGATGATGGTATAAATAAAATTTTGAACCGTTTCGAATGATGTGAAACTGAAAATAATCCGAATGATTAAGAACACGATAAGCGTCATTGTAATGGGTATCAAAGCGCTAAATGACCTGGAGACTGCATCAGGGACACCAGCAGGCATTTTTATCGTCCAATTTTTCTGTACAAAAAACCGGTAAAGTTCCGCAGCAATGAAAGCTGTGAAAATACCAAGAAACATCCCTTCTGCCCCAAGTACAAAGGTTGGAATGACACCAGAAACACCTTCAAATTGCTGTGGTGTCAGAATAAGAAATGCCGCTAAAGCCGCAACACCTCCATAGATCCCCTCTATATCATACGATTCAGTAAGTTTGCTGCCTATTCCTATAATAACAAAAGCACCCATTATACTAAGTGTTGCAGCAGATGCCGGACCTAGTGCACTCTGATAGGCGGCAAAGGCATCTTCACCAATCAATTTATCCAAAAATGGCAAATTTGCCAGGACAACAAAAATAGAACCAAAAATAATTAACGGCAATGCTACCATAAAGCCGTCACGCAATGCGGTCAAATACCGATTGTTGTTCATTTTATCCGCAATTGGCATCAACATATTTTCAAGAAACTCCATGAACTTGTTGTTCATTATACTCTCCCCCTATTAAAGTTTAACCGTCAATCAGTTTGAGGGCATGATCGAGAACTGCTTTTCCATCAACACGCCCATACGCAACAGGATCAATCACATCAAGTGGTGTACCCATTTCATCAGCCGTTTTGGCGTATTTTTTCTTCATAAATCGCATTTGTGGTCCGATCAGAAGCACATCCGCATTTTCAAGTTCTTTAACGGCCTTGTCCTGCGCGACTGCCCAAATTTTCGCTTCAATCCCTCTGTTTTCAGCTTCCTCCTCCATTTTTTTAACTAATAGACTTGTAGACATTCCTGATGAACATGCCAATAAAATTTGCTTCATAATAGTTCCTCCCTTTGGTTTGTTTATCTAAGACTAATTTCATTATAAATTAAAAACGCTTTCATGAAGACACAATGTATTTCCGTTGATTATAGGAAATAGTTACTATATAAAATAATGATAAGGTGGACATGCACTTTCGACATGTAAATAGCCGCCGGTTTTTGTAAACCAGCGGCTGCTTATAGGAAAATAATTTATTGAGCTGATGTCGCACTTATGCTCGAAAGTGAAAGCGAAGTATATTTCCGGAGCGGATTATATGCATCAACTAATATACATTTATCTCATTACTGCTTAACATTTGCTCAACAACTAACTGTGACTTTAACCCTTCCATTCCATCAACAACGGGTTGCTTATCATTTTGGATACAATCTATGAAATGCTGGACTGCCCCTTCAAAACCCCGCTGCTTTACGGAGGAGTCCCATGAAGCGGAAAATGTTGTTGATATGGCATTATCTTGTTCAATTTCCGTTGTATTCATGTTCTTTACACGGATAATTCTTCCGTTTGTTACCAGTTCCAGTTGTTCCAAACTCGTTCCCGCTTTTCGATGCATAGCTGTTGTAAAAGCCAAGTTTTGGGATGTTTCATATGTATGATGTGTATATAGAAGTTGATTTTCATCGTTCGTATGAATTTTTCCAGAAAGCAAACGAAGATTCCCGTCCCCCAGCCAACGCGCTGTATCAACTAAGTGAAGATAATCATCCAACATGGTAAACCCATAAGAATAAGGGCCGACACTATCCGTTCTATGTTTTTCAACACGTACCCATGCTGTATTATTCGCTTTTTCCTTTGCCTGCACATACATTGGCGCAAAACGACGATTGAATCCAACCATAAGCTTTCGTCCCTTTTTTTCACTTAACTCGACCAATTTTTCCGCGTCTTGGATGGATGCAGCCAGTGGTTTATCAACATATACATCCAGTCCTTTATGAAGCAGTTCCGAAACCACTTCATAATGTGATACAGTGGAACTGTGTACAAACACAGCATCACACACCTGGGCCAATGCCTGTAAACTGCCAAAGTCCTGGATGCGATACTGGCCGCAGATTGCCTTTCTCTTTTTTTCATTGGGCGAAAATGCACCTGTAAACGTCCAATCTGTTTCGTTTGAAAGAATAGGCAAATACGCTTTCTGAGCAATACCACCCAGTCCTACCATACCGATTCTGGGTTTCACCAAATTAATCATCCCCCACTACCCTAAATTTGTCACCATTGAAATCACACATGCGACACAATAAGCTCCGCCTCACCATTAAGCTCATATTCCTTTACCCCATTCGGTAAAATAAAATGATTTCCCTTTTCAATAGGATAAGCTTGTCCGTCAACCGTTATCTCCGCACTGCCTGTAATCACACTGACCTGCAAAAAATCCTCTGTTAACTCAACATGTGCATGCCCGTCCAAATTCCAGTGGCTTACCGCAAAATAATCGTTTTCAACCAATTTCTTTATGTTCATATCCCCCGTGACGACTTCCTCAGACATGCTAGGAAAATCCCGGTGCGGAACCGAAGTCACCTCTTTCGCCTTCTCCAAATGCAATTCCCGCTTCCGACCTTCCGCATCCATCCGGTCATAATCATACACACGATACGTAATGTCCGAACTCTGCTGGGTTTCCAGAATAACAATTCCCTTGCCAATCGCATGAATCGTACCACTTGGCACATAAACAAAATCTCCCGGTTCAACCTTTATACGTCTTAGCAGCTTGTCCCATTCTCCACTATCGATCATTTGCTTCAATTCCTCATCGTTTGACGCATGATGGCCTAACACAAGTTCCGCGCCGGGCTCCGCATCCAGCACGTACCAGCATTCTGTTTTTCCATACGGCTGCCCTTCCACCTCACGCGCATAGGCATCATCCGGATGTACTTGCACAGATAAATCTGCATTGGCATCCAGTAATTTAACAAGCAGCGGATATGCTTCAAGGTTGTCCGCTGCTTTATTAAATAGTTCGCCATGCTCGTTCCATGCATCTGCCAGTGTCTGCCCTTGCAACGGACCATTTTCAATGACACTAGGACCATTGGGATGCGCGGAAATGACCCACGCCTCGCCGGTTTGATTGGAAGGGATGTCATAGTTATAGTCCGTCTTCAATTTGCTTCCGCCCCATATACGTTCCTGTAATACCGGCTGTAAAAAAATCGGTTCATTGTATATCATCTGATCGCCACCATTCTGTAGTAAATGTCTAAAATTATAGTATCATAACAAGCTGCATAAGCACACCAAACTCCGATCCTTCATACGGAGATCGGAGTTTTATGGCTTGCGGCAGTTCCATCGGCGCCAAACATGCGGTTTTTATCAATCTATCAGCAACTTCCACCTTTCTATCAGTATTCCGCTTAGAAAACTTGGTTGTCACCAAGCCTTTAGGTGACAGCCATAGTTGCACTTATGCAGTAAGAAAGGATTTTATACTTTCTTAGCTGCCCAAAAAACTACCCCTTCACCGAACCAGCCAGCAGCCCTCGAACAAAATATTTACCGAGTATAATATATACAAGCAGCGTCGGCAATGCCGCAACAACCGCACCGGCCATTTGCACATTCCACTGTACAATCTGGCTGCCGGATAAATTCTGCAGTGCGACCATCACCGGCTGATTTTCATTTGTTGTCACCGTTACAGCAAATAAAAACTCATTCCAGATGTTCGTAAACTGCCAGATGGCCACAACGACAAATCCGGTAATCGACAGTGGAACCATGATATGTCTGAACACACCAAGAAAACTGGCACCATCAATTTTAGCCGCCTCAATCATCTGATCCGGGATGCTTGCATAAAAGTTACGGAACATTAACGTTGTAATCGGCAGCCCATACACAACGTGCACAAGCACAAGCCCGGCAATCGTATCGTACAGCCCGATGGTACGCAAAAACTGAATCAGCGGAATCAGAATACTCTGATACGGAATAAACATGCCAAATAATATTATCGTAAAAAGCGTTTCCGATCCCTTAAACTTCCACTTTGATAACACATACCCATTCATTGCACCCAGTAATGCAGATAACAGTGTTGCCGGAATGACCAAGTAAACACTGTTCATAAAATTGGGTGCCAGTTCCTTAATTGCCTGAATATACGAGTTAAAATTGATGGACGTCGGCAGGGCCCACATATGTTCCAATGATACTTCATCCAGTGGTTTTAAGCTCGTTACAATAATGACGTAAACAGGCATCAGGAACAAAATGGCAAAAAAGATTAACACTACATATTTTATCGTTTTCCAAACCGGGAATGCCGTCATTATTGACCACCCCTTCTGCTGTTCCATAAATAAGGAACAATAAATACGGCTACTAAAAGCAGCATGATAATGGCAATCGCAGCACCGTTTGCATAATAATGTCCTTTAAACGTTGTTTCAAACATGTAGACAGCAGGAACATCCGTAACAAAATTAGCACCGGAACCGGTCATTGCATAAATCAGGTCAAAAATTTTCAAGGAAATATGCGCCATAATAATAATGACACTTACCGTAATCGGCATCAGCATCGGAATAACCACTTTCCGATATATCTGAAACTCACTGGCGCCATCCATTCTTGCTGCTTCACGCAGTTCATCCGGGATGCCACGCAAACCTGCCAAATACATCGCAAGTGAAAAGCCCGTCATCTGCCAAACAGCGGCAATGACGACAGCGATAATTGCCACCGGCACCCCGAATTCGATGCTTCCCCATTCAAAGCCGGCCAGAATATTGGTATCCGTATACCATTTCGGGGTAATGCCGAAAAACTTCAGGAACTGGTTAAACCCTGTCGATGGATTCAGCAGCCATTGCCAGACAACACCCGTAACAATAAACGACAACGCCATCGGGAACAAAAAGATATTGCGGAAAAACGATTCACCCTTCAATTTTTGATCGATCAATATCCCGAGTCCAAGTCCCATGACAATTACTAGTCCAATGAAGAAAATCGTGAAAAATATGGTATTCCGTAAATCAGCCTGAAACCGGAAATCCTGGAATAAAAAGAGATAATTTTTCAATCCGGCAAAAGAAAAGTCCGGTGTCAACGTGTTCCAGTTACTAACAGAAACATATCCGGTCCATGCGATAAAACCATATACAAAAACAAGTATCAGAATAATGGATGGCAACAAAAATGCAAATGCCGTCCATTGGTCTTTTGTAAATTTCTTTCTGTTTTTTCGTTTACCGACTGCCTCACTCACATAACATTCCCCTTTTCCGAGAGGCTTTTATAAAAAATTAAAAGGCTGCCCCCAATTTCAGGCAGCCTCAGGGTTCAATCACTTACATTTCAGATGATGCAGCTTTTAATGCTTTAATAAACGTATCAACATCACGCTGTGTCACAAAAATATTCACTGCCTGATTGGCCTTTGTCAGGAATCCTGCAGCTGCGGCAGAACCGTGCGCCAGACTTGGTACCAATCGTGAATCTTTAAAATCTTTCATTGCTTCTTTTCCATATGCATCATATTTTGATTCATCCGCATCTGTACGGGCCGGAATCGATCCTTTAAGCGGATTGAAAATATCCTGTGCCTTGGTGGAACCAAGAAATGTCAGGAACTTCTTGACATCTTTTTTATTTTCTATCCCTTTTGGCAGCCCAAATGTATCGGTAATAACGGCAAATTCGCCTTTCGTTCCAGGGAATTCAAAATAACCAAAGTCTTTATTCGTTTTCATCTTCAGGTCGTTTGAAAAGTACCCTTTTGCCCAGTCACCCATATTCAGCATGGCAGCTTCCCCGTCGGCAACAAGCTGCGCGGAGTCCTGCCAGTTACGGGCAGAATGATCTTCATTCACATAATCAAGGATTTTTCCAAACTTCTCTGCCGCTTTCACGACACGTTCATCATCCCAAGGTATTTCCCCTTCAAACAATTTCTTGTAATCATCCGGACCAAGAACACTTAACAGCGTATTTTCAAAAATTTGCGTTGCCGGCCAGGAGTTTTTGTCACCCAACGCCATTGGGGTAACGCCTGCTTCTTTTAACTTTTCAGCTGCAGCAAAGAACTCATCCAAAGTCGTTGGTTCTTTAATGTTATGTTCCTCAAACACTTTCTTATTGTAGAAAATAACATTTCCGCGATGGATATTTACCGGTACGGAATAAATCTTTCCATCTTTACTTACCAAATCAATTAATTCTTCAGGAAACTTATCTTTCCACCCATTCTTTTCATACAGATCATTCAGCGGCTCCATTTTGCCGGCTGCCACCCAGCCTTCGTTCAATTCATCCCCGCCATGTACCTGAAATGTGGATGGCGGATCATTACCCTGCATCCGGGTAGCAAGTACTGCTTTCGCATTGGTACCAGCCCCTCCGGCAACCGCTGCATTCTCCACTTTAATTTCCGGATACTTTTTCTCAAACGCATCAATTAACGCAAGCAGCCCAGCTTCTTCACCAGCACCAGTCCACCAGCTGAAAATCTCAACAGTGTTTGATTTTTCTCCCCCATCCGAACTTCCTTTTGCATCGTCTGAACCGCTGCATGCAGCAAGTACCAGTGCTAATGCTACCAACATTAGAAAACCATATGATTTCTTCAAAAAACCTACCCCCTCGTTTATTGGTAACGCTGTCAATTAACATTATATAATTTTCAGAATAATGGCAGGTCTTCAAAATCTGTACTTTTTTATGATTGTCTTCATTTTTTAAAGATTTCCTGCTGGTATTTTTTCGGAGACATGCTGTAATGCTTTTTAAATACCCTGCTGAAATAATTCGGGTCATGATAGCCGAGCATGTAGCATATTTCCTTTAACGAATAGTCATTTTCCATCAGCAAATATTTGGCCTCTTTCATTCGCTTCTCTGTTACATATTCGACAAATGTATTCCCAAACGCCTTCTTGAATACGTTTGAAAAATAATTCGGGCTTAACCCCACATGTTCTGCCATCTCCTCCAGCGTAATTCCATCCTTGTAATGTTCGTCAATATAATCCTTTACCTTTTCCATCAATTGATTGGATTGATAATATTCCTGAAACGTCAGACAGCAAAGCGTAATGAACTGCTGCCATGATTCGTCTGATTTCAATTCCGTAATCGACGAATCCGGCAGTGAAAGATGATGTTCCTCCATTAATTGCTTCACATTAAAATACAGTTCTTCAAGATCATCCGGGGAAAATAACTCCCGGTTCTCCGTAAAACACCGTGCAGATTCATGCTCATTGCCTTTTTCCATTTCATCCAGAAGCTGAACAATGACATCCATTCGATTATCCTTTTCCTCCGTAACCTCAACGAAGCCATATTTTCGGTTATGTTGCCTTGTCAGCTGATACATAGCAGTAAGCGCCTCATGGTAAGATTTCGAAAGGCTTTCCATCGTTGAATAGGCATAACCTAATCCAAGAAAACAATCACCGAATTCCAATTGAATCTTGCGTGCCTGCATCAATATTTCCGACTTGTTTAACGCTGAACTTGCCAAAACACAACACGTAACCCTCCCATCAGCGGGGTTCACAATAAACGGGTGTTCAATATGCTTGTCCAGTTTCGTTCGCACGTCAGCCTCATCAACAGGGTCACCCTGTTGAAGCACCAGAAAATAACCGCATTGAAACGTCGGAAAGTATTCCTTCAACAGATGATATCCCTCTTTATCAAAGGACTGGTGCTGCATCAATTTGGAAATAAACCTTTCTTCAATCAGACTTCTTTTTTCGGCCATTTCCTTTGCCTCATACGCAAGTTCTTTTTTCACCCGTAAAATCGACGCGACAATTTCCGTCTTTTTACCCGGCTTTAAAATATATTCTTTCACCCCGTAATGCATCGCCTGTTTTGCAAAATCAAACGAATCATAGGCAGATACTAAGATAAACTTAATGGACGGCAGGGTGTTCTGTATCTTTTCAATTGCCTCCAGCCCATTAATTCCAGGCATTTTAATATCCATAAAAATAATATCAGGCTCAAAAATTGCTGCCTGCTCAATCGCTTCTCTGCCATTCGCCGCCTCACTGATTTCTTCCAGCTCATTAAAGTTATCTTCCAGAAATTTACGCATTGCTTTACGTTCCAGCAATTCATCCTCAGCAATCAGAATCTTCATTTCCAGCCCTCCATCTCCATTGGCAGCAACAGCCTGATTACGGTTCCACGACCCGGTTCCGATTCCATTTCGATAATATGGTCTGTCTGGTAAAACAACTGCAGTCTTCTAATCACGTTAGCCAGTCCAATGCCGGTGGAATGGCCAATATGATCCTCTTGCTTCGTCAGCGAAATGATTTGATCTATTTTGTCCTCATCCATCCCAGCACCATCATCGCGAATTTCCACAACAACAGTTGCTTCTCTTTGAAAAATAACAAGCGAAATTGTACCGCCTTCCTCTTGTTCCTCAATTCCATGAATGAAGGCATTTTCAACCAATGGCTGTAATGTCAACTGGGGTATTTCAATGTCAAGACAAGATTCGTCCACTTCTAGTTGGAACGTGACCCGTTCAGAAAACCGTACTTGTTGGATATGAAAATAATCTTGCACAATTTTCACCTCATTTTTCAGTGAAATGCTACGGTCAATTTCGCCAAGACTGTGCCGCAATAGTGCTGCAGCTGAATCTATTAAACCGGAAGTGGATTTGGCATCCTCCAAATAGGCCATTTTCGAAATGGTGTTCAACGTATTAAACAGAAAATGCGGGTTCACCTGATTCTGCAGGTGTTTAAGTTCCATTTCCTTTACAAGGCGATCAAGCTCTGACTGATCCTGCACTTCTTCAAACAGTTGATGAATATTGGAACGCATCTGGTTGAACGTATCACCAAGCAGCCGCAGCTCATCATTTGTTCGTATACTCACCGGCTCACCCTGCAGTTCACCTCTGGAGACTTCCTCCGCCGCTGCAGAAAGCTTCCCCAATGGCCGGGTAATTCCTTTTGAAAACCACATGGCAAAAAAGATTGCGAGCATAATCGTTGTCAGGAACAGAAATAAAATAAACAACAGGAAGTTTTGATTGCGTAACTGCAAATCTTCATAAAAAGACTGATAGGCAGTCAACTCCAACTTAATAATTTCCAGCGTTGATTCTGCAATATAGTCCGAAGCGTGTCCTGCTTCTTCCAGGTGATTCATGTACTGTTCCGTATCATCCCGTAATACAAACCCAACTGTCAGATCGGTTTCATGGATAAATGTCTCAATCAAATTTATGTAATTTTTCATTTCAATCGTGTCGATATAGTAAAAGGATTCGGTCAGCTGATCAATATTATCCTCCAGCTTCGATTTTGTTTGAAAATAAGCCTTGGAATGTTGGGAGTTTGGTTCATTCACAAATGATTTTGTCGTTGAATAGAGTTCAGATGCATGGTTTGATAGTTTATTCAACAGCAAAAAACGCTGAAAACTATCATTATATGTATTGGTTAACGCAGTGGAGCTGACAAAAATGGAAACAGCAGTTATCTGAAATAGAAAAATAAACACAAAAAAGTAAACAATCAACTTGCCTCGTATTGTTCTCATTTTGACTCACCATCATTTTTTATAGAATGTAAGTCCTCTTTTTCAATCACTTTCGTACCCGTGAACATCTCGTTATCAAGCAGATCATGTTTCTGCAGCTCCATTAAAACGTTTACCGCCTTCGTTCCCATCTTCCTGGGATATTGAGCGATCGTGGCATCAATTTTTCCTTCCCGAATTAATTTGCGTGTTTCCGGCATGAGATCAAAGGAAATGATGGTGACGTTTTTTTCCGGCGCGATCTCCTGTACCCCCTCCACAATGCCAATTCCATCCAGTGCACTCATCCCCACAAAGGCAGTGATGGATGGATTTTCTTTCAACAGGGAATATGCCGCCTGCGCAGCACCAATGGATGTAATATTGGATTCATTCATTGCGGCAATATGGATACGGGGAACATCTTTGATTGCCTGTTTAAAACCTTCCAATCGCCTTTTCTGGTTAATGGCATCAAATCTTCCCATGACAATGCCAACATACTGCTCCCCAGTCGTATGTTGGATAACAGCTTTACCAGCTAACTTTCCCGCCCGATAATTGTCTGTTCCAACATATGCCTTACGCTCACTGCCCGGGACATCCGTATCCACTGTAATAATCGGTATTTCCCGTTCCACACCTTTATGAACAAGGTCGACAAACCGCTCGCCTTCAACACCTTGAACGATGATCCCGTCCACCTTAGCCGATATCATCCGGTCCAGAAGTTTTAGCAGTTTATCATTATCCGCCCTTGTCGGTGCAAGATACTCCAGGTAAATATCATGTTTAGAAGCAGCCTTTTCAGCGCCCTTCTCAATTAAACGCCAGTACGCGTTATCCGCCTCTTCAGCTATCAATGCAAAATGATAAGTATAATTTTCCGATTCCACCTTTTTCGTTTCAATAAAAAACGTTTTATAGCCATAAATAATCATACCTATAAAACTTATACAAAAAATAACCCCGCATAATGTATACAGAAACAATCTGGAATTGCTCATTATTTAATCCCCCACATACGGAACAGACCTAAAGTGTAATATACAGTTTACCATGATATCGCTTTCGTGAGGAGAGGGTTAGGAATTATCTGTCTTCGTTTTTAAACAAACAGCTGCTTGCAACAACCAACACACCACCATCAATCATTTGTCCTACACCCCATTCTCCGCTATCATAATAGACGGATGGTGGAATAACATGAACAAACGACAACAAACATTAATGCAATTATTACTGGCAAGCCCGGGCGAGCCAATCAGGATTCAAGCATTGACTTCTAAATTGAATTGTTCCGAAAAGACGGTGCGCAATGATTTAAAGCAATTGGATGTTCTTTTAAAAAAATATCCATCTGCTGAAATTAGCCGGAAACCTGGGATTGGTGTTGGCTTGATAATCGACAAAGAAGATCTCGATGAGCTAATGAAACACATGTACCAAACAGAAACTGCCGGCACATCCGAAAACGAACAAGTCCTGCTGATTGCCTATCAATTGCTGGTCAGTGAAAAACCGGAAACATTATCCGCACTTTCCGAAGCATTGTATACCAACAAAATGACTGTCCGGAATCACCTGAACACGATTGCCCGCTGGCTCCAACAGTACGACCTGAAACTTGTGTCCAAACAGCGTATCGGCAATCATATCGAGGGAAGTGAATTGAATAAACGGAATGCGCTTGCTCATCTGACTGAATTAATTTCCGCCAAGGTCACTGCACCGGATCGAAACCATGTATTGCAACTTTTCCCCGCCCATGAAATTGGTACTGTTCGAAAAGCGCTGAAGGATTTGCAAAACATCTTTTCCTTACACTTGACACAAGGGGAAACGGAGAGCTTACTTATCCATGCGCTGGTTATGGTGCAGCGAACGAGAAATCGTTCACAGTTGACAATGGATAATTCAACCATAAAGCGGGGGATGGATTCAGAATCTTCCCGGTTAACGGAGTGGTTGTTAAAACGGCTTGGGGATACGCTCCGAATCACCTTCTCGAATAATGAACATATTTATTTTACCTGGCATTTACAAAGCTGCCAGCACATGAATCGTACGGAAAACACAGCGGAAACGAAACAAATCATGGAAATGGTCAGGCATCTGACAACACAAATGCAACTGATGGTGATGAAGGATTTTTCAAGCGACGACATCTTATTGAAAGGGCTCTACACACATTTAGAGTCAACGTTCAACCGGATCCGCCATGGTCTGGTAATTTCGAATCCCATGTTAACAGACATCAAGCAGACGTATCCATACATGTTCAGCATGGTGGTCTTTGCATTGGAAGAAGTTAATAAATCATATGATTTAAATATCCCGGAAGATGAGGCCGCTTACCTGGTATTGCATTTCCAGGCAGCAGTCGAGCGAATGCGAAAGGAAACAGTCGCCGCGAAGCACGCTATTCTTGTCTGTGAATTTGGGATCGGCATGTCCCATCTGCTGCAGGCAAAACTTGAGCAAACCTATCAGAACATTGAAATCGAAGCATGCCTGAATAAGGCCGAAACAAACGCTTATCTTGTCAAAAACAAACCGGATTTTGTGATTGCTACAACGGATTTGCCGAATTCCATGGTTCCGGTCATTCAGATTTCCCCATTGTTAAAAGAAAAGGACAAACGACAGTTGAACCGTTTTTTGCAATCGATGGACGATGAAACAGTTACGGAGCAACATGCACTCACAGCGATTGAACAGCTGCTGGATGAAGAAGCGATTTACATTAACGTTGATTTGGAACACCGGTTTGAAATTGTCGAACTGCTTGCCCACAACCTCTATGACAAAGGATATGTCAACAAATCATTCATCCACAGTTCGCTTGTCAGGGAAAGGTCAGCTTCAACTGAAATTGGCGGTGGTATTGCCATTCCCCACGCCAACCCGGAATCAGTAAAGCAATCCGTCATATCGATTGCTATCCTAAAGGAGCCGATTGAATGGGGCGAGCAGTTCGTGTCCATTGTGTTTCTCCTTGCCATATCCAAAACAGATCAGCACAAAGCCAGATCGCTCATGCAGACAATTGCCTCCATCAGCCAAAAACCGGATATCATTCAGCAGTTAAAACAGGTTGAAAACGCCACGGATGTCCTGGCTATTTTTGATAAATAATTCATTTTTACCAATCGTTCCGGTAAAAATGAATTATTTTTTTGCTAAAAATCGGGATTATAATAGAAGAAAATCAATCATAGGAGGAATAAACGATGCGTATTTTAGCTGTAACCGCTTGCCCGGTCGGCATCGCCCATACGTATATGGCAGCAGAGAACCTGCAACAAGCCGCCGAAGAAATGGGCATCGACATAAAAGTTGAAACGCAAGGCTCGATCGGCGCTGAAAATGAACTGACCGAACAGGACATTGAAGACGCGGACGGCATCATTATTGCAAGCGATAAAGATATTTCGAAAGAGCGTTTTGCCGGCAAAAAACTACTCGTTGTCGGTGTGCAGGAAGGTATCCGCAATCCGAAACAACTGATTGAAAAAGTTCACAGCGGCGATGTGCCTGTTCACCAGGGTGATTTGAAATCAACTGAACAAGTTAAAAAAGAAAAGAAAAAGAATGAAAACCAAATTTATCGCCATTTGATGAATGGTGTCTCCTACATGATTCCATTTATCGTTGTCGGAGGGCTGTTAATCGCGATATCACTGGCTCTCGGAGGAAATCAGACAGAAGGCGGCATCGTCATCCCGGATGATTCATTCTGGAAACATATTGAAGCAATTGGAGCAGCTTCATTCAGTTTTATGGTGCCAATTTTAGCCGGCTTCATTGCAGTAAGTATAGCAGATCGTCCCGGATTGGTTCCTGGTATGGTCGGCGGCTATATTGCAGCGAATGGAAGTTTTTATGGAAGTGAAGCAGGTGCAGGCTTTATCGGCGGAATTATCGCTGGATTTCTGGCCGGTTATATTGCACTCGCTATTAAAAAAGTGAAAGTGCCAAAATCGGTACAGCCTGTTATGCCGATTATTTTCATTCCGATTATTGCAACCTTGATTGTCGGCGCACTCCTGATATTTGTCATCGGAGCACCAGTTGCCAGTATATTTGAAGGACTGACAGGCTGGCTGGAAGGAATGCAGGGAGCAAGTTCGATTATGCTGGCATTAATTCTGGGAGCAATGATTGCCGTTGATATGGGTGGACCATTTAACAAGGTGGCCTTCCTGTTTGGAGCGGCCATGATTGCAGAAGGCAACTATCAAATCATGGGAGCAATTGCAGCGGCTATCTGTATTCCGCCGCTCGGGTTGGGGCTTGCTACTTTCATGAACAAACGTAAATTCAACCCAGCAGAAAAAGAAACCGGAAAAGCTTCATTTACCATGGGATTATTTGGTATTACAGAAGGAGCAATACCATTTGCTGCCCAGGATCCATTGCGTGTCATCCCAAGCATTATGGTCGGTTCCATGACAGGTTCAGTCATTGCCATGCTTGGCGGTGTCGGGGATCATGTTGCCCATGGCGGACCAATTGTTGCCGTACTGGGTGCTATTGACAATGTCCTGATGTTCTTTGTCGCAGCAGCTGTTGGTGCTATCGTCACCGCATTCCTTGTCAATTTCCTGAAAAAAGATGTAATCCCAGTTCCAAGCGCGGCAAAGGGGGATGAAGAAAGTATTGCTGTGAATGATGAGGGAAATGCAGCAGCAGAACCTGGTCATCCGACAGATAACACTGTGGCAAAAGAACCGGACGCTGGTAAAAACAAACAGGAAGAAAAAGCAGTGAATGACCAAAAAGAAATCACCATTACAAAATTGACGGATATCCTGACGAAAGACTTAATCAACACTACGTTAACAAGCAAAACACAAGACGAAGCAATCGATGAACTAACCGCCATGCTCGATGCACAAGGGATTATTTCATCCAATGAAATATTCAAACAAGCAATCTATGCACGCGAAAACGAAAGCACAACCGGCCTCGGCATGAGCATCGCCATTCCGCATGCAAAATCGAAAGCCGTAGAAACCCCTGCCGTTGCATTCGGCATCAGCTCAGAAGGCATTGATTGGAACAGCATGGACGGAAGTAAGGCAAAACTGATTTTCATGATTGCCGTTCCCGAAGAAAGAGCAGCAGACGATCATCTAAAAATACTGCAGATGTTGTCCCGAAAATTAATGGACGAATCCTATCGTGAAGAACTGCTTAATGTAACGACAAAAGGGGAAGCCTATAAATTGCTGGAAAGTGTTGAATAAATTAGAAACTCCCGGATTACGAGAATAATTCGGGAGTTTCTATATTTGTGGTGTTCCCCTAATATTGTTTTCAAATTGGGCTATCTGGATTAGTAAAAGCTCCTTCTCATAACTACTATCGTTACAACCCTTCATTAGGGGAGTATAAACTATTATTTTTCTGTTCCGACATAATTTGACAAATTTTGAGGAGTGACATGCACCCAGAATCATGGGTCGCTCGATTTTCACTCTGGGTCGCTCGATTTTCACTCTGGGTCGCTCGATTTTCACTCTGGGTCGCTCGATTTTCACTCTGGGTCGCTCGATTTTCACTCTGGGTCGCTCGATTTTCACTCTGGGTCGCTCGATTTTCACTCTGGGTCGCTCGATGGACGAAGGGCCCGGCCCTTCGTCCATCTTCTTAGTACCCAATATAACAACTCAATCCCAGATCCATGCTTTATCCAAAACCTTAATCCGACCACCAATCCACATTCGTCCGCTTCGCCCAGTCCTCCCATTCATTCCGCAATTCATCAACCAATTTGGGAAAATCGGCGGCAATGTTGAATAACTCTGTACGATCGGTGTCCATATCGTAAAGCTCCCAATCCCGCTCCTTTATTTTAACGAGCTTCCATTTGTCCCGGCGTATGGCACAATGTCCTTCGTGTTCGAAGCATAATGTTCGTGATTGCGGTGGATCACCCTGAAATGCACCTCCTAAACTTGTCCCCTCCATAGGAAGAATCTCATTTCCTTGAAATTCGTCTGGATAGGATACACCTGCTATATCAACGAAGGTCGCCATAAAATCAATAAAATGCCCAGGGCGATGATCAATTTGGCCCTTTCTCTTCATCTCTTCCGGCCAGTGTACAATCAGGGGCGTACTGATTCCTCCTTCATGGCCGTAGTGCTTATACATTCGAAGCGGGGTGCTGCAGGCATTCGCCCATCCCGATCCGTAACTGTGATAAGAGTCCGGTCCCCCCATACGGTCAAGGTCTTCTTTTCGATGTAAAAAATTTGAGGTCGTAATCCAGTCATCAAATCCCCACGGATCCCATTCCGCACAAGCACCATTATCGGAGCAAAACAGAATAAGGGTATCGTCCAGTTCATCACGCTCCCGAAGATTTTCAATTACACGGCCAATGTTTTGATCCATCCGGTCCACCATCGCCGCATAAATCGCCATACGTCGCACCAAATCCTTTTGACGATCCGGGTCAATGGTTTCCCATGCAGGATTAGTCCCTTGAATGTCGCGATCGCGATCCCAGTATTCCGCTCGCGGAGAAAGCGGCATTTGTTCATCCACCAACTGTAATTCTTTCATTCGAGCCAAACGCTCTTCACGAATTTGGTCCCATCCTCTTTCATAGTACTTTTCATATTTGGCAATTTCCTCTTTCGGTGCCTGCAAAGGAAAATGCGGGGCATTATAGGAAAGATAGAGAAAATATGGATTGTCATCGCCGCGTGACTCCTCAATAAAGTCCAGTGCATGATCTGTAATTGCATCCGTTGCGTAAAATTCGCCATCTGAATAATTTCTTTTAGGACGATCCTCTGGTAGGCGAACATAATTTTTCTCGTCCCAAAAACTCCCAAATCCACCAAGCATTCCATAAAAATCATCAAACCCGCGGTCAATCGGGCCACGTTTCCCCACGTGCCATTTGCCCGCCAAATACGTATGGTACCCCCCATTGCCCAGAACTTCTGCCAGCGTGACGGATTCGTCTTTCAAATAACCACGGTAGCCGGGATGTTCCTTATCCTCTGTCATTTCCCCGACACCGGCTTGATGCGGATAAACCCCCGTCAACAGGGAAGCACGGCTCGGGCAGCAGCGGGCGGAGTTATAAAATTGTGTGAACCGAAGCCCTTCTACCCCGAGTTTATCAAGATTTGGGGTATTGATTTCACTTCCATAACAACCAAGGTCGGAAAATCCAAGATCATCCGCTAAAATCAAAATAATATTCGGCTTGTCAACTTTTTTATTGTTTTGTGTCAAGTTTATAATCCCCTTTCATAACCTTGTGTACAATCATGTTCCGTTAATCAGAATAAATCTTATAATTATCAAAAACAGCTGTTCCGTTGCTGGTGCGGACTCCCGCTTTTCCATGTGTAAACGGAACGGTGCTATTGTCATCATAATCAATCAATGGGCGATTCATATCATCTAGGTACACTTTAATATTCGTACCGTTTACGACCACCTTCATATGGTATGTCTTGTTTAACTCGAGTGGTTCACTGGTAGCAACACCGGTGAGGTAGTTCCAACCATAATTTTCTTTTCCAAGATAGACGCCGTTTGTTGTGATATAGGCGAAATATCCCTGATTAAAATGTTTAAAATTCCCAAGATGACTTCCGTCCGCCGGATTAGTCGACCGGAGAAGTATTCCGCTTTTAACACCGGAGTCTTTCATAACAATGTCGGTCTCGATTGTATAATCGGACCAGCTATCCTCACCTGTCAATACCTTTGCATAGTTGCCGCCAATACGATATTTTCCATTTTCAACTGATATATCACCCTCGTAACGCTTCCAGCCGTCATCGTTACCATCGTTAAAGTCGTGCGTAGTCGTCGGTACAGGAGCACTCTTTGTAAATGCCATTGATTTAAAGTCGTATTCGCCTTTCACAATTTCAACTTTAAGCTGCTGCACCCCTGCCTCAAGTGGAAGGTTTTTAACGGTGAAGGTTTTCCAATCATTCCACCCTCCAGTGTTGGGTACATCCACAACTCCTGTTAAATTCTGCGATCCGCTCCAAATTCTTATCTTGGCATCTTCAAATGTTGTCGCCACACGCAGATCGACATCATAGGTTCCGGCCTCTGCTACGTTAACTTTGTACTTCAACCACTCCCCTGTTTGATTCCATCCGACATTATAGCCACCTTCAGGATTTAAGCGAATATCAACAGCACCATTACGGTACATACCGCCGATATTTTCATTGGTCTTGTCATGATAGCCGACACCTTCACCGCCCGACATGTAATGGACCGCTTCTATCGTACCCGGAACCGGTTTCGGTGTATCCCAGGCACCGCTTCCATTGACTTTATTACTAAATGCGGTATATCCAAACGATGCATTGGTATTCCTGTCAATATAACCGATTTTGCCGCCGTCCAAGTCTGCGTTCCGGGTTTGTTTTAACATGTCGTCAATAAAAATTTTGAATTGCTTTCCGTCCTTTTTAACCCGGATGTTATGAAGGACATTGTAATCATAATCATCAGGCAAGGAAGTACTCTCCCACCCTTGTTTTTCACCGTTCACAACAAATTGTGTTTGCAAACGATGATTATTCTTGTTGATCAAAGCGACTCCATAATTCGCGTTATCCTGATATGCAAAAACAACACCATAACCAGGATTTCGTACTCTATCAGGCGGGTGTCCTTTTTCATCAGTAGTAAGCTGCAATAAATTAAATTCCGCGCTGAAGTTGGTCTCTGTAAAATTCTTCGTTACCATGCCTTCCCATCTATTGTGGGGATTATGGTTTTGTTTTTCTTTTGATGTAAGGTTGGATATTTCTATATTCGACCACTTTTTCTCATCTCGGTTGGAAAAGTCACCACTGAAGGCCGGCATATCTGGATCCGGCTGCACACTGGATGTCGGACCGAGCACCTCCATTTTTTTACCGTTCCAGACCACCTTATCCAGGTTAAAGTGTCTTCCCGGATCTGCCTGACTGTGATAAACCATATAATAAGTGTCCAGATCAGGGCCAATAATCATGCTGTTATGTCCTGTACCATGTATCGGTCCTTCCGTATTAATCAAAATCGGATTTTCAGAGGACGGAAGAAAATTTGTAAGCGGACTTCCACTTGTTGAATAGTTCACTCTGTATCCCCTATTCCAGACGTGATTGCCGGTATAGGTCATATAATACAATCCATTCCGCTTAAGCAATGTAGCCCCCTCGGTCCAGCCGCCCATATAACTTCCGGTAGTGGTACCTTTCCCGATTGTATAGGGGTCGGTCATTGGATGAGAAACAATACCTGCGTCACTTGCATTGTAAAAATACCACTGGCCATCATCATCAATAAATACATGTCCGTCAATTGTATGACCAATATTCCCTGTTTTCACCTTAAACGGGCCAGTTGGGCTGGTACTTCTTAGTACATAGTGGCCATTTCCTCCGGGTGACGTATACATGTAAAAGTAGCCGTTCCAATATACGACTTCAGGTGCGTATGCAGCTTTTGTAACGGGGTCGGTGGTACTGAGCCCTTCATAAGTCCAATCCACCAGATTGTTCGAACTCCATACTTTAATACCGCTCTTGTCATCCACAGTGCTGACATACATATAATAAACACCGTTATGTTTCAGGATATAAGGATCCCCGGAACCATAATAGACGCCGGTGTCCCATTTCCACTCATTTGGCAAAATAATTGGGTTTTCGTAGGCAGATGCCACCGTTGAAAAACCCAGTGTACATGCAGCGACAATTAACGCAAAACACAATCCTTTCAGATAATAATTCATTTTTACCTCCTTCACAGTTTCTTTTCCCAGCATGCTTTTGCTAAAAGTATCCAAGAGTAAACTAAACTTCTATCTCTTCCTCCTCCATTGCACGATCTAGCTTCAAAAACACCCGGTGCGCACTATAATAAAGGAAAAAACTAATCAAACTCGCACAGTAAAACAGTAAACTACCCGGCAAAAACCGGAATAGGAAATATGACAGGAAAAGACCGCCGATCATAAGAAGGGTAGTCGGTAATTGTGAAATTCCAACCAAAAAAGCATTTTTGATGTAACCTTTCAAACTGGGCGATTCAAAGTGGACAAACACCGGAAAGATGTAGGCAGCCGTCAATAAATAGGCTGCACATACCGCCACTACCAAGATTAGTAGAACAATATTTCCTACTCCTTCATAGTTTAATACGAACCTGACATCAACATATAAAACAAATCCAATCACGAAGAAAAACAGACCGAGAATATTCGATTGAATAAAGTCTTTCCGGTAATATTTCCAGAAGGTTTTCAAAACCGGAAAATCCGTTTCACCCATCACCCATTTCCTGACGATGGAAAAAAGCGCGACCGTCGCCGGGGCTGCCCCTAAAACAACAAGCCCCAACAACGTAAAACCAATCCATAACAGATTAGCTATCGCAAGTTTCATCACCCACTCGCACGCCTGATTTACACGCGTCATAACCCCACCAAACTCCAAACCTCCACCTCCCAGAGTAGTAAAGTAAAAGGCCAAAACTGGAACATATCGAAAACCGCTCCGGAAATATACTTCGCTTTCCGCGGGCGGCTGGTGAGCCTCCTCGTGCATACGCACTTCGGTGTCTCACCTATGCCTTTCCTCCCGCTGGAGTCTACGTATATTTCCTACGCTAAATTGTCCCAGCCCTTGGAACTTAAAATCAGCTATTAATCTCACGGATTTTTCCAAGACTGATCTTTGGCTTCCTGTCTTCCGTCAGCAACCCATTGATCTCCTGTTGAACATCCGTAATTTGTGTATAACAATAGCCCGAGACATACGCACAATCTTTAATCGCCTGTGTAATAGATTGATAGCGCTGCAAAAACGCTTCTTCCGTAGCGACCTGATTACCGTATCCCCAGCCTTCTTCTCCCTGGAACGCAATCCCGCCATACTCGCTGATGATAATGGGCTGACCTTGATAGTGATAACCACTGGCCATTGCAAACTTATGATGATTGTGCGTTCTTTCATTATGAATAATCTTTTCTTTGTCCGCATACCTTTCCGCAAAAACTTCCCCAAACTCTTCATAATCATGTAACGCAAGAATATCGGAAACCGTATGCTCCCAACCGTCATTGACAATGACCGGACGCATCGAGTCAAGCGATTTTGTCAAATAGTAGATTCCCTCGGTAAACCGCTGCTGCTTTTCATCCGTGAAAATGTTTTTAACGCCCCATGACTCATTGAAAGGTACCCATGTAATAATTGACGGATGATTATAGTTTTGCTGGACGATATCAATCCATTCTTTTGTAAAGTTATCGACTGCCTCCTGAGAAAATTCGTAAGTTGCTGCAGCTTCGGACCAAACGAGCAATCCTTTTTTGTCACACCAATACAGAAAACGCGGATCTTCAATTTTCTGGTGCTTGCGAACACCGTTAAAGCCCATCTCCATTGTTTTTTCGATATCCTCGATCATCGCCTCATCCGATGGCGGCGTTAACATCGAATCCGGCCAATACCCCTGGTCAAGAATTAACTTCTGATAGATTGGAGAATTATTCAACAACACCTGTCCATTCTCAATCGATACTTTTCGCATCCCGAAATAAGATTCCACCTGGTCAACTACAGATTCTCCATCATAAAGGGTAAATGTGACATCATATAAATTAGGATGATTCGGATGCCAGAGTTTCACTTTCCATTCACCAATTCCGCTTGCGATATTCATTTTCGTTTCCATTGATGAACGGTCAACAGTTTGACTAAATGATTTCACCGGTTTCCCGTCAAACTGAATATCAGTTTGTACGCGGAGATTGCTGTAAGTTGCGGAATCAGCAAATTGATACTCAAATAAAACAGAGCTAGTATCGATATCCGGCGTCATTTTCACAGATTCCAAATGATGTTCATTTACAAATTCCAGCCAAACCGTCTGCCATATACCGGTTGTTTGTACATACCAACACCCGAAATTCTCGGATATCCAGCGCTGTTTGCCCCGAGGCTGGTAACAACTGTTGCTGTCTTCAACTTTGACAACGAGTTCGTGATGACCGGAATGATTCAAGTAATCTGTTACATCAAAAGCAAACTTGGTATAACCGCCTTGATGGCTTCCGACAAACTGGCCGTCAACCCATACTTTTGTCACATAATCAGATGCATTGAAGTGCAAGAGGGCTCTTTTACCGGTTCCCTCTTCCGGAATTTCTAAAGAACGGCGGTACCAAATATAAGGATGAAAGGTTTCCTCGCCAATTCCGCTCGCTTTCGTTTCATACGTGAACGGCACCATAATTTCACTGTCAAAATCATGTTTTTTATACCATTGCTCTCTTTCGCCAATATTCGCGTCGTCAAAATTAAAATCCCATTTTCCATTAAGATTGATCCAATCTTTTCGTTCAAATTGCGGTCGTGGATAATGCGTAGGTATGGTTTGATCTGTTTGCACAATCATAACTCCTTTTTTAATGTATTTTTCGATGCGTTGATAAGGTTTTATCCTTTAACCCCTGTAAAACTGATTCCTTTAACAATCTGCTTCTCAAAGAAAAAGAAGGCAATAATTACAGGAATCGAAGCCACCGCATTCACTGTCATCGGTAAGACATAATCCTGCGAGTAATTCGAATTAAATGTTGGAATCCCAATCGGAAGTGTGTACAACTCTTCTGAAAAGATAGCCAGATATGGCCACAAAAAGTTATTCCATGAACCGATAAACGTGAAAATCGCAATCGCCGCCATTGCCGGTTTTGCCAGCGGCAGCACGATATTATAGTAAATCCTGAATAGTGAACAACCGTCAATTTTCGCGCTGTCAATGACTTCTTTTGGAACGCCGTCAAAAAAGCTCTTAAGAATGACGACACCAAGAGGCGAAGCAATTCCCGGAAGAATTAAGCCAATATAGGAATCAAGCATACTTAAGTCTTTCACTATCTGGTACAACGGAATAATAGTTGCTTCACCCGGTACCATTAGTCCCGCAAGAAAAAATACAAAGATAAACTTCTTGTAACTGAACTTAATTTGCGAAATAGCAAAAGCGGCCATTGACGTGACAACCAACGTGATGATAGTCGTAATAATACCGACAACCAAGCTGTTTACCAGCCACCTTAGCACAGCCGTATCCATCACAACATGCACGTAATTTTCAAATGTATACGGCGGTGCAAACCATTCCAGTACACCGCTGATGGCTGCTCCCTGTTCCTTAAGTGAGACGAAAAACATCCATATAAGCGGAACCAGGAACAAGACTGCCGTGATAAAAGGAAGCACATTACGTAAAACCTTCCCTCTTTTAAACTTGCTCTTTTTCGGCTGAGGAGGTGGCTGATTCTGACGAGGCTGATCCGGAACCTGACTTGGTTGAACCTCACGTTTTGGCAATGTATTGGTTTCCATCCTTATATCACCCCCTGATCATCAGACTGGCTTTTCAATTGAATTAAAGACAGGATTAGTAGGATGAAAAATAATGCGTAAGACATTGTCGCCGCATAGCCAAGATTGAATTTCTCAAAACCTGCCTGATAAATATATTGGATAAGCGGCCTGGTGGTTGTACCAGGTCCCCCTCCAGTAATCAACAGAATTTGGGCAAATACCTTGTAGGAAGCAAGTATTTGCAGCAACAAGATCACTCTGCCAATTGGGATCAGCTGAGGGAACGTAATATACCGGAATTTTTGCCAGGCAGTCGCCCCGTCAATATCAGCAGACTCATATAAAAAATCCGGGATATCCTGTAACGCTGCCAGGAACAAAATCATGTTAAATCCAACCGTCCACCATAAGGTCACACCAACGATGGAGACCCATGCGAGAGTTGGTTCCGCCAGCCAAAAGAATTCTTTTTGAATACCAAACATATGAAGAAAAGAATTCAAAAAACCCGTATATGGCTGCAGGAAAAAAATTGCGATATAAGAAATGACCGATACAGATAATATCGAGGGCAGAAAATATGCACCCCTGTAAAATCCCCGCAATTTCGTTTTAGTATTAGCCATCAAGGCAAGTACCAATGCCAATATAATCATCGTTGGCGTTGATAAAATCGTAAACAACGTTGTATTCCAAAGGGAACTCCAAAAATCGGGATCCTGAAACATCTTGATATAGTTTTCCAATCCTACAAATTCCATTTTCTGAATAATGGACCAATCGTAAAAGCTCATTTGCAAACCCTTGAAGATTGGATAGACCGTAAACATCACATAAATAATAAAAAACGGGAGTAAAAAGGGAATCGCTTTAACATTCCCTGACATTGCTTTACCCTTCATCTGCCGTCCACCTCCACCTGTAAATTATTCATCCGGCGTTAACAACGAGTTTTGTAATAACTCTTTAATTTCCTGTTCCGCTGTTTTAAATGCCTTTTCTGCAGATTTGCTGCCATTAAGGACCGTGTCCAAGTTCCTTGTAAGTATTGTTTCAATTGTCCCATTGGCGACCGATGGTTTCTGAAAAGCAACATGATCGGCAATTTGAACATATTGACTTCTGTACGGCAGTTCCTGAAAGGCCTCTTTTTCATAAACCGTCTGTTTTGCCGGTATATGCCCCGCCTCTGCCCAGATTTGTCCATTTTCAGCTACAAAACTTGCAAAAGTAAATGCTGCCTTCCGTTTTTCCTTATCTACGTTTTCGTTTTTCGGCAAAAACAACGTATGTGAGTTACCAAAGACAGCCTTTTCCCCGAAAATTGCCGGAACCGGAACAACACCAAATTCCAGGTCATCCGTTCCTTCCCAAATTCCTGTCGACCAGACACCTGTAATTAGCGTCGCCGCCTTCCCGCTTTGGAATGTACGATAAAAATCTGTAATATGCAGCGGTATGACCTTATGTTTGTAATACAAATCTTTCATGTAATTTGCCGCTTTTACCGCTTTGTCCATTTCCAAGTCTACCGAGCTCAGATCATCAGACAATACACCGTCTGCACCAAGCTGATGATAAAACGACCACCATAACCGGTACGGATCTATCCCTGTTGTTGCAAATGAAAAAGGTGCAATATCTTGAGGCAGTTCTTTTTTCAGCTTGTTTAAAAAGTTGACAAATCCCTCAGGAGTCTCTTCAATGATCGGTTTACCCTGGTCATTCAACAAGCCGGCTTTCCTTAAGTATTCTTTGTTGTAGTAAAAAGCAATTGGATGGGTATCAATCGGAATTGCGTAGTGTTTACCATTAATAACAGATGCGTCTAAAATATTCTGATTGAACTTATCCCATTGAAGGCCTTGTTTTTGCGCATCAGGATTAAGGCTGCTGACAACCCCAAGTTCAATCAACTGCGGCAGCCTGGAAATGTGTGAAACTGCGACATCAGGTGCCTTCCCGGCCGCAATACCTGTTACCAATTTCGTATAGTAATCATCAAATGGTAATTGAATATAGTTCACGTGTATATCAGGATGCGTATTGTTGAATTTCTGAACAATTTCTTTCATGAATTCGGCGTCACCCCCGCCAAATAATGTCCAATAGTCAAGTTTTATCTTGTCACTGTCTGTGGAACTCATAGCCAGATTAGAACACCCGGATATAAAGACCAGTAATAAAAGCAAAAGCACCATGGAACAACTCTTTTTCTTCACCCGCTTCACTCCTCCTTTTCCAAAATTAAAAATAGAATGCATTGTACTCAACTTCCAGCTGCTCTACAAAACTTTAGAAAACTTGGTTGTCACCAAGCCTTTAGGTGACAGCCATAGTTGCACTTATGCAGTAAGAAAGTTTTATACTTTCTTATCTGCTGAAATATACGATTCACATTTTTATACACGCACCCCCTTCTTTAAATCGCAGCATGTTGTCCATTTATTACAATATATTTGTATAAAACATAAAAGTTGTATTAAATATACGATAACGCTTTCATATTTCTACGTCAATTATTTTTTTGAAAAAATGAAAGTTTTTAAAATACAATAAAAGCTCATTCAATGCATCCTATTTGCATCGAATGAGCCTTGAAAATTTTTCTGTTGTGTATCGTTACGAATAAATAAGCCGCATGAGAATATCCTGGTCATGATCCCCGAATCCCCGGCCAAACAGGTTGATACCACCGATGTTGGCCGCATCCGGCGTTACACCAATTTTAAATAAAACCGACTTGTTTCCTCCAATGTTAATGTCATGTAAGGTAACATCCGACACTTTCACATCGTCAAGAAAGCTGCCTTTATCATTGACCTTCCAAGTCTTTAGCAGCCCGTACTGCGTGTGTTTATCTGGAACCCACTGCGGATTCAATTTCCCCCTTCTGTCTCCAAAATCACCCGGACACGTCCATGTACACACTTCATGCCCATTAATCCATATGCTAATATCCGACGGCCAATCATGGTCATAATTAGGAGCTTCCGAGCAGAGCTCCAATGAAAATTGAATGGACTCCAGCTCTGCATCAGCCGGAACAAATAACGGAAACCGATATTCAACATAGCCCTTTCTGAACCAGACCAATTGTGCAGACATACGATCCGGATGATAGAAAAGAGAAGGTTCATCCTCAGGCTTCATGATACCGTGCGGGTTAATCAGCCCGCATGTCGGATGAATAACCGAGTCTATGTAATGTCCGACAGGCATTTCGATTTGATAGGAATTCTTTGGATCATTATATCCAGTACCCGAATTCAATTGCATATGGATATCATCAAAATTTCTCGTACAAACCTTCATTGTTCCTCTTGACGCGGGTTGTAACTCTGTAGAGATGATCCCTGATTTTTCAAGCACCTTTATGTTAGAAGCAATAGTCGAAACAGGCAATCCAAGCTTTTCCGACAATTCAAGAACGTTCATTTTTTTGTAGTTTAATAATTTCAGGATATTTATCCTAACTTCCGAAGACAAAGCGTGCGCTACCTTTTTTAATACATCTGATTCATCAATCGACAACTCCAACATAACGTGACCCCCAGTGAAAGCGATTTTATTACATCATTATACCCCCTTTGAATTTTACTTACAATTTGTAAAAACTGCATACTTGCTGCTTATCGAAAAAGTTAGTTAATTTTGCTATAATCATAAAAAACTGAAATTAAATACTTTGGATAAGGATGTGCATCAACATTGAATCAAAATAAAACGAATGCAAACTCCTGTTGTAGCAGTAGTCGGGAAGTGTTTACAAACAGCCATCATAATCCATCTGGCGCTTACAAATTGGACACCACAAACATAAATAGGTCTATATACTCTGATAAGATGGTTTATATTCCTGGAAATGATTTTTTAATGGGTACTGAGGATGAGGAAGGTTTTAAAGCAGATGGGGAAGGACCCATAAAAAAAGTAAGCATCGACCCTTTTTACATGGACAGTTATGCAGTAACAAATGAAGAATTTACTGCCTTCGTAAATGAGACAGGTTATCAAACGGATTCAGAAAAATTTGGCTGGTCCTTCGTATTCCATAAATTTCTCCCGGAAATACCACTGGGACAAATGACACAAGTTCCTTCAACACCATGGTGGTTCGCGGTTGAAGGAGCCACCTGGCAACAGCCAGAAGGTCCAAATTCATCGATTGAGGACAGAATGGATTACCCTGTATTACATATCTCATGGAACGATGCGATTGCCTTCTGTAAATGGGCAGGTAAAAGACTGCCGACCGAAGCGGAATGGGAATTTGCAGCACGTGGAGGGTTAGAGCAAAAACGCTATCCATGGGGAAACGAACTTACACCAAACGGTAACCACTATTGCAATATATGGCAGGGTTCATTTCCTAACAATAATACGGTAGCAGATGGTTATTTGGGCACCGCTCCCGCCAAGTCCTTTCCCCCAAACGGGTATGGCCTGTACAATGTGTCAGGTAATGTGTGGGAATGGTGCTCCGACTGGTTCACCAATACACCAAATCCAAACCAAGCAAATAATCCTAAAGGCCCTAATAGAGGAACGTCCAAAGTCATGCGTGGGGGCTCCTACCTTTGTCACAAATCATATTGTAATCGATACAGGGTTGCGGCACGTAGTTCTAATACAATCGATAGTGCAACAGGGAATCTTGGGTTTCGCTGTGTGTCTGATGTTCAAACATAATTCAAATCAATGATAGAGAAGGGGGATGATTACAAATTTCCTGACAACCAAACCAACTACGTGCTCTGATTCTACGACTTGAATAAAAGTTCGAGTTCCACAGAAAGTTCCTCGAAAAGAAAGGAGTGCGCAGTTTCAGGTGGTTTGCACATGGAGGTTTGTTTGATTTTATGATCTTGAAAATGGTAAATGATTGCTTTCCTTTCAGTTGGATCAACAATCCAATATTCTTGGACGCCGCATTCCATATAAAGATCCAGTTTCTTGACCAGGTCCTTGCCCTGCGTACTTTCTGATAAGATTTCAACCACGAGACACGGAATCCCGGTATAATAATCCTGGTCATCCAGATGTTCGTCCAAATCGCAAATGACCATTAAATCAGGTTGCACAACACAAGGCTCATCATGACCCGGTCTCTTGAGATGAATATCATAGGGAGCTGTAAATGGTGTATATTGGCTGCCTTGAAAATGATTAAATAAAATGCCAAACAAAGAACCAACAGCATACTGATGGCCTGTCCTTGGTGAAGCCAGCAAGTAAATCTGTCCGTCAATATATTCGTAACGGTTTTCCTCATTACGGGTTAATTTCAGAAACTCCTCATACGTTGCCTTTTTGGGTTTCGCATCATAAAACAATGGCATTTCGTTCACGACACTTTCCTTTCGTGTTGCCTCAGGAACCTCTTCCATTGACTGCAATCTCGCAACCTCCACACCATTGCGAGTGATGATAACTTCTTCTTTTGCCGCTATCATTAGATATTTTCCAAAATTATTCTGCACCTCAGTTGTACGGACAATCATTTTGCTCACCTGCCATCACTGGTATTAGCTAACTTAGCTAATTTGATCATATCCAAATTATAAGAATAATGCAAACCTTACAGATCATTGCTGCTCAACAATGCCTTTAACAAATTAGGCCCCACAACACTTCTTATATTTTTTCCCGCTCCCACATGGACATGGCTCATTCCTGCCAATCTTTTTGCTAACGGAGGGGGTCTGTTCTCTCCCCGACTCGGCCTTAGACGCCTCATCCGGTAAAGGGTTCAACATCGGCCGTTCCACCTGATTATGCAACTCTCGTGGTGTAAACCCGTTATTCTCCCACAACCTGACATTATTGGAAAGATCCATAACAAGCTGCATCACTTCCTCCACTTGCTTCTGATTTTCAAATTCAACGCCCGCCGTTTTAAATGGACGGAAAATATGATCCAATGAAAAACTAAATTCACATTCACCATGAATATCTGCACATAGTTCCTCCGCTTTACGTGCATCGCCATCCAACAATTCCTGCTGCACATATTTTTTCAATGCATGATATTCCTTCGTCCGTTCAAAATAAAAATCATCTTTATATTTCAACAGTTCCTTTTTATCCGGAATATAGAAAGGCTTACCTTGACGTTTGGCCAACTCCACCTCAAATTCATCAAATTCCATGATAGCTTCATGAACAAAATAATCACCATGCAATTCCACAAAGTTTTTGCGAAGTTCCTCCACATTGCTTTTTGCCCTGTCATCCATATCTGCTGTCCCAACGTTTTCATCATTTTGCATACTGTATATCTCAGCAACTTTACCATTGTGGACCAGTCCATATAAGTGTGTAAGCGAAATGATGTAGTCAATTACCAAACCCATTGAAAGGCCACCTCTTTCCTTTTGTTTGTGTTTATTCTATTTTAACATGTTTAAGGGCGAAGCGAATGAACGTAACCCCACATCTGCCATTATTTTAATCTGACAATCTCATTACTGAACATCAAAAAAGACCACCGCTCCACCAAGCGATAGTCCGCACCACTGGCAAGGGAATTTCTTCTTCCCTTGCACTCCATATTATATTCTTATTATAACCGGTTCACACATAAAAACAAGAAAATTGGGATTCATAATGATAACTTGGACTGTTTTATTATCAATTTTGGTCATCATTATTTCATTAATTTCTCTGCTTATAACCTACTCTTCCACCACAATTACCTATAAATATAAATTCCAGTTATCGCAAGGACTTTTAGTTTTTTTGTCGAAAAAGATATAAGGGAAAAACACTAAATACGGATAAAGAATTCTCATTTTTAAGAATCCAATATATATAATGAGCGCAAATTGATTTACCTGGCGAGTTGTCTTCCGTTTGGGGGACTTTTAAACATTTTGTTGCAAATAGTAAAAATCGGGATAGTTATTTTACCCGGAACAGGAGGATGGATTATGGCAGAAATAGCGTACAGTAAACAGCTAAACAGAGAAGTTTCTTCACAGGAGGCGCATCGTTTATCCCTTACTGGTACGAGCAAATTAACGGATCCGCGGGCCTTTCATTGTGCGGATGCTAAGTGTTCTGTTCCTTTGACACTAATTAATTTTGGAAAATCAAAAGCACAAGGGGCCAAAATTTTTGGGTTTCGTATATCGGAAGAGAACAAAAAACACATGCCCGGTTGCCATTACACTGCTGAAAAAAATGATATACAGGATGAAATCAATATAAATGATCTTAACAGATTAAAAGACTCTATTCATATTGGAAAAGAAATTAAAATGATTAGTGAAGATCCGGAAAATGTCCAACAGAAACAAGAGGATAGTTTAGTTAATTCCCAACGAAACATGCATAAGGGAAACAAACAGACCCATACAAAGAAATCAATGATGAGAAAAAGCAGATTTTCTGCAATAAATTCCCTCGTAAATACGTATTTAACCAGTAATGAATATGATAAAGATAAAAATATTATCAAGATAAATAATGAAAAACGTTCAATGAATGATATATTTATCAACGTAGATAAGCAACCATATTTAACATTAACAGAAAGATATTATGTATTTCACGGTAAGGTTTATATTCAGAAACCATATAAAAATAAGGACCTAATTTCCTTGCGTTTCCAAAAGAAGGTTGTTGTTGACAAAAAATCCTGGAGGTTTGAGATAGCAACAAGCAAAAATTGTTTATCTTCGAGCGTTCAATCATGCATCAGCGACGGGATTCTTCACCACATGTACTGCATGGTAAAATTAGTTCCAAATAAAAATAATTCCAAACCATATTATGCAAAGGGATTTAAACAGAAAATGCATAAATGCTTTGTTGTTTATTCATAAATAATATCTAAAAAAAGCGGGAACCGCCCCATGCATCTGTCCCCTGCCAAAAATCCCTCTCACCTCCTTACAAAAATCAGAACTTTTTTGTATAGTATAGATAGAGGGTTCGAGACCATCCCCTCTTTAAACAAAACTAGGGAGGAATAAAATTGGAAAAAGCTGTTGTTGTTTTTAGTGGCGGACAAGATTCCACAACATGCCTGTTATGGGCGTTATCAGAATTTGACGATGTGGAAGCCGTCACTTTTTTGTATGGCCAACGAAACATTTCGGAAGTTGATGGGGCAAAGCAGATTGCAGCCGATTTAGGCGTTAAACAGAAACGGATAAACTTGGACGTGCTTCATCAATTAACCGAAAATGCCATGACCAGAAATGACATGGAAATTGACGATGCTGGAGATGTGCCAAACACATATGTGGAAGGACGAAATCACGTATTTCTTTCATTTGCAGCGATCCATGCAAAGAACGTCGGCGCGCATCACATTATAACAGGCGTTGGCGAGGCCGATTACAGCGGATACCCGGATTGTCGTGCAAGTTTCATTGATTCATTGGAAAAAACATTGTCGCTGGCGATGGATTACGATTTTGAGATCCACACCCCTTTAATGAGAAAGACGAAAGCAGAAACGTGGGAAATGGCAGACAAAATGGGGAAACTCGACTACATCAGGGGAAAAACGACGACATGCTACAACGGAATAAGCGGTGACGGCTGCGGGGAATGCCCTTCCTGCAAGCTGCGCATGAATGGGCTGCAAGAATACTTAGGACTGGTTGCACATGATTAGAATAACCATCTATTTGCTGTCCATTGTAACCGCCAATGTAACCGCAGCAAAATTTGCACCGCTTGACCTTGGCATTTTCATCATACCATGGGGAACTTTTTTCATAGGATTGACACTCGTTATGCGGGACATGGTTCAAAATAGTTACGGAAAAAAGAAAACATACCTGTTCATTGCCATTGCGCTCGCATTATCTGCATTATCCAGTCACTTGTTGGGGGATGAACTGTGGATTGTATTTGCAAGCGTCGTCAGTTTTTTGATTTCGGAAACAACGGATACCGAAATATATACACGGTTTAAAATACCATTTATCAGGCGCGTCATGTATTCCGGCGTCGTCGCAGGATTTTTTGATTCAGCAGTGTTTGTATTGATTGGAATCAGTCCGCTGGGTCTAAATTTTGTTCCCTGGAACCTTGTTGGGTATGCCATTTTGGGACAATGGGTAACGAAAGTGCTCATGCAATTAGTTGTAGCAGGCGGCATAAAGCAATTATTTACAAAACTGGAAATTTATGAACCAAATATATCAGATATCAATCGGGAGGAGAAAACAGCATGAAAAAGAGTGACACAAAAGACCTGACACTACTGGGCAACCAGCAAACAACCTATTCCCAGGAATACGACCCAAGCGTATTGGAAACATTTGAAAATCAGAACCAGAAAAATGATTACTTTGTCAAATTCAATATTCCGGAATTCACAAGCCTTTGCCCCATGACCGGGCAACCCGACTTTGCGACAATTTATATCTCGTATATGCCACATATAAAAATGGTCGAGAGCAAGTCACTGAAACTGTATATGTTCAGCTTCCGAAACCACGGGGCCTATCATGAGGACTGCGCAAATCAGATTATGAAAGACTTAATCGAACTTATGGATCCAAAATATATCGAAGTCTGGGCAAAATTCACCCCACGTGGCGGGATATCCATTGACCCATACTGCAATTACGGAAAACCCGGCACCAAATACGAACAAATGGCAGAACAGCGATTGCATCAGCATGACATGTATCCAGAGCGTGTAGATAATAGGTAAATGGGAAAAAAATCCGAGTGGGACGGTGGAACAGGCTCCTCGTCCCATTCACAGTTTCACGGTTCCATTACGTATAGTACCGATTTATGTCATATAAACATCATTTATGTGGTATATTAAAAGACCGCCGGAACTCCGACGGTCAACAATAAACCGAACCCCGTCAAAGGGGGCGGCTCTTGGAAGATAAACCTCCCAGGCACAGCTACCAACTCAGTGGAGGTTTACTTATGCCGTTCAGACATAGACGCCAAAAGCATTCCAAACGCAAACCATAACGCAAGCACTTGAAAGGTGGACATACGGGCACCACCTCTTCCCTCACTAAACTGTCCCCCGATCCGACGACTCACCGGCACTTTCTTCCACACTCTCCCCTTCACTGCTTTTCGCGATGCCAATTCCGGTGTAGCCTAGAATTATGGCAAAAATGAATCCTACATAGCAAAGAATTGCCCATGGCGCATAACTAAGCGTGGGAACTCCAAGCGTACCAGCCATAAACACGCCAGCGGAAGACCAAGGAATAAGCGGTACGACGACAGTACCGGAATCCTCAAGCGTTCTTGATAGGTTTTTGGCATGTAAATTATATTTCTGGTAGGTATCCTGAAAGATTTCCCCCGGAACGATAATAGAGAGATAAGAATTTCCAGTGACAAGCGCCATCGTTATACAGGAAAGCACTGTCGATAAAACCAGGTCCCCCGTTCGTTTAATTAATTTCATGAGATTTTCAATTATCACCTCGAGCAAACCGGCCTTTGTAATAATCCCCGCAAACACAAAGGCACTGAACGCAATCAGGACCACCCCTGTCATGGACTGCATTCCTCCTTGGTTAACAAGTTGGGTAACTTCATCCGCGACATTCCCTGCGTTAAATCCAGACCGGTTTACCATCGAAACATCAAATCCTGAAACGGTAGAGGCAAAAATATCGACAGAAGTGAATCCTTGAAACCTGCCTAAAATAGCGGCTATTACGGACGAAAGGATAATTGTCGGTAATGTTGGCTTTTTTCGAATGGATCCATAAAGAATGATTGCTGGAGGCAGCAACAACCAGATGCTCCAATCAAACATTTCCGCTAATGTCTGCAGCATGACATTCATCGTCTCAGGCGTAGACACATCTCCAGCAGATAAGTTAAATCCTACTAAAGCATATACCACAAGACATATAATGGCAGCAGGCACAGTCGTCCAAAGCATGTGCCTAATGTGTTCATACAACTCACTTCCGGCAGCAACCGGTGCCAGGTTAGTTGTATCTGAAAGTGGTGATAACTTATCTCCAAAATAAGCGCCCGCAACAATTGCACCGGCAGTCGCTGGCAGATTAGCCCCCAGGCCTGTTGCAATTCCCATTAATGCGACACCGACTGTACCGGCAGAACCCCAGGATGTGCCTGTCACAATAGAGATGATAGCGGCTACCACAAACGAAATGAGTACAATAAATGTGGGATCAATTAATTTTAATCCAAAATAAATCATCATTGGAATGGTTCCGGAGACCATCCATGTACCAATTAGAATGCCAATGGATATTAAAATAAGAATTGCAGGCATCGCTTGTTTGATTTTTTCCTGAATCCCTTCCATCATTTCATCCCACGTAAATCCCAATCGAAAGGCAATGATTCCAGCATAAACAGAAGCGAGGATCAGTAAGGGTTCCGGATTAAATCCATACACTCCATAGCCGACAGCGAGCAATAAGAGCATGACTACGATTGGTGAAAATGCTTCAAACAAGTTTGGGTGCCTTTTCATATTTGTTCCTCCCAATAATTATTTTTAGTAGCAAAGCTTAATGTTCAAACGTTCCCTTGACAAGCAATTCCATATCTTTCATTACATGGCGCCCCTTAGCAAATACGTGCTGAAGGGTCAATGTCTTTTTATCCAAAATTAAAGCATCAGCATCATTGAATATTCGGATCCTGCCTTTATTGGTCAGCTTTAATACATCTGACGTATTGGATGTAACCAGTGGTAAAACGTCTTCCAACGGCAAATCATGTTCCATTACAGCGGAAACAACCTGCTTAAAGAGAGTCTGTGTACTCGCAACACCAAAACCTATCAATTTACCTGCGTCGTCAAACTTTGGAAGACTGCCATTTCCATCTGAAGATAGAGTAAGGTGCTCCATGTCACCGCCTTTTTCTTTATAATAAGTAATCCACTCCCCAGTTTTTTCGTCTGCTGTTATATCGACATATGCACCTTTACCCGCCAAAGAAACAGCGTCATCAAATAATCCTTTGCTCCGGCTGATGTGAGTGGCATAAAGCTGCGATGGCGGAATCTCATAATCTTCCAACAACTGATGTAAAAGTGTTAAATATTCTTTCCCCGGACCAGTGTGAAAATGAGTCACCCCTGCTTTCCCACTTAACATACCACCGACGCGAGCTTCAGCAGCCAATTTAGCTAATTCATGCAAAGAAGGTTGCCCCGACCGGGAATCAGAGATGGCAATTTCACCTGCTCCAATAACTTTATCGATAAGAATGACATCATCTTTTACATTTGATGTGATTGTAGACGTTGGAACGGCATAATTTCCTGTGTAGATATAGGTTGTCATTCCTTCCTCTTCCAGCCCCCGTGCCTTGGCCAACAGTGATGTTACATGACGGGTTGTGCCATCCGTTCCGAGTAAACCGACTGCTGTAGTGATTCCTGATTGAATCATATCGCTGAGCTGGATTTCGGGTGTTCGTGTGGCAAACCCGCCTTCTCCACCACCACCCATCAGATGAACATGAGGATCTATAAATCCTGGAACGACAATCGATTCATTGGCATCAACAATTTCATATGGTACTCCTAGATTTTTTACGGTTTGTTCATCAATTTTTCCGATCTTGGCAATTCGTTGATCCACAAGTAAAATGGATGTTTTTCCTAGTGGTTCTGGTGCGTAAACTTCCCCATTTTTAATTAGTGTTATCATGTTTCTGCCTCCATTACCTCAAAATAGTTACTTTTGAAAAAATTTAAATGGTACTTTTACCCCCTTGTTTACGTTTAGAATATATAAGCAAAATTCATGCCAAGCGTCTTAGAACTGTAATGAAAACGTTCTTCTATGCCATGAAAATTTTAAGGATATATTATAGGTTTTTTTCGCCTATAATATATCCTTAAAATTAGAGAAGGTTTAATACATATAAACCTGTTTGGGTAATTTTTGTTCCTTGTTTTTTCACGCCCGAGCAAATTAAATGAAAATCCTTTAAAACATCAAGCTTGGTACGTAATTGGCTTTCAGAAATGGAAATGTTCATCATTGATTTCAATGTTGTACGTCCTATTCCTGAATGATGCTTTTGACTTAAAGATAAACAATGTAATATCTCTCTGTAAATGAATGCCTCGCCGTTGTTTTCCAATAATCTTGCAATTCTTCTTTCATCTTGAACATCTTTAGGCTTATTTGCTTTCATTTCAGCGGGCAAATCATTTAATGCTGGCTCAATCCCGTCTACAATAACCGACAGATAGGTAACAAGCCCTTCCAGCTCCCTTACATTGCCAGGCCAATTATAGGCAGTCAGCGCTGACATAACATCCTCAGGAAAGCGCATTTGACTATTTTTTTCATTTAAAAAATAATCGATTAAGGCAGGAATATCCTCTGTGCGCTCCCGCAAAGGCGGTATAGTTAGAGGCAACTGATTTAAACGGTAAAACAAGTCCTCGCGAAATGTTCCTTCTTTCATCATTGAATCCAGATTTTTATTCGTTGCAGCAACGACTCGCACATTGATTGGGACGACCTTATTCCCACCAACACGCATGATATTGTTTTCTTGTAACACTCTTAAAATGGCAGCTTGAATGTTTAACGGAGCATCACCAATCTCATCAAGAAAGATGGTACCATTCTGTGCTAACTCAAAAAGACCCGCTTTGCCGCCCCTTGACGCACCGGTAAACGCCCCTTCTTCATATCCAAATAATTCACTTTCGGCAATCGATTGGGAAATCCCCGCAAAGTTAACTGCGACAAAGGGGCCGTTCGATCTCGAAGAATAGTCATGAATGGCCTGTGCGAAGATTTCTTTTCCTGTCCCGCTCTCACCTGTAATCAATACGGTATACTCACTTCGGGCCAGTTTTTTTGCTATTTCCTTTGTTTTGACCATCAAATTGCTGACCCCGACACTATCAGCAAACGTGTATTTTGTGGTTAAACCGGACTTTTTCTTGTTTTTCTGTATTTCCATTTCCATTCGTTCAACATGTGTGACATCCTGGAAGGTAACAACCACACCCGCAAAGTTCCCGGCCATCATTAACGGGATAATCGTTGTCATCAAATTTAAGCCCTGTACTTTGATTATTTCCCTTGGAATTGGTTCATAATTATTCATCACTTTTTCAACTTGAAAATCTCGTAAGACGTGTGTGTAGTGTTTATCGATCACTTTCTGACTCTCGATGCCTAGAATTCCACTCGCCTCTTCATTAAAAAGTGTGATCATTCCCTGCTCATTAATGAAAACAATTCCTTCCTGTGCAGCATTCAATATTGCCTCCAGGTAGGAATTGATATAATGCTTGTTCTGAACGGAAATTGCAAGTTCCCGGCCAATTCGGACAAAGTTTTTCAAATAATCCATCGTTATATGACTTGGCTGATAAAAAGTCTTCCCAAGAACCTTTGAAATCTCAAATAATGTACTTAAATCAAGACCCCTATTCCCCAGATCAAGCACATTGTTCACTTCTTTTGGAACCAAGTCCACTAATCCGTGCGTTATTGCGACATCTATATTTCTTATATCTGGAACAGTTTCCATATCCGGAGAATAAGCCGTGAAGTGTAAATAATCAAGACCCAGGCGCTTTAGCATTGTCACGGACTGTTCGGCAATTTTCTCATCATTACTGACAAGCAAGCATCTGGTGCTTTTGGGCAACTCAAACAGCTTTTCAAGTTTTTTGGAATCAATTGACCGATTCGCAACCAGTAATGGTGCTTTCACTTTGTCTGAATTCACAAGGTCATGATAAAGATTGTCTGATCCTGACGAAAGAATCAAGTCTGCCTCTTCCAGATTTATCGGTGGAAACAGATTACTTCTCAATTGTATACCATCACCGAATATTTCTCTGATATTATCACGAAAGGTGTAATAAAGCCCTGCTTTTTTTGTCAGAATAAGAATAACGGGACTGCTCATGTTTGTTCACTCCAAGTTAGGTAGGTGGATTTTTTACTGTGATAGGGTTCCTTCTCTTTTGTGACTGGAAAAAGCCCCGAACATATCATTACGTATGTACAATGATTTGTTCCATTTCAATACCCAAATCCTGATCATTATAAGTTGGGTCTGCCAAAGCTATTGACATTGGAACAACCTCAAGTGCCGGGACTGTGAAACTTCCAACCATATCCCCCAGTAGTTCCCTGCCCGTAACGATCTTCACCTGCTCACCGAGTTGAATTTGATAGCGATACTCCAAATTAGCAGTACCCTGAAATTGAATGGACACTTCCCGTTCGTATGCAGCTGCTAAAAAGGTTGTTAGTTTAACCGTTGTTAACTGCATGCTCGTATAATTGCCTTCATCATAATAGCCATGGGCAAAAGACACATACTCAGGTGAAATGGTCCATTTTCCTTCCCGGGGTACAACCACATTATCTGGAATAATGCGGACCTCTTCACTAAGTTTTACTTTGAGAACAGGCACAAAAGACTCGTTAAATTGTTTTGGCACGTATATCGTTAAAACATAGGAATTTTGCTCCCACCTCAATTCCTGGTTTGAATTATCCTCTGTTATTTCCAATACAGGGGATGCCAGCCCAGGAAGCGTAATGGTATCTCCCACGGAGCTGCCGGTCAAATAGAGATATAATTCATCCTGACCAGCCATTATCTGCCCCCAGCGCTGAACAGGAATGTTGACAGACTGATTTCCATGAACAATGCCTGGATGCCGCCTTAGCCATGCACCAATTTCCCGAAGCATATCTGCCTCATATTCCACGACAGACCCATCCCCGCGAGGACCAATATTAAGCAGATAGTTACCACCTTTAGCACGCACTTTAATAAGATTATGAATAAGCGTGTCCAATTTAATTGAAAAGTCATCCCGCTGCTGCCAGCTGCGATACCCCCATGTTGCATGATTAATAGAAGCAGGAGCCTGCCAAACCGTATCAATGTCTTCTGTCGGAATTTCATTATCGCTCAGTGTACGGAAATCCCCCGCATTATTCCAAATTCTGCTATTGATCATTGCTTCCGGCTGATAGTCATGAACTAGCGAGACGATAGCGTTACTTTGATCCAATGTCGGCGCTCCCATATCAAACCATAGTTCAGCAATGGGACCGTAATTCGATAATAATTCCTTTAACTGTTCCTTGATAATAACCTCGAGCGATTCTGGAATAGAATTACCATTATCTTTATCAAATTCATGCCCTTGATTCCAATCCACCAGGGAAAAATAAAGACCCAATTTCAAACCATGTTTTTGACATTCATCGGCTAACAAATACAACGCATCTTGACCGAATGGAGTTGCTTCTACAATGTTATAGCTTGTTGTCTTAGTAGCAAACATGCAAAAACCATCATGATGTTTTGTAGTAAAAACAATATACTTCATGCCTGCATCCTTTGCTAGCTGACAAATAGCTTTAGGATCAAACTTTTCCGCGGAAAATTGTTCTGCCACACGTAAATAATCCTCCCTGGAAATACCTTGCCACATTTGTATTTGCTCACTGTAGCCCTCTTTCACCGGCTGATTATCCCATACACCGCCAAGCTTCGAATAAATTCCCCAATGAATAAATAATCCATACGCAAGCTTCTGCCAGTTCGTAACATGACTATCTGATTTCCATCCATTTTTACCAAGAATACCAATTAAATTTTTGTTGCTTATCTCACTCAACATGGTGTTACACCTCGATTATTTTTAAAATCACCTTATCGTTACTACAATCAATTCTTCTCACTAATGCTAAAACGTTTCTATTCCTCTATCCGATAATCCAGCTCATCATACGGGAACATCGGACGCATAATTCTTTTGTAAGAGCGGACTTGTTCCATTTCCTGATCGGTTGGCCCTTTCGTCAATGACATAATACAAAACGGTGAAATAGCTTTAAAGTCAGGTGAAATATACCCTTGTTTAACAACAAAAAGATCATAATCATTAACATGCAGATTAGAATCTTGGAATTGGTGTAAATCGGTATAACTCAGTGGTTCTCCCTCGACCACCAGACTGATCGGTTTTTCGTCAATTTTTACGGTGATCGCTTCTGCCATATGCGAATTAATTTCAAAGCGATTATTCACCATACCTCTGGCAACAATTTCTCCTGTCAGATGAATGGGTCTGTTTAATTCATCCAGCCCCATACCAAAATCTAAATCAACCCGGTCGCCTACCTTCTTATCATAGAGTTGATTATAGCTATGTTTATCCACGATACCTGCAACCAGAATGTTTTTATCATGGTAATCATCTTGTTCCATTAACTGTCTTAAAATATAGTTGCTGTAGCCATCACCGCCAGCACCGCAATTATCACCTGAGTCGGTTAGAAAAACAGGACTGCCATCATATCGAAGCGCACGATCTAAAGCCTCATTGGGATAATCGACAATCCCATGATAATGAAATTGGAATCGTCGAGCCAATATAAAATCATATAGTTTGTCAGCCATTTCATTCGCATATGCAGCATATTTGTCATCATTCGGTACGACAATTACAGAACAGCCACATTTGTCTCCATCATGTTCCAGATATCCTACATGAAAGGAAGCAGACAATATCCGGGGATCAGATTCAATATCATCCAAATAGTGATTGATTGAGGCAACAGGTTCATCTGTCGAAACGGATCTTTCTCCACCAATCATGATGGGGACCTTGCGATACACTGGTGTCATCTTCCGTCTGTTTTGCAAAAGGTCAGCCAGCATTCCCGCAACCTGCCGGCGTGTCTCGACTGTATCAGTATGCGGGGAATGACGGTACGTTCGGATAATGGTCGCATGATCGGCAAAATCCTGCGACAAATTGCCGTGAGGATCCATACAAATAGCAATCGGCATATATGGTCCCGTAATTTTTCGAATTTCAAACAGAATCTTGTGTTCTGCAGAATCACCTTCCAAATCCAACACTTTGCTTGCACCATGCAAATATAAGTAAATACCATCAATTTCAGCAAGATGTTCTTTCACTTTTGTCAGGAACCGCTGCAGAATAAAATCAAAAGCATCTTTTTTGATAAGCCCGCCCGGATGTCCATTGGCATAAAGGCTTGGTACAACTTCCATACCTTGATCTTCAAAAATATCACGCACATTCATGACGTCGATACATTCTTCACCATGCTTGAATACAAAGTTTTCGTACGCCATATTCTGATAAGACCATTCATTCGATTCTGAATTAAAATGTCCGATAAGCACTTTCATTTCGATTCCTCCCATTCTTTCATACGCTTTATTTTTATATCTGTAAAAAACATTTCCGCAGTTAATACAAATGACATGCTACTCGCGAACCGTCTTTTAGGGTCTGCATTTGAGGCCGTTCTTTTTGGCAAATCTCCATCGCCATTGGACAACGTGTATGAAACTTACAACCACTTGGTGGATCCGCTGCATTGGGAATTTCCCCTTGCAGCACAATTCGCTCCCTTTGCTGCTTTGGATACGCCTGTGGGATAGATGAAAGCAATGCTTTTGTATAAGGATGTTTTGGATCGTTAAAGAGTGTTCGCTTATCTGCAATCTCTACCATATTTCCGAGATACATAACGGTGATCGTATCACTAATATGTTCCACTACACTTAGGTCGTGTGAGATAAACAAATAGGTCAAACCAAATTTTTCTTAACTCCCCCGCGTTATAGTTGTTTATATCATAACCTAATTTTTGTAAAGCCATGGAAACAACTTCTCGCGGTGTTTCCTGTACCGTTTATTTGAAAATCCTTTCATATGTTTGTTTTACAGTAACAGTTGAAGTCCTTGCAACAAGAGAAGTAATCTTTAAAAGCGAAGGGACAGGTTGCTTTTCCCAACTGAGTCCACGACGGAACAGAAAAGTCTGTCCCTCCGTACCAAATGCTGTCTCAAAAGTTAAAAAGATGATACATATTGGGAAGGGTAAAGCAGGTAACAACTATAGAGAAAGTTGATGGTGAATGTGTAATAAAAATTATAATACCGAATAACAAAACTTTTCCATCAAGACTGACTGTAATTCAATAACCCACGCAACTTATAGATACATGGGTTCATTATATTTTTCAATTAATCTAAACATAGTGTATTCCTTCCATTACCGGTAATGGTACCGGAAATAACCCATCAAAATGACCATTCGCTGCACCGTTGTCCACGTTAAATAATAAATTGATAAACCCTAATTGATTCATCAATACCTCTGTTAAATTATTTTGTAGGACAATCTTTTGTTCAGACATAGTATAGGCATTTAATTTCTTTGCAAATTCAGGACTTTTATCATTCAGATATGGTCGTAGTTGATCCAATAACCTATCCGGGCTCACAACATGCACAGTCCCACCATTATAGTCCTTTTGATGGTTATACTCTTTCAATTCCTCCTGCAGTTCTTAACCCTGCCAAGGAACTGTAATCCGAACTGCGTGTTTGCTCAGTATCTTCCGTAATATAGCGTGAACAACCCGCGCTTCCCCTCCTGTTTCAATAACAAGCATTTCCTGATTAGTGCTCGTTACACCTGGAAGCGCCACAATTGCATATCCATCAATCCGACCATTACGATCTCCAACAAACAGTACTTGTTTCTTTTTAAATATACTGGCAAATCCGCCGCTCTCTATCAGCTGAGCCCATTCTTGCAGACTGCTTTCAAAATAAACTGTCTTCTCATTTCTAATGCCATCAAGCTGAAAAACATCTCCAGCTTCACCCCAACGTATAATTCCATCATAACTAACTTCTGAAACGTCTTGTGGCTCTATTTTATATTTGTTAACTGCACCAAAGTAATAACAGTCATTCCTTCGATACAATCCGCGGTCTCCGGAAACGAAGATGAGTGAAGCTCCCATCCTATCACTGTACCGGTATACTTCTTTTAATAATGCACTGGAGATCCCCCGTCGGCGCCAGTCTTCATGTGTGCAAACTGCCCCAATCGAAACCGTTTTTAAAGCTGCATTTCCAATTTTAATTTTTGATGGAACCGCACCCCATAAAGCTTATCAGTTCATTCCCCTCAAAAGCACCAAAAGAAGGGTTCAGGTTTTTTGAAAACACTTGCGGAAAAGCTGTACCCATTGAAATATGCTCCTTATCACGAAATGTTTTATCCGCTAGTGTAATGGCCTGTTCAAATTCATTTGGCTTTAGTTGGCGTAGCTGCATTTTATTTATTCCCCCTCTTGAAATTCCCCCAAAACATTCTTGTTTTTTTGAATTTCTTAAACACCTTTTCGGTAATTATAGGGTTGTATGTGCATATACCTATGTTTTGCTCACTGGATTCGGTTAATTCACCAGATGTAACTTTTCGGTGTGAACATTACTCAGGATAATGTCGAATTCGCCATCATAATCAAACTACGAATCAATCGATAGCTCTCTATTATATCATTACTTGTAAAATTCACCGCCAGTGGTGTTAGTCTCTCCACCACTGGTGAAATTTCGGCAGCATCCGCCAATCCTGTGTTTAAAAATTCCACTTGTACAGTCAGTGGAGTGTCAATTACAAATGGTGACATACTATCCTTTGTAGACAAAGCGGCTGCTGATTTCTCCCTTATAATAGACCGTGCTTTTATTGGGTGAAGATTTTGAGCACTAGTTCGATTTATTGTCTTTTTGACAACCGCTCGTTGAATGTTTGGCACGTATGTAACTGCTTCATTGGCAAGCAGATCGCACCCCGAAACAAATACTACCGGTACACCGTAATAACCCGCAACAAGGGCATTTATACCGAATTCCCCATATTCAACTCCATTGATGAGTATAGACTTAATGGTGCGACCACTAAATGTGTGATTCAAAATACCATTCGCACCCATCCTGGTATGATAACCCACGAAAAAAGCTGCATCAAACGTCTCATCGATCCCTTCCATCATTGCCAGCTTTTTAGGGGAACCAAGTATTAGTTCAGCCTCCGAAAATAAATGATCCTGTAGAATGTTTCGCATTGTTCCATGCGAATCATTAACTACTATTTCCCGAGCCCCTTCCTGCAGTGCACCTTCGATGCATGCATTCACTTCACATGTCATCAATTTCCTTGCCAATTCATGTTCCTTGCCTTCTCTGGCTGTATGTTCCCTATCGACAACGCCTGAAACCCCTTCAATATCTGCAGAAATGAATACCTTCATTAATAATTTCCCCCCCTTTGAAATAAAAGAACGTAACACTGCACAATCTTTAAGGAACAAGCTATATAATTATCAATTTGCATACTCCCTATTTTGCAATTGAAATTCAGCTGTAATCTTTCCAACCGCATTTCCCGCCATGTTCTTAACAGTAGGTTCAGTATACGATTTGAGCTTAGATTTAGTCTCCTCATCTCCAATCTTCAATTCTTCTAATACTTTCATTGCGGCCACACTAGCTGCTCTCCCATTTCCATCCTCTACCTTTATCGCAATACCCAATCCTGAATCAACCAGCCCTATGCATTGGACACCTTCAGCCCCAGCTTTAGCTACGATTCCACCATCAAATGCATTCATTAAATCTGTATCAAAACGATTCGTACCGGCAACCATTTCCGGGTATTCCATCATTGAATTCCTTATAGTTCTAAGAGATTCACTATAGGTTTGGTCTATCATTCTTCCAGGTTGGGATAAACAAGCAAAACCTTTGGCTATTTTTTTTAGTGGCAGTTGATGAACCGGTACACCACAACCATCAACACCAATGCCTATAGCCTTTTTATTAAAATCACAAATAGTTGAAATTACATTTAAAATCCGTTGTTGATGCGGATGATCCAATTCCCTATAGGTACCAGTTTCCTCATTCAAATAAGTACAAGTTGCTAGCATCCCCGTGTGCTTCCCGGAGCAGTTACTATATACTGGTGTTAATTCTTTACCATCGCGAATCAATTTTTTATAGCTTTCAATATCCCTGGGAATATGAGTTCCACATTGTAATGAGTTTTCACCCTCCCCTACTTTTTCCAGCAACGATAAAATTCTGGAACGATGAATCGGCTCTCCATTATGCGAAGAACAAAACAAGGCAATATCTGCCGCATCAAATAAAAAATTTTTAGCTGCTCCTGTCTCTAGGATTGGAACTGCTTGAAATGGCTTCATAGAAGATCTTGCAAATGTTGGACGATTAGGGTCTCCATATGAAAACAGAACTTCCCCATCGCTATTTACCACAGCTACATCAACGTCATGTACACTCTCTAAATAACCTCCACGATAAACATGGATTGGGCTTTGTTGTTCACTCATTTCTATCACCTCAGATATATAATTTTTCTATTCATATAGATGGCATGCCACCAGTTGACCATCTGCCACCTCTCTTAACTCAGGCTTTTCCGTCTTGCATTTTTCCATTGCATATGGACACCTTGTATGGAACCGACATCCATTTGGAGGATTTGCAGGGCTTGGGATATCTCCTTTAAGAATTATGCGATCCCTTTTAACAGTAGGATCAGGAATTGGTATAGATGATAATAAAGCTTGTGTATACGGATGCTTGGGATGGTCATATATAATATCTTTATCAGCTAATTCAACTATTTCTCCCAGATACATAACGCCAAGCCGGTCACTGATATGCTCCATCACACTTAAATCATGTGATATAAATAAGTAGGTCAGTCCAAGATCCTCTTGGAGATCCTGTAAAAGATTAAGTATTTGTGATTGTATTGACACATCCAAAGCGGATACTGGTTCATCCGCAATAATAAGCTTTGGGTTTAATGCAAGTGCCCGTGCTACTCCAATCCGTTGTCTTTGTCCACCACTGAATTCATGAGGATACCGATCCGCATAACTTGTGTTCAACCCTACTATATCCAGTAATTCATTCACCCTTTTTTCAATAGAAACCTTATCATATTTATGGATAATTAATGGTTCAGATATTAATTCTTTTACTTTCATCCTGGGATTTAAAGACGCATATGGATCCTGAAAAACCATTTGAAAGTTTTTCCGAACACTTCTTAATTGTGTATCGTTTAAACCACTTATTTCCTGTCCATCAAAGTATATACTACCGCTTGATGGGGGTAGTAAATTCATTACAACACGTCCTGTGGTTGATTTTCCACATCCGCTTTCACCCACCAAGCCAAAGGTTTCTCCCTCTGCAATGGTAAAAGAAACACCATTAACTGCCTGTATGGCGGCTTTATCTTTGTCCAAAAGCCCCTTTTTAACAGGGAAATGCTTTTTTAGATTTCTAACTTCAACTAAAGGCTTTCCCATGCTCCCCCTCCTTAATCTCCGGTCTTTCCTGATATAACCAACATCGACACGAATGTTCTTCATCGAGCATTTCCAATTCCGGGTCCTTGGAATGACAGATATCCATAACATGAGCACATCGCGGGGCAAACTTACAACCCCTTGGCATATTGCTTGGATCAGGTACATTTCCTGGGATTGAATCCAATCGTTTAGTTCCTTGACGAAGTTTTGGAACTGATTGAATTAGACCTTTTGTATATGGGTGCTTCGGATTTGCAAATAATTCATAAACATCCGCTTCTTCAACCACCTTCCCTGCATACATAACTACAACCCTGGAGCACATTTCAGCTACAACTCCAAGATCATGTGTAATTAACAAAATAGAGGTGTTTTCTTCTTTTTGCAGTTCATTCATAAGCTCAAGTATTTGAGCTTGAATGGTTACATCCAAAGCCGTAGTAGGCTCATCAGCAATTAGGAATTTAGGGGTACATGACATAGCCATTGCAATCATAACCCGTTGCCTCATTCCACCGGAGAGCTGATGTGGGTATTCATAAATCACTTCATTTGCACGCGGAATCCCCACTAGATTAAGCATATTTATGGTATGTTCTCGAGCCTTTTTTTTATTATATTTAAGATGTAGAAGGACGGCTTCTTGAATTTGTTCACCAATCTTTTTAACTGGATTAAGTGAAGTCATGGGTTCCTGAAAAATCATAGCCATATCATTGCCTCTCATCCTTCTCATTTGTTTTTCACTGAAGTTTAATAATTCTTTCCCGTCAAATCTGACGGAACCTTCCATTATTTTTCCGGAAGTATCACGAAGAAGCTGCATGATAGACAGGGAAGTTACACTTTTACCACTTCCTGATTCACCCACAATACCTAGGGTTTCTCCTTTACGAACGTGAAAGTCCACACCATCAACTGCAGCAACCTTTCCCTTATCTCCCAAAAAGTGAGTCTTTAATCCACTGACTTCCAATATGTTTTCATCCATCAGAAACACTCCCCTCTTTTTAATTTTTAATCTTAGGATCCAAAGCATCTCTCAATCCATCGCCAAGTAAATTAAAAGCAAGAACTGTTAGAAAAATTGCTAACCCAGGAAAGAAAGTTATATGTGGATGTGTACTAATATAATCTCTGCCCATGCTCAGCATTGCCCCCCATTCTGGGGTAGGCGGCTTTGCACCTAAACCAAGAAATCCAAGACTTGCAGCAACCAAAATTGCATTTCCTATCCTCATTGTGAAATAAACAATGATGCTTGAAACGGTTTCGGGAAAAATATGTTTCCAAATCATCCTTTTGTTCGTAGCCCCAATAGACCTGGCAGCTTCCACAAAAACCGATCCTTTTGCAGACAAAGTTCCACTCCGCACAATTCTTGCAAATGTAGGCACTGTAAAAATAGCAATTGCAATTACCACGTTCGTAAGCCCAGGTCCCAAAATTGCAATAATTCCGATGGCAAGCAACATTCCCGGAAAAGAAAATAATACATCACAGCCTCGCATGATCAAACTATCTAACCATCTCCCGTAATAACCACTGATCAATCCAAGGATAGATCCAATAGCTGCCCCCAGGAACACAGAACTGATACTGATAAGCAAAGAAATTCTGGATCCTACAATAATTCGGCTGAAAATATCTCTGCCATACGCATCTGTCCCGGCTAGATGAGCAGCAGAAGGTCCTTTAAGGATACTACCATAATCAGGTTCCGCAGGCCCATAAGGCGCAAGATACGGACCAATAATCGCTACGATTAACAACATTACGATAAATAACCCTGAAACCACGGCAGTCTTTTGTTTTCGAAACTTCCTCCAAAAATCTAACCAAAGTGTTGTTTTTCTTTTCTCTACTACATCATTATTGTATTCTGATTGTGCAGTCAATTTTGTTTCAGACATTTTACTTCCCCTCCGGCTAATCAAGATTAATTCTCGGGTTGAGGACACCATATAACAGATCAACAACCAGGTTAATTAACATAAACTCTAAAGCAAATAATAGAAGTTCAGCCTGTATCACCGGATAATCCCTGAACGAAATGGAATCGATAAGCAAGCTTCCTAGTCCCGGCCAACTAAACACGACTTCAACAACGATGGAACCACCTAATAAAAATCCGAATTGAAGACCACTCATTGTAACGATTGGAACCATTGCATTTCTTAAAGCATGTCCCCAGACCACTTTGTTTTCAGATAACCCTTTTGCACGTCCTGTTCTGACAAAATCATCCTTTAATGTGTCCATTAATGAAGAACGTGTAAATCGGGCTATAACAGCAGCCACTGTAGTCCCCAACGTTATAGAAGGAAGTATGTAACTTTGCCATGAGTCATTCCCACCCACTGGCAGCCAACCCAATTGTACCGAGAACAATTGAATGAGAAGTAAACCGAGCCAAAAGGAGGGCATAGATATACCAGATACAGCCCCGAACATTCCTGAGAAATCCTGCCATTTATTTCGATTTGTCGCTGAAACAACTCCGATTAACAGCCCAACAACCAACGACCATGCCATGCTAGAAATGGTCAACCAGAAAGTCGGCATAAACCTTGATGCAATCACCTCAGAGACAGGTCTCCCTGTTTTTAATGAAGTACCAAAATCCCCCTGAAACAAACCTTTCATATACGAAACATATTGTTTCCAAATCGGTTCATTTAGACCAAGTTCTTCGGCTACTAATTGAACCTCCTTAAACGTTGCCTGTTTACCGGCAACAAGTCGGGCAGGATTTCCCGGTATAAAATGTACGAATAGAAAAACGAGGATTGAAATTACAAGTAAAATCGGAATTAGCTCAACAATCCTTTTAGAAATATATCGAAATAACAAATGATCCCCTCCCTTTTTAAGAAGTTGGGGGCTTAAAAACTCAACAGCCCCCCAAAAATCAGTTTATTTAACAATTTTTGCATCATGAGTACTTAAAGACCCATCAGGTAACAAATAAACACCTTCTAAATAATTTTTCTTACCGCTAATCGTATAATCAACCGTCAGGAAAGCCCATGGCGCATCATTCCAAATTAATTTTTGTATTTCTGCGTAAAGCTTTTCCCTTTCGTCGGGCTTAGCTGTAAGAAGGGCATCATTAATCAATTTAGTTACTTTGTCATTTGAATAATAAGCTGTATTATATGATTTTGGCGGGAATGCTTCTTTGCCACCTAATAGAGGACGAATTCCCCAATCCGCATCACCAGTAGATGGTGACCAACCACCATAATACATTTCAAGTTCGGTTTCCTTTGGCTTTGTGGACCAAATCTTTTCCGACATTGTTCCGGTTTCCATAGGAACGATTTCAACATCAACACCTATTTTTGCTAACTGTTGTTGAATAAATTGCATCCCTTTCATAGATGTGGAATTGTTTCCTCCCCACAAAGTAGTTTTAAAACCATCTGGATATCCAGCTTCTTTTAATAGTTGCTTAGCTTTTTCAAGATTGTACTCATATACTTTTTGTTGCGAATAAAATGATGTCTTAGGAGCAATTACAGAATCCAGTGGTTTCCCGAAACCTCTTTTAACTACTTTAATGAATGCTTCTTTGTCAATACCATAGTTTATTGCTTTACGTACCTTTACATTGTTAAATGGTTCTTTCATACTGTTCATAGCCATATATCGTACAACTATAGAAGGCTCAGCCTTTACCTCAATTCCATTCTTACCATCAATTTGCTTGGCTTGTTCTGGCGGAACAGGGAAAATAAAGTCTGCTTCACCTGTTTTTAGCTTTGCAACCCTTGATCCATTTTCAGGGGTAGGTTCGAATGTTAGTTTATCAATTTTCGGATAACCATCCTGCCAATATTGATCATACTTTACAACCGTTAAATGATCCCCGGGAACCCATTCTTTAAATTTATATGGACCCGTACCAACTGGATTTCTAGACACTTCTTTTCCATACTTTTCAAGGGCTTTCGGGCTAATAATTCTGCCCGCTGGATGAGCCAGGTTATTTATGAATGCTCCGAAAGGTTTTTTTAGTTTTACTTTCACAGTATATTCATCAACAACTTCTGTACTTTTCACCATCGCGAACAAACTGTGACGTTTTAAATTATTGTCCGGATTGGCTAGACGGTCAATATTAACCTTTACTGCTTTAGCGTTAAATGAGGCACCATCATGGAATGTAATCCCCTTTTTCAATTGGAAGGTGTACACTAGCCCATTATCACTAATTTTATAATCCTTTGCTAAAACAGGGACAACTTCCATCCCTTTACTGAATCCGAATAAACCTTGAAACATGGTTCTTTGCACCGAACCAGACAATGTGTCATTTGTATCGTGCGGATCCATGCTAATAAGATTCGCGTCCACAGCAATAGTCAAATCGTTGCCTTCTTTTGTAGCAGTCCCTTGAGTCGAGTCTTTACCTTTTGTTTCAGAGCTGTTTGAACAACCACTGAACAATACAAGCAAGATAATCAGGCTTGCTGCAAAGATAAAAACTTTTCTTCTGTTAAACATCAAACTCCTCCTTATAAATTGGTTAATTCTACTTCTACTTATTTCTTAGCAAATTTCATGCCAATCAATAGAAGTGTAACAATTCCGCAACAATTCAATAAATTATGATTACAGCCATCAACATTTGGTGAACCATTTATCAATTAATAACAAAAATTGGATAACCATATAAACAAAAAAACAGAAACATTGCTAAATGCCCCTGTTTTCTTTAACCTTTGTTAATTTTTCAACCTTTGTTATTTAGATGTTCTAATAGACCACTCCCTTTACTCGTAATCTCACTTCCTCTGCGGCCACGGGAAACATTAATCAAGCCCTTATTCCGCAACAACTTTTGCCTGTACCTGATCTGCTGGTCAGATAGATTGTATCCACTATTTTTAAGAAAATTCAACATCCGATGTCTACCTGATGAAGATACAGTATTTTTTGAGAGAAACTCTAATATTGCAATTACTTCATCTGCAAATCCTCGTTCGTGAAAGAATTGTATCAAATTATTATAATCCTTATCTTTTTGTTCTTTCATATTTAGAAAACGGGAGTTTTCCAAGAAAGGCAATTGTTCCTCTTGTACAGTATCATCACAAATATGAGCAAGATATTCTATGGTGTTTTGCAATTCTCGTATATTTCCTGGCCAATGATAACCCTTTAGTGCTTCAAAAGCATTTTGTGAGAATGTAAATGATGAACGCCCAAGTTTCTTTGAAGACTTTTTAATGAATAACTCACTCAACCATCCAATATCACCAATTCTTTCTCTTAATGGAGGAAGGCGAATCGGTAAAACATTCAAACGATAAAATAAGTCCTTTCGGAAATCACCGGTCCTTATTAATTTTTCCAGGTCTTGGTTAGTAGCGGCTATGACTCTTAAATCAAGAGAAATCATCTGCTCACCACCTACTCGTAAAATCTGTTTTTCCTGCAGGACTCTTAATAGCCTATTTTGAATTGTTGACGAAGCGTCACCAATTTCATCCAAAAAGATAGTTCCTTTATGGGCTTGTTCAAATAATCCGCTACGCCCATCTTTTTTTGCACCTGTAAATGAACCCCCTTCATAACCAAACAACTCACTTTCAAGCAAGCTTTCAGATAATGAGGCAAAGTTTACTCCGACAAAAGGGTGATATGACCTAAGGGATTCATTATGAATTGCCTGCGCCAATATTTCCTTCCCTGTCCCAGTTTCCCCCAAAATCAAAATGGTTGAATCACTTTTCGCTAACTTTTTCGCAATTCTTACAGATTCAATAATGGTTTGATTTTTGGAAACCATATCCTCGAATGTATATTGAGCAATAAAGTTTTTACCTTTGATTTTATTTCTGTAATTGTATTCAATTTGCCGTATTTCATTGGTCCTACGAAACATCAATAATGTTCCAAAAATTTCATTGTCTACATATATATCTTTTTTACGAATATAGTAGGCGATTCCATTTATGTCCTTAAAGGTATCGTTATCATTTTTAATCGATTGAATCTCCTGTAAAAACGTAGAAGGTATAACAGCTTGAATTTTTTTACCTATCATATTCCGATCTTGCCGATTTAAAAGATGCATAGCTTTTTGATTTATCATACTAATAATCCCATCTTTGGAAAAAAGAAGAATTGCATCATCTATATGGTTTACAATTTGCTCTAAACTGTTTCTCAATGACTTTGCAGTGAAAATTTCCTGACTAAATTCCTCGGTTAAATGAACCAATGATTGAATATAGCGCGCGGATAAACGATTTAATTCAAAATCCGAAACCTTAAAGTGATTAAAGATCTCAATTATCGTGGAAATATCTATAAACCTTGAGCCAATGTTTATAATTTTTTCAATCGAAGAAGGAACAAGATGGGCATCCCCCGGTGTCACAGCAATTTTAATGTCTGAGTCAAATCTTGCTCCAGGATAATAAGATTGGAAATTTAAAAGAATACCAGTTTCTTCAATAACTGAAATTGTTTCCTCTGCTGCCTCCTTCATATTACTTACAAGTAGAACCTTTTCACCTTTAGGTATTTCCAGCATTTCTCTTATGTTCGCAAAGTTAATCATTCTCTTGGCAAGAATATACGAGGTATCTTTCGGAAAGTAAGGTTTAACCATTGGCAATAATATTTTACTGGATAATAGGACAATGGTGTCTTTCGTTATCATAGAGTGGAATAACTCATCAACAGTACGTGCCTGTATCTCGAAGTATTCATCTATCTTAATTTCCTGTAATTGCTCAATAATGGTTTTCAAAGTATGCTTTTGATATGAGACGACCATAATAGATCCATAAGTGCTCATAAAGTTACCTCCAATCTTCCCATTAATTACAAATACTTTCATTTATCATTAACATCCATAGCATTGATTAGAAGTTTAAATAAAGCAAGAAAATTCCTCAGAGATAGGTGTGTTAAAATAACTTTCTCAGATTATCTACTGTCTGCAATTTTTGGGGTACTAACCAATCAGGATGAACGAATGCATCATCAAAAGACAATAAAAGATTTTCTATTTCAATCAAAAATGACTGGTCCCATCTTAGCTGGTGAATAAATTTCTCCCGCGTTCCTTTAAAACCAACAAGTTCGATTAGTTTATTTAACATTTCAGCCTGCCATATCGACTGTATTGGGGAAATTCCGCTAATATCCTTAAATCGAAACCATTTATGGTCAATAGATAGGGCGTGCGGGAAATAGTAGGCGTATACCTTCTCAAACCTTTCTTCTGTTTTAAGTGAAAGCTTTTGGCCATCATGTACACGGAGTTCATATCGTCCCTCAGTGCTATTCATATGCTCTAATTGTTCAGGATCAACGAATGTAAGCCATATTTCAGTTTGGGTCCCCTCAACAGGCGCGATTATTGCAGGTAATGATCCATACGGGGCAAGAAAGGATCCATAGACAATATCAGTGTCTTGAATGCTACCACGCAAACAAATAACAAAATCACTTATTTCCTTATTCAGACTGAATTTATATTTCAACTGGGCCAAGCAAACATTTGAACCATAAGCGACCAGTGGGACACGCTTTGAAATAGGAAGGAAATTATGCTCATTTAATAATGACCGCACTGTTTTTTCAGTGATTGATCCCCCTGCAAACGAGCCTTCCAAAAGTTGCGACTCAGAATATTGAATGACTAGATCTTCAACCGGTACTCCTTTTTCCTCAATTATTTTATGTGCCCTACCTTTAAAATAAATGAAAGAAGAAGATGGTCTTGGTCCTGGATAAATATCAGGATCATCATAAGGACTGAGTTCAATTGGTTTGTGTTCCATATACATCTAACCACTCCTCACTGTATATTGAATACTTTAAAGTGACCAAATTTTATCTAATTTAAAATTATACCTGAATTATTCATACTTCCAAGTTAAAACTTAAATTGGAAGTAAATTCTAATCTTATTCGGTTTTCTTTTC
>NZ_BAAADS010000002.1:0-4199 GCF_039522605.1 Virgibacillus siamensis
AACAAAAAATTGCTTCATACATGAAAATGAACTTGAGGGACGACGCCTAAGCCTTATTCATCAAACGGGCGCTTTTCGGGAAGATGAGAAGCCTCATTTCTATGCATTAAAGAGTGATGGACGGTCATCGGTTTTCAAATAATTGGCGTTTTAAGCAAGGTGGAAGGGGAGTACATTAAAGGTGGAATCAACGTACGAAAAAATAATTTCTTGGGTAGAAGATATTAAAGAGAGAAATCATAGCTCTGGAGCTGCACTTCTTATATTAAAAAACAATGAGATTGTATTAGAACATTACAGTGGTTATCAATCTAATACGATTAATGCAGTACCTATAAATGAAAATTCCCGATTCAATGTTGCTTCTGCCAGAAAAAGTTATTTAGGATTGTGTATGGCTTTTGCTATTTATGAAGGAAAAATACATAGTGTTGAAGATTATGCTAGTAAGTACTTTGAGGACATAGATCCTGAAATACTTGGGAAGACCACAATCAGGCATATGGTTACTCACACTCATGGACTTGATGAAAATCACCGAGGAGAAATTCTTAGAGAATTCAAATTTGGTGAAAGTTGGGCTTATAGAGGAATAAACATAAAGCTTATGACTCAGTTGATACAAAAGTTATATGGTGTTCCTTTTCCTGAATTATTATATGAAAGAGTATTTTCGCCAATGGGATTAGTACGAACTAAATGGGAAACAAAAGATAACGATGAGTTGGTAAGGGTGATCATTGATCCCAAAAATAATGGCGAAGACGCATCAGGTTCGAGTGATGATGGAATGGAGTCCAATCTTTTTGTATCAACTAGAGAATTTGCATCATGGGGCAGTCTTTTCTTAAATAAAGGAGTCTTTAATGGTAAACAAATTGTTCCAAAAGAGGTTATTGAAATAGCCATCAGAATACATACACCAAAAGATTTGGAAAAAGACTTACCTCGTAATGGAATGTTCTGGTTTGTTCAGGATATTCCTAGAGAAATGAGTGAATTAGGCAATCGAGTACCAAGTTGCTCCCATCAAATCCTTGGAGTGACTGGTCCTACATTGCTTGTAATACCAAAATACAATGTAGTGGTAGCAAAGATGTATAACAAAAGATATAACTACGGAAATGATAATTATCTCTACTATCTTAAAGAATTTAGCAATATTGTTGCTGATAATTTCAATAAGTAATCATTTGGTCTTCCGCAAAAGACCAGCTATAAAAAGTCAAGCATTATTTGAAAATAATTTTTCTGTAATTCTTTTATGCTTCACCAGAAAAATTTGCATGACAAATAAACCACCTACTTGGTGATTAAAAATTTAAGATATGACATTGTTTTTTGTCATTGAGCTCGAGGTTGATAGGGTTTCCCATCTCTCAAAATCGCAAAAATAATGTGTGTTAATTTCCTTGCGACAGCACCTACCGCAGTTCCATGGGCTTTACCTCGACTTCTTAACTTTTGATAATAAAGGGATAATGCAGGATCATTAAAACTAGCCACAAATGCTGCTTGCCAAATAGCGCGTCTCAGATAAGGGGAGCCGCGTTTTGAGATCTTGGTATGGGAACTGTTAAACTCGCCCGATTGGTTAACGGACGCATCTAAACCGGCAAACGCGACTAACTGTCCAGGGCGCTCAAAGCGATTAATGGATCCAATTTCACCTAATATGACAGCAGCTGTTACGTGACTCACTCCAGTAATGGTCGTTAAAAAATGCTCTTGTCGATTCGAGAGCTCCATCATGGTTTCCTCGATTTGTATTAATTGTTTTTCAAGTAACATGATTTGTTCCAATAAAAGTTGGATCTGCATCCTAAAAACATCTGAACCGATGGAAACTCCAAAGGTATGTTGTGCATTATCCTTTAATTGTTCTGCTTTACTGCGTGCCCTTGTTTTTCCATAACGTCCTTTACTAACAGTGTTGAGTAAGTCAGCAAGTTTATCGGTGTCAATGTTTAGTAGGTCCTCTGGTAATGTATAGTTTAAAAGAACTTCAGTGGAAGAAACACCGAAAACATCAGAAAAGATCTGTTCATATTCCGGGAACACCTGGTCTAATAAAGCGATGACTTTCCGTTTAACATCGGAGCTTTGGTCAACTAAAGTATAACGTAATCGCTCAAGATGCCGAAGTTGAAGTAAATCTTCTTCTATAAAAGGCGTTTCTTTCGGAGAGTCAATTCGAATTACCTGGGCAATGAGAAAGGCATCCTTCACATCTGTTTTTGTCTTACGAATATAAAATTTTCGTAAAGCATCGGACTGCATCGGGTTAAAAACGGTAACCTTAAACTTAAGTTTATGAAGAAAAGAAAAAACAGATAACCAATAATGACCAGTGGCTTCCATACCACAAATGCAATTTTCGGGTGTGGCTTGGTGCTGATTCAGGAATTTAAGGAGTTTATCACTGCCTGTTTTAGAGTTAGCGAAACGTACTGTTTTTCCAATAGAATTGCCCTTTTCGTTAATGAATCCAGCTTCGTGATGCCGTTTTCCAATATCAATGCCAAGATAAATCATTATAACACCCCAATACCCCAATGTAGAATTAATCAGAGTGGGAGGAAACCCTCTGTACTTTACAGATACCCAACCTCGTTCGATATACGACAACTAAGTGTCATCCAGCTTATTCGAATAGGTCTATAAAGAAAGAGGTGTCAGTCTTTTGCACGAAGACAATGCTTCAAGGGCGCAGAACGACATCCTCTCTCTGATTTAAATCCATTATACCGTGAATGATAGGTATATAGGATTAACACCAGAAAAAATCTGGTTAATAATAATATACGAGGGCGCTATTCCGTAGTAAGGATTAGCGCCTGTGTTGGAGTGTATCATAGCATAAAATAATTATATAGAAGTCTAAAAATAGAAGGTGTATAAGCGATTAGGGGGGAGAGAGTAAATGAAAACAGCATATTCCGTTACAAATCCTGAATACATAGAAACTGTTGTCAGTGACGGAAACAAAATATTTCCATTCCTTTTGGATTATAAGGACAATCTTAGAAAATATGGTGAAATTAATGAACCAAAAGGTATTGTGTTTCATGATTTTGAATCCGCAACATCGGTTTTTTCAGAAACACCTTTACCAGCATATACCTCACGTGATCTAATACATTTATGTCCTTCAACTGAAATATGGAAACAGATTTATTTAGGCGCTATTAATGAATCAAATAATGAAATGGCTAAATCATATTTTAACGAACTTCAGTTTGATTATTGCGGATGAATTGAGCCACTTATGCGGAGTTTTGAGCCAGCTAGTGCGGAGAAATGAGCCACCTTCTGCGGACTGGAGAGCCAATACCACGATAAACAGAATAACCTCTTGTATAATAAAAATTGCATGCAAACAAGCATGACAATATTATACAGGAGGTTTTTTTATGGTTAATTGCCGTAAGATTCTGGAGCTGTATATTGAAGGGGTCAGTCAAAGAACGATTAGTTCCAGCACTGGTCACTCCAGGAATACAGTCTCTGAGGTCGTTCAACGCGCCAAGAAACTTGGTGTAGAAAGTTTGAATGATACTATGACCAATCCATGGTTGGAGGCGTTTCTCTTCCCGGAGAAACAAGCCATTGAGAAAGGTTATTTCCCGATTGATTTGGAAAGGGTGCATAAGGAATTGCAGAAAAAGAATGTTACCTTGGCCTTATTACATCATGAGTACGCAACAGAAGCACGTGAGGGTGGAAAAATCCCTTACGCTTACAGAACTTTTTGTGAGAACTATGGGAAGTATGCGAAGAAATATAAATTAACGATGCCAATTCGGAGAAAACCGGGTGAAATCATGGAGGTGGATTGGGCTGGTTCAACGCTGCATATTATGGATCGTTCAACAGGCGAAACGATTCCAGCGTATGTATTTGTTGCGACATTGCCTTACAGTCAATTAAGTTACGTGGAAGCATTTTTAGATATGAAATCACCCAATTGGCTTATGGCTCATATCCATGCATTTGAATACTTTGGTGGAGTTCCTGAAACCTTGGTTCCGGATAATCTGAAAACAGGGGTTACAAAAACGCATCGAGTTGAACCTCTTCTCAATGAAGCTTATCGTGAACTGGCAGACTACTATCGTACAGTCATCGTTCCGAGCCGGGTCAGAAAACCCAAAGATAAGTCAAGTGTCGAAGGGGCTGTGGGCTATGTTTCACGGCAG
>NZ_BAAADS010000003.1:0-9638 GCF_039522605.1 Virgibacillus siamensis
TTCAGTGAAGGTATCCGAGATCTTTCAAGCTGGTTAGCCGAGGGGAAACTGAAATATGAAGAAAATATTGTGCAAGGATTTGAGAACGTACCAGAAGCTTTTCTCGGGTTGTTTAAAGGTGAAAATCTTGGCAAGCAACTTATAAAAGTCGATGGGGAATAACGAATTAGGAATAAGGAAATGCATGATGAAGGAGGACCTAAATTGAAAGCAGTTATTATTGAAAAATACGGCGGGATTGATGAGTTAAAGTATACGGAAATAGACGAACCAAATTTGAAAGACAATGATGTTTTGATTGAGATAGCAGCTACGTCCGTAAACCCCGTTGATTGGAAAATACGTGAGGGGTATCTGAAAGGAATGCTGGATTATAACTTTCCGCTTACTCTCGGTTTGGATGCCGCAGGAACAATAAAAGAGATAGGAAAAAAAGTGACGAAATTCAGGGTCGGAGACAAGGTATTTACCCGGCCGGATATAACCCGTAATGGAACTTATGCGGAATATGTAGCTGTTGATGAAAACCTTGTTGCAAAAAAACCGGAAAATCAATCTTTTGAAGAAGCTGCATCAATTCCGCTTGTTGGATTAACATCGTGGCAATGTCTTGATGACTTTGCTGACATCAAACAAGGTGACAAAGTGTTAATTCACGCTGGATCAGGAGGAGTTGGAAGTTTTGCCATTCAACTAGCAAAATCCTTGGGTGCCTGGGTGGCAACGACATGCAGCACGAAAAATGTTGAATTTGTTAAATCGCTGGGGGCAGACAAAGTTATTGATTACCGCAACGAAGATTTCACACATGTTCTTGCCGATATGGACATTGTGTTTGATACGCTTGGCGGTGACATCCAGACGCAAAGTTATGATGTTTTAAAAGAAGAAGGTGTTCTGGTTTCTATTGCTGATCAGCCTGATCAGGAATTATCCCAAACGAAAAAGGTGAAAGCGGGCTATGTTTTCCTTGAACCTGATGGTGAACAGCTTGCCAAGATCGGGGAAATGATTGAACAAGGAAAGATCCGCGCAAATGTAGGGACAGTTATGAAACTTGAGGAGATTCAAGAAGCCCACCGATTAAGTGAAACACATCATGCCAAAGGAAAAATTGTCCTCCGAGTGGGGTAAGGTAAGGAAAGTGCACAGATTTTACTAACGATTTTGGCAAAGGAGTGACATCGCCAACGATTCACCGTATGGCTTAGGCGGAGCCTTCCATTCTGATTCCTTAGAACATGGGGTAAACATCGCTAGAAGACTTCATATCGGTATGGTTCATGTCAATGATCACCGTTAATGACGAGTCCCACGTCCCGTTTGGCGGGGAAAAAGAATCAGGTCTTGGTCGATTTAATAGGGACTGGATTCTTGACGAATTCACAACAGTACAATGGGTATCTGTCCAACACGAAAGACGCGATTATGGTCTTATTTTGATTAAGGGCTAGCGTGGTAAAATAGAATAAAAGTTCAATATCGAATCCATACTTGATGAATTCGGTATTGATAGCGTATAAGAGACTGCTTAATGGAATTGATTCGATTGTTTAATCCTACTAGAGAAGATAAATTTAAATATTGGGGATGAAAAATAACCATCAGTTAAAGCTGTGAAATTAGTAGATGAGGAGCTGTTGATATGAAAGTATTAGTGATCGGTGCATATGGACAAATTGGACAACATATTTTATCTGTCCTGGACAAGAGCGAACATCAAGCAAAGGCGATGATTCGCAACGAAAATCAGGCGAATGAACTAGAACATTTAGGGGCGGAGGTTGTTGTTGCCGATTTAGAACAGGATTTTTCTTATGCTTTTGACGGTTGCGATGCGGTGATTTTTACCGCTGGTTCCGGTGGCCATACCGGTCCTGAAAAAACGGAATTGGTGGATCGCCAAGGTGCTATGAAGGCGGTGAACGAGGCAGAAAATAATCATGTAAAGCGTTTTATCATGGTCAGTTCAATGAATGCTGATACCCCTGATAATGGTCCGGAGTCCATGAAATATTATTTCAAAGCAAAAGGCGATGCGGACAAAAACCTGCAATCCAGCCATTTGAATTATACCATTCTCCGTCCCGGAAGGTTATTAAACGAACCTGCCAATGGGACCATTACCGCGGCGGAACATATCGAAGACCGTTCCAATGGCATTCCGCGTGCTGATGTAGCGCAGGTTGCTGTCACTTCACTAGATACAGAAAATACATCCCATCGGGTGTTTGAAATTCTCTCAGGCGATGTTCCGATTGAAGAGGCACTAAGGAATATCTAAGGAATTTGCGAGTAATGAAAGTATTTATATGATATGCGATAGGTTGTTTTTATTATAGGAAATTTTTGTAAAATAATCTTTTTTAAGGTTGAAGTTATAAAGGGGAGGCAAAAACGTTGAATGAAAAATACCAGCCATTATTTGAATCCTTTTCTTTTCCGAATGGTACCCGATTGAAGAATCGTGTGGTCATGGCCCCCATGACCAACTGGTCCTCAAATTCGGACGGAACGGTTTCTGATGATGAAGTGAAATATTATAAACGTCGTTCAAAAGGGTCAGCATGGTCGTCACAGCCTGTGCCAATGTGACAGCAGGCGGCAAAGGCTTCTCCGGCGAAATTGGCGTGCACAATGATGATATGATCCCGGGATTAAGAAGGTTGGCGACAACGATTCAAGATCAAGGCGCCAAAGCGGTCTTGCAAATTTATCATGGCGGACGGTTGTGTCCACCGGATTTAGTCCCAAATGGGGACATTGTCAGTGCTAGTGCAGTTCCGGCAGGAGAGAACGAACCGGTTCCCCGTGCATTAGAGGATGGCGAAATCAAGGAAATCATTCATGCGTATGGGGAGGGCGCACCTCGAGCCATTCAAGCCGGATTCGACGGGGTTGAAATCCATGGAGCGAATGGATACCTGATCCATCAGTTCTTTTCTCCTCATTCAAATCATCGTGACGACCACTGGGGTGGAAGCCTGAAAAAACGAATGAACTTTCCACTGGCTGTCATCAATGAGATCCAGAAAACCGTGGGTGACCACGCAAAAGATCCATTCATCGTGGGGCACCGGCTTTCTCCTGAAGAACCCCAAACTCCAGGTATTACAATGGCGGACACGTTGGAATTCGTCGATGTTTTAGCCGATCAGGAACTGGATTACATTCATGTTTCACTAATGAATTTTTGGTCCCGTCCTAGACGAGGCTTGGAAGATACACGTTCACGCTTAGACATCATCCAAGATCGTGTAGGGAACAAAGTCCCTGTTGTCGGAGTAGGCTCCATCTACTCAGCCGAGGATGCCCGATCCGCAATCCAAAGCGATGTACCTTTGCTAGCTTTAGGACGCGAACTTATTATAGATCCCGACTGGGTAGGCAAAATCGAACAAGGAAAGGCTTCCGATATTGAGACGATTTTAGATACAAATGGTCAAGATCGGCTGGTCGTACCGAATCCTCTTTGGAAAGCGATTATCCACACCCCTGGATGGTTCCCTGGTGTTGATTAACAGATTTAAAGCCTTTGCCACCTACAAAAAGGTGGCTTTTCATAAGATTGATTCCAATAATAATGGTTACGGACTTTTTAAAAACCTTTCATAACGCCATTATACTCACAAACTGTATATTTTACTGTTATTCTGGTAGATGCCCCATCCAGTTCTTCAGCCGTTCAAGATATCCGTCGACATACCTTCTCTCGAAGAGAGGCTTCAAGCCTTCGTTCTGCCGAATCAACTGGCTTCATACCTCAAAAATAGATGCACTCAGGATTGTTGACGAGATGAATTCGGGAAACGTGGTTCCGTCATTTTCACCCTCCGTTGTAAAGTTGGAATTCATTTGAAAGTTCCCAGCATTTCGTGCCTCAAAGTGTTTATAGCAGAACTTGTCGCGTCGCCCGTTGCGGAAGATAGGTAATCAATTTCAGTAATATTTTAAGGCTACCAACTTTATTGTTATATGACTGACTTTTATGTTAAACAACAACAATAACCATTACGGAAGGTTTTCTAAAAGAAATTTACGATGAATGGTATTAAGATAAAAGTATTCTTCAGCTAAAGGGCGCGCTTCTCGAATAGAAGGCGTCCTTCTTAAGGGTACATTTTTAGTACCAGGTAATAATATCATGTGTTAAAGTGGAATAAGAATAAGGTAAGGAGTGAAATGAATGACTCAATCAAAAGCTCGCATTACAGCCGTTGGAAGTTATGTACCGAAACGTATATTATCTAATGCTGATTTAGAAAAAATTGTTGACACAAATGATGAGTGGATCACTCAGAGAACAGGTATGAAAGAACGTCGCATAACAGAGGAAAATGAATTTACATCCGATTTATGTATTAAGGCGGTGGAAAAAATAGTACAAGATTATAATAAGAATCTTGACGATGTTGATTTAATTATTGTTTCCACCTCTACAGCAGATTACGCATTTCCAAGTGTAGCTTGTCAAGTTCAAGAACATTTTAACTTGAAAAGTACTGGTGCATTTGATTTGAATGCGACATGTGCTGGGTTTACATATGGGTTACACGTAGCCAATGGTTTAATTACCTCCGGACTTCACAAAAAAATATTGGTAATTGGGGGAGAGACGTTATCGAAAGTTACGGATTACACTGATCGTTCGTCATGTGTTCTGTTCGGCGATGGGGCTGGCGCGGTATTAGTTGAATATGATGAACAAAAACCCAGTTTTATATCTTCTGTTTTAGGGACGAATGGGGAAGGTGGGATCCATCTTTATCGTACTGGATTGTCAAAGCAAATGAATGGTATGGATTTGCTTGGGAATGGAAATATGGTTCAGAATGGGCGCGAAGTATATAAGTGGGCGGTACGAATGGTTCCAATTGGTCTCCAGACATTGTTAGAAAGAGCAAATTTAAAAACAGAAGACATTGATTGGTTTGTACCTCATAGCGCAAATTTAAGAATGATTGAATCTATTGGTGAAAAATCACATATTAGTATGGACAACACATTATACAGTGTTGAAAATATGGGAAATACTTCATCGGCATCGATACCATTAGCACTCGACCTCGGAATAAAAGAAGATAAATTACATTATGATGATACGGTTATCCTGTATGGATTTGGCGGGGGACTCACATATACCGGATTGATTGTTAAATGGGGAGTTCCTGACCGATCAAAAACCACTCAAAAGTAATAAATACTTGATTGCAACTATTCCTCAAACGGGCGCCAATCTGGAATAAGATTCGGCGCTCGAACCATAATAATTTACCCCAAAATGATATTATACAAAGAGAGAAAGGAGAATCCTATCTGATACAAGTTACGAAGGCCAACGAAGGTCATGTTGAAGGAATTTCAAGTGTGTGTATTAGAGCCTATTGGGCTACATATGGAGAAACTCACTCAAATAAATGGATTGAAAGGGTTATTAGGGACTTTTATAATCACGAAAGAATATTAAAAGAAGTAACCGAATCAAATCGTGACTGGGGTGGATATTTTGTAGCGGTTGAAAAAGAGAAAGTAGTTGGTGCTGCTGGTGGAGGAATGATAGATGAAGGGGTCGGGGAATTATTTGTAATATACGTTGACCCCGCAAGGCGAAATGAAGGAATTGGGTCTAAATTACTTGATTCTGTTACGAAACAACAAAAAGAGGAGTATGGTGCCAAAAAGCAATGGGTATCCGTTCAAAAAGGAAATATGAAAGGAATTCCCTTTTACGAATCCAAAGGCTTCAAATTTCAATATGAAAATGTTCCAAAAGAGTATCCAACGTATATTAAACTAAGACACTCCAGGGAGATTTAAAATCATTTTTTTGTTTAACTGAACCAGCTAATAGCAGAAAGGACTATTCCGTTAACGGGCGCACTTGCGGAATAAAGGGCAGCATCCAAATTGCCATTGTAGGGCCATTTAATGGAATAAGGCTTATTGAACTAAATGGTATAGTTGTTAATTTACTGTTAAAAATATACCCAAATATAATTTTGGGGTGATGTAAATGAAGAAAGGATTTTCTCTGTTACTGATTGTTTTCAGTATTTTCTTTTATGGGGTAAATTACGGAACAGTATATGCAAATACTAACAGTAAACCTAGACCCATAGAGGAATTCTTTCCTGAATTTGGCGGGTATACGACAGCTGAAGAAGCTATAAAAAAATTCGAACAACATTTTAACCGAGATTTAAAACTACCGCTTAGAATTCCACCTATAACTTTCACTCATTATTTGGGAAGGTTTAGCGATTTAGATGGTGATAAAAATGACACTTTGGAGCTGAAGTTCATAAATGAAGATGCACCTGAAAATCATTACAAGATAGATGTTCACCCCGTCGAGCATAAAATTCAAATTCCAAATAAGTATATTATTAAAAAAGTTAACCTAAAAAACGGAAATGAAGCAATATATATGCAGTATAGCGGTGGTTGGTATGCTTTAGTCTTTGAAAGGGATAATTGGCAATATATGCTGAGTGTCGATGAAAGGGTCTCTGATAAGGTCACTGCTGAAGTATTAGTTGAAATAGCCGATTCAATTGATTACCCAAGTGAGAAGAAAAATGCACTTCCATAATTTTTTTATTAAGCTAACGGGTGCTTATCCCGAATAGGGTAAGTGCCATTTTTTATGGAAAAAGGATTGAGGAATTACTTGTAGTTTGAAATAATCGGTATTATGCGAAAGAGAAGGATTGTTGAATATTGTCAGGAGTCCTAAGGTGAAGAAAACGAATAAGTGGAGATTTACCTGGCTTTTAATTACTGTAATTTTTATGGTGCTGGATGTTTGATGGTGGGGATTCGTTCTGGGATTTCTTATTCAATTAAACCGAATGAATTTTTTAATACGAACTATTTCAGTACCAGTACTCGAAGAAGTTTTTAGTCGATAAATGTCAAAGGATTTCGCATATTTTTAAAGAAGAAGGGAGCTTACAAATGGAAAAATCACGAGCAGGATTCTGGATTCGCCTTGGGGCTAATATTTTGGATGGTCTTTTACTTGGTGTTCCCATAGGCATTCTTGCTGTGGTACTTGGACTATCAGTTGGAAATAAGGATATCATCACCACCGTCATTACTGCCCTTTATTATTTATTGTTACCTGTATTATGGTATGGCTACACTGTAGGTAAAAGGGCTTGCAGCATTCGCATTGAACGCATAGACGGAGAGAAGATTGGCTTTAGAACAATGGTGCTCCGTCATATTGTGGGGTTCATAATCGTTTATGGCTTAACGTTTGGAATCGCAACAATTGTCAGTGCGTTCATGGTTGGCCTTCGCGAAGACAAACGTGCCATACACGACTTTATTGCAGGTACCTGTGTCGTCTATGCAAAACCGGAGGATTGACAGTCGGGACAGAGTCTTAACAAACAAGTCTTATAAAGAGGCTAGCATATATACCCTAATACTAATATTAGACTCCTCGATTAGCCAATGGTAGAAAGTGAATATTCTGGAATTGGGCGCAAATCCGGAATAAAAGATTGCACCGCCTGCTTATAAAACCAGATGGTTGAGGAAAGATCTCCTGTATTCATGTAGAATAATAAATGAGGTTGTTGTTTAACATTGTCGGAAGATAAAAATATATTAAGGGGAGAAAGATGGCGTTTATTTTTACATTTTTCGTAGTATGGATATGTAGTTTTTTGATTGCAAGGATTTTAAGCTTTTTTTCAAAAACATACTGGAAGAACGATTTATTGATTACATTTGCTCAATCATTAGTAATAACAATTTTATTAGTCTTTTTCGTTTAAGGAAAGCAGACATAAAATATTTCATTAACGGGGGCAAGAATTTAATAAATTTAATAATAATGGAATGTTTCAGTAGTTTTTACATAGAGGTGACTAAGCTATGAACCATTTAACCAAAGGATTATACGGAGAAAATGCTCACGTTAGCACATTGACGATTTTCGACGAATTAGGAATCGAGCAAGCAGGTGAGGTGGTTCTAAACCAGCATTCAATCTGGCAAATTCTAAATCATATGATCTACTGGCAAGAATATATTTTATGTCTTTTGAAGGGAGAAGAGACAGTACCGCCAAAACATGCTTCAGAGACATGGCCAGCAGTGGTAAAACCACCTGCCAAAAGGATTGGGATTTGGCTGTAAACAAATTTACAGATGGTTTAAATGAAGCTGTTCGATTTACGGAAAACGACCATGGCGTTTCAAATGGTCAGGTAGAGCATCTTCTATCGTTAATTTCCCATAATAGTTATCATTCAGGGCAAGTTGTGATTATCAGACACTTTCTAAATCAGTGGACACCTTCTACGGGTGGGGATACATGGTAAAAGCACACTACAGAGATAGACAATATTTGTGTCATCGATGCAATACGAACGGGCGCAGTTATCGATTAAGAGCTGTGCTCGTCTTGCTCATAAGGGTCATTTTGTTGAAAGAAGATGGATAAAGGTGTGGTAGTATGAAGCGACTATTAATCAGCTTGACTTTTTTATTGGTTGTTTTATCGGCCTGCAATAATGATGAGTCAACAACTAGTTATTATCTGTCCTTATCCGGTGAAAGCAACCATTGGAAATTGGATAGTTATGAAATTGTGATGTCGGCCAATGAAATCAAAGCAGGATACGGAACATTGACGATGAAAAGTGAAGACAAACATATGGCAGACTTTTTCGGTTTTGACGTTTACACCGTTATTGATGGGACAAAAACCACTCTCCATAGTGGCTCCGTGTCCGGGGAAACAGATATTGCTAAAGAGACTACTGGCACCCTCGAAGGCGAAAGTAAAAATCTTACAGAATTTCCCGAAGTTGATAAAATCTATATGGAAATCACCTGGAATGATGATCGTACAGATGGTGACCAAAAAGAAAGACTTGTCCTATATAATAAAGATAAAAATGGCTAAACGTTTTTGAACTCAGAATGAACATAAACGGAAAAAGTAATTTTCTATTTATACCGCAATCGGGCGCTTATCCGGAATAAATAAAATTTGATAACTCCAAAATTTTATAACCGGACCAATTTTCCATGTTTGCAAAATTGGTCCGGTTATAGTTCTGTTGATGGTTTATTTTGAAATTGTTGCCATAAAGGCAATGCCCAATTAGGTAGATGATTAACTTCAAAAGTTATTTTACCATTATTTATTTCTAATATAATTTCTCCATCGTCTTTACTGTTGTCAATTAAAATAAGGTTATCGATAATAGGGGGATATTCGTACAGGTGTTTAAATGAAGTTTGGTCTCTTCTGAGAATATCTTCACTTGGTATAGGATGACCACCGTTTTTTACTCTCATTGCAACTCTTTCAATATTTTTACTAACATTATTGAGTGCAGTGTAAAACATAGTCACTTCATAACCATATTCTTTGGCTTTCGCTATTTGTTTAAGTGTATTCTTTCCAGCAAGGGTTGTTTCAATTGAAAAATCCTTACCTTCCTTTATATATTGATTAACTGATTTAATGACTTCTTTTCCCGCTGTAACTCTTTTTGCAGTCGGATTTTCTGGATCCAATCGTCGTGCAATAGCATCGGCATCAATGTTGATATCAACACCAATTTTGTCGATAATCAAATTGCGAAAAGTGCTCTTACCACTACCGTTATTAC
>NZ_BAAADS010000003.1:9698-162536 GCF_039522605.1 Virgibacillus siamensis
TTTGTCGTATATAATATATGTGTTATTTACTTTAGCATCAATTCTGGCTCGCTCACCGGTCATCTTGGCCCATTTGTCTACCCAGCCGTATTTTCGTTTGGATTCATTGTTTCGCTGTTCTAACATAAGAATCACCGCCTTTAATTCATTATATCAGATTGATGGTGTAATTATAATATTTGTTGCCTTTCAAATTGTTTTCTCTAATACTAATTAGTATCGGAAAAAAATTGTTAAGCAAACGGGCGCCTTTCTGGAATAAAGAAAGGGGTCCTTACTTGCAAGAATTGGTTAATTTTTTGAGTGAAAGCAGGGATTTTATCCTTTTTAGCGAATTCAATGTCGAAAGATTCTAATTAAAGGAGTTGGTGTGTTGTGAGTGGGATTTGAAACAAAGCACAGAAAAAGGGATTTAGAAATTCCAAAACATCGTCAAATTTTATTAAATACAATTGAACAGGATTTGCTAAGTGATGAAAATATTATAGCTGTTTTTTATGGTGGTTCAATAGGAAATCATAATACAGATTTATATTCTGATATTGATCTTCGTATAGTTGTCAAAGATGAAGTGTTTGAAGAATATAGATTGAACAAAAAGCAACGGGCTAAAAAATGGGGGAAGGTTTATATTTTTGAAGACTTTCCTTGTGCAACATACAGTATTGCTCACTTTGATACCTTCATTAAAGTAGACACCTTTTACTTTAAAATGAAAGATATTCAGCCTTCAGTTTGGCTTCAAAATATTAAAATTGTCCACGATACTAATGGATTGATGAACGATGTACTAGAAAGGTCGATGAGATTATCCTATAAGCCAAATGTTGAAGAAATAGAGTTTTGGAGATCAAAATTTTTTGCTTATGTTCATGAAGCATATAGAAGAACAATGAGGAAAGAATTGTATTATGCCCTACATTGTTTAGATAACTTGCGAATGTCGATGGTAACTGCTTGGTTTATGGAAGCAGGAATCCAACCCAATACATTTGGAGATTGGGCAAAAATAGAAGGGCAAAGAAGTGAACTGCAGGATTGGCAGTTATCACTTCTCGCAGATTGGCACAGTAGTCGAGAACCAAATGAGGTTCTGCACGTAATAAAAAGTATAGTACCCGAATTTATAAAGGTCCATAGCAGTTTATGTGAAAAATACGAAATTGAAGAAAACCTTGAGAGGGTAAATGAAATTTTAGATATGGTTTTGTGATGTAAACTAAGGCGTTTTACAATTTTTTACTGTTAAACAATAGGGCGCCTATCTGGAATAAGTATCGACGTCCAATCCTGCGGGAAAGGAAATAAAGGAAATCCCAATATCTCATATAATGCTGTGAAGAAGGGGGAGAAAGATGAAATGGAAAATCAGAGTTAAGAAATGGCTTGGTATTTTACTTTTTGCTGTTTTATCTGTGGTAGTTTTTTATACTAGTTATGTTGTAGAGCAAAAAAGTCTAACTGTATCGTTATTTGGATTATTTTTTGTGCTGCTTATGGGACTACTAGCTTTTAAATTAGATCATTGGAGTGACAGGTTTAGTCTAACATTAGGCGATATCAATACATCTAAGTTACAAAAAAGGGAATATGATGGACATAAATTGGTACATTTGGATGTCCGGGATATAGAATCCTGTGACAGGCTTGTAAAGGTATAGATACTGTTATCCACTTGGCAGGTGTTCCATCTCCTAATGCAAGTTTTGAATCTGTGCTGAAGGTTAATATCGAAGGAACTTATAATATTTTTAAGGCTGCTCAGGAGGAAAGGTGCAGTCGAGTAGTATTTGCAAGCAGCGCTCAGGCAGTGGAAGGGTACCCGATTGATACACAGGTAAAGTCGGATATGCCAGTTCACCCCAAAAATTTGTACGGCGTAGGCAAAGCTTTTGGAGAAGCACTAGCTTCGTATTTTGCTTATGAAGAAAATTTACCGAGTATTGCTTTAAGAATTGGAGCATTCGATGAAGTTTTTCAAGTAGGTACAGATTTGTCAGCGCGGGATATGAGTGCTTATATCAGTCCTAAGGATATGTGTCATTTAATAGAACAGTGTATTATAACCTCCATGCAAAGGCCTTTTGAAATTTTTCATGCTGTTTCTAATAATCGTTTTAAAAGACTTGATATTTCAAATACAAAAGAAGTCCTTGACTATCAGCCTCAAGACGATGGATTTCAAAAATGCGGCTATAATTTTAATGAATAATTTACGAAAGTCACCCATTGGTTCAGATTAGCCACAACTCCACAATACCAGCCAATAGCAGAAAAGATTGTTCCTGAATTGGGCGCCATTCTTTAATAAGGACTCGGTGCCTGTACCTATAGATAAGGGCCAGTTTGTAGAGTAAAGGAAAAAATTTTTTTATGATATAATTGGCTAAAAGTATAGGTTGTGTCAATTAGATAGTTGGTTCTGCACGTATTCGAAGCCACAAGTGTTTCACTTGAATAAAATGATGGATCAATGAATTTATAAGGGAGAGGTTCCCATGATGGAAATTGATAAGTATTTACAACGAATTGGTATTGGTAATACGAAAGGGATAGGCTTGGAAACGCTGAGTCAACTTCAATTACAGCACATGCTCCATGTTCCATTTGAAAATTTGGATGTGATGCATCACATTCCGATTCCACTAGACGTAGAAACCTATTATAAAAAGATTGTGTTGAATCAACGTGGTGGTTTTTGTTATGAATTAAATGGCCTGTTTAACTGGTTATTACAAAACCTTGGTTTCAAGAGTCATTTTATATCGGGCACCATTAATCGCCCTGATGGCTCATGGGCAAAGAATGGAAGTCATGCCACTCAGATCGTTAACCTTGACCAAGCTTATTTGGTCGATGTCGGGTTTGGTGACTCAGCTCGAGTGCCGATTCCTTTAACCGGAGAGACTCGGGAAGATATAAGTGGGGTGTACCGTGCCATTAAGTTAAGAGAGAAGATTTTTGACTTGCAAAGAAAGGAAAATGAGTATGAATGGAATACGTTATTCCGTTTTGACATAACACCCAGGAAATTAACGGATTTTGACGAGGCTTGCCATTTTAACCAGACCTCCTCAAAATCTCATTTTACGCAAAAAGAAATCGTATCGTTGGCCACTTTGGACGGTCGAATGACGTTTTCAGGAAATTCTTTAATCGCTACTCATCATGGGGAAAAACAAAAGACGACCGTTAGCAATAGTAAAAAGTCGTCTGTTCTGGAACAATATTTCGGTATTCATTTTAATCACTCGGTTTAATTTGGCTCTTCGTCGTTGGATACGAGGGTTTTTGAGTTTTACGAGCGCTAATCGGGAACAGGTATTAGCGTCCAAGCTGAATAAAAAAAGTTCATTAGTAAAAGTTGATTTCTTGAATCGAAGCCAACTTTAAGAGTTCTTGTAATTGATACATTATCATTATATAATTTAGTTAAGTTAACTAAATCAGGGGTTGTAAAATGGGAAAAGAAAAGGTTTCAATCAAAAAGAATCAAAAAAAATCAATATCCTATAAGTTTGGAATAGCGCTTTTAATTATTGCTGTTTTATGCTGGTTGATTGCTGCTGTCACGACACTTATGCCATTTTCATTTACGGTAAAGGCAAGTATTATAACAGGTAGTCTCATAATAGGGGAAATCTTATTTTGGATAGGTGCTTTACTCGTTGGTAAAGAAGTAGTATCAAAATATAAATGTTATTTAAACCCCAAAAATTGGTGGAAGAAAGGTGAAAGACAAAAGCATGAAGAATAAGAATATAGCAGAGCAAATTAATCGAACAATTGAAGATATATGGATTATTCTCGAAAAAAAAGAAAGAGCTTATACGAATATTAAATTAAATAACCAACAATATATATTGTTAACATTGATTATTCGACATCCGTTCTCGTCTCCTACAGAATTAGCCGAAAAAATGGGCATCACAAAAAGTGCTGTCAGTCAACAGTTAGCAAAATTTGAAAGAGATGGCTATATCGTTAGAAAGCAACATATAGAAGACAAGCGTGCATTTTCTATTGAATTAGGCGAAAAAGGATTGCTTTATAAAAATGAAATGCAAGCATTTTGTCAACAAATTTCTGAAAAGTATCATGCGAATTTATCATCTAAGGAATTATTACATATGTTATCAGCACTTCAAAAGCTACAAGAATTACTTGAATAACTAAGTAATAATGATTTTTTGAAGATATTGATCTTCATCAATACGATTGGGCGCGGTACGGAATAAATTTATTCATTAGTTGGGCCATAATCTTGAATAAGAGAAGGGATTATTAGAAAGTGAATAGAAGCCTCAATTGTTCAAGCGTTCAATAAGCAGTGGCAGCAAAAAGTTATTTTTACGTACTTTGATGTAGAATTTAACGTGGAACTGGACAAAACCAAGATTACTGAGCTTTTAACAAGCCACTGCTTATTTATTTGCAGTATAAGAATAATTTCGCTCGTAGACTTTCTAAGACTTCCTCTGGCACTTCCCTAAACTTGATATCCTCACCTAAGAAAAGTAGCCAATTTGTTATATCGGTCAATTCCTCGGGAATATTAACATTGACAAAAGTCTTTAGAATGCCTGTTGTTTGGTAAGGATTCGTATAGGATATTGAAAATTTAAAAGGATGGTACTTTTTGAACTGGGCAATTGCCTTTGGACCAAATTCAATGATAAGGTTGATTACTTCTTTCTGCTTACTTAGTTTTTCCAAAACCTTTTTCCTAGTTACTTTTGTTTTCGTTGGATATGGTTCCACATTGATGAGGTTGTCAACAGAAAAAATTCTTTTCTTTTCTTCCTCAAGGTCGAATCCTTCAATTTGCCAAAGGTTTTTTTCACGATAAAGATGCAAAAGAAAAATTGGAAAAGACTTTTCTGCCTTTCCTTCTTTGATGGTAATCAATAAATGGCAATCTAAAAGAAGGAGTTGGATGAGATTTTCTAACATAGGATGAGGAAGGTCTGAGAGATCAAGTAAATCAGGATTATTAGGGTTGGTCCCTTCAAAAAGCAAAATTTGATTTAATAAAACTAAGGTCTCTTGTTGGTTTTCTGGGATGAGGCCTAGTAATTTTTCAGCTAAAGACTGTCGACCTTCCAGATAGGGAAGTTGTTGGTTTTTTGAGGCCATAAAGGCAATAAAAAGCGCTTTAACTTCATTATCAGTAAAGCGAATAGAAGGTAGGATAGAGTTGTTCATGACAGAATAGCCCCCATCCCTTCCAACTTCGACTTCAAGTGGCATCCCCATCGCTTCAATTTCCCTGATATCCCTAATAGCAGTTGAACGGGAAATGTTAAATTCTAACATTATTTCAGAAATTGTAAAGAAAGAACGGTTATTGATATACCGCATGATGGTGTTAATCCGTTCAATTTTTTTCATTGGGTCCTCCTAAACAGTATCATTTTTTGACATGGTTTAATGCTATCATAAACGTAACAAGGGAAAAAACAAGTCTTTTGTTTAATTTAAAAGGAGGAATTATGAAATGGCAAACTATACTTTAGAGGAAAAGGACAGCTTTACTGTTTTAGGTTTTGGAGTAGAGATTAAAAGCGATTACACAGACCAAGCTGGTATTAGTAAAGAAAAATCAGATTTTTGGCAAGCCGTTAATCAAGATGGAAGACTTGATAAACTAAAAACTGTTGCAACAAATGACTACATTTTTGTTGTAAACGAAGCAGTGAATAATAAGATGATGCATTACGCTGGTGTTATGACGGAGAAATCCTTACCAGAAGCAACGAGACTTATCCAATTTCCTAAAGGGGAATATATTGTTGTTAAAGGAGAAGCAAATACGGATGAAGAGCTGAGTAACAAGCTGACTGGCATTGCCTTTGGTGAGGTCCTAATGGAAGTAACGGATGTATCCTATGTCGGTGGTCCAAATGCAGCGGTTGTGATGGGACAGCAAGACGACTCAGTATATGGTGAAATGTGGATCCCCGTTGTTAGAAATTAAAACGATAAACAGCGGGTTGGAATCCTCATGCTTATCCTAATGATGATTTAAAATAGACATGATAAAACAGGTCACTAATGGTCATCGTTACCAATAAGTGATCTGTTTTGACCTTTTGAACTCTTGATTGTGACGTGTCGTTTCGTTTACTCTCTAATTGGGCGCTTTCGCGGAATAAAAAAATTCGCTTACTATTGGTTTCTATATTCAGTTTTAAAAATAAGAACCTGTGACATAGGGGGAGATTTTATGGATAAATTTTTTTACGAGTGGGGGAACCGAGATCATCCGACGCTTGTTTTCATGCATGGAGTGGGTGCTACTGGATTGAGTTTTGGTGATTTGGCACAATATTTAATGAGTGATTTTCATGTAGTTTCATTCGATTTACCCGGACACGGTGGCGCTGCGGCTTTGGATGAAGAGAAAAGTTATCGTTCAACGCAAATGGCTAAGTGGATTAAAGAAAAACTTGATTTATTAGGTCTATCCGAGATTTATCTTGGGGGTCACTCGTGGGGTGCACATCTTGCACTGTATGTTGCAGGATTGTATCCTGAATCGATCACAGGGTTAGTCTTGTTGGATGGCGGATATTTTCAACAAAATCCGGATGGTGAGTCAGAGGATCAAGTACTTAAAAATGTTGAGGCATTTCATGAATCAGTTCGCTTTCCTTCGCAGGAGGCATTTCTTGAATCTGAAAAAGCTGAATCTCCAAGATGGTCGCAGGAGATTGAAGCAGCAGCACTAGATCAGGTAACTGAAATTGACGGTGAAATTCGTTTGGTTGTTTCGCCATTTACAGCAAAGGCAATTATCAAGGGAATTGATCTTGAACCAACGGCGAAGATTTTTGCCAAAGTTCAATCCCCTGCATTATTGTTGCGTAGTACACTTCCTAACGAATTAGAAGGTGAACGCCAGAAGGCTATAAAACAGCTTATAGAAGGAGTCCCGCAGGCAAAGGTTCAGTCCATTCTAAATACAAGCCATGATATATATCGTGATGCGCCGGAAAAAGTTACTGCAAAAATAAAAGAGTGGATTCAGCTACGGCTGAACGAGTAGATATAGGAAGTTAGAATAATATAACTTTATACTGCAATACGAACGGGCGAGAGATACGAATATAACTTCTCATGTTCCAATTGGGGGAAAGGAATAGCAACATCCGTCGCTAGACTGCTTATTGACTTTGGTTTTAGAGAATTCAACCTCCATCGAATATATGCAACTTGTGACACTAGAAATATTGGGTCATTAATGGTTTTAGAAAGAGCCGGGATGACCCAGGAAGGGAAAATACGTGAGGACCTATGATAAAAGATGGTTGGAGAAATTCTTTACTATATAGTGTTTTGGAGTATGAATGGAACAAATAAATATTATAAAGGTTCTTCAATCATCGGGCACTTTCTCTTAATAAAGATTGGCGCCAATATCGCATATAAAGGGGTAAAAAGTTAGGAGCTGGGTGTGTGATGATTAAAGGAGTATATGAGCTTGTTAGCGAAGAACAGTTGAAAAAGTATGCAGAACTTGCTGTACGAGCAGGTGTAAATGTGCAAAAGAATCAATTAGTAATTATTCATAGTGACATAAAAAATGTAACGTTTGCACGTTTAATTCAAACGGCAGCCTATGAGGCGGGGGCTTCAAATGTGGTTATGGATTGGACGGATGAACAGTCGACCAAAGAATTTTATTTAAATGCAGCAGATGATGCCATCGATCACTTTCCCAACTGGCAGGATGCACGCTTTAAGGAGTGGGACGAGGCGGGTGCTGCTTACATCCATATTATTTCTGAAAACTTAGATGTCTTTAAAGATGTTTCTACAGAACGGATGAGTCGCTTCCAAAAGGCCTCTCGCACCAAGTTGAAGGATCATTACGCAAAGGTTAGATCCCACGAGCTACGCTGGTGTCTTCTGGCTGTCCCGTACTTCGCATGGGCAGCTAAAGTATTTCCTCACTTAAGTAAAGAAGAAGCCCTGCAATCATTATGGCAATTAATCTTACAAGGAGCTCGGGCAGATGGAAAAAATCCTATAAAAGACTGGGAAAATCATGACAGAGCCTTCGAGTCCCGAAAAAAGCTTCTAAATGAAAGCCAGTTTGAAGCCCTGCATTTTACAAATAGCCGAGGAACTGATTTATTAGTCGGCATGCCTAAAAATCACTTCTTTATCGGCGGGGGTGTTATAGATAAAACGGGAATACCGTTCTTTCCGAACATCCCCACGGAAGAAATATTCTCCGCTCCCTATAAAAATGGGGTGAATGGCAAACTAGTAGCATCTAAACCGCTTATCTATGGGGGAAGTGTCATTGATGATTTTTACCTAACCTTTAAAGATGGACGGATTACTGCCTATTATACCGCCACCGGGCAAGAAGCGTTACAAAGTCTCATCGAAACAGATGAAGGTTCACATTATCTTGGTGAAATTGCCTTGGTCTCTAACAATTCTCCTCTTTCGCAGGCGGATACTCTCTTTTATAACACCTTGTTTGATGAAAATACGGCCTGCCATATTGGAATTGGAAACGCCTCCCCTTCCAACCTTCAAAATGGCAGCAACCTATCGGTGAAAGAGTTGAAGGAAGCAGGACTTAATACTTCCCTATTGTTAGTCAATGTGACCTTTGGTACCGAAGATATGAAAGTAGTAGGTATTAAAGAAGGTGGAACGGAAGTCCTGCTAATGAAAGATGGTGATTTCCAATTCTAATTTGGCTACTCCTTAACAGGTAAGCCAACAATTTGGTGTAACGATAGTGGGGCGATGGTTATTTGCTAGCTTTGGGGTCCCTTAGCAAATATAGGCAGAAAATGACTGTTCCAGAATCGGTCGCTTACTTATCTGAAATAATAAATGCCACCCTTATTCAGTTAAAAGGGGCGGTTTAATAGGGATTATTCCTTGAAGTATACTGCGGGGGGGATTAGTGTGAAAATGCCAAAATGTAAATCTTATAACCGGAAGCTTGAGTGGAAAAGAGTCTATACATCATTATGGTTTCCAAGATGCCAATATTGGGGTCTGTCCTTATCAGGGATTCGCATCCTATTCTGGAAAATATCTTTCTAACCGATCCAACAAAGTGAGTACGGAAGGAAATATAGGTGACATGATTGAAGTGTTATACGAACCTTCAACCATATACCCAACACCTATGGATTGGAATCAAGTTTATAATACAAAAATGGATTATTCTTCTGGACAGAAAGCAGCGTGAAGCCTAGTTATAACAATGATAGCTTGTGTTATATTCTTTGTTGTGTAATAAACATTTAATGACAGTTTCGTATTGTCCAAACTGGATTTCTAACGATTAAGTAACATGAAGATTATTCCAGAATTAGGCGCGTTTAAGAAGTAACTCCGATGATTTAATCGAATAAAGGAGTGTTGACCTTGATGTACTATATCGTATCGGTACAATTGGATAAGGACTGCCAATCCAATGTGTAGAGTTTACAACAGTTGGTTTACTGCCGGCCTTGGGTAATATATAATGGAGTTTCAAAGAAGAAGAAGAGATGTGAAAGTGCCTATGACTAAAAGAAAGAAAAGCGAATATAGAAAATCAGGAAAAAAAAGCCATCATCCTGAGAAAAAGTACAGTAGACAGCACCAGGGGCGGGCGAATCGAACGGACGGCAAATCCAAAGGCAAGCTTAAGGCAAACGATGTGCGCCAGCGTAGCCAGAAAACCGTAACCGCAGAGGTGACCTGCTCAGGCCTTACCGATGGAGGTAAAGGCATTGTCCAGTGGGAAGGAAAACAGCTTGAAGTAGCTAATCTGTTGCCTGGTGAAACGGCTGAAGTGAATATTTCTAAGAAAGGACGCTTTTTCGATATAGAGCTGGAGCGGGTGATTAAATCTTCAGAAGTCCGTGTCAATTTACCGCGCTCATCTTATTACAAGGGCGTGGGCTGTCACATTCAGCACATGAATGAGCATGCCCAAAAGCGTTTCAAACAGAAAATCATAGATGAACTAATGAAGCCTTTTGGAAAACCAGAGCCAATCATAACCATGGAGTTTCCGTTTTACTACCGTAACAAAAATGTTATGACATTCGGTTTGAATAAAAAAAGGCAGATTATAAGTGGGCTATACGCTGAAAATACTCATAAGATCATACCAATGGAAAGGTCCATCATCCATGATCAAAAAGCGGATGAGATTATTCAAACCATCAAGGGGATGATGAAATCCTTTAAAATGCAGCCTTACAGAGAAGACACTGGGCAGGGCTTTTTGCGACACGTATTGGTGAGGGTTGGAAAAGTCAGTGGGGAAATCATGGTGGTACTGGTAGTAGCATCACCTATGTTCAAAGGGAAGAATAATTTTGTGAAAGCACTAAGAAAGGCCCATCCAGAAATTACGACCCTCCTGATGAACGTGAATAAGAGGAATGACAGCATGATTCTAGGCAATCAGGAAAAAGTACTGTTCGGCAAGGGGACCATAACAGATACTCTTTGCGGGCTTAAGTTCGACATCTCGGCGAAATCCTTCTATCAGATTAATCCAGTCCAGACGGAAAAATTGTATGCAAAGGCTATTGAAATGGCAGAGCTGACTGGAAAGGAAACCGTGGTGGATGCCTACTGCGGGATTGGTACGATTGGTCTAATTGCCAGCCAGGAGGCCGGAAAGGTCATTGGCGTGGAGTTGAATAAGGATGCGGTTCGCGATGCTATCCATAATTCAAAGCGCAACGGCGTGAAAAATGCCCGATTCTATCAGGGAGACGCCGGGGAGTTCATGGTAAAGATGGCAGCACGTGGTGAGAAAGCAGATGTGGTGATTATGGATCCGCCACGAAGCGGGAGTGACGAAGCGTTCTTGTCCAGCGTGGTGAAGTTGCAGCCGAAGCGGGTAGTGTATGTGTCCTGTAACCCGGTGACCCAGGCACGGGATTTGAAGTACTTGGTGAAGAACGGCTATGCGGTTGAAGGTATTCAGCCGGTGGATATGTTTCCGCAGACGGTGCATGTGGAAGCAGTTACAAAATTAGTACTAAAAATGCCTAACTAAAATGAAAGAAGATGACATTCCTGTACTTATGACAACTAGCACCGAAGTCTCGGACTCAACTACTTATACCTTTTCAGATAAGCTAATAATGTTCTATACCACATCATTAATTGCATTAAGCGTGGGTTATTATGGTTCAAGTATGGCAATGAGTCCTAGAAGGGATTTAGGTGAAAAATACAGCAGGTTAGTGCTTGAAGTGCTTCAATTCTCAGATGATGGTGTGAAACTCATGGTTAAAAATGGCTTGATGGAAGAACCACCTAGAGCATTAGACAGGGAATAGGAGAAGAATCCATTTTGATCAATCTTTTTTTCAAATAGGATTCTTTTTATTTTGCCTAATGTTCTGTGGGATATTTTTGATCAAACTTTAATTAAAACTACAGCTGTTGGGGTCAAAAAAGTGATTGTTCTAATGCATTTGAAATGTTGCATTATTGAAACTTCCATGGGAAAATATCGTATAAATTTGGAATGGAAGAAATTACGTGACTGATAAAAACTATACAATAGCAGTAAAAGGAGTAACAGATTCATGTCAAAACGTAATCGCGGTTCATTTCGTGATATGAATATAGTAGAAAAGACGGCAGTAGTTGTTGGAATAGGACTTCTCATTTTCTTTGTTGCTGCCTTTGTATTTGGAATCTATTTCTTTGGCCTGGCAGGGATTTTTGAACTGCTCGGTGTTCAGTATAAATCTGTTTGGTCATTGCTTGTATTTGTTGTATGTTTTATTTTTCTTGGAATCATTGTCGAATTGTTTTCCAAAGCAATTTATAAACTGTCTGTCCGGAATATGACAGGAAAAGTAAATGTGATTATTGTTCGATTCATTATTGAGGGTACATCGAATTTGCTGGTTTTGTATACCGTCGATGAGTTTTTGAACGGTATGATTCTATCTATGAAAACAGAGATTATTGTTGCCTTTTTGATTGCAGTACTGGAAATTGTTTTTGATGATAAAAAGTAGGTTGCTGATAGCGGTTATCAAACTGTGACAGGGGCGGGTTTGATATAATAAAGTGATGAGATGAGTTTTCCCAAAAGAAAGTAAGTGTGGAAACATTTTATAAAACCACCCTGACAAACGCTTATTTTTTCCGGGATACAAGGAAGGTGGTGTTTTACATGAGTATTTTCAAGTACAAACCAGAATTAACAGGAGAAAAAATTAAATTGCATCCGGTCCAAGTTGAGGATGTAGAATTTCTTCAACAGTTATTGCTTGATCGCGAGGTAAACATTCTCACCGGATCTATTCATTCCAGTGATGAAGAAATTAAGAGTCTTGAGATGGATAGGCTCAAGGAACTTTACGGAAATTGGGCATTGTCAAATGAGCGCACGGTTTTCATGATTATCAGGAAGTCTGATGGCGTCATTATCGGTGAGTCTGTACTCAATGACTATGATGCGAAAAATAACAGCTGCAACTTTCGTATTTGGATTGCAGGTGCTACTGGTAAGGGCTTTGGCACTGAAGCTGTACGGCTTACCATGGCATATGCGTTCGAAGATATAAAACTGCATCGTGTGGAATTGGAAGTATACGATTTCAATCCGCGGGCACGTCATGTTTATGAAAAAGCAGGGTTTAAACATGAAGGGACAAAGCGGGAAGCGTTAAAGTTTGATGAAGAATGGGTAGATGCGCATACAATGTCCATGCTCGATTGGGAAAGGCATATATAGATAAGTCGAAAAATTTGCATAAGCTTGTTGACTAATCTGTCAGCTAAGCTTATAATACGTTTTAACTAAATATTGTTGATTCTTATCAAGAGAGACGGAGGGACTGACCCGTTGATGTCTCAGCAACCAGCAATTATTGTATGGTGCTAATTTCAGAAGAATATCTGATATTCTGAAGATGAGATGAATTGATCGTGTTTTATGGAAATATACATGGAATCCTTCTCTCATCTAAGTTTGAGAGGAGGATTTTTTATGTATGTTACTTTATTTTTAAATAGACTATTCTTATTGGTTTAATAAATTTAATTTTATGGAGGTATATCGTGAGTACGATTACTTCTTCAAATGATACGGAGGTGCATGGATCATGACGTCTTATGGCTGGTGGTTGATTCTATTTGCAATTGTTTACACACTTGGATTAATTTTGGCGGGGCAAATATCCAGAAAAAAGGCTAAAACTGGATATTTTGTAGGCGGACGCAAATTCAATAAATGGATTGTGGCATTTTGTATCACCGGATTATTTTCGGGTTCAACGTTTATTTCTATTGTAGAGCTGTCCTATCTATCAGGAATTTCAGCTATATGGTATGGTGTTGCAGAAACAACGCAAATATTAATTATAGCTTTTTTGATTATTGGCCCGTTTAGGGAAAAACTGGTGGTTACCGTATCAGGCATGATCGGTGATCGCTATGGCAGAACTGCACTTGGTATTGGCGGGGTAATAACGGCATTTGCATTTCCGATGTGGTCAGTCGCCACGGCAATTGCGTTTGCTTCAGCAGTCCATGTGTTTACAGGTTTTTCATTAACACTTTCCGTCGCTTTTACTGCATTATTATTGTATCTCTATCTGCAGGCTGGCGGGATGTGGTCGATTGCATTCACGCAAACGATGAATTTTGTTGTGTTTGGCATCATGTTTGTAATTGGTATAATTGCATTTTTTATTAATCCCGGGGTAGCTGGTCTTCAGGCATTTGCAGCATCAAACCCTGCGATGTTTCAATTGGACAGCGTTGGGATTCAGGTGATTGTGGCCTGGTTTGGGACATTTTTAGTTAATGTCATTCTGGCACAGGCTGCATTTCAAATGTCTTTGTCGTGCCGAACACCTGAGGAGGGACAAAAAGGACTTAAACTAGCAGTTGTATTTGGAATCCCGTTTATCCTGTTTGGTGCATTGTTTGGTATTTCCGCGGCAATTGTTGTTCCAGATTCATCACTTGGCCTGGTTGCATTACCACAATATTTAATGGAGGTACTGCCAGCCCCGCTTGTTGGATTGTTCTTTCTTGGTATCTGGGCCTGTGCCCTTAGCTGGGGAGCGCCATGTCAGTTTTCCGGTGCAACCAGTTTGGGCAAGGACGTGGGGAGTGCGATAAATCCTGCAGCCACATCAGACCAGCTTGTAAAATACACAAAACGATCGCTGCTCATGCTAACAGTATTGATGATTATTTTTGGAATGGCACGAACCGAGCAGTCGGCATGGTGGAATGTTCTGGCGTGGACAATGCGGAACTCCGCTACATTCGCCCCAGTGGTTGCGGTGTTATTTTGGCGTTTGGCAACAAAGGAAGCGGTGGTTGGATCTATGGTAGTTGGTTTTTTGTCCGGCTTTATCTGGTACCATCTTGGCGGATGGCTGCCAAATGAATTTTATTTAAACATCCATCCTGTCTGGGTTGGAATGTCAGCTAATGTCGGAACGCTTGTGCTGATTTCGTTGGCACAAAATGCTGGTAATTTAAACATTAACTTTTCTTCCGTGAATGTCCGAAAAGGATATGCCGCATTTGGCTTAGCAGTTCTGCTGCTGGCTGGTCTGATTGTTCAATTTCAGGAAATCCACCAGTCCGGCTTACTTGGGATTTTTTCGTTTTCCATTATTATCAGTCTATTTATTGCAAGTATAATTTTTATTCCCGGTACACGGGAGGAGACGGACAGTCATGTAAAGCAGAAAATTGCCGGCACAAAATCAAACTGATATATCATGAAGTTTACAGAGTGTATTAATTTTAAAAATATTGTGGTAAAATCAGTTTGATTGATTATTTTTAAAGGGGCTGATTCATATGAAAAGCAAAAAAAATGATGGTATATCCAGGTTGTTCCGGCTCTTAGTCCAAAAAAGTTAAGGGAGATGTATGGGTGAAAGCATTATTCTTTTTGTATGATGGGTATGTTGATTGGGAAATCAGCCCTTTATCGTACATGTTATCAGTATCTGATATTGAAGTAACTACTACGGCATTAAGCAACGAGGTCGTTCACGCTGGAAACTTCAGAGTGAGAGCAGATTTGCCGGTTGAGGCATGTGATTCTGCTGACTACGATATTTTGGTGATACCAGGTGGAGAACCTGCTCCAGTTATTAGGGAGGAGCACTTGTTAAACCTGATTCGTGCGTTTGATAAACAAGATAAATGGATTGCAGCAATCTGCGGTGCACCTGCATTTCTGGCATCGGCTGGAATCTTGCGTGATCGGAATTTTACAACGTCTGTTGCTAATGAGCCGGAATATGTGGATTATTTTAAAGGTATGGATTTAAGCGAAACAGATGTGACAGTGTCCGAAAACTTAATAACTGCAGAAGGCAATGCGTATATTGAATTTGCGGTGGCAGTTGGAAAAGAATTGAATATTTTTAAGGACCGGGAAGATGAGTTGGAAACAGTATTATATTTTAAAAACCAGCTGAGAGGTTAGTTATATGAGGTCGACCATTTTTTGGTTGGCCTTTTCATTAAGAAGAAAGTGGTGTGTAGCATGGATTACATAAAACATTTACGGTCCATGGTGGGGCGTGAAAAAGTCATAATGGTAGTTGCAGGGTCATTTGTTTTTGATGATGAAAACAGAGTGCTAATGCAGCAACGATCAGATAATGGTAAGTGGGGCTTTCCCGGCGGCTTTATGGAACTGGGTGAAAATGTACAAGAGACTGCGAGAAGAGAAGTTTATGAGGAAACAGGTCTTCGCCTTGGAAACCTTGAGTTATTTGGAATTTATTCTGGTCCGGAATATGATAAAACTTTTCCAAATGGAGACCAGGTTTCATTGGTGCAAATCTCGTTTACTTGCACTGTATATACAGGTGAATTAATTCAACATAATGAGGAGAGCTTATGTAATAAATTTTTCAGGCTCAATAATTTACCTGATGATATTTTTGATGAGCATAAAGTGTTTTTGAAAGATTTATTATCGCGGGAGGAGCGTCCGATCGTGAAATGATTCGTTGAACGAGGTGGGGTTTTGTGCTATTTAGAGAGATAAAAACTGCAGATGCTGAGGCCCTGGTCTGGCTTACTCAACAAGTGGAGGCAAGTTCGGATTATATGTTGTGGGAACCGGGTGAAAGGGAAATTGATTTTAAAAAGCAACTAAACATGATTGAGAATATTAAACACAAAACTAATTCCACTATTTTCGTCGCTGAACATGATAGCGGATTGGCAGGTTACCTGATAGCTATCGGTGGAAATGCCAACAGAAATAGACACTCCGTTTACATAGTTATTGGAATTCTTCCGGAATACAGAGGACAGAGAATCGGCAGCAAGCTATTTCAGGCGCTTGAAAAATGGGCATTACGCCAAGGGGTACATCGCTTGGAATTAACAGCAGTTACGAATAATAAAGCAGGATTATCATTATATAAAAAAATGGGATTTGAAATCGAGGGAACGAAAAGGGATTCATTGTTTATGGATGGCGAATTTGTTGATGAATATTATATGGGAAAGCTTTTGGACTAAATAGAGTTGGCTTAGAAAAAAGAATGATAGTGAAGAGGTGAACGATTGCAATATTTCATAGGAATTGTACCGCCGGATGAATACATGTCGAGGATTAAGAAGTTTCGCCAAAAGTGGAAGAACAACTCGATTGATGAGGTTGTTGAGCCGCATGTAACACTAAAAGCACAAGGCGGTCTGACTGCGGATAAAAAATGGCTGCCAGTCGTTAAGAATGTCTGCCGTAACTTTAAACCGTTTCAACTAGCATTGGGTGAACCTAAGTTCTTTGATGATGACATTCTTTATTTGGGTGCCAGATCAGAGAAGCTATTTGAATTACACTGCAAAATTGTCAAAGCACTTTCTCCCGCGCAAGACTTGATTAAAAAGTATTTCGAACTTGATGACTTTGTGCCGCATCTGACTCTGGGTAAAACGAATTATGGGCTGACATTTCAGGATTTAAAGGTTATGGCAGTATCAGCAGTAGAAGAGCTTGGTCCGTTTCCAACATTTGAAGTTAACTTTGTGACGGTTTACCAAGAAGTGGATACTAAATATAAAAAGATGGAGGATATTCCATTATCGCAGCATTAAATAAATTACTATTCTATCATAAAAGAATAAGGGGGCCACAAAATGAACACCGTCACACCAACAAAAGGTTCCGAACGTCTTACGTGGATTGATGCTGCGCGTGGTTTTGCGATATTTGGGATTTTTATTGTGAATATTGGAGCCTTTTCTGCACCATATTTTTTGTATGGCGGGGCGGAGGAAGCTTGGACGTCACCGATTGATCAGTTCATACAAAATTTTAAAGATGTATTTTTCCAGGCTAGTTTTTACACCTTGTTTTCGGTTTTGTTCGGGTTCGGATTTCAGATGATGAAAGAGCGCGTTATAGATAAGGGGATAAATGCAAAACTTTTTTTATTGCGCAGATTGATAATCTTGATTGGCTTTGGGCTGATTCACGCATTTCTTATTTGGAGCGGTGATATTTTGCTGTCGTATGGCATTATTGGATTATTCCTCATCGCATTCATTCACCGGAAAAATATAACACTGTTGGTATGGGCGCTGATGTTGCTTGGGAGCAGTGCTGCCTATTTTACGATGTATTTATTTAGTTTCCGGGCATATCTGGGGTATGCCAATTACCAGGAAATTCGTCGTGCAATGGAAAGTTACACAAGCAATGATTTATCGGTTATTCTATCGCAAAACTTGCATGATTGGTTGTACTCAAACGGATTGTTTACTTATTTTCTTTTGTTGATGACATTATTGCCGATGTTTCTATTCGGGATGCTTATTGCCCGGAAACGCTTGTTACATAAACCCGAATCGAATAAGCATGTGCTGTGGATTTGCTGGAGTGTAAGTCTTTTGTTTTTTACTGCGTTGAAATGGGGACCATATCTGTACGGTAACCCGGAATGGTTTAATTTTATCCAGGATAATGTTGGGGGTACTGCTTCTGCATTATTTTATCTTTTCTCAATCACGTTATTGCATCAAAGCGTGTTTGGTGCTAAATTGCTGAAGCCTTTTTCGCATGTTGGACGTATGTCCCTGACGAATTATATGTTGCAATCCGTGATTCAGTTTATTCTGTTTTATGGAGTGGGTTTTGGATTGTATGGCTCTGTTACACCGGGTATTAGTATTGCAATTGTTGTACTGGTATTCAGTCTGCAGGCAGTGCTCAGTAGATGGTGGATGGCGAAATTCCGGTTCGGACCGCTTGAATGGGTGTGGCGCAGTCTTACATATAAAAAGAAACAGCCGATGCGAAAAGTTCTGGTACAGGGTGTGGATGGGTAAATTTTATTAGCCCGTTTAACGCCGAATTTCACCAATAAAAGATTCGTTTGACTCTTCACCTTTTCCATTGTTCATACAATTTTCAAATGAAATTCTACATGGTACATGATATGATATGTTTAACATGGAAATGGACTTTCCAAAGGAGGAATACTTATTATGGGTACAAGCACACACCTGCACGTTACGGCGTGGGCGCTTGCTTTTATTCTGTTTATTGTAGTAGTAATTTTGAATAAATCAGGTAAGGCAAAAGGTGCTAAAATCGTACAAATGATACTTAGACTGGATTATTTACTTATTCTTTATTCCGGCGGTACACTGCTTGCGAATTATTTTGGAGCTCCGCAGATGGGTGAAGCAATTTTCAAAGGGCTGGCAGGTATCTGGGCCATCTTTGCTATGGAAATGATCAGCTTGAAATCCGGCAGGGAAGAACCGACGAAAAGCTGGTGGATTCAGCTTGTCATTGCTGTCATTCTTACCATGCTGCTTGGCTTTGGGCGCCTCGGACTCGGATTTTTGCCGTAAATGGTCGTTGTATAACTATAATCGTATAAAAAAATTAAAAAGTGGCAGGAACTTTTTTATAAAGTCTGCCACTTTTTTAATGTCTGACTCGATTATAGGTAAAAGAAGTTTACTCAGCCAAGGTCTCCACAATGGCGTCAATTGTTTTTTTGGATGCGATCAGTCCTTGATTTGTCCAGTGACTTGGGTCATTCATGACATGGACATTGCCGGATTGTGCTGCCGGAATGCTTTGCCATACACTGCTGTTTTGCAGTGTTTTGATTCCCTCTTCACCTTTCATGCCCAGCAGGAAGACGTGATCCGCTTTTAGTTCGGAAAGCTTTTCAATGGAAATCGCGTTCCATGCGTCATTCGGTGCTTTACCCAGGCTGTCGACTACTTCGGGAACGTTAATGCCTAATTTGGAATACACAACATCTGCAATGTGGCGGTCTTTTTCAAACAGATAAAATTTATTGCCCATTGTCCAGACCATTGCGACGGTTTCATCGCCAATTGCCTTATTCAGCTTTTCTTTTGCATTGGAAACTTTTTGATCATATTGATTTAGTACCTTTTCCGCTTTGTCTTCTTTGCCCAGCATTTTACCGAATATTTTAATCTGTTTGCGCCAATTGCCGGCTGCTTCGTCGGTCAGCGCATAGGTAGGCGCGATTTTTTGGTAATCTTCATAGGAGCCTTCGTAACTGTCCAGTGTGTTTGATAAAATAATCAGATCTGGATTATATTTCATAACTTGTTCTAGCGGGAGGTTCCATTCAATTTTTGGTACGTCTTTCAGCTGATCCTCCAAATAATTTTGAATACTGTTACCGATTGCCCATTTAGCAACTGGTGTTACACCCAGGGCAAGCAATGCATCTTCATGGTATGGTGCGATAATACGCTCTGCATTTTGAGGGATGGTAACCTTACCTTTCTTACTGTCCAATGTTATTTCAGCATTATTATTGCCATTTTCTTTAGAAGAGGAGGAAGATTCGTTATTATCACTGCCGCATGCTGAAATAATCAATGCAAGACCCAGGATAATACAGATATTTATTAAATAGGATTTATTTCGTCTAAGCATATGTACGTCTCCTTTTATGATATAATGAAACACCTAATGGTAATGATAATCATTTTCATTTGTTCTGTCAATTTCTTTTTCATTGGCATTGCAACAATCTTATGAACGAATTATACTTTAACATTAGGGACGTTTGACGATTTCAATTAGCGGGAGTATATTATGTTATCTTTTATACAGCATTCATCACTAGTAAAAATAATCATTCAATTTGCAGGAATCATTGCGGTACTTTGTTCAGCCGTTCTTTCCATTGTATATGGGGTGGCGGATATCAAATTGGAAACGGTATGGCGGGCGGTTATTGAATTTGATCCAGAAAATACTTCCCATCAGATTATTCGGGAGCTCCGTCTGCCGAGAGTGGTGGGTGCAGTGTTGGTTGGTGCGTTTTTGGCGGTTTCCGGGGCAATCATGCAGGGCATGACCCGCAATCCATTGGCGTCACCGTCCATTATGGGTGTGACGGATGGTGCTGCTTTTGCCCTTGTCATTACGCTGGCATTTATACCGGGAATTTCGACCATCGGCATGACCATCGCTTCACTGGTCGGTGCAGGTATTGCTGTTGGACTCGTGTTTATGGTCGGCTCATTATCCACGAGCGGCCTGACACCGGTCAAACTGGCGCTGGCTGGTGTTGCAATCGGAACACTGTTAAGTTCTGTGTCGTCGATTATTGCGCTTCACTTCAATTTGGAAAAGCAGCTCGGCTTTTGGCTTGCCGGCGGACTGGCAGGTACAGGTTGGACATCTATTCAGATATTATTGATTGCGGGTGGAATTGGTTTGGTAATAGCTTTTGCCATTGCAAGATCGATCACCGTACTGAATCTTGGTGAGGATGTCGCCGCAGGGCTGGGACAGCGCAATATTATGATAAAATTGATGGGCATTTTAACGGTCCTGATTTTGACGGGTTCCGCTGTTTCCGTTGCAGGGGCAATCGGCTTCCTTGGACTTATCATACCCCATATGACACGATTTATCATGGGGACGGACTACCGATGGATAATTCCTGCATCTGCTATATTTGGGGCACTTTTATTGGTTCTCTCTGATATCGGTTCCCGCCTGATAAATGCACCATTTGAAACGCCTGTTGGTGCGATCACGTCGCTTATCGGAGTACCGTTCTTTCTCTATCTCGCACGAGGGAACAGCGGGGGTGGTAAATCATGAATAAAAAAACCACACATTTTGCGGGAGTTATGGCACTCTTGCTCATTCTGATTATAGTCATGTTTTTTGTTACATTAGGTACCGGTGTTGTCAAAGTACCACCAATGGGTGTGGTGAAAACGCTATTTGGCCTGGGATCGGATAAATATGAGCTGGTATTATTCAATTTTCGTCTGCCGGAAATTGTCCTGGCATTGCTGATTGGGACGGGGCTTGCCGTTTCGGGAACAATTTTGCAGGGTGTCACGCAAAACGACCTGGCTGATCCAGGCATACTTGGAATTAATACAGGTGCAGGGCTTGCTGTTGTTTTGTATATTTTCCTGCTGCAGGATTCGATTAATGGCACATTGTCTGTATTCATTATGCCGCTGTTTGCATTGCTGGGCGCTTTATTTGCTGCATTGTTAATTTATCTGCTTGCCTGGAAAAACGGCGTTAATCCGATTCGGCTCATTTTGGTCGGAATCGGTGTCAATGCGGGATTCAGTGCAGCATTGATTATTTTTCAGCTGAAAATGAACCCGCAGGACTTTCGGCAGGCGACCGTATGGCTTTCAGGCGATATCTGGAATGCCGACTGGACTTTTGTTATGGCATTGTTACCATGGATCTTGCTGCTTGTGCCGTTTGCACTGCACAAGGCAAATATCCTTAACATATTGACCCTCGGTGACGACGTGGCGGCCGGTTTGGGTTCCAAGGTGGAAAAAGAACGGCGCTCATTGCTGCTTATTGCTGTTGCATTGGCTGGGGCAAGTGTCGCTGCGGGTGGAGCAATTGCTTTTCTGGGACTTGTTGTGCCACATATCGCACGGAAAATAATCGGACCGCTCCATCAGTACATTATTCCGATTGCTGCCCTGATCGGTGCACTGCTTCTGATGGTCTCTGATTTGATTGGAAAAAATCTGCTTGATCCGACACAAATACCAGTTGGCATTGTGGTCGCTATTTTAAGCACACCCTATTTTGTCTATCTATTAATTAAAACAAACTAGGAGCCTGGACCTCAGTTATGAATGTTTTTCAACAATCCGGGCGAATCCATTGACCAATAATGTCAATTGGCAATAATAGATAGTGCAAAGAAAATTAATTATTGAAGGAGTACATATATGAGACGGCTAGTTTTTGTGCTTTTGATTGGACTGACTTCACTAGGTGTGACAAGTCCGGCTGCAGCAGCGGGTGATAAAGAAGTCAAAAGCGAAATTATCTATAACATTCTGATTGACCGTTTCAGTAATGGGGATCAGTCGCTTGGCAAACAGACTAATCTGGATGAACCTCATGCATACCATGGCGGGGACATTAAAGGAATTACCAGCAAATTGGACAAGTTAAAAGAGCTTGGTTTTACGACGATTGTTCTTTCACCGGTGATGGGAAACGCGCCAGATGGCTATCACGGTTACTGGATCGAGGATTTTTACAAAGTTGAGCAACAGTTTGGGACAATGAAAGATCTTCAAAAACTGGTTAAAGAAGCACATGATCGTAATATAAAAGTAGTGTTGGAGCTGGTTACAAATTATATTTCACCGACACATCCGATGGTGGATGATCCGGCAAGAAAAGACTGGATCAAAGAATCAGAAGTCAACGCCAATCAATGGCTTAATCAGACAGTGAAGCTCGATCAGTCCAACCCGGAAGTGCAGGCGTTTATAACAGATGTCGCTGATTATTGGATTGATCAAGCAGGGATTGACGGGTATCGGTTCCATGCAGCTGATCAGATGAATCAGGAATTTTTAAAGGATTTGACAGCACATCTCAGTCAGGAAAACCCAAATTTTTACCTGCTGGCTGGTATATTGAAGCCAGAGCAGTATAACGGGGAAATTGAAAAAAACACGAACATACAGGCAGTGGAAAACAATACTTTGCAGGAAGCAATGGTGAGCGCGTTTGTAAAGGCAGGAAATCCGGTAGCACCAATTTATGAAGCCTGGCAGAATAATGGAAAAAGGGAAGGGCTCAACTATCTGGATAATAAGTTAACCGAACGATTCACTCAGAAATTTTTTGAGAACGGCCGGAATCCGCTGACAACATGGAAGCTGGCATTGACATTCTTATACACCGCTCCAGGTACGCCAATGATTTTTCAAGGTTCGGAAATTCCAATGGGAGGGGACTTTCCGGAAAGTCTGCAGCTGGTTCAATTTAATGCCAGCAAGCAGGACTTGCAGGATTATTATAATCAGATAGCGGCATTGCGCGCTAAGTTTCCTGCTTTGCAGAAAGGGAGTTTTGAACTGCTGGGAACGAGTGGTGCAATGAGTTTATTCAAGCGGTCGTATGAGGGTGAATCAGTCTATGTTGCAATCAATAATGATGTGAAATCACAGGTTATTTCCATTGATGGTGTGGAATCCGGCAAGCTGCTGAAAGGTGTGATTGGAGACAATCTTGTTCGCGAAAATGAAAACGGAAAGTATCGAATAGGACTGCCTCGTGAAACAGCAGAAGTATATGTCATTCAGGAAGATACAGGTCTGAACTGGCTGTTTATCGGGATGGTTATCGGTGTTTTTGTTATTTTCGTCGGTGCAATCATCAGGTTAAGCGTAAAACAAAAGAAACGGGAAGCTGGTTTGGAATAATCAGCTTTCCGTTTCTTTTGGCTAAAAGTGCAGCAGTAGGTCGCGTCCGCACTGTGCAAATTTACGGATCTTCTCTTAACTGGGACCTGCCGCATAATTGTGAAGGAGCGCGCCGTACTTTTGCATAAACCCGCCGTACCAACTCCAATACGCGCCGAACAAAAGCATTTATCCGCCGTATTGAAAATGACCTCGTCGTTTTTGTGCGTCAATATTGTTCCGCATGATAGAGACTGGCCGGTTCACGCATATTCATATTCATGCGCGGAAACAGCACCTTGTCTGTACAGGTAATAATACACTTTCCGGTATTCATTCAGGTCAATTTCACGATTGATGTATTTTTGCTGATAGAAATCAAGCAATCCATTAATCGATTCCGGTGGCTGGTTTCGTTCCATTTCATAAATGGTAATCAATTCAAAGATACTCATACTCATAGAGTCCCTCCCGCATCGTCAGGTTGTGCCTGTCCTACAGGAAATATATGCGGGAGTTTGCGACTTCATGAGTTGAAATTTTTAATTCATTTCCGGAAACGGGACGCGAAGGATTATTTTTTCTTTATCTAAATTATAAATCGACATTTCATTTTGTGAAAAACAATATAACGTGTCACCGACAGATACCATCCGCCGTATTTTATGTTTACGCCTTGATGGATAATCATGATTGGTACTTTTCAGATTGGAAATCGAATCTTTCAGCTGAATGCCGTTATCCGATGTTATGTTGTAGAGAAATGCGCCCTGAAATGATAATGATTCATCCCGATAGGAAGCTTCTCCTTTTTGAATGTTTTTGGCATCATAAATGGTGGCCGGGAAGCCGAAAATTGGGCGTTTCGGGTGTTCATAAAGTGCACGGTGGTTATGATTTACTTCCGAATAGGAATGGCCTTCACCGATAATTTCACTGTACTCCTCCTTTGGCTTTGCCGGATTGCTGACATCAAACACGGAAATCTTCAGTCCATCGATTTTCACTTGCTGTTCCTGACCGTGTTCGGAATTCACCAGTTTGGTATTTTGACCGAAGCCAATAACATGATCTTCATCGAGTGGATGGAGGTAGTTGCTGAACCCGGGAATTTTCAGCTTACCAAGAACAGCCGGCTTTTTCGGATTTTTAAGATCGATTACGAAAAGAGGATCGACCTGCTTAAATGTAACCATATAGGCTGTATCATCCATAAACCGGACACTGTATATACGTTCACCTTTTGCCAGACCCTCAATAGATCCAACCGGATTCATCTGCATATCAAACGTAAACAGGTTGTTGGTTGAAGGTTTGTCATCGTTCCACATGGTATCCTTGGTAGTTGCAACACGAAATGTTCCGTCGTGTTCATCCATGGCGAACTGGTTTATCAGCCTGCCTTCAACAACCGCCGATGCATTGTAGGTAATCGCACCTTTGTTAAGTTTGAACTGATTGATTTTGGTTTTAACAGGAGGCCGTGAAATCGACAGCTCTGGACTATTACGTTCAGGTGAAATGTCTTTGCTGTAACGGTATGCTGCAATATATAAGTGTTTTTTGGACATGTATATTTGACTGGAAGCACCAAGATAAGCTTCAATTTCTGCTTTTTCATTCAGCTTGTTTAAGTTAATCGAACCAAGCATCAAAAAGTTTTTCTCTTTCGTATCAGGGAAAAAGTATAACGAGTTGTATCTGAGCGGATGAGTCTTGTTGCTGACAGCAGTATCTTTGATTGACGGACGCAAATCATTGGTGCCTTTCTTTTTTTCCTGCAACACTCGGATTGGTGGATGGTGATTGGCAATCAGATACAAATATCCATTCATTTTCCGGGTTGAAATCAATGAGCCGTCCATACTGACTTCGCGTACTTTTTCAGGATGTTCTGGATCAGTAACATTATAGATTATTGCTGTTGTTTTGCCAGGTGGAAGTATTGCCCGATCGACAACCGCAGACTGTGTTGATGGTTGACGGTTGAGGCGGTGTGAATTTCCGATTATAATCAGCAGGTCATCGTGCAAATAAAGTTCTGTCGGGCGGAAATCTTTTGTCGAAATGGTGGAAACAATGTTACTTTCTTTCTTCGCAGCACTGGCAACCACGACATCTGCACCCCGGGAATAATAAATAAATTCGCCATTTGTCTTGATGATATCGCCCTCATCGATACCATTTACCTGTGTATTGGTTGATGATGCACCTGGACCGCTTTTCGCCATGTTTTTTCCAGAATCGCTTTGTGCGCTTTCCATGGAGACGCCGCGATCTTGTTTTTTGATTAATTTTTGAGTTGCATTTGATCGTTCCTGCAGTAATGTGACCAACTGCTCCTTATCCTTAATGGTTTGTATGTCAGATACTGTCGTAAAGGAATGGGTGAATGTTTTGTTTAATTTGTCACCATTTTCCGTTTCAACTGTATCTGAAACGGTAATCATATACGTATGATCAATTTGATAGCCGGATTCGGGTGCTTGAAGCGTCAGAACGGTATGCTCCTTGTTCCATGTAATGGTCACCTCAACAGGTTCATTGTTGTGATTTGTAACGGTTACGGCATCTTTGGTGAATGTGTCAGGGTTCATTGTTTCAGAAAAATGGATGGACCAGTCTTTTAAGGTTGGTGCATAGCTGGATTTTGCCGGAATCTTGACGCCTATAGAACCCGGCATCAGGTAAAAAATGGCGGCACCAACTGCGACTAGAATTACTAAACAATACAGTGCAGTTTTTCGATTTATCATTTTTTCACCTCATCGGTCCTGTTTAATTAGTTAGACGATACGGAAGGAAAAATGTTACAGTTTTGTTTTGATTCTTGCACAAGTACGGGAATCGCTCGGGAATATTTAGAAAAACTCGGCATTCGCCTCGTCTTATAGCGATTGCCGAAGTTTTTCTTATAAGGTCAACCATAATTTATACTTTCTGACGTTACAAAAAAAGCTGATCCATGTACGGATCAGCCTGATATTAGTTGTATTCACTGTTAAGGAAAAACAATGCGAGGGTGCCGGGACCGGAGTGTGCCCCAATTACGGAACCGACCATTTCAATCAATACATTGTCGGCACCAAATTTATCTTTAATCATGGCAGCCAGTTGCTCGGCACGTTTTAAATCATCACCGTGACTGATGCCGATTGTCTGGTTTTTAAAATCAGTTCCGCGTTCTTCCATAAGTTCCAGCATGCGATTCAATACCTTTTTGGATCCTCTGACATTTTCAAGTGGCACGAGTTTACCATCGTCGACATGAAGGACGGGTTTAATTTTCAGCAGAGAGCCGACGAATGCGGATGTCCGGCTGACACGGCCGCCTCGCCGCAGGTATTCCAGGTCATCAACGGTAAAAATATGTTCCATGTGATTGGCGTGGTATTCAGCGGTTTCGATGATTTCGTCAGTACTTGCACCGTTCCTGGCGAGTTCAGCAGCCCTCAGGACGACAAGCCCATACCCGATGGAGGCGCATTTTGTGTCGATAACATGCAACTCGGCATCAGGGTATTCTTCTTGTACTTCTTGCGCCATCATTTTCGCGGTCTGGCATGTGCCGGATAGTTCTGAGGAAAATGCAAAATATACTAATGCTTGATTTGATTCGGCATACGATGTAAAAATAGTTTTAAAGGTCTGTGGGGAAACTTGGGATGTTTTCGTCCCTTCACCTTGCCGCATGGCGTCATATACTGTTTTTGGCTCGATTTCATTTACGTCTTCAAAATCTTTTCCTTTCAAATGAACGGTTAATGGTACCATTTCGATGTCAAATGCTTTATAATGACGATTGGTCAAATCACATGCTGAATCTGCAAGGATTTTCGTGTTCATTATTTCACCTACTTTTCTCGTATCTTGGCAGTTTTTGATACTGCATCAGTGCAATGGGGATTTCGCCATCTCTAGAGCATAAGGAATTCTAAAAAGGCACAAACGCTTCTTTGAGATTCACTTTTAGCGACAATCCAGTTTTTTGATATTGATTTCAGTTTAAAGCTATCCTTAAGGTTAGTCAAAGTTTATTTACTATTAAAAATGATAAGACACAAGGCAGAGGAGGCAGCTATGTTTTTATTTGAGGCAAAACGAATTCTGATTGTTATTTTTGGCGCAATCCTGAATGCCATTTCCCTGAATTTTTTCCTGATTGGGGCAAATGTTTATGCGAGTGGATTTACTGGTGCGGCTCAGCTGATTTCCAGTGTGTTTAAAGATTTTATAGGCATTGAAGGTGTAAGTACTGGTATTATTCTATTTATCCTGAACATTCCGGTCTTAATTCTGGGCTGGAAAAAAGTTGGAAAAGGTTTTACTGTATACAGTATTATTTCTGTCGTGTTTACGACCTTATTTTTGGAAATAATACCGCAAGTTGCTTTGTCCGAGGACATCATCCTGAATGCTGTATTCGGTGGTGTGATCGGCGGGACCGGTGTTGGTCTTTCACTGAAACATGGTGCTTCAACTGGTGGTATGGATATTGTAGCCATGGTGCTTTCCCGGATGAAGGACAGACCGATCGGCAGTTATTTTTTATTTTTGAACGCAATCATTATTGCAATGGCTGGCATCCTGTATGAACCGGAAAACGCATTGTATACACTGTTGACATTGTATGTTACAACACGTGTGATCGATGCAATCCATACCCGTCATGAAAAAGTTACGGCGATGATTATTACACATAAAGCAGACGAGCTGCAAAAAGCCATTCATAACAAAATGGTCCGCGGTATCACGATATTGCCTGCGAAAGGTGCTTATACGCGGGAGGATAAAAATATGATGTATTTGGTCGTCACGCGTTATGAACTTTATGATCTGGAGCGCATTATAGGGGAAATTGATCCGAATGCATTTACTAACATCGTGCAGACAACCGGCATATTCGGGTTCTTCAGGAAAGACTAGGCAGGTGGTGCATTTTCATCGTGGGAAATATCGATAGATAAAAAATATATCGAGAGAAGAGCAGGTATATCAACAGAAGAAAAATTATATCAGCAGAACAACCTAACATAAAAAAGACAGCATCCGCTGTCTTTTTTAATACCCATGATTTTCGATAACGTCGATAATCTTTGGTTGCAGGTCATCCCATTCCGTATCAAACATTTTATTTACGGTGATAAAGTTCTGGTACCCAAAGACATTGTCAACACCTTCAACATTCATTAAGTCATTCAGAATTTCATGTTTACTTGTATCGCCAGGCATAACGGAAATGCTGCTGTCTCCTTCAAAAATCAGCTTGTCCGTTGTAAATTTCAGTGCATTCGGGTTTGGCGTAGCTTCAGCTCGTACTCCCATTGATTTGACCTCCTAAAAATAATGCATACTTAATATCATTTTAACAGAAAAAATAAGAAAAAGCATCTTTGCCATTTTGTTGGCAAAGATGCTTGATACACATTATAATCCCGTTTCATTATCATTAAATGAAGTGAAAATCTTTAATGCGTATTTTGGGAGGTTAACTAAGCTGGTTGTGTTGCTTCAGCTGTTGCTCAAGTTGCTGCAGCTGCTGCTGTTCTTCAGGTGAACAGTTATTTTTTGCGGCTTGGATCGCATTATTGGCAGCTTGCTTATCTTGTTGAGACGCATTTCCTTGAGCGTTTTTAAAGTTGTTGACAGCAGTTTTAGCTTGTTGGAACAGATTATTGTTTCCCATCTAAAACCCTCCTACTGTGTGGCTGTCAGCTTCCTCGTGTTTTCGTTCCGTATCGCTGAAACGTGCACGGTAAGGAAACCGTTCGGCGTGTTTTTTTACAGAATCAGCACCTTGATGGCTGAATCTTCTGGACTTGCTGTTTTTCCCCATCGGTAATTCCTCCTTCAGAAAGCTGATGAAGCATTTCCAAAAAAAGAAAAGAAGTGAACGCTTTTTAATGCGCTCACTTTTAGTATGGATTGATTCACCTGTTTTATAAAAGGTAAAATTTAGATGGTTTTGGCCTGAAGCTTTAAGTATTCTTCCAGAAAAACGCCAATTCCGTCGTTTTCGTTTGTTTCGGTAACCTGAGCAGCAATTGATTTCAATTCATCGATACCATTTCCCATGGCAACCCCAACACCGGCATAGTCAATCATTTCCAAGTCATTATCTTCGTCACCAAATGCAATTATTCGTTCTTTGGGGATATGATAATAATGCGCTATTTTTTCCAGTCCTACTGCTTTATTTAGCCCTTTTTTTACTATTTCAATGATATTCCACGGTGCACCCCATTTGCGATGTTCGATAAGTTCGGCATGGTAATCATCTAAATGGTTTCGCAGTTCCGCAATATGTTCTTCTTTCGGGTGGATTAACAAGGAAGTTGGATCTTCATTCAACGCATTTTTGAGGCTGCCGATTTTAAAAGGCGGGTCCTGGCTTGTTGATTGAAAAATATCGGTAATTTTTTCATCATATTGATCAATATATACATGATCTTTCACCTCAGCCAAAATATTATGAACGTTCATTTCATAACAGGCGTCGATAATTTTATATGCTGTTCGGACTGGCATCGGATTGTGCAAAACATCCCATTTTTCGTCTTTTGGGTGGTGGATTAACGCACCATTAAAATTTACCATCGGCGTGTCAAGCTTCAATTCATGGTAATAGTCAATGCTTGCGCGGTGTGGTCTTCCAGTTGCAATCACAACGATATGTCCTTCATTTATCGCTTGCCGTATTGAATTTTTATTACGTGCACTGATTTCTTTATTATCTGTCAATAACGTCCCATCCAGATCCAGTGCAATTAAATGCCGGTTATTTTCCATATGCTTTCACCTCGTATGACAATAGTGTATAAGTGAATCCAATATATGTAAAGGATTAAATGCCCTGCCGGTTGCAATTTACGTAAACTTAATATTATGATGAATAAATAAACAAAACGAATTGGAAAGGAATCGGCAAATGATAGGGGTATATAAAAAATCAATGAAATCTGTACCATGTTTGGTGGTCGAGGATAAGGAAAACGAAGGAAGACCACTCCCTGCAGTCACCTACTTTCACGGGTTTACAAGTGCAAAAGAACATAATCTTCCACTGGCTTATCTGCTGGCTGAAAAGGGGTATCGTGTCATACTTCCGGACAGCAAATTTCATGGGGAACGGGAAGTGGACGTATCCGAGATAAAGAAACAAATTTCGTTTTGGGATATTGTCATGCTCAATGTGAAGGAGTTGAAAGACATCAAGGATACACTCGATCAAGAGGGACTGATTCTTGATGCGCGTTTCGGAATTGCCGGAACCAGTATGGGTGGTATAACAACCTCCGCGGCATTGACGCAGTACCCATGGATCAAGACTGCTGGGGTTATGATGGGATCACCGAAAATCACGGTTTATGCTAAAACGCTGGTCAGCAGCTTTAAGAAGATGGGAAACTTGCCTGTCAGTGATGAAATGATTGACCAGTTATATGAGCAGTTAAAGTTATACGATTTATCTGAACAGGTGGAAAAACTGCAGGAGCGTCCGGTGTTTTTTTGGCATGGTGAGAATGATGCGGTCGTGCCGTTTGACCATTCCTATACATTTTATGAAAACGCTAGAAAACTGTATAAAAACAAGGAAAATATACAATTTCTTAAGGAAGAGAACCGTGACCATAAAGTGAGCCGCCAAGCAATCCTTGAATTGGTAAAATGGTTTGAGAAACACTTGTAAAAAGAAGTCAGATGTGATTAAAATCATTTCAAAAACGACAATTATATGTTTAAATAAAGTTAGGAATGATGAAGGAGGTTTTTTGGTCATGGACGAAGCGCTGAAGGAAAATATAATGGGCGCGCTGGAGAATGTTATCGACCCTGAGTTGGGTATTGATATCGTAAATCTGGGCCTTATCTATGATGCTGACCTGGGCGATGATGGTATTTGCACCGTCACAATGACGTTAACGGCTATGGGCTGCCCGCTCGCCGGTCATATAGAACAGGACGTCAAGCGTGCACTTTCTGATATACCGGAAATTCAGGAAAGCAGAGTGAATATTGTTTGGGATCCGCCATGGGGCAAAGATAAAATGTCACGTTACGCTAAAATTGCACTGGGCATCCCTGATTGATGCATAAAGACGAGGTTGGTTCATCTGAAATGGATCGACCTTTTTTTGTAACGTCAGAAAGTATAAATTATGGTTTATAAGAAAACTTCGGTAATCGCTGTAGGACGAGCCTTATGCTTAGATAGAACAAAAGAGGTAATTACATGCAGATTTGTCAAATAGCTGGGTATAAAAATTCCGGAAAAACCACACTGATGAACGAATTGATTGGGTATTTTTTCGAAACAGGTGTCAGAGTGGGGACGCTGAAACATCATGGACATGGCGGGGAACCTGATCTGGGAAAGCCAACCGACAGCAGGCAGCATCTGGATTCGGGTGCTGTTATGAGCGGTGTGCAGGGTGAAACGATTTCCCAGTTCACGCTGAAAATGCCGCTGGACCTTGATGAACTGGTTCAGCTGTACAGCAGCATGCCTGTTGATTTGCTGCTGATTGAAGGGTTTAAAAAAGCGGCATACCCTAAATTCGTTCTCGTACGAAACAGTGAAGATCTGATGCTGATTGATGAACTATCCAACGTTATGGCTGCGGGGAGCTGGGATACGGCATTGCTGGACGGGCTGAATGTACCGGTGTTTGATCTGCACAGGATGCAGGAAAATTTGCCCTGGTTGGCCGCGTATATAAGAAGGTGTTCGAATGAATAAAAAGTTTTGGATTACAGATAAACCAATTAACATCGATGAATGTATTGAAAAGGTCGTTCGTCCTGATGCCGGCGCCGTGAACACGTTTATTGGAACGGTTCGTGAATTTACGAAAGGGAAGCGGACACTGTATCTCGAGTATCAGGCGTATGTTCCAATGGCGGAAAAAATGCTTCGGCAAATTGGGGAGGAGATCCGTGAGAAGTGGACAGACGCTGATACGGTAATTGCCCACCGTACAGGGCATCTGGATATATCGGATGTGGCTGTCGTGATTGCTGTGTCAACTCCCCACCGAAATGATGCATTTGAAGCAAGCCGTTATGCGATTGAACGAATTAAGGAAATGGTTCCCATCTGGAAAAAAGAACATTGGGAAGATGGAACGAAATGGATAGGAAATCAAAAGGAAAATACATCCTATCATGAGGGAATTCCGAATGAGGAGGAAATGCGCAATGGTTGATGTGTTATTTTTTGCGGAGCTTCAGGACGCTGCAGGCAGCAACAAGGTTTCCCTTGAAGCAAACGGTCTGACATTGACGGAATTGAAAAAAAACCTGGTAAGCACGTATGAGCTGAATAGTTTGGACAAGGCGATGATTGCTGTCAATGAAGAATATGCCCAGAATGATGTGGTATTGCAGACGGGCGATGTTGTGGCGTTTATTCCACCGGTAAGCGGCGGCTGATTTTGCTGTGCAGTTCGATGCAAAGGTGAAATACCGATAGAAGTCGCAATTTCGCCGATGGAATAATGACGGATATTTTTAATATGTAAACAACATCGGCACGGCTTCTAAACCGTGCCGATGTTTAAAAATCGCGCATAAAGGTGCTGAAAGCGATCATATATCATTCGTATTCGCGCATATATGGTGTGAAACCGAGCATATCACCCTCAAAAACGAGCATATACCTCAATCCGAACATGTTTAGCTCAATTTCGGCAGGAGTAATAAAAAAATCCCACCTCCTTTAGGCGGGATTTACTTCTATGAAAATAATTCGTCTTCCAGTGCTTCGGTATTTAAAACATATGCGCCGGATTTATCGGTTGCGATGAGCTGCTGTTTTTTCAGCTGTGTCAGGGTGCGGCTGACGGTTTCACGGCTGGAGCCAATCATGTTGGCAAGATCACGATTCGTAAAATGCGTTTTGATTTTCATCAGATTGTCGTTTGTTTCCTTTCCATAGTCCTTGGCAAGGCGCAGCAGCAGCATGATAATTTGTTCATACGTATTGTGAAGAATTTTTTCTTCCAGACGGTTATGAAGATCCATGATGATATCCCCAAGAACGCGGAACAGTTTTACACAGATTTCCGGGTGGTTGATCAGAAAGTTTTCGAATGCCTTAATCGGAATATAGATTAGGATGGCATCCTCGATTACTTCTGCATGGGCCGGATAGTCATCCTGTCTGAAGAAACCCTGGTGGGGGAACATGTCGCCCGGCTGCAGCACATTGACAATCTGTTCTTTCCCATGAAAATCAGTTTTGTATATTTTGATTCGCCCCTGATGGATAAAATAAACGTTCGTCAGTGGATCACCTTGCATGAAAATATGGCTGCCGTTCCGATACATACGGTGTTTTGCCAAATCGACAATGGGTTCCATTTCATAATCGGTGAGGTCTTTGAACAACGGAATCTTATGTAAAAGTTCCTTGATGGAATGTGTATTCATTTTGATGCCCCCTAACCATATCAATCTATTCTTATTCTATCACTTCCCATTCTTTCGTATAATCCTCAATTGTGAAAACTTTTTGAGCGTGACAAACATCATGCCAAGGTGTGTTTTTTCTCACTTTAAAAATCTTCAATTATTTATATGATAGAGGTGTTTCAAAAATTGACTGAGGAGGAATAGAAAATGAATGATACGCAGTTTGCGGTAAAAATACATGCGCCAGATTATGATCCAAGGAATCGTCATCCGAAAATATTTGAAACATTTGATTGCCTGGGATCAGGTGAATTCATGGAGCTGTCGAATGATCATGATCCTAAACCGCTCCATTATCAATTAATGATCGAGCGGGAAGATACATTTACATGGGAATACTTGGAGAATGGACCAAAGATGTGGCGTGTGGCAATCGGCAAAAAATAGAGAAGTAGGCCCCTGAAGCGAAGGGTTCCTTTAACCTGACAATGAATGCCTTCAGCTATTTGCATGGCGTGGGAAACGAAGAACCGCTGACAGCTAAAACTTCCAGTAGTGGACTTACTGGAAGTTTTCCTGCTGTGATTTTTTGACCCGGGAAAAATGGATGGCGTGTATAATTTTAATGACGGGCCTTGCCAATAATTGCGCACTTCCGATAATAAATAGAATAATTCCGGCTGTTTTCAACGGTTCAAACAAGAAAAAGGCACTGCCGATTAAAAATTCCAGTCCCAATGTAAGGTCATTGATCAGTGCAATATAGCGGTATTTTTTACTGAACGATAATTCAAATGTTCCAACGTGAATGTCCAGAAATTGTTGTTCGTCTTCAATGAAGCTCATAAAAATCCCTCCACAATACAGATACCCTTGTGGAGGGACGTTAAAACGAACTACAGGAATAGAATAACGAGTATTCCTACAATCAAGCAGTAAAATGTGAAGTATTTTAGATTACCGCGTTTCATGATGTTCATGAACCAGCGCAGGGAATAATAGGTCGCCAGGATTGATGCCGCAAAGGCCAAAATTAACGGTATGGCCAGTCCACTTAAATTGTCATTGCCGACGATATCCCCAACGGAAAGCACGGTTATTCCCAAACTGACCGGGATGTACAGTAAGAATGAAAATCGCAGTGCCGTTTCAATTTTCATGCCGACAAGCATCGAAGCAACAATCGTCGCACCTGAACGGCTTATACCTGGGATTAGGGCAACAGACTGAGCCAAGCCAACAATAATTGCATCCTTGACAGTTATTTCACTGTCATTTTTTCTGCCGCGTAAGTTGCGAATGATCCATAAGGCAATCCCTGTTATGAGAAGGGTAAATCCTACTACAGTTACTGTACTAAGTTCTTCTTCAATGTAGTCTTCAAATAACAACCCCAGTATACCTGTTGGAATCGTTGCAATTACGAGATACAGAATAAACTGAAAATCGCCTATTGCATCACTGTCTTTCGTTGTCATGTAACGAAGTCCGTTTTGAATCAAACGGAAAATATCTTTGCGGTAAATGATCAACACAGCAAGAAGCGAACCGAAGTTTACCAGTATCTCAAAGGAAAGCCCCGCAATTTCTATCCCGAATATTTTTTGCAAAATAACAAGATGGCCGCTTGATGAAATGGGAATTGGTTCGGTAAATCCTTGTACAAGTCCAAGAAATAAGTATTTTATCAGCAGCCAGATTTCTGTTATGGTGTCCATTTAGTTTGCCTCCTGGTATATATTTTCACCCCCGGACAAATCACCAACCGTTAAACCATTGAATAGGCTGATTGGTGAGGAGGTTGAAAATATGAATCATCATTATCAACATATATACGATCAATGTAAGGACCATATGCATTCCTATGTACTCGTTGAATTGAACGATGGATCTAGTTTTGACGGAATTGTTACCGGTCTGGATAATGAGTACGTTTATTTTGCAGTTCCACTCGAACAGGATAATGGCATGCCGCATGGGCAACATCACCGTCAGTTCGGCTGGGGCGGCGGTTATAATCCCGGATTTTATGGGTATGGCGGATACCATCGTCCACGCAGATTCCGCCGCCTTATTTTGCCATTGGCTGCATTGACAGCACTCAGTGTTCTGCCGTGGTACTGAATGACAAACAATGCAAAAACCCTTGCCGTTCATCACCTTGAAGGCAAGGGTTCATTGCAGCAATTAATTTGATTAATTTATCCAGCGTTAACCGGCAAGATGCCCCTCCTTCAACTGAGGGCAGATAAAAAAAGATGTGTTCAGATATCAACTGCCGATTATATGTGCGATCCGATCAACGGACAATCAGTGGGAAAACCGCTACTGATTGAAGTTTTACGTTATTGTTCACGTTCACCTTCACCTTGTTTCAAAACGCCTTCACCAAGGAAGAAGACCCCAATGGATAAAACAATGGCCATTGCAATTGTGCTGGTCAGGTTAAATGGAGTGCCGCCCATGCTGGTTAATACATAGGATATAACACAGCTGATGAGAAATGCCCAAATCAATGGTGCGATAAATCGCATTACTAACACCTCGTTTTCATATACTTTCCTCATATAGTTTATCAAATTGAATCTAAAAATAAAAGCTTTTATTTGTGCAGCTGAACCAACTGTGAACATTATTTGACAAGGAGGCAACTGGGATGTTTTTAGTAGAAAACTGTTTTCATTGGATCGGGTTTCACATTGTTGAGTATCTGCTTAATCAGGGATATACTGTTACCGGAAATGATGAAATTAATACAGATGGAAAAGAGCATTTATCCATGTTTTTTAGCCGGAATGAAAATTTCACACATGTGGAACAGCAGTCGAATGAAACTGTCTATGACATGCGTATTATGCCAAGTGAAACGGAATTAACGCTTCATAAAGAAAGCACATCAACGATATATTTGCCGCTCCTGTTTGGGAAGTGGATGCCAATGAATCATAACGGCATGTATTTCCGTCGTAAATTTATCACATTTGATTCCGAAGAATTTTTGGAGAAGGCAGTTTATATTGGTGACTTTTTAAAAATTTTTCATCAGTGTATTCGTGCATCAAACTTACCTCCAGTTATAAAAGTAAAAACAGGGGGGGCAGATGTACCGGATGACAGAAAAGTTGAAAATTCCGTCTTCATCCGAAACAATAGACCTGTTACTGATCGGTTGAAAATAGTACAAAATCACTACAAAAAATTCAGTGAATTATACGAATCTAATGAAAATGTATGATAAACTTTATTTACGAATAGCGGAATTACATCTGGATAGGAGTGCGGGGTTTGATGAAGTTTTCCATCGTATTGCTGACTGTTATAGGGATTTCCACCATATTGTACGGTTGTACGGGCTATGATGATAACTTGCAAAGAGTGGGCATGCTGGTTGAGCATTCGGCCCATGATAATGCATGGTCAAGAGAAGGGTATAAAGGTCTTAAGAAAATCAACGAAGAATTTGATGCGGAAGTCTATTATAAAGAGGATATTCAGACGAAACAGGAAGTGATTGAAGCCGTAGATGAGTTTTCCGAAAACGGCGTAAACTTGGTCTTTGGACACAGTAATACGTATGGAAAATACTTTGTTGAAATTGCCCCTTCTTATCCGGAAATACATTTTGTTTATTTTAATGGCGGTGAATTTGGCGATGATGTTACCTCACTTAATTTCAATTCGCACGCCATGGGATTTTTTGCTGGAATGGTTGCCGGGAAAATGACCGATACGAATGAGGTTGCTGTAATCGGTGCATTTGAATGGCAACCGGAAATTGAAGGGTTTTACGAAGGGGTAAAATATCAAAACCGTGCAGCTGAAGTAAACATTAAGTATGTGAACAGCTGGAATGATACTAAAAAGGCAATGCAGTTGTATGAACAATTGCATGACGAGAATGCCGATGTCATTTATCCGACTGGAGATTTATACAGTGCACAAGTTTTAAAGGAAGTGAGCGAAGACGGGGTGTACGGCATCGGTTATGTGACGGATCAGTCGTCCATCGATGAAAAGCAGGTGTTGACAAGCACTGTTCAGCACGTTTCGGATTTGTATGTCCGGATTGCTGAAAAATTTAACGACAACGAACTTCGAGGTGGTGTATTAACCTTTGATTTTCAGGATGGGGTAATTTCAATGGGTGAATTCAGTCCGGAAGTACCGGAAGACTTCCGGGAAAAGATGAACGAGGCCATCGAATCATACGAGGAGACGGACTTGCTGCCCAATGAGCAGTGAGGAATCTGTTGCTATACACTTGCACAGTGTGCAGTTTTGCATTATTATTAGTACCAAGTCATAATATTTGATATTAACTTTAACTATAAGGGGATGGAAATATGGATGCAGGTTTGTTGGGGACCGGACATTATGTCCCAGAAAACGTCTTGACAAATCAGGATATGGAAAAGATTGTGGACACGAATGATGAATGGATCCGGACAAGAACAGGCATCGAAGAACGACGGATCGCCAGTGATGATGTGGATACTTCCGATATGGCTTTTTTCGCTGCTCAAAATGCACTTAACGAAGCAAATATGACGGCAGAGGATTTAGATATGATTCTGGTGGCAACGGTTACCCCGGATACACCTTTTCCATCTGTGGCATGTATGCTTCAGGACCGTCTTGGCGCAGGGAAAGTTGCCGCAATGGATATTAGTGCAGCCTGTTCCGGGTTCATGTACGGAATGGTAACAGCCAAACAGTTTATTGAAACAAAAGCCTATAAAAATATTCTCGTTGTAGGTGTGGAAAAATTGTCCAAAATTACAGACTGGTCTGATCGGAATACCTGTGTCCTATTTGGAGATGGAGCAGGAGCGGCGGTCGTCGGCCCGGTTTCTGAAGGAAAAGGGATTTTATCGTTTGAACTCGGAGCAGACGGTTCAGGTGGTAAAGAACTTTATCAGGATAAAAATAATCACCTGCAGATGAACGGCCGGGAAGTGTTCAAATTTGCTGTGCGGCAAATGCCGGAATCATCGGTAAATGTCATTGAACAACTTGGCTATAATAAAGAAGATGTTGATTACTTGATACCGCACCAGGCAAACATCCGGATAATGGAATCCGCCCGCGAACGACTTGGCATTTCGAAGGACAAAATGGCCGATTCCATTAAAAAGTACGGAAATAATTCATCAGCTTCCATTCCAATTGCTTTGTCTGAAGCTGTCCGGGATGGTAAAATAAAAGATAACGATTTAGTCGTGATGGTAGGTTTCGGCGGAGGTTTGACATGGGGTGCTGTTGCACTTCGCTGGGGCAAATAAAAACGCAGTATATCTCATAGGAGGAGTACGAAATGGCAGAAAGAAGAGTTGTAGTTACGGGACTCGGTGCTATATCCCCCGTTGGCAATAATGTCCGGTCTATGTGGGATAACGTTGTTGCAGGAAATACCGGGATTGATTTTGTTACGAAAGTGGACAAAGATGAATTTCCAGCTAAAGCTGCGGCTGAGGTGAAAGATTTTGACCCAACCGTTTTTATTGATAAGAAGGATGTCCGAAAAATGGACCCTTTTACCCAATATGCGGTGGCAGCCGCGAAAATGGCCGTTGATGATGCAAAACTCGAAATCAATGATGAAATTGCTGACCAGGTTGGCGTGTGGGTCGGCTCAGGCATCGGCGGAATGAAAACATGGGAAGAGCAGCATACAAAGTTTTTGGAAAAAGGCCCGCGCCGTGTCAGTCCGTTTTTTGTACCGATGATGATTCCGGATATGGCGGCAGGTCAGGTATCGATTCAGCTGGGAGCTAAAGGCATTAACTCTTGTTCAACAACGGCATGTGCATCTGGTGCCAGCTCAATTGGTGATGCATATAAAGCAATTCAGCGTGGTCAGGTAGACTATATGATAGCCGGTGGTGCAGAAGCGCCAATTTCCAATATGGCATTTGCTGGTTTTTGCTCAGCGAAAGCACTGTCAGTAAATGAGGATCCGAAAAAAGCCAGCCGTCCATTTGATAAGAATCGAGATGGCTTTGTCATGGGTGAAGGTTCCGGTATCCTAATTCTGGAAACATTGGAATCAGCCCAAGCCCGCGGTGCACACATTTACGCTGAAATTATCGGTTACGGGGCAACGGGTGATGCTTATCATGTCACTGCGCCGGCGGAAGATGGCGAGGGCGCTGCCCGTGCAATGCAGCAGGCCATTGATGATGCAGGCATAACGATAACGGATGTTGATTATCTGAATGCGCATGGAACAAGTACCCAGCTCAATGAAAAATATGAGACAATGGCAATCAAAACCGTATTCGGTAATTATGCCAGGGAATTAGCGGTATCCTCAACTAAAGGTGTTACCGGTCATTTGCTCGGAGCGGCCGGCGGTATCGAATCGGTTATTTCCGTTAAATCGATTGAAGATGAGGTTATTCCGCCAACGATTAATTATGAAACACCGGATCCGGATTGTGACTTGGATTACGTGCCGAATGAATCACGAAAACAGGATGTCAACGTCGTGATGAGCAACTCACTTGGCTTCGGCGGACACAATGTCACATTGCTTTTTAAAAAATATTAAGTTGAGATGAGGCTGATCGCTTTGGCGGTCGGCCTTTTTTGTCTAGAAAAGGTAAAAGTGACTGATAAACTTGCTAAAGTGACCGATAAACACATTAACTTGACTGATAAACATGCCTGAGTCACCGATAAACTCAATAGAGTGACTGATAAAAGTTTCAACGCGTAATCACTGCTGTTTATATTGCAGGGAAAAAGACACTTAATCCCGCTGGTTTATCATGATTGTCCAACTGAAACATAGAATAAATAACAAGGTTGTACAAGCATGGGTGGTGGAGTATAAATGGGTAAACTGTTTCTTTTTTTACTCGGGTTTGGACTGGCTGTCACCGGTGGCGTTACTATAATTGCATATATGAATTTTTTGCCAGCAGGAATTGAGTGGACTGACTATTTGATTTTTATTAAAAGCCGGCCGGAGTGCTATTTTTTGCCTGTTGGTTTTTTACTGATGGTGATTGCATTGTATCGATATCCAAACACCTAATCTTTTAATCAATCGAATATTTTTTCCGATGATGGTCATAATGTATTTTAAATGAACCGTTAAAAAGGCAGCTGCCTGATAACGTTATGCCCGGCGAAAAAATGCTGGCAGTAAACATTTAAAGTGCAAAAAGTGAGGGTTGTATATGTTGTATTTACATGATGTTTGGGTGAACTGGTTTGAAGGTGAAGAAAATGGTTACAGTGTGTGTTATTTTCATGAATGGCGGCGGGAGGATCAGATTGAACTGCTTGATCAGGTACCGTTACTCTACATATCAGAAGTGCTTTACAACTACATTGAAAATGACATGCAGGATTTGCCGGAAAGCATGCTTAATATGGTGTACAAACGGGCCTATTCTCGAAAAGGACAGGAACGTAATGCGCTGGAATATGCATGTGTTGTGACAGACGGGAATGATATCTTGGCCGTTGACACGATTGGCTATCATATCCCCGTACGAAAAAGCAGGCTCATCCCAAGGCAGGAACAGCTTGTATTCGACATGATTAAAACAACGCAGCCGGAAACATTTACATTTGATGAAAAAATGGCGGAAAAAGAGTATCATATGCTATCGATGGAACCGGAGCTTGTCCATGGATTGACACGTCGGGAGCGGCAATTGAAACAACTTCTGATGATCGCGCTCGACCAGCTTCGCACAACCAACAATCTGGAAGAACTCCGCTACTGGCTCACGGAATGGGATCCGAAGCAGTATCCGTTCATCCGCTACATGAATGAAGATACGGTCTGGAACACATTGTATGAAGGTGTTAAACAGGGCTGGAGTTCATCGCATGAAGAACTTTGTCAAAAAATGATTAAAGGACAACCATTCCTCGAAAAAATGTGGGAAGCCGAACAATCGTCGGATAAAAATAAATCGAAGCAGCAGTAAATTGTGGAAAAGAGCGATCCCGGTTAAGGGAACCCCTTTTTTGGGGACTCCTCCTTGGCCGGGGTTGCTTTTTTCGTTTTTGAAGCAGCGGGTTAACAGGGGAATAACGGGAGAACCGCGGATATATCGGGAGAAGAACTGATTTAACGGGAGAACCGCCGTTATATCGACAGAAGAACCATTACCGACAACGAATTTATCACTGGAAACAAGAAAAGCACTCCCACAGCAGGGAAGTGCTTTTCTACAGTTTATTTCTTTTTCCGAACCCGGCCCAGTCCCATCGCTTTTTTTGCTTTGCGGAGCATTTTATTGGCTGCAAAGGATGCTTTATCAGCGCCATCATCCAATATTTCATCCAGCTTTTCTGAATCAATCAACTCATAATAACGTTTTTGGATTGGCTCAAGTACACTCACGACTGCATCAGCAACGTCCTGTTTGAAATCCCCATAGCCTTTTCCTTCATAGGCAGTTTCGATTTCCTCGACAGATTTGCCGGTGCAGGCGGATTGAATCGTAATCAGATTGGATACACCGGGTTTATTCTCTTTATCAAATTTCACTATACCTTCTGAGTCGGTCACGGCGCTCTTCACCTTTTTAACAATTTTCTTCGGCTCATCCAGCATCGAAATAAATCCTTTCTCATTGGAATCGGATTTGCTCATTTTTTTGGTCGGATCCTGCAGCGACATAATCCGTGCACCGGACTTGGGGATACTTACATCCGGTACGGTTAAAATATCGTTGAATTTGTTATTGAAACGTTGCGCGAGATTACGTGTCAGTTCCATATGCTGCTTTTGATCATCACCGACAGGAACGATATCGGTTTTATACAGTAAAATATCTGCTGCCATCAATGGTGGATAGGTTAACAGCGACGAAGAAACGGCTTCCTTGCTGCCGGTTGCTTTGTCTTTGAACTGGGTCATCCGCTCCAGCTCACCGATATAACTGATGCACTGCATGATCCAGCCCATTTGCGTGTGAGCCGGGACTTCCGACTGAATAAACAGTGTAGTTTTCTCAGGATCAATACCGGATGCAAGGTACAATGCTGCAAGTGACCGGATATTGCGGCGCAGCTCCAGTCTGTCCTGGGGAACTGTAACAGCATGTTCATCGACAATGCAATAGTAGCAATGATGATCCTCTTGCAGCGGGATAAAATGCTGCATCGCGCCTAAGTAATTTCCAATTGTCAGTGTTCCGCTTGGTTGAATTCCGGAAAATATGGTTTTCATCTTTTCACACTCCATTTCGATTTCCGGGAAAATGGACAATAAAAAAAATCCATTTATCCCTGTCAAAAGGGACGAATGAACCGCGGTGCCACCCTATTTATCCCGCCATTACGACGAAATCACTTCATTGTAAAAAGCTCCAAAGTCCAATTCCAATTTACCTTGATACTTGTTTTCACCGGCCACAAGTTCTCTGAAAATCAGCGGGTAATTGTACTGTGCCTTTTTCATAGCTGTTTATATGTGTTTATATAATTATAAATCATTTTTGGAAAGAAAAGCAAGTCAAATTGATCAGCTGTTCAGCGACTATGATGTTGGACGATTACTGTTCAGGTTTTTGGGAAACGGATACTTTCCAGTGTATTGAAGTATTCTATAATGAGACCTAATGCAACAACACTTATGGATTAAGTTGTATAATTAAATAGAAAATATGTTATACGGACTGAAATGGAAAGGAGTCTGCTTGATGAAAGATGAATTAATGAAAATGCTGGAAGAACGGGAAGATGAAATGATCGAAATTCGCCGTTATTTACACGAACATCCGGAACTTTCTTTTAAAGAAGAAAAAACGGCAGCGTACATTGCTGATTTTTACAAAGGAAAAGATGTCGAAATAGAAACGAATGTGGGAAATGGACATGGCATCATTGTTACCATAAACGGAGGATTGCGGGGTAAATCAGTTGGGCTTCGCGCCGATTTTGATGCGCTGCCGATTCATGAGGAGGCGGATGTTCCGTTTAAATCAGCTAATGAAGGTGTAATGCATGCATGCGGACATGATGCCCATACAGCATACTTGCTGATTTTGGCGGATTGCCTCATCCAGTTAAAAGATCAAATCAAAGGAACGATAAAAATTGTTCACCAGCATGCAGAGGAGCAGCCCCCTGGTGGTGCCAAAAGTATCGTGGATTCCGGAAAGCTTGATGATCTGGAAGCGATTTTCGGTATTCATGTTCTGCCAATGGCACCAGCTGGCACAGTTGGCTATCATAGCGGCTATTCATTTAATGGCCGTACGTATTTTAAATTGCGAATACAGGGACTTGGCGGACACGGATCATCACCCGACAAAGCGAATGACGCCATCGTTGCAGGCGCTCACTTTGTAACAGCAGTACAAACCGTTGTCAGCCGCCGTGTTGATCCAATGAATGCCGGGGTCGTGACAATCGGTTCATTTGATGGAAAGGGCAGCTTTAACGTCATAAAGGACAGTATTGAAATTGAAGGCGATATTCGCTATTCAAATGAAGAAACACAGAACGTTATTGACAAAGAATTTCATCGGATTGTAAAAGGCGTGGAAGAATTATTTGGTGTGACGTGTGAACTTACGTATACACCTGACTATCCACCATTGTACAACGATCCCGAGTTGACTGCGTTTGTTGCAGAAGTCCTGAACAACCTTAAAGATAAAAGCATCAAAGAAGTAAAAGAATTTCCGAAAATGGCACCATCTGATGACTTTGCATACTATCTGGAAAAAATCCCTGGATCCTATTTCTATATTGGCTGTACACCAAAAGGGGTGGATGAGCCTTACTTTAACCACCATCCAAAATTCGATATTGATGAGGATGCGATTTTGGTTGCTGCCAAATCAGTTGGCCATGTTGCTTGCAGTTATTTAGGCATGGAGTGATAGAAAAAAACAGCTTTATCCGCCATGGATGAAGCTGTTTTTTTATTCTGTTGTAAACGGAACTATAATTACTGCGAAGTGGATTCCACACATTAATTTCATTTTTAAAGAGAATAATCTATACTTAAGGTAATGTGTACATACATAAGGAGGAAATGTTTGTGATCATTGCGATCATCTTTTTATTAGTTGTTTCATTTTTCTTTTCGGGAAGTGAAACGGCGCTAACTGCCACAAACAAAATGAGACTGCAAACGAAGGCGTCCAATGGGGACAATAAATCTGGGAAGTTGTTGAAACTGGTATCCAGGCCGAGTGAATTTATCACGACTATATTGATCGGGAACAATATTGCCAATATTTTACTTCCCACACTGGTAACAACACTCGCCATTCAATATGGGATCAATGTTGGAATTGCCTCGGCTGTTTTGACCATTACAATTATTGTCTTTTCAGAGGTAATACCCAAATCCGTTGCGGCGGCGTTCCCCGAACGTATTTCATTTCTGGTATATCCGATCATCCGATTTTTTGTAACTATTTTTAAACCGATAACATTTGTATTAAACTGGCTGACAGGTTCCATAACAAAAACATTATCCAAGGGTGAGGCAGAACCTGTGTCTGTGTCAAAAGAAGAACTTCGGGCAATCGTTGAAATTGCTGATTCTGAAGGCATGCTTAAAAAAGATGAGTCCTATCGAATCAAAGGGGTTCTTGATTTTCATAATTTAAATGTGAAAGATGTATTAAAAACGCCGCGTGTGGATATCGTTGCATTGCAGCATACAGCTGGATACGAGGAAGTTAGAGATGTTGTTATTCAAAACCCTTTTACAAGGTATCCCATTTATGATGATGATATTGACAATATCGTTGCGGTGTTTCATTCAAAGTATTTGATTCAATGGTCTACAATGCCTGATAAACCCCTTAAATCCCTAAGTGATACCAGCCCGTTGATTGTGTATGAGTTTAACTCCATTGAATGGGTGTTTCGTCAAATGACAAAAGAAAAAAAGCATATGGCTGTTGTATTGGATGAGTATGGTGGAACAGAAGGGATTGTAACCCACGAGGATATCATTGAGACCATGATTGGTTTGGAAATTAAAGATGAAATTGATTCGGAAAGCAATTCAATGGTTGAAAAGTTAACGGAAACGGAAATTATTTGTGATGGTAAGATTACGTTGCATCACTTAAATTCCATTTTTAATACGTCGATACCGGAAGATGAAGATGTTCTGGCGGGATATCTGTTAAAAGAATTTAATCACTTTCCTGCAGGGGGAGAAGTGATGGAGAGAAAGGACTTAACCTTTAAAATAATGGAAGTGGAAGACAGGACGATTAGTAAGGTTCAAATTAGTAAATAACACAGGTGAACAATTGACAACAACAGAGCCCGCGCCTGATATCAGATGCGGGCTTGTTGTCGTTTACAAGGCATTCAACCTGAAAAAATTTATCACTGGGGGCTATGTTGGATGATTTTTGCCTGAAAATCCATTTTGTTAATTCGATTTATAATATCGGAAATGCTTGTTACGGTATTATTAAACTCCACACGGGCATTTTCCATCTTCCAACTGACTTGTATTTGCGCAACACCATCCATTTTTGAAACGGCTTTCTCGATTTTTGCAGGGCAATTCGGACAATGCATACCTTTGACATCCAAGGATATTGCTTCTGTCATTTTGCTATTCACCACCTTTCGTGTCAATATTGTTATTAGCCATAATTCATTTTACTTCGCTTTATTGAAATTTATGAAAAGGCTTTTGCTGTCATTGATAGAATTCATTCAACATTCGACAGGCCGAGGGAAATCATTCCGGAAACTGTTTTATTTGATGAATAAAGGGAATATTGCCTATAAAAGATTACCAAAGTGCAATCTTATTTTTTTTCAGTTTGTCAGACGTGTTATCGGAGGTGAGTAGGAATGAAGAAAACACTCGTAATTTTTGACGTTCTTGCAGTTATCATGGTGGTATTTTTTTGGACGATAGAGTTTATGTAACTGAATAGTATAATCGATTAGAATTGAAACATAACCCTCAGTCTTTCACAAAAGGCATGAGGGTTATTTTGTTGAACGGATGTAATGATACAGGCTTTTTCTATTTAAAAGGATTGCTACAATTACAAAAATTACGTGCTAAAATAGGAATGGGTTGATAGATTAATAATAAAGGAGTGTGTTTAACAAATGAACATAGATTATTTGGAAATGTTTTGTCAGGTAATTGAGGAGGGAAGCATCAGTCAAGCAGCTCGCATCGGGTATATCTCGCAACCAGCAGTGACAAGTAAGATACGGCAGCTGGAAAAGCATTATGGTACTGAGTTATTCGATAGAACTGGTGGGAAATTGCACCTCACAGCGTCGGGTTCTGCCCTGTATCCGTACGCAAAGGAGATCATTGATTTTTTCAATCAATCTGAAGAAGCGGTAAAAGGCATTACACATCTTGAAGCATCCACATTAAATATAGGAGCAAGTTTAACAATTGGTGAATATCTTTTGCCAGGTATATTGGGAGAATTTCAAAAAGAGAATAGGAATTTAAAGCTGAATTTAGCTATTGGAAACACACCAAATATTGTTGCTCAGCTGGAGAATCGGGACATTGACATTGCATTGGTAGAAGGCATTGTTACACATGATGATTTTCATATAGAAAAATTTTCGGAAGATGAGCTGATCATGGTTATTCCAAGTAATCATCATTGGAATGATCGAAGTGAAATAAGCATCGAAGAATTGCCTGAAGAAAAAATGATTTGGAGAGAAAAAAATGCCGGTATTAGGGAGATCGTTGAAAATGTATTACAGGAAAATAATGTGTTAGACAAAGTGAAGAGTTATATGGAGTTGGGTAGTACGCAATCTATTAAAAGCGCTGTTGAGGCGGGGATGGGTATTAGTATCCTACCAAAATTATCTGTGAAAAGGGAGCTTGAGTTAGGAGTTTTAAAACATGTGACAATCTCCGACATTCATATTACCAGGGATTTATCGGTAATAAAAATTGCTTCCCGCTTTCCAAAAAAGAGTATGAATTCGTTTATCTTCTATTTGAAAAAGGTAACAACATGATGTAAAAGAAGTTTTTTGAGCTTATATAATCCTTCATTCTTTAGGTTATACCCCATAAAAATTATCTATTATTCACTATTTTTAACGTGTGATACCATTTATTTATGTTAAATATTTACTTTCGAAGTTATGTAACAAGCCCTCATTCTAAAGTATAATGTTCTACTATTGCAACCGATTACAAGAAGGATGGAAATGACTCAAAAAGACAATGGAAAGATAGTGATTGTGGGTGCTGGTTCAGCGGGAATATCGATTGCATCAAGGCTTTTGAAGAGTGCACCTTTTTTAAAAGGACAGATTAAGTTAATTGATCCTTCTGATGATCATTATTATCAGCCGTTATGGACATTAGTTGGGGCGGGAGCAGCAAAAATTGAAGATACACATAGAAAGCAAAGTACCTTGATTCCTGAAGGGGCTAATTGGGTTAAAGAGGCAGTGGAAGAATTTTGTCCGGAAGAAAATACGGTGATAACTGATAAGGGTACAGTAGTTCACTATGAGTATCTGATTGTTACAGCTGGTATTGAAATAAAGTGGGATGATATTGAAGGCTTACTGCAAACAATTGGAAAGAATGGCGTTTGCAGCAATTATTCATCTGAATACGTCCAAAGTACATGGGGAAATCTAAAGCATTTTGATGGTGGAACAGCTATATTTACACAACCAAGCACACCAGTGAAGTGTGCTGGAGCTCCACAAAAGATTATGTATTTGGCAGAGGATTATTTTAATCGTTCCGGAGTCCGCAATAAATCAAAGGTAAAATTCTTTTCCGGTAAAGATACTATCTTTGGTGTAAAGCGGTATGCCGATACGTTAAAAGAAGTAATTAAAAGGAAAGAAATTGAAGATACCTTTCAAATGGATTTAGTCAAAATTGACGGAACAAACAAGGTAGCGACATTTCAACATGTTGAATCAAACGAGACCATGCACTGTAAATATGACATGATTCATGTTACGCCACCAATGGGGGCACCGGAATTCATCGCAAAAAGCCCATTGGCAGATGAAAACGGATGGGTAGCAGTTGATCCATATACATTGCAGCATCATCAATATAAAAATGTGTTCAGTGCAGGTGATTCAGCGAGTCTTCCAACTTCCAAAACCGGTGCAGCGATTCGACAGCAAGCGCCTATTTTAGCTAACAACTTACTGGCGCACATGGATCAAAAGGAGATGAAAATGTCATATGATGGGTACACATCCTGCCCATTAGTAACAGGATATAATAAGTTAGTACTGGCCGAATTTGATTATAATAAAAATCCTCAGGAAACATTTCCAATCGATCAGTCAAAAGAGAGAACCAGCATGTATCTTGTAAAGAAAAATTTGTTACCTATTCTGTACTGGAATGGCATGTTAAAGGGTACGATGTGACGGCCAAAACTCGGCGTACAAGGAGGCTAAATAATGGAAACTACCGAAACAGATTCCCAACTTGAGGATATTTTGCGGGAATTGAAAGAACGAGAACAATTGGATTCGCTTCATTATCTTGTACAAAAGCTTCCAGAGTTCACTCATACGATTCGTTCAATAGATGATAAACTATCATTTGTTAACGATGTAATAAATGATCAGCAGTCTATGAATACTGTTGGACGTGAAGTAGATGAGAAAATTGATAAACTGCATTTAAACCAGGAACATTTTGATGCACTTCTAGAGATGGTTCAGCTTATGCCCAGTCTGGTACCAATGATGAAAAAGCTGGATGATGTAACCCTTTTTGTAAATGAATTTTTGTCAGATACAACTTCCGTCGAATATGCCCTCAAAGGATTAAATGATATTGTCCCGATTGAGAAAGGGTTGGAGGTTATTCATGAAACCAATAACCGTTTTAATAGGGATGGGGACACAACAAATGTTTCGATACTTAGTATGTATCGATTGTTAAAAGATCCGGTAATGCAAAAAGGGTTTAAATATATGGAGACACTACTTGATGTTGTTAAAGAAAAATAACTTTATAGGGTTTGTACAGATGGGAAAATAGGTGATCAAGATTGGGCTTGGACTTAATAATGGTGTTGTTTTTAATTGGTTTTATTGGCTCTTTTTTGTCAGGAATGGTGGGCATTGGCGGTTCAATCATTAAATATCCATTACTGTTTTACATTCCGTCATTGCTTGGAATAGGGGCCTTTACAGCGACGGAGGTTGCTGGGATATCAGCTGTCGATGTCTTTTTTGCATCAATTGCTGGTGTATTGGCATATCGAAAAGACGGGTATTTGAATAAAAGATTAATTATTACAATGGGGACCGCTGTGTTGGTGGGTAGCTTCATTGGAGGATATGGCTCGATTCTTTTATCGGATAAGAGTATTAATCTTGTATATGCAATATTAGCGAGTATAGCAGCAATTATGATGTTTAGCTCCAAGAAAGAAAATGTCCTGGAAAAACGGGTAAACCAAATTGAATTTAACCGCCTAATAGCAATCGTCAGTGCTTTTCTTGTTGGAATAGGGTCTGGGATTGTCGGTGCAGCTGGTGCATTCCTGCTGGTACCAATTATGCTGGTGTTACTGAAAATACCAACCCGTGTCACCATAGCATCTTCGCTTGCAATAACTTTTTTATCGTCAATAGGTTCAACCGCTGGAAAAATAATAACAGGTCAAGTGTTATTTGGACCAGCGGGGGTAATGGTAGTTGCCAGTCTTATTGCTGCACCGGTGGGGGCAGTAATTGGTAAAAAAATAGATACTCAAATCTTGAAAGCTATTTTATCGGTGTTTATCCTGGCCACGGTAATTAAAATTTGGTTTGATTTTATTTAAATGTTTAAGGAGGAAAGTTTTATGGACCATTATAAACTGTCAGACTTTATTCGTGATTTAACCAATGTAGTAGAAACAACTAATTCGGATAGTGAACGAGTTTCACAGGCTGAGCATCATCTCAGTAAATTAATGCGCAGTAAGTCATGGCTGCCGACTGAAAAAATGTATGCAGGCGACAACAGTTATGGGCGCCATTCTCTTTATCGCGATCCACAAGACCGCTTTGAAATTCTCGCCCTTATTTGGGAACCTGAACATAGTACACCATTACATGACCATGATGGAACATGGGGTGTAGAGGGAGTTGTTTCAGGTCGAATGAAGATTTTAAATTATTTACAATCAGAATCGTATTCCAATCAAACTACTAAACTGACTTATGCTGGTACAATGACGATAAACGAACAAAGCACTGGAGAACTATTGCCACCAGCGGATTGCCATATTTTAAAACCCCAAGGGGATGAGACAGTTATTACTGTTCATGTCTATGGCAAACAACTTAAAAAGTTTCGGGTATTTGAACAGACTGATCAGAAAGACATCTTTATTACGCATGAAAAACCTGTTGGGTATACAACAGAAACATGTCTTTAAAATCTGTGGAATTAGGAAATAGGAGTTCGTAATAAAAACTCTAAAAACAGCTTGCAGCGTAATGTTTCTGCAAGCTGTTTTCTTTATTGTCTAGGAAATTATAAAATTTTGTAGATGTGGATAATGCACTTGCTCCTAATCAGCCACGTCCAGCTCCAGCGCCCAGCGACTAGCAAACTTCACACTTCCTCACTACGATAAGTCAACATCGGTTCGCTTTCAGCTCACCGTGTTTCCTTTATCTCATTGCGGAGTGCTCCAGTTTGTACGTCGCTAAACGGGCGCTTCCGCTTTTGTTCTTAATTCCAAATTTCGCCGGCAACATCCACGACAAATTTCAGTTTGGCCCACTGTTGTTCCTCGGTAAGTTTATTGCCATGATGGGTTGAAGCGAATCCACATTGCGGACTGAGACACAGTTGGTCGAGCGGTACATATTCAGCTGCACGATTTATACGTGCAATCACTTCATCCTTGTTCTCCAGTTCACCTGATTTGGATGTGATCACGCCCAGCACAACGCGCGGACCATCCTCAGGAATATATTTCAACGGATTAAAGCTGCCGGAACGTTCATCGTCATATTCAAGGAAAAACCCATCCACATTGCCTTTTGCAAATAATTTCGGTGCAATCCGGTCATAGCCTCCCTCAAATGCCCATGTAGAGCGATAATTACCCCGGCATAAATGAACTGTCACCGTCAGATCATCCGGTTTTCCGGCAAGACTTTCATTGAGCACACGAACTGCCAGGTTGATCAGATAATCCCTGTCGACATTGTCCTCGTTCCATGGAACACTGTCAGCGGCAAGCCCGGCGATATAAACATCATCCAGCTGCAAATAGCGGAGTCCCTTGTCATAAAAAGCTTTAAGTGCGTCTTGGTACGTTTGAATTATGTCTTCTGCATATTTTTCAACATCCGGGTAAATGTCCGGGTTTCGAATACCATCGTTAAAAAACATATTTGGGCTTGGGATTGCAAATTTCACAGCTGCCCGTTCCTGGACAATATCAAGCAGGTCTTGGGTATCCTGTAAAAATGGATGATTTCGATTGAATGAGATTTTTCCAGAATTCCGGACGTTATATTTTTCCGTCTCCTGATCATTGAATGCATAACCCTGTTCAGGTATATATCCTTCAAAGCCGTTTAAATGCTCCATAAAGTCAAGGTGGAACCAGGTTCGGCGGAACTCACCGTCACTGACAGCTTCCAGGCCGGCTTCTATTTGTTTGTCGACTGCCCGTTTGATTTCTTCATTTTCCACATCACGTAATTGTTCCGCAGAAATAGCGCCTTCTTTAAATTCTTTCCTTGCCGCATGCAGCCGATCCGGCCGGAGCAAACTTCCCACCTGGTCTGCACGAAAAGGTGCGTTTGTACTGATTTTAGTCGTCATACCTATTCCTCCTTGTGATGGCAACTGAACCGAAACATAAAAAGGCCTCTTCAAAATAAGAAGAGACCTGACTGTTTTAAACATCACTCTTCTTATCTTTAAGCATTTTGCTTCTGGAATTAGCACAGTCATGACAACCGATGCTGAGGTTTCAAAGGGCCAGTCCCTCCACCTCTCTGGATAAGATATTTCGCTATTCAGTTTAATTTAAGTAATACAATACACCTGAAAATTCCAAATGTCAATACGAATTGTTTAGAATGATGCAGGACAAATACGGGCTGACTGGCGGAACAGCGGATATAACGGGAGAAAAAAATATAACGGGAGAACAGCGGATATATCGGGAAAACAGTGGGTCTATAGACGGAACATCGAAGAAAAAATATCGATAAAACAAATTCGCACATATACATGCAGGATCAAATGATTGGATTGAAATGAATCTAGTTTGGCATTTCTTGACTTTTTGATGTGTCAATTATAAAATATGAACATATACTAATATACACATATATCAAGATTAACAATTTGCTGCTAATCAGTCGAATGGAATAGACGAGTGGGGGGATTATAAGTGACAGAGGACAATGAAGAAAAAAACATGGAACCAAAAGATCTGGATGAGGAAACATTGTTTGTAGTTTCACAAACGTTTAAAGCATTGGGAGACCCAACAAGAATCCGGATTTTGCATTTATTATTTCAAAATGAATATTCGGTAAACGGAATTGCAGAAGCATTGCATTTGAGACAATCGACTGTTTCGCATCAACTGCGATTCCTGAAAAATCTGCGGCTTGTAAAATATCGCCGGGAAGGTACAACATTGTACTATTCCCATGACGATGAACATGTGATTAATATTCTGAAGCAAACCATTGACCATGCACTGCACAGCTGATGCAAACTTTTAACGGTACATACTTGTGAGGAGGTTTTGTAAATGGGACACGATCATGGTCACGACCATACACATGGTGCGAACAAAAAGGCGCTGATGATCAGTTTTATCATTATCACTGTATATATGATCATCGAAGCAGCCGGCGGGTTTATTACCAACAGCCTTGCTTTACTTTCTGATGCTGGCCATATGCTGAGTGATTCCATATCACTCGGTGTCGGATTGGTTGCTTTTGCTATGGGCGAGAAAGTGGCTAACTACAGTAAGACATATGGATATAAACGGTTTGAAATATTGGCGGCGTTTTTTAATGGTGTCACACTAATCGCCATTGCATTATATATTTTTTATGAGGCATTTCAGCGGTTTAGCAGTCCGCATGAAGTCGCGTCGACCGGTATGCTTATCATTGCCATCATCGGTCTGGTGGTCAACATTGTGGTAGCATGGATCTTAATGCGTGGTGACACCGATGAAAATTTAAACCTGCGGGCAGCATTTTTACATGTACTCGGTGATTTACTCGGGTCGGTCGGCGCGATAATCGCTGCACTCTTAATTATGTTTTTCAATTGGGGATGGGCTGACCCGCTGGCAAGTGTCATTGTGGCTGCCTTGGTTCTGATAAGCGGCTGGAGAGTTACAAAAGATGCTGTTCATGTACTCATGGAAGGTACACCAAAAAATGTTGAATTGGATGAGGTTATTAATACGATTGAAAATGTTCAAGGCATTCAGGGTATTCATGATCTGCATGTCTGGAGTATTACGAGCGGACAAAATGCATTATCCTGTCATGCCGTAGTTGATGGGGGTCTCAATATTGAAGAAAGTCAGAAACTGCTCCGGAACATTGAGGAACGATTAGAGCAAAAAGGGATCGGCCATGTAACCATTCAGATGGAAAATAAAGAACATCCACATGATGAATCCTTAATGTGCAGTCATGATCATGGCGATACGGCACATGAACACGGATAATCGAAAAACGGTGAAAAAAACAAAATTGCCGGGATATATTTCTGGGGTGCGGTCTTCAGCGATTGACTGTACACCCTGCCGGCGGTGCTTTTTTAGCAAAAATAATACTTTCTAAGTGCAACCAAGTTTTTTAACGGGGTAGTCTTGTTCTAAATGCCGTGATTCCGACGTAGAATTCAGCAATCAATCCCTTCAAATTCTAATTCAGTAGGTTTCACGATTTGTAACTTATTTTCAGGTGAAATTCAAGGTCTTTTCGGAAAAAAATCCAGATAAATTTTTCGCTGTTATCTTCTAAAAGTTGACAAATTACACTATAATAGAATTATAACTTTGTATAGGAGATTGATAGAAAAATGGGGAAAAAACAGCTGATAATGTTGGCATGTGCTGGAGTTCTCCTCATCGGAATGGCATCTGTGATGCTGATTACGGAACAATCCAGCGGGGAAGAGATACACCGCGCAAGCATGCATAAGGAACGGCATACAAGTGTCGAAACCATTGCACTGGAGAATAAAATGCAGCGATTTACATATGATTCCGGTTTTACGTTTGACTACCCTGATGCTGTAAGAGGGATTTATGTTACAGGTCATTCTGCCGGCGGAAGCAGAATGAAAGAGCTGATCAATCTCGTGGAAACAACCGAATTGAACACAATGGTTATTGACATAAAGGAAGGTCACGGTAATTTGACATTTAAGCCTGAGGGCTCCAAGTATGCGGACATTGGTAAAAATTATATTAATGATCCCAGAAAATTATTGAAAAAACTTGAGAAGAAAGGCATTTATCCAATTGCGCGAATTGTTGTCTTTAAAGATTCCTTACTTGCGAAAAAACATCCGAAGTGGTCGTTTACGAAAAATGGGGAAGTATGGACAAATGGAAAAGGTGAAGCATTTGTGAGCCCATTCCAGAAAGAAGTATGGGAATATAATGTGGAAATTGCTAAAATGGCAGCTGAAATGGGTTTTCAGGAGATTCAGTTTGACTATGTACGTTTCCCTGAAGGTTTTGAGGATTATGACGATGAGCTGCAATACAACCAGGGCGACTATAAGAATGCTGATGTAAAAAATGTTCAGCGGCGCGTAAAGGCCGTTACTGATTTTGTCGAGTATGCCAACAAAGAACTGGAATATTACGATGTCGATGTTTCGGTGGATATATTCGGATATGCCGCAACCGTTCCGCAAACAGCAGGCATTGGCCAGGACTTTTCCAATATTGCCAGCAATGTTGATGTGATTTCATCGATGATTTATCCAAGCCACTGGACATCTTATTTTGGGATTGATTTTCCTGACAAACATCCATATAAACTCGTTTCGGAATATGCAAAAGTGGAAAACAAGGTACTTGGCAAGTTGAAAAATCCACCAACATCCCGTCCATGGATTCAGGACTTTGAAGCACCGTGGCTCTATAGCGGATCACCGACACAGTACGGAAAGGCGGAAGTGGAAGCACAGATTCGTGCATTGAACGAACATGGAATTAATGAATTTTTGCTTTGGAATGCCGGCAACTCATATACAGAAAATGTTGACTACACACCGCAAAATTAATGGCAAAACCGGTCCCATCATAGCATGAGGGCCGGTTTTTCTGCTGCCAGGAAATTAAAAAATTTTGTACATGACGATAATTCACTTGCTCCTAATCAGCCACGTCCAGCTCCAGCGCCCAGCGACTAGCAGTGAACTTGGTGGGACAGGCATTTAGCGCAGTCCCAAACTTCACACTTCCTCACTACGATAAAGAAGACTTGCCGACTGGTGAAACCAGAGGCTTAGTTGCCCTTATACCCTTGTGGTGAAAGTCAACATCGGTTCGAAGTTTAAGGCAGGCCGACTAAAACCGGCCTCCCGCGCCAACGTCGGCACACCCCTATGAAGGGGCGTGTTTCCTTTATCTCATTTAAGGAAGATCGGCTAACACCGCCGCTTTGCGCGGCAACGCCGACCCACACTAAATGGCAGGGCGCAGTTTGTACGTTGCTGAACGGTCGCTTCCGCTTTTGTTCCTTGCCAGCTTCAACGCAGTGCTTCATCTCCCGGCGTGTATATCCATGAATTACTGCTTAGTTCCAATATAACAACGCTGCAGGCTGCTTATTATGTTTGAAATTGAAAAAATCGGGTATAGTAAAAATAGTGTACAGGGATGATGCTGATTTAACAAAACGTAATTTTTCCGTTATAATATGAAAGTCAAAAAATTTTTAAGGAGTAGATGTATGAATTGGTATGAGAAGTTAAGTAAATATTTCCCTGTGGAAGAAATGAAATCCAAGGAACATATGGACATGCTATTGAAAGAAAAAGGGGATGTATATTATAAGGATGAAGGGAAGTATCATGTATTGATGTATGCTGAATTTGATACGTTCATCTTTATTGATTATGTATATGTTTCATCCAAATCAAGAGGACAGGGAATTGGTCATAAATTGATTGAGAAATTAAAAGAACATAATAAGCCAATCATCCTTGAGGTTGAACCAGTTGATTATGATGATACAGATACTGGAAAAAGACTTCATTTTTATAAACGCGAAGGATTTACCCACGCTCAATATATTGACTATAATCGCCGCTCACTGGCTACTAATGAGGAAACTCCAATGGAAATCCTGTATTGGTCTCCAAATGACGAATCAGAAGAAGAAATTTACCAGCGAATGAAACAAATGTATGAGGATATTCATACGTATAAAGATGAAGAAATATACGGAAAAGCCTATCAGCCTGTCGATGAAGTGCTGAGTTACGACGAGAATCGTGATTCCAACGATATTTTTGATGCAATTCAGGCATCTGAAAAAGCGTAACACTGACAGCCTCTTGTTTCTTTCCGTCCAAGGGGCTGATTTAATGGCAAACAAGGAATGGATATGGCGATTTTCTTAATTATTTTCAATTAGGGATGTTTAATTAATAGGAAATAGGGAATCTTACAAAGTAAAGATAACCTTTTATGAACAATCGATTTTTCACGAAATTTCCACAGAATTACCTATCTTTTACTTGACAATTATAGTATACTGTACATATAGGTTATTTAAACTTATTTTAATCTGATAAGTTGTTAAAAGTTCCAGAAATGACTATACATTCTTTAGATTGAGGAGTGAAGTTTAATGGTAACACTTTATACCTCACCAAGTTGTACATCTTGCAGAAAAGCAAAAGCGTGGTTGGAAGAACATGATATTCCGTTTAATGAACGCAATATTTTCTCTGAACCACTGACTTTAACTGAAATTAAAGAAATATTACGGATGACTGAAGATGGAACTGATGAGATTATTTCAACACGTTCAAAGGTTTTTCAAAAGCTTGATGTCAATATTGATCAGCTGCCAATGAAAGATTTATTCCGTCTGATTCAGCAAAATCCGGGATTGTTGCGCAGGCCGATTATTCTTGATGAAAAACGCTTGCAGGTCGGCTATAACGAAGATGAAATCCGCAGGTTCCTGCCAAGAACGGTAAGAACATTTCAATTGCGGGAAGCACAACGTATGGTAAACTAATCGGGTAAAAGATGTAAACTTATCAAAAAAATTTAAAGCGCAGATCCTTGAAAAAGCCGGTCTGCGCTTTTTTATTCAATAATAGTGACAATCTGACCGATATCATTTAAAATAGAAAATTAATAATTGGATTATAGGCATATAAATTTTCAAAACTGCTGCTGATATCATACAATTATTATATAGAAATAAAAATGGTTATGATCTGATTAAAATGGGAACATGAAATTATAGATGGGCGATATGGGGAAGCAGTCTCTTCCACCAAACTTCAGCTTTAAAAAGAAGGGAGAGAAAAAGGATGGAAATAGAGCGCATAAATGAGAACACCGTAAAATTTTATATTTCCTATATCGATATTGAAGATCGCGGCTTTGAACGCGAGGAGATTTGGTATAACCGGGAACGCAGTGAACAGCTATTTTGGCAGATGATGGATGAAGTCAATTATAAAGAGGACTTTAATGTTGATGGGCCGTTGTGGATTCAGGTGCAGGCAATGGATAAAGGATTGGAAATTGTCGTTACAAAGGCACAGGTATCGAAAAACGGTGAGAATATAGAACTGCCAACTGAGAATGGAAGTACCATTGATATTTCTGTTGATGATAAAATTGAAGATATGCTGGATGATAAATTCGGTGAAAATAAAGGAAAATCCGCAAAAAGTGACAATGAAGACGAGGATGGCAATTTGTCACTCATTGTAAAATTTGATGACTTTGAAGACGTCATTCAGCTCAGTCATTATTTTGACGGATTCGATGAAGAAATTGAAAACAGTTTGTTTCATTATAAAGATGACTACTATCTGTTTGTGGAATTTACCAGAGATGAAGATGATGATGACGATCGTCAGGAAGATTTACTCAGCCAGATCTTCGAATTTGCACATGACACAGATGTAACGGTTCATTTGCTTGAGGAATACGGTAAACAGATTTTTGCTGATAATACACTCAGTCAGGTACGTAATCATTTTCCTGCTACTATTGGGCGCTCATAATCGGGTGTCTATTTTTTTTGCCTTCGTTACGATGGACTTGTTGTGAACAAACACTATCGCTAAGTGGAAACAGGAGTTCTTCAAATATCATCAATCCCCATCGCGCCAGACATCAACCGGTTCGAGTCAACCACCAATTGCACCACACCAACCATCCATCATACCGAGTCAATCCCATCTATTTCAATATTACCTTCGAAAAAGCAGGAGAAAACGCCTCTCGTGTCGAATATAGAAGAAGTAAGAAAAGAGGGGGTATCCATAAATGCTGCAAGCAAAAATGAACGATGGAACACTTGTGACACTTGCTTTACTGACAAAGCAGGAAATTACACAATTAAAAGGTAAACAGCAGTGGTTCCAGTGTCCTGTATGCGACGACCCGGTGATCATAAAGGCGGGGCAGAAAATGGTTCCGCATTTTGCACACCGCTCGAAGCAAAATTGTCCATCGTCGGAAGGCGGGGAAGGGGCATACCATGAGAAAGGAAAACTGCTTCTTTATAAATGGCTGCAAAACCAGCAGCTTGATGTCCAATTGGAAGCATTTCTCCCGGAAATTATGCAGCGGCCGGATATTCTTTTGCGGGTAAATAACCGAGTGCTGGCAATTGAGTATCAATGTGCACGAATATCCGCTGAACAGGTGCATAAGCGGAATGAAGGTTACCGGCGGGCTGGAATCATTCCCATTTGGATACTCGGTGCAATCAGATTGGAGCGCCGGGGACAACATCAGCTGAAACTGGATTCTTTTCATCTGCAATTTATTCATCAATTTTCTCCTGAATTTCCACTGACATTGTTCTTCTTTTGTCCGGAATCCCTTCAATTTATTTCCTGTCAGGATTTGTTCTTCACCACCACTAACAGGGCGATAGGGAAAATTCTTATACGTCAGTTGAATCGAATGCGTTTTACGGATGTGTTTCATAAGCAGTCTTTTTCAAACCGGGAAATTACCCGATTATGGAATTTTGAAAAACGAAAAATAAGATTAAGAGCTGTAAATAGACTGTATGGAAGAGAAATGACATGGCATCAGTGGCTATACTTAAAAGGAACCCATAAAGAACATTTGCCATCCGTTGTTTATTTGCCGATCCGCGGACAGGTATTGATGAAAACCCCGCCATGGGATTGGCAGAGCCGCATATGTCTGGATATTATTGAACCAGCAGCAACTGGTGCAGCCATAACTGTTGCCAAGTGTAAAAGGCTGTTACGAAGCCATCTTATCCGTCCAGAATACTTCTCCTTGCTCACTTCAGTCGAAAACCCCATCAGCCAATATCTTCAACTGCTTGTCAAGCTGCAAGTGATCACACAAAACTCCACTCATATTTTCACAAAAAAGAATCCGCTTCCTTTTCATAAACATGTTGAGGAGGCATTGCTGGGCGATGAGCAATTGATGGAACGGCTATGTACAAACAAAATAGAAGCATGATAACCGGCAATTTCGTTATACTAAATAGAAGGAAGGAATTTTTTCCTCAATGCAGAAGTAGTATAGAGAGTTGATTTATTAAGGAGGACGATAATTGTGGCAAAGTCAACAAAAGAATTGCCAAAGCGGAGTGAAATCCCTGTAGAACATACCTGGAAGCTGGAGGATATTTTTTCAACGGATGAGGAATGGGAAAAAGAACTGCAGGCATTGAAAAATGATCTGCCGTCGATTGAAAAATTTCAGGGGAAAATAGCTGAATCCGCGCAAAATCTGTATGATGTATTGAAGCTTCAGGATGAGCTGTCAGAGCGGCTTGGAAAGTTGTTTACATATGCACATATGAAAAATGATCAGGATACAACGAACTCGAAATACCAGGAGATGAATGCCAAGGCGGAAAATGTATTGACAATTGCATCGAGTTCGATGAGTTATATCGTTCCGGAAATTCTGATGATGGATGAAAGTAAATTGGATGCATTCATCAATGAAAATAAGAACCTGCAGCTGTATCAGCACACATTGGATGAAATTTCCCGGCAGCGCCCGCACGTATTAAGCAAGCATGAAGAGGCATTGCTGGCAGAAGCGTCTGAGCCGATGTCGAACGCTTCGAATACGTTCGGCATGCTGAACAATGCTGATCTTACTTTCCCGACGATTAAGAATGATCAAGGGGAAGGGGTTGATTTGACACACGGCCGTTTCATCGGCTTTTTGGAATCAAAAGACCGCAGTGTGCGTGAAAATGCCTTTAAAGCGATGTATGACACATACGGTAAATTTAAAAACACCTTCGCATCGACATTAACAGGTACCGTAAAAGCTGATAACTTTAATGCAAAAGTGCGAAATTATGATTCTGCACGGCAAGCAGCACTGGACTCTAACAGGATTCCGGAACAGGTGTATGATAATTTGGTTGAGGCTGTCAATGAAAAACTGCCGCTTTTGCACCGTTATGCGGCCCTTCGGAAAAAGGTGCTCAAAGTTGATGATCTCCATATGTATGACATGTATACACCACTTGTTAAAGACGCTGATATGGATATCCCGTATGAAAAGGCGCAGGAATATGTGCTGGAAGGCTTGAAACCACTTGGCGAGGAATATGTCAGTACCCTGAAGGAAGGATTTAACAGCCGCTGGATCGATGTGGAAGAAAGCAAAGGAAAACGGAGCGGAGCTTACTCATCAGGTGCATATGGAACCAACCCATACATCCTGCTGAACTGGCAGGATAAAGTGAATGACCTGTTCACGCTTGCACATGAATTGGGGCATTCGCTGCACAGTTATTATACACATGGAAATCAACCGTTCCGCTATGGCAACTATTCGATTTTTGTTGCGGAGGTAGCGTCCACATGCAACGAGGCACTGCTTAATGATTACTTGCTTGAGAATGTGGATGACGAGAAACAAAAGCTTTACTTATTGAATCATTACCTGGAAGGGTTCCGTGGAACAGTATTCCGTCAGACGATGTTTGCTGAGTTTGAACATGATATTCATAAGCGGATGCAAAATGGGGAAGCGCTCAGTGCAGAACGACTGACCGATATATATTATGAGTTAAATAAAAAATATTTCGGGGAAGATGTTGTTTCGGATGATGAAATTGGACTGGAATGGGCACGTATTCCACATTTCTACATGAATTATTACGTGTACCAGTACGCAACCGGATATTCTGCAGCAACAGCACTTGCCAGCCGGATTTTGAGCGGAGAGGAAGGTGCTGTTGACCGGTACCTGGACTTCCTGCGGGCAGGGAGCAGCGATTATCCAATCGAAGTACTTAAAAAAGCCGGCGTGGATATGACATCCAAGGAACCGATTTTGTCTGCACTTGATGTTTTTGAAGAAAAACTGAATGAAATGGAAAAACTGCTGCTTGGATAAATAAAATGGAGGCTTGCACGAATGCGCAAGCCTCCATTATTTAATTACTATCTTTACGCGGCGCCGGTATAACGGCTAGCTGGTTCCTGAATTAGGGGCCATCGTCGGGAGATTGGGTGCCACCTTTAAGAATTGAAACGGCAATTTCGAGAGTTTGTGTCCCGAATGACTTTTGATGCTGAATTCAAGTCACATACTTACCTGAAACTAGCCCCGTATTTTGCCGCGGTACACATTTCGGTGTGTGAATGCATATATTGTCAGGTAGATGGATACGAATAACATCGGCAGCGTTATCCAGAATGGAATAATCTGCATGAGTCCAAGAATGTTTAAAAAAAACGCAACAATCGTGATGATCAGCAACAGGACAGGCAATGAATCCTGCATGAACCTCACTCCAATCATCAGTATTCTATCCCTTCCAATAGATCATATGTTACAATTATTTGAATTAGAAGTATGACATTTTTGTGAACCGGAGTGCTAACTGTTGTCAACTTTTATAGCGATTGATATAGTTAAAATGTGATATGAATCACAAACAAAAACCCCTTTGTTTATGATCATGAAACTTTCTCCCATCCCCCTTTGTTTAATACAAAGTCGGAGAACCCTTAAAGGATACACGCTGCCCCGTGTATCCTTTTTTATTGTCTAGGAAATTATAAAATTTTGTAGATGTGGATAATGCACTTGCTCCTAATCAGCCACGTCCAGCTCCAGCGCCCAGCGACTAGCAAACTTCACACTTCCTCACTACGATAAGTCAACATCGGTTCGCTTTCAGCTCACCGTGTTTCCTTTATCTCATTGCGGAGTGCTCCAGTTTGTACGTCGCTAAACGGGCGCTTCCGCTTTTGTTCATAGCCTGTTTTTATTGCACATGTAGTGTCGTAATCAGATAATAATTGTACCTGAATCGTACAATATTAAATAATAGGGTGCTGTTCCTTACTAAAGAGAAATAAACTTTCCGTACAGATTATTAAATATTTTGCGACTGATTTAAAGTATATTTTTGTGCAATAAACAGACCGGGTAGGGTACCCGGTCAGGAAATTCTATTAAGCTGTAAAGCTGCTGTTATTGATAGTTCACTACTGCCGGCGCTGGATCCAGTTTCAATACCTGCTTTGGGGTAAGGAGCGGATTGTCTTTTTTATAGAAAAGCTTGAATCCTCCATATTGAATGGATTGTTCTTTAACCAGTTTTCCGTATGCAGCCATTTTGATGGCATCCTTGCCAAAACCATCACTATTAAGGACAACTTCAACATTTTTGGACGGGTGAATCCGTTTTTTGTTCGTGATAATTCCATCCCCAAACTGATGAACCATGACAATTTTGTCAGGAAGCTGATATTTCTCAACCATTTGATCGACATATTGGATTGCGTTCTGAATTTCGGAACCATCCACATGACCCAGATCTTCTCCAGGGACTTCTCCGTTCCCGATAGAATATTCTGTGTCGATTGCTAAATGCACGAATGGAAGTTTAAGGTATTTTTCTACAGCCTTCACACCATGCATGACCGAAGCGCTGCCCAGTTGAACATCCAATACCAATAATGCATCATTTTTTTTCGCGAGTTTGACATAGCGTTGAATCACATCATCGGGAGTTTTTAATACATAGTTTCCATCAGGTCCCGGACTTCCCTGGGCCACAGTCGCAATTAATTCAATTGTTGGAACTGCAGGGTGGTCAGGATCCAGTTTCGAATAGACGCTGGCTTGTTTTTTGAGCTTTTTCATCATCTTTTTTGGCGAATACCTTCCCAGGATTCCCATCTGGCTGGAAAGTGGTGTGCCGTAATACGTCACTAATCTGTAATTTTGAAGCGGCCCATCCGTCAGGTCTTTTTTTCCTTTTAAAAGGGTTTGGCCCAATGGTATTGTCCTTGTCGGATTTTTGCCGTGTGCTTCTTCACATGGCATTTTCTTTTTCACCTTGCTCGGATATTTTGTTTTTAAAGGTTTGGCATTCTTTGGCGGCGGAGTAGGGGAAAACGGTCTCTTCTGTTTTGTTTCTTCGGTTTTGTCCGATGAATCTTCCCCCGATTTTTCGTTACCTGTTTCTGAGTTTTCAGCTTTTGTCTTGTCATTATCCTTGTCAGCGGATTTCCCCTGATTTGATGATTCCTCTGACGGTGATTCGTCATTCCGATCTTCTTGAACCCCATCCTGATTTGCTGAGGTCGCCGTTTCCCCGCATCCGGCTGTAATTAATAACACTGCTAAGATAATCGGAAAAATTAAATAAGGTTTCCCCACAGTATCCCACTTCCTTCTCAATATTTCAGAATAATGCGTAGCTTTTCATATACTGGAACTATTAACTACGTGGACAACCCTAAAATGAAAAATCTGTCACTTTTTGTTTATCCATTTCTTATTTTGGTAGAATCCGGTGAATTTTACAAGGTTGATTTTAGTGTTTTTGTTAAAAAATCTATTCCTAAATAGTTATTGTTGTATTGATGATGCTTAAAATAGGGGATGAAACTGTTTGGCTGTGGATTTGATTCTGGCCATTTTTTATGAGAACAGGGGTACATTGGTGATCGAGAGCCGTTTTATACAAGAGATTCGGAGATAGAAGGAAAAACTAAAGTGTATCAAAACGGGGCTGGTCTTCCATAAAAAATACCCGAAGCATCCACACCTTATGCTCCGGGGTTATTGTTCATCGTTATATTTCCAGAATGTTCCATACTTTACTGGTATTTTTTCCACGGCTTGCTGAAGTTGCAGTTTTTTCATTTCACGTTCGGCTTTTGCTTTTGTCCAATCGTATACAACCGAAACTTCTTTGATTCCGACAACCTCGTAGTAGGACAGGAAATCCTCAAGTGGCGGCTTGCTCGACGGTACAGCATCTTTCTGTAAAATCTGCTTCAGAACCTGAACATAAATATCGTATGGATAAAGTCCCGAAATCTTGATGCCCTGATCTTCCGTTGATGGATTAAAAAATACAATTGCAGGAATAAAATCAACGTCCATTTCTTTCGTCAGGTTCAAATCGCTTTGGAATGCTTTTTTTGCCGTATCGGAGTATAAGTCATTTTCGAATTCGCCAACATCAAGCTTTGCAGCCTTAGCACACTGAAACAGCACTTTTTCATCAGAAATATTCTGTTTTTTGAGAAACAGGCTTTCCTGTACTTTTCTAAGAAAAATCCGTCCCGCTTTTTTGCCTTGCAGTTCAGCTGCTTTGATTGCCAATGATGCAATCCAGGGTGATGAGACAGGATTCTCAATCCACAGGTCACCATCACAGCTCATACCGGTTCGCGACGCAGTCTTTTCCCAAATATCTTTCAGACGTTTCGGTTTATCGAATTTATCTTTATTTAAAGCATCCAATTGCCCGCTGATTATTGGGCGAATGGTAAAAAACCGACCATATTCGATCGATAATTTCTTCAAAAATGGTTCCAGTGACCAGCATTCCGGACAAAGTGGATCTATAAAAACGTAAATTTCAATCGGTTTCTGAACAAAATCAAAGTAGCTATATTTTGACGATGTGTGTGTCTGATTTGAGCATTTAAGCTCAGATTGATTCCAACTCACATCGATTCTCCTTTCTTAAACGCTGAGGATGTTTAAAGTGTCGCTATCCAGTTCTTAGCTGTGTAAGCCATGTCCAGCTCCAACGCCCAGCAATAGCAGAGGTTTTGGTGGGACAAGCTTTAGCGTAGTCCCAAACTTCACACTCCTCACTACGATAAAGAAGACTTGCCGACTGGTGAAACCAGAGGCTTAGTCGTCCTTATACCCTTGTGATGAAAGTCAACATCGGCTCGAAGTTTAAGGCAGGCCGACTAAATCCGGCCTCCCGCGCCAACGTCGGAACACCCCTATGAAGGGGCGTGTTTCCTTTTCGCTTTCGAGCATAAGATTCACTTTGACTTTCGCCATTATTGGCGATAAGTCAAGTTCATCTAATCTCATTGCGGATTAAGGAAGATCGGCTAAGATCGCCGCTTTGCGCGGCAACGCCGACCCACACTAAATGGCAGGGCGCAGTTTGTACGTTGCTGAACGGGCGTTTCCGCTTTTCTTTTTACGGTGTGTTCATCATATGATGTGCCGTCATGGTTAGTTTTTCAAATATAGCCGTGCGATAGGGTTCTTCAATTTGTGCTTCGTCTAGTGCGGCATCCATGCACTCAAGCCAGGCGTCTTTTCGTTCTGGTGTGATTTCAAAGGGAAAATGACGCCTGCGCAGCATGGGATTGCCGCGCTCCTCGGAGTAGAGCCTTGGTCCGCCAAAAAACTGTGTTAAAAATAACCGTTGTTTTCGTGCGGTTTCCGTCAGGTCTTCCGGGAAAATTGGTACAAGTTTTGGATGTTTTCCTACTCGTTTATAAAATGCGGTTACTAATCGATCTACGGAATCGAATCCGCCAATTGCTTTATACATCGTTCCAGGCCTTGTCATCGTTAACTTCTCTCCTAATGGTTTGTATATATTGTAGCAACGTAAAATTTGATGGGCAACTAATCCGACTTTCCAGTAATTGTTATTTATCCATTTTCTCCCGGAAAAACCGTTTGATTTTATTTGGGGTTTCCCGCTTAATAATGTTATACCCGTTTAGGATTTCATCAATCATCCGCTCCCCGGTTTCTGCTGAGCCCGCTTCGAGTTCCAATTCATAATCTGCGGTTTCACCATACTTACTGTAATCAAGTACAAGCAGGATATCTTTGTAGGCAAGTTCACGCCTTTCTGTAATCAGACTGCCAAAACAAATAAGTTTATTGGGTGCAATATCAAGCATTTTCAGTTGTCTGCCGACGTTTTTCTTCATTACAATTTTACCATTCAGCCATTGAGCGGCTTCCTGGTCAGTCAGTGTATCGTGTGTTTCAAGCAGACCTTTGTCGTGCGGCTGTTTCAATGTTAATGTATACGATCCAAGCTTTTTTCGAATCCTTAACGCTGCACCGCTTGCCTTCAGTTTAAAATCAGCAGTTTCAAAATAATAATTTATCTGTGTTTGAGGTTGCTCCGGGAAAGGAAAGCTATTTAAGAGACGTTCAAATTCCGTTTCCGTCAGCATATTTTTAAATTCTATTTCAATCTCCTGTGTCAAAATAATTTCCCCCGCATACAAGAATTGTTTCTATTTGCGTTAATTATCCCGAATGGCGGTTAAATTTGCAAAGATTATCCTTTGGTATATGTTATGATAAAATGGGAAAATAGAAGAGTAACAGGTGGTGGTGACCATGAATTGGAAAGCAATCCTTGCACCATATTCACAGGCGGTCGAGGAATTGAAAGTGAAGCTGAAAGGGATTCGGGCACAGTTTGAGCATGAATCCAGTCATTCGCCGATAGAGTTTATTACTGGACGGGTTAAGCCGATACCAAGCATATTGGAAAAAGCAGAAAGCAGACGGATACCACTGGACCGTATTGAAGAGGAACTTCAGGATATTGCCGGAGTGCGGGTGGTTTGTCAGTTTGTCGATGATATTTATACCATTGTAAAAATGATCAGGTCACGCGAAGATTTATCGATAATCGAGGAAAAAGATTATGTTACGGAAAAGAAGGAAAGTGGGTACCGGTCGTTTCATATGATTATTGAATATCCGGTGGAAACGATTCATGGCGTGAAAAAGGTTGTTGCGGAAATTCAGATTCGTACACTGGCTATGAATTTCTGGGCAACCAATGAGCATTCCCTTAATTATAAATATAAAGGGAGAATTCCATCCGAAATAAAAGAAAGGCTGCAGCGTGCTGCGGAAGCGGCTTTTAAACTGGATGAGGAAATGTCTAGCATAAAAAACGAGGTACAGGAAGCACAGCGCATATTCCATCGAAAGTAAGGAGAGAGAACCGTGAAGTTTGTAATTGTGTCAAAGGGCGATGAACGATCCAAAACCATTAAAGGGACGATGAAACAATATTTGACGGATTTTGGTTTGGATTATGATGAAAAATATCCGGATCTGGTAATTTCAGTAGGCGGGGACGGAACATTTCTCGAGGCATTCCACCGTTATATTCATTGTCTGAAATCAACGGCATTTATCGGTGTACATACAGGACATTTGGGCTTTTATGCGGACTGGGTACCGGATCAGGTCGAAAAGCTGATTATTGAAATTGCCAAAACACCATTTCAGATTGTGGAATATCCACTCCTTGAAGTGATTATCCGCAGTAAATCGGGCGGAACGGAAGATAAGTTTCTCGCTTTGAATGAAGCGACTATTAAAACAGCAGAAGGATCAGTCGTATTTGATGTGGAAATTAAAGGAGACCATTTTGAAACATTCCGCGGGGACGGGCTATGTGTTTCGACACCATCCGGCAGCACGGCATATAATAAAGCACTCGGTGGCGGAATTATCCATCCGTCGCTTGAGGCAATTCAGCTTACCGAGATGGCTTCCATCAACAACCGGGTTTTCCGGACAATTGGTTCGCCGCTTATTCTCCCGAAACATCATACGTGTTTGCTGAAGCCGCTTGTGGATCGCAGCTTTTTGATTACAATTGATCACTTTACCGAAAGCTATACAAATGTTAAATCCATCCAATGCAGGGTAGCTAAGGAGCAGGTACGGTTTGCACGCTTTAAACCATTTCCGTTTTGGGACCGGGTACGCGATTCTTTTGTTACGGATGATGATAGTGACAGCATAAAACGATCTAATTCATAAACAGGCTAATAATGGCAGGTGACAAAGGTTGAAATGGACGATAGATGAAAAATATGAAGGTTTGATGATCCGGACTTATTTGCGGGACGTTCATGGTTTTTCCAGAAAGCTGATTAAATCGATAAAATTTAACGGCGGGGAAATGCTCGTAAATGGAGAGCAAAGAACAGTCCGGCACCAATTGAAAGCAGGGGAAATCCTTGCTGTTCATTTTCCTGCCGAAATGAAAAGTGAGTTTATGAAGCCGGAACAAATCCCCCTGGACATTATTTATGAAGATGATGATGTTGTGGTTTTAAACAAACAGGCAGGGATCGTGACAATCCCATCCGGCATCCATACCTCCGGAACACTGTCGAATGGATTGCTTTATTATTATGAAAAACATAACATTCCATATACGATTCATATTGTTACAAGGCTGGACCGTGATACGTCCGGTCTTTTGCTCGTCGCAAAGCACCGGTACAGTCATTCGATTCTGTCTGCTGCGCAAAAATCCGGGGCGATCAACCGGCGATACAAAGCAATTATCGAAGGGCGATTACCGGATGAAACCGGTACAATCAGTCGGCCGATTGGTCGAAAGGAAGGTTCAATTATTGAACGGGCGGTGAGAGAGGATGGTAAATACGCTGTAACACACTATCAGGTGCTTGAAGAATTCGGTGCACATTCGTTAGTTAATGTACAACTTGAAACTGGCAGAACACATCAGATTCGTGTACACTTTTCACATTTGGGATACTCGCTCACAGGTGATAATTTATATGGCGGGTCACGGAATTTTATGAAACGACAGGCGTTGCATTGTGATTATCTGTCATTTCAGCATCCGGTAACAAAAAAAGGAATGGAGTTTTCTATTCCACTTGCACAAGATATGCAAAGGCAGTTAAGTCAGAAAGGAATGCAGGTATTGAACAATTTCGAATAACTGCATTCCCTAATAAGACAATCAGTCATGATTATGCCTCTTTTTCATATAATACCGTTACATCGTTCTGTTTTTTCTCAGGAAGCATATTAAACACGATATTTAATGCGATTGCTGTCAGGCTTCCCGCCACAATTCCATTGCTTGTTAAAATCTGAAAACCTGACGGCAGCTGGGCAAACAATTCAGGAGCTACGGTTACTCCAAGTCCAATTCCTGTCGAGCAGGCGATAATCATGGAGTTTTCCTGTTTTTCAGTAATAACGGTACTGAGAATTTTAATTCCCTGGAACACAACCATCCCGAACATTGCAACCATTGCGCCGCCTAAAACAGATTTAGGAATAATCGTGGCCAGTGCTGCAACTTTTGGCAAAAATCCCAAGGCAACCAGCATAACTCCGGTTAGCATAATAACTTTTCGCGACCGGATCCCCGACATTTGAATCAACCCGACATTTTGCGAAAAAGTCGTATATGGGAACGCGTTGAAAATACCGCCTATTATCGAGGCTAGTCCCTCGGCACGGTATCCTTTCGCAAGGTCTTTTTCTTTTAAATCCTTATCACAGATGTCTCCCAGTGCAAAATAGGTACCAGTTGATTCCACAAGCGAAACGATTGCCACCAGTGTCATTGTCAGTACAGCCGACCATTCGAATGTTGGCATTCCAAAGTAAAAAGGCTGGACGATATGAAAGTAGGATGATTCCTGAACCGCGGTAAAATCAACTTTGCCCATGAATATGGCAATAATGGTACCTGCTGTCAGTCCCAGCAAAATGGAAATAGAACGAATAAAGCCGCTGGAAAAACGATAAATAAGAATGATAGCAAATAACGTTCCAAATCCAAGGGCGATGTTTGACAGCGAGCCAAAGTCCTCAGCACCCTGTCCGCCGCCTAAATTATTAATGGCTACCGGGATAAGGGTAATGCCAATGATTGTGACGATGGATCCTGTTACAACCGGGGGAAAAAATTTCACAAGCTTGCCAAACAAACCGCTGATCAGCATCACGATCAACCCGGACGCCATAATGGCTCCATAAATTGCTGAAATACCAAACTCACTGCCAATGGCTATAATCGGTCCAACAGCAGTAAACGTACAGCCGAGCACGACCGGAAGCCCAATTCCGGTAAACCGGCTGCTCATAAGTTGCAGTAGCGTTGCAACACCGCACATTAAGATGTCAATCGATACCAGGTATGTCAGTTCACTTGAATTGAACCCCAGAGCCCCGCCAATAATCAGTGGTACAATAACGGCGCCTGCATACATCGCCAAAAGATGCTGAATTCCGTGGGCACTTATTTTAAAGATGTTTTTCATTTGGAATCAACCTCCTCAAAGAATGACACTTCTTTATTTTTCAATGAAGCAATGTTCGCAAGTGACTCCACCTGAATGCCACGTTCCTGGATCAGTTTTCTGCCGGGCTGGAAGCCTTTTTCAATGACAATTCCGATCCCTGCAATAGCTGCTCCGGATTGTTGTGCAATATCTATTAATCCCAGTGCGGCTTGTCCATTTGCCAAAAAATCATCCATAATAAGAATGGTATCCCCACTGTTGATAAATTCTCTGGATACGGATATATCATTGGATTCATGTTTCGTATAGGAATAAACATTTGCTGTATAAAGGTCGTCAGATAATGTTAAAGATTTGCGTTTGCGGGCAAAAATAACCGGTACATCCATAACAAGACCGGTCATTACAGCAGGGGCAATCCCGGAAGATTCGATCGACAATATCTTCGTAATTCCTTGCCCCTGAAACCTTTCTGCAAATTCCTCACCAATTTCCTTCATCAGTTGTGGATCGATCTGATGGTTTAAAAATGCATCCACTTTCAGAACACTTTCAGATAACATTTTTCCATCCTGCTGAATTTTTTCCTTTAATGCTTTCATTGTAATGCTCCTCTCCAATTTACGGTTCTTTTAAAATGGACGCCATTAAAAAAGCTCGAAGGACCGTTATGTTCACTCATACAATTCGTGAGTGGAACAACGTCCTTCGAGCTTTTAATCGAAAGAATCAGGAAAAAGGCATGCCAGCGATGCCGCTTTCCCGTACATTGCCACCCATAGTCGGTTCATTTATGGTAAACCGGTAGAAACTTGCAGGCCGTATCCCCGCGATTATATGAGTGTATATTTAGTTGGTAAATGGAAAATTATATTTTCCTACTGAAGCCATTCGCCAAAATATTGTCGAATGAAAAGAATGTAACCATTATAACATGCGAAAAGGGGAATGCAATGTCGAATTCAGGAAAAGCATATTTGCAAATTATTCAGATGAGTAATGAAACTTTTCTTCTTGTAACGGCTGCTCTGAAGGGACGGATACAACCTGTTCTTCAGGCAGGCGGAAGGCAGTCAACGCATTTCCGAAAACACACCCTGTGTCAATGTTGATTGTTTTACCGACAATTCGGGGTTCTTTTACAGGAGTGTGTCCATAAACCACCCAGCGTTTACCATTGTAATGCTGTGCCCAATCCCGTCTTACGGGACGTCCATCCTGGTGAAATTTACCGGTAATATCCCCATACAGCACAAAGGTTTTTACTTCTTTATCTGTTCTTCCAATATACGATTCTTTTATTCCTGCATGGGCAACAATACAATCCGCTTTCGGAAGCACTAAATAAAGGGGAGCATCTTCATACAGCTTGATAAATTTCTTCCTGATTTCAGTTTGTTCTGATGGAGACAGTGCCTTGTATTCCGCTACTGTTGTTTCCAGCCCATGGCGCTGCTGTACATTGTTACCTAGAAAATAACGGTATAGCTTATTGCAGTGATTTCCTGGGATATATTTCGCCTGACGATGGACAATTACCATCTCATATACAAGCTTAATCAGTTCGATGGAATCCGGACCGCGATCTGTGATATCGCCCAGGAAAACAGGAATTCGGCTGTCGGAATGGACATAGATGCCGTGCTTTTTATGGTAACCCAGTGTTATAAAAAGATGATGAAGCTCATTCATGCATCCATGCACATCACCGATAATATCCAATTTCATCATATCACTCACCTTGACTCGTCGAACATATATTTTTTCGTCCTGGAATGAACATTGAGCGCGATTCCGATTGCGAGCAAGTAGGTAATCGTTGAGCTTCCCCCATAACTAAGGAATGGAAGCGGCAACCCTGTTATCGGCAGCAGTTGAATCGACATCCCGATATTCTGGAAAATCTGGTAAGCAAACATTCCAACAAGTCCTGTGACCAGATAACTCCCATATTTATCATTACTCAATAAAGCGATATGAATGAGCCGATAAAGCAACAGGAAAAATAATGTTACAACAAGGCTTGCCCCGATAAAGCCAAACTGTTCCGAGATGGCGGTGAAAATCATATCCGTATGGCGTTCCGGAACGTTTACCTCCATAGCACCGATGCCTTTGCCGGAAAGCTGACCAGATCCGATCGCCAGCATTGCGTAAATAAGCTGGTAACCGGCATTATAGTTCTTCTCCGGATTGAGCCATCCATATAAGCGGCTGGAAACATGACCAAACAGTGATTCCTCGAGAAATTCGGATATCGGTCCCGAGAAAAAATACCATGCGGCAAACAATGATCCCATCACCAGAACTGCCAGGAAAAAAATGGAGAACAATATCCGCCACCTGATTCCGGAAATCAGAATCATGCTGCCTGTAATGGATGCCAGTACAAGAAATCCTCCCAAATCCGGTTGTACAGCAACCAAGCCCATCGGCGGCAGTGAAATCACCAAAATTTTACCTAACAGCCAGAAGTCGGACTTCAGCGTTTTCTCGGGATGTTTATCATGGTGGCTGACCAGAACATGCGCAATTGTCATGACCAGGATAACCTTCATGAATTCCGCAGGCTGGATCGTACCAATCAATGGAAACTTGAACCAGCTGACTGCACCATTTGCCTCATGAACAATCCCGGGCGGAAATCCAATGTACAGCATGAACAGTGAAAGGACACCGAATCCATATACAATCCAGGTAATCTGACGAAATCGGTCATAGTCGATCAGCATGGTAATCAGTATGACAAACCCGCCGGCGATATACCACATGGCCTGTTTGAGCATGAAATTGGACCCGTCATATTTGGCGGGTAATGTCGGGGCAATTGTGTGCAATGTAAAGACACTGACAATCCCCAATAAAATGATAATAAATAATAATGTATAATCGATATTCACAGTAGAACGATTTTTCATAGTTTTACCTTGCTTTCTGTATTTATCCTGATAGTTTTTCCTCTTTAGCAAGTTTACATGAAAATGAACAAGAATTTAAGTCTTTGTCTCAGAAAATTTCATGTAAGTTACCATGATGTCATGATTTTTTTTCCGTGCTATAATGTTTTCAGATGAGTCAGTAAGGAAGTGATCATGTGGAAAAAGACAATAGAGTGCAGCTTCAATGGGATGAACTGCAACAGTTCTTATCTTCAGAAAAAATTGAGGCATTCAGGGATGATTTTCTCGAAATGCATCCATATGACCAGGCGATGTTTTTTATTGAACAGCCGGAGTCGATCCGCTTACAAATATATAATTTTTTGTCACCTGAAGAAACAGCTGACATTATGGAAAATATTGAAATGGAGGATATTGAAGCGTATTTCACCGAGATGGATCCACGATATGCTGCAATGGTTTTTGCTGAAATGTCCACTGATGATGCGGTCGATATTTTAAATGAAATGGAAAAGGATAAAGTGGTCAGCTTTTTGACTATTATGGATGAAGAAGCTTCCGATGAAATCAAGGAACTGCTTCATTATGAGGAAAAAACTGCTGGAAGTATTATGACTACGGAGTTTGTGGCGATTTATCAAACACAAACCGTTAAAGAAACGATGCAACTTTTAAAAAAAGAGGCACCTGAAGCGGAAACCATTTATTATTTGTATGTGCTTGATGAGGATAAGCACCTTGTCGGGGTATTGTCGTTGCGGGATTTGATAATTGCCAATGATGATGTGCTGATTGAAGAAATCATGAGTGAAAAAATCGTGTCTGTTTCGGTTGCCGAGGATCAGGAAGACATCGCACAAATGATGCGCGACTATGACTTTCTGGCCCTGCCGGTAGTGGATTTTCAGCATCATTTGCTCGGAATTATTACCGTTGATGACATCCTCGATGTTATGGATGAAGAGGCAAGTGATGACTACTCCAAACTAGCCGGGGTGTCTGACGTGGACCGCACGAATGACAGTGCACTTATTTCGGCAAAAAAACGCCTGCCATGGTTGATCATTTTGTTATTTCTCGGTATGCTGACTGCCAGCCTGATAGGGCGTTTTGAGGAAACTTTGAATAAAGTTGCCGTCCTGGCCATTTTTATCCCGCTTATCGCCGGGATGGCCGGCAATACTGGTACACAGGCATTGGCCGTTGCTGTACGCGGACTGGCAACTGGTGAATACGGAAAGCAGGGGAAATGGAAGTTAATCATGCGCGAAGGTTTGACCGGTCTGATCACGGGAACAGTCTGTGGAATTGTCATAACAGGCGTTATCTACTTGTGGAAGGGAGAAATTTTTCTTGGGATCCTGGTTGGGCTCTCGATCATGGCCACACTGATTGTAGCTACGTTGGCAGGCTCCCTGGTACCACTGGTCATGGATAAGTTCCACATCGATCCGGCTGTTGCTTCCGGACCATTTATCACAACAATTAATGACATTATTTCAATTTTAATCTATTTTGGCATGGCGACCGCATTCATGAGCTTTCTGATCTAGTCAAACGCACATTTCAAAATCCGGGTTCATATACTGGTCTGACTACTGGAATACAAAGGAGCGATTTATGATGGGACAGAAAAAGTACGCCAAAAGCCCATTGCTTTATATCCATCAGCCGACTATACGGACACCGGAAGCACCGATGCAGGATAACTACCGGACCCCTAAAAAGAGAGAAGTTTCTGCAACGGGGGAAAAAAATGCCGGGGAGGCATCGTCAAATGGTGAAGCAGATGCTGCACCAAAGAAGAAAGCTCCGGCACGCCGTCCTGTAAAGCGGGATTATTTCAGTAATTCTGCGGGGAAAAAAGCAACGAAAGATCACACTGTTACAGATGACGATAATTTTGAACAAACGGTTGCGGATGATCATGCCGGCGATGGTGATCGAAAAAAATTTAAGGATATGACATTAGATGAGCGTGTGGATTACTTTTTGAACACTCCGAAGCATGTACCAACAATGCGTTGTGAAATAAAAACAGAGGAACGTAAATATCGCGGCAAGATCGTTGATTTTCAGGAAGAGGAAGTTTATATGCAAGTCGGCAGAAGAAGATCAGCAACAAAAATTCCATTTGATGATATTTTGGAAATCGGACTTATCGGGTTTTAATAAATGTTTGGAAAAGGAATGGCTTCTTTGGAAGTCGATTCCTTTTTTAATGGAATAGGGCAGAACGGATTTAACGGGAGAAGAATGAATTTAACGGGAGAAGAACGAAATAATCGGTTTAAGCAAAAAAAAGCCCCCAGTAAGACGGGGGCTCCTGATTTTTCAATTAAAATGCTGAAATTGCTGGCAGGCATGTTACATGGCAGAAGCAATTCAGGTCTACCGTCATGCAGATACCAGTTGCACTCAAATCTGCTACATCGCTGCAGAAAGGACCATGCGGATCCCCTTCAGCTTCATCATCTCTCAACAATTCGACAACAGCGCAGCAATCGTCCATTACCTTTTTTACACGGAAGAAGTAGCTTGCTTCCACATGTCCGCCGCCATTATTATCAATGGGGCATGCACCATATCCTTTAAATGGTTTGCATCCTTCTTTGCAGTACAGGATTAATGGTACTGTATCCAGACCATTGCCGTTATCTGTTTCGCCGAGTAAGTCGCTGATGGAGCGCTCACAGCTGGTGTCACAGCAATTTTCAACTACATCATTCTGGGCATCGACTATTTCTTTTAGGATATCGCAAACACAGTTCCCTGTATCAAAATCTTTTCCACAACCCATAAATTATTACTCCTTTCGAATGTTTATTGACTTATTGTCTTTAATAGGGTATGTGTATTAGGGCATATGGTGTGGGCGCTTGTCAGTGTTCACTTAATTGAATGGTAAATTTCTGCATAAAGTTTCACTGTCCAGAGACTGTTAGAAAACTTGGTTTAAACTCAAAAAAAGGCTCTGGAGTAGCTCCAGAACCTATTGTTTATCTTTATTCTTAAATGGTATGATAAATAAATTTTGCTGTCCCTCAATCCATTCGGCAAAAAATACTTCTTTGACAGAATCAATTTCCTGCCGTTTTAATTGCTGTTGCAGCCATTCCTTTGTTAATTTTGCCTCAGCAAGATTATCCCATAAAACTTCACCATCATTAATAATCATCATTGGCAGCATGACCGATTCCGGACGCACATTCAGATCATTGTTTGTTGGTGTTTGATGTGCGGATTTTTTCAGGACGGAAACGGTCCCGTCTGTTTCCAAAATGGCATATTGGACTTCCTGTATCGAAAATGCATCTTTTGCCCGCAGCAAATGCTGGAGTTGATTAATATCCAGTTTATTTTTCTTCATTTCCTCTCTAATCAATTTTCCTTTATGAATGATAATGGAAGGTTTTCCTTCGAGCAGAGAACGTGATGCTTTGTAACGTTGTGTTATGAATTCAGTAACGTATAAAAGAATTCCCGCTACCAGCACTGCAAATGCAATGTGCATGATTCCGATTTTCTTGTCAAAAATAGCATTTCCAACAAGTTCACCAAGGACAAGAGCTGCAATAAAATCAAATGCTGTCAGCTGAATAATCTGTGTTTTCCCCAACACCTTGGTTAATACAAATAACGCTGCAAACCCAAACAACGTATCAACCAGAATTGGCATAAAGTTTTCCATCGCAAACCCTCCAGATACACTATCTGTTAGGCTTTCCAGAATAAAATAATCCATACATGATGGAAACGGACAGAAAAATTTTTTACTTGGATAATGATCTGTTCCTGTTGGAAAGGGCGTTTATAAACGGGGAGAGCTGTATCAAAACGGAGGGTTCAGTATCAAAACGGGATTGAACAGTACTAAAAAACTTTATTTTAATCAGCACAAAAAAGAAGCCGGAATCTCATCCGAGCCTCTTCTTTACGTGAGTTGTTTTACCATCGTTACATGCGGGATGCCAGCATCCATAAACTCACCCGAAACGACCTCATATCCAAGGCGTTTGTAAAAGTCCACTGCATGTGTTTGGGAATTCAGTTTTGCCTTTGTGAGGTTTTGCTGTTGAATCCTGTTTTCCATTGCCAAAATCAATTGTGTACCATGCGCATTGCCTCGGTGACCCTTCAACACACAGATGCGTTCCAATTTTCCGTAGCTGTCGACGAAACGGAGACGGCTGGCTGCAATCAGCTCATCATTTTCATAACCGGTAAAATGAACCGTCTCTCTATCTTGGTCAAACTCGTCCAGTTCCTCTTCAGGAGGGACGTTCTGCTCATCGACGAATACTTTTGTGCGGACATCGAATGCCAGCTCTTTTTCCGTGTCTGAGTCGGTTGTTTTTATTATCATAGGCTTTCTTTTCCGAAAACAAATGATTCATAAACAGTCCACGTTCCATTTTCAAGCTGATACAGCAGATGAAAACGGTCAATAGTGTCTTCCAGCTGAATATCTTTCATGTTCAGGCTGCCATACACATCTGAATATTCATCATGTGAAAGCTTCTGGGCAATGGTGATATGCGGTACAAAGTTATATTCCATATTTTCCGGGAATTTACCCGTTTGCATTTTATTGAACAAATCAACCAATTCCTGAACCGGTTCCACTTTTAAATAAATGGTGTTGGTTACAGGCGCAAACGTGCTGACCTTATTGACTTCCAGCTTAAATGAATCAGTGCTGTTGGCAATCCGTTTCAATTCAATAATCAGTTCTTCGATCGTATTATCATCCGCTTCGAATGCTTCTTTAAGTGTCAAATGTGGCGGAATCGTCGAATAATGCGGATCGTAACGCTTTCTGTATGAATTAATTTCGTCTTGAACAGGTTTTGATGGGAATACGACTATACCGTATTTCATATTAATAAACCTCCTATTTTATTCTGATTTAGTTTTTTACTGTATTTTAGTCTAACTTTAATTATAACAAAAAAATATACAAAAAAGGAAGTAAAAATTCAAAAATTACGAACTATTTATCAAACATCGTCATTAACGCACGATTTAAATCTTTTTGCCAATACTTCCATGTGTGCTCTCCGCTTTCGAGTTCATGGTAGTGACAGCTGGCACCAGAGTAGGTCAGAGCGTTAGCAAGCTTGCGATTGGGTCCGACAAAATCAAGTGTTTTGCCGTCGGTAGTTTCGACAGCGGTTTCAGCTGTACCAATCGTGTGGTAAATATCAATGGAATCCATACGTTTTCCTTGCTTAACGGATTCAATGACGGTTTCATCGACATATGGCGACTGCATAATCACATTGCTGAATGTATTCGGATACTTTATTGCGGTCATGAGAGCAAGTGTTCCAGCAAGTGAATCGCCCATGAGTGTTCGGGATTGTCCCATATGATAAGTTGGCAGCAAATCATCGAGGAAGGGGACGGCCTCATGAACCAAAAATCGGATATAATCCTGATTTTGTTCACCGTTTGGATGATATTTTTTCCGACGGTCAAATTTATCTTTGTAATGGATGCCGACAAACACGGTATTGGCAATTTCTCCGCTGCCATGCAATTTATCACTTAACGTCGCAAGCCGGCCAAGCTGATAATAGTCATTTCCATCATGTACGATGCAAATATGATATTTATAGAGCGGTGAAAATGATTCCGGCTGGTAAAGCTTTAGTGTCATGGTTTCATTTAAATAGCTGCTGTCAATTTCTTTATCGATCATAGTTCCTTTGCGTCCGATTAAAAACACCTCATTATTCTTTGTGTATATTCCTGAAAAGATCGTTGGAAAATCGACTTATTAAAAGTTTATCATGTTTTTGTCGGTTATTCTATACGACTTTAGAAGCGTGGTGAAGCTAAAAGAGCTGGTTTCGCACGTTTTCGGCCGAAGTTCGCACGTTTTGGATCTGGTTTCGCACGTTTCAGTCGAAGTTCATACGTTTTGGATGCCCCTTATGCGAAGCCACCCTGAATCATCCCGATTCCTGCAATTGGCCTTCGTACAGGTCATAGTAATGTCCGCGCTGTTTGAGCAGTTCATCATGCGATCCTTGTTCAAGAATGTTCCCATGTTCCAACATGATGATTTTGTCGGCTTCCTGAATCGTATTCAGCCGGTGCGCGATGACAAAACTGGTTCGACCTTGCATGAGGTGTTCCAGTGCATCCTGGATCTTCAGCTCGGTAACCGTATCAATGTTACTCGTTGCCTCATCTAAAACCAGGATTGCCGGATCTGCCAAAATCGCCCGGGCAATCGTAATCAGCTGTTTCTGTCCCTGACTGATGCCGCTCCCGTCTTGATCCAACACCGTTTGATAGCCATTCGGCAGTCGTTCAATGAAATCATGAGCATTGGCATTTTTGGCAGCCTCCTCGACTTCATCATCCGCAGCATTCAAACGACCGTAACGGATATTTTCCAGGATGGTTCCGTGAAACAAAAACGTATCCTGGAGCACGAATGCCATCAGGCTGCGGAGACTGGACCGTTTGATGTTTTTGATGTCCGTCCCATCAAGTAATATTTCCCCTGAATCATAGTTGTAAAATCGGGAAATCAGGTTGATAATGGTTGTTTTACCTGCCCCTGTGTGCCCGACAAACGCAACCGTCTGTCCCGGCCTGGCTTCAAAACTGATCCCCTTCAGAATTGGTGTTTTTTCATAGGCGAAAGTAACACTACGGAACTCCAATCGGCCGTCTGTCTGCTTGATTTCCTGTGCTGAAACTTCATCACGCTCTTCCTGCTCTTCATCAATGATGTTAAAAACGCGCTCTGCGCCGGCCACTGCTGAGAGCAGGATATTGAACTGATTGGACAGTTCATTCAGCGGTCTGGTGAACTGTCGGGCGAACTCGGTGAATATTACGATTACACCAACTGTGATGTGTCCGTTAATGGCAAGTATACCACCGGCAAGTGCGATCAGGGCAAAGCTTAAAAAGTTCAGCATGTTCATGACTTTCGGGATAAACCCGGCAACATTTAATGCCCAGAATCCGGATTCCCGCAAGCTCGCATTTTTTTCCCGGAACTCACCAATCACCCGCTTTTCCTGGGAAAATGTTTTGACAATATGCTGCCCTGACACAATTTCCTCCACATAACCGCTCATGTCGCCAAGGTGGCGCTGCCGCAATTTATACAATGGTCCGGTCCGTTTGGTGATCCATTTCATTGCAAAGAACATCACCGGAATGATAGTCATGGTCACCACGGTAAGGAGCGGGCTCAGGTAAAGCATGACGGATACGGTCCCAATCAGTGTCAGGATACTGGCAAAAATCTGAATGACTGACTGGTTGAGCGTATTGTTTACGTTGTCGATATCGTTGGTTACCCGGCTCATCAGCTCACCATGCTGCCGTTTGTCAAAAAAAGAAATTGGAAGCCGGTGGAACTGATTAAACAGCTGTTCTCTCAGGGTGTACACCGTTTTTTGTGCAATCCCAACCATCCAGTAGTTTTGCAAAAAAATCGAAACGGAATGAAAAACGTAAATGAACACCAGCCAGATCAGCAGCATGCCAAGCCCGGATGGATCTTTCGTTACAATATAATCATCGACTGCCATGCCGACCATAAACGGGCCGGCGAGACTCATCGCAGAGCTGACCACAACTGCTAAAATGACCAATGTCAGCATCATTTTTTCACGGGCGAGATAGTTCCAGATCCGTTTGATCGTAGCAGATGTATTGTTTGCCCGGTCCGATTTATCAATTTTGATTGAATCAATCGGTATGCGTTTATGGGTAAATGGACGTTTCAGTTCACGAATTGGCATTAGCGTACTCCTTTCCGAATTGCGATGCTACAATTCTGGTGTAAAGTGCGCATTCCTTCAGCAGTTCCTCATGCGATCCAATCGCAAGCATTTCGCCGTCATCGAGCAGCAAAATACGGTCCGCATTGATTGCAGTGGAAATTTTTTGTGTGATAATCAGTGTCGTGCATTCGTACGTTTGAATCGCCTCAAGCAGCTGTCCCTCAGTAGCCAGATCAAGTGCACTTGTACTGTCATCAAGCATAAGTATCTTTGGGTGGCGGATCAATGCGCGTGCAATTGAGAGGCGCTGTTTCTGGCCGCCGGATAAATTGACACCCTTTTGGCCAATCTTCGTATTGTAGCCTTCTTCCAGTTCCAAAATGGTTTCATGGATTTGCGCATCTTTGGCTGCCTGGATGACATCATCCTGTGTGGCATTATTTTTTCCCCAAGCAATATTGTCATAGACGGAACCCCCGAATAAAAGCGGGGTCTGCGGCACATAACCAATATTTTGCCGCAATACGTTCAAATGAAATGATGTAATCGGCTTATCATCAAAAAATATTTTCCCTTGTCGCGGATCGTAAAGTCTTGGTATCAACTGAAAAAGGGATGTTTTACCAGACCCGGTTGCACCGATGATGGCCAGGTTCTCCCCGGCAGAAACTGTAAAATTAATGTCCTGGAGTGCTTTTTCGTTTGACTTCGGATAGGAAAAACCGACATGGGAAAAAGCGATTTTTCCGTTAATTTTTGGTGAATCGGCACTGCTTATTGAAAAATCAACAAGGTCACTTTTGACTTGTAGCACTTCATTGAGCCGTCCAGCAGATGCCCGTGCCCTGGAAAATGCCAGGATGATGAATGTCAGCATCGAAATGGCCATCGAAACACGCAGTGCATAGTTGACGATTGCCACTACATTTCCGACAGATGTTTCCTCGGCAACAGCCAGGCTGTTACCGTACCAAAGGATAAAAATGAGACTCAGATTCATTACAAATAACAGAATCGGCATCGACGTTTCAATGAATCGGAATGTCTTGCGGGTAATAGCTGCAAGCTGTTCGTTTGCATCAGAAAATCGGGCGGATTCGTGATTCCGGCGCACGAACGCTTTTATCAGCCGCATTCCGGCAAGGTTTTCCTGCATGACCTGGTTCACATTGTCGACATTGCGCTGCACGTTGTTAAACATCCGGCTTGCCATCTTCAGTACCCATAGCAAAAATCCGACCAGCAGTGGAACGGTAACAAGAAAAATAAGGGCTAGCTGGTAATCCACGATGAATGCCATAATCACCCCGCCAATAATCAGGAGCGGTGCTTTCATCATGATGCGCAGCCCCATGAAAATCAGGTTTTGCAGCTGCCGGATATCATTGGAAAACCGGGTGACAAGTCCTGACGCAGGGTACAGGTTTAAATCCGCAAACGAAAAGCCCTGTATTTTTTCAAACAGCTTTTCCCGCAAATCATAGGAAAAACCAAATGTTGTATGTGCGGCAAAAAAAGAGTTGATAATTCCGGCGATGAACGCCGTAAGCGCCATCGCAATCATGACAGAACCCCACATGATAATATTATCGAGATCTTTATTTAAAACTCCCTGGTTAATCATCTTCCCGAGAAAAAATGGAAGCAACAGTTCCACCAGCAGCTCAATAAGCATCAAGCTGTATGCAACTGCAACCGGAAGTTTATACGGCTTTAAGAAAGATAAAACATTCCTCAACACACTGCCCTCCCTTGGTGTAAAAATTGACAATTGTCTTTTTAGTATAAAGCTAAATCTCCCAATTAGCCAAGCATTTATTTCGGGTTCAGAAATAAATTCGACGAGTGCTTGTGCTGCCCGAATTTTGTTGAATATTAAGTGGTTTTATACGGTTCTGATTGAAATTGGGCGACTGAACCTATATATTAAAATTAAAAACGGAGAAACAGGGTGGGGGAATAAATATGGAGCAGTTTACTTTTAAGCATACAAACACAATCGGTCATTTGATAGAAGGAAATGAACTATATGATCAGTACCATTATCCGGAAATGCCGATCAGGTATGATAGCAGTTTTATCGAATTCAGGCGGATGCCAACTCTGGCGGATTTTCAGCAAGCAGAACAATATTTAACAGCGTTTCATCAGCAGCATGACCAGCACCATCTTCGCTTCTACTTTGCAGATAATCAGAAACCGGCTGGTGATCTGCTGGAATACATAAGCCATCAAAACTATGATATTGGTTTCATGGAATTGTATGTGATCAATCCGCTTGATTTTCCACATATAATAAATACGGACATTACGATTGAAGAAGTGACCGATATTACACTCGATGATTATTTGAAGCTTCAATACGAGGCTGACATGGAATTCGGCGAGACCTTTGCCAAACAAAAAGTGGGATTGAATAAGCATCAGTTTGAGGCGAATCAGTATGTGCAGGTCATTGCGTATTATCATGGTGACCCGGCCGGTACGATGGATATTTACGTTGGGGAAAAAGCAGTGGAAATTGAAAATCTTGAAGTACGCAGTGAGTTTCAGCGGAAGGGTATAGGATCACAGTTGCAGCGCTATGCCATGGATCGTTATCATGATTCCGCCATTTTACTGATTGCTGACGGCGAGGATACGCCGCGTGAAATGTATCAGAAGCAGAACTATCGCTACCTGAGCTATAAATATGAGCTGCTGAAAATAGTAAAGTAAGCTAAAGATAATTCGACAAAATTTTAGGTGGTGCCAGGCATTCCAAAAAATGCTTGACGCCATCTGAGCTTGTCGATTATACTATTTATTGTTCCTGAAAAAATTATATGATTCCGTAGCTCAGCTGGGAGAGCGCATGCTTGACAGGCATGAGGTCGTTGGTTCGAGCCCAATCGGAATCACTGCAAAGGTGCCAAAGCGTTAATTGTCTAACGTTTTGGTGCTTTTTTATATTCCGACAATAGTTTTATGGATCAGGAATCAGGCAATCGCTCGTTCCGTATAATTTTTTTGTTGAAGTAAACGATAAAAATGCTGAAACTGAAAGCAACGGGGTGACGAGCAGATGGAAATAAATTGGATCTGGAAAGGAATTTTGATTGTCTTTGTTGGAACGCTTCTTTTGAGGGTTGCCGGCAGAAAGACCGTGTCACAAATGACGTTAGCTGAAACGGTCCTTATGGTCTCGATTGGAACGCTGATTGTTCAACCCGTTACCACTCAAAACATTTGGATCGCGTTCGCAACAGGCGCAGTACTAGTTGTAACATTACTTGCAATGGAGTATGGGCAGCTTAAATTTGACGGGATAGAAAAGATTATTACGGGTAAGTCAAAAGTATTGATTGAGAATGGAACGTTGAATGAAAAAAACCTGGCAAAGTTAAGAATGACCGTGGATCAGCTTGAAATGAATTTACGGCAGAAAAATATCACAAACATTAAGGATGTTGAGTGGGCAACATTGGAGCCCAATGGAAAATTAGGCTTTACATTAAAGCAGGATGCACAGCCGGTTACAAAAAAGGACTTTAAGCAATTGGAGCAATCGATTAATAAATCAACGGAATCACAGATCGAACAATTGAATCGTCAAATGAATGAACTTCAGAAGCAGCTAAACGGAAATAATATTTTTTCGGAAGTGGAAAATGGTCACAAAAATTCACCACCGGAACATTTGCAATAAAATTTGAAAATGAGTAAAAACAGGAGCGGCATCAACATGTGCCACTCCTGTTTTTATGTATTATTCTCTTTTCCTGCAAGCTTATCTACCAGCCACTTTGTAATAACTGCCATCAGGAAGTAAATCGGAGCGGAGTACACATGCTTCCATGTATGCAAGTTATAAATTCCCAAAAACTCAAAAACAGGTTCCGCAACTATTACAGCAAACGCTGTTAACACGGCAAGTATAATTAAAAAGGTTTTCCATTTGCGGGCATATTGATACAAGAGCATGTATCCTACCGGTATGATACTGAAATTTATAGAATAGGATTCAACGGTAAAAGGCAGCAGGTGATAGGAATATGACCATAAATGTAATAAAAGACCTATTTCGTCCATAATGGTTGCCATCACAGTCGGAAAAAAACCAGCAAGCAGGATGGTATTCAGTCTTCTTTTATCAGAAACAATCATCCAGACTGCCCAAACCAAAATAAAAATAATCAACAAAAACCACCACTGGAAGGAAAAGAGCACATCTTCAAAGTAGTGCTGTTGAATTAAGCGTCCGTATTTTTCCTGCGTTTCGAGCAGTTTGCTTCCATGATTCATTAGATTATTCATCCTTCCCGGTCAGCTGCTAAGCTTATTATTCATTGTCCTTAAAGATATATACACGGTATGTGATTTTTCCTGTTGTCCAACGGGATAAGCAAGCCATTTATGGGGATTCTAAAGGATACTGCGATTTTTTTGGGGGGTTAACATGAACAACTATGTATCTGACAATACTGCCAGGCGGTATCCGGCGCATGTGAGCATTATGGGGACTACACAGATTCATTTAAGAAGTCCTTCCATCATTGCCTGGTGGAGTGCCGCTTATCCGGGATTCGGGCATCTGCTTTTATCAAAGTACCTGCGCGGATATGTCTTGTTTATCTGGGAAGTGATTGTTAATGTGCAGGCAAATGTGAACTTTGCGATTATCTATTCATTTCAAGGTGATTTTGACATGGCAGTAAACGTTGTGGACACCAGGTGGCTGCTGGTTAATTTACCGGTTTATATCTTTGGAATTTGGGACAGTCATCGAACAACAGTAGATATGAATAAGGTTTATGTATTGGCAGCACATGAAGAACATCGCTTTAATTCATTTAGTCTTGGTGCATTGGAAATCAACTATCTGGATAAAAGAGATCCTATTATGGCTGTGTTTTGGTCACTTGCTGTTCCAGGTCTCGGCCAGCTTTATATTCATCGGATCCTTACAGCTTTCTTTGTTATTTTCTGGACTGTTCTCTTTTTTTATTTATCACATAGTGTAGAAGCCATTACGTATTTATTTGTGGGTGAGGTTCAGCGTGCAACGTCTGTTTTGAATCCGGAATGGCTGCTAATGCTGCCTTCTTCTTACGGATTTGCCGCTTTTGATGCGTATATGAATACCGTCGAAAATAACAAGCTTTTTGAAAGGGAGCAAAGAAGGTTTCTGAAAGATAATTATCAGGAACCCGGGTTTCAAATTTCCAACGAGCTAAAGGTGAAGTGATAAGTATGCAAGTTTTTTCCACTTTTAATCATAGTATTTATTTGGAGATGGCTATTTCAACGCTGGAAAAAAGGGGGATTACACGGGAAAGCATTTATGCAATCCCGCTTGATAACCGAATTGAAGAGCGAAGATTGTTCGACAGTAACCATACATCTGACGGCACATCACTCATTGATATCGGGGCGGCACTTGCCACAGCGTTTTCCGTTGTTGGAACGAGCATCGGTTTTGAGTTAGCCTGGGGACCGATTTGGTGGGGACTGATCTTTGGAGCGTTCGGGTTCGCTTTGGGATTTGCAATCAGACTTTTTACGGAAAAGGTTATTAAAAGCGAAAAAGGCTGCTAAAAGGAAAGAAATCAGAGATGATTTTAATTATTGACTGTAAAGAAGAACAGGGAGATTTGGTAGAAGACATCCTGTGGGAACATTTGGCACTTGGCGTAGGCAAAGTGAAATGAAAGTAAGATTTCTTCCTCCTAAACAAATTTCTTTCCAATTCTACGGCTTTGTATTAGCATGGTTTAGGTGATTACGTTAGGATTTAGCAATTGGAGGAAGCGTTGATGTCTGATCGAAATAAAGGCATTATATTATTATTGGTATCTGCGCTGGGCTTTTCACTCATGGGTGCGTTTGTAAAGCTTTCAGGTGATTTGCCGACAGCACAGAAAGCATTTTTCCGAAATATTGTAGCAGCTGTTATTACAGTTGGTTTTGTATTGCATCATAAAGAAAGATTGTTCGGAAAAAAAGGGAATCAGAAACTTCTGCTGGCCCGCTCTGCACTAGGAACGGTTGGCATTGTGCTGAATTTTTATGCGATTGACCGTCTCGTATTATCCGATGCTGAGATGCTGAACAAACTCAGTCCGTTCATTCTAATTATATTCTCAGCAATTTTCCTGAAAGAAACGGCTCGCAGGTTTCAGGTTATCGCTGTTATCGTGGCGTTTGTTGGTGCGTTATTTATTATACAACCTGAATTTTCCGTGGATCTTTTCCCTTATATTGTTGGTGTTTTTGGGGCAGTGTTTGCAGCTGGTGCGTATACATTTCTAAGGGTTTTGGGAAATAAAGAAAAATATTATACCGTTGTCTTTTATTTTTCCTTTTTCGCAACGGTTGTGCTGTTGCCATTTACGATTTTTGCCTACGAACCGATGAGTTTAACACAGTGGATTTACCTGATTTTGGCCGGAGTTTGTGCAACTGCGGGTCAATTTGGGATCACGCTTGCATATAAATTTGCGCCTGCCAATGAAATATCGATTTTCTTCTATTCAACCGTTGTTTATTCGGCCCTGCTAAGCATTGTGTTGTTCGGTCAAATTCCAACGATGCTCAGTGTTCTCGGCTATTTCATTATCTTCGGTGCATCGTTCTATATGTTCCTGAAAAATAACAAAATGGATTTGGAAAAGGCCAAATAGAAACCCGGACAGCATCTAATATGATGCTGTCCTGTTTTTTGCTTTCTGAGAATATTATTTTTCCGGACTCCTGCATATAATCAATTACAAACAGCAAATCAGTTTACATGAATGAAAATTCAGGAACAGTTACATATAGATAATTTTACGGGGAGTGGTGTTCATGAAGGTACTTGTAACTGAGTTAATGTGGGACGATGGGATGGAAGAACTTAAGCGAAATGGCCATTCTGTGGATTATGATAAGGAATTGGGCCGCAAAAGAAATGAACTGCTTGATCTGGTGCCGTCATACGATGCACTCCTCGTCAGGAATGAGACGAAGGTTGATCCGGAATTGCTGGATGCTGCAAAAAACACAAGGGTAATCGGCCGTCTTGGTGTCGGACTGGATAACATTGATTTGAAGGCGGCAAAAGCACGGAACATTCCGGTTATTCCCGCTGTACACGCGAATGCTACATCTGTTGCCGAATATGTGATGGCTGCGATGATGGATGCATCCCGTCCGCTGAATAATGCTAATGCTGATGTCCGGAAGGGGAACTGGAACCGTAAATTATTTACAGGAACCGAATTGAATGGTAAAACACTGGGGCTTGTCGGACTAGGTGAAATTGGTCATCGTGTCGCCAAAAGGGCCAAGGCTTTCGGAATGGAAGTTATCGGTTATGATCCATTTGTAACGCCGTTTGATCATATACTTGCGGAAACAGGCGTGCAGCCGGTAACGGAGCTTAATGAATTACTTGCCGAATCCGATTTTGTTTCTGTTCACGTTCCGCTTACAAAAGCAACCCAGCATATGATTAACGAAGAAAATCTGCCATTGATGAATTCACATGCATATGTGATTAATTCAGCGCGGGGTGGTATTGTGCATGAACAGGATCTGGTGAATGCTGTTCAAGCGAACGAAATTGCCGGGGCATATCTTGATGTGCTTGAAACTGAACCTGTTAAGAAGGGGTCAGCGCTCGCTCAAGTTGAATCCATTCGTCTGTCTCCGCACATTGCCGGTTCGACTGAAGAAGCACAATCCCGGACCGCAATGCTGATTGCCGGTGAAGTAATGAAAGTTCTCAATGGCGGAAAATCACTCTGTGCAGTGGTGTAATGTTGCGCGTAAATTCCCTTGTCGTTTCATGACGACAAGGGGATTTTTGGATATCGGTTATGCTGATTGTCAGATACTTCATTGTTTTTGCTGTGATGAAGTGGCACACTATTTAACACCGACATCCGATTTTAGTGATGCCCGGCGAGCGGTTGTGCAGTCCGCCACAGACCTTTACGGGGAGAACAGTGCTGAAGTTGAGGCATGCATCGATGGTTTTAATGAAGCCGGCATCAAAAAATAATACATTATTTATCCCCTGTCACAGCATCTAAGTGATAGGGGATATTTTTATAATAGACTAGCATTCGCTGTCTTACAGTTGTTCAATTTTACCGGCGAGATTAAAATCCTTTTCCGTAATGCTGTCCTGATCATGTGTTCTGAGTGAAAGTTTTACCTTATTGTATTGGATTAAAATATCAGGATGATGATCTGCTTTCTCGGCAAGCTCTCCAACCGCATTTACGAACTTCAGGGATGCGTTAAAATCATCAAGCTGATAAGTTTTTGTCAGATGACCATTTTGCATCTCCCAGCCGGAAACTTCTTTCAATTTTTCATTGATTTGACTGTTATCCAACGTTAATCGCCTCCTCATATGATTATCTTTCCCTTTCATTGCCAGGCATAAACTATTTATACATATAAGGATAACTCAGGGTCCCAAAGTGTATTATTGTGGCTTTGCTGCTGTTGTATTTCCCGAAATTACCCGGACCAACGGACTTAATTGACTGGATATTTGGACCGTTGGGCAGGTTCCTGGGGTTATGAATGTGAAAGCTTGTGACTGTCGTAAGTGCAAAAGATATGCTCGCTTTCGCACAGGATATGTTCGGTTTTGCTGCCGATATGCTCGAAAATGCGGTATGCTCGATTTGCTGCCACAGTCGTTTAAATGCAGGAAGCTCACTCTATGACTCCAGTAAAATTCCTTCTGTTTGCAACACCGCACATGCTTTGTCCAGCTGGTCTTCTGTGTCAGCCTCAATTGTGTGCAGGTGCACGCCATCGGTCAGTTTGGATAAGAGTGATGCTTCGGTCTGTTTCAGTTCGTGTAAAAAAGCATCGACATCGATGCGGCTTTTGATCATTAATGAGCCGGTCAAATCACCGTAAATCGGATGCTCAACCATTACATTTTTGACCGTTATCCCATGATCCACAAGGGTGTTCAGCTCAATTCCGGTCTTTTCCAGCCGGTGATTGACAGCAATAATTCGCGTACATTTAGCGGACTGGCCATTTTCCGTAATATAGACATATCCCCGTGCGGTCGCCATAATTGGCTCGCCCTTCGCTTTTAAAAGGGACACATCCTGAACAATCACTTGTCTGCTGACGTTTGTTTTTTTCGCTAGAACTGTTCCGGAAAGCGGTTTTGTGGTTTCTTTTAGCCACGTGAGAATCAAATCTCTCCGCTTTTCACCTAATATTTTCGTTCCTTCACTCAACAATAGCACCTCCACAGTCATCCATCATTACCCATATTATAGCAAACCGTCCATTTCCTTTCATCAGAAAAACCCTCTTTTGCCCGTTTACCAGTGGATAGTTAAAAACCCTTGAAAAGCTTCCCGGATTATGTAACTATATATGTGTAAAGACATATGTAAAAATGTGCATTAAAGGAGGAACAGTAATGTCCAAACAGGGAGGAAAATTCAGCTGGGGCGTGCTGATTGCGGTTTTAATAATATTGGCATACCTCTTGCCATATACAATTCTATCAGGAGTTGAAGCCTGGTATGGGAGCTTTTTGCTTTGGGGTATCATCGGTATTTTAATTATTTTGGCCAATATCATGGTAACGAAAGACTGGGGGAAGTGAATTGACTACAAATCTGGTGATCTGTGGAATTATTATATATTTTTTATTGGCAATCTTGGTTGCATGGATGTCAAGACGAGGCAACCGTTCGGATATGTCCGGATTTTTCCTGGGCGGCCGTAATATGAATGGTATTCTGTCAGCGTTGAGCTATAGTGCCACAACGTACAGTGCATTTATGATGGTTGGTCTGGCCGGCCTTACGTATACTGGCGGGGTCGGTGCACTCGGGTTTGAAATCGTCTATTTTACTGGCGTGTCACTCGTTGCACTGTTTGGGCCGCGTTTTTGGCTGGCAGGCAAAAAATATGGCTATGTATCACCATCGGAAATGATTGGCGGCCGCTATGAAAGCAGAAAGGCTGCAGCTGCTATTTCACTTGTCAGCTGTCTGTTTTTGATTCCATACTGCGCTGTTCAGCTTGCCGGTGTAGGCTACTTGCTGCAGGGAATTACCGGGAACGCGATTCCATTTACGGTCGGTGTTGTGATTGCGACAGTGCTGGCGATTTTATTTTCATTTATGGCAGGGATTCGATCCGTCGTCTGGACTGATTCGCTGCAGGCAGTGATCATGATTATTACATCCACACTTGTTGTGCTGCTGGTGGTTCATGGGCTAGGCGGATTTGGTCAATTTTTCGAAAGCCTGCAAACAAGCCATCCAGAGTCATTGTCGGTACCAGGAAACGGATATTTTAATTTCTTAACATTTCTTGGACTGACACTGCCGTGGTTCTTTTTCAGTTTATCCAATCCGCAGGTAAGTCAGCGCTTGTTCATGCCCTCCTCGTTAAAAGGATTGCGGCAAATGCTGATCGGCTTTCTGATTTTCGGATTCATTTATACATTTGTATCAGTGCTGTGGGGTTTTTCCGCACTGCAGATGTTTCCGGACCTTACCACAGCGGATTTGGCAACACCAAAATTGCTGTCATCAGATTTGGTTCCGCCAGTACTCGGTGTGATTGTGATGGTCGGAATTCTGGCTGCTGCCGTTTCCACCATTGATTCCATCATGCTGACACTGTCATCCATGTTTGCCCGTGATGTATACGGAAATTCGAAAAAGCGACCTGACGATGCAAAACAATTGAAGGTGGCAAAAATCTTCATTCCGGTCATTGCAGTGCTGGCATTTGCTTTTGCGGAGTTGCAGCTTAATCTGATTGCGGTACTGTCAGTTGCTGCATCATCCGGGTTGATTGTTTCGGTGCCTTCGATTGTCGGTGCATTCTTCTGGAGGCGTGGAACGGCAGCTGGTGTAATTTCTAGTGTTACGGTTGGAGCATTGCTTGTTCTTGCCATCGAATTTTCCGGCATCAAACCATTGGGACTCGCTGCTGGAATCTGGGGACTGCTCGCGTCATCTGTCCTATTTGTCGGTGTCAGTCTGTTGACAAAGGCCCCATTGGAAAAAGCAGATGCATTTATCCATATTTTGAAAAAAGAACGAAAGCAGGCGAGAAAAATTTCATAGCTGGTAATAATAACATTTATTCATTGCGGAGTGCTCCAGTTTGTACGTTGCTAAACGGGCGCTTCCTCCTTTGTTCTTTCCGCCACCTTTTCACTCCAGCAAACGATTGTATGGTATAAACTACTATCGTTAGCCAGAGTGCTTAGGTGGCGTTTTTTTACGGGTCGTGCCTAGCCGCTGTTCTTATTTTATTTGTTCAATATGATTGTTTGCTATCATTTTATTTAATATATTGACAGTAAAATATCAAAATGATATAGTTCACTTGAAAGCGCTATTTCATTATGGCTACAGAAGATTATTCATCAATACTAATGTCAGCAAGGAGATTACTTATGAACGTATTGGATAAGATTAGCAAGAAGTTAATTGTTTCCTGTCAGGCCTTGGAAGATGAACCGCTTCACAGCTCGTTTATCATGGGAAAGATGGCATTGGCGGCGTACGAGGGAGGCGCTGCAGGTATTCGAGCAAATACAGTGAAGGATATCCAGGCTATTAAGACAGAGGTTAATCTACCCATTATCGGGATTGTTAAAAAAGATTATCCGGGGAGCAATGTTTATATTACACCGACTTTACATGAAGTGGATGCACTTTATCAGGAGGGCGTTGATATTATTGCACTGGATGCAACGAAACAGGAACGGTCGAATGGGCAGCATTTTCCGGAATTTTTTGCTGAACTGAAGGAGAAATACCCCGATCAGCTGTTTATGGCCGATATTTCAACACTGGAAGAAGGAGAGCGTGCAGAAGAAGCTGGGGTGGATATTGTTGCTCCTACATTGGCAGGTTACACACCATACTCCAAAGGGGCGGTTCCATTGGAATTGGCTGGCGAACTGGTCCGGAATTTGAATATTCCAGTAATTGCGGAAGGAAACTTTGATACTCCGGAAAAAGCCCAAAAAGCCCTTCAACTGGGGGTCCATGCAGTAGTTGTAGGAAGTGCGATTACACGTCCGCAAATCATAACGAGAAAATTTGCAACAGCTTTGGAATAACCAAAAAAGGAAAGGTGAGATAAACATGAAAGGGATTTATTCAGCACTGATGTGTTCATTTGACGAAAATGGACAGGTGAATGAGAAGGGTCTACGTGAAATTGTCCGGCACAATATCGATGTGTCCGGGGTCGATGGGTTATATGTGAATGGAAGTACAGGCGAAAACTTCCTGATCTCCGCAGAACAGAAGAAACAGATTTTTGAAATTGTAAAAGATGAAGCAGGGGACAGTGTGAAGCTCATTGGGCAAATTGGGGCATTGAATATCGATGAAGCAATTGATCTTGCAAAATTTGCTACCAATCTTAACTATGATGCCATTTCTGCGGTAACGCCTTTTTATTATAAGTTTGATTTTGAAGAAATAAAGGATTATTACAACACGATTTTAGCAAATGTGGATAATGATCTGATTATTTATTCCATTCCAGCGTTAACAGGCGTAAATATGAACCTTGAACAGTTTGGTGAGCTTTTTGAAAACGAAAAAGTGATTGGTGTTAAGTTTACGGCACCTGACTTTTTCTTACTGGAACGATTAAGACATGCATTTCCTGATAAATTAATCTATTCCGGTTTTGATGAAATGCTTCTTCCTGCATCTGTATTTAATATTGATGGTGCAATTGGAAGTACATTTAATGTGAACGGACAACGTGCAAAACAGATTTTTGAACTTGCCCAAAAAGGACAAATTGAGGAAGCAAGGGAAATCCAAAAAGAAACAAACGATATGATTGCCGCTATTCTGAATAACGGCCTTTATCAGACAATCAAAGAGATGCTGAAAGTGAAAGGTGTCCATGCTGGTATCTGCAGAAAGCCTATGAAATCGCTTGGAAAAGAGGGCATTGCACAGGCTGAACAAATTGCGGAAAAATATATGAACTAACAGGGGGATGTAAAAATGGGGAACTTTCAAGTAATCGACTATATTATTTTATTTGCTTATCTACTGTTTATTTTGTATATCGGTATCGCGGTAGCAAAGAAAGAGATGAAAGGGAAGGAATTTTTTAAAGGGGATGGCTCCATCCCCTGGTGGGTCACTTCTGTAAGCCTTTTCGCTACACTCTTGAGTCCCATTTCGTTCCTGTCACTTGCAGGTAACTCCTACTCGGACTCATGGCAGTTATGGGTAGCTCAGCTGGGATTATTCATCTCAGTGCCAGTCGCTATGATCTTCTTCCTGCCCGTATATCGTAACTTGAATCTTGATACGGCTTATGAGTATCTGGAAAGACGTTTTGGCAAAAACCTGCGCGTTATCGCCAGTGTATTGTTCATTATTTATCAAATCGGCCGGATGTCAATCATTATGTACTTGCCATCCATCGCTTTATCGGCGGTGACTGGAATTCATTCGGTCCTCATCATTTTGTTTATGGGAATTATCGCTACCGTTTATTCTGCGTTTGGCGGTATAAAATCCGTATTATGGACAGACTTTATACAGGGAGTCGTACTAATCGGCGGGGGTATTTTTGCACTAATTGTCTTAATATTCTCTATCCAGGGCGGTCTACCTGAAATTTTCGAAACCGGAATAGCGGACAATAAGTTCTTTAGCGAGGAAGTCATTTTTGATCCAAATATCCTGAATGACAGTTTGTTTATCATTTTCCTTGGTGCCGGACTGTCCACTGCTTTCTCCTATATTTCCAGTCAGGATATGGTGCAGCGTTATTTGACAACGACGGATATTAAACAAATGAATAAAATGACAATCGGAAATGGTGTGCTGTCACTTGGTACTGCCACTCTGTTCTTTTTCATCGGAACAGCATTGTATGTATTTTACAAACAGCAAATGGGTGCTGACATGCCAAGCGGTAATTCGGACATAATTTTTGCAAACTTTATTGTGAGTGAATTGCCTGCAGGAGTTTCCGGATTACTGATCGCAGCATTATTTGCAGCAGGTCAGTCAACCCTGTCAACTGGTTTAAACAGTGTGGCAACAAGCTGGACACTGGATATCCAAAGAATCATCAATCCTAATCTGAGTGATGATGCCAGCACGCGTATTGCCAGGGCGGTTTCCTGGATTGTCGGGATCTTCTCCATTCTGTTTGCAATCGTTCTCGTGTATACTGATATCAGTTCAGCGTACGAATGGTTTAATGGATTGATGGGACTGATCTTAGGTATTATCGGTGGTACCTTTACACTTGGCATTATGACAAGAAAAGCAAATGCGAAAGGTGCGCTTCTTGGATTTATTGCAACATCAATCATTGCTGTTTACGTTTCCTACTTTACGGATACAACCTTGTGGGCATATTCAGTGATAAACTTGATTGCATCCGTCGTGTTTGGATATGTGTTTAGTTTAATCTTTGCAGGTAAAAGTAATGCCGAGGATGAGGATAAAAGATTAACGTTCTATGATATTAATAAATAAGGAAAACGTTTGACAGGTGGGTTATAAATGGAAATCAGCAGGAAAATCACCACAGACGCATTAGTTGTCGGGAGCGGGCTTTCTGGAATCAAAGCAAGCAAAGAACTGGCAGCCATGAATCATAATGTATTAATGGTAACGAAAACGAAATTGGCATCCGGTTCAAGTTTTTATCCATTAAAAGCTTCATTGGGAACCCAAGTAACGAAGAATAACGCGGACAAGCAGGTGTTTTTAAATGATATTGACGAATTAAGCCGGGGGATGCACCGAAAAGATTTGGCTGAAGTATACGTGGACAAAATCCCTGATGGCGTAAAGGAATATGGGGAGATTGGTGTTCATCCAAAAAAGCTGGAAGGAGAACGTAAAGCCTGCTTCGCTAATCATGCGAGAGATATTTACCTGTTAAGCGATTGGGATCAAATCCGAGAAAATGTCAGAACTATTTTCAGTCAATATGACAACCTGTCACTGCTGCAGAAAACGGTCGTTGTTTCTGTCATAAAACGGGAAGAACGGATAGTTGGGGCAATTCTTCTGGATAATGAAAATGAGTTTGTCCTTGTGGAATGCAGTGCAATCATTTTGGCGTCGGGCGGTTTTGGAAATTTATATAAGCATAACCTTAACCCGGCTGATGTGGATGGATCAGGTCATGTCCTGGCAGTTGAAGCAGGTGCAAAATTGGTGAATATGGAGTTTATCCAATTCATTCCCGGCATTACTGCTCCCCGGTATAAAACGTTATTCGGGGAGCACACCCTGATGTATTGCCATGATATTATTGATGATGATGGAAAAAGTCTGCTGGATCCCATTCTTCCTGAGGGTGTCTCCAAAAAAGAATGTTTGGAAATCCGGAGTACACATGGACCATTCACTCATTCGCTTCAATCGAAGTATTTTGATATTGCGATGATGAAAAATAGTATTGCATCAAATAATGAAAAAGGATTTACCCTTTTATTTTCGGATGAACTATATGATAATAATGAAGAATTTTATACGGTGTATTTGGACTGGCTGAAGGGAAAGAATGTTCATCTGGTAAAGGATGAAGTGAAAATTGCTCCTTTTGCACATGCAAGCAATGGCGGTGTGTTTATCGATACTTTCGGGCGAACCGGTGTAGATGGTTTATATGCAATTGGTGAACTTTCATCCAATATTGAGGGGGCCAATCGGCTCGGCGGTAATTCGACCGGGGCATGTATGGTGTTCGGAAAACGTGCGGCAATTGATTGTGACCGCTATTTACAAATTGCTGCGCCGTATGAACTTACCGAGAAGGAAGGCAATCTGCACTTAAACCAGCTGCAGGCAAACCATAAGGCAACTAAACACGAAGGCGATCTTTCCGCTAATGAGATTGTGGATAAGATACGGGAAATTATGTGGTATAACGGAAATGTCGTCCGGTCTGAACATCAGCTGGAACAGGGAATTAAGGAAATAAATGAATTTGCCGATATGCTTCCATTTGGGAATTTAATACGCAATAAACACACGCGAAAACTGGCTTTCAAAGCAGCCAATACCATTAAATTATCACAAATGGTGCTGCGGGCAATGCTCGAACGAAGAGAAAGCCGCGGTGCGCATTACCGTGAAGACTATCCTTCTGAAAATCCGTCATTTAACAAACGTCAATTTATTTCACAGCAGGGGAATCAGTCCATTTCCATTGATTTCCTGGAAGAATAAAGCAACTATGGCTGTCACCAAAATGCTTGGTGACAGCCAAGTTTTCTAATGGAAACGGTGAAAGGAGTAAGTTACATGCAGATTGCTGTTTTTGATATCGGTGGTACCTCGATAAAATATGGTATAGTAAATAATAAAGGAGAAATTTTTCATAGCGATTCCATTGCCACTGAAGCACAGCACGGCGGTGAAGCGGTGATAAATAAACTTTTAAAAAAGTGTGATGAACTAAGGGAGCATTATACAGTGGATGGTGTTTCCATCAGTTCAGCGGGTCAGATTGACAATGTGAATGGAAGGGTTGTGTTTGCAACAGACAACATTCCGCATTTTTCCGGGTTGCCGATTCAGGGCATGGTGCACCATCATACAAATTTGCCTGTCAAGGTGGAAAATGACGTAAACTGTACAGCACTTGGGGAATATTGGAAAGGTGCAGCTAAAGGTGCCGACGACTTTTTGTGTGTAACAATCGGCACAGGCATCGGTGGCGCCTTGTTCTTAGATGGAAAATTATACACAGGTCACAACTATTCAGCAGGAGAAATTGGACATATCAACCTTTATCCTCATGGAAAAGCCTGTACGTGTGGAAATGATGGATGTTTTGAAAAATATGCATCCAGCTCGGCCTTGGAAGAAATGATTGTGTCACGATTGGGATATTCCCTGGAATTAAGGAAGTTTTTTGAAATGTTGTCGTTCGGTGATGTTCGTTGCAGTGAAATATTTGCACGTTGGATAGATGATTTGACTACAGGGCTGCAGTCCCTTGTTCATATTTTTAATCCGGAATTAATTGTTATTGGCGGCGGCATCTCGGCGCAGGGACAGTTTCTACTGCAGGCAATTGATTCTGCTTTGAAAACAAAATTGATGCCTAATCATCGAAAGTCATTAACCGTAAAGCTGGCCCAGAATGAGAATAAGGCGAATTTATTAGGTGCTGCAAAACACTTTTTCAGCAGATAAAGCTAATATCAAAAAGGAGTATGTTTGGTATGGTGCAAAATCAAGCGAAAGTTATTAAACCATCCATCATTATGGAGCAGAATAAGCAAAACTTTACCAAATCCGAAAATAAAATATACAACTATATCATGTCGAACGCGGATCAGGTAATCTATCATTCGTTAACCGAAATATCGGAAGGATGTAAGGTTGCAGAAGCGACTGTATTGCGTTTTTTTCGAAAGCTTGGTTTCAAAGGCTTTCAGGATTTTAAATTTTCTTTTGCTCAGGAAGTTATAACTGAATCTGAAGCTGAGGCTCACCATGAGAGCACGTATATCGAAAAAATAAAAAACAGCATGGTACGTGCCGTGGAAGATTCATATGACGTAATCGATGTTGAGGCATTGGATGCGGCGATAAGTGCGATTGAATCTTCCAATGATGTGGTTATTTTTGGTGTGGGTTCTTCCGGAATCGCGGGAATGGATATGCAAAATCGGCTGATGCGGGTCGGTAAAAATGTAGGTGTTGTAACCGACCCCCACAGTCAGGTTATGCGGGCTTCATCCATGAATGAAACGACAGTGGTTATTGCAATCAGCTTAACCGGCAGTACCAAAGATATAATTGATTCCGTGAAAATTGCCAAGGATAAAGCTGCAACAATCGTCGTGCTAACCAACTATGTAAAGTCTCCACTGACCCAATTTGCAGACCAGGTGCTGCTCTCATCCGCAAAAGAAAGCCCATTAAACAGCGGATCACTTGTTGCCAAAATAACACAGCTGTATTTGATAGATTTGATTTGTACAGGTTTAACGCTTCGTAATTTTGACGAAGCGGAAAAAATGAAAATGATGATTACGGAAAATACGGCAAGTAAGTTGTATTAAAGCCACTTATTCAAAGAAGCGGCTTTAGTATTTCTGCTTGAAAAAAAAGCTGTACAAATTTTGTCAAAAAAGCAGGGTTTTTCAGGTATGACGTCGTATTAGTATTTAGACGAAATCGTAAAGGAAGTGCACAACTTGATAATAAAATCCCTCGAGCCGCCAATTTTGATGCAGCAAACGGAAGCTCTCAGCAGGCGGCTGTCTCCCCATCATTCTAAAAAGGCGGAGGTCAACGAAAGCGCCCGGAGACTGCGGGCAGGATACAACGGCGAAAAGTCGCTTGACTTCCATTTACGTTTTCTCCAGGATGATGCCTTTCACATTCTCCATAACATCCGGATCCCCGATGAAAATGATTTTTTTCAAATGGATAATTTGATCAACTCCCGCCAGTTGATTTTGATTAATGAGGTGAAGAATATTTCCGGCACCGTCATTTATGATGAGTTTGGCCAGGCAATCCGCATCAGGGAAAACGGCAAGGAAGAAAATATGGGGAACCACCTTGAACAAGTGAACCTCCAGCATTCCAGGCTGCTTCGTCTGATGCGAAATTACAACCTTCCCCCAATTCCTATCGAAAAACTAATCACGTACAGCAATCCCAACACCATCATCAAAAATATTACCAACAACAAAAGTGTCGCAAATATGGTTATCCACAAAGAGCAGCTGCTGACGAGAATATCCGATTTTGCGAGGAAGCATCATGCAGTATGTTATACGGACGAGCAGTTGCAGCGATTATCCGATTTGCTGATTGCACTGCATACGCCGAAACAAGTTAATATATTAGAAAAATTTCACGTCATGTGTGAGCAGATTCAGTACGGCGTTATCTGCCCGGACTGTGGTGCGTTACCGATGATATATTCTGGGGCAAAGTGGAATTGCGCACCATGCGGAGCAACGTCAAAGGTGGCATATCTTGATGCGTTGCAGGATTTATGTCTGTTGTTTGGCGGGGAAGTTAGTATTCGTCAGATTATGCAATTTTTGAGGTTGGATGGAAGATATATTACTTATCGATTAATGAAGAAAGCTGGTTTTGAACGGTTAGGCGATAACAAAGGATCAAGATATATTCTAAAGTTTTAAAACCGCACATATATAGTCCGAAATCGCACATATCTACTTCAAAACCGCACATATATGGTGCTAAATCGCACATATCCGGGATCAAAACGAGGAAAGACGATGCGGAAGATTATTAATTGGACAATAAGTAAGCCACCTCACAAAAATCCGCAATTTTATACTATAATAGAAACATAGATTCGAACGGAAAAGGAGAGAGATGGATGAAGTTTTTTCATACAGCAGATTGGCATTTGGGGAAGCTGGTGCAGGGCGTTTACATGACGGATGATCAGCGGTATGTGCTTGAGCAGTTTCTGGATGCTGTTAAAAAAGAAAAACCGGATGCGGTGATTATTGCCGGGGATCTGTATGACAGGGCGGTGCCGCCGACGGAAGCGGTGCACTTGCTGGATGAGGTGCTGGAGACGATTGTGCTGAAATTGAATACGCCGGTGCTGGCAGTTGCGGGAAATCATGATAGTCCGAGCCGGCTTAATTTCGGCAGTCGGATTATGAAGCAGAACGGCTTTCATATCGTCGGGAATTTCAGTGCCAATACAGAGCCGGTAGTTCTCCATGATGCGCATGGCGAGGTGCATTTTCACCTGGTACCGTACTGTGATCCGAGTGTTGTCCGGGCAACACTGGATGATCCGGAGATACGCAGCCACAATGATGCAGCTCGAAAAATTATCGGCAACATCCACAAGTCGATGGGCCTGAGCGCGCGTCACGTGTATGTTGGACATGCTTTTGTGACCCCGTTTGGCGAGGAAGAAGAGAACACAAGTGATTCGGAGCGTCCGTTGTCTATCGGCGGAGCGGAATATGTGGACGCCCATCATTTCGAGCCGTTTCATTATACGGCGTTTGGCCATCTGCATCAGGCTCACCACGTGCTTAATGAAACCGTTCGTTATTCCGGCTCCATTTTAAAATATTCCATTTCAGAAGCACATCACACAAAAGGCTTTCATGTTGTTGAATTGGCCAATGATGGAAGCACAACCGTTGAAAAGCGTGCATTGACACCACGGCGGGATATCCGGCGGGTGGAGGACACATTGGAAAACCTGCTTACTCAGCCGGTCAATGATGATTATGTTTTTGTCCGGCTGCTTGATGAGGCGCCTGTGTTGTCCCCGATGGAGCGGATTCGATCAGTGTTCCCAAATGCGATGCATGTTGAACGTGGAAATATCATGTTTTCACCGGACCAGCCAGAATCCATCAATCACGCAAATCGAAGCGACATGAGCGACCTGGATCTTTTTCATGCCTTCTACAAAGAGGTAAAAGGTCACGAGGCGTCAGCAGATACGGAAGCAATTTTTAAGGACGTTTTGGAAGAACGTTTAAAAGAAGACCGCGAAACCATTCCAGTAAAAGAAACAATAGAAAACTAAAAGAAGAGGGGAGGAATACGATGAAACCGCTGAAATTAACGATGACGGCATTTGGCCCGTACAAGGGTACGGAAACGATAGATTTTACCGATCTCAATCCATATAATTTGTTCGTAATCTCCGGAAATACCGGCGCAGGGAAGACGACTATTTTTGACGGAATATGTTTTGCCTTGTATGGCAGTGCCAGTGGAACAGACCGTGAAGACAATCGGATGCTTCGCAGTGATTTTGCATCGGATGATACACATACTGCAATCGAGCTGGAGTTTGAACTGAATGGCAGGCATTACCGGATTCTCCGGCAGCTTGGGCATGTAAAAAAGGGAAATAAGTCTAAAACCGGCGAACGATTCGAGTTTTTCGAACAAGTTGACGGCAGAGAAATACCGTGTGTTGACCGGCAAATTGTGTCTGAAATCGATAAAAAAGTGGAGGAAATTATCGGGCTGACGCAGGATCAGTTTAAGCAAATTGTTATGCTGCCGCAGGGTGAATTTCGCAAGCTCCTCACCTCACAAACCGAAAACAAGGAGGCAATTTTACGGCGGCTTTTCAAAACGGAAAGCTACAATCAACTGAATCAGCTGCTGCGGGATAAAAAGAATCGTGTCGATCAGCGTTTTAAGCAGGCGCAGCAATCTCGTGACCACTATGTGCAAAGCATACATACGGCGCTGCCGGCTCGCGAGGAATCCGATCTTTTTAACGTGCTTGACGAGGAGTTTTATAACATCAATCAGGTTGTTACGGGGCTCGAAACGGAATCCGAATATTACACACGTAAAATGACAACTGACAAGCAAGCGTATCAGGACGCGTATCAGAAGCATGACGAGAAACAAAACGAGCTGCATCAGGCAAAGGCACTCAATAATCAGTTTGCGGACTTGGATAAAAAACGGGACGAACTGAACAATTTGACAGAGCAAGTGCCGGCATTCCAGGAAAAAGAAAAGCTGCTGGAAAAGGCCGAACGTGCGAGCCATCTGGAAGTTTATGAGAACCAGGTTGCGGAATGGAAAAAGGATGAGACTGCCAAGACAGAAGTATTAAAGCAAGCTGAAACGAAAGCGAAGTCAGCAAAAGAGAAGCGCGCGCAGGCTGAAACGGCCTATCAGCAGGAGGATGGCCGGAAAGCTGAACGCGAAGAAACCAGTCGGCAGCTTGAGAGGTTGAAAGGGTTTATAGAACCGGTAAAAGAGATGGATGAACGAAAAGAAAACCTCGATCAACTGGCACAACAAGGCAAAAAAGCCGGTGCGGATTTGAACAAGGTGCGCACCAATCTTCAGGAAAAAGTCACCAGTGCTGAAAAATATGACAAACACATTGCCAAAATGGATGAAGCAGTGAGTCAGCTTGCGGATAAACAGCAGCAACGGGTGGACATGCGGGAACAATACCGGATTGTGGATGCTTATATGACCTTATACAAACAGCAAAATTTATTGAAGCAGACAGTAGAGAAGCAGGAAACGGCTTATCTGTCAGTGAAAAAGGCATATAGCGAAAAGGAAAATACCTGGCTGAACAATCAGGCAGTCGTTCTTGCCGGTCACCTGCATGAAGGGGAAGCCTGCCCCGTCTGCGGGAATACGGAACATCCGCGTAAAGCGGCGGCACAGGGCGAAATGGTGACACGTGATGAGCTTAATTCCCTGAAGAAAGAACTCGATGAAAGCGATAGAACATACCGGGATTCAGCTGCAGAGTTGAAATCTGTTTCTAGTCAGTTAACAGAGAAACAACAGGAGTTGGACACTTATTCGATAGAGGCGGAGAACGTTTCCACTGTCAGAGATGAACTGCTGGAAAAAGGCAAACAACTGAAGATCGAAGTGGAACACCTGGAGAAGCAGCGTGAGCAATTAAAACAGTATAAGGAAGATTTTAAAACGGTAAAAGAACAACAGCTACAGTTTGAACAGCAGAAAGAACAGCTAGAACAAAACTACCACGAACTTCAAGCCAGTTACCGGGCTGATGTGGCCGTATACAATGAGAAATTGCGTAATATTCCAGAAGAAGTGCGCACACGTAACACGCTGGAAAAACAAATCGATGCAACGGCGGAACATAAAGCAAAACTCGAAAAAGCCTGGGTGGATGCGCAACAGCAGCTTCAACAGGCAACGGAAGCCGATACTAAAGCAGCATCAGACTTGACGCATGCACAACAGCAGCTGGAGGAATCGAGGGGAAAACATGCGAAAGCTGAGCAGCAATTTGATGAAGCACTGCGAGAGGCATTATTTGAATCCGAAGCGGAGTATCAGCAGGCGAAAATGCAGCAAGCAGAGCGTCAGGAATGGAAGGAATCGATTCAACGCTTCAAGGAGAACCTGACTGCAAAAAGACAGCAGGTGAACGATTTGGCTGAAACCCTCAAAGATAAAGAGCGGGTTGATCTGACTGTACTGCAGGAGCAGCAGCAGGAACTTAAGGCAGCATATGAAGCAGCTTATAAGACATTTAAGGATTCGGAAAAATATATGGATCAGGCATCGACTATAAGGCAAAATATTCTGGAGGCACATGAACAAGCTGCCGAGCGTGAACAAGAACTTGCTGCGATTACCGATTTGTATGACGTGTTGCGTGGACAAAACAGCCAAAAAATATCATTTGAGCGATACTTGCAGATTGAATATTTGGAGCGGATTATCGATGCGGCGAACAGCCGTCTGAAACGATTGTCCAATGGGCAATTTTACCTGATGCGCAGTGATCGGCAGGAGTCTCATGGCAGGCAGAGCGGGCTTGCACTGGATGTCTATGATGCCTATACCGGACAGACCCGTGATGTCAAAACACTGTCAGGCGGTGAGAAATTTAATGCGTCCCTTTGTCTGGCACTCGGTATGTCCGACGTTATCCAGAACTTCCAGGGCAACATCGCAATCGACACCATGTTTATTGATGAAGGGTTCGGCACGCTGGACGAGGAATCCCTCAATAAAGCAATCGACACGCTGATCGATCTGCAGCAGTCCGGCCGCATGATTGGGGTGATCTCACACGTTCAGGAACTGAAAACGATGTTCCCGGCAATACTGGAAGTGCAAAAAACAAAAGAAGGGCACAGCAGGGCGGAATTTGTTGTGAAATAATACCAGGAATGGTGTTGTTTCAGCAACTTTTTGGAAAAAATGTAGAATTTTTCCGATTACTCCTCAGAAAATTGCTGTTCTTATCGAAAGTTATATAAAGATTTGACTAAAAAAGAGGAGCAGTTAAAAAGATTAAAAATGGAAACATTATCTGATAAGTTGCTTGTAGAAGCTTTCTATCAAGCAAAAGAACAAAAACTGGATCAAGACTTCATTCGGTTGATTGAGGATGAATTAAGAAAACGTGCAATATCTGTCTGATCATTCATCCTCAACTTTTTGTCTGATTATGCCGCTGGTATCTTGCTTGCATCCATCTACAGCACGTTCCACCGGTGGCCATTCGGATAAATGCCGGATTTCTTTTCAATTTCTGAACCGATGAAAATTTCCACATACCGCAGACATACATATAAACCGAACCTCCAAGCCAAAATATAGGTTGGAGGTGTTTGAAATGGAAAATCGCAGGGAAAAGAAACAAGGCTTCAGTGATGAGCAGGCGGTAAGGAAAAACCTCAGTCGAAAATATGACCATGAATTTGCCAATGAACCATTGACGGAAACAGAGCGGGCAAATAATAAGAAAACGAAAAAGCGGCAATAAACAAGAAGGGGAGATGGGCTGACCATTTCCCTTCGTATTCAAATCCTTTCTTACTGCATGAGCGCAACGATGATTGCTACATTTTAAGCATAAGGGCTTCCAGGAAAGCAAAGTTCCCTTCCCTTTAATGAGGTTTTCTGAAATAGAGGTGGACTTACATGAACGTCAAAATAGAATTTACATATAGAACGCCAAAAGGAACCGAGGCAGTGTTTCAGTCAGACGAGATGCGTGGCAAAAAAGCATTACTTCTGGCAGAAGACCTGGAAAAATCGGGACGCATGAAACATATTATATTTATTGACCGATACGATGCAAGGTGGAATCTGAAAGAATTGAAAAAGGTGCTGGAGGAAATACAGACAGAGCCGCACAATGTTTCGGTATTATTTGACGGTGGATTTGATTGGAAAACGAAAAAGTCAGGGCTGGGGTGTGCTATTTATTTTGAGCAGAACAACAAATCATTACGGATCCGCAAAAATGCAATCGTCGATGAATTGCAGTCGAACAACGAAGCTGAGTATGCGGCACTTCATCTGGCATTGCAGGAAGTCGAGCAACTGGGCGTCCATCATATGCCTGTTGTTTTTGCAGGGGATTCGCAAGTCGTCATTAATCAATTAGCCGGCGACTGGCCATGTTACGAAGCGGATTTGTCCAAATGGGCGGATCGGATTGAGCAGCAGCTGGAACGGTTGGGGATTACTCCGGAATATGAATTGGTTCCAAGGAAACAAAATCGGGAAGCAGACCATTTGGCAACGCAGGCGCTTAACGGTGTCGAAGTCGAAAGCATTGTCGAGCGTATGTAATAAGGGATTTGCAACTGCTCGCAGCTTTATTTTTCAATACTTTTTGCCAAATATTCTAGGTAAACTGCCCAATAATTCATCTTCCGTTAACCAGAAGATACTTTCAACTTTCTTTTAAATATGGAAGGATCGAATCAATCGTCTGCTGCAATTTGTCGGACTGCTGCGAATACATTTTCTTTGCTTCTGGATTCTCAGTCTGCAGTGAATATGTCTCCAAATCGGCTTGCACTTTTTTCAGGGAAGCAGCAAGAAGCGGTTTTTGTTTAATTTTATGCTGCTGCAGGTCATCATTGTATAGATCAACATAGACATTGCCGCTCGAATCTATTTGTCCCAAAAACACATCCTCATAATCCGTTGCACCTTGCTTTTGAATTTCCCCCTTCAGCCATTCACTGGAATAACCAAGTGACTGCAGGCTTTTATTCATCAATTTCCCATCCATAATGACAATAGCGGGACCCTGTTCCATGTTCACGGTGATGCCCAGCTGTTTTGCCGTCAGTGGCTGCTGATCAGATTTTTTTAATACACTTAGCTGCCCGTTTGTTTCGATAACCGCCATCTCCACGTCTGATAATTTGAATACATTCTTTTCCCGCAAAAACAGCATTAGTTCATCGATATTCATTTTGCTTTTTTTCATGTTTTTTTCCAGAACTTTTCCGTCTTCAATTAATACAGATGCCTTTCCATCGGTCAGGCGGCGGAACTTGAGTGACTTCATCGAGCCGTATGCAAGTAATACCGGGAAGAGTCCCATGATAATCAGTCCAACAAGTCCATTGGTGATTTTTATATTTTGATCGATTGCCATGGCTGAGGCAATTGAGCCAATCGTGATTCCTACACAATAATCAAAAAAGGTTAGCTGGGAAACTTGTTTTTTCCCCATGATTCGTGCCATGACCATCAACAAAAGAAAAGCAAGAATTGATCGGATAATAGTTAATAAAAACTCAGGCATGATGTTCCTCCATTCCTCTATTTACATGTAATTCTTTTATATTATTGGACAAGATAAGAAAAAACATGTAGGAGGGTTGTTTTGGTGAAAAAGTTAATACCGATTTTCCTTGCCATATGCATGATACTGATAACGGGATGTCAATCTGAGCAGGCTTTTTATCAGGAAATCCAGGAAATTAATGATACTGTGGATCAAGCGGACTGGAAACAAACAAAAGCTGGTGTGAAAAAGTTGAGTAAAGTCTATAAAAAGCAGAAGTGGAAACTGCAATTGCTGGGAGACGAAGCCGAATATGAAGGAATTAACGTCGAACTGCAGGTGCTCAAACAATCGGTGCAGGCGAAAGATAAAACACAGGTAAAAGTCTCACTGGGAACAATCCGCGGTCATTTATTGGATATATATTCGTTTTGATGGAATTTAAAAGAAGGGAGTGGTCCAATTTGATTGGTTCACTCCCTCTTTTTATTTATGTGTCTGTATTAAGTTTTTAAATTTTATTGTTGAATTTTTATTCATTATAATGCATAATAATACGTAATATAAATTTCGAAGGGGAGATTCCGATGGCTAAAGATAAGATTGTACTCGCATATTCCGGTGGGCTTGATACCTCCGTTGCAGTGAAGTGGCTTCAGGATAAATATAATTTCGATGTCATTGCGGTTGCACTTGATGTTGGGGAAGGCAAGGATCTGGACTTTGTTCAGCAGAAAGCACTTGAAGTCGGCGCGATTAAATCATATGTAGTGGATGCTATGTCACTGTTTTCCGATGAATACGTGCTTCCCGCACTGCAGGCAAACTTGCTGTATGAAGGGAAATACCCGCTCATTTCGGCACTGTCCCGTCCGCTCATTGCGAAAATCCTGACTGATATTGCAGAAAAAGAAGGTGCTATTGCGGTTGCGCATGGTTGCACCGGAAAAGGAAATGACCAGGTCAGATTTGATGTGGCATTTACTGCATTGAATCCGGATCTGCAAATTGTTGCCCCGGTTCGTGAATGGGCAATGTCCCGCGGCGAGGAAATTGCCTATGCGGAAGAGCACGGGATTCCGGTTCCGATACAGCAGGATAATCCGTTCAGCATTGACCAGAACCTGTGGGGACGCAGCAACGAATGTGGCATCCTCGAAGATCCTTGGGTGGAAGCGCCGGAAGAAGCATACGATCTAACAGCAAATCCGGTTGATGCACCAAACGACCCACAAACCGTGGCGATTACGTTCAAGCAGGGAAAACCAGTTGCACTTAATGGCGAAGAACTGCCACTGGAGGAACTGATTTTAATGTTAAATGAAATTGGCGGTAAACATGGGGTTGGACGTATCGACCATGTGGAAAATCGTCTCGTTGGAATTAAGTCGCGTGAAATTTATGAAGCACCGGCAGCTTTGACCCTGATTGCGGCCCATCAGGAACTGGAAGCACTGACACTGCCGAGAGAAGTGGCTCAGTTCAAGCCTGTCGTTGAGCAAAAATTTGCCCAGAGCGTATATGACGGCCTATGGTATTCACCGTTGACCGATGCACTAAAAGCATTTATCAAGGAAACACAGGAGCATGTTTCCGGAACCGTGAAAGTAAAACTGTACAAAGGGCATGCACAAGTAGTCGGCCGCACATCCGCAAACTCGCTGTATGACTTTGACCTGGCAACCTATGATAAAGAGGACGCATTTGATCATGAAGCGGCGCTTGGATTTATTAAGCTGTGGGGACTGCCGACACAAGTTCATTCCGCGGTAAATAAGCAAGCTGAGACGAAGGATGACTCTACTGAAAAAATTAAGCTTGACGTAAAGGAAGCTATTAAACAGTGAAACTATGGGGCGGACGTTTTACAAAACCAACCAACCAATTAGTGGATGAATATACGGCGTCCATCGGTTTTGATCAGAAGCTGGCACAGTATGATATCCAGGGTAGTCTGGCGCACGTGGCAATGCTTGCGGAAACAGGAATTCTTTCCGAAGAAGATGCGGCCGTCATTACAGGAGGACTCAAAACCGTTTCGAAACAAATTAAAAACGGGGAAGCGGAACTGACTGAGGAAAATGAAGATATCCATATGAACGTGGAAAGACTGTTGATTGAAGCAGTCGGTTCAGTCGGCGGAAAACTGCACACCGGAAGAAGCAGAAACGACCAGGTGGCACTGGATATGCGGCTTTATTTACGGGAAACGCTGGTTGAACTCAGTCAGCTGCTGCTTGACGTTCAGCAATCACTTTACAAGCAGGCAGAGCGTAATATGGACACGATTTTGCCGGGGTACACCCATTTACAACGGGCTCAGCCGGTCCTGTTTGCACACCATATGATGGCGTATGTTTTCATGTTTCAGCGGGATATTGAGCGACTTGCCGACAGCTGGAAACGGGTGAACCAATCGCCGCTCGGTGCTGGCGCATTGGCCGGCACAACCTTTCCAATCGACCGGAAACTGACTGCAGAAAAACTGCATTTTGACGGAATTTGTGAAAATAGTCTTGATGCAGTCAGTGATCGCGATTTTGTTGTTGAATTTTTATCGAATGCATCGCTGGTTGGCGCGCACCTGTCCAGATCATGCGAGGAACTTGTCCAGTGGTCCAGTGCTGAGTTTAATTTTATCGAATTGGATGATGCCTTTTGCACGGGAAGCAGCATGATGCCGCAAAAGAAAAATCCTGACGTTGCGGAGCTTGTCCGGGGTAAAACCGGTCGTGTATACGGCAACCTGATAAGTATGCTGACAACGTTGAAAGGCCTTCCGCTCGCTTACAACAAAGACATGCAGGAGGATAAAGAGGGGATGTTCGATTCAGCCGAAACGCTGAAAGGTGCACTCGCACTGTTTGCACCGATGATTGAAACGATGCAGGTGAAAAAAGAAAGCATGTACAGTTCTGTTCGAAATGACTTTTCCAATGCGACCGATCTGGCGGATTATCTCGTTACAAAAGGGATGCCATTTCGCGAATCACATGCAGTTGTTGGAAATATCGTCCTGCATTGCATCGAAAGCGGCACATACCTGCTCGACTTATCATTGGAGGAACTGCAATCATTTTCTGATCTTATTGGATCGGATATTTTTGAAAAGCTTGCCCCGGAAACAGTGGTCAACGCACGTGATGTGGAGGGCGGGACCGCACAAAACCGTGTGCAGGAACAGCTCGATAAAGCAGCGGAACTTTTTGATCAAACAACTGCCTGGATCAAGAAACATGAACAAAAGATTGCCTTGAGCAATTGAAAAAGGAGTGTGACGCGAACATGATGGTAAATACGAAACAACCCGGTCCCGGGGCCTCAGTGGGATTATCAGGGAGAGATTTTTTAAAACTGACGGATTACTCGTCCAGCGAGCTGTCCGATTTGATTGAGCTTGGGCACGATTTAAAGAAGAAGCAAAAATCCGGTAAGGTTTTCGAACCGCTTCAAGGAAAAACACTTGGGATGATTTTTGAAAAATCGTCGACCAGGACGCGTGTTTCATTTGAGACAGGGATGTATCAATTAGGCGGGATGGGAATTTTTCTTAGTACCAATGATCTCCAGCTGGGCAGGGGCGAACCGGTTGCTGATACAGCTAACGTTCTCTCCGGCTATTTGGATGGCATCATGATTCGCACGTATTCACAGGCGATGGTGCAAGAATTGGCCGCCAACGCAAGTATACCGGTCATTAACGGATTAACGGATGTCTACCATCCTTGTCAGGTGCTTGCCGATTTGCAGACGATTGAAGAAGTCAAAGGGGGATTAGAGGGTGTGAAGCTCGCATTCATCGGGGATGGCAACAACATGGCCAACTCGCTTATGATAGGAGCGGCAATCATGGGGATGCATATCAGCATTGCCGCACCGGAAGGATATCAGCCGGAGAATGCTATTTCCAAAAAAGCTGCATTGATTGCTGCAGCATCAGGCGGAAAAGTTGAGATCACTGCAAATCCTGTACATGCCGCTGAAAAGGCTGATGTTATTTACACCGATGTATGGGCAAGTATGGGACAGGAAAGCGAATCAAAAGTTCGGGAGCAGGCGTTTGCTGATTTTCAGGTAAACAGCAAGCTGCTTTCGTTGGCGAAAAAAGACGTCACCTTTATGCACTGTTTGCCGGCGCACCGGGGTGAAGAGGTAATGGCTGATGTGATTGATGGCAAGCATTCCGTTGTTTTTCAACAGGCCGAAAACCGCCTCCATGCTCAAAAAGCGTTAATGACTGCTTTGATGGGGTAATAGGCTGCAAAAATTTTGCTGATGACGGATTTATTCTTGGTTTTGGATTGGTTATTCGTTATTTCGCAACAGATATTCGTGTTTTTTACCAATATATTCGTGAAAACAGTCATGATATTCGCGGTTTTCATGACTGGCACATAAAAAGCCAGGCGCTCCTTTTGCTAGGAGTGCTTGGCTTTATTTATTTTAACGTTTCCAAGATACAGTAGGGGGGTATAATGCAATTGAATGATGAAGAAATAATTTAATTTTGTGTTTAATTATGCAAAACACGGGAAAATTATACCCCGTAAAGGTATTCGGAAAGGTGTTGATTAAATGAGTTGGTTGGAAATAATTGCATGGATTGCAATTATCATTGGGATACTGCAGACAGTATTCATTGCAATTGATGTGAAGAGGCATCCGCAAAAGATGATGCCGATTATGAATATTGTTTGGCCGCTCACAGGCCTTTATTTTCCTGTTGTGGGTATATGGGCGTACTACAGTCTGGGGAGGAATAATGGAAATGATCACTCTGAACACATGGATCACATGAGCCACCAAGAACGTCATGAGCATATGGAAAATCATGATCACCATCATGAACACTTGGATCATCACAGCGACCATGATCACATGCACCATCATAATCATGGCAACAAACCGTTTTGGCAAAGTGTTTTTGTGTCTACAACGCATTGCAGCAGCGGGTGTTCACTCGGTGATATGATTGGTGTTCCAATTATAGCAATGACCGGTCTAACGATTGCCGGAAGTACATTATTCGCAAGTTATGCAGTTGAATTTATTCTTGCTTATATTTTCGGAATTGCTTTTCAATACTATGGTATGGGATTTAAAAAGCAGAGCGAACCAGGAAAGGCAATTAAAAATGCGATCAAAGCAGATACATTGTCCTTAATTGCTTTTGAGATTGGCATGTTTGGCTGGATGGCACTTGTTCACTATGCGTTTTTTACACAAATGCCTGAACCAACATCAGCAGTGTTCTGGTTTATGATGCAAATTGCCATGATGCTCGGATTCCTGACAAGTTATCCAGCCAATTGGTTATTGGTCAAAAAAGGCGTCAAACATGCGATGTAGAGGCAAGTTTTTGCAAGCGAAAATACGCTGGAACCAGGAACAAAAGTCACACTAACGGCTTCCCATGTGAAAGGAATGAAAGGAATGAAAGGAGCCGAAGCAACGAGTGAACCGTCGAAAATAGCGATCGTTTATATGGACTGGGAAGGAAGTGATGAACTATAAGTGGGTCACTGAAAATGAAATATCTGAAACATAATCTGTAAACAATCAGCCTCAGAAGTTAAGGCTGATTTTTTTCGGTTAAACACCTCATAATAATTCACATTTTTTGGAATATTTGTGGTAAAATAGTTTTAAAGAAGAATTTTTAAAAGGGCGGGGAGTGCATTGCAAAATAAATTACGAAAATCATCAAGGGATCGGGCAATTGCGGGTGTTTGCGGAGGTATAGCTGAGTTTTTCGGCATGTCCTCATTTGCAGTCAGACTTATATTCATTTTTCTTCCGGCAAACCTGATTATCTACATCATTCTTGCCAATGCAGTTCCGGACAGTCCGCCGTCATTGTAGTTTATGCGTTTATTTTTTTCCTGTGTAAAACAGGTGAGTACTTTCAAACGCAATACGATGACATGCAACATATATTTATAGGAGAACTGCAAGGCGGTATACCTGTACAAGATGGCCCGGAAACAGCGGAAGTGAAATGGTCCCCAAATAAACTGCCTTTCTTGATGATTCCGAATAGAAGAAAACAGATAAACGATTCCTTGCAAAATGAAAATGCAGTCATCAGGGATTCGATAACCAATTCTCCTTTTAAAATCATTTTTTTAAGAGATTAATAAAAGTGATCGGCAAAAATACATAAACAAAAATGAAGGAGATGATAGTATGCCGACGTGTCAAAACTGTGGTGAAGAATGGTCCTGGAAACAAACGGTTAAAACTTTATTCAAACTGAAATGCCCGCATTGTGGTGAAAAGCAGTATGAATCTGCCTCGTCAAGAAGGTGGGGCGGCATGTATGCGCTTATTCCATTAATTCTGATATTGCCTGTTAATATCTGGGCAGACGTGTCGATTGGTATGGCTATCTTTCTGGCTGTTACTTTTCTCTTAGTTATGTTCTGTTCCTATCCATTTATTTTAAAATTATCCAACGAAGAGGAACCGTATTGGTAGATATCATATACTGTAACAGAAGGTGATTTATTGACAGGAACAATGAATAAAGGCTCATTCTTTTTAACCTTAATTGCACTCGTGCTTTCATTAAACGCTATATATGCTTCCATTTATCAATTATGGTCAGCGGCACCACCCGTATTTATTTTGTTGTTAATCGCTATTATTGCTTTTGTTATGGGTATGAAGGGATTAAAAGGCAAACAGAGCAGTCTTGCTAAATGGCGAGGCTGGTTCACGCTAATCATGTCATTTTTGCTTTCAGTCATTCTATTGTTTTTAACGGCAGTAAATATAATGGTGGAAGAACCGCTAAAAACAGTACACTCTCCGGATGCCGCAATCACTATCGACTTTTTTACGGTAAATGGAGGAGCAGCTACATCCATTAGTGTTAAAGGAATAGTAAATGGGCCGCTATGGTTCACGAAAAAAATATATAGCGACATTAATATGAACAAGGCTGATGTCAATTGGATAAATAATCATACTGTAAAAATTAATAATCATACGTTGAATCTGAATAAAGGGGAAATTTTTTCGGACTAATATGCTGGGGCCATCTTCCAAAATTCCTTTACCGCACTGATTAAAGGAAATGTACATGACATATAAGGTAGTAGTGTATGAACAACTGTTGAGTTTGCAAAAAAACATGGTATCAAGCCAAAGGACTATCTTGTTTTGGAAAAAATGAAATAATCGAGGAGGGGGGTACCCTTGTTGGATAGTTTCATACTGCAGATTGTTTTTGTGTGCGGAATTATTTTCGGTTTAATGATGTTCCTGAGCACAATCACCAGGAAATCAAACAAAGATACATATCAGATGATGCTGTCTATAGCCGTAGTTGTGATGTGTGTAACATCGTTTCTGCTTACAATTGATTAATACTATGTTGCAGGCTTTCATTTATATGAGCACATAAACAGTAGGGGGGATTGAGATGAGGAAGCGGTTATTACCGGTAATAATGCTCCTCTGTCTTGTCTCAGCTGCTTGCACGAATCAGCCAAGTAATAAAACGGTTGAATTGCGGCCGCCGGAGCCCACGTTCACGGTTGATGGCAAGGAGCTTTCATATAATATTGGCACGTATTCCTGGAATGATGAAGGGCAGGCGGTAAATGTTGATACCGCAAAACCGCCTCATCTTGTTGAAAATATGGAGAATGAAGTGGCTTCTAATGCACAACTGGAAATAAGATTTGAAAATGCCCCTTCGCAGATGAAGGGCGGGATATGGAAAGAAAATACTGTAGATATGGTTCCGTTAAAGCGTCATAAGGTAAGCCTGCCAAAAAAATCAGATGACTTTATCTATGTACTTCAGGCCTCCTGGGAAGAAGGTGACGCAATCTACGTCATTCCATTTAAAACAAAATAATTCATGCATGCTAATGTCTTTTTGGAAAAGGGAGTGGTTAGGAATGATGCCAATTTGTCAAAATTGCCATCATAAATGGAGCTGGAAACAAACTCAAGAAATCTTTCACGTTGGATACTGGCATGGGGTGTTCTTATTGCAGAGAAAAACAATACCCAACCACTGAATCAAAAAAACGATTTGGACTTTGCACGTTTATTACACCGTTAAGCATGCTCCTGCCACTTCTGTTTGATGTCCCTATTTTGCTTTTCTTCGGTATAATGCTTGGCACCGGTATTTTATTGTTGTGTGTATATCCATTTACGGTCCAATTATCAAATCGGGAAGAAGCCCTTTGGTAATACTTTTCGAGCGGTATTTAAAATTTACAGTCGAGAAGAGGGAGAGTAAAGGAAATAAAACAAACGCCAAACGCAGAAAAGCTTTCGAATTACCAATTTCTTATGAAATAGAGGGAAAAGAACTTGGAAGGCTGGAGAGTCCAAACGGGATGCCAGGGAAATGGTGAAAGAGGACGTTCCGATAGATTTCATTTCAAGAGTGACCAGCTTGAACAGAAGTAAAGTAAAAAATTGAAAAGTTGACTATATAGCAGCAAGTAGAGCCCTAAGGGGAAATGATTTTGTACTTACTGTTTTTATCTGGTGGAAGTATAAATAATAGAAAGGTTATTTAAAATTTGTGTACTTACGGAGAAATATGGTGCTGTTTTAGTAAATGGTTATTCAAGAATTGGGCCATTATCTGGAAGACTTGAATCCGAGGTAATTTGGGATTTTGAAACAAATTCTTCACTCAAACGTATGAATAGTTGAAACAGCGAGGTTACTTAAGGATGGTTTATGCATGAAAAGTTTTCTACTAAAACATTCAATGTTATGAATGTCTTATCAGATGTCATTTTCTTTCTAAGTATATTAGGACTGATTTTTTACGGTACGATAATGGGGGACTCGATTAAATGGGGCCTGGTTGTACCTATAGGGTTATTGGTGTTACCATTGTAGTGTAATAACAGGAGATTTATAAAGTTAAGCAGAAATTATTATTTGCATCATACATTAATCAAACGGAGGGAGTAACATTGAGTAAATTCGGGTTGTACAACATGTTTACTGCTGTTGAAGGTAAACGTGATTCCTTAGCGAAACTGTTGTTGGAAGCCTCAAAGTCAATGGAGAAAGTGGATGAGTGCGAATTATATGTTGTTAGCCTAGCTGATGATAACTCTGATGCCATTTATGTTTATGAGGTTTGGTCCAGCGAGGAAGCTCATCAATATTCTTTATCATTGGAAGCAAGTCAACAATTAATTCAAAATGCGAAACCGATACTTGCGGGTGTAGAGAAAATTGGAACTTCCATACCTATAGGTGGAAAAGGCATTTCAACCTCTCAAAATCATAGCAATTGAGATAAACTTAAAAAGATGTTTCATTTCCTCAACTAAAAGACGCTTTTTTGGAAACATGGGTAGGGAATGGAATTTAATCAAAGTAATAGGGGAAAATAACCAAAACGAATTGCAGGAGTGAGACAATGAAACAATTCATTTTGGTTTTACTATTACTATGTTCTGTTATCTCTAGTCCGTCGCAAATTAAAGCTGATCCTGAGATATCCATGCCTTGTAGTCTTGTTTTAAATTCAGTCAATAGTAACTATGATAATGCAAAGGGAGTAGCTTTGGCCTATAAAGTAAAACTAACACCAAGCTTTCCACGTAAAAGTATCAGCATTCATGCCCTCCATATACCCGAACCATCAACTTTTGGAAATTATGATACCTATGAAGGTTTTGCTTTCATTCCCGATGAAATAAGTTGGAGGTTTAAACTTTATCCAACAACTGAAGAGGGTGGTCCAACATGGGCAGGAAGAATTGATGGAATTACAGAAGAATTGAAAGGGGTAACAGTACAAGTTCGCCCTTCTAACTCAAAAACAGAAAAGTTAGGATCAGCAATATTAACAAATGATATTAAATACTGTAAATAAATTCCTCCATAAAAGGGGGCAATAGTGGAAGATCAGTATTATTGTCTTTTAAGGTTACCTTGAAATCAAGTATTCTGTTATCGGGCGCAAGAATGGAATAAAGAAACGCCTTTCTGTTGTAAATAGTGATTTGAAGCTGGAACAACCATATAATTGGATATCGAAACAACCCTCTACAAAATTTGATTTGCCGGCATAACGGAAAATATGCTGATAGTATGTGAATATATAGAGAAGTAAAAAGAAGTAAATTCCCCTGGTGGTCAGTGAGGAAGATTACTTCTTTTTAATTTTAAATTATTTATTATTAATCCACTGCATCAAGATAACGATTTGTAACATCGTCTATATTGGAAAGAAATGCATCCGTGTTAATTTCATCGAGTTTTAGAAACTTATGCCTTGCCTCACTATCCATCTTAAGAAAATAATCTGTGTAAATATCATCATATTGTAAAAAGACATCGGTATCGATTATCTTTTTGTCATCTAAATAACCTATTGCTGTTTGAAGGTTATTGTGTTCACGGTTTATCAGTTTCTGTTGTTTGTCATGCCAGTTATTTAACTGTGTTTGTATCGTGTCGTGTAATTTATTTAGGGTTTCTTGGGCATTATCATGCCAGTCAGACCAGATTTTTGCCATATCAACCGTTTGTTCAAATTCAGAAACCAAGTCTGCCTTGCTTTTGGCATTGATGTAACGTCCATGTGCAGACTTTGCCATTTCCTTCAGCTGCTTGTGTCCTTCATTATTTACCTGAAAACCGATAATATTTACTACTGGGCTTATGTTTGACTCACTTAGAGATTTAACGACTTTTACAGGGTTTCCGCCACATGTTTCAACACCATCACTGACAACATACACAATATTGGTATTTTGCTTACTATTATACTTTTTAAAGTTCCTTTTCAATTCTTTGATAGCCTTCGTCATTGGAGTCCATCCAGCTGGTTCGAATTGATTTAAGGCCTTACTGAATTTGCCCTTTTTATAACTGGCCAATGGATAAACTTCTTCAATGCTTGAGCATGATTTCTTTTTGTCCGCCTTACTGCCAGTTCCGACGTGTCCATATACACGTAAGGATATCCTTGCTTGCTCAGGCAAGTTCTCCACAAATTGTTTAATGGCTTCTTTAGCAATTTCCATCCGAGTTTTCCCGTTTTGCATATTTGCCATACTTCCACTTGAATCCAGTAAAATAGCAACATTATAATTCTTTTTTAGTTGTAGTTTTTTACTTTTGCCTTTTGGATTCTTAAATCGCATGGATTCCCATTGTTTAATTGGTACATCCACTTTGCTTAAATCTTCTTTAAAAAGTGAAAAAAGATTTTTCATAGCTTTCTTTACTTTCTGATCAGGAGACTTTTTAGTTAGTTTCGGAAAATTATCAAGCACTTTTTTTACTTCTTCATGGTTTGAAAACGTTTCGTTATATTCCTCTTCAGCAAATTTTCCAACACCTATGTATTCAGCCGACTCTGCAAAAGAATCAGGGATATTAGAGGCATTTTCCATGAATTTTTCGGTTTCGTTTTTCTCAGTTTTATTCTTTTCATTGGATGAGTTATTTTCTTTTGATGATTGATCTTCTGCCTTTTTCTCATTATTATTTTCATTTGACTTGGCAGCTTCATCGGAACTGGAACTGCATGCAGCCAGAATCAAAATCATAAACAATAATGCAATTGTAAAGATTTTCTTCATTCTGATCTCCTTTCATAATTTTATAATTGTATTGTAAATAATTTTATCATAATATCTGTTAAGGAAAGTTACAAGACTTCGTAAGCTTTATTCAGATTAGGAGTATTCCTCGTTATGCAATCCAGACATCTCAAATTATGATAGAACTATCAATTGATATTTTTTTAGTAGAAAAAGACTCTTTCAGAAAAGGACGCGTGAACAGGATAAGATTCGTGTCCATTATTGATTTATCGGGCCAGTTAATTGAATAACTCCTTGTGCAGTTCTGAAATGATTTTACTTAATAAATGGACATTATTTAAGTGGAAGTACCGTAGACATTCTTTTTTGAGAATGTCTTTTTAATACACCCATGTTCAAAAAATATTGAATAATTAATTCTATTAATATAGAATAAAAGTAGGAGGCGATTGCATGGATTTATTAACGACAGGGATAAAACGGAAAAGGGAAAAATATACCGTTGAGATAAAAAGCTCTCTTTTGTGGGAATCGGCATTAGGGATAGCAGCCATTACGAATAAAGACTTAATCAGCACTTTAGACCTTTCTGAAAAAGATCAAGAGCTGATTTACCATTCTTTAACTAACGACATGAAAGAGCAACTTGAATATGTTCAAAGAAACAACACATGGAAGACACTTCTACAAATTCTACATCAAAAGGATTTTGAGGATTTAGCTTCGTTTAATAAATATGTAAAGAGTTTATCTTCCAAAGAATTAAAGGGAATTGCAGTTCCCTTTCTGGGGAAAGACACAGAAGTGTTAAAAAATGAGCTGTTAAATGGATCAGCAGAAGTACTTAAAGAACTACAATACATAACAAAAGATCACACTTTTCTTCCGACATACCTAGAATTTATTTATAAAGTACCTATTGAAAAATTGAAGGCTCACTTGATTGAAGTGATGTCTGGTTGGTTTAAAGCAATTATAGAGCCTTATAAGGGAAAATTGGAATCTATTCTATTAAGGGATAAAACTTTGAAAGAAAAGATGCTCCATAATTTTGAGCCAGACCAGTTTGTAGAATGGGCAACAGACGGTGTGCAATATGCCCCAGAACCAAGTGTCCATAAGGTTTTACTCATCCCTCATTATATTTATCGTCCTTGGAATGTTGAAGCTGACTTGGAAGGTGTAAAAGTTTTTTATTATGCCGTAGCAAATGAGAGCATCACGGGAGAAGGAAAATTTGCACCCAATAAACTTTTGGTACAAAGGTATAAAGCGTTGGCAGATGAGAGTCGTTTAAAAATCTTGAAAATGACCAAAGAAAATAAAGTAACTCTCCAAACGTTAACAACTGAATTGGAATTGGGTAAAACAACTGTTCATCATCACTTGAAAATCCTAAAGTCCGCAAGATTAGTTTCCCAGAGTTCATATGGATACGGCGTAATTGATAAAGCGATAGAGAGTCTACCAACAGAACTAAAAATTTACCTAGAAAGCTAATAAAAAAGGGGGAGCTTTATGGAAGTTACAGCTGCACATGGTGATTCAAAGAAGAAGGTGCCGGAGTTTAAAAAGAATTATCCTGTATTTAGATTTATTGGTGGAAACTTAATTTCTTTTTTTGGAGATCAAATATACTTAATTGCTTTACCTCTTATTGTGTTGGCTCTAACTGGTTCACCATTAAGTATGGGGATTGTAGCAGCATTAGAGAGGATTCCGATTTTAATTCAGCCGTTCACAGGTGTGTTGGCAGATAATTTTAATCGCAAGAAAATTTTATTGGTGTGTGACTTGGCTAGGTTTTTGACAATCGGTACTTTAGGCGTATTATCCATAACGGATAACTTACTTATGTGGGAAGTTTATATTGCTGCTTTTATTGTTGGTATCTTAACCCAAGTGTATAATACAACCCAATTTGCATCTGTACCTAGATTAGTACAGAAAAAGGATTTACAATTGGTGAACTCGATTAATACAGGGATATTTCAAACAGCTGTATTTATTGCTCCCGGAGTAGGCGGAATTCTAATTAGTGTTTTTAGTCCCGGAATAGGCTTAATTATAAACAGCCTTTCTTTCTTTGTGGGATATTTAGTTATTTTGAGTCTTAATATAGATAGTAACATACAGAAGGAAAAAGTTGATGGCTCAAAGGTATTTGCTGATATCAAGGAAGGTTTTATTTTTGTTATTAACCAGAAGCCCATATTGTACACAAATCTAGCTATGCTTTTTTCAATATTTGGAACCACACTTTTTTTAACAATGCTAGTCATTCATTTAAAATCTACAGTAGGCTTAGATGCTGCTCGTATAGGGTACTTACTTTCTATTGGCGGTGTAGCTGCAATTGTGGGTGCCCTAATGACAAACGTACTTAAAAGATATTATTCATACAGAAGCATTTTATTTGTTGCCGGTGTTGTAGGGGGCGGATCAATAATAGGTTTTGGTTTATACAATTCCTTTATTTGGTTAGTAATAATGAACGCATTAGGAACAATCAGTGCGGCCATTATGAGTCCTTGTGTTGTAACTATAAGACAAAAGCTTAGTCCTGATCATTTATTAGGGCGTGTACAAGCGACCAGTCGTTTTATGACATGGATTTTAATGCCTGTTTCTGCGTTAATGGCAGGGATCATTGGTGAGTATTTCGGCACTACTCTAACTTTATTTATAGGGGGAACAATTGCTTTATTAGCCTCTTTTATCTATTTACATCCTTCTCTAAATGAAGCCTAAGATTACTACATCACTTAAAAAAATATGATGCACTTATTAAACAAGTTACTAAAAAAAACTGGAACTATTTTCATTAACGTTAACATATGATTTTGACTTAAAATGCAGTAAGGAAGTTGAAGGACAAGCGAGTATCTGTCACAATGTAATCAAACAATTGTTCGATTATACGAGTGGGGGAGTTTAGTGTGAAAGAAATTAAGTATCGCAAAGTTTGGGACTTAGATACATTATTCCCAGGAGGAAGTAAATCGCATCAATTAAGTAAACACATAGAAGAGTTAGTAGTTATGGTTAGTGAATTTAAAGGTAAAGCAGATTGTTTTCATACTCCACAATATGTTGATGATTCCATAAAGATTGCAGAGTTAATTGACTATATTAGTATCATTTCAACCCATCTATCAGAAGCTGATTCCTTCATCACATGTTTGTTAGCCCAAAATCCAAAAGATCAGAAAGCTACATCACTCCAAGGTCAGGTAGAATCTGTTAGAGCTAGTTTTGAATCCGTTGTACAAAAAACACAAAAGACTCTTGTGAAAACGGAGAAGGAATTGTGGGAGGAATTGTTAGATACCGATGTATTATGCAACTATGAATTCAAATTAAATGAATGGCGGAAAAAAGGGCAATTGCAATTACCTGATAATGAAGAGAAATTAGTGACTGATTTAATGGTTGATGGTTACTATGCCTGGCGTTCGTTATACAATGCACTTATGGGTGATATAATAGTGCATGTTCCAATCAACGGTAAAATAAATGAATTGTCAATGGGGCAGGCGATGAATTTAAGGTCACACCCTAATGTAGAGGTGCGTAAAGAGTCGCATAAGGCGTTAGAAGATGTTTGGATGCAGAAAGAGGAATTGGTTGCAAAAGTTCTTAACCATATAGCCGGCTTCCGTTTGCAGGTACATAAACATAAAGGCATTGAAAATGTTTTAAAAGAGCCGTTATTGAATAACCACATGCAAGAAGAAACCCTGAATGCAATGTGGAGAGCAGTTAGCAAATATAAGGAACCTTTTATAGGTTATCTTAATAAGAAGGCTGAAATACTTGGTGAACCAAAGCTTAACTCCTATAACTTTTGGGCACCCATTACAGAAAGTAAACAACAAATGAACTATAACGATGCCGTAGATTTTGTGACTGAACACTTTGGTCGATTTGGACCAGAAATGGAAAAGTTCTCTCGACAAGCTTTCGAAAAGGGGTGGGTGGAATCGGAAGACCGCCCAGGTAAATCCGCAATTCCATTTTGTGCAGGGTTCCCTCTTTCTGGACAATCAAGAGTATTCATGACTTATGGTGGTACGATAAAAGATGTACTAACTCTGGCGCATGAACTGGGACATGCTTTTCATAATTATGCCATGAAGTCTGTTGAAGGGATAAACAAACAATATCCATTGAGTATAGCAGAAACAGCTTCGACATTTTCGGAGATGGTAATGCTGGATGCCGCAATAGACAAGACAAATTCTAATAAAGAGCGACTATTATTGTTAGATGAAAAATTAAAACGAAGTGTGATGAACTTTATGAATATCCATTCCAGGTTTTTGTTTGAGAAAAACTTTTACGAGGAACGAAAAGAAGGAGTAGTTTCATCATCACGTCTAAATGAACTAATGCATGAAGCAATAAATGAAGGATATAAGGGTACTATTGGCACCATTCCAATTCGTTCGTGGGTTTGGACACCACATTATTATATTACCAAGTCCCCATTTTACAACTTCCCATATACATTCGGGTACTTGTTTGCGTTGAGTATATATGAAAAGGCAAAAGAAGAAGGAATAAAGTTCGAAACGAAATACCTTGCTTTACTTCGAGATTCAGGCAGTATGACAGTGGAAGACTTAGTAATGAAACATGTAGGAGAAGATATTACATCTGAGGCATTTTGGGAAAAAGGCCTTAAAATGTGTATTGGAGATGCAGAAGAATTTATACATTTATCTGAATATGAAGAATTAAACTAAGATAAATGGCTGCTTTTTATTTTTAAAATCATCACAACATTCTTCCGTTAACGGACGCACCTGCGGAATAAATGGCAACGTCCAAGTTGCCAGTGTAGGGCCATATTGTTGAATAAATATCGGAATATTTCATTGGCGAATTGAAAATTTAGAGAGTCGATCACTCTCCATTAAATGTACATCTTTATCTTATCTTTACATCAGTATGATAGTTTTATGGAGAACCTTTTAAATTTGTGAGGGAAAACAATGCAAAAACGAATTTTAATCGTGGAAGATGAAGACATTTTACGTGAAGTCGTTAAAGATTATTTATTAGATGCAGGATATGAAGTATTAGAAGCAGCAGATGGAAATGAAGCTTTAGCTATTTTTGAAGAACATGACATACATTTAATTATTCTGGATATTATGTTGCCGGAGCTAGATGGATGGTCCATTTGCAGAAAAATACGCAAAACTTCTAATGTGGCGATTATTATGTTGACAGCACGTGCGGATGAAGATGATACACTGCTAGGTTTTGAATTAGGTGCTGATGATTACGTTACAAAGCCATACAGCCCGCCAATATTATTGGCAAGAGTAAAACGGTTAATTGATAGCCGCTATGCCCGGGCAGGTAAGTTACCTGATGAAGATACTTTAATCAGTAATGGTATCCGGGTCCACTTCCCTACACGGACAGTGACGGTAGATAGAGAAAGTATCAGTTTGACATACACGGAGTTTGAAATATTAACCTATTTAATGCAAAATCAAGGGATTATTATTACAAGGGAACAACTTATCACTAAAGTCTGGGGCTATGAATTTGCCGGTGATGATCGCACAATCAATAGTCACATCCGTAATTTGCGGCATAAGTTAGGCACTAAAGCAAATTGTATTGTCACGGTTATTCGGGCTGGCTATAAATTTGAGGGAAAAACATGAAAAAAGGCATTGTATTAAAATTATTTTTGCTGACAACATTATTGTGTATGCTCATTATAGCAACTATTTATATTGGACAAACTGTATTTTTTAAGCAATATTATGCAACCCAAAAGGTAAATGACATTAAAACGAGTATTCAATCGTTTAAGAAGGAATATTTGAAGGCCGGGAAAAATTCACAGGCAATTAAAAGGCTGGAGCAGGATTTCTACCAGGAACATTCGACGTGGATTACAACGTTGGATAGTGTAGGAAATATTAAATACACGAATGATTTTTCTGTGAAAATTCATTCAGATGCTTCTCCGACTAAGGACCTCACTAATCGTGATATTACCATCCCTTTGTACAGTTTTATCGGTTTAGAAGATATAGAAAGGGTAAAGTTTAATTTAGAACAGGGCAAGCGTATTATGGTTAATGGGGTAATAAAAGATGATACAGTAATTCCTGCCATTTTAACCAGACGGAAAAGGAATTTTGTATTAGAGAATACGCTGCTGTCGGAAGAGTTATATGGAAACAGAACTGAAACAGAATCCGCTGAAATAGAACCTTCACCAGCAGGAGGCTCGCGGATATATTTAACGGGAAAAATTAAGAAATTACAATTACCTGTAGGAGCTGTACGTTCAACTATTTACACAAATCGTGTGTTTATCGAACAAATCAAACAATTTCAAGTGAATCTGCTATTTAATGATAATTATAATGGCCATGCGAAAACAATGGACTATGAGCAAAATGATATTAACTACAAAATATTAATCAGACCGATTAAAGATGCGAATGGTGAAACCACTTATATTTTTGCTATGACGTCATTACAGCCAATTGATGAAGCTGTGCAAATGTTAGAAGATTATTATGTATACTTAATTATATTTGTACTGCTCCTTATTGTTCTGGCATCCTTTTATTATTCGAAAAAAATCGCCAAACCATTGCTGCAAATAAACGATACGACAAGCAAGATTGCCAACTTGGATTTTTCCGAGTCAATACCTGTTAGGTCAAAAGATGAAATTGGTGCGTTATCACACAATATTAATAGCCTCTCTACCACGCTGCATTCGCATATTAATCAATTGCAGGAGGATATCGAGAAGGAAAAACAACTGGAAAATACACGCAAGGAATTTATTTCCGGTGTATCACATGAATTAAAGACACCTCTAAGTATTATGAAGAGCTGTATCTCCATTTTAGAAGATGGCGTCGCCAAGGATAAAAAAGATTATTATTTTAACGCAATGGCAAAAGAAGTTGATAAAATGGATATGCTCATTGTTGATATGCTCGAATTGGCAAAATTTGAATCCGGCACGTACAAAATGAAAATGGACGTTTTTTATATTGATCAATCCATTGAGAATGTATGTGAACAACTATTTTTAAATATATCGAAAAAGCAGGTCAATGTGCACACGAATCTTGACCGGGTAAAAGTTATTGCCAATCAACATCGTATTGAACAAGTCTTGACAAATTTTATTACAAACGCAGTCCTTTATACACCGGAAAAACAGGACATTATCATTTCAGCCTTGGAAGAAAATAAACAAGTAAAAGTAGGTGTGGAAAACAAAGGTACACACATTGAAACAGAACGGCTGGATAAAATATGGGATCGTTTTTACCGTACTGACTCATCAAGGAAACGATCCAAGGGAGGAACCGGACTCGGACTTGCAATTTCTAAAAACATCTTGGAGCTTCACGGTGTTACGTACGGGGTGACCAATACGGAAGACGGAGTACTGTTTTTCTTCAATTTAAATAAAAAAGGGTAGACTCTAAAAAACGTTATAAAAATTGAATTTATGATTTAAAAGCCATCTGTTCATGGGGATATTGAACGGATGGCTTTTTATACGTATTACAGAATTTAGATCACATGAATTCTTCAATTCGTAACACATTTTGTGATTCTTTAATTGATCTTCATATCAACTTTACCTCATCTTTATTTTTGCCGATTAATCTATGCATAGTGAAATAAATCATAGATGAGAAAGGATGGTTAACACAATGACATCGAGGCGGGTTGGTGGGAGAAGCCATACGAAAAGGAACGCCGTTATTAGTTTGGCTGCCCTATTGGCTATTGTCTTCCTACTATATTATTTCGTTGGAAATTCTGCTTCTTCATCCAAAGAAGGTATACACGAAACAACAGTTGTGAAAAAAGAGATTCAAAATAATCCCGAAAACGAAACAAATAAATCATCAACTGACTCAAAAACATCTAAAGAAAAAATCGTTTATTTAACCTTCGATGATGGTCCTTCTACTGATACTAATGAGATTCTTGCTGCCTTACGAAACCATCATTCTAAAGCGACGTTTTTTATGCTGGAACCTCACATGAAAGAGCGCTCTGAGGCAGTGAAACGGATAGTCAGGAAAGGTCACGGAATAGGTTTACACGGTGTAACACATGACCTGGGACAGTTTTACCGTTCAAAACAAACGGTTCTTCAGGAAATGAATAAGGCTCAAAAAACACTGGAAAACATCACAGGTTCCCATTCTAATCTTGTCCGTGTTCCATATGGCAGCGTGCCCTATTTAATTCAGCCATTTAGAAAGGCCTTAAAATCCCATGGCTACAAAATATGGGATTGGAATATTGACAGCGGTGATTGGGATTTGTCAGGCGATGAATTTGTCGCTAACACAATTAAACAAATTCAAAAAAAAGAAAAGGAAGGGGTCCGATCGATTGTGTTGCTTCATGACAGCCCATATACAGCGAAATATTTACCGGAATTACTGGATTGGCTGACAAATCATGGATTTCAAATGAAAAAAATCGATACGTCCGTTCCGGTTATGCATTTCAAATGTTATGACCGTTGCCACCGAATAAAAACGTAATTAACCAAAGTCAATCAAGATCGATAAAATAAAGAAAGAAGGTTAACGATGAAAAAAAATATGATAATGATAATATTAGTCTTATTTTTGGTAATGCTGCTTACTGCTTGTGGCAGCAATGATCTCAATACTAGCAGCAATAATGATGAAAATACTGCCCAAAACAATAAAGGGGATGGCGTTTATAAGGTAGTCATTGACCCGGGACATGGTGGAAAAGATAAGGGTGCTACAAGTGCTAGTGGCCGGTATGAAAAAGAATTTACCTTAAGCCTCAGTAAAAAGGTAGAAAAGATGTTAAAACAAGCCCCTAACATGAAGGTTTATATGACAAGGAATGATGATAGTTTTCTTTCCCAGACAAGCCGATATAGACCCAAATACGCCAATAGGCTAAATGCGGACATATTTATATCCCTTCACGGAAATACTTTCTCCAACCCAGATGTATCAGGAACGGAAACATTTTATTATCATGATGACTCCCGTCTCTTGGCCGAAACAATGCAAAAACATGTGATCGATGCAACTGGATTTTCAGATCGTGGGATAAACAAGAAAGATTTATTTGTTGTAAGGGATACGAACATGCCAGCCGTGTTGATTGAAGTGGGTTTTTTAACGAACCCCCAGGCTGAATCTAAAATGTATACAGACAAATTTCAAAAAAGCGTAGCCGCATCTATTGTGGATGGGATTAAAGAATACCGATCAGAGTCAAAAGAACAGGGTATTGGAGATTGGCTCTTTTAGGATCAGTGATCTGAATAAAACTACTTATAAATATGAAAATGGAATAATAGCTTTATCCAGTGTATATAAGTGTATATAATTGTTTTTGTTTCTTTTTATAAAAGGAAACGAAAACAAATCAATTGGTCTCATGATATTATACATATATGGAAAACAAAAAAAAGCAAACTTCTATTGCTGTAACTAAAATTACTGAAGTTGATTTTCATTAAACGGGCGCAGTTGCGTAATAAATTCTTTCATCAGTTGGGCCATTTAACAGAATAAAACTCTATTACCCAAAAAATGTGGGGGATTCAATCATGAAAACATTGTTAATTACAGGAGGCACTAGTGGCATTGGTGAAGGACTAGCGAAATATTATTTAGCTGCTGGGAATAGGGTCATTATCGTAAGTAGAAATAAAGGTGATCTACATAATGCTATTTATCTTCAAGCAGATCTAAGCCTTGCTTCGGAAAACTACCGTATAATCGAGAACATCCAAAGAACCTATGGTGCAATCGATGGATTGATTCTTTGCGCTGTCCTACAAACAGCTCGTAAAGACGCTTTAATCACACAAGAAGGTTTAGAATTCACCTTTGCATTACAGTATTTAAGTCGGTATATCCTGTCAAATCAGTTAGCATTTAATGATGACTCTTTTATTTTAAATGTTGCTACCCCCGGCATTAACAGCCCCATCAACTTTGACGATTTAGAATATCGGCGCAAGTTTAACAGCGTGAAAGCTAACGCCAATGCCAACCGGCTCAATGACTTACTGGGTGCAGGATTCAAACGCAAGGGCGTTCGTTATATTCTATATAATCCAATGGCTGTAAGAACTACTGGGGCTAGATCAGTCTTTGCGAATCCATTAATGAGAATATTCCTAAGGGTAGTTCACCGTTTAGTAGGACATGAAGTTGATGAAATCGTGAACAGGATTGTTAAAGTTTTACAGGAATCAAGCTCGCAAAGTTTCTCAGCTTACAGACTTTCAAAACCTGTTGATTTATCCATGAAAACATTTGATCCACAAAGGGGTAAACATTTAGAAAAGATTACTAAAAAGGTACTTTCAAATGTACGGGAATTATGAATGATCTAATCAAAAAATGAGAAAAAATTAGATTTAAAACGTGTCAAAAATACGATTTTTATCTTGCGTCAATTGTGGAATCTGAGAAATTGGAGATTTTGAATAAACTTGTTTAGGAAAACCAGCCACATGAATCATGTTTTGCCTTTCTGCTATCTTAAGCAATCGGGCAGGTTGCCCTAATAATGAACCGCGCCAACATGCATATAAGGGCCATTATATTACAAGGAATAAGCACTTGCGAAAGTTTCAGATATTTGAAACAATTGTTATTGAATAAAGATAAGGTATTTTTAAAAGGGGGGGGGAGAGGTATGAAAAAATTCATCTTTTTTAGTTTGTTGATATTATTACTAATGGCTATGGTCTCATGTAGTGAATCCGAGAAAGATCAATACGCAAAAAATTATCCTGAATTATTGCCGGATCAGGAAAAGGAATATCAATTACTTTCTATTAGTGATGAAATTACTCTTAAAGAACTTGAAAAAAAAGATATTTATATTGGAGTTCGTAATATACCATCGCTTGAAACTGTGAATGAGGAATATCCTCAATTAAAATTGGAAAAAGCCCCAGCTTATGTATTGTTTGACATAAATGGACTTGTCTATAAAACGTACGATTACGATAAATTAATTAAATTTCTAAAAGAAAATCCTGAACATCAGCTTTAAAAGATTACAGATAAGCCATTCCTTAATTAATGGGTGCATCTTAAGCAAAAGGGCGCTTATCTCTAATAAGCATTATACCAGTGTTTCATCATAGGGCCATATTTTCGAATAAATACAATCAAAAAGTAATTGGGGGATTTTAGATAATGACCGAGATTAAAGAAATAGGATCCTTATGTTCTTTGGATGACAAAGGCTACATAATAAACGAGTCTGATTCTGAAAAAATTAATCATAAATTTCAACAAGCAATCCAGCGAATAAAAGAGAGCTGCCTTTATGTTTTACCAAGGGAAATTCATAGTATTTATATAAGGGGATCTTTGCCAAGAGGAACGGAGATTGAAGGTGTATCTGATGTTGATGTAATTATAGTTACCTATTCGGATCCTGAAAATATTGACCTTGATTGGGTGGAAGAGACTGAGCAACTCATTGATCAAGAGTTCCCTTTTATAAATGGAGTAGAATTAGGATTCTGCCCTTTAAGTGAGGTAAAGGAAACTAAATATTGTTCCATGATTCCTTTTATTTTAAAGACCTATGGTATTTGCATTTATGGTGATAATCTAATAAGCAAACTTCCTGATTATAAACCCGACAGCTCCCTGGCAAATGAACACCTCATTCATTTATCATCTTTGATTGATAAAGCCAGGAATGATTTAACGGGAAATGATGATATTGAAGACATTAAGGATTGTTGTTCATGGATCATGAGAATTATTGTGAGGGCTGGTCTCGCGCTAGTCATTGTTCAAGAGCATTCGTACTCAAGAGATTTATTTCCAGCATTTAAACTATTTTCAAGACATTATCCTGAAAAAGAGCAAGAGATGGGAACAGCTCTTTGGTATGCAATCAATCCCTTATCAAATTCGGAAGAAATATTGAAATACCTAGATAGTTTTGGAAATTGGATGGAGTCAGAAACGGAGAACTGGCTCAAGGTTTATAATCCAACAAAAGAAATACATCTTCCACTTTGATAGGGTGGCCACTATTCATTAAACGGGCGCAAATCCGGAAATAAAGGGGATACCCTTTTCTTCCGGATGTAGGCGCTTATTGAGAAGAAGAATTTAATCAATACCGTCTTTTGCTGAACAATTTAAGAAAGACCCTCCGACAACGAATAAATCACCCGATTGATTTCTTTTCGTACTTTTTTATAGTCTACTTTTTTCCATTCTTCAAGAGATGGTATGAAAGAAGGGTTTCCTGCTTGTTCAATTTTTTTCAATAGCAATAAGATCATGCCACGATCCCGGTCTAGCAAATGCTCTTTAAAATCATGGCTTTCAGGGTCCTTAATTTCTCTGATTTGCTGAAGCAATTCATCCGAATACGTATCTCTTTCAATTGCCCAGCCCTTCTCAGAGAAAACGAGAAAAGGTAGTCGGTAATCATATTCAATTTCCAGGTAATTATTTTTGATCATCCAGTCAATTTTCGCTTTGACTGTTTCAAGTTTTTCGCTTTGAAAAGCACCATACACCGGGCAATTATCCAAATTTAATTCCAATACTCTTTTCTCTTTCGATCCTTTTAATATTTTTGCAAGTAAATTTCGCCCACCGGTCATGATTAAGGGGTCCGCACCACGTAATATGGTTCGGATATCTGAGTCTGACAAGCGTTTAATATTTTTCGTATCTAACTGATAGCGGACACGTCGAACCCTACGAGACATCATAATCACCCTTTCTGTGAATACTTTAATATTATTATATACGATGTGGTATTTGGTTAAAAAGTGGTCAGACCTTGTTCAATCATCGGGTGCGATTCCTTAAGAAGAATCGCGCTCATTTCGCATGTAAGGGCCATATTCTGAAGTAACACATTTACAGGATAGGTTTAAAAATAGGCACTACAAGCTCTAAATACCATCAAGTAAATCCTTATAGTATTTTCTTAATTTTTCTTTTAAAATAACAGGCTCAATTATTTTCATGGATTTTCCAAATCCGGCAAGGTATTTAATGATAAAATCAAGTTCCTTTGGCTCATATGTACCGACAATGTACATATTTTCTTTCTTATGAACTAACTTCATCGATGGGTAATGTTCCTGTAGAAAAAGCTCCGCACCCTTCCGGTCAACTAAACATTTAAAATGAACAGCATTTTCAGATGGTTTCCAAAGAGAATGAGCACTTTTCATCGTCATTTCATTTAAACCCGCTAGTGGTTGGATCTCTGTTATTTCAGCCGATGTTATGCGGTCACAACGGAAAACACGGTAAGCTTTTTTACATATGTCATAAGCCTGACAATACCAATAGCCTTTCATCGAGTAAATCGAGATTGGTTGTATCGTCCGAGTACTTGTTTGTGATGTTTTTTGATAGGCTGCTTTTAATACTTTATTTTTTACAGATGCCGTTAACAAAGTTTCTAAATGTGCACTATCGGCAATTTGTTCTGTATGTCGAAAGGCAACCCGGTTTTGCATTCTTTCTATTTCTTGTCTTTGATTATCCGATAATTCGTTGAGGAATTTTTCATGGATGGAACGAAAAGATACATGAAAAGGTAAATTTGAGAAGCTTTGCAGTGCTTGCATGGCGAAATAAAGTGCAAAGACTTCTTGACTGTTGAAGGAAATCGGCGGAACCTGGATTTGATTAAGCAATCGATAGCCTCCGTAACGACCATATTCAGCATAAATTGGTGCACCGATTTCCTCTAACGCTGCGATGTCTCTTAACGCCGTTCTTTTTGATATTTGAAATTCATGCATTAAATCTTGAAGTGTAAAATGTTGTTTTTGATTGATGAAGCGCAGCATTTGATTGATACGTTCTGGTTTTTTCATAAAAACACCTCTTAATGGTGCCTTAATTCGTCACCTTTATTGACTATACTTGAAAGTGTAATCAATTATGATGAAGGAGGCAACAAAATGAACTTTGAAGTAATCCCGTTTTTATCTTTGAATGGAGAAGCTGCGGCGGCAATTGCATTTTATGAACAATATTTAGGTGCTACAGTTCTTTTTAAGAAAAATTATAAGGAAATGAGGGAAATGAATCCTCATTTTAGTTATGAAGAAGGCCAGGATGAATATATTACACATTCTGTCTTAGAAATAGGAGCTAATAAACTAATGGTTGCGGAGGAAGCAATGGATACTTCGCGCCCCTGGCAATTAGGTAACAGCTCGTCATTGTGTATTCAGTCTAAAGATAAGGATGTCATTACGAACCTTTATGATTCTCTCGTTCAACATGAAAAGGTAACTGTATTAGTACCACTGAAGAAAAATGCGTTCAGCCCCGGGTATGCGATTATACGAGATCCGTTTGGAATCGTTATACAGCTTTGTGTAACGGTACATGATTTTTAATATTAGAGAGGTGAATAAAAGAGTGAATTCACAAGGAAAGCCACAGGGAATGCCCATAGAGGCCCGTAAAATCTACCTTGCACTGCCCGAAGCCATTGACCATATCGATGGTTTCGGGCACATTTCCTTTCAAATCAACGGAAATCTTTCGTGAAATTAACTGAAAGGGCCGGTTTGTCATTTAAATCAGATCGAGAAATGCAAGAGTTTTTGCTGCAGAACGGGAAGATTTTCAAAACCACTTATACAGGGAATCACGGCTGAGTATCTATTAAAAATCCGCGACTGGGATGAACTTAACGAATTGATCCAAGAAGCTTATTTACGCGCCGCACCAAAGCATTTGGTTAAGGATTGGATTGAGCTGCATAAGAAGTGAATTTATAATAGCAGTTAGGAAGAAAGATGTGATTGGTTAACGAGGTTGCATTGATAAATTTATTCATTATTGGGCGCAGTTATCGAATAAGAGCTGTGCTCGTCTAGCTCATAAGGCCCAGGTAATGGAACAACAATTTAAAAAACTGCGTTCACTTTTGCTTTGATAAACGGGCCTTTTGTGGGATAACAAATATGAAAGCCATCCTGAGACGTAGGAAAAAATCTGACCCTGGTCCGATTCAAATTCCCTTTTACTGAGTTAAAATAAGACTTATCTTATAAATCAAGGCTGTTGAGGTGGTAACATGTTTAATAATCAATTGACATTAAATGATGGCAGACAACTCAGTTATGCGGTATATGGAAACCCGAGAGGATTCCCCATTCTCTTTTTCCATGGTACGCCAGGATCACGCTATGAATGTAGTTTTGTTGATGGGCAACAATTAGGAGAAGATACATGCATGATTGTCGTGGACAGACCGGGGTATGGACTCTCTGATCCCAAAAACAATCGTACGATCTTGAACTGGACAAATGATGTTAAACAATTACTGGATCATCTTGGTTTATTAAAAGTGGATGTGGTTGGTGTTTCCGGTGGTGGTCCCTATGCCTTGGCCTGTGCCGTGAAACTTGAAGAGTATGTCAATCATGTCGCTATTGTGTGTGGTATTGGTCCTTTAGCTATATCTGGGGATTCTGGAAGCGTTTCTGATGATGAGAAGAGGTCATCGATTGAGAAGGAACTCTCGGCTCCTGAAAAAATGGCGGAACAAATCGCACAGATGCACGCCCATCCTGAAGCCATGGGCGAAGAAACGACAAACAATTTATCTGAATTCGACAGGTCTGTTATAATGCCGGACATTGTTAAGAAATGGATCAAGAATGTAAAAGAGGCGACGCGATCTCCAGAAGGTATGATAACGGATTATAAACTTTTACTCCAATCATGGGAAGTAGCCCTGAATGAGATTTCAATACCCGTTTACTTTTGGCATGGTTACCAAGATGATATGGTTTCACTTCAGCATCCCCGTTTTCTTGCGGAACAAATACAAGGAGCCGAGTTAGAATTTATTGAAGGAGCGGGCCACCTAGGAGCAGCTATTGTCGGCACCAGGAATGCTGTTTCCTTATTTAAAGAAAAAAGAGAGTCGAATGATTTTTAGTATAGGAACGACAGACCGTGTGAGGAGAATTCACCATGGAGCAGAAAAAGCTGATTAATAAGTTTGATAAACAAGCCGTTAAGTATTCCCATTGTAGAACCATTTAACAGAATAAAAAGAAAAAAAGATTTAAGGTTTAGTATTCGGATATATAACTAAAAAGATTGATTGGAATAAGGTATTACCTTCATTTCAGTCAATCTTTTTTTGTGTCTTGAAAAATATATCATTGACATTAGTATCATTAAACGGTATATTATGTTTAATGATATATCATTAAATGATATGGAGGATGACAATGGCAAGAAACCGTTCATTAGATATGGGGGAACTGACGGATACGTTATACTATATTTTATTATCATTGGTGGCACCCAGACATGGTTATTTAATCATGAAGAACATAGAAACCATAACAGATGGTGAGTTTGAGATTGGTCCAGCATCTTTGTATTCCTCAATTCAAAAGCTTGAATCAGCTGGTCTTATTGAGCGGGTGGATATTGATGATCAAAAGAGAAAAACGTATCAAGCAACTGACAAAGGTATCCAGCTTTTGAAAATGGATGTCCAACGAAGAAGGGTGATGGTCAGACATGCGGAGGAGATTTTAAAACTGGAGGGTTATTATTAAAATGGGGGAGAAAAAGTTTGTTCTTAGTGGTGGATTAGCTTTTACAGAGAGATGGGACATGAAAAGACTGAGGAAATATGCTAAAAAAGGTTGGCTTTTAGAAAGTTTTTCCTTACTAGTAGATTGATTTAAAATTAATGTAACTACATTCAATTTATGATACCCTTATAGTAAGCCAATTGTTGGGAGAGGATATCATGCCATTTAAAAGGACGAAAGCTGAGCTTATACTTACACAATCTGAACGGGACGAATTAAACAAAATCATCAAAACCCGAACGGAAGAATTCAGACGGGTAGAACGCGCAAAAATGATGCTTCTGTATGCCGATGGTGAACAGGCTCCGGCCATCGCAGACCAATTAAATACAAATGCGCCTAAAGTGTATCGCTGCATTGACAAAGCGCTTGAATTTGGTGCCTTAAATGCCTTGGACGACATCAAGCGCTCAGGTCGACCTGCCCAAATTACAGATGATGCCAAAACATGGGTTGTCTCGTTAGCTTGTCAAAAACCGAAAGAACTCGGCTATTCCTATGAGGTATGGACGACACGCTTTTTATCCCAACATATCAGAAAAAATGCAGAAGAGGCCGGCCATCCAAGCGTGAAAAATATTGGCTCTGGGACCGTGTCGCGCATCCTTGATGAAAACGATATTAAGCCCCATAAAATTAACTATTATCTGGAACGTCGTGATCCGGATTTCGATACCAAAATGGCTCAAGTACTTTATGTATACCAACAAGTCCAGTGGACTTTGGAAGACAATGAATTTCAGCCTATTTGTGATGTCATGCTGTCTTATGATGAAAAACCTGGCATTCAGGCCGTTGAAAACAAGGCGCCTGATTTACCACCAGTTCCCGGAAAGCACACCACCATTGGACGTGATTCCGAATACATAAGGCACGGAACTCTCAGCTTGTTGGCTGGAATTGATTTGGTCACCGGTGAAGTTATAGGATCTGTTGAAGACCGACATCGCAGCCGCGAATTTGTAGATTTTTTGAAAATGCTTGATGACCGCTATGATCCGGAGTTGCGAATCCAGGTAGTCCTTGATAACCACTCAGCCCATACATCCAAAGAAACCAGAGCTTATCTGGAAACAGTCCCAAATCGGTTTGAGTTTGTATTCACACCGAAACACGGGTCCTGGTTAAATATTATCGAATCATTTTTTGCCAAGATGAGTAAGAGCTTTCTGCGGCATATCCGCGTCAAATCCAAGCAAGAGTTAAAAGAGCGTATTGAACTATATCTTCAGGAAGTAAATGAAAATCCTGTTCCGTTCAGATGGAAATATGGCTTGGAATCTGCGAGTAATTAAATTGTTTTATGTTAATGTTATTTATGAAACGGTCTACTAGGCTATACATTAAAAAGGGGAGAGACAAAGGATGTTGAGTATTCGGTTGATTATCGGAAAAACCCAGATGATGAATACTTCGCATATTTTGAAGCGGCCGGTTGGACGTATGTTTGTTCGGAAAGGAATTGGATTCATGTGTTTTGGGCGCCTGCCGGGACAAAGGCTATTTATTCGGATAGGTCGACTTTGATTGAAACGTATGAGAATGTTAAAAAACGAATGGGAATAATAGCATTACCCAGTTTGATTATTACATTGGCGCTAATTCTATTAAGAGAGTATAGTAACAATAATGACTGGATTCCTGTAGTGGTGTGGCAGGTTAGCACTGCATTGTATTTTGTGTCATTTTTAGTTCTCATCTGCACTGGACTTCCTTATATTGGCTACGGCTTTAAATTGCGGAGATTGCAGAAATACTGAATTAAGCAACGGGCGCATTTCCGGAGCAAGGACTATTGCTTTTTAACAAAAAGATAGTTTCTTATAGAATGGCTGAATCCAGAGTATGGATTTAGTCTTTTTTATGATTATTAATATATTTTTTATATATTATTTAATTCTATTTATTTTTTATTTAATTTTATTGAAATATATGTTAAACTATTTTTAAAGAAAGGGTGAGAAGATGGATGTTAAAGATGTACCAAATTGGCTATTGTCTTTAGATGTGGAAGACATTGAGTTTGTTAAAAACTTTATTATGAATTCAGGTTCCCTAAAAGAAATTGCCAAAGTATATGATGTTTCATATCCTACAGTACGAATAAGGCTTGATAGGCTAATTCAGAAAATACAGCTTAGTAATGCTGTTGAAAACGAGGATTTTGTCAAATTTATAAAAGGTCTTTCCATTGATGATCGTGTAAGTGTTGAGGATGCAAAATTAATTATTGAAAAGTATAAAAAGGAAAGGAATGAGAAATAATGGCTGACTTTTATAATGTTTTTATTTATGCCGGTATATTGGCTGTTCAATACTTTTTATCAACTAGAAATAGTATTTATTGGGGCGCAATTATACCAGTAGCTTATACTGTGTTTTTATCATGGTTGTTTGTAACAAACCGTCTTGAAAGTGCTATTGGCTTCATCCTTATTCTGCTAGTAGGAATGCTTTTCCTTATCGCGGAATGGAGTGGAGGCAGGAAACATCTTCAGGCGAAAAGGAAAAAGGAATTAGATAAAATGAAAACGCATGATATGGGATAAGGCATTAATTGACTCGGATATGCTTTTATATGAGATGAAAGTGAAGCATCGTTCGCAGGAAGATGTATTTATGCAAGTTTGATTCTTCATGGGGAATGGCAGCACATAAGATTAGGGTGAATGAACGTTTCATAGTGGGAAAAGACAAAAGATAAAAGGTAAGGTATTAACTGGTGATATAAGGAAGGTATGGGATGGAAGAAATAAATCATCGAGTAGTTCAAAGGACTAAAAAAGGAGATATTGAAGCATTTAGGAAACTTATTAATTTCTATAAACATATTATTTATCAAATCTGCCTCGCCAGTATAAATGATAAGTGTATTGCAGAATCCGTTACAAAAGACGTTTTCCTATATGTTTATTCCAATATCGGCAACTATGATATGAACAAAAGGTTTTCATTATGGTTGTATAGTATTACAGTGAATAAGATTATGGGTTGTCAAAATGATGAAAATAAGGAGTTTTTGCCAGAAAAAAACTGAAGAAAAGAGGTAGAAATAAAACACAACAAAAATACTTGGATTGTTCCGTTATCGGGCGCAAGAACGGAATAAGACTTGCGCCACATTTGCTTTTAAAGGACCATATTGTAGTAAAATGGGAAAAAGTGAGTGGAGTTCTATTTCAACTTTTATCCTAAGCATACTCATGTATGTCTTTATTTTATAATGTAAAAAGCTCTGACCATTGGCCAGAGCTTTTTACATTATAAGTCTTAAGAAGCCATCTGTCTGCATGCATTCGCACAAGAACGACAAACAGCTGCACATTCCTGACAATGGGGATCCTTGAATTTTTCGCACTCTGTTGCACATGCTTCACAATGAGTAGCACAGAGTTTGCAAAATTCAGCTGCGCTCATGCTATTCCTGGCCATGTATGCTGCAGATTGAAAACACATGTCTGAACAATCATTTAAATGTTGGATACACATAATACGTGCTTGAACATCTGGTTCCTGCAAACATGCTGTAGTACACTCTTCACAAGCACGAGCGCATTTTAAGCATTCATCGATACATTGATCCATATGTGTCGGGGAACTTGAAAGTACTCCCATCTCGGATCACCACCCTTTTAAAATTTACAATAGTAGTATCCTAACAAATAAAGTAATTATTCATGTTAAGTAAAAAATCTAGAATCGAGCGTTTTTCTTGATAGGAAAGTGTTCTTCTTAAATTTGAACATTAAATGAAATAATGGTTATTAAGCTTGTCTAACATCTAAGTTCTGCTACAATACCATATAGGGGTATATTTTTAGCGAATTGGATAGTAAGAAAAATTCTAAAATAATTGAGTGGAGGTTGTAACAATGAAAAAAAATCATTTAATAATAGGCTTGCTTGCTTTACTAACAACTATGGTTTTAGCAGCTTGTGATGGAAATGAAGAATCGAATCCAAACGGTGATGCCAATACGGAAACTGAATCTAACGAAAATATGGATATGAATGAAGAAGGAACGGAACCAAATGAGAATACGGATGAAAAAGAGTCGGATTCTATGGAAGGAATGGATCATTCAGGTATGAATCATTCAAGTTCAGGTGAAGTTCCAGAAGATTTAGCGGAGGCTGGAAATCCTACATATTCAGTTGGTAGCCAAGCAATAATAAATGCGAACCATATGGAGGGTATGGATGGTGCTAAAGCAACAATAGATGGTGCCTATAATACCACGGTATACGCAGTTTCCTATACGCCAAAAAATGGCGGAGAGCCCATCAAAAATCATAAATGGGTTATTCATGAAGAACTCGAGAACCCTGGGGATGCGCCATTGGAACCAGGTACAGAAGCTACTATTAATGCTTCCCATATGGAAGGAATGGATGGAGTAACAGCTATGATTGATTCGGCTGAACAAACAACAGTATATATGGTGAGTTACACAGATACTGAAACTGGTAAAGAAGTAACAAATCATAAATGGGTAACAGAGGCTGAATTATCACCTGTGGAGGGATAAGAATGAAATTAAAGGTCATTTTTGTAATGCTTTTTTCATCATTATTGTTAGTGGCTTGTAGTAACAGCGAAAATAGCGACAATACATTGGAAAGGGAACAAGCAGCAAATATTAAAAAACTGGTTCATGGATACAGCTCCGGTAAACTGGAAGCCAAATCTGCTTCCATTACACCGCAAAAGCTTACTATTGTTAATTCAAAAGGGAAGGAGAAAATATATGAATTAACCGGGGAGAAGTTCTTTGCCTCCATCGCTCCTTATGTAAATCAAACACATCCCTGCACATATCATAGCTTAACTGGCTGCCAGGGAGAAATGGCAAAGGAAGAATTCACGGTGTACATAAAGGATAGAAATGGTAATGTTGTTGTAGATAAAAAAATGACGTCACAGGATAATGGATTTATTGATTTGTGGGTACCGAGAAATGAAAATTATAGCATAACCATTACACATAAAGGCAAAAGAGTTGAGTCACAATTTTCTACGTTTAGCGATGATCCAACTTGCCTGACGAATATGCAGTTATCCTAGAATTTACGGGAGAATTGGTGTCGTTATCTTTTCGTTTTTTCTGCGATTGGGCATTTCGCTTAATATGGTGAGAACAACATGACATAAGTCAATCAAAGGAATAATAGGATGATGGGGACGAGTTATAAAATGAGTAGTTATATAATCTGGCTCCCGATTGTAAGGGAAAAGCTTCTACAGTTTAGGAGTGAACATTTCACATCAGAAGAGACTCTGGAATTCATATTTAAATTGATTTTAGATAATGAGGAATTTTTAAAAATGAATTTGTTAGAGAAACCTATACAGAAGAATTTGGAACCTATAAAGGTTTATCCCGAATCGTTGTTGGGAAATTTCGGGTGTATTATGAAAAAATCAAGATAACATCATAGTCCTAGGTATATTATTTCCTGGTGAAAAATAAATACTTCTGCAGCAATAAAGCCCTGATGATATTTGTGGATGGGCTTTTTTTTTATCGAAACAGAGAAATTCTCTACTAAACAACTGGGTGCGCTAACCGAAGTATGAAATACAACGATTTATCAGACCGACTGAAATAGGGAGGTTAAGTCCTTATGCATCCGCGTTTAAGGGTCTCCAATCCGTATGGATGGTGGGCCGGTACCGACTATTTTTTAATGCTTCAAATCCAAGTAAATACTTATTTTTTAATGGAAAAAAAGCTGCACAAGAATACCTAAACAGAAGGATTACTTATTATGGGTTGCAACATGAAACGTATCATTCAACTTCGGGTGTTGCAAACCGATATTGGGATGATACTTATTCGTTTGATTTAGCACAGTTAATAAAAAAATTGAATAAGCCTTTTAAACCATTAACGAATTAAACCGCAAAAAACAAGAAGATTTATTTTTCCTTTTTTAGTATACTTTATGCTGAAAGAGGGATGAGGTATTTTAGCGATTGCAGGTGTCCAACCGTATATTCTTGTGCCGTTAATTGTCGCGGCTTTATATACGTTTTATATGGGGCTCAGCAGGGGAGGATTGAAATCCAATGAAGAATCAAAATGGTATTTCCAAGGATACCATGTGGAAAGCAACCGTATCGTGTGATCCAGGATATGATGGGGTATTCTTTTATGCTGTAAAGACAACAGGTATTTTTTGTCGGCCGTCATGCAAATCTAAAGTTCCGAATAGTGATAATGTTACCTTCTTTGCCAATGCAGCGGAAGCTCAAAAAGCAGGATATCGACCCTGTAAAAGATGCCGTCCTGATTTAAAGTCAAAAAGTTATGATCCGTTTCAGCCGATATTAGAAGATACAAGGAAGATCATAAAAAATAATTATAGCCAAAAGACATCCTTAAATGAAATCGCTGCAAAGGTAGGGGTCAGCCCTTTTCATTTAAACCGAGTCTTTAAGAAAAGAATGGGTTATACACCACGTATGTATTTGGAAAAGATCAGAGTTGAAAGGGCAAAAGACCTTCTTTTAACGAGTACCTTAAATAGCACAGAAGTTGGTTATCAAGTCGGCTATCAAAGTATTTCTAGTTTTTATCATGCTTTTAAACGGGGGACAGGGCTTTCGCCGAATGAATTTCATAATCTATATGTCAAACCCTCGGCTTATTAGGATTGATTGGATTCGTTTGATAGAACAAAAGGATTATAGTCCATAGAGGTCTTGAAATGGGCCGAAAGGAGGGAACCCAACATGTGGCTTTATGATGAGTGTCATACCAAAATCGGTTGTTTGCGATTTATTTTCAGAGAAGACGGGCGACTCGTACGCATCGTGTTAACAGATGATCATTGGCACGCCTTTGCTGCCAAGTTCAAGATGAAAAGGAGCCATGAACTTGGAAGACCTATTTATGAACAATTCCATGAGTATCTTCGTGGAAATCGAAGACAATTCAACTTGCCGTTTGAATTTCGAGGAACTTTATTTCAAAAGCAAACGTGGGAAGCCTTACGAAAGATTCCTTATGGAGAGGTAAGATCCTATTCTGAAATAGCCTCCCTTATCGGAAAACCTAACGCGATTCGTGCTGTTGGACATGCTAACGCTGTCAATCCTTTGCCGATTCTTTTTCCCTGTCATCGCGTTATTAGCAAAAATAAGAAGCTGACCGGTTATGCAGGTGGGATTGATATGAAAAAACAATTGCTGGAGATTGAGGGGAACTATTTGTAAGTGGAATATGCAGCATACTGCGCTAATATTATATCATCGGTGCCATTCTGAATTAGAAAAGTAATGTCTTTTAAACAATTTTATTATTACCACCATAAATTGGTATTCAATAATTTTACATTATGTTACACCGTCCACATATGCGGACGGTGTAATTGTTTTTTTTGCTGCAAAATTAAACAATTTGATTATGATTACAGGAAGGGTGAACATTCAGGAAACAGTTGAGGTTCTCATAGATTGACCCCATTTAACTTTCCTTGATTTGAACGCCTTCCCAAAAAAGTTCGATAATCTGCTCAGCCATTTCGTCAATTGAATCATATATTTTTGCTTGTTTCTCATTATTGTAATTCCCGACCTTCAACAGTGACAAATAGGCATGTGTGGCAAAAACCGGATTTATTTCGCGTATTTCTTTTTGTTCCATCGCGTGCGTAAATACTTGTTCGATTGATTGGTACATGTCCATCTCGGCTTTGTTTATCCGCTCCAGTTGTTCAGGAGACAATGTATGTGTTGTTCCTTTCATAAAGCCATTAATATCAATGTCAACGGTAGCTGATAAATGCGTCTTTGTAATGTTGTATAAACGGCTTTTCAGCGGTATCGGTTCGTGCAGCATGGCATTGATTCGCTTTCGAATGCGAATCATCATTTGGACCATCGTTTCCGTAAACAACTCCGCTTTGCTGGGGAAATAGTAATAGATGGTAGCTTTCGTCACATTGCACTGTTTTGCAACATCGTTTACGGAAACCGTTTGATATCCATTTTTCGTAAATAATTGTGTTGCCGCTTCGGTTATTGATTCGGTTGTTGGTTGAGTCTGATCACTTGCCCGCGGTCTGCCCAGCGGTCGTTGTTCATCGCTTCTCACCATACTCTCTCCTTGCATATAGCATACTTTGTTAAAATTATATCATATACTGGAAAATAATCAGTGGTAACAACTTGATAATTAACTAACCGGTATATATAATTATAAACATAAAATAATCTTGATTTCGAATCAAGCGGGGGAGATCTGATGAATTTTTTACAGAAATGGGGAAAGGCCGTTGCTGGCAAAAAAAGCCGTTTAGCCACACTTATAATATGGACTCTGGTAATTGGAATCCTTACTTCCATATGGCCTCAGGTGAATCAGGAAGAAACAGCAACAACCAATTTGCTGCCTGAGGATGCTATGTCGGTGGAAGCAACAAATATTATCAACGAGCAATTTCCAAATGACAACGGTGTCCCGCTGTTATTGGTCTGGTATCAAAATGGTGAACTGACTAAAGCCGATTATGAAGCGATTCAATCTGTTTACAAGCAGCTGAAACAGGATCCGCTTCCACATCAGTCGTTAGTACCGGATGTTGCTGCGATTCCTGTACAGGCATTGCAGCAACAGGCGTCAAGCGATGGTGAGGTTCTGACCACACCAATATTTTTTAACAAAGGAGCGTCAACAGAAGCATTACAGGAATCGATGGATACGTTTAAAAAGCTGGTTAAAAAGAATCTAAACGAAAATCCGTTTGATGGCAGCATTACCAGTGATGGACTGCAACTGCGCCTGAGCGGTCCAGTCGGAATCCAGACAGATGCAACGCAACTGTTCAGCCAAGCGGATATTACCTTGTTAATAACTACGGTTGTACTTGTTTTAATTCTGCTTATTGTGTTATACCGTTCGCCGATTCTTGCAGTGGTTCCCTTGATAAGCGTTGGGATCGCATATGGATTGATCAGTCCGCTGCTGGGATTCATGGCGGATCAAGGATGGATTGAAGTTGATGCACAAGCCATCTCCATTATGACTGTTCTATTGTTCGGAGCAGGAACTGATTATTGTTTATTCCTGATTTCCAGATATCGTGATGAATTGCAGCTCGAAGCAAATAAATATACAGCCCTTCAAAAGGCAATTGGTTATTCAGGCGGGGCAATTATGATGAGTGCGTTGACAACGGTAATCGGGCTTTACTCCCTATCGTTAGCTCAGTATGCATCATATGACCGTTTTGCTGTACCGTTTAGTTTGGCCATATTGATTATGGGGATAGCGGTGCTCTCTTTCCTTCCATCTATATTATCAATGCTTGGGAGAACCGCGTTTTTCCCGTTTATACCACGTACGGAGAAGATGGCACAGGAATTGGAAGCCAAAAAAGGAAAGCTGGTCCGACATCCTAAAACGAGAAGCCGCTACAGTAAAGCCATTGGAAATGCGGTTACCGGAAAACCGTGGCTGATTATTATCATTTGTACGATTTTTCTGGGCGGACTTGCACTTCTGGTACCTAAAATTCCATTCACCTACGGGGTGTTTGAATCGTTCCCGGATGATATGCCATCTAAGGAAGGATCTTCATTAATAGCTGAACATTATCCGCCCGGAAAAATTGCGCCTGTACAGGTGATCATTGATACGGAGGGTAAAGATATTTCTCTGGCAGACGAACTTGCTTCGCTTGATATGGCGGAGAGCGTTGGTGACCCGCGAATTGGCGAAAAAAATTCAGATTATCAAATGTATGAAGTCATCTTGTCGATGGATCCTTATTCAACAAAGGCAGTTCATCACATTCCTGAGATTAAGTCTGCAGTTGCAGGGTACTTAGAAGAAGCTGGAGTTGATGATGCTTCCCGGAACGTATGGCTTGGCGGTGAAACGGCAGCACTTTATGATACGGAACAGGTTACCGGTAAGGATCAGCGTATAATTATTCCGGTTGTCCTCATTATCATTGCAGCACTATTGCTTGTTTACCTTCGTTCGATTGTTGCCATGACCTATTTATTACTTACAGTCGTATTGTCGTATCTTTCTGCATTAGGATTGGGCTGGCTTGTGATTCATTATGGTTTCGGTGAACCTGCCATGCAGGGTTTGATTCCATTATACGCATTTGTATTTTTGGTTGCCCTTGGTGAGGATTACAATATTTTTATGGTCTCAAGCATTTGGGAAAATCGTAAACATATGCCACTGAAAAAAGCTATAGCGGAAGGGGTTGGTCAAACTAGCAGTGTTATCAGCTCAGCAGGGTTAATTTTAGCTGGAACATTTTCCGTATTGGCTGTAATGCCAATGCAGGTACTGGTCCAGTTTGGTACAGTGACTGCCATCGGAGTGTTACTTGATACCTTTATTGTCCGGCCGTTACTCGTACCTGCTATAACGACAGTGCTCGGTAGGTTTGCTTTTTGGCCGGGTAAGGTTTCGAGGAAAAACGATGATAGAATACACGATAGTGAATAGAGATGTTTGATTTTGAAAGCTGAAGAACAGGACCTGTGGCTAATCCATGTCTGAACCAAAAAATTTGCTGGAACATACAGTGAACGGGAGGTGAGGAACAATGGATGCTCAGGTCCTGTTTTGATGGGGATGGGACAGTTCATCTATTTTCCAATGTAACTTTCAGCAGCAAATAAAGGAAATAAACTCCTAAATAGGCGCCCGCAATTAAGAAATAAGGATTTAAAAACACAGCATGAATGTTTGTCATCATCACTGTTTTATCTTTAATAATCTGATAAACCGACAATGAAGTGATATTACCAAATATAAGAGCCGCTATAACAGCTGCCCAATTTATAAAAATTTGGAGTTTCTTCCAGCGCTTTTGAGCAAAATACATAAGTATAGGAAACACAATACTTCCGATTATCAGCAGGATTTTCATACCATCATCCTTTAGTGTGGAGTAATAATTCATCATAAGCACTTTGGTATTATTTCCTATCAATGGTAAATGATACGTTAAACAATTATTTGCCCCATTTCAACGTGATATTCAGCGTGCAACAATTACCACCTTGTTTGGCAGCTGGCGACTGCAGTTTAAAAATAACCCCTGATGGTGTGTAGCTGGTGTTAATGGTCACATATAACGCTTCGATTGACTGAACCAGCCGATCGACTTCTGCTTGTTGGTTCAGCTGAGCAGCTTCCATAATTTTTCCGGAGTATTCTGTGTCACTCAACCTTTCCAATAAAATTCCGCTCTGCTGCAACAAAACCTGAAATTCTTTTATGGACTGAGAAAGTATTGTCGTATCAACAGGCGGATACTGACGTGCGTACGAAAACGGGTTGTGGAATACAGGCGGATGTATCTGGATCAGCGGGTGTCCATGGTAATTACGACGTGGATTGTACATATTGGCACCTCTTTTTTTGAAAGATTTTATACAGCCTATGGTTAGGTGCCCGGTCTTGTGTCCCTGGTTTGGCGAAAAAAGCCAGGTGCTGTGTCCTGGCTTTGCGTTATATCTGTTCCATGTTGACAAACGGATCCTGATGCTCCAGTTTACCTTTAATTTGTTTGACGTTTACGTTGTCACCCCGCAGCCATTTGGCAAAGTCGAAAATGACCGGTTTCCGATCCGGACCTATCACGAACCATGCTTTCAACTCATTCGGGAAGTATACTGCAGTGTGAATGGTTCCAGCGGCAGCATCATATTTTTTGGAAAAAATTCCGTGCTCAATACCGTTCATTACGTTGAACGCTTCGTATGGATTTGCGGTAAATTGCTGCTGTTTTTGGATACTTTTCTCCCGTTCACGCGTTTCCTCCTGACGGTAACGATTTTCTTCATCAAGCAGGTGAAAGTGGTTTGTGCAAACATTGGATTTCCGTGCTGCGACCTGTCTTGGTGACGCTTCAATAACATAAGAGTCTCCGCTGCGATCCAAGACTACATAACTGAATGAGTGCCGGTGCGGAATTTTCTTCAGCAGCGAAATGGCCTGATCCACACTGGCACATGTCTCTAAAATCAGCCGTCCAATCATATTGCACAGAAAACCATCACCGGATTTTTTGCTGTGGGTAAAATTATAGCCCATCACAAGACCTTTTTCATTCATCCCATCAATCCGCCCGGTTATTTGCATCGTTGGACCGATGACGGCATAACCGCTGTCAGTCGGCTGATAAAGCATATACCTTCCTTCGTAGCCTTTTGGATGACTGTCATAATTCCGGACCATAAAGCGGGAGTCCGTGAAAATGGAACAGCCACTCCGGACAAATTCCAGGTAGTAACCGCCAAAGAAGCGAAAGGCCTTATCCATCTCCATGTCTAATGCATCGGCAAGCCCGCGGATTTCATCCAGGATGCCTGGTGCGACAGTTGCCATGATTTTCTGGTAGACTTCCGGATCAATGAGAAAGTGCCGGTCTTTCTTCGGCCCCCATTGTTTTTCCCGGTTCGGCAAAATAGGTGAATTCTTTAGAAGACGACCTTGAAAATAACCGAAATCATAATGGGTTCCCCGATATTGGATAACATCACTGTAGTACTGTTTCATCATATTCATTCCTCTTTAAAAGCCTATTGTCAGTGTACGCTATGTGGCTCGTAAAGGAAATTGTAATGCATTGAATGTATTTCCATTCGATTTATATTGAGTATTGAAAAGAGTTATAATATTTTATATACTAAGGATGTCATTTTTTTGTCACATTATTGTGAAAAAATATACGTTACAGGAGGACTGATTTTATGAGGAAAGAAAATGCAATTAGGTTTTGTCTTATAACACTAATGCTTGTTATTGGTTTATTAATGGCAGCATGCAGCAGCAATTCTAGTACAGCCAATGAGGATACTGATGACACTGTAGACAAGCAACAGAATAAGGAGTTGGCTTCTAAACAGGAACTGAATTTTGTATCCAGTTCGGATTTACCGAATGTGGACCCCTCCACAGCTACGGACGTGACTTCTTTTAAAGTTATTAATAGAACGCATGTAGGACTAATATCAATTGAAAAAAAGAAAGCGGTTCCAGACATTGCGGAGGCGATGCCTGAAGTGAATGAGGATAAAACTGTTTACACATTTAAAATTCGTGATAATGCTGTATGGTCTAATGGTGATCCGGTGACTGCCAGTGATTTCGTGTTCTCGTGGAGAAGGGTGTTGAAACCCGAAACTGCTTCACAGTATGCGTATATCATGGATGCGGCCAATATTAAGAACGCAGCTAAAATTATGAACAAAGAAAGTGATCTTTATGGGAAAGTGGAAAAACTGGGAGTAAAAGCAATCGATGAAAAGACGTTACAGGTGACCCTTGAGGGGGCGACGCCTTATTTTGTAAGCTTAATGTCATTTGTTACGTTTGCTCCATTGAATGAAGAATTCGTAAAAGAGCAAGGTAATAAATTTGCGAAAGAACCTGAAAACATGCTTTCCAACGGCCCGTACATATTATCGGAGTGGAAACACGGTACAAGTTGGACACTTAAAAAGAATGATACGTACTGGAATGCAGACAATGTTAATATTACAAAAGCAAACTACAAGGTTGTAAAAGCACAGAATACCCAGCTGAACTTGTACAAATCCGATGAAATTCAAATGGATGGACTCTCCTCTGAACAAGTCGATGCATATAAAGATAAATCGGACTTTCATAAAATTCCGGGAAATGGAGTTTTCTGGTGGAAATTGAATGTAAATAATGTTCCGGAATTTAAAAATGAAAAAGTACGGAAAGCCATGTCAATGGTGATTAATCGTGAAAATGCTGTAAATGTTTTATTGAATAATGGCTCCCTGGCTGCTCAATACGCAGTTCCAAAAGATTTTGCAACTGGGCCAAACGGTAAGGACTTCCGTGATGGTGTTGAAGATTATCTTCCAGGTGGTGTAGAAGAAGCGAAACAATTATGGAAAGAAGCAAAAAAGGAAGAAGGCATAGATACGCTCAAGTTAGAGTATTTGACTACAGACAGCGATGTTGCAGCGGAACTTGGTGAATATTTCGCTAACCAACTTGAAAAGCTGGAAGGTATGGAAGTAACTATTAAAAAACTTCCTTGGAACGCATACCTGGAAACGGACACCAATGGGAATTACGATATCGGAGCGGGTGCCGGATGGTTTCCGGACTACAAAGACCCGATGACCTTTTTAGGCTACTGGTATAGCGATAACCCAAATAATACGACCGGAATGGAAATTGATGATTATGATAAATTAATTGAAAAGGCCCGAACTCTCGGAGCGAAACCGGAAAAACGCTGGCAGGTGTTGAAGGAAGCAGAAAAAGTATTGATTGAAAATGCTTATGCGATTCCGACTTATCAGAGCGGAAGTGCAACAATACTCAAACCATATGTAGAAGGCGTGGTATTTCAGAATTATGGTTACTCAACGTATTATCGTGAAGCAAAAGTTTATAAACATTAGGTAATAGCTAAAGAATCCATTTTGAAAAATAAATCAAAATGGATTCTTTTTGATGTTATTTATGTATCTGATGATAGAAAAAGCTTTTGACCTATTGAAGCCTTGAGCTTTAGCTGGCTGCAATAACTAAATAGTTGATTAAGCAACAGGGATTTAAATTGTTAAACGAATTTATTTGCAATATGCTATAATACTAAATACGGTATTTAATCGTTTTCCCCATCCAGGAAAATGTTTTTTTACGCAGCTAGGAAACTGTATAAGAAAGGGTTTCTAAAACAGCATAAAATGCTTAAATGGGATTCCCCGCAGCAACAAGCGAAGTGTTTTTAATTTTGGGAGGGTATAAAGTGACAGTTGCGTTAGCAATTCTTGTCATATTGATTGTTTTAAACGGTTTTTTCGCGGCATCGGAAATAGCTCTGGTTTCATTGAACGAAAGTAAAGTGGAGCGGCAGGCTGAAAGTGGGGACAAAAAGGTCAAAAAGGTTTACGATTTGATAGCTGAGCCGAGCCGTTTTTTATCAACGATTCAGATAGGTATTACATTGGCCGGATTTCTGGCAAGTGCATTTGCAGCTGATTTCTTTGCTGATCCGATTGCACAGGCATTGCAGGAAATGGGGGTTCCGCTTGCCCCATCGGTACTTCAAACAATTGCAGTTGTTGGGACAACGATCATTTTGTCATATTTCACGCTGGTTTTTGGTGAATTGGTACCTAAACAGCTTGCATTGCAAAAGGCGGAACCGATTGCCAATTTTTCAGTAACCCCACTGACATGGTTGTTCAAGGTATGTTTGCCCCTGGTTAAGTTCCTAAGTTTCTCAACCAATACAACGGTAAAGTTATTTGGAGTTGATCCGAATGCCGAAAACGATGAGGCAACAGAGGAAGACATTCGATTGATGGTTGATGATGGTGGTAAAAAGGGGACCATCCAGCAGGCAGAACAATTAATGATTAATAATATTTTTGAGTTTAATGATAAAACGGTATCTGATATTATCACACACCGGACTGATATATCTGCCCTGGCCGTCGATGCATCGTTACGGGAAACAGTCAAATTGGTTAGTTCGGAAAGGTTCACGCGATTTCCTGTTTATGATGGAGATATGGATCATGTTATCGGGTTTTTACATTCGAAAGATTTGATTCAATTTTTGGAAACGGACGATAAACATTCATTTTGTCTGCAAGATATAACCCGAGATCCTTATTTTGTGGTGGAAACGCAAAATTTGGATGTCATTTTCAAAGAAATGCAGCAGAACAATATGCATATTGCCGTCGTCCTTGATGAATATGGCGGTACAGAAGGGTTAATCACGATTGAGGACATTATTGAAGAAATTGTAGGCGACATATTCAGTGAACATGTCGGTCTTGAAGTGATGAAAGAAGAAGAGGAAATAAAACAGATAAGCGAAAACAAGTATACTATTCTGGGGACCATTCACCTGCATGAAGTGGAAGATTCACTGAACGAAGAGCTGCCGACGAATGATTTTGATACGTTGAGCGGATTTCTGATCAGCCAGCTTGGCCATTTTCCACAGGTAGGGGAGCAGCCGAAGATATATTATGGCAATGTTATTTTTGAGGTGAACGAGATAACGGAAAAACGGATTGAAAAAGTAACAGCAACGGTTGTTGAAAAGAACGATGAAGTTGCAAATGGTGTATAGCACGAATGAAAGTCAGTCTCACAATGAGGCTGATTTTTTTATTGTCTAGGAAATTATAAAATTTTGTAGATGTGGATAATGCACTTGCTCCTAATCAGCCACGTCCAGCTCCAGCGCCCAGCGACTAGCAAACTTCACACTTCCTCACTACGATAAAGAAGAC
>NZ_BAAADS010000003.1:162601-163013 GCF_039522605.1 Virgibacillus siamensis
GGCCTTTGCGGCCAACGTCGACACACCCCTATGAAGGGGCGTGTTTCCTTTATCTCATTTAAGGAAGATCGGCTAAAACCGCCGCTTTGCGCGGCAACGCCGACCTACCCGCTATGCGCGGGCACAGTTTGTACGTCGCTAAACGGGCGCTTCCGCTTTTGTTCCATTGCAGATTGCCGAATGAAGTCAAGGGAGAATGCAAGCATTGGTCGATTATCTGCAGTTAAGGCTTCCCATATATGCTCGATTTCGACATGCTTATGCTCGGAAACGGTATTTGCACATAACCCTGTCAAGTAGACAAACTAAAATCGTGCAAATCTATGCTGATTGTAACCGTTATTCAACTGGACTTGTTTCAAGTTTTGTTTGTAATCGATCATTGTTATAATAGTGCACATAGGCGTCTACT
>NZ_BAAADS010000004.1:0-981 GCF_039522605.1 Virgibacillus siamensis
CCGATGGTAGTTGGGGCTTTGCCCCTGCAAGAGTAGGACGCCGCCAGGCTTTACATATGTGTGGGAGGATTAGCTCAGCTGGGAGAGCACCTGCCTTACAAGCAGGGGGTCGCAGGTTCGAGCCCTGCATCCTCCACCATTCTTCATTTCAATGCATTGTTTTATAACGTACACCGAATGCCGGTCTAGCTCAATTGGCAGAGCAACTGACTTGTAATCAGTAGGTTGGGGGTTCAATTCCTCTGGCCGGCACCATTTTCTTTTTACATCTATTGTGAGCCATTAGCTCAGCTGGCAGAGCATCTGACTTTTAATCAGAGGGTCGGAGGTTCGAATCCTCCATGGCTCACCATTTAATGCGGGTGTGGCGGAATTGGCAGACGCGCTAGATTTAGGATCTAGTGTCTCGCGACGTGGGGGTTCAAGTCCCTCCACCCGCACCATTTCAAATACATAATGCGGAAGTAGTTCAGTGGTAGAACACCACCTTGCCAAGGTGGGGGTCGCGGGTTCGAATCCCGTCTTCCGCTCCAATATAAACAAATAAGCCAAGCCGGGGTGGCGGAATTGGCAGACGCACAGGACTTAAAATCCTGCGGTAGGTCTACTACCGTGCCGGTTCGAGTCCGGCCCTCGGCACCAGATGCGCCCGTAGCTCAATTGGATAGAGCGTCTGACTACGGATCAGAAGGTTAGGGGTTCGACTCCTCTCGGGCGCGCCATTTACGGGAAGTAGCTCAGCTTGGTAGAGCACATGGTTTGGGACCATGGGGTCGCAGGTTCGAATCCTGTCTTCCCGACCATTTTTGGGGCCTTAGCTCAGCTGGGAGAGCGCCTGCCTTGCACGCAGGAGGTCAGCGGTTCGATCCCGCTAGGCTCCACCAAAATATCATTATTTTCTTCAAAAATAGTTATTGACATTATTTTTGGGAGATGGTATATTAATTAGGTCGCTGTTTTGAAGCGGCGCAACAAATTTGC
>NZ_BAAADS010000005.1:0-32090 GCF_039522605.1 Virgibacillus siamensis
GTATACATTCGGATAAAAAGCCTTATACCCTTATCTAATGAATAAGGCTTAATTAACTTCGGAAACGCGCCCTATTGCCTAACTCAGTAAATCTAGGTTTGAAATTTGCTTGGGTTTTCAATTTTCGTAGAAATTACTTCTCCACAACTCAAACAGAAGGTATAGATCTTATTAGATCCCATTGAAAATTTCTAGTCTAATGGTTTGACTGGCATAAAATCGGTGCCTTCACCAAATTCAGTTCCACGACTTTTAGGGCATTCATTTTCATTCATTAGTACCCCCTCCTTATATTTAAAAATAGAACCACCGTGAGCTGTCCTTACTCAGGAATGGCGACCGTTTCTGAATAACTAAAATATACCCTTAATCCTTTAAATGGAATAACTTAAATCATATCTATGGTAATCCCATTATCTTTATCATAACCACCCTCAATAAATGTTTTTTCGGCTGCCTTCCCAATCAAATAAGTAGATGAGGCGTCAAATGATCCTCCAACTACTCCGCCGAGTAAGGGCACCATTTTCCCTAAATTGACTACTCCTTTTTCTCCAAACTTCGTTACCAATCTAAAACCGATTTTTTGATTAATTTGTTTTATAACCTCACCAGGTATTCTTTTAATTTGTGCTTCGCCAACCTTCTGAGCAATTTTGATGCCACTTTGCTTTACTAATTCTGATGCGGATTGCCCTGTTAGAAGCTAACTCATAAGCTGAAACCGTACCTGGAACCCCATTTAATACCTTTTCATATGTCCAATCTAAAAATTTATGGACACCCTCTTCATTTAAACTCATATGTAATTCTCCCCTTTTAAAAATGAAATTTAACTGTATGCTCTTTTAAAGTTATTGAATCGCCATTACAACTGCTTTTTCCATTTTACTTTCAAGTCATCAGTTAGATTTCACATATCAACCAATTCCTTGATTACCCACCAAAATAATACCCTCCATCGACTAGAATATTAATTGTAAATAATCCTAATCCAATCACTTATTCCAGATAATGGCCCAATTCTGGAATAACCATTTGCTAAAACTGTACCATATTTCTCCCGAAGACATATTGATTTTTAAACAAATTTTCTATAATTAATTCAATACCTTTTAAAAAGACACTCCCCTACGAACTATTATCGCAAGGGAGTGTCATAATTACCGATACGTCATTTATTCAACCGTTACACTTTTCGCCAGGTTCCTTGGCTTATCAACGTCGCAACCTCGGTGAAGTGCGGCGTAATATGCGAGAAGCTGCATCGGTACAACACTTACAAGTGGTGTCAGCAGTTCATGTACTTGTGGTACAACGAATGCATCAGTGTCCTGTTCAAGGCTGCGCATACTAATTACCATTGCATTTGCGCCACGTGCTTCGACTTCCTGGACATTGCTTCGGATGCCGTAATTAACCTCTGGCTGGGTTGCCAGCGCGATGACCGGTGTTCCGTCTTCAATTAATGCAATCGTTCCGTGCTTCAGTTCACCACCGGCAAAACCTTCAGCCTGAATATAGGAAATTTCTTTCAGCTTCAATGCACCTTCCAGGCAAACATAGTAATCTGTGCTCCGACCAATGAAGAATGCATTCCGTGAGACGGACAAGTAGTCCCGAGCCAATTCTTCAATCGCTTCTTTTTGGTCCGTTAGCACTTCCATTGCATTTGCAACGATCGCAAGTTCCTGCAACGGTTCAAAATCAAGTTTTAATGCTTTTGCTCTGGCCGAATCAACTGCCAATATTGCTAAAACGGCAATTTGTGCAGTATAAGCCTTTGTTGATGCTACGGCGATTTCCGGTCCAGCAAAGAGATTTAATGTGTAATTTGCTTCACGAGAAAGGGTTGATCCCGGCACATTAGTAATTGTCAGTGCCGGATGTCCCAATTCCTTAATTTTTACCAAAACGGTACGACTGTCGGCTGTTTCGCCGCTTTGCGAGATAAAAATAAACAACGGTTTTTCCGACAGCAGCGGCATATTATATGAAAATTCACTTGCCACATGGACTTCAACTGGAATTTTTGCCATTTTTTCAATAAACTGTTTACCGGCTAACCCTGCATGGTAACTGGTACCTGCAGCAATGATATAGATGCGGTCACATGCCTTCATTGCATTGCGTACATCCTCATCAAGCTTCAGATCATTATTTTCGTCCTGGTATTCCTGGATGATTTTTCGCATGACAAACGGCTGTTCATCAATTTCCTTCAGCATGAAATGAGGGTAAGTTCCTTTTTCGGTATCACTCACATCAATTTGTGCTGTGAATGGTTTACGTTCGACAACCTTGCCATCAAGCTTTTGCACCTCAACAAAATTACGGCTAACCAACACAATTTCCCGGTCATGAATTTCCAAATACTGATCAGTTTCCTTAAGCGTCGCCATGGCATCACTTGCGATTACATTGAATCCTTCGCCTAAACCAATCAGTAATGGACTTTTATTTTTGGCAACATAAATGGTATCCCTGTCTTCGTTATCGATCAAACCGATTGCGTAAGATCCTTTTAGAAGACTGACCGTATTACGAAACGCTTCAGCAGTATTCTGGTATTTTTCGAAGTTTTTTTCAATCAGCTGCACAATGATTTCCGTATCCGTTTCACTCGAGAAAACGGCTTCGCCCAGATAGTCACGTTTTAAATCCTGATAATTTTCGATAACACCATTATGCACAAGTGTAAATCTGCCTGATGTGCTTTGGTGCGGGTGTGCGTTCTCAGCGCTTGGCGCACCATGTGTTGCCCAGCGTGTATGACCAATTCCCATTGTTGATTGAACACCATGATCCACTTTCTCCCGCAATGCCGCAATCCTGCCTTTTACCTTAAAAAGATTCATTCTGTCGTCATTTAACATGGCAATTCCGGCTGAGTCATAGCCACGGTATTCCAATTTTTCCAGTCCGTTCAATAATATTTCCTTCGTATCATTCTGTCCGATATATCCTACAATTCCACACATATCGCTGTTCCTCCTTGTATAAAGGGGCAACAAACGACCTTCCACATTATTTGTATGGGGCGTTTCGCTGCCCCTTTCTCGTGATTGTATACCTGCTTCTCATCCTGCTTTATTCCGTTGTACAACAAGTCGCCTTGCCGTTTTAGGAATGAAAGCCTATCAATTGGGATGTGCAATCGGGAGGTACCCGCCGAGTTAATCGAATGTCCTCCACCTCGTCAACTATTCCATTTTCATCGGTCAAAGAATAGTTCAGGCGCTTTAAATGCTTGAAAAAAAAAACGTTCCACCTTTCTATTTTTGAATAAAGGATTCGCATCTGTAAATTAGCGTACACCAAATTTTAACCGAAAACATCTGTGAAGGTCAACAAATTTTTTACGGATGGTTAATATCATATGTATGAACCTCACTCATTTGACGTGCTAGTCACCAAGCCTTTACTTATGCCAAAAGAAAGTTTCTTATCTGCTTAAAAATTTTGCTGCAAGTTTTCGTCGGGTTTGCGGGAAACTATCAATACACTATTTTTAACTGGAGGGATTAGATGTCGACTGAATTTTGCCCGGTATCATGGCCGGAAATACCAACTCCCGAGCATGTCGATATGTGCTGTGAATGCGGACTTTATAAGCATGGTTCCAGGATGGTCTGGGGAGAAGGAAACCCCAATGCTTCGATTATGATTGTGCTGGATAACCCCGGACTTCGCGAAGACCGCGATGGTAATCCTTTTGTTTGCGGTACAAGACAGACCCTTCAGAAAGCTGCTCATCATATTGGTCTTGGAAGCGATGATTTTTATATTACCTACATTCTAAAACGAAAGCCAACGCGGAAATACGATAAAGAAGCTGTACGGAAAATTTGTATGAATCACTTGGATGAGCAGCTTCAAAACAGCCAGCCGAAACACATTTTATGTCTCGGAAACGTCGCTGTGCAATCTTTTTTTCAGGATGACACGGTTGATGTAAAATCATTGCGACAGAACGTGCATCAAGTACACGGTTATTCGACCACGGTTGCCTATCATCCGCTTGCAGTCAGAAGAAGGCCGAACTTATGGCAAAAATTCATCGAGGACTGGGAATTTCTTGCGGATCATCACCGCAATGAAGGCCAGTCATCTTAGCACAATCCCATCTGTCGTGGTAATATATAAGCAGATGGGGGTGGTGATGGTTTATGAATATTTCAGATATTCCATATAACATGAAATTTAAATTCGGACCAAATCTGCGGGAAGTGCCTATTTCCAAAATTCAGATGCTCAGTGGAATGATATATATCAGAGAACAGCTTAACGAAATCAGTGAAAGCGAAAAAGGGAAATGGTATGGATTACTCGGTTCTTATTTAAGAATTGTTGGCGAATTGGAAGAAAGCGAAAAACATCTTAAAACCGCAATCAAAATCTGCCAAAATACTGATAACACGCATGGTGTTTTTGCTAATAAGATTCGCCTAGCTCATACATATCAATGGTGGACCAAGTTTGACCTTTCCAATAGAATGTTTACTGACTTGCTGGAAACAGCTGAGTCTGATTGGGATTATACCGATTTTCTTGATTTTGTTTACGAACATTATGGCAAAAACCTTTTTGATCAATCCGATTTTAAAGGAGCGTTGAAATACTTTAAAAAAGCACTTGAACTTCGATTGGAGAAGGATGATAAAGAATTGATCGCCTCAAGCGAAACAGCAGTTGAAGCCTGTGAATATAGGATTGAAAATAATTACTAAAAATTATAGGAGTAGCATGGGATTTTCAAAACCATGCTACATTTTTGTAAACGAGTTATTTTTTTAATAAAAACATGTTATAATGTACATACGTAATTGAATAAATACGCATATACTTCAGTACCATGTATATACTTGAAAGGAGTAGAAAAATATGAAGATGGTGAGAGATATGGAACGAAACGTGATAAAAATGGGAAATAGTCTTGGCGTAAACATGACCGATGCTTTAAAAGAAATAAATGCTGAAAAAGGAGATACCCTATCGATTGAAATTGTCGACAAGGAAATCCGCCTAAGAAAAAAACAGCCCAAAGTCGACCTCCCAGAAGGAATTAGTGAAGATTTCTTTAAGGTATTAGAGGATACGGTCGAATATTACGATAAAACACTTAAAGGCTTAAAAGATAGATAATGGCACCTATACGGTATCTGACTGTTGAAGAAGTTATCAGTATCAATTTATATTTAATTAACCGATACAGCAGGGGTGAGACGGCTGGAGTAAAAGACGCCACCCTGCTGGACTCAGCCATAAATAGACCGAAACAATCTGCTTTTGGAGAAGACGCCTACCCCTCAATGGTTGAAAAGGCCGCTGCATTATTTCAATCTTTAGCATTTAACCATGCATTTCATAACGCCAACAAACGAACAGCATTTACTTCCATGATACAATTTTTAAAGTATAATGGACTCAACTTTTATATGGATCCTAAAGAGGCCGAGGACTTTGTAGTAGATACTGTTAACCATAAATATAATTTTGCTGATATTGTAACTATTATTAGTAAGCATTCCATAAACTAATTATCTTTCTACTACTACAATCGAAACTGAACGCAGAAAAGTGGCATGGTATTTTATTAAACCATGCCACTTATTTTGCTTCAGATGCGATTTTACTTAAAAGGAACACTTTTAAACTGTATCACCTTTAAACAATTCTAATCCTGATGCTTTTCCAAAAAGTCCAACATACGGGAGTACACGTTAATCTCGTTTTCTTTTTTGGAGAAACCATGCCCTTCATCATCGAGCACAAGATACTCAACATCACGACCTTCATCTTTCAGCCTGGAAACAATATTATCGGATTCCTCTTTCACAACACGTGGATCTTTTGCGCCTTGGATAACAAGCATTGGCTTGACCATACCATCCAAATAGGTTACTGGTGAATCGTTGATAAAACGTTCCTTATCACGCTCTGGATCGCCTAACCAGCGATCCATAATGGGTTTCCAGTGCGGTGGTACAGAATTAACGAATGTGAATAAATCAGATGGGCCGAAAATATCGACACATGCTTTGAAATATTCAGGATGACGACCATGAAGCAGCAAAGCCATGTAACCGCCATAACTGCCGCCAACCAGGAATAATTTATCACGGTTTGAAACATTGTTTTCAAAGAGCCATTCAATTCCTGCAACACAATCCAGACGGGGGCCTTCTCCCCAATCCTGCTCGACTAATTTTACAAAGGAAGACCCATATCCTGTACTTCCACGAAAGTTAGGGGCAAAAATGGTATACCCGCGGTTGAGAAAACATTGGAACATCGATCGGAATGATTTTCGTTCGGAAGCTTGCGGCCCGCCATGTGGCCAAAAAATCGTATAGCCGTTACTATTTTCCGGCTTTGCTTTAAACAGCAATGCTTCGATTTCCATCCCGTCAAATGACTTGTAGGAAACGACTTCCGGTTCAACCATATCCTTGCTGCTCAATCCAAGTACACGGTTATCTGTCAGCTGACGCCATACCTTGCCATTTTCTGATTTGAAAATATTATGCGGGACAGTTGCGCTTCTGCCAAGTAAATAAATATTACCCGACTTTGCAACATGTACCTGTTCAATCACATCAACTGGTGCATTTAGTTTTGTTAGCTTTTCTGATTCTAAATCATAAGTATATATCTGATCAGTCACACCATTTTCCGTTACCAGGTATAAGGCATTTTGGTCTCTATTCCATTTCAGCATTTCCACACTTTCATTTTCAATGGTTACGACGGACGAAAATTTCTTTGAATCAAGGTCAAATTTTGCAACATAGTTATACTCACTTTCATAATTCGTGACAAAATAGATGGTTTTGTCCGTCACAAAAATAGGGTCAAATGTTACATGTACCTTTTCAGGATCAGGGGTAAGATTGTGTGTTTCCTTGCCCGTCTTGACAAATCCGGTTACGAATGTGTTTGCAAAGGCGCGTAAATAAACAAACGCCTGTTCATCGTTGGAGACAGTTGCTAACTCAGTTGGAGACACCTCACCAATGTTGAGAAGTGTATCGGAATTGTTTTTCAGGTCGCGAACCCGTGCATTTAAAAAAGACGGATTTTCCTCTGAAGTAATATAATATAAACGTTCGCCATCCTCACTTATATCCGCCAAAAAATACTTTTCCTCCGCATCACCTGTAACCAGCGGCTTTGGCAGACCACCCTCACTCGGTATCGCATAAATATGATGGTTTTCATCGCCGTCCTTATCAAATCCAGCCAGAACATAGCGGTTTTTTGGATCAAATTTGATGCTGCTGCATGATTCATCCTGATGGGCAAACAGGTATGGAAAGGTCTCCGGTAAATCCATTGCCCACAGGTTCATCTTGCCATTCAGATTTGAACTGAAAATGAGCCGTTCTTCATCACTGCTCACATCAAAGTTCGAAATAACATAGGTACGGAAAAATTGCTCAACAGTTGGTTTTGGAAATGGTATCATCAAATCCCCCTAAAACTTTAGAATTGTTATATTTATAAGATAATTATAACCTACTTTGCGAAGGGGAGATAGGATTCTTGCTTAGAAAACTTGGCTGTCACCAAGTTTTTTAAGAAACCGTTGCTGCTTCAACTAACTGCCCGTCTTTCATCATCAACACACGGTCACACAAGTCGAGGACGCGTTCATCGTGCGTCACCATAATACCGGATTTACCACGGTCGCGAACTTCAGCTGCCAGCATTTCCACAACTTGACGGCCCCGCTTCGAATCTAAACTTGCCGTCGGCTCATCGGCCAGGATTAGTTTAGGATCATTGATTAATGCGCGGGCAATGGCAACCCGTTGCCGCTCTCCGCCGGATAAGCCACTCGGAAAGTTTTTAAGCCGGTCGCCTAATCCGAAATGACGCAGCAATTCCTCTTCTGTCTCATAACGCTGTTTATTTTTGGCAAGCACGTTAACCACACGCAGCTGATCCATAACAGTTAAATAAGGAATCAGATTGGCAGACTGGAAGACGAAGCCTATCTTTTCCAGCCGCAGCATGGTTTTCTTTTTTGCTGAAAGTTTCTCAATGTTTCTTCCATCCACCATAATGGCTCCGCTTGTTGGTGACAATAGTGCTCCGGCAGTTGATAAAAAAGTACTTTTACCTGAGCCGGATGGACCGATTACAGCAATAAATTCCCCTTCTTTAACATCAAGCGTTACATTATCCAAAGCCTTGAATTCATTTGGTCCATCGCGAAAGACCTTTGATACCTTTTCCATTCTGAGTGTCATCACTCTGCCCCCTCAATTGCTTCTTTTGGATCCACTTTAACGACCTGTGACAAGGAAACCAATGACCCGATAACAGAAACGGCCAGCAACAATGCCGCAGACAGCAGCATCAGATCTGAACTTAATACAAATGGCATGGCTTCCGGCAGTAATTTCCCAACCCCGAACGTCATTGCCGCAGCCGCTCCAATGCAAATAACAGATAAGATTATTACCTGGACAAGAAGATTGCGCATCAGGTAGGATGTTTTAGCGCCCAATGCTTTTAACACGCCGAATTGCGCTTTCTTTTGCAATGTAATCACATAGAAAAAGACGGCTAACACAAATGCTGCAATCACGTACAAAAAGATGATCATCATATTGAGCGATGCCTGTTCCTGTGAGTAACTTGGCAGTGCAGCCAAAATTTCGTCTTTTGTCAACACATCATAGTGTTGCTCCAATTTCTTATTAGCGTTTCCTTTGATCGCAACAGCATTAAAGTGCCCCGTTTTATTTTCCGCATATACAACAGAGGTATGGCTGTAACGCTGATTTTCTGCAAAGCCAGTGACCGTATATTCCTGTTTACTGCCTTTAAACGTGATGGTATCACCGATTGAAATACCTTCATTTTTCAATTGATCATCGACCAGCACTTCATTCGAATTTTCCGGCATTTCCCCTTCAGAAAGTTGCGGGACCAACATGCTATTCATATCTGTCATGAATAATGTTGCATCAATCTTTTTGTCATTTCCCGTTTCCGAAAAAGCACCCATTTGCACAGCCAGGGGAACTGCTTTTTGAACCCCTTCTGACGCAGTAATTTCGTTCACGGCCGATTCGCTGAGCGAGGATTGGGTAAGCTGATTCTCCACACCTTCCTCAATCGCCAGGTAATCCGCATCCATCGTTATAATCGATGATGCGTTATCATATGAAAGTCCCTTTGCCAAACCGGAAATGATAAAAATCAATCCGGCCACTAAAACCATAATGACTCCAATTAATATATAACGAAATTTAGCATGCAATAATTCTCTGATTCCTAAAAACATAAAAATCGTTCACTCCTTTCCTATCCATATCTTTAGTATAGATATCGAATATGAACAGAGAATGAACGATTGATTACGTTTTTGGCAGGGACACAGTGAATGCGGTACCTTTCCCGGTTTCACTTTCAACCATAATAATCCCACCGTGAAGCTCAATTATTTTTTTCACGATGGACAAGCCCAGACCCGTACTGTTTTCCGTTCTGGTTCTGGCTTTATCCACTTTATAAAAACGGTCAAAAAGATGTGGGATATCCTTGTCTGCAATACCGATACCATTATCCTCAACCGTTACATCAACTGTTTGATTATGCTCCTTTGTATGTATTTGGACTGTTCCACCGGATTCTGTATACCGGATAGCATTAGTCAGCAAATTCATCCAAACCTGATAAAGTAGTTTTGTGTCGCCGACAATCTGAAATGGCGCATCCTCCAACTCAACCGTTATACCCTTTTCGCTCCACAGCCATTGTACAGCGGATACGACCTCCCTCAACTGTTCCCCCAGCATGATGGTTTGTCGTTCATGCTCATCGAGTTCGTTATCCAGAAACGATAGCGTTAAAAGCTGTTTGCTCAGTTGTGAAAGACGCCTGCTCTCTTTCTCAATAATTGTTAAATAATACGTACGTTCATCGTCCGTCATATCTTCCTCACGCAGCAGCTGGGAAAATCCCTGAATTGATGAGAGCGGAGACTGAATTTCATGCGAGACATTTGATACAAATTCCTGCCTCTTTTCCTCCGTTTTTTGCAGATTATTGCTCATTTGGCTGAAATCGCTGGCAAGCCTGCCAATTTCATCGCGACGGTTTACATTCAGCTTCACATGATAATTACCCGCTGCAATTTTCCTGGTTGCATCGGTCAGCCGCTCGACCGGCTTCACAATAAAACGAGTACTAATCAAGATCAGCAGAAAACTGAACAGGAGAACCAGCACAAGCAAGACAGCGAGAAAAATACGCATTTCCCCGAACTGCTGGGTTGTAAACGGCCTCACAAACAATGCATATTGGGTCCCATTGGCTTTGACCGGTAATCCAATGGTGTTTTTTAATTTGTTGTCAAAAAATCCGGTCACAAAAGGTTTCCACGGATAATTGGCAATCCCGTGGTAAATGTCACCGTTTAATACGCGTTTCATTTCTGATTCGGGTAAGGCTGTCGAATCAAACGGACTGCCGAACGTTTCGGTTTTGCCGTTTTCACTCACCAGATAAAATTTGTACCCTAAATCTGTAATGTCTGCTAAGTATTTTTGCAGCGGCTGTCCGTTATTCTGTTTGTAAATGGAAACAATATCTCTGGCGATTCTGGTCACTTTTTCATCGTTCTTCGGTTTTAAAAACTGCTGATAATAGACATTGGTCACTGCAAATGCGATGATGGCACTTGCTATCATAATCACCATTGTAATGACAATAATCCGTACATATAACGTTCGCATTAACTGCTTCCTCCATCATTATCCCGCGCGTGCAGTTTATAGCCTTTACCCCGCACCGTTTCAATCGTAAAATCATCTTTACTGTCTGCGAACCGCTCCCTGATCCGCTTCACATGAACATCAACTGTCCGGTCAAAGCCAATAAAGTCATTTCCCCAAACATGTTCAATCAATTGTTCACGGGTGAAAATCTGCTCCGGATAGCTTGCCAATTGTGCCAGTAATTCAAACTCCTTTAATGGAAGAATAATCAATTTACCATTCGAATGTATTTCATAGCTTTTCCGGTTAATGACCGTCTTTCCGAGTTTAATTTCCGCTTCACTTGCCAATTGAAACCTTCTCAGCAGTGCCTTGATCCGAAACAACACCTCTTTTGGTTCAAACGGTTTAACGACATAATCGTCCGTACCTGCCGTGTATCCTTTTTCCTTATCAGTCAGTTCCCCTTTGGCGGTCAGCATGATTACAGGAATATCATATGTTTGACGGATTTCGGCGCACAATTCATAACCATCAATATTCGGCATCATAATATCAACGATGGCCAGCTGAACACTCTCGGCTTCAAGCACACTCAAGGCACGCTGTCCATCTGCCGCTTCCAGCACTCGATACCCTTCTTTATGCAGATAAAAACGGAGCAATTCCCGGATGTGCGGATCGTCATCCGTAATTAAAATGGAAACCATAAGAGCAATCCCTCCTTTGGTGTCAGCTGTATTGTAAAATGTTTGGCGCATTTAACGCGTTCAGAGAGTGTGAACTAAATTCACTTTTAAAATGCAAGTTGCAACCAATTAAATGACTTCGCACGTTTCGGCGCTTGGTTCGCACGTTTCGACGCCTGGTTCGCACGTTTGACCGGGTAGTTCGCACGTTTCGGCGCCTGGTTCGCGTGTTTTGTACCTTCTAATTAGGATCAATACAAAAAATTGCTCCCGGAATGGAGAGCAATTTCTTGTGCTGATTATTCTTTCACACCAAGCAATTCTTCGATAACTGCTGCAACCTGGTTCGTGTATTTTTCGCAGGCTTCCTTTGTCGGCGCTTCAACCATTACCCGAACAAGCGGTTCTGTACCGGAAGGCCGGACCAATACACGGCCCTCACCGTTCATTTCCGCTTCCACCGCATTGATTTCTTCCTGAACTTTAGAATTGGTCAATGCGCTCTTTTTATCCGTCACTTTTACGTTTCTCAGAACCTGCGGATAAATTTCCATTTCATCAGCCAGCTCTGACAGTTTCTTCCCTGTTTCTTTCATCACATTCACTAGTTGAATAGCTGTCAGCATGCCATCCCCAGTCGTTGTATGATCCAGAAAAATGATATGCCCCGACTGCTCGCCACCAAGATTATAACCGCCGTTAAGCATTTCCTCAAGAACATAACGGTCACCGACTTTTGTTTTATCACTGCGCATGCCATGCTCTTCAAGCGCTTTGTAAAAACCGATATTACTCATTACCGTCGAAACAACCGTATCATGACGAAGAACACCTTTATCGTTCATAAATTTCCCGCAAATGTACATGATCTTATCACCATCAACAAGATTGCCTTTTTCATCAACCGCAATGAGACGATCCCCATCACCATCAAAGGCCAATCCGATGTCAGCACCTTTTTCTGTGACAAAAGTCTGCAGTGACTCAGGATGTGTTGACCCATAACCATCATTAATATTCAGACCGTCCGGCGATGATCCGATGGAATGAATATCAGCCTCCAGATCAGCAAACAAATGTGTTGCCAGGCTTGATGTTGCACCATGCGCGCAATCCAGTGCAATTACCATATCTTCAAAATCATTGTCAATCGTTTCTTTTAAGAATGAGAGATACTTTTGGCCACCTTCAAAATAATCATTAACTACACCTATATCAGCACCAATCGGACGCGGAAGGTTGTCTTCACCATCCATCAATGTTTCAATTGCATCTTCCTGTGCATCCGTCAGTTTGAAACCATCCGGGCCAAAAAATTTAATTCCATTATCCTCCACCGGATTATGAGAGGCAGAAATCATGATGCCTGCTTCGGCACTTGTTGCTTTTGTCAAATAAGCAACCCCAGGGGTGGAAACCACACCAAGACGCATTACCTCAGCACCAATTGACAGCAGTCCTGCTACAAGCGCTCCTTCCAGCATATGACCAGATACGCGTGTATCACGTCCTATTAATATTTTTGGTTTCTGCACATCTTTTGTAAGGGAATAACCACCAAAGCGGCCTAATTTAAATGCCAATTCAGGTGTCAGTTCGGAATTTGCTATTCCCCTGACACCGTCAGTTCCAAAATAATTTCCCATGCTGTATCTCTCCTTTATATCCGTTCACCCCAATACAGGGCAACGTTCATTCACCCGCTATTCAATAAGGTTCATCCATCAGGTGATTTCAATCGTCACTTGCTGCAGTTCACTTGTCAGTTCTACGTTTTCCGGTCCTTCAAATGAAACCGGAAGCTGATGTTCGCCTGAGTCAAGACCGCCGGCATCAACAGTGGCAGTAATATCTTTAGCAGTTATATTACTGACAGCTTCTTGCTTGCCGTTGACGGTCACATCGATAGAAGATGCATCAGGCTGAATAAATGATACTTCTTGCCCTTCTTCCGCATTTTCCACTTCAATCGGAACATCCTGCAGTGTTTTCGTCTGTTCCAGTTCAACCTCCACTTCGATATTTTTGTTTTCCTTTAGATGCGCTCCATCAGGGAGAGCAAGTCCAACATCAATCGTTCCGGATTTATTTATATCATTAAGGTTGATTTCTTTCGTTGAAACCTTTTCAATTCCTTTTAAAACGTCACTCGTGCCAAAGATTTTTACCTTGTCCACATTAGCAGAAATAGATGACATTGTATACCCTTCCGGAAGCTCACCAGCTGTTGACAGTGTCACCGGGACAGATTTGCTCGGATTTTGAATTTCCGCCGAAACTGCAACACTTTCCGGCATCATCTGCACGTTCAGTTCATTGCCTCTTTCATCATAGACGTTTACAGGGACCTCCCTGCTGTCTATTGACTCTTTTAATCCTGCAACATCCACAAACACTTTTACAATCGCAATCTGCTCAATTAATTCCTTTGAACTGGTAATGGATACAGTCTTCGGTTCAACCGTGCTTTTCCCGAGTTCATATCCCTGCGGCAGCTCGTCCGTATTAATAAAATCCGTTGAAACGGTAAACTCTTCCGTTGCACGTTCTTCAATGGTGACTTCTATTGTCTTTGGTTCAATATATACGTTTAACTCCCGGGGCACATTTGCATGTTTCAATTCCACCGTATGTGTGCCTGCTTTCAAACCTTCCAAATCAACATATATATCAAAATTCTTCTGTCTTGCCGTTGCAGTAAGTGTACTTGCAGAGCCTTCCAGTGTTACTGATACCGTCTGCGGAACCCCACTGACAACATAGTTCTCTTCATCGATACGGATACTTACCGGCATCTCTTCAATCGTTGCCACTTCTTCGTTGCCACTCGGGAAGATACGGGACTCATCGTTGTCATACTGATCAATCTCCACCTGGACAAAAATGTATAACACTGCAGCAAATACCAGTGAAATACCCCGGACAAACCAGCGGCTATTAAACCATTTATCCATTCTTTTTCCCCCTCCGATGACGTGACTTTGATTCAGAGGTTTTTAGTGGTGAAGGTGACAGATTTGCGCGCAAGAATTCCCGCAAGGCATCCCGATCCAACTCCCGCATCAACTCCCCATTTTTTGTACAGGAAATATTTCCGGTTTCCTCCGACACCACAATGGTCAAAGCGTCCGTTACTTCACTGATTCCCATCGCAGCCCGGTGCCGTGTTCCAAGTTCCTTTGAAATGAACGGACTCTCGGATAACGGCAAATAACACGCTGCAGCCATGATTTCCTCATCCTTGATAATAACTGCCCCGTCGTGAAGCGGCGTGTTCGGTGTAAAAATATTTGTCAAAAGCTGATGGGTAAGCTTCCCATTAATCGGAATGCCTGTCTCAGCGTAATCACCAATACCAGTCTCGCGTTCGAGTGAAATCAATGCACCAATTCTTCGCTTTGCCATATATGTACACGACTGAATGATTGCCTCGATTTTCTGTTCCAGTATTTCTTCCTCAGATCTGGAACCCCTGGAGAAAATATTACCTCTTCCCAGCTGTTCCAACGCCCGCCGCAACTCAGGCTGAAATAAAATCACGATGAAAACAAATCCCCAGGTAATCGCCTGATTTGTTATATATTGAATCGTCTGCAGTTCAAAAACCCTGCTGAGCACCCAGACAATCAGTACAACCAAAATACCTTTTAAAAGCTGTATGGCCTTTGTGCCTCTAATCAACATTATTAATTTATATAAAACATACCAGACGAGAGCAATATCTACGCCTATTCGTAACAGGTTTAAAAAGTTTAATCCCCCATCAAGCATGTTCACACTTCCTTCTGCACATATTCTTCTTCCCATCCATTTGGATTGCCACTGTATATTATATCATATTCCATCACAGATATTGAAATGTTAGAAAACTTGGTTGTCACCAAGCCTTTAGGTGATGAGTTTAATAACCGCAAAAAAGCCTGGTATTAACCAGGCTTGTCCATAATATACATTTCACATCAGTCATCCATTGAAAACACACTTTCAACCATATTTTTCATATGATACCATACCCACTCAAAGACCTGATCAACCTGTTCAAGCTCGCCGTTTACTTCGCCAACAGATGCCATTAGCCCGGTACCTTTTATTGGCCGGTCAATCAGCTCGCCATTAATAATCGTCACATTACCGTCCACCGTTCCTTCTATTCGAAGGTCACCATTTTTGACCAGCAAATCACCGGAAACAGTCACATCGTCAGGTACAATGACCGTGTCACCCTGAACGACCAAATTTTCCTGTTTGGAGACAACGAGTGCACCATCCTGATTCCAGGCTGAAAATATTCCGGTCAGCATAAAGAAGAAAAATATTGCAGCAGAAGTCAAAATCGGATGAGATTTAAACCAGCGTTTATACCGCACACGTTTTTGTTCCACTGGAAGCTTTTCCATTACGGATTCTGTAAACCCTGAAGGAGCAGTGATTCGTTCTGTGCTCTGGACAAGTGTAATCGTTCGCTTCAGTTCATGAAAATGCTTTTGACATTGTTCGCAATTCTCCAGATGATGCCGCAACTTCTCTTCTTCATCTTTCATTAAATCATTATCCAGATATTTATGCATAAGCTCAATTGCTTCATTATCGCAGTTCAAGTTGATCACACTCCTTTACACATGACGAAGCTTTTTGCGTAAAGCTTCGCGCCCCCGGTGAATTCGGGTTTTCACGGTACCTAATGGAATATCCATAATTTCACTTATTTCCTTAAGTGAAAAATCTTCGAGGTAACGCAAAATAATGATGCCGCGGTATTTAGTCGGAAGAGATGCTATCTCATCATGAATATACCGTTGCAGCTCCATGCTTTCCGCTTCTTCATCAGGCAGCCGGTTATCTGCAGCAAGCTGTGAATACATATTCAATCCTTCTGTTCCCGTTATTTCCGCGTCAAGATAATAGTCCGGTTTTCGCTTTCGTATCCGGTCAATCGTTAAATTGGTTGCAATCCGGTACAGCCAGGTGGAAAACTTCCGGTTGACATCAAATGTGTGAATGTTTACATACGCTCTGATGAATGCTTCCTGGGCTATATCTTCTGCCTCGTGCCGATTTCCGAGCATACGGTAACAATGCTGAAAAATTTTATTCTGGTAAAACGAGACTATATCTTCAAAAGCAGTCTTATCTCCCTTTTTAACCTTTTTAATCTTCTCTGTAATTAATGTTTCCATTGATTTGTACCTCCGCCAGTTATGCGGTAATACGCATACGAATAAGTCCCACTAAAGGTTTCAATTTTTTTCTGATGCGAAATTGTTTAAATGTGATCGAATTTGGGTAGCTTCTTAATAGCAAGTATACTAGATTGGGGGTTGTTTTGTGGAAAATAATTCAATATTATTGGAAAAAATCGAGCAATGTCGGAATGAAATGATCATTTTAAGCAGCGACCATGAATTAACCTCTGAAATCGTTATTGAATCCAGCAAAAAACTGGACGATCTTCTAAACACATACCAATATTGAATTAAAATATAACTATGAATGAATGTGATAAAGACATGTCAACGTTTTGGGATGTCTTTTTTTATACTGAAATGCACAAAAACGAGGCTGGGACAAAAATATTTTAACAAACGAAATTTAATTTGTCCCAGCCTCATGCTATGTAGTCATTTTATTTCAATTTCTCGCCAAATAATGATCCAATCAGTCCGACAGCCATTGTTGCTGTTTTATTTTTATCATCGAGGATTGGATTCACTTCCACGAATTCAGCTGAAGTAAGCAGATTGGATTCTTCTAGCATTTCCATGGCAAGATGGCTCTCCCGGTAGGATAATCCGCCAATTACCGGTGTACCCACACCTGGCGCTTCTTCAGGATCAAGTCCGTCCAAATCAAGGCTTAAATGCACACCGTCCGTCCGTTCCTTCAGATAGTCAATCGTTTCCGTCATTACGCTGGTCATGCCCATTCGATCGATTTCATGCATGGAATAAACTTTTATTCCGCTCTCCTGAATAAGTTCCTTTTCTCCCGGATCAAGTGAACGAGCACCAACAATGACAATATTTTCAGGCTTTATTTTCGGTGAATAACCCAGAATATTTGTCAGTTTTTCATGGCCAATGCCCAGGCTGACTGCAAGCGGCATACCGTGAATATTACCTGATGGCGATGTTTCACCTGAATTTAAATCACCATGTGCATCGTACCAAATTACTCCCAGATTCTCATAGTGCCTGGAAATTCCAGCCAAGCTGCCAATAGCAATGCTATGGTCACCACCCAGCACAAGCGGGAACCGGTTATTATTGATTTCCTTATCTACCATCTCTGCCAATTTCTGATTGCCGTCAGCCACTTGTTTCAGATTGCGCAAATTTCCTTCCTGTATTTCACGTTTGTTGTCAGGCCGTGAGATTGGCACATCTCCAAGGTCTCGTAAGTTATATTTCAAATCTTCCAGTGTTTCCTCAACACCTGCATAACGGATAGCACTTGGCCCCATATCAACACCACGCCGGCTTTGACCGAGATCCATCGGCACTCCAATTATTGATAAGTCCTTATTCAAAACTATCGCCTCCTCTATCTGTCCATTCTATCCAAAAAACCCGCCATGACTCAACTCAACATAAAAATGCATATATATTCATTCATTTTATTGTAGTTGGTATTACTGCTAACTACCAAACACAAGCAGCACTTAAACAGTCTACTGCAAGAACAAAAGCGGAAGCGGCCGTTTAGCGACGTACAAACTGTGCCCGCGCATCGCGGGTAGGTCGGCGTTGCCGCGCAAAGCGGCGGTCTTAGCCGATCTTCCTTAAATGAGATAAAGGAAACACGCCCCTTCATAGGGGTGTGCCGAAGTTGGCGCGGGAGGCCGGTTTTAGTCGGCCTTCCTTAAAGTACGAACCGATGTTGACTTTCACCGCAAGGGTATAAGTGCGACTAAGCCTCTGGTTTCACCAATCGGCAAGTCTTCTTTATCGTAGTGAGGAAGTGTGAAGTTTGGGACTGCGCTAAATGCTCGCCCCACCAAAATCTCCGCTAGTCGCTGGGCGCTGGAGCTGGACGTGGCTGATTAGGAACAAGTGCATTATCCACATCTACAAAATTTTATAGTACGCTAAGCAAAAAATAAAGCAGGGCAGCCAAAAATCGGGCTGTCCTGCTTTATATTTTTATCGATCCATCAGGATGAAGTGTAAGGTCAAGCGGCTTGATCCCCGCTTTTTCCCAGTCGTTTTTTAATTGTTCCGCCTGTTCTCCGGATGGCAGAAAAGCAATTCCACAGTCGCCGCCACCCGCCCCGGAAGGCTTTCCGGCACCACCGTGCTGTTCAGCTAAATCGCACAGGGTAGCCAATGCAGGTGTTTCAATATCAACACCGGCGTTTCTGCCTACTTCTGCAAGTGCTCGGCGATTTAACCTGACTCCTTCAATTACTTGCACAGGATCAGCTTGCGTGACCCCATCGAGAAAGCTTTTAACTGCCACGCTGCTGTCAGAGAGAAATTGTTTGTACTGTGATGGATTCGAATCCTTCAGAGCTCTGATTTTCCTAATAAGCGAAGAAGTAGATGCAGGTGATCCGGTCCAGCCTATACACATATGTATAGTTGCCGGCAATTTGATCGGTTTAACTGTAAAGTACGGCCAATCCGATTCGGCAAGTTTCGTAATTGTGTCCGCATCGTTATAAGCACGCAACAGCCAGTCAGCCTGAAATGATGAATATTGCAGCATTCCGCCGTGAGAAGATGCGGCAACATCAGCACCGGATCCATTCCCTTGCGTGATAACATGTGAAATGGAAGCGAGCTTAAAAATCAGCTGTTTAGATGGTTCATGCGGCAAAAACTGCTTTAAAATTGCCGAAACTACTGCAGTGGCCACAGCTGCGCTCGAACCAAGACCATATTTACGCCCACTAGTATCATCAAGTTCACTGCGAACCGACAAATGAGATGGCTTCGGCGAAATATTATGTTCCCGCAAATATGTATACACGGCTGTCATGGTATTTTCCACAAATCGTATCCGTTCGTCATCCGATTTGACTGAGATTTTGTTCCCGGTCCATTCCCATTCCAGATCCGAAAGGCCATAATTAAGCAATGAAAGACGGTTTTCATCGCTTTGTTCCAATGCAGCATACACAAAACGGTTAACCGCCATGACCACCAATTTTTGATAATTTTCAAGAACAGCAAACTCTCCGGCAACCATTAATTTTCCGGGTGTTTTTACAGTTATCGATGTAGACAAAACATTTCAACCCCTACAAATAGGATATGCCCTGGCCGGCTTTACTTACAATAACATCATGCACACCAGGGATTTCACGGAGAGACTGTTTCAATGTATTTTCGTCTCCCGGCAGATAAAGTACCTTCACGTTCGGTCCTGCATCAATCGTAAAATATGCCGATATGCCTGATTCTCTCAATTCTTGCACTGCATGCATAACTGCCATTGTGGTGTCGTGCCAGTATGAAAAAGGCGGATTTGCAGCAAGTGTAGTCGCATGCATCTTCAGGCAATTCATCTCTGCAATAGCTCCGACTTTTTCAAAATCCTTATTTTTTATGCCGTCTTTAATCTGGTTCAAATCATTTGGAATACTGTCCACCCAACTGGAATAAAATGGTGATGTTTCGACTGTCCGCTTCATTCCTTCCCGGCTGAGGACTTTTTTCGCATTCGATGACAGAACAACTGCTGCCACACGAATATCCCAATGATTGGCGGGAGCTATCGGTACGGCATGTGAATCGGAGCCATCAGCTTGTTCGCCTTTTTCCCATTCGACAAATCCACCGTAAATGGAACGGCATGCTGACCCGGATCCCTGTCTGGTTAATGTGGAGAGGGTCTTATCATCAATATTGAGATTTAACGCCCTGGCGGCTGCCGCTGCAAGAGCAGCGAACCCGGAAGCAGACGACGCAAATCCGGCAGCAGTTGGCACATGATTGGTGGAATGTACTTCAGCGAACAAATTATCTTTTCCAGCATAATTTCGGATAAGCTTTAAAAAATTTGAAACCCGATCATATTGCGTATCGACTACCGCTTCATCATCTAAATAAAAACAATCATCGGTCAAATCTGGTTTGAATTCGACCGTTGTAGTCGTATAAAATCCATCCAACGTTAAGGAAAGACTGTTGTTCATAGGGAGGATCAGTGACTCATCCCGCTTTCCCCAATACTTTATCAAAGCGATATTTGTATGCGCCTTAGCTGTTGCTTTCATATGTATCCCCTCATTAGAAAAATTGGTTGTCACCAGGTCCTCAGGTGACAACCATAGTTGCACGTATGCAGCAGAACCCGTTTTATACGTTGTGAACTGCTGAAAAACTTCTTCTTAGTTATTTCGCAATACAAATGGCCATACCGCATTTGCGCCGAACTTTCGCAATTTCTCGGCCAATTGTCTGGAATGCACTTCATTTCGGGCAAGTGCAATAATACAGCCGCCATTTCCCCCACCGGTCAATTTTGCACCTAATGCACCTTCCTGCCGTGCAAAGTAAATTAACCGGTTTAAGCCCGCATCACTTACACCAAGTGCTTCCAGTTCGCGCTGTGCTTCATTCAGCATCTGGCCAAGCAAATGTTTGCTGGCAGTTTCCAGAGCATTTCTTGCTCGGTGCGTAATTTCTCCAATACGATCCAATTTATGCTGAATTCGCCTTGGCGCAGATTTCAATAGGCTGGCAACTGATTCAACAGCTGACCGTGTATCACCTACACGGCCTGAATCGGCCACAATAAAATGAAAATCTCCCTCAGGCGTAATAAAATTAATCGGCTCATCTTTTTCATACCAAACCGGTGACCCGGAAGTAATTGTTAATGTATCAATTCCACTGGGAACACCATGTGCATACGTTTCGGATATATTGGACAAGTCCAGCAGATTCTGCTCTGTATACTTTTCGCCAAAAAACGCAAAAAGAGATTTGACTACTGCAATGGCTACAGATGCACTTGAACCAAGCCCTTTTCCGGGTGGTATGGATGATTTGATCCGAATCATAAAATCCTCGCACGGCAATTGCATGTGACTCGTCGTCTCTTTAATACACGTTACAACCCCTTCCAATGATTCGGGGGCAGATTCAATCGGTCCCGTATAGAAAGTACTGTTAATCTGAACTGGACCCGGTACATAGTCGACAATTGATTCCACACCTACCAGCGGGAATGGAATGGCGATTGCAGGCTGTCCGTGTACAACTGCGTGTTCGCCGATCAGGATCAATTTACTATGAGCTATGCCTATAGCTGTTTGTTCTGAAGTTGTTGCTTTTTCTGCACTCATTTTGTATACTCGTCCACCAATTCTTTAGCTTTTCCGACACGGATTTCCTTTTCATTTACCAATCGTTCAGCAATGATATCAATCATCTCCCCTGTAGCTCCTGCCGCGATTGCAACAGAACGAGAGTGTAACGCCATATGACCTTTTTGAATTCCATCTGTTGCCAAGGCTTTTAACGCGCCAAGGTTCTGAGCAAGCCCGACGGTTACCATAACCTGAGCAAGTTCCCGGGCTGTTTCCACGCCCAAAATCTTCAATGAAATCTTAGCCATAGGGTGTACCCGTATGGAGCCGCCAACCGTTCCAACTGACATCGGCAGTTCCAGCTCACCAACAAGGTTTCCCTTATTATCTTTGGACCAAACTGTCATTGATCCATATTTTCCAAACCTTGAAGCATGGGCATGTGCTCCTGCTTCCACTGCACGCCAATCGTTCCCTGTAGCAATAACAATTGGATCTATACCATTCATGATTCCTTTATTATGGGTCACCGCCCTGTAAGGATCAGATGCAGCAAATTCATAGGCATGGATAACACCGTCACGCACTGCTTCACCAGAAAAATCATTCGTTGCAAGCAATTCAGGTGGTATCACACAACGTGCTTTGGCAAGGCTTCTATCCGGATAATTGGACAAAATCCGCAAATAGACTTTGCCTCCTGTCAGCTTTTCAACTGTCGGCGCAAGCGACTCGACCATTGTATTAATGATATTCGCGCCCATTGCATCACATGTGTTTATATAAACATGCAGGACAAGCATTTGTCCATACTGTGAATCGGAACTTTCATTTAAAACCCTGACTTCCAAATCCTCTGCTCCGCCGCCCCTGGCCATAAGACTTGGGTATGAAGCATTGGCGGCATCAATTAACGCATCTTTTTCCTGTAGAATCGTTTCTTTTGCCTCTGCAAAATCGGTACAGCCAACTACCTGTATCTGGCCAATCATTACACGCTCACTTGATTCAGCCGTGAAGCCGCCAGCCTCTCTGACAATCTTGGCAATGTGACTGGCAGAAGCGAGTATGGACGGCTCCTCCACTGCCATTGGGATAGTATATTCTTTGTCATTAATAAGGAAATTCAAACCCAACCCCAATGGAAGCGGAAATGTTCCAATTACATTTTCAATCATTTTATCTGCAGTTTCAGTAGGCAGCGGCTCTTTTGAAAACAAAATATCCATTTCGTCTTCCGTGAAACTTTCCATGGCTGTAAGCAGCTCTCTGCGCTCCTCCACAGTCTTATTATAAAAGCCAGGAATTCGGGAAGTCTTCATACCATCTCATCCTTTAGGTTATCATAAATTATATATGTTAATGAACTTATTTTAATAGTAATAAATTACTGTATCTATTATGTAAAAAAACAGCTTAAAATGCAAATAAACAAGGTTGTTGGTAATCATAACGACCTTGTTTATCTGCTATTATAATATGTGTTATGTATTTACGCCAGTTGTTATAGCTTGTAAAAGCGCCGGTCTGAATAATGAGCCATGGAGGATTCGAACCTCCGACCCTCTGATTAAAAGTCAGATGCTCTGCCAGCTGAGCTAATGGCTCGTGTTATGTATGAAATGCTCGGGATATCCACGTTTTCGCTTGATATATCCACATACATCAAAAATGGACAGTAAAAAGGCTGGGCCACCAGGATTCGAACCTGGGATACACGGGATCAAAACCCGATGCCTTACCGCTTGGCTATGGCCCAACATGCATAAAAGATGGTGGAGGGGGAGAGATTCGAACTCCCGAACCCTGAGGGAGCGGATTTACAGTCCGCCGCGTTTAGCCACTTCGCTACCCCTCCCAATTTATTCTAGCCTGTATGGGCTGCATTTATACAAAAAAAATAAATGGTGCCGGCCAGAGGAATTGAACCCCCAACCTACTGATTACAAGTCAGTTGCTCTGCCAATTGAGCTAGACCGGCATGGTGGAGGATGCAGGGCTCGAACCTGCGACCCCCTGCTTGTAAGGCAGGTGCTCTCCCAGCTGAGCTAATCCTCCGATTATGGTGACCCGTACGGGATTCGAACCCGTGTTACCGCCGTGAAAGGGCGGTGTCTTAACCACTTGACCAACGGGCCCAGCAATGGTGCACGTATATATAATTGCATGTCTTGTCGGAAACCAACGAATTTTATTATATACAGATTTGATTTCTTTGTAAAGAGGTTTTTTTAAATTATCCCGAAGTTTTTCATCTGCATGCAGAATACCTCAAATTACCTCCCTGCTTTTTGTATAGAACACCTCATTATAGAAATAATACTACCACGTGAAACGAAAGAATCCCACAAAAATATCAATATTCATTTTGGAAGGAGAACACCATGAAGCGTGTAACATCAGAAGTGACTGCTGTATTTTGGATTACATTAGCAATAACATTGGCAATGGCTATTTGGGGTTCCGTTGCTCCACATTTTTTTGAAAAGATTTCAGGTTCCATTATGAGCTATATATCTGTTCATTTTGGTTGGTTCTATCTCTTATCTGTAACGCTCTTTGTGGTTACTTGTTTATATTTAATTTTTAGCCGCTATGGCAAAATAAGACTCGGCAAACAGGATGAAAAACCCGAATTCAGCTACCCCACGTGGTTTGCCATGCTGTTCAGCGCCGGCATGGGCATAGGGCTCGTATTTTACGGCGTGGCATCACCGGTATCACATTATATGAAACATCCGCCGGTAGCCGAACCTGGTACGATAGCTGCGCTGGAGGATGCCTTGCGCATTACATTTTTTCATTATGGTTTGCATGCATGGGCAATCTACGCGATTATTGCCTTAATCCTTGCCTATTTTACATTCCGAAAAAATAAACCTGCATTGGTAAGTATGACGCTGGAACCTGTCTTTGGCGATAAAATGCATGGATTCTGGGGAAAAGTGATTGATGTTATAGCTGTATTTGCAACGATTGTCGGTGTGGCTACAACCCTGGGATTCGGTGCCACGCAAATCAACGGAGGGTTCACTTACCTGTTTGATATGAGCAGCGGATTTGTCGTTCAGTTAATTATTATATTAGTGGTTACCGTTTTATTCATGATTTCCGCGTATTCCGGACTCGGCAGAGGAATTAAATATTTAAGCAATACCAATATGGCCCTCGCAATTATTCTGCTCATTGCAACACTAATACTTGGTCCAACGATGTATATTGTAAATTCCTTTACCGAAACATTGGGAACCTACGTCAAAAGCATCCCCACCGAAAGTGTCAGAATCGCGGCGAATAATCCCGAACAGCGTCAATGGGTTATGGATTGGACAGTGTTTTTCTGGGCATGGTGGATTGCCTGGTCACCATTTGTGGGAATATTTATTGCACGCGTATCCAGAGGACGAACCATTCGTGAATTTATTTCGGGCGTCATGCTCGTTCCCAGTATCGTAAGTTTTATTTGGTTTGCTGTATTTGGCATGACCGGCATTAACATGCAAAACAACGGAATGGACCTGGCAGGACTGCCTCCCGAACAAATGCTGTTCGGTTTGTTTGATCACTTTCCGATGGGAACAGTTTTATCGATATTGGGAATCATGCTTATTGCAACATTTTTTATTACCTCTGCAGATTCAGCCACATTCGTTCTGGGCATGCAAACGACAAACGGATCCTTATCCCCATCCTCTGCTGTTAAATTTTCCTGGGGCATTGCCCAATCGGCCATTGCAGCGGTATTATTATACACTGGCGGACTGCAGGCACTGCAAAATGCTCTGATCTCCGCCGCATTCCCTTTTTCACTCATTATGCTTGTCATGGTCTATTCCTTTTTCAAGTCATTAAAAAATGAAAGGAGATCAACAAACATTTAAAAGTTGTATTCAATTATGGAAAAACATTTTAAAGAATCCCTGTTTTGATAATTTTATCGGCAGTGGATTCTTTTTATTAACGAATTCAGCTTTTTCGCCTCCTCCTTTCATTATATAATCAACGTACAAATAAACATAAAATGGGGGGGGGGGATTATCATCGATTGGTTTGTTGGATTGCGCGGAGAGCCTTTTACAGCGTTTGGGTTAAGCCATCTTATTATGCTGGCCATTTATTTTTTCGGAATCATTTTATTTTTTATTTCACGCAAGAAAATACGCAGCAAATCAACTCTATACAATATAATACGCTGGCTGCTGTTTGGAATACTGGTTTTTTCGGAAATAATCTATCATATTTGGGCCGCTGTCAACGGTATTTGGAGTCTGCGCGAGCATATCCCTTTGCACCTATGTGGGATAACAGGGATTACAGGAGCTATCGCCCTATTTAATCATAATAAAAAATTAATTCGCATTACGTTTTTCTTCGGGCTTATCCCGGCATTTCTTGCAGTTGTAACACCAGAATTGCCATATGATTTTCCACACTTTCGGTACTGGAAATTTTTCATTCATCATATTGTTATTTCCTGGGTCAGTTTATTTTTAGCTGCAGCAAATTCTATTGAAATAACACTCAAATCATTGTTGGAGAGCTACGGTTACATACTGCTGTATGCCGCTCTCATTGGATTTTTCGTTAATCCAGTACTGGGATCAAATTACCTTTATCTGGCTGACACACCAACAGCCGATACTCCGCTTGATCTACTTGGAAGCGGACTTATGTATTATTTTAATCTTTGTTTATTGGCGTTTATCGTATTTTTTATCCAGTATAAAGTGTACAATTTCTTTATGCGGAACAAACAAACACCCAAATAATTTTGGGTGTTTGTTTTGCTATGTGTACATAAATGCAACTACCCAAACGATAACAATAACGGGTAACGATACATAAAGGGACTGCCATAAAGCCATCTTTTGTTTTTTAATCATAAAGAATGCCACAAATAGTTCCATTACCGTAACAATAATAGCGAGGATAAACAGTAAACTCATTGAAGATGACACCTCCTTATTTAATTCTACACATCTTCATGAAATTAGGGAATAACCTATCCACATCTTATGTTATTTCCTCTTTGCTTAAAAAACAAAAAATAATGATGAAATTTTCTAACAAAAGGGTTTACAAATTAAAAGGAAAGTATTATTATATATTTAAATTGTTCTGTATAGGAAACAAAATTAAAACAAAATGCATTATATAGAACAAATGAATGCTAATTACAGGAGTGATTTAATGAAGACCCTAACTGACATTTCAGAAGAAAAACAATCACTGCCCAACAGATTGGATTACAATCAATTAATAACGGATAACATATCAAACGCTTCCAACATCGGAAAAATTTATATGAAACCAAGAATTGCTGTTTTTATTCCGGCACATAACGAGGAAAAATCCATCCGTGATTGTTTAGGGGGGTTACAGGATCAGGATTTACCCAGGGAAATTGACCTTGATGTCTATGTAATTGCCGACAATTGTTCCGACCGGACAGAAGAAAAAGCAAGGGAAGCGGGGAAAGATTTTAATCTGAATCTTGAGGTTATCACAACGGAAAACAATAGGCAACGCAAGGTAGGTGCATTAAACGCGGGTTGGAAAAACATATACGGTGATAATATGGATATTTATTTTAAACGATTGACATCGTATCAGGAAATTTATAAGCAATCAGTTAAAGCGATACTTGGGATGGATGCTGACAGCCGTCTTGCCCCTAATGCATTGGCTCAAATGTGGGAGGGGCTGATGAGTTCAAGAAACATAGGCGGCGTAATGGCGAAATACACGATGAGAATGCCAAAAAAGAAAAGCTTAATTTCAAAAGATGATGTTCATTACGAAGAATTAATCGTAAGCGGCCAATATGGGGGACCTGTCACGCGATGGTGGACACATCAGCAAAAACAGGATATGGCCAGCTGGTTATTGGATTTGCAATATCATGGCGGAAGCACTTATGTACTTGGTGGGCAGGCAACCTTGTTCCGCCCGGAGGCATTACAGGACATTGTGGATGAAAATAAGTTAGATGGTCCCTGGCAAAATGACAGTGATGTGGAAGACATGCTGCTGACCTGGCAGCTGCAAAAATCAAAGTGGAAAACATTAATCAGTCCCAATGCCCGTTGTTTTGTTGATGCAATGAGGTCCTATCATACCTTCAGACAGCAGCGCAATAAATGGAACTCGGGTACTGTTGAATTACTGACAAATAACGACATTGAAGTGAAATCAAAGCATAAAGGGAAATTATGGCGTTCCCAGATGAAAATTATGATTGACTTTACTGTACGTTTTTTATTCGTTTTGTTAATGGCATTCGCTTTTGCTACTGACCAGTTTCATTGGTCCTGGATTTGGATCACGCCAATTGTTTTAGCATCCGTGCTGAATATGATTCTTGCAGCAAAAACTCCAATGCATCGAACAATAGATGTTATACTGGCAGGTTTACTGATTAGCCCCGAAATTTATTTATGGGTCAAATTAATGACATTCACCGAAGTTTGGCTTGGAAAGTTATCGGCTCATAAAAAAGACGGCTGGGCCAATCAATATAAAGCGGAAAGCGGAAAAACGAGCAGCAAACTTATCCAAGGGCTATTATCAGGCATTATTTTCATCATGATTATCACTTTCCTTTGTTTCCATTTCAGGGATTATTTAACAAGTCCCGCAGTTCAATCGGCCACTCAGCCCTATTTAATGACAGGATGGATAGCATTAACGTATTTAACGATTTTTTCTTCCCTGGCAATGTTATATCAGATTTGGACATTGCGGGGACGGCACAATGCTTAAAAAAAGGGGAGGTAGTAGTTAATGAAAAAAATAAGGAAAGCAATCATTCCTGCTGCTGGATTGGGAACGAGATTCCTGCCGGCAACAAAAGCCATGCCGAAAGAAATGCTGCCAATTGTTGATAAACCTACAATTCAGTATATTGTGGAAGAGGCAGTAGCGGCCGGAATTGAAGACATTATTATTGTGACAGGAAAGGGTAAACGCGCGATTGAAGACCACTTTGACCATTCATTTGAATTGGAAGAAAACCTTATCCGGAAAGAAAAATTTGAATTGCTGCAAAAGGTTCGCGAATCTGCCAAAGTTGATATTCATTATATCCGCCAAAAACAGCCAAAGGGACTTGGACACGCTGTGTTATGTGCCAGAAAATTCATTGGAGACGAACCATTCGCCGTCCTTCTGGGTGATGATATTGTTCAGGCAGATACACCGTGCATTAAGCAAATTATCGATCAATATGAAAACACAGGCGCATCAGTCCTTGGCGTTCAGGAAGTTCCACAAAACGAAACCCATCGGTATGGGATTATCGATCCGACCAAGCAGGATGGACGATTATATGAAGTTAATTCTTTTGTTGAAAAACCAATTGACAACCCGCCGTCCAATTTGGCCATCATGGGCCGCTATGTATTAACACCTGAGATATTTCATTTTTTGGAGACAAAAGAAATCGGTGCTGACGGGGAGATCCAGCTTACAGATGCTATCCAGCGACTGAATGAACTTCGGGGCGTATTTGCATACAATTTTGAAGGCAAACGATATGATGTCGGTGAAAAAATTGGTTTTATATTAACTACCATAGAAGTAGCGTTAAACAACCCGACCATCAGGAAAGATGTTATTACCGGTATCGATCGTATTTTAAAGAAAGAGAAAACTATTTTTGGTACAGGTTTCAACTTAGTGGAAACTAAACAATAACCCCCGGCACCACCCTGATTTCGTGAAAATACATGTTTCGGAATCAGGGTTTTTCACGGTCTATTTTTCAGTCTTCCGGCAAAGATTCATCTGTTCTTGTCCGCCCATTTCATTGGATTTAACCATTACCAGTAAAAAGCGATTAAACCCGGTTTGGATTTAATCGCTTAAATGCAAGACCCGCACAATTATAAGTTATTTCACCAACTCTTTTCCTGTTTGCTTTCCGGGATGGTGTTCAGGAAGGTGGTCACCTTGTTCAAACAGGTTATCCCGTAATGACGTACCATGATAATCATGTTTCACCAATCCCCGCTCCTGCAAAATAGGAACTACCAACTCAACAAAGTCTTTAAATGTACCAGGTGTAATAGCGTAGGCAATGTTGAATCCGTCGACACCTGTTTCATCCACCCACTCTTCCAGCTGATCGGCAATCTGTTCAGGTGAACCTGCAATATAGCCGCTCATCCCGCCAATTCCGACAAAATCTTTTATCTCCCCAACAGTCCATTTTTTATCGGGATCTATGCTTGTAAAGCTTTCTAACGCGGAACGAATGGCATCGTTTTCGATATATTCAATAACCTGATCCTCTTCATACCCTGACAAATCAATTCCTGTCCAACCACCAAATAAAGCAGATGCTCCTTCGTGACTGATATGTTTTTTATAGTCTTCCAGCTTTTCCAGTGCATCCGCTTCTGTTTTTCCAACAATCGGTGTCAGCATCGTTAATATTTTCACTTCATCCTGTGATCTGTCTGTTTTGGCAATGTCCTCACGTAAGCGTCTTACCGTCTCTTTGGCGGCATTTTTGGTAGGTGAACCAATAAACACCAATTCAGCATGCTTCGAGGCAAACGCCCTTCCCTTTGGTGATGCACCAGCCTGATACAACACCGGCGTTCGTTGCTTGGAAGGTTCAGACAAATGGGCACCGGGAACTTTATAATATTTTCCTTCATGATGGATATCATGAACCTTATTTGGATCAGTGTAGATACCATTTTCTTTATCCAGTTTAACGGCATCACTTTCCCAGCTCTCCTCCCACAGCTTGTAGCAAACATCAACATATTCCTCTGCGATATCATACCGTTCATCATGTTTAATCTGACCGGCCCTTCCCATATTGACCGCCGCACTTTTAAGATAAGACGTAACAATATTCCAGCCGACCCGTCCGTTTGTCAGATGATCGAGTGTTGTCATCCGACGGGCAAATAGGTATGGGTGTTCATGCGTCACAGAGGAAGTTACCCCAAACCCAAGATGATTCGTAACTGCGGACATTAACGGTACAATAAGCAGCGGATCATCCACCGGAGCCTGTGCCCCCTGCCGTACCGCTGCATCCCGTGATCCATTATAAACATCATACGTTCCAAGCACATCCGCAATAAATACCGCATCAAACCTTCCCCGTTCCAAAAGTTTGGCCAGTTCGATCCAATAACTGCTGTCTTTGTAACGATGTGACTCATCATCCGGGTGTGTCCACAATCCCGGTGACTGATGTCCCGGAGTATTCATATCAAATGCATTTAAAAAAATTCGTTTATTAACCAAGTTATATAACCCCTTTCCTAATTGAAAAAATTAATTCCAAACAACCCCGCCGTTTACTAATTCTGCAAAATAATACAACTGCTTTTTCGTCCGTTCCAGAATGGCCTGATCAATAATCGGGTTTCCGCTATGTTTATCGATTTGACTATCCAACAGATAAAGTCCTTTCAGATTATGGCCCTTTAATGTTGCGAGTACAGGCTTTAACGTATACTCAATTGCCAGCAGATGTGCGGCACTTCCCCCAGTCATCAGCGGCAGTACCGGGGTATGCTGAAGCACATCCTGGGGCAGCACATCAAGCAAGGACTTTAATGCTCCGGAATATGCACCCTTATATACCGGAGAACCCACAATCACACCATTTGCCTCCCGAATCGTCTCCGCAATATCCTGTACAGTAGGATGTTCCCAATTTCCGGTAAACAAGTCTTTGTATGGTAAATCCCGAACTGAAATGTGTGTCACCGTAAAATGCTCCTCGGTTAACAAGGCACCTAAATAATTCAGTACCTGGTCTGATCGGGAAGAAACAGAAGGGCTTCCTGATAAAATAACAATTTCACTCATTTCAACCATCCTTTCCTGTCAAAAGTTAGAAAACTTGGTTGTCACCAAGCTTTTAGGTGACAGCCGTAGTTGTACTCATGCAGTAAGATAGGATTTTATTCTTTCTTAACTGCCAAAAAAACCCCCTTTCCTTGGATAAGAAAAGAGGGTTTTTTACGATATATTGGAATCCGCCCTTATCTTCCAAGAAATTAATCTTGCTGGATTTAGCACCTTTCTGACAATGTCAGAGGTTGCTGAAGCTTCACAGGGCCAGATCCCTCAGCTTCTCTGGATAAGATATTTTATTGTTGCAGTCCATTATATTCCAATTAATCCGATAAATCAAGTAGGTTTTTTAATTTTTATTAAAACTTTCTTTTGTCAACTTACATTATCGTTACCATTTTGGTTTCGAAACAAGCTACTCCTGTTTATTTGATGAATACTATGTACGCTTTTGATAGCCGATATAGATATGTGCGATTTGGTACCATATATGTGCGATTCTTAAACAGAAATGTGCGGTTTGGTATTACATATGTGCGAATCAGAACCTTTTATGTGCGATTTTACGCTCTATGCCAATTTGAGTTA
>NZ_BAAADS010000005.1:32189-32679 GCF_039522605.1 Virgibacillus siamensis
GACTCGAACCGCTGACCCCTTCCTTACCATGGAAGTGCTCTACCGGCTGAGCTATGGAAGCATAATGGCTCCACAGGCAGGAATCGAACCTGCGACTAATCGGTTAACAGCCGATCGCTCTACCGCTGAGCTACTGTGGAATTTTAATAGCGAATTGATGTGATACCACTGTTTAAGTAAATCATACTACAAAAACCTGGCTTGTCACCAAGTTTTTACTATCAAGCTTGGTTTCAAGACAAGCTTATTATTTACGGCCTGGCGGCGTCCTACTCTTGCAGGGGCAAAGCCCCAACTACCATCGGCGCTGGAGAGCTTAACTACTGTGTTCGGCATGGGAACAGGTGTGACCTCTCCGCTAATGCTACCAGACCTTATTAGGAATTTGTACCCTAAAAACTGAATAAGAGCAGCGACAACACATCATCAAAAGCTGTTTAGTTAAGTCCTCGATCGATTAGTATCCGTCAGCTCCACGTGTCACCACGCT
>NZ_BAAADS010000006.1:0-64981 GCF_039522605.1 Virgibacillus siamensis
ACAGCAGTTAAGCTCTCCAGCGCCGATGGTAGTTGGGGCTTTGCCCCTGCAAGAGTAGGACGCCGCCAGGCAACAATATACATACATGGCTAGCGCTGATTGATTAGGAAGACTTTGATTATGGTCTCAAGGAAATAGCCGCTAAGGTTGTCATGCAGTGAATAATACTACACTATTCATTCACGCATTGATTTTACTACTTGTATATTCCACAGTAGCTCAGCGGTAGAGCAATCGGCTGTTAACCGATCAGTCGCAGGTTCGATTCCTGCCTGTGGAGCCATGGAGAGCTGTCCGAGAGGCCGAAGGAGCACGATTGGAAATCGTGTAGACCGCGATAGCGGTCTCGAGGGTTCGAATCCCTCGCTCTCCGCCATTTTCAATGGCCCGTTGGTCAAGTGGTTAAGACACCGCCCTTTCACGGCGGTAACACGGGTTCGAATCCCGTACGGGTCACCACTTAATATGGAGGATTAGCTCAGCTGGGAGAGCACCTGCCTTACAAGCAGGGGGTCGCAGGTTCGAGCCCTGCATCCTCCACCATTTAAACTATATATCGCGGGGTGGAGCAGTCTGGTAGCTCGTTGGGCTCATAACCCAAAGGTCGCAAGTTCAAATCTTGCCCCCGCAACCAAATCACTTCTATTTTCTAATTTGGTCCGGTAGTTCAGCTGGTTAGAATGCCTGCCTGTCACGCAGGAGGTCGCGGGTTCGAGTCCCGTCCGGACCGCCACTAATATTTGATTCAATATACATATTAATTTATTTGTAGAATGGTAAGATATTTATTTGGTTCAGCAATAACGAATACCATTTTGGCTCTGTAGCTCAGTCGGTAGAGCAACGGACTGAAAATCCGTGTGTCGGCGGTTCGATTCCGTCCGGAGCCACCATTTATTTGGAGGGGTAGCGAAGTGGCTAAACGCGGCGGACTGTAAATCCGCTCCCTCAGGGTTCGGGAGTTCGAATCTCTCCCCCTCCACCATTTTGTATATAGGGGTATAGTTTAATGGTAAAACGAAGGTCTCCAAAACCTTTGATGTGGGTTCGATTCCTACTACCCCTGCCATTTAATATATGATGGCGGTCGTGGCGAAGCGGTTAACGCACCGGATTGTGGCTCCGGCATACGTGGGTTCGATCCCCACCGGTCGCCCCATTTATAATTCAATAATTGGGCCATAGCCAAGCGGTAAGGCATCGGGTTTTGATCCCGTGTATCCCAGGTTCGAATCCTGGTGGCCCAGCCATATTGCGGAAGTAGTTCAGTGGTAGAACACCACCTTGCCAAGGTGGGGGTCGCGGGTTCGAATCCCGTCTTCCGCTCCATTTGATAATCGGTTTTGGCGGTATAGCCAAGTGGTAAGGCAGAGGTCTGCAAAACCTTTATCACCGGTTCAAATCCGGTTACCGCCTCCAACACATGCCGGTGTGGCGGAATTGGCAGACGCGCACGACTCAAAATCGTGTTCCTTCGGGAGTGTCGGTTCGACCCCGACCACCGGTATCAATATACGTTATTATAACGGCGTTCTAGCAAAACTAGGACGTCGTTTTTTGTGTTTTTTAAGTGATTGCGTCGACAATTAAACGTAGTCGCCTGTCTTTAATAAATTCTATACTGTTAAAATTTGCTTCTATTGAATGGAGAGAAATACTAAAACATGTTCGAAACGGTGTTAAAGTCACTATTATACATAATAAAAATTACGAGGAGAGTGTTAGAAGAATCCATACTTAATTGTACCGACATTGAAGGAGTAAAAAATCTTCGAAGGATTATTTAACATAATTACAAAGTTTGCCAATATTATTTACTTCAATTTCTACCGTATCTCCTGATTTCAACGGACAGCTTCCAGAAGGAGAACCAGTTGCGAGAATATCACCGGGCTCCAGTGTCATTACTTCTGAAATCCAGCTAATAAGGTAAGGAATGGAAAGTGACATCTGATTCGTATTACTGTTTTGAACGACTTTTGCGTTTAAAGTCGTTACAATTTTTAAGTTAGTTGGATCGATGCCTGTTACGATATAAGGGCCTAAGGGTCCAAAGGTATCGAACCCTTTCCCTCTTGTAAACTGCGGGTCAGATTTGGTAAGATCTCTTGCTGTTATATCGTTAAAAATCGTACATCCAAAAACGTAATCTAATGCTTCTTCCTCTTTTATATTTTTACCGCGTTTTCCAATAACTAGTGCGACTTCTCCTTCCAATTCTACCTGGTTCGATAATTTGGCAGGTGGTAAAATGATTTCACCTTGATCAGGGATAAGAGATGAATTTGGCTTTAAAAACAGAAAAGGTTCCGTGAGATCTGCTTCTCCACCAGTCTCTTGAGCATGCTCAGCATATGTCCAACCAAAATTAACAATTTTTGAAGGGACTACTGGCTCCAGAATCTTTACATCATTATATTTAACCCATACGCTATCATATTTAAGTTCATTGTTAACAAGCTCCGTAAATGTACTGGATAATTGTATAATTTCGTCACCCTTAACAATCTCGTAATACCTTTTATCATTATATTCGTAACGAACTATTTTTTGTCCTTTTTGTATTATCCTCATATATATATAGCCCCTTATTCACCTGATAAAGTTGGTGCACATTTTACTTTTAATTTATCTCCGTTTATTTTGCACAACAATGACCTTTTTACTAATACTTGAACCAGCATAAGTAATTACAAAAACAAGCCACTATTCTCATCATTCCCTTGGCAGCATTTTTGTATTAATTCTGATTCATTCCTTTAAATGTTATAATTATAGTTAATACAGCTTTTAAAGTATGTTGAATCAACCGCAAATGGCAATAAGTATACATTTCATTAGAGCTCGGCACAGGTAGCCGTTTTTCATAAAAATTGGAGATGATGATATTGATGAAGCAAGTGGGGGCTTTTCTATTACGCGGTATAGGCGGCGTGTTTGGTTACTCCTTTATTTGGCTGATCAGTTTTTTTGTATTTGAACAAGGATTTTTCCTTTCTGTATTATATGCTTTTTTTGGAGGGGGATTTGTTTTCTTTTCCTTAAAAGGTGTGCAGCGGGGTCTAGATATTAAAAGAAGTGGGTTGAAGGCGGGAGAGTACCGCTATATCACAAAAAATTTAAAGGAAGCAAAGAAGAAGATTTCACGTTTGCAAAAGGTATTATTTCGTGTGAGAAACTTTCGGGATGCAAAGCAGAATTTACTTCTAATGCAGATCGTACGCAAAATTTATACGAATACTAAAAAAGAACCGGAACGTTTTTACAAGGCAGAACGATTTTATTATAAAAACTTGGACTCCCTCGTGGAAATAGCAGAAAAATATGCTTATTTGCAGCAGCAGCCTGCAAAAAACGCTGAAATGTCCAAAGCCTTAGCCGATACACGTGATACGATGCACATGTTAACCGGTACAGTGAATAATGATTTGCATTATATGTTAAGGGACGATTTTGAAGTATTGGATGTTGAATTAGAAACGGCCAGACGTACGATTAGTGATAAGAACAATGATAACAGGAGGATATCCGAATGAGTGAAAACACAGAACGTAATCGCGATGCAATGGATGATTTATTAGCAAATCCATTTGGTGAACAAAATCAAAATCAACAGCAAACACCAACGGAAAGCGGGGAGGATCAAGACAATAAATTAGTGGATACACTAAGTGAAGAGGATCGGAAAAGGGCAATGGATTTGTCTGAGCAAATTGATCCGGACAATTATCAGTCTATTACAGAATATGGAACAGACGCACAGTCAAAACTGATGAATTTTTCCCATTCAATGCTCGATAATGTAAAAAATAAAGATGTCGGTGACATTAGTTCTATCTTAACGGATTTAATGAAAAGACTGGAGCAAGTCAATCCGGATGAACTGCAGCCGGAAAAACGCGGCTTATTCTCGCGTGTTTTCGGAAAGGTTTCCGGTTCGGTTAATGAAATAATGTCTAAATATCAAAAAACCGGTGCGCAAATTGATAAAATCAGTATTAAATTGGAGCGCAGCAAAGATGTATTAACAAAAGACAATAATTTGCTGCAGGAAATGTTTTATAAAAACCGTGATTACTTTGATGCTTTAAATGTTTATATTGCAGCAGGCGAGGTGAAAAGGGACAAGCTTATCAATACAACCATTCCTGAATTAAAACAAAAAGCTGAGCAGACTCAAAATCAAATGGATACGCAAGAGGTCAATGACGTTATGCAATTTGCAGAACGGCTTGATAAACGGCTGCATGATTTAAGGTTGAGCAAACAAATCACACTGCAAACCGCCCCGCAAATTCGCTTGATTCAAAATACCAATCAGGCGTTGGTAGAGAAAATCCAATCATCGATTTTGACATCCATACCACTTTGGAAAAATCAGATTGCGATTGCACTTACACTCCTTCGCCAGCAAAATGCTGTGGAGGCTCAGAAAGAAGTATCTAAAACTACAAATGAGTTACTGCTGAAAAATTCAGATATGCTCAAAACCAATACAATTGAAACTGCAAAAGAAAATGAGCGTGGCGTGGTAGATATTGAAACATTAAAGAAAACGCAGGAAAATTTACTATCAACCATTGAAGAAACAATGCGCATCCAAACAGAAGGACGTGAAAAACGGAAACAGGCAGAGGAAGAAATAACTGGAATGGAAAATGAAATGAAACAAAAACTCCTGGAACTTGGAACCAATCGTTCATAGAGTATAAAATAGATGAAAAGCTTACCAAGAAAAACTCTCTTTTTACAAAATAGGGGGTTTTTTAATTGAAAAAACTGTTTCAACCATGGCGCCAGCAGGTCTTAAGTTTCAGTACAAAAAGTGTGAATAAACTATTTTTGCGGGATTCCATTTGCTAATAGGTAAAAAGGAATATTTTTGATATAATTGTATAGGGAAATTTATCTGATTAAGGTGGAAAATATATGAAAATAGTTTGTACTGGATATGGTATACTGGCTCCAAAGACAAAAAATGTTGACGAGTATCTGTACAATTTAAAAAATGGCGTATGTTCACTTGAGGTTGTGGATCAGGAAGGGCCAAAAGGGGAATCCAACATTCTTGGTGTCGTTAATGAAGGGTTGGAAGAGTTTAAAGCTAATAAAAGAATAAACAGGCTTCCAAAAGTGACGAAAATGGGAATTTCTGCAGCAAAGGAAGCCATGAAATCTGCTAGAATAAATATAGATGATAAAAAAGTGGGGATTTTCTTCGGATTATCTCTTGGATCGACCGGAGAAAGGATTCTTCGGGATGGCATTCAATTTGTAAATGACGGGGACTATAGAAAAATTCCCATTACATATGCTCATTATGCCAATTATCACAGTATAACATCCTCAATTGCTCATTCTATTGGGGTAAAGGGTATTACAAAAACAATTTCCACCGGGTGTACGGCTAGTTTAGAAGCGGTTGAAGAAGCAATGCTTTATTTAAAAAGCGGTAAAATTGATGTGGCGATTGTTGGCGGAACGGACAGTCCTATCAGTAAAATAACTACTTATTCTTTTGCTAAAACAAGGGTAATCCCGCTCAACCAGACACTTGGAGAAGGGGCTGTTCCATTTCAGGAGGGAAGCAAAGGTTTTGCGATGGCAGAAGCATCAGGTGCTATTGTATTGGAAAGAGAAGAGGACGCCATAAACCGATCAGCAGATATAAAAGGTGAAATGGTTGATGTTGTATCAAATAATGACGGGGTCTATATATACTCGCTGGATGACACTGGTGAACAAATGATGAATGCCTTGCGAGAAGTGACAGAAGGCCGCCGTCCGGATTATATTAACAGTAATGCACTTGGTATAAAACTGAATGATCAAATTGAAAAAAAGTGCTCTGAGTTATTGTTTAACAATGAGATACCTTATACTTCCATAAAGAGTATGTATGGAAATTCCTTCGGGGCAGTTGGTATTTTACAGGTGATTTCTTCGCTTTTGAGTGTGCAGAACGGGTTCATACCTCCAACCATCCACACGTCAAAAGAAGGTTATGAAACTATGAATATACCTTTAGAAACAAGATTTGAAGATGTGAATGAAGTTGCCATCACCAACCATGGGTATGGCGGTAATAATGCATGTGCTTATGTGAGAAGACATATAATTTAGCGATGCAATAGTAAGGGGTGAGGCTTACGATTACAGGATTGTTAATTTGTACAATAGGGTTAATTCCTTTAGTTTTGGGTTTAAGTATCAAGATGATTTATAAAGAGTCAAAAGTATCTTCCGTTCTGTTTATATATATGGCTTTAATAACGATTTGGCAGTTTAATGTGGGAATACTTTATTTTGGAAATGTTCTCCCTGAAAATGTTGTTCTATTTCTTTTTAAATTGTTTAGAGCTGGGCCTACACTTTCGATTATCGTTGTGTTTTATCTAACCTATATATTTATAAAAGACCAACCAGCCATGCTGAAAGAATCCAGTGGACTGACGAAAACGCTGCTTAAGCTTTTTAACAAAAAGGCACTTGTTTTCTTTAGTATTTGGAGTGGAATTATTTATTTAATAAATTGGACAAATATGGGGATAAAAGGACTAAGGTTACAGGATACAAATTCAACGACATTCATTCATTTCCCTGAATACGGACCTTTGGCGTGGCTGTATATCGTACATATGAGCAGTTTTATTGTTTTTTTGCTGGTTGTCTATGTTGTATCACAGAAAATAGCCAATCAGAATTTCAAAGCCTTTTTAAAAGGGTTTTGTCTACATTCTTTTATTTGGTTGATAGTGCCTGGTTTTTTGAATTTCTCACCCGAAACTGGGGCAATCCCAAGCAGTATCGGTGTTGTCATTTTCTCTGCAGCTATTGTACATGAGTTTATTAAGCTGAGCACAAACTTGAAAGAAAATTATTACCAATTAATGGAGCGACAGAAAAAACTGGATTATACCGGGAATTTAGCCGGGAGTTTAATTCACGAGGTGAAAAATACCAACGAAATCATCAAAGGTTTTTCAAAATCCCTCAATAATAGTGAGACGATGACAGAGCAGAATAAAGGCTCACTGGAAATGATTCAGAAATCATCTGAACACCTGGGAAAGCTAGTGAATAATTACAAGGGATATATGAAATCTTCAGATCAGGTAATGAAAAAAGAGGATTTGGAATCCATTATCGGACAGGCGATGGATTTTTCATCGGCTATGGGTAAGGAAAATAATGTCGAAATGGAGTTTGTGAATCCTTTTAAACAGCTTACGGTGTATGTGAATAGAACGAATCTGGAACAAGTTTTTATCAATCTGATTAAGAATAGTATTGAGGCAATGCCGGATGACAGGGAGAAGAAGGAAATCACGATTTCCACCGGAATTGATAATGGAATGATTATAATTCATTTGCTTGACACCGGAAAAGGGATTAATCCGGAAAATTGGCAGAGCGTTTTTGATCCGTTTATTTCATTTGGTGATAGAGGAATGGGAATGGGTCTGCCTTTCGTGAAAAAGACGATTATCGAACATTTGGGTAATATAGAGATCATTGATAGTTCACCAAAAGGAACACATTTTCGAATCGAACTCCCGCTGAATGGAGCATTGAATATGAATTAAGGAATCTGTGCAATGCAGATTCCTTTGTTCTGAAGCAGTAACCTAAACAATCAGATTTTGTACACCATTATGATTGTTGCCTACTGAGATTCTTTTAAAAAGGCGATATCTTCATTTGATAAGGGCTCATTGTTAATTTTTACCCTTCCACCATCTGTCCCTTCCAGCATCACTTTTCCATCTGCAAAATCTTTCTCTGTAAGAACGCATGGGATGTCCCTCTCCACAAGATTTCCGTCATTATTGTAAAACAAGTATCCTTCTTTTTTGTCATATATAAATGAATTGATTTTCATATTTGGCGTAATGAATAACGTTAATTTTTCGTTGTCATTCCACATTATTTTTATTAGAATTTTTTTGTTCAATTTCTTTTCCGCTAAAGCTTTTAAAGCGTTTAATGAGATGGCTTCTTCCATTATCTGACCTCCATGCTGCTCATTCTAGAATTAGCTCACTACTTCAATCTTAATATTTTTTGATTTCTGAAACAAGAATACATTATTTTTTACATGTTATAATACCGTGAGACGATACTACTGGAGAAGACGTTGTATGTTATGAAGTGTGAAAGTTAGTGCAGCAGGTAATTCGGTTATATTCTTAACGAAAGGTGTTATTATTGCTTTATCCAAAGGATTTGGATGAAGCGGTTGTTGTCTTTAAAAGGTAAACAGTCTGCCGCTTAATGCTTCATCAGGATGTTAAGCGGCGCCATGTTTATTGAAAGTAGCAAATGCCTGGATCTGCGGTATTGAACTGTTTTGGAAACAGAAATTCTTCTGTATACGGTGATGTTTCGCCCATTTTGAGATATTTATATGTAATTTGTGCCAGAAATTCCTTGGCCGTCCAAACATCATATCTGCCTGTTAGGATATCGTTCATAACATTCAGGGACAACATGTTCATGGCTTCCAAATCACACATTGCGGTGGCTTCACCCTTTGTGCGTTCTAACGTAATACTTCCATCGAATGCGGCTATAGCATCATATAAGTGTGGCGGCACTTGATAATTAATGGTTTGTTCCAGAAAGTCAGGATGAGGATGGGGGAAATTGTGCGGTTTGGTGTCCCGGTGAACGATTGTATGCTTCCACGGACCGTTATGATACCAAATAAGTCTGCTCACTGTTGCTTCCTGGGGGTGATCATATTTTTCAATCATCTTTTTTGCGCCTTTCAAAGGTTTGCCTTCCCAGTTATATAAAACCTCGTTTACATATTTGTCCATGATATAATCGCCTCCATGTCAATTGCCTGGAGGTATTGTATGGTACGTTGGAAAGCAGTGTTACTATGTTCTTTGCTGGTTTATAGATTTTTAATACAATCCGTTCCAGAGGGTAAGTCAATAATCCATGCTTCATAATCCCCCTAAACTCGTTAATCTGGCGTACGAGTGTCTGTAGCTGAAGCCATCCTTCATTTTTTTGTGATGATGTTGGGATAAAGTTCGATAAAATATTCACTTAAAGAGGCACTGCAATCAATAAGCAAAAAGGCATCTCATATGGATAATTTTGAGATGCCTTTTTCTTATTAAAACGCAGCTGTCCAGCCGCCATCAGCAGTAATGACTGTACCGTTGACAAAACTTGCATCATCCGAAGCCAGGAATAATGCTGCTTTGGCAATTTCCTCAGGCTGCCCGACACGAGGCATCACGTCCTGTGCCGGTTTGGTTCGTTCCATACCAAACTGATTGACGTTTTCCATGGAGGATGAAATATTAGTTGCTACACCTCCAGGAGCAATTGCGTTGCAGCGGATTCCTTTCTGTGCATACATATAGCCTGTATTTTTCGTCATACCAATTACCGCATGTTTTGATGCGCCGTATGCCGCACCAGCATGAGCACCGTTAAATCCACCGGTTGAAGCGGTGTTAATAATGACGCCGTTTTCTTTTTCCAGAAAAATCGGCAGTGCCTTGCGCATCGCCCGCATAACACCCTTCGTATTAACATCAAAAATGAGGTCCCAGCGTTCATCAAGAACATCTCCGACTGGTTCAAATCCATCCATGATACCAGCATTATTGACAAGAATATCCAATGTTCCATATTCATTGACGGCTGTATCAACCATGGTATCGATGTCTTCCTGCTTTGCAACGTTTACTTGTACTGCTTTAGCAGGCCCATTCGTTTCTGTGATTTCTTTTACGGTCGCTTCAGCGCCTTCCAGATTTAAATCAGCTGCAATAACTTTTGCCCCTTCCTCAGAATATAATTTCGCAATTTCTTTTCCCATACCGGAAGCTGCGCCGGTAACGATCGCTACTTTATCTTTTAATTTCAATTTCATTCCTCCTCAACTTTTATTGAACATCTGTCTAATAAAAATTATACTGGATAGTGAAGCAAACTACAAACAACGGAAAAGGCGACTAGTGTTCAGTAATGGACACTTATTTTTAAATGCGTTCAATATTGGGGTGAAAAATTTGAAACAGGATTTGCGGATAATAAAAACACAGGAAAACCTGCGTTATGCTTTGCTGAAATTATTGAAATCAAAACCGCTGGAATCCATTACAATTGCGGAACTGTGCCGTTTGGCAAAAATAAATCGGGGTACATTTTATCTGCACTATAAGGATGTCCATGGTGTTTTTAAACATTATGTGGAAGTCATCGTCGAAGATTTGTGGAGGTCGTATGAGGAGCCATATCATAAAACAAACTATAAGATTGAAAAAATCCAGGCAGACATGATCAAAATTTTCCATCATGTTAAGGAGTATCAGGATTTTTATCAAATTGTTTTTGATGAACGGGTACCGATGATGTATTATTACTTGCTGTTCGATACAATCCGTTCGTTTATGAGGGAATCTGTCGATGAAGCCTTGCAGAGGGCAGAACCTGGCATGAATTCAGATTATCTTATCAGCTATCAGACCAATGCCATCCTGGGAATTTTAATAGAATGGCATCGTCAAAGTTACAAAACCTCCATCCAAGAGTTGAATAAGCAGCTATTTGACATTTTATCCATCAACAGTCCGTTTCGTAAAAATGATTGACATGGAGTGAACTCCATCTTTTACACTAACAATAATTAAAAGATGGGAAGTGATGGGATTGGCAATTGTCACCTATGTGTTGATTGGATTGTATGCTGGATTAACAGGTCTTGCGGGTGTTATACAGTGGAAAGAAAAGGATTATAAGGTTCGTTCGTTGTTATTTGTAATTACAGCAGTCAGTCTGTTGGCAGTTTTATGGATTCCAGATGTAAATACAATGCTTTTTTTGTTGGTCACTGTTTTTATAATATTGCACATTCTGGCAGTGACAGAAGGGTTAAAGAGAAACGGGGTACTTCATTATCGTCATCATGCAATTCGTTTAGCTTTTCATATCGGTCTGATTTTCTTAGTCTTTAAATATATAAATTAGCAGGTGAAACGATGAGAATAAGTGAATTCGCACAACTAACGGGTATTAGTAAGGATACAATTCGATATTATGAAAAGATCGGCCTTCTTCATCCGGCATTACATAACAATCAACGTGATTATACGAATCAGGACATATCAAACGTAGATACAATAATCAAGCTGAAAGGCACCGGATTTTCATTAAAAGAAATAAAAATTCTTTTCGATTGGTCAAAAGATGCCGACCATGAGAGGGAGCTGACAGTAGAAGAAATCCAAAATCTGTTAAAAATAAAGGATTTGTTTCAAGTTAAATATGAGCAAATCCTTCAGCAGGAAGAAAAAATAAAAGAAGTAAAACAGGTCCTGAAGTCAGCGGATCACAAAATAGAGTTCTTGCTTCAGAAGAATAATGGAGGGGATTAAAATCCGCTTGCTCATTTTGATTTGTGAAACGGGAATTTAGACAATGTCTTTGTCATTAATATATCATATAAGTGTGAAATCTTTTTTTGAAAGGATGGATAAATTGAAAATTCTAGTTGTAGGTGCAAACGGTCAAATTGGAAAGCATCTTGTTTCATTGATACAGCAAAGCGATGGTTTTGAAGCTAAAGTAATGATTCGCAAGCAGGAGCAGGCAGCATACTTTGAAAATCTGGGTGCGGAAACGGCAGTTGTGGATTTAGAAGGAGAGATTGAGCCAATTGAACAAGCTGCGGACGGTGTCGATGCAGTTGTATTCACAGCGGGTTCCGGTGGCCATACAGGAAAAGATAAAACGATTATGGTTGATTTGGATGGCGCTGTCAAAACCATTGAAGCGGCCAAGGCTGCTAATGTAAAGCGCTTTGTTATGATCAGTTCGTTTGACACAACCCGTGAAGCCATTCAGGAGGCAAATGAATCCTTTGCTCCATACGTCATTGCAAAACACTATGCAGACGATTGGCTGCGAAAGACCGATTTGGATTATACAATTGTTCATCCTGGCCTGTTGACAAATGATACAGGAACGAATCAAGTAGAGTTGGCGGGAAAAGTGACTCGAGGTGAGGTCCCTAGAGAGGACATAGCACGTGTTATTTTGGCAAGCTTACAGGATGAAACAACGGTCGGAAAGGAATTTCAGGTTGTGGGCGGCAACACACCTGTCAATGAAGCAATAAAATTGGTTTAACGGATAGCATCTAAACAAAAGACAATTTGCCCATAAGGCGAATTGTCTTATTGCTGTATCTTTCATAAGGAAAGTGACTGCCAAACAACATTGAATAGAAAGGGTGCTCAACTATGCAATCATTACAGGTCAAAAAAGCATTAATCACTGGAGGGAGCCGTGGAATTGGACGAGCCACAGCACTGGAACTAGCGAATGAAGGTGTCGAACTTGGCCTGATAGCAAGTTCTGAGGAAAGCTTTGACACAATAAGAACGGAATTAACCGAAGCAGGTGCTACCTTCACAACGGCTGCTGCTGATGTGACCGACGAAGCAGCAGTTCAAAAAGCAGTAGGCGAAATCGAAAATTCGCTTGGCTCGATCGATATTCTTATTAACAATGCGGGAGTCGGGGCGCATGGATCTTTTCTGGAACTCGCAACGGATGATTGGAAGAAGGTGCTTGATACAAACGTGATGGGATTGGTTCATGTCACAAAAGCCGTATTGCCGGGTATGATCAAGCAGAACCGCGGCGACATTATTAATGTTTCTTCCATGTCCGGGCTGAAGGGTACAGAAGGATCCAGTGCTTACAGTGCATCAAAATTTGCGGTTATCGGTCTCAGTGAATCGTTAATGCAGGAGGTACGGCGCAACAATATCCGTGTCAGTGTGCTCACGCCGAGTCTTGTCGAAACGGATTTGACGCGGGGAGACGGACAGCGCAACCCTGATAAATTTACGCAGGCAGAAGACCTGGCTGAATATATGACTAGCCTTCTTAAACTGGAGCAGCGATCGTTCATTAAGACTTCAGCTATTTGGGCAACGAATCCGTTTTAATGGCGAACATAGTGTAATTTGGTCAATACCCGGGAACGCCAGAATAACATAGTTTGTCAATCGGTGAACATCGGTAAATAATATTCAATAAACGTGCATCGGATTAGTGATTCGGTGCATTATTTTTTACATTTAACTAGTAAAATTTAACGCTTGACTTAGAGAATACGCCAGGGGATATACTGGTTATAGGGTAATTATTATAGAATGATTAAAATGCGGAGGAATGTAATTGTGAAACGGTTTATTTTATTGTTAATGATTGTGATTATTGGTTATGTTTCAAAGCCGTTATGGGAAGAACCGGTTCAACAATTTGTTCCTTCATCTGTAGGGGATTCCATTCAGTCCGCAGTTGATTCAATAAAAGATAATCCGGATATCAATTCGGTAATTGGTACGTTGAATCAGCAATTGAACGCCCTGTTTGCGAACATTGATAATTTCTCGTCAGAATCAAATGATACAAACGTGAAAACACCGGAATTATCAGTTCCTGAAGATCAAACATTTTCAATTCATAATATTGAATTAGGCGATTCCAAAGCAGAGGTCGAGCAGGAAGCTGGGGAACCGCAGCGAATTTCAGAAAATGAATATGGTGTTAACTGGGCAGCCTATCATGATAACTATGAAAATTTTATCATGGTTGCTTATGGTGAAGAAAATAGTGTTCGCGGCCTTTATACGAATCAGGATTTGATCGCCTCATCAACAGGAATAAAACAGGGGAGCGATAAACAATTGGTCCGGGAGAAACTCGGTACACCGGAGTCAAGCATCAGAAAAGGTTTGACTAACTATAGGATTAACAGTAATGGGGAATATGATGTGTTCCGGCTTGACAACAGCTATATCACAGTTTTTTATGATAAACATGAAAACAATACAGTTGCAGCGATTCAGATTATCGGTGAAAAACTCGAACAAAACAAAAATGCATTTTATACTAAACCAAATGAGGAACTGAAAGAAGGCTTGGAATATCAGTTATTTGATTTAACCAACGCGTCAAGGGCAAAATATGACCTCCCCATCTTAACATGGGATAATGATGCGAGAAATACGGCACGGGGGCATAGTTCAGACATGGCAGAGAATCAATATTTTTCCCATGTAAATTTACAAGGCGAATCGCCATTTGATCGTATGAGGGAAGACAATATTCGTTTTTATTCTGCCGGTGAAAACCTGGCATACGGTCAGTTCAGCAGCATTTTTGCCCATCAAGGGTTGATGAATTCCTTAGGGCACAGAAAAAATATTCTCCGGGAAGATTATGAATACTTAGGGGTTGGAGTGGCATTTAATAATGAGTCACAACCTTATTATACGGAAACATTTTTTAGTGGTCCCTCCGTTTCATAGAACGACAATGAATTTTCTGCGCTGGTTTGAGCTGATTTTTTAAAAGTCCTTTTTCTTCTAAAAGTGAAGGAAATAAAATGTGAAAGCGATTTTCAGGATCTGTCGCAAAGCTGAGAGTTTTTATATTGACATATATACCATGTGGGGGTATAGTATAGATATAAACAAAAAGGAAGTGATTGATTTGGATAAATTCTTACATGATCAACCAAGTAAACCAAGAACACGGGATGAAAAGGAAAAGACGATTAACCGTTTAAAACGTATAGAGGGTCAAGTGCGCGGTATCCAGAAGATGGTGGAAGAGGATCGATATTGTATGGATATTTTAGTGCAAATCAGCGCCATTCAATCCGCATTGAAAAATGTTGGTTTCAATGTCACGGAACGGCATATCAACCATTGTGTCAGTGATGCGATTAAACAAGGGGAAGGTCAGGAAACCATTGAGGAATTAATGAGTGTGATGAAGCAGTTTTCCAAGTAGGGGGGGAACGATGATGAGCGAAACAAATCATGAAACGCTTGGTATAACAGGAATGACCTGTGCTGCTTGCTCCAATCGTGTAGAAAAAGTTTTAAACAAAATGGATGGAGTGGAAGCCCAAGTCAATTTAACAACGGAAAAGGCCACCGTCGATTACGATTCGAATAAAGCTTCGATTGATGATATTACCGAGAAGATAGAAAATACTGGTTATGGTGTTTTGACAGAAAAGGCTGAACTGGATGTGATGGGGATGACGTGCGCAGCCTGTTCCAATCGGATCGAAAAAGTTTTAAATAAACAAGCGGGTGTTAAGAATGCAACCGTTAATTTAACAACGGAAAGTGCAACTGTTGAGTATAACACGGGATTAGTCGATCCAAATGCTTTGATTGAAAAGATCCGAAATATTGGCTATGATGCCAAACCAAAGGCAGAAGCAGAGGAAAAACAGTCCCATAAAGAGAGAGAACTGCAGCAAAAGAAGACAAAGCTGATTATTTCCGCTGTACTGTCTGCACCGTTGTTAGTAACGATGCTTGTTCATTTATTTGGCATGAACCTGCCGGCAATCTTCATGAATCCATGGTTTCAATTTGCTTTAGCAACACCCGTTCAATTTATCATTGGATGGCAATTTTATGTTGGTGCATATAAGAACCTTCGTAATGGCGGAGCGAATATGGATGTGCTTGTTGCATTGGGTACGAGTGCTGCTTATTTTTACAGTTTATACGAAGCACTTAAGACTATCGGCAATCCGGAATACATGCCGCATTTATATTTTGAAACGAGTGCTGTGTTAATAACCTTGATTTTATTTGGCAAGTATTTGGAAGCCAAAGCAAAAACCCAGACAACAAATGCACTTTCCTCTTTGCTGAATTTGCAGGCAAAAGAAGCCCGCGTTATAAGAAATGGCGAGGAAATCATGATTCCTGCCCGGGAAGTTGTTGTTGGTGATCGATTAGTTGTAAAGCCGGGAGAAAAAATGCCCGTTGACGGTATAGTTGCAAAAGGAAAAACATCTGTTGATGAGTCGATGATCACTGGTGAATCCATTCCGATCGAAAAGGATGTAAATGCAGCCGTTATCGGTTCGACGATAAACAAAAATGGATCGATTGAAATGGAAGCAACAAAGGTGGGGAAAGATACTGCCTTGGCATCGATTATTAAAGTGGTGGAAGAAGCGCAAGGATCGAAAGCTCCAATTCAACGGTTAGCTGATGTTATTTCCGGCTATTTTGTACCAATTGTTGTAGGAATTGCCTTTCTTACATTTATCATATGGATAGCTTTCGTCCAGCCTGGTCAGTTTGAATCCGCCTTGGTTGCGGCAATCGCTGTACTTGTTATTGCCTGTCCATGTGCCTTGGGGCTCGCGACGCCGACTTCGATTATGGTAGGTACAGGAAAAGCTGCCGAAAGCGGAATCTTGTTTAAAGGCGGAGAACACCTGGAGAAAACGCATCAGTTGGAAGCAATTATTCTTGACAAAACAGGAACGATTACAAAGGGAAAACCGGAAGTAACGAATTTTACTGGTGATGAAGAAGCAATTCAATTATTGGCCAGTGCAGAAAAAGGGTCGGAACATCCACTTGCAGAGGCCATTGTTGCTTATGCAACAGAGAAGGATATTGATTTTGTGGAAGTAGATGAATTTGATGCTATACCTGGCCATGGCATTGAAACGAAGATTTCCGGAAAACACGTTCTTGTTGGAAACCGAAAATTAATGCAAGATCATCAGGTCGATGTCGGTGGTGCGGAACAAGAATTGATTGATTATGAAGTGGAAGGGAAAACGGCGATGTTAATTGCTATTGAAGGACAGTATCGCGGAATTATTGCCGTTGCGGATACGATGAAAGAAACCGCACCACAAGCAATTAAAGAACTGCAGGAGCAGGGCCTCGAAGTGATCATGCTGACAGGTGACAACGAACGGACGGCACAAGCCATCGCAAAACAAGCGGGTATTGATCAGGTGATTGCGGAAGTATTACCTGAAGAAAAAGCGAATAAAGTGAAAGAAATTCAAGCACTGGATAAAAAGGTCGCGATGGTCGGTGATGGTGTGAACGATGCACCTGCATTAGTCACTGCGGATATTGGAATTGCCATTGGAACTGGTACAGAAGTTGCCATCGAAGCAGCTGATGTTACGATTCTTGGCGGGGAACTTTTGCTCATACCGAAAGCGATTCGAATCAGCCATGCAACAATTCGAAATATCCGGCAAAACCTGTTCTGGGCATTTGGCTACAATACAGCGGGAATCCCGGTTGCAGCAATCGGATTACTTGCACCGTGGATTGCTGGTGCGGCAATGGCATTAAGTTCAGTCAGTGTCGTTTCCAATTCCCTGCGATTGAAGCGGGTTAAAATATAATAACGGTGTTTTGGAGTCCGGTGATAAAAAGCTTGCGAAATTCTGATTTTCACAATGACAAATTTGTTCCGTCAGTGCATGGCTTTTTTACCGGACTTTTGAAGGGGGGTGAAATCAGGATGAAAAAGGTGACATTAGATGTACAAGGTATGTCATGTGGCCATTGTAAATCATCTGTTGAAGGTGCACTGAAAGGATTAGATGGAGTCAGCGGTGCTGAAGTTGATCTGGCCAGTGGAAAAGTAGATGTTACGTACGATGATGCGCAAGTCACGATGGCAGCTATGCGTGAAGCAGTGGAAGAGCAAGGTTATGATGTTGTAGCATAACTTCACATATGGGCTGGTTCCTTATAGGGGACCAGCTTTTAAATGTTACAAGTTTGCAATTGTTTTTTTGTTTGTATATAATACCATACAGGGGTATTGTATAATGTTATTAATTTGTTTAGCGGTAAGACTCATATTGGATTAAAGTATCACCTAAAAATTTTAAGGAATGTTAAATGTAAAGGAGTGATCGTATGGCAAATAACGATGAAAAACACAAATTCCATCAACATAATCATCAGCATAAACATGGTCATCACAGCCATGATGGTCATGCAGAGCACAACACCAAAAATCATGACCACCATGATCCTCAAAACCATCAGGAACACAGTAATCATGAAGGGCATGATCACGGCGATCACGATCACCACGACCATGGGGATATGGTGAACGAATTCAAAAAACGGTTTTATATTTCCGTAGTCGTTACGATTCCGATTCTAATTTTGTCACCAATGATACAGGTTTTCATCGGTGTTGACTGGCAATTTTGTCGGAAACAGGAAAAACGGTTGTATTTGTATTGGTTGAGGATGAATTAGTTGGCATGATTGCCTTGGCTGATATGGTCCGGGAGACAGCCCAAGAAGCGATTGCTTCCCTGAAAGATAAGGGTATTCATTCGGTCATGTTAACAGGTGATAATAAAAAAGTTGCGCACTGGGTCGCCAACCAATTGGATATTGACGAAGTATATGCGGAAGTTTTACCAGATAAAAAAGCCGACCAGGTGAAGGAAATTAAGTCAACAAAAGGATGGCAAGTTGCCATGACTGGTGATGGGGTAAATGATGCCCCTGCTTTAGCAACCGCCGATTTAGGAATTGCTATTGGTGCCGGTACAGATGTAGCCATGGAAACTGCTGACGTTGTTCTTGTGAAAAGTAACCCAAAAGACGTTGTTTCCTTAATCGGGTTATCCAAACAAACCTACCGGAAAATGATTCAGAATCTATGGTGGGCAACCGGGTATAACATTTTTGCAATACCACTTGCTGCAGGAGTCTTAGCCCCATTGGGAATCGTACTCAGCCCGGCAGTAGGGGCTGTATTAATGAGCCTGAGTACGGTGATAGTGGCGATCAATGCCCGGATGTTTACGTATGACAAACAATAAATAAATTTGAGGAGGATTGTGATGACTAACAAAAAACTATGTTGTTAATCATAAATGGGTTGTTGAAAGCGAACTTAAGCCAGTTAAATAAATCAGAAGAATGGTTAAATGTCCCAGGGGATTGATCCACCTGGGATATTTTTATTTTGAAGCGGGTGAAAAGAAAGAATGGGGAATCTATCAAAATCGAGCGAGACGCCATCTAAATCGAGCGAGTGGCAGTCAATATCGAGCGACACCGCACCTGAATCGAGCGAGAAATTAGTCAATCACAAAGTTTACAAGCAAAATGCCAGTGTTCACAAGAAATACGCTAGATGAAATGGTTCAATTCCGCATATTTCCTCTGTATTTTTTCATACTAAGCGTAAAAAGGAGGGCATATGATGGCAAAGCGTACGAAGAAGAATGATGCTGACCAAAAGAACAAGGATGGATTTGATTCCAGTAAAAGGGATTCTGCGTTCTCCAAAGAGGTTGGAAGTGCAGAGGCGAATCGAATTAAAAAGAAAGAGGCAAAACAAAGAAGAGAAGATCACTGGGACCTTTGACAGAAAATTGGACAATTGGCTGTTAGATGTGAGCAAAGTGTTGCAGTATCTGGAGCTTGAAAAGTACGGTATCAGGACACCCAGGACGGTTGCAGCGGTTGGCAAAGACGAAATGCTTCAGGCAGCGGAAAAATTTAACGGAAAAAAATTTATTACCAAACATAATCGTGCTGGTAAAGGGTTGGGCGTTCAGCTTTTTAACTCAATGGATGCACTAAATAGCTACATTAAGGGAGACAGTTTTGAAGAATCGGTTGACGGTATAACACTGCTTCAGGGATATATTGAATCACCTGTGTGAGTTTATCGGCGGCAAATTTTTATATGCCGTTCGTGTTGACACGTCGGATGGTTTTGAATTATGCCCTGCCGATGCATGCAGTCTTGATGATTTATCTTACCCATCAGGCGGCGAAAGTACCAAGCTGGCCAAATTTCAGGTCCGGGAAGGCTTTGATCATCCGATTATTGAAAAATATGAACGTGTGCTGGCAGCTAATAAAATTAAAATTGCCGGAATTGAATTTATCGAGGATAAAGAGGGAACTATTTTTATCTATGATATTAATACGAACACCAATTATAACAGTGAAGCGGAAGTAATTAACGGACAGTAGGGCATGCTTGAAGTTGCAAAATACTTAGGGAAGGAACTTGAAAAATTACAGATTGCTGTTCAGGTTTAATATCATGAGGAATTTGAAAAAGGAATCGAGTCACTAGAATTAGGATGAAGAGGAGAACCAGCCAGTCAGGTGCTCCTCTTTTGGCAATCAGAAAAATATATCGCAAATCCGCTGTAAATAGTTGCGATATCCGTATTTATGCTGTTTCGATTCCATTTTATGCATCGATATATGTGCGATTCTGGCCCAGATATGTGCGCTTTCCCATCACATATGTGCGATTTTATTTTTCAAGCACTTTCACTTGGGGCATTACTCCCCAAGCAGTATTGTTTACTATGCTTCGGATGGGCTTACCCCCGACAATGCCGTACTCTCTTTTTTTCCATGCATAAAGTAGTACAGTATAATGGTTGCCAGTACCATTACGCCCATTATTGTATACAGGGCACTGTAACCGGTTATCGGAATAATGAAGCCGAGCACATACGGTCCAAACCCAAGACCGGCATCAAGTGCGATATAGTAGGTGGATGTTGCCAATCCAATTCGGTAAGGTGGTGTTACCTTGACTGCAATAGCCTGTGTCGTTGATTGCATGTTCCCGAATCCGAAACCTATCAGAACACCTGCCAGTAATAACGGAATGCTGGATTCCGCTGTACTTAGCAAAATTAACCCTGTTGTAAACAGAATAAACGCCGGGTACATGACGGCATTTGCGCCCTTGATGTCCATTAATCGGCCGGTAAATGGGCGCGATACCAGGATTGCCACAGCATAAACAACGAAAAACAGGCTGGCCATTTCAACCAGATTAATTTCAATCGCATAAAAATTAATAAACGAAAGGACACTTGAATAACCAAGTGACAGGATAAGAATGACGACGGCGATTGGCAATGCATTTGGTTCGACAAAGTCCGAAAGTTTAAATTTCACTTTTTTGGCAGCTTTTGCAGGTTTTTCTACTTCCGGTACCTTTACAAAGAGGGAAATGATGAAACTAATGATTCCCAATGCCAAACAGAAGCCAAAAATCGCTGAAAAACTTGTATGCTGGCTCATAAACAGTCCGATGAAAGGCCCAATTGCCGTAGCCAGTGTAATACTCATGCTGTAATAACTGATTCCCTCTCCTTTGCGTACTTCCGGAATAACCTCTGCCACAATTGTTCCGGTGGCCGTACTTGCTATTCCAAGTGCAATTCCATGCAGAAAACGGGTGATCAGCAGAAAGGTAATTCCAATTTTAATAAAATACAAGACTGAAATGAGTACGAATAAGATCAGGCCCAGATAGAGCATTCGTTTGTTGCCGATTGTAGTGATCATTCGGCCGATAAACAGGCGCCCGATCAATGTTCCGATAATAAAAATACCTGTTACAAGTCCACCCTTGCTTTCAGAAACATGAAATTGTTCGACTGCATAAACGGCCATTGTCACCAATAATAAATAAAAGACTAAGTATAAGAAAAAGTTTGCTGATGACACTATGATAAAATCTTTGGTCCATAGTTTTGCTTTTGATTGATTCAAGATGCTCTCTCCCTATTTCTTCATGTTGTTTCGTATTTCTTCCATTATTTGAATGGTCTCCTGCTGTTGTTCTTCTGTTATGCCGGTTAACATCTCTTGTTCAAACTGATCAATCGTAATACGAACGGATTCATAAACGGTTATCCCAATCTCTGTAAGCTGTACACGTTTTTCACGCTTGTCCTTACCTTTGACCAGCTCGACATATTCCAATTCTTCCAGCCGGTTGATGGTTCTGGTTGTAGTAGGCTTTTCAACTCCCTGATAGTGTGATATATCCACATTCGTTGAAGCACCATAATTATACAAGTAATATAAAACGGTCCATTGTGCCCGGTGCAGGTTGTGTTTGCTCAATTGCTCATTCAGACGATTTTCAAATGGGCGATATAATAAGATAAGCTGATGAAAAAATTTTTGCGTGGATTTTATGGAAAAAACCTCCTTATATAATTAGCGTCCCTAACAGTTAGCGTGAATAACTATGTTAGTTTATCAATTTTGATGAAAATTGTCCAGTTTAGACAGAATAAAGATCCATAACTGTGGTGCAGTTTTCTTGGTTGAATTATCAAAAATGAGAACACCCCAGTAATTTAAAATTAATCCATTATGGTTGCGCAACACGAATAGCTCTGACTTTGATATAATGGCAGAGGAAAATGAATTAACGGTGGGGGACTATTATGGAAGAAAAAGGGGATGGAAAGTTTCCGGTGTTGGAGACGGAGCGTCTGATACTTCGCAAAATCAGCATGGATGACCTGGAAGATATGTATGAGTATGGCTCCAGTGATGAAGTATCCGCATATGTATCCTGGCCAACACATCAATCGATGGAGGATACAAAAAGGTTTGTTGAAACAGTGCTGGAGGAATATAGTCGTGGAGTGCTTCCAGTATTTTGGGGGATTGTTTTAAAAACGAGTCAAAAGCTGATAGGGACAATCAATTATGTTTCCTGGAAACCAAAGCATCAAACTGGTGAAATCGGCTATGTACTATCCCGGCATTATTGGGGACAGGGTTTCATGCCAGAGGCTGCTGAAAAAGTGCTGGAATACGGATTTTGCCAATTGGGACTGATTCGTGTCCAGGCACGTTGCTTCGTGGAAAACACTGGTTCGGAGAAAGTGATGCAGAAAGTTGGCATGACACACGAAGGGACAATGCGAAAAGCCATGTTTGCAAAAGGCAGACATTGGGACTTGCGGATGTATTCGGTTTTGGCAGATGAGTTTGGTGTTAACAAAAAATGATGAAACTCAAAAAGTATATTTAGAAGTTCACAATCGTACTTTAATTTTCGAACGGCTGTAAACATACACCGATTATAGTACATCATTTGTAAAATGGTACATATAATGATAATTTTAGATTGATAACTTATGAAATCGCTGTGTTTTATGCAGCTGACGTAAAGAAAACTGGAGGTAAGTGACGTGAAAATAATTGTAGCTGGGGGAGATGGCTTCTGTGGCTGGCCAACCGCACTCTATTTATCAAAACAGGGGCATGACATAGCCATTATTGATAACATGGCAAGAAGAAAATGGGACAATGAACTCCATTCGAATTCATTGACTCCTATCGCATCGCTTGAAGAACGGGTTGCGAAGTGGAAAGAACTGACAGGAAAAGAAATTCGGATTTACGATGGTGATTTGAACCATTATGATTTTTTACGGGAAGTTTTAAAAAAAGAACAGCCTGAAGCATTCGCCCACTTTGCGGAACAGCGCTCAGCCCCGTACTCGATGATCGATCGTGAGCATGCTGTATTCACTCAAAATAACAATGTGACCGGTACGCTGAACGTGTTATACGGTATCAAGGAAATTGTTCCGGAATGTCATCTGATCAAGCTGGGAACGATGGGCGAGTACGGTACTCCGAATATTCCGATTGAGGAAGGGTATATTGAGATTGAGCATAAAGGACGGAAGGATGTTTTGCCATTCCCGAAACAGCCTGGTTCTTTTTACCATCTGTCGAAAGTTCATGACAGCCATAATATTACGTTTGCCTGCAAAATCTGGGGCATTAAAGCGACTGATTTAAATCAGGGTGTTGTGTACGGTCTGGATACGGACGAGACGAAGATGGATCCAGTATTGGCCAACCGTCTTGATTATGACGGGGTATTTGGAACGGCACTGAATCGTTTTATCATCCAATCAACTATCGGCCATGATTTGACAGTTTATGGTAAAGGTGGTCAGACCCGCGGGTTTTTGAATATTAAAGATACGGTTCGCTGTATTGAAATTGCAGCTGAGAACCCGCCGGAAAATGGTGAATTCCAAGTGTTTAATCAATTTACCGAAGAATTTTCCGTAATGGATTTGGCAAAAATGGTTGTAAATGCAGCGAAAGAAGAAGGGCTTAATACCGAGATTGCCCACTTGGAAAATCCAAGAGTCGAACTGGAAGAGCATTTCTTTCAAGCCGAAAATACAAAATTGCAGGATCTGGGGCTTGAACCAAATCTGCTGACGGAAGAAGTCATTCGCGACATTATCAAAACCGTCATCAGCCATAAAGATCGTGTGATTAAAGAAAACGTACTGCCGCAAGTAACCTGGAAGTAATATAAGGACGTGTCATCATTGAAAATTGCAATTATAACCGAAACATTTCTGCCATCTACGGACGGTGTTGTTACCAGATTAAAGGCCTGTATCCGCTATTTTCTCCGGGAAGGCCATGATGTCCGGGTTATCGCACCGGATCTTGGCGTTTATGAATTTGAAGGGGCGAAAATTGATGGGTTGCCTGCATCGACACTGCCTTTTTACCGGTCCAAAAAGTTTGCATTGCCCAACCGGAATGTTAAAGATCTTTTGCTGAATTACGATCCGGATGTTGTTCATGTTGTCAATCCGGCGATTCTGGGTGCATCAGGGGTTTATTATGCCGAAAAACTGGGCTATCCGATGATCGCTTCATACCATACCAACGTGGCAAAATATCTGGATTACTACAAGCTTTCTCCATTTAAATGGCTGATATGGTGGTATTTCCGAAAGTTGCACAACAAGGCAGAATTGAACCTTTGTACGTCCAATACGGTTAAAGAAGAACTTGAGGAACGTGGTATCGAACGCGTCCATGTTTGGAAGCGAGGCGTGGATACAGAATTGTTTCACCCGAATAAATATAATCAGGAAATGCGGGATAAGCTAACGAATAATCAGCCTGAAAAACGGTTATTGCTTTATGTTGGCAGACTGGCAGCGGAAAAGGAAATTGAAAAAATCCGATCTGTGCTGGAGCGTTCAGATGATTTTGTCCTGGCGATTGTAGGTGACGGTCCGCATCGCAAAACCCTGGAAGGTCATTTTAATGGCACAAACACGGTATTTACCGGTTTGTTGCATGGCGAAGAGCTCGCCGCCGCATATGCATCCTCAGACGTATTTGTTTTTCCGTCAACAACTGAAACGCTTGGACTTGTCATTAGTGAGGCAATGGCATCAGGCTTGCCACTCGTTGCGGCTGAAAGTGGTCCAACATGTGAGCAGATTCAGGATAATCATAATGGCCTGTTGTATGACTCAGGAAAAGCAGGCGATTTTACGGAAACTGTTCTGAAGTTTGAGGATGAAACATTACGGAAACGTCTCGCTAAGGCAGCACATGAGGAGATTTCCAATTTGGGCTGGGACAGTCAATCGAGCCAGGTACTTGCGTATTATAAAGAGATAGCAAAAACGCAAAAAAGAAAGGTAATGTAATCGAGGTTTCTCATGACAAAGCATAAACGGAAAAGCGGTCCATTTCAATTCATGCAGTTCAGTGTCATCGGTGTTGCCAATGCGTTAATCGATATTGGGGCACTGAACCTGCTGCTTATTTTATTTTATACAGATGACAGAGCGATGTTGCTTTTGTATAATACTGTCGCGTATACATTGGCGATTATCAACAGCTATTTCTGGAATGCCAGATTTACCTTTCAGCATACTGCGAAGGGCAGTAACAGGCAGCGGATTTTATTCATCATCCAGGCTATTGTCAGTCTGGGAGTGAATAATCTGGTCTTTATTGGAGCAAATGCCTTAATGGAGGTTATCGGTATTCCGAATTGGCTTCGCTATAATGTCGCCAAAGGTCTGGCTATGTTCCTGTCATTTTTGGCAAGTTATTTTATGATTAAGTATGTTGTGTTCAGGAGAAAGAAAGGAAAAAACTGAGCTGATCGATGCTCAGTTTTTTTACGTCAGAAATGATAAGTTATGGTTGACCTTATAAGAAAACTCAATGAATGATAATATTTTCCAACATCCTAAAATTATAATTTAACCTCTTCTGCTATTTCTGTGGCATTCCAGGTGGATAATAATACGGCGATACTTTAATCCATCCGCGCTTTCGCATGAGCACTTTCATTTCCGCACCGAACAATGATTTTTCTGCTAAAAATTCCGCAAAAATGATAGACAAATCGGTTCTGATAGTCTGAGCAGCTGCGCTTGCACATAATGTTACGGCATATGCTGTTTTCACCGAAATTCCATTGGCGATCTCCACATCGGTTAATTTGACACCAAGGGGAACATCACTGGGATTGGAATCAGTTTTTTTTTCCGGCATTGGTGGCATTGGAGCGCCTTCCTTTAATAAAAACTTTTCCATCCGATTGGCTTGTGATGCACACTGGTCCAGACTTTTCTTTACTATTTTTCGTAAATCATCATCAGTTGTGGTGTTAAGTGCAATGTCCATATAGATTTTTGCCTCGTGCATAGTTGTGACATAGAGCCAGCAATAATAGGTTTCACCGACATGTAATGGTGGCTTTGGTTCATCATCAACCATTGTTTTTAATAATTTTACAGCACTTTCAAAAGGGTTCGCCACTAACCACACCTCCTGCTAATCATTATTTGCGGCAGATGCTTATGATATTCCTGAAATGCCATTTATGCCCCGTGTATTGTGCGGGCCGTATATTGGTGATAATATCGTTGCAACGGCGGGGGGGGGTGGCCGGATTCAAGGATATAAAGGACCTTCCTCGAATTGCTCATTTACGCTGACTAATTCACTACATTCTAAACCGGAAATCTTGCACATTTAACAAAACTGCTGCACTATATAACAATAGGTGATGAAAGCAGGGTGAGGAGATTGGTTGCGGCGATTCGAGTGGCTTTTTTTGTTGTGGGACTTATATCGTTCAGTTTTGGCATATCTGTGGCAATCCATGTACAGCATTTGGGGATTCACCCGTGGGATGTACTGAATGTGGGGTTGCATGAAAAGTTCGGCTTTACCATTGGCACCTGGAATATTATTTGCGGATTGACGTTGATTATTATCTCCTGGATTCTGGATAAACGTTATATCAAACTTGGCACGTTTCTGAATGCATTTATGGTTGGAATGTTTGTCGATCTCTTTATGTGGCTGGATCTGCTTCCAAAAGCAAGTCATGTGTTGACAGATATTTTTTTCATGCTTTCAGGTATTATAATTATGGGGATTGGTGGCGGAATGTATAATGCAGCAAGGCTTGGTTCCGGTCCGCGTGATGGGTTTATGCTGTCGATGGCCGATAAATTTGATGCCCCGATAGGCAGGGTGCGGATCATAACGGAGAGCTCTGTATTGGTGCTGGGATTGGTTCTTGGTGGTCCGGTTTTTATATTCACGTTTATTTTCACCTTTATCCAAAGCCCGATTTTTCAATATACTTTTTTAAAAATAGATCATTATATCCAAAAACTGAATTCCAAAAATGTGAAAGGTAATCTGTATAAGTCAGGCGCAAAATAGTGAATGCCCGGGGACCCGAATTATGGTCCCGGGCATTCTTTGTTTAAAGCCGAATCGATTGTAATTCAGATGTGTGATCCGGCTGTGATGTATCCCGATCGACATCGTAGTTAACCATAACACTTTGCAGGGTTAACCAGACTGTGATTATTAAAATCAGTGTCACAGCAACAATCAATAAAACAAACTTTCTGCCTCCCAAATCCGTCATCCCCCTTATTTTCCTTATTTTAAGAGTAGCAAACGCGTTACTTCCTGTAAATAAAGGCATTGGAATGGACAAAGTTTGTTCATAATCATTGAACTAACCGGCTCATATCATAGTTAGACAGGTCGATTTCCAGGGTATTTCCAAGTGCTGTGTCAGCAAGCTGCTTGCCAACATACGGCCCCATGGTAAGCCCGGAAGACCCCAGTCCATTTGCATGAAGTAATCTATTGAAGCCGGGAAGTCTGCCAATGACTGGTACAGACTCCGGTGTCATCGGGCGGAATCCGACACGCGTTTCCAAAACAGTTGCATGTTTCAGCTCCGGTGCAATTTCAAAGGCGTTTTTCAAGGTGAATTCCAAACCACCAGCTGTAATTCGCCTGTCAAAGCCAACGTTATTCTCCTGCGTCGCTCCGACGACTATCCGGTCCGCAAATGTAAGCATATACTGATTAAATGGTGGTTTTACAACCGGCCAGTTTTCCGGCGTCGTTCCGGGCATTTGCAGGTGAACAATTTGAGCACGCTGTGGACGAATATCAAACTGTATGCCCAGGGGCTCCAGCAATTGTGGTGTCCAGGCACCGGTTGCTGCGATCACTTCATCTGCGTAAATGTATTCATGATTAACATGAATTCCTGTGATGTCAGCATTTTCATAGGTTAGGGAGGCATCGCCATGGATAATTGATGCACCGTGTTTTTCAGCACCACGCAACAAGGCATTCCGCAGTTTTCGGCCGTCTACCCGGGCAGCACCACTTACATACAGGGCACTATATTCATCAGACATAAGGGGGAACATTTTCTTTGTCTCCTTGTGATTCAGAATGGTAAGTTCACCGATTTCCGGGGCATCCTCACGCCTTTTTATAGCATGATTCCTCATGGCTGCCAGCTTTTCGTCATCTGTGTGAAGGTTTAGCGCTCCTACTTTGGCATAACCGGTGTTTGTTTCTCCATCTGCAGCCAGCTCCTTAATCAAATCATGGTAGATACGCGCACCGCCTTTTGCAAGCTTGTACCATGCTTTATTGCGTCTTTTCGAAAGCCACGGGGCAACAATGCCTGCAGCAGCATCTGTAGCCTGGCCTGGATCACGCCGATCCACAACGATCACTTCTGCGCCCGACTTTGCCAATTGATATGCAGTGGAAGCACCTAATATACCAGCGCCAATTACAATTATTTTTTTCATCAAAAAATCCTTTCTGTATCTGAAACGAACTATAAAAATATGATAACAATTTGTGAATTAAAAAAGGAATTAAATACTATTCATCGAAAACAATAGTAAGGCATTCATTCAAAAGCCGCAAAACATATGTTGTTTGCTATAATCACTAACAATATCATAATAAGGGGTTGTCTGTTTGACTAAACGCACTCATAAATTTGGAATGGGCTGGTTCGGCTGGGCAGTTATCAGTGTATTTTTACTTACCATCGCAGCTTCATCATTATTCTTCTTTAATGTATTTGGGTTCAGTTCATTGTTTGACGGCCAGGCATCAGGGGCGGATGAGCCGATTTCCAAGGAAACCCGGGAAAAGGTGGAGGAGATAAGTGAAACTGTCGGTAATTCACATCAACAGGTTGGGACGTTTGTGTCCAAAACGCATGATTTTTACAACGATACAACCGGATATGGTGACATTGCTTCACTGGACTGGGAGCAGCAACAGAAACGAGCAGAAAAAATACTTGCCTCACTGGACAAGTTTTTTCCCGGGGTGAAGCAGGGGGATTTAAAGTCGGATCTGAAACGAATACGTGATCTGGCAAAATCAGTAAAAACCGAACAAGATAAAGAAAAGGTTCGTTATTTGCACCGGATGTTTCATGATCTTGATATCGCTTTGAACAATTACAAGGCCTATGATAAAATCTGGGGTGTGACTGAAACATTGAAAACATCAAATTAGTACACAGCAACCATGTATTTATGATAATCTTATACATGGAAATGAACAGACAAAAGGGAGTAATGAAACATGGACAAGACGTTAATTTTCGGGCATAAAAGTCCCGACACAGATACGATTTGCTCTGCATTAGCATATGCAGATTTAAAAAAGAAAGCCGATGTAAATGCAGAACCTGCACGGCTTGGGGAAGTAAATAATGAAACTCAATTTGCACTGAATTATTTCGGTGTGGAAGCACCACAATTGATTGAAAAAGTTGGTTCTGATGTTACGGATGTTATTCTAGTTGATCACAATGAATTTCAGCAAAGTGTGGATAATATTAGTGAAGTGAAAATCTCGGAAGTAATTGACCATCATCGTGTTTCCAATTTCGAAACGAAAGAACCGTTGTATTTCCGTGCTGAACCATTCGGCTGTACAGCAACTATCCTGAACAAAATGTATAAGGAATATGGTGTTGCAGTAACGAAAGATATTGCAGGACTGCTTTTATCAGCTATTATCTCTGATTCTTTACTATTAAAATCACCAACATGCACGAAACATGACGTCGAAGCAGCTTACGAACTTGCTGACATTGCTGGTGTAAATATGGAAACATATGGATTGGAAATGCTTAAAGCCGGAGCGGATATCAGCGATAAATCTGCCAACGATATGATTACAATGGATGCCAAAGAATTTTCCATGGGTGATGCGAAAGTGGAAATCGCCCAGGTCAATGCGGTGGATATCAGTGAAATTTACAAGCTTCAGGCAGATTTGGAAACGGAAATCAACAAAACGATTGAGGAAAAAGGACTTGATCTCTTCCTGTTCGTCGCAACGGACATTCTGAACAATGATTCAGAAGTGTTCGCAGCAGGGGAGTCAAAAGGAATTGTTGAAAAAGCCTTCGATGAGAAACTGGATGACAACAACAGAGCATTGCTGAAAGGTGTTGTATCCCGTAAGAAACAAATCGTGACTGTTTTGACAGAAGCGTTCAGCAAATAAAAAGAATTGCATTAAAAAAACGCCCTCCGCCAGGTGGCAAGGGGGCGTTTTTTTAATGGACTTGAATGAGGAACCAGCCCCAAACGTGCGAACTCGGCGTCAAACGTGCGAAGTCCAGTCGCAAACGTGCGAACTCGATGCCAAACGTGCGAACACTCAAACCAGCATTCACAATAAATCAGCCGTCTTGACCGGTGTTACATATTAAAGGTTTCTTCTTCAACCGTAAATCGGTTAAGTGCGTCCTCATTGATATCATAGCCGATTCCAGCCGTCTTTGGAACTGTTATTCTTCCATTTTCCACGGTCACTTCAGGAGCAATGATGTCTTGCTCCCAGTAGCGTGATGAGCCGGCAGTATCACCTGGAAGTGCAAATTGTGAAAGGGTGGTGAGGGCAATATTATGTGCGCGCCCGACACCAGCTTCCAGCATGCCGCCGCACCAAACGAGGATTCCGTGATCTCTGCAAAAGTCGTGGATCCGTTTTGCCTCGGATAAACCGCCCACACGGCCAATTTTAATATTGATAATTCTGCACGATTCCAGCTGAACAGCCTTTTTGGTATCTTCCAGTGAATGAATACTTTCATCAAGACAGATAGGAGTTCGCATAACAGCCTGCAACTTAGAATGATCGACGATATCATCATGTGCCAGCGGCTGTTCAATCATCATCAGCTCAAGCTCATCAAGACGCTGTAATTGATTAATGTCCTTCAATGTATAGGCAGAATTGGCGTCTGCCATTACCGGAACATCCGGAAATTTCTTCTTGACTGCAGCAAGTACATCATAGTCCCAACCCGGCTTAATTTTGATTTTTATCCGTTTGAATCCTTCCTGAACGTATCGGTCAACCGTGCTCAGCAGGTCATCAACAGTCGGTTGAATGCCGATACTGATGCCCACATCGATTTCTTCTTTTTTTCCGCCAAGTGCTTCGGCAAGCGGCATGTTTTTCCGCTTCGCATATAGATCCCAAATAGCGCCTTCCAATGCGGACTTGGCCATGTTGTTCCGCTTTATTGGGCGGAAAACATCCAGTACATCATCAGGATGGTGAATGACGTTTCTATGCAGTAAGGGAATTAAAAAATCTTTCATAACATGATAGTTGGTCTGAACGGTCTCCTCACTGTACCAAGGACTGGAAAAGGCAACAGACTCGCCAAAACCGTGACTTTCAGCATCATCAAGTACTTCCGTTATAAAAAATTCCTTGTCCTGCATCGTACCAAAGCTTGTTGTAAATGGATGTTTCAACTGCATTTTCAGCCTTCGCAATTTAATTTGAGTGATTGGTATTGTCATGTTAGCAGCCTCCAGGCAAATTTATTTGGAAAAATAATAATAACTAATTTCTTTTGTTTGATCCCGTAAAAGATCTCTTGCTATGTATTTTTGACTGAAAAGCAGTTGGAATGCTTCCCGGGTCACTTGCCGCCACTGCCGGGCAAGTTCAATGTTTTCCTGTTTAATTGATTGAAAATTTGTTGGAATGGCGACAAACCATTCGTCATGATTTTCTTGAAAAATAGTTGGTCGTCCGATGGGTTCATTGTGTTCACTCACATCGGTAAGGAGTCTGTCCGGTGCAACTTTTACTTTCGGGATATATTTCCGTCCACCAATGGTCCATTCAATTTGGATCCGGTCGGTTGGAAGGTCTTTGTTCAAATTGTCATCCATAACACCATAATGATCAGTGTGGTATGCTGCGCCGATAGCACCCAGCTTATGCAGATTAAGAAACGCATTCAGGCTTTCGAGCGGATCGAATGTCCAGGTAATTATTGAATAGCCCATTTTACCAGCAAGTTGTGCCTGCATCCGTTTCATTCGCATACCCAGTCCACCGCTTCGATAAGCTGGTAAAATTCCTAGCATATGGGAGCAAAGATACGCATTTTGTCCATCAAATCCTGCAAAACTGTACAAAAAACCAATCATGCTATTATCATCAAAAGCTCCCAGAATGATTCCGCCATTGTTTAGCGCTGTGAATGTCTGGTGGACCGGATTGGGTGACATCTGCCAAACCGTTTCTTCGATTTTCTGCATTTCCAGCAGTTCATCCATTCCAGTTAGCGGGCGGATTGTGATGTCATTGGTCAATTCCAGCACCTCTTTCAACAGTTTTTAACAGAACATCCGTAAGAATTTTAACAGCTTTTGGAATAACATCCCGGTTAAACGTCATATGGGGATGGTGCAGGCCTGGTTTTAGATCACATCCGATGGCCAGCATGGTTGCTTTTATATGTGGTTTTTCAATTGTGTAAAAGTGAAAATCATCACCACCAGTCGTCGTGATTGCTGGCTTCATTCGTTCAGGTCCCGCCCGATCAATGATAGCCTGCTCCATCATTCCGGCCGCTTCATTGTTGACAACAGCTGCAGCGATATTAGCCCCGATTTTTAATTCGATCGATATGTCATGATAATCTGACAGCATGTTGACAATATGCTCCACCTTGATCATCAGTTTGTCCATGATGTCATTTGTCTGGGCACGTAAATCCAGCTTAAAGGTTCCATTTCCGGGAATAATGTTGCTGCTTTCACCTCCAGCATGAAAAGCGGTCATTTTGGCGGAATAGGACATGTTCGGATTAAGTTGAAGATTATTGAGGTACTGCACGATTTCCGAACCAACCAAAATGGCATTGGTATTGAGGTGCGGCCTGGCACCATGGGCATCTTCGCCATGGATGACCCCTTCAATAAAACACGCAGCACCATGGTGAATTGCCGGTGCAAACTGGTCATCAGCGAGCTCTTCAGCAGGTCGCAAATGCATGCCGTATAAAAAGTCGACATCATCGACAATACCTTGCTCTACGACTGCTAAGGCACCTGTACCTTTTTCCTCTGCGGGTTGAAAAATGAATCGGAATGTACCGGTGGGTGGCAGTACCTCAGGAAGTATCAACAGCGTGCCAAGTGCAATGGTCATGTGTGCATCATGTCCGCAAGAATGATTTGCCTGAAATTTACCGTCCACCTCCTGCCACAATGCATCCATATCTGCGCGCACTGCAACCACCGGCTGCCCGTGACCAATTTCAACGATAAGACCTGGTATCCCGTCAAGTTCCATGATGCGGCAGTCATAGTCGCTGAGCAGTTTTTTAATATATGCAGTTGTAGCATGTTCGTTCCAGCTTACCTCAGGGTGTTCGTGCAAATAGGTAAAGATGGAAGATAACTTTGGCTTTAATGTGTTGATGATGGCTTGCATCGTTGGACCTCCTTTGCATGATCATTCAAAAAATTCATTGGCAATTGTGGAATTAAAAGCTTCAATACTTTGCTGGAATGATTCAGGATTGCGTCTGGATATAGCGGACATAATACTGTTTATCAGTGAGAAGACAGCAGGTACTATATCCAGTGTTGAAAGTTCATCAGTATGTACTGCAAGCGTTATATCCGAATGTTCCGAGATTGGAGAAAATGCATTATCGGTAAAGCTGATAACGGTCGCTCCCTGGGTCCTGGCAGCTCTGACAAGTTTGGTCGTTTCACTGCTGTATCTGTGAAAGGAAAAAGCGACAAGAACACTGCCCTTATCCAGTTCGCTGATTCGTTTTAAACTGTCCATTCCCGGCAAAAACTGCTTTGCATTGCCTGCAACAATATCAAGTGTAAAGGTAAACCAGTATGCAAGGGAATACGACGCTTGAGCCCCAGTAATAACCGTATTGCTGGAATGGAGCAATTTCTCCACGACTTTCTCCAGTTCACTATCGGAAATCTGTTCCATAACCCTTTCGATGGCATGTATATCTTGAAACATATGATTTTTAATAGTCTGCCGGCTCTTAGTGGGCGAGAATTTTTGGTTCCGGTAGTTGTCAAGACTGCTTTTTTTTCGGAATATCCGATTTTGGTATTCTTGCTGCAAAGCACTGTACCCCTGATAACCAAGTGTATGGGCGAAGCGAATAATCGTTGTTTCACTAACCCCAATGCGTTTGCCGGCTTCTTTGGCTGAATCCATGGCAAAAACAGATGGGTCATTGTATACATAGGCAGCTATTTTCTTAAAGCTTTTTGAAAAGGTGGCCTGGCGCTGCTTAATTTTTGCATATAATTTTTCCATTGATAATCCCCAATTCATATAGGTTGAGAAGGAAATGCTTTATTGTATTTTTATAAAAAAGTATACACTTTATTTATATGAAAGATATCATGATTCATCAATTTTCGCAAGGTAATTTTAAGAATTATTTAAAAATTGGGCGGGCAAAATTAATCCCGGTCAACTTGCAGACCGGGAAAGAATTGTTTTTGGGCAGATAAGTCCTTATACGCATCGTGTGACTAAGATAAAGGTTTAGCGAGTGATAAGTTTTCTAGAAATAATCGTCTGGAAAATAAGAAACAATCCGCCGACCGCCCAGTACAGCGGCAGCGCAGCAGGGGCATTCAGTGAAACAATACCTATCATAATTGGTGAGATAAAACTGAATAATGCCATCTGCTTTTTCTGTTTTTCATCCATTCCGATTAGTGAAACCCGCGACTGAGCAAAATAGATTAATACCGCTAAACCAGTCAGAATGAGATCGGTATGCCCAAGATTGAACCACAGAAAACTATGTGTGGCGATCTCGGGTGTTCTCCGGATGGCGTAATAAAAGCCAATCAGTATTGGAAACTGAATGAGCATCGGCAGGCATCCCATTGAAGAAAGCGGGTTCAGTTGATGCTTTTGATAAAGTTTTTGCATTTCTTGCTGTTTTTCCATTTTGGAGTCCATATCCGTTTTGCCTTTGTATTTTTCGTTAATGGCATCCAATTCCGGTTTTAAAGCTTTCATTTTTTTCTGCATGTCTCTGCTTGTTCTCATTTGTTTCAGCATGAATGGCATAATGGCGAGCCGAATCAGCAGCGTAATGACGATAATGGACAGGCCGAAGTTATCACTCAACAGTGCTGCCACGTATTTTATAATAATGGAAAACGGCAGAATAAAATAGTGTTCAAAAAAGTTGGCTGATTCCGGGTCGATTGGTTCGTTTGTCGCGCACCCGGTCAGCAGCAATATCAGAATTAATCCGATAAAGCCATACTTATACTTGAACGTGAATACAGATTTTTTCCCCATATTTGTCCTCCTCGTAATAATTTCTTTTGTAACGAGAAGGAATGGTGATCCGAATCATCATCTGGTGTATCAATGCGTTTTGTCGTATGGGTTATCCAGTTGTGGATTTCTACAATTTGACCAATCGTCACATTTATCGGCAACAGCTTGATATAGATGGCGTGACATTCTTTCGCATAATCGTGATTACGAATTATGGGATGATGGATGTTCATGTTCATAATCCGGTAACTGCAGACCAGGGTGAAAATGATACTCAAATAGAAATAGATTGGTGAAATTTCTCCGACAACATCATATAATAGCTCAAAAAACAACTGTATTCACCCCCTTTTCTATGTTTGCTACCTGTAATACGTTATAATGATAGCATTGGTTTCACGTAATTTAAAGTGAGGATATTTTGGCTAAAGGAGAGGAGATCAGGTTATGGTGGAAAAAGTCGCACTTTCCTTCAGCGGGGGAAAGGACAGCTGTTTTGCTTTATATAAATTACAGGAAAAGCGTGTTGAAGTTGCCTGTCTGCTTACAACCATCTGGAAAAAAAGCGGCAGTACCGTCGCCCATGATGAGAAGCGGGAGCGAATCAAGAAACAGGCAAGGCGGGCAGAAATTCCGGTTTATTTTATCGAGACTGATTTTGATACATATACTGCGGATTTTGTGTCAGCTGTGAACAATTTGAAAATGCGCTATGGAATTGACGGTGTTGCGTTTGGTGACATTTATCTGGAAGGACACCGGGAGTGGGGGGAGCAGGTGGCCTCTGCAGCTGGAGTGGAGGCTGTTTATCCGCTTTGGACAAAAGAGGAAAACATGCTGCAGCTGCTGCGTGAGGTTATTGCAGCGGGGTTTAAGGCGAAAGTGATAAAGGTGGATTCGGATCGGCTTCCGGAAAGCTGGACGGGACGACCGGTCAACCAGGATTTTGCCGATGATATTGCCCGGTTTGATGTCTGTCCGATGGGTGAGTCCGGGGAATACCATACAACGGTACTGGACGGACCAATTTTTAACAGTGATTGAGAGTACTGCTGTTCGGTACTTTATTAAAAGCAGGGAATGATAACATATGAAAATTTTAACTATAACAGGATATAAACCAATGGAACTGAATATTTTTAAGCATGATGACGCTCGGATTGCTTTTGTCAAAGGGGCCATTGAGAAGCGTCTAATAGATTTTGCTGAAAAAGGCCTGGAGTGGGTGCTCATCTCCGGACAAATGGGTGTGGAATTATGGGCCGGTGAGGTCGTTCTGGACATGCAGGAGCGATATCCGATTAAACTTGCTGTCATCCCGCCATTTGAAAATCAGGAATCGAGGTGGCCCGAACAGGTTCAGTTGTTGTATCAGGAGCTGCTGGCCGGAGCGGATTTTTACAAGCCATTGTACAAAGGCGATTATCAGGGAGCCTATCAATTTCAGGCAAAAAACATGTGGCTGGTGGACAAGAGTGATGGCTGCCTGATGTTGTTTGATGAAGAATTTCCAGGCAGTAACCGATTTTTCCATGAAGCTGCCGAGAAAGCAGGTGACGATTATCCGATTTACTTGATTACACCGGCGGATCTGGATGAAATCGTCGAGGAGACACAAATGATGAATGAGGATTACTAGGAGTGAAACTTTTTGATTGAAGAACGTCTTCTGTTAGATTTCACGATAAAAGTGTTAGAAATACCGAGTCAACTGCTAGAAGTTCATAATAAATTGCTAGAAGTTCACAACTTAATCGCTGGGAGTTCACAATTGAGATCATTTCCAAAAAAATGCTTACATCAAAAAAAGCAACCTGGGCTAAAGCCAAGTTGCTCCATCTTTATCTAATAATGGTCTTTCGATTTATTCAGCACCGAACCAATTCATTGGCTCAGGTTTCAGATTGTGGAAAACGTGTTTGCTTTCCTGATATTCTTCAAGACCGGTTTTGCCAAGTTCACGGCCGATACCGGACTGCTTGAAACCGCCCCATGGTGCATGCGGGAAATACAGGTTTACATCGTTAATCCAGACAGTACCCATCCGCATTTTGGCTACACAGCGTTCAGCTTTGGCTGTATCCTGTGTCCAAATGCCTCCTGACAATCCATAAATGGAATCATTTGCCAGTTTCACAGCTTCTTCCTCTGAAGAGAATTTTTCAACCGTAATAACCGGGCCGAAGCCTTCATCTTGAACAACACTCATATCAGTTGTGCAGTTTGTTAAGACGGTTGGCAGGTAGAAAAATCCGTCTTTCAATTCAGGGGCATCCGGGCACTCGCCGCCAACAGCAACTTCAGCACCTTCCCGTTTACCGTTTTCCACATAGTCAACAACTTTATTCAGGTGTTCTTTGGAAATCAGCGGCCCCATTTGGGTTGTATCATCAAAACCATTGCCGAGTTTGATTTTTTTGACCCGTTCAACCAGGGATGCTACGAAATCATCATGGATCCTTTCGTCAACTATTAATCTGGTGCCTGCTGAGCAGATTTGCCCGGCATGGAAAAAGACCGCGTTCATGGCTTGGTCGACCGCGGTGTCAAAGTCGGCATCAGCAAAAATAATATTCGGGTTTTTTCCGCCAAGTTCAAGTGCCAGTTTTTTCACATTGCCACTTGCCGCCTGCATGATTTTTTTTCCGGTGTCAATTCCGCCGGTAAAAGAGATCAGGTCAACATCGGTATTGGCGGAGAGTTCAGCACCGACTGTGTTTCCTGGTCCAAGTACAAGGTTTGCCACACCTGCAGGTAAGCCCGCTTCTTCCATCAGTTCAAAAACTTTAATGGACGTCAGTGGTGTAATTTCGCTCGGTTTCATAACCAGTGTGTTTCCTGCCGCTAGTGCAGGTGCCAGTTTCCAGGATGCCTGCAGCAACGGATAGTTCCATGGGGTGATCTGTCCGCAAACACCAACAGGTTCATGTACCACCTTGCTTATGGAATTCGGGATAGGGGAGTCGATCACTTCTCCGCGGTTTTTATCGGCAATTTCCGCAAAGTAGCGAAATACACCGGCAATATCTTCCATATCACCACGGCTTTCTTCCATAGTTTTACCCGTGTCTAGTGACTCCAGTTCAGCAAGTTCTTCCTTGTCACGTTCAATTAATGCAGCAATTTTACCGACAATCCAGCCGCGTTCGGTAGCTGGTGTGGTTGGCCAGACACCGTGGTCAAACGCCTCTTTTGCCGCGGAAATTGCAGCTTTCGTATCTGTATCATCACTTTCTGTTACATGTGCGATTATTTCCTGGTTAAATGGATTGATAATATCACGCACGTTATTGGAATAGGAATTCACCCATTTCCCATTAATAAATTGCTGTTTAACAGTCAATGTGGACCCTCCTTTGATTGTTGTTAAATTTATTAAAAAAATATTTAACGTTTCGAATGAATATAATTTACCACGGATGAATTTTTTTGTCAAAAAGAGCATGTATAAACATTTTCTCGCAAATAGACAGAAAAATAAAGCGGGAGCTGTAGTTAACCATTTAATACGTTGATGTTAAATTTATAAGAAAGGTGAACTAATTGAAAGCAGAAGTGCTAATTGATGGCCCGAAATGAGTAGAATAACAGTAAAAGGAAGCCTCCTGATCGGGCTTCCTTTTTAAATACAGACATCTTCAATATGGGTGACGGTATGAGGTCCTTGGGAGTTCCCACTATTTCCGTTTCCGGTTGATTGCTCGAATGAGCTGTATAAATACAGTGCTACCAGTACAGGAACCGCAAGTATTAGAAAAAACGCAATCCAGTATAGTATCTGAGAAATTTTCATGAAAATTCTCCTCTCTTGCTTACAGCTTATTACCGAAAACAGACACTGGTGCACGTCGGAATCATTTTGAAATCATTTTGTTTAGTTTAGCTGCGGGGTTTGATACACTATAGGGAGCAAAATATCGGAAAGGAAGTGGTGACATGCGGTTCATTCGGGATGGAATTCATTTTTATTTGATAGGCATTGTGATTTTAACGCTCGGAATTGCACTCACCATCCAATCGACATTGGGTGCCTCGCCGTTTGATGCACTTCTGGTCGGATTGCACCGGACATTTGGATTAACTGTTGGAAGCTGGGAAATTGTTGTTGGCTTTACAATGGTTATCGGCAATGCGCTGGCCGCTAAAAGAAGACCGGAATTCCTGGCTTTAGTCACTTCCTTTGTAACCGGAATTGGAATTGACTCGTGGCTGCTCGTTTTACGGGAATGGGTTGCCCCAGGTACACTGGTTGGACAGTGGATTGCACTTTCAGCCGGTATCTTTTTAATTGGCCTTGGTGTGGCTTTCTATTTACAGTCGAATTTTGCCCCAAACCCGATGGACCGCACCATGCTGGTTATTTCGGATTTGACCGGTTGGAGTGTTACGTACTCAAGGGCTGCAGTCAGTGGAGGACTCGTCATTGTTGCCTTTGTTTTTGGTGGAGCAATTGGAATCGGCACCTTGATTAATGCACTCATTTCCGGGGTGCTTATTAATTTGTTCCTGCCATATGTAAAAATACTTCGGAATGGAATGGGGAAACATCGCGATAAAATGGCATCCTGACGAAGGCGCCAATTATATGCATAGAATCCTTTTCTCTCCAAAAACTACGAGAGGGAAGGAGGCGGTGTTATTTATGAGCAAAAATCGAAAAGGGCCAAAGCAGCAGGAAAGTCCTGATTTGCCAAAAAGTCCAAAACAGCCATATGGCGAGCCGCTTGACGGGTCACATAAAGTAAAGCAGCGGAATCATTCACGGCAAAAACAAAAATCAGATCATGATATGTAAGAAAAAGACAGTTTGCAGCTGTCTTTTTTTCATGGGGCGGCAGGCGGCTGCAGCTTCTCTTAAAAATTCCTATCGAAGCTAATCATCTACAGTAATTCAACACTACTATCAAAAATCGAGCATAAATAGTACAGAATCGAGCATATATGATCCAAAAACGAGTATATCCACTCCGAAACCGAGCATATACGGTTCAAAAACGAGCATATGCGGATGATTTAGTTCATTCAAATGTTGTTTTTATTTACATCACCCGACCAACAACCCCTGGCATTATAAACATATTACAGGTATCATTAAATTAAAAAGGAGGCGTTTTCATGGAGGCGGTTATTTCGATTCTCATGTATGTGATCGGTTTGTTTATTCTGTATCTGGTTATTACAGTCGCTGTGAGGCATGGGATAGATAATTCTGAAACCGGCAAAGCAATTTTAACACGGTATAATAAATCACGTGATAATCGTTATAATGACGTGGATAAGGACTAACATCCTTTGGGTAGATGTCGAATTTTTTGGAAGGAGAGTAGGAAAGGAAGCGATGTTATGAAAATACGAACTGCAACTGTTAATGATGCAGCTCAAATAGCCAAGGTTCATGTTGACAGTTGGCGGACGACATACAGGGGAATTGTTCCTGATTCATTTTTAGATGGGATGTCTTATGAGGAACGGACGAAGCGTTGGCAAAAGATAAGTGTCGAACAAAATGTATTTGTGGCGGAAACGGATGACGATACGATTGTCGGCTTTGCAAATGGCGGCAGGGAACGTCAGGGTAAATTTGATGGCTATAACGGGGAACTGTATGCGATCTATATTTTACAGGAATATCAGGGGGATGGCATCGGCAGACAATTGACTGCTGCTGTTGTGGATTCGCTTTTGAAGGAAGGACTCCATTCTATGTTGATCTGGGTTCTGCAAGACAATCCAGCAACGTATTTTTATGAATCGATCGGCGGAAAAAGAATTGGCACGGATGAACTGGAAATTAACGGTGTGAAATTAACCGAGATTGCGTATGGATGGAAGAAATTAACTCAGTTTAGAAAATAAAGGAGAAAACATCATGCGATCAACTTACATAAACAGAATCAAGCAGGTCTATCCTGATTTGGCAATCGAAAAAGTGAAGCAGATTGATACCGGACAAAACAACGATGTCCTTGAGATTAACGATTCATTGATTTTTCGCTTCCCTAAATATAAAGAAGGCATTGACAAACTTATCCATGAAACAGATATTTTGGTAAATGCAAAAAAAATAATGCGAAATTGTGCGATTCCGGAACCGATTTATCAGTCATTTAATATAAAAGAGGTCGGAAAAGTTTTCTCCGGATATCGTAAAATTGAAGGCGTTCCATTGTATAGGCCTGATATTACCGAAGCCGGAGAACTTGAGACACAGATACGCTCTTTTTCATTAGTAAATTTCCTGCTGCGGTTACACGCGGCTTCAACTGATGGATTGGATGAAGCGGCACCTGATCCGGAAGCGGAATACAGCAATCTTTTTGACAGAATTCAACGCAAGCTTTTTCCATATATGCGGCCAGATGCAAAAAAGGAAGTGTCCGGATTTTTTGGGAATTTTTTCACGAAGATCAATACGTTTCATTTTAAACCGGTCCTGATCCACGGTGATTTTGGTGCATCCAATCTGCTCTGGGACGATAAAAGTCTCGAATTGGTCGGTGTTATTGACTTCGGTGAATCCGGGATAGGGGACCCCGCATATGATTTCGCGGGTGTTTTGGCAAGCTATGGCTATGAATTTTTTAAACGGTGTGTTGACACTTATGATGATAATGAAACCGGCATTGAACACCGTGCTTTATTTTATCAAAAAACCTTTGCATTGCTTGAGGCTCTCCATGGTGTCGAACATAACGACGAATTGGCGTTTAAGGCTGGCATGCAGGATTACATGTAGTTTATTCCCTATCAGGTATTCTTTTTGGTATGATGGAATGTAGTAAATGGAAGGAATAAAGGAGTACAACATGAGAATTCAACGTTTAAAGTCGACCGAAGAACCTCCAATGGAATTACTTCTGACAGCGGATCCATCAGAGGAAAACATTAATGAATATTTATCCAACGGGCAGTGTTACGTTGTCAAAGAAGACGAATTCATCATCGGTGTGTATGTTCTTGTTCACACGATGCGTACGAAAATGGAACTGGTCAATGTTGCCGTTTTGGAACGTTATCAGGGCAAGGGCATCGGAAAAAAACTGATACAGCATGCGATCGCGAACGTACAACTGCAAGGTTACCGGTTCATTGACGTTGGGACAGGCAACTCAAGCATCCATCAACTCAAACTTTATCAGCAATGCGGGTTTCGAATGGTGAAGATCCGCCGTGATTACTTTATCAAAAACTATGACGAACCAATTTATGAAAATGGGATTCAATGCCGGGATATGGTGCGGCTGTCAATTTTATTACAGTCGTAAGCAGAGGAAGACAAGAAGAAAAAGAAAGTCCGATCGCATGCATGTTTCGTGAGATAAAAGAAGAACCGGATATTGTGACAAGTGAAGTGCAGTTTAAAGGTAACGTTTGCTGGGAAGTTAAGAAAGTATAAAAATCCTTTCTTACTGCATAAGTGCAACTAAGGCTGTCACCTAAAGGCTTGTTGACAACCAAGTTTTCTAAGAAGCGAATGGTAAGGATCTGGGTGGCATGTATGTATTTATTGCTAATCTTCCGGAAAACTATGAGTATCCTACACCGATAGGGACAGTTGAAGGAATCCTGGATTGGAAAGATTATGCATGGTGATGCATGAGGAGAATACAGGTGTCGTCCAGAATGTCCAGCATTTTTTGCCCAAAATGCTGGACGAGCCAGGGTGCTTTAATTTTACATTTAAATATGAAGGAACAGATATTGTAGATATTAAAGAGGAGCATCTTGAAAAAGAAACGCTGGCAACAGGGAATTCCTGACATTCAGGAACAACACCAATGGAGGAGATAAAATGAAAAAGCTACTGCGAATGGCTATTAAATACGGCCCGATTGTTTATCCGATGATCAAAAAATTTATTAATAAACGTAAGCGTAAAAAGGAACAATTTTAGAGGCAGGTTTTATAATACCAGGCAACATATAAAAAAGATGCCATAAACGATTTATGGCATCTTTCTGAACTGAGCAGGGATACATATTTATGATCCTAACTGTTCAATTTGTTGTTTCAATTCAGTAATATTTTCAATGGTTTGATAGACATTCGATTGCTTTAACTTTTCAATGGTAACTTCACCATTTTTTTGGACATTATTTATCGCATCCAGCAATGTCTGGCTTTTATTTTCCAGTTCCTTGTGAATATCTTTTGCAATAGAAGGCGGCTCTGTTTCCTTAAAGTCTTTGATGGTTGTTTCTAGAGATTCTAACTCAGATTTTAAATTTTCGCCTTCGATATTCGACGCTTTTTCAGCAAATGTACTCAATTCGTTGATATATTCTGTAGCCTCAGTTGCATAATTGATTGATTTATTTGCTTCCTCCAACAATGAACAACCACTGAGAGCAATAATCGACACCATTACCATAATACTTAAAAGTTTCTTCATAAGATTCTCCTTTTCATTCCACTAATCGCAGCATACCATGGATTTCAGGAAATGTCCTGGTATTCGTATTACGCAAAAAGTATTGGAGAGGTTTCATATGAAAATTAATCATCTGCTTTTTTCAGTCAGCAATCTGGAAATATCCATTGAGTTTTATAAAAATGTGTTTGATGCAAAGCTGTTGGTGAAAGGGAGCAACACCGCTTATTTTGATCTGGATGGCGTATGGCTTGCATTAAATGTTGAAAAGAATATTCCGCGTAATGAAATCCATCAGTCGTATACACATACCGCATTTTCCATTAACGAAGAGGAATTTGATGATGTGTATAAAAAGCTGAATCGGCTTGGTGTGAATATATTACCGGGGCGGGGGCGGGACGAACGTGATAAAAAATCGATATATTTCACTGATCCGGATGGACATAAATTTGAATTTCACACCGGATCATTAAAAGACCGCATCGAATACTACAAAACAGAAAAAACGCATATGGAATTCTATGATTAAGGTGAACTGACTTTAAAAGAAAAACCTCGGCATTCGCTAGAGACGAAGCAAATACTGAGTTTCTCTTATGTCGGGTTGTGCCAGGTTTTGAGGTGCAGTGAGCAATCTTGTTAGGGTTTTAGACAATTGCAATATATTATCGATAAATGAAAATAATCCGGATAAGTAAGTGCGAGAATATCGTCTTTGTTAACACCAATATACCACGCCTTATTAATTTTGCACTTTTCTGTAATTAAATAACACACGAATGTACATTCGTAATCAAGCAATATCTAACCATAAAAAAAGAACCTCTATCCAAGGTTCTTTTTAACTTATTCCGACATCCGTTCTTTGCGGTTATTTTCTTCTGTTAGGAAGTTAAAGAAAGTCTGGATGCCAAACTTTGGTTGTGCTTTAATATTATTAATATATTGTTCCTTCGAGTAATCATTCACATGCTCGCTTTGATTAATGCGTTCAATCATGTGCTCCATGCCGATTTTGTACATTTCCTTCTTAACATGCCTGGACTCCTTAAAGAGCGCGATGCCGACTGCGGCCATTAAGGCGTAAATGCCGAGAATGACCATGTTATCCAAATTCCAACCGCCTGATATCAAGGAGAAGAATAGATTGGTAATCGAGATTGCGAGCAGTGGCAATGCAATTAAAGAATATCTGGAACTCTTTTTTAACTGGGGTTTGATTGTTTCGGTTATTTTTTGCATTTCTTTTTCAATAAATGCGGGTACATTGGTCATCATAAAATTATTCATACAAATCATCACTCCATAACAATCGATTATACTGACAAGCGTACTTAAAACTTGCTGGTGTTATCAGTTATAAAAATAGACCTGACCAATTAAATTGGCAAGGTCTTGCTAACAACGGCTGGTTGCCAACAAAGCCGAGAGCGGATCCACTCTGTAATGACGACTTTGCTGTTAAAGCTACTCCCCTTAATAGGAATATTAATATATATCTATTATAATCCTTGCAGCGCGAATTGTCATATGTAATGCTTGGAAACAGAAGATTGTTGTAAGGTAATTCATGATACAGTAAAGTTAAGGGGGGAAGCAATTCATAATGAGCAACGGGCCATATATCATTTATGCAATTATTTTGGCGGTATTGTCCATCATCACCGGTGAGATTGTAACGTTTGTGATGCTTGGATTCATTTTGATTACGTTGAATAACATTAACACGAATCTAAAACGAATTCATCATAAGCTCCCGGGCAAACAGGGTACGGGAGTTGACCAGGGAGGTAATGATCATGGCAACAATTGACGATTTTATGAAACTGGATTTTCGTATTGGAACGATTGTGAAGGCGGAACCATTTCCAGAGGCACGAAAGCCGGCAATCAAATTGGAAGTGGATTTTGGGGAACTTGGCATCAAACAGTCATCAGCTCAGATTACGGAGCGCTATGAACCTGAACAACTCACTGGACGACAAGTTGTGGGAGCAGTAAATTTTCCACCGATGCGGGTTGCTGGGTATAAATCGGAAGTGCTCATTATTGGTGGTGTGCCGGAGGACGGGGATGTTGTGCTGCTCAAACCGGATGAGAATGTACCAAATGGAACGAAGATATCGTAAGCTATGAAAAATTTTTGGGAGAGTCAATGTAGATGTTTTATCGAAAATTAATAACCACTTTTTTTGTTGTAATGTTCGTTTCATTGTTTTTTGCATGTAGTTATGTGTTGGGCGGACGTCCTGAATATGACACGGGTAACAAGCTGATGCTGTGGAGTATTTTTTACATGGTGTATGTCGGACCAATCGTTTTAATCTATGGAAATCTCGTTTCCGTTTTTCTGGAATACTGGCAAAAAAACTGGAGCAGACCGCGTGATTGGTTATACATATTATTGCATGGAATCTTTGGACTAGCGAATGGTTTGCTGTTCGGCGGGTTTATATTTGCAATATTGGGTGCAGTGGCTGCTTTGTTTTATGCTGTCATTGACCGCTGGCTGTTTGCCCGTAAACAAAAGGGTAAAAGAAACAGGCTCTACTTGCTGCTGATTCCATTTGCCGTGTACGGTCTTTTATGGGGAGTATTGCAGCTGGCATCGCCCTCACCTCCGCCATACACGGCAGAAGATGCTGTGGAGTATGCCAGATCCGGTGAAGGAACGTTTATTGAACGGTTTCCGGATAAAGTGGGCAAATGGGAAGGTGAAATCAGCGGCTATCATGTAGTTCGGAAAACAGGTGTGAAAAAGATTGCGGATGAGAAGTATATCGTGAAATTCACGGAGACTTGGAAGAAGGAAAATAAATCCGGATCCAGGTATTATACATATAAAGTTGAAAGGAATTCCATGACAGCACGCGAAATTGGCAAAGGTGATAAGCCGCCGTACTAAAGATTGTTCACAGTGAATTTTATCTTTAATGTTCACTCAATATCCTTCGACAAAATTCCGGTGGTGCCATGCGACTGCTGGACTCTTCGAATAACGAATGCCATCAGACTGACACCAATCAAGCCAATTGCCAGAAATGTGCTGCTCATAACGGCGGGAGGGATGATACTGCCCAGTGTAATGGCTGCACCCGCGATAATCATGGTTCCCTGTCCCATAAAGCTATGAAGGGCGAGATAGGAACTGCGCCGGGAATCAACTGCTAATTCTGCAAGCAAGCTCTGTTTTACCGGGATGTACATCAGCTCCCCAATACTGATAAACACCATCAATCCAAGCAGCACGATCGGCATTGCAGCAAAACTAAGGGCCGCGTAACAGCAAACATACAAGCTCATGCCGAATAACATCCGTGTATGATCGGACAGGTTTTTGACCATCGAGGATACGATACCGACTGCCACTACAACAAGAAGTGTGTTTTCCGCATGTAAAACACCAACAAGATTAATCCCGTCAATGGTGAACAACCCGAACAAGGACGTTTCCTCCACATTTTTCTCCAAATGAACGGCAATATAGTTAGTCAGATGGCTTTCCAGCGAAACGACACAAAGCGTTGCGATTAAGAAGATAATATAGGTATGATCCTGAAAGACTTTTTTATAGTTTGCCCAGATGGTTGGGGAAGTTGTTGATTCATATTCTGCCGGTTTGATAAATGTTTCACCGATGAACAGGTAGGTGATGAGAGAAGCCAGCATGGTAATTCCTGCTACGGACAAGAATAGGTAAAAATGATAGTCTTCAAACAAAAATGCTCCGGTAATACTTCCAAGCGCGGAGCCTAAATTGCCAATCCAATACACAGCAGTAAAAACAAAGTTTCGCTCTTCCTTCTTAACGAGGTCATGGATCATGGAGGTGGAAACAGGAATGTAGATGCCGTTGCAGAACATATTGATGATGAACAGAACAAAACTGACATATGGCAAAACCGCCCATGCTGAATTAACAAATGCAATTGCCAGAAAGGAAATACCAAGGCCCAGCTCAGCAAGAACGAGCAGTTTTTTGCGACCAATCTGATCAGACCAGAATCCGCCCAGGAAACCGCCTGTAATCCCCGCTAAAATTACAATGACTACCAGCAACCCGGTTATTTTTGCTCCAACCAGCGATGTGAAATAGATAGCAATGAACGGCATGATGGTCGTGCTGGCCAGTATTGTGGCAAACTGAAGCAGTAACCGGATTTTTATCGACTGGTGGAGTGCCTGAAATTTTGCCATAAAAAATCCCTCCTAATCGAGTACACCAAACAGTCTTAAAGCCTGATTTTTGAAAGCATTGGTCAGCTGTACGTTGGCATGGTCGGTAAATGTCAGGCGTGCGCCCATCAGGAACGCCAGATAGCCGTATCCTATTTCATCAGGATCGCTTTCCGGCAGAAACCCTTTCCTCATGCCGGTTGTAACAATGGCCTTCACTAATTCCATAAATTGTTCGGCAAACTCATCGAGCATTTCCATTTCGGAGAATCGTTCAGGCTGTCCGATGACATATTGCACGACACGCAGATAGTCTTCTTTTTCCAAAAAGAATGTTATATGTTGGGCGACGAGACTTTTCAGTTTGTCGATAGTTAACGTGTCCAATGATTCTTTTGCATCCAGTAAATGATTTCTGAATTCGTCCAGGGGCTCCGTTACACACGCATGAAAAAGTGCTTCTTTATGTTCAAAATAGGTAAAAACAGTGCCGAAACTGACACCGGCTTCTTCAGAAATATCCTTTATGGTTGTTTTGGAGTAGCCATTACGTGAAAAAAGCCTTAATGCGGCATTAAAAATTTCTTCCCGTTTTTTCGGTGATTTTGGTTTCGCCATGATCGACGCTCCTTTTAATGATTGATTAATCAATCATTATTATAATGAATCTGGCAGCATAATTCAAGAACAAAAGAGGAATTTTTTGAAAAATCGTCGAAATAAGATTAAGGTGGATATGTATCTATCCATACAGGAGGAAGCTGATGAGAGTTTTACAGATAGTGGTCGGCATATTCTTGATAGTAGTATTGGCCGCTTGTTCGGGGGAACCTGAAGATACAGATCCGACTGCTGCGATTAAGCAGGCGGAATTGTCGGAGTTCGAATCCTCGATGATGAAATTGGCCGGCCAAAACACGTTCAGCTTTGACATCGATATCAACAGTGAAAATGTGAGTGAATTACATGCGGCGATAAAATATTATGAAAACAGTGAAATGAAAAATGTTGTATCCAAATCAGATGTATCGTTGTCAAAGCAAAATATAAAAAAACCGATCCGTATAACGTTTATACGCCGGTCACCGGTCAAAAACAAGGAAGAATGGATTACAGCTGTCATGACAGCGGACGGCAGTTCCACCACGAAACAAACTTTGGATGTAAGTGATAGGGAGGAGATGAGCAGTACCGCATGGGGAGGTATTACGGAACCGGTTTCTCTTGATATTGGTGAACAGCAAATTGTTGGCACGCTGGTCCAAACTAACCAAAACTCCACAACCATACTAAATACAATTGAAACCAATGAGCAACTGATGCATGCGACTGCATATGAACAAGTCTATGTTATGTCGATTACATTAAAATAGTCAAATCTGTTCGTGAGATTCAATACATAAGGAGGGACCCAATATGAGAATTAACATTACAAGTATCTTTGTGGAAGATCAGGAGAATGCATTGAAATTTTATACGGAAGTACTTGGGTTTGAGAAAAAAACAGATATACCCGCTGGAGACTTTAAGTGGCTGACAGTGGTATCACCGGAGGACCGGGATGGAGTGGAGCTGCTGCTTGAGCCGAATGATAATCCTGCAGCAAAAACATATCAAAGGACTATCTATGATGATGGAATCCCGACAACTTCTTTTGTAGTGGACAATATCGGGGAAGAATACGAACGCTTGAAAAATCTTGGCGTTAAATTCACAGCAGTTCCAACAGAAATGGGACCTGTCACATTTGCAATATTTGATGATACATGCGGAAACCTGATTCAGATTTCACAAGCAAAATAATGTAAGGAGATGTTTTCTATGAAACTAGTTGAAAAATTGGAAAGTGCACTTTCACCGGATCGCGTTTCCGAAAATCAAACATTATTGGAGCAGCACAGTTCGGATGAATCCTACCATACACCGAATCTCCCGGAGATTATTGTTTTCCCGGAAAACACCAATGAAGTAAGTGCCGTTGTTAAAATTGCAAAGGAGCATGATACAACTGTAGTGCCATATGGTTTCGGGTCCAGTCTGGAGGGTAATGTAATCCCGTACGATGGCGGTATTGTCATGGACTTTTCGTTGATGAACAAAGTGCTGGAAATCCGTGAAAATGATTTCTTAGTCAAAGTGCAGCCTGGTGTTACACGTTCACAGCTTGATAAAGAACTGAAAAAATATGGATTGTTTTTTTCCGTCGATCCCGGAGCAGATGCGACACTCGGTGGAATGGCGTCCACGAACGCAAGTGGTACGACAGCAGTGCGCTATGGAATCATGCGTGATCAAGTCCGTGATATGGAGGTCGTTATGGCGGACGGTTCGGTCATTCATACCGGCAACATGGCGGCGAAATCTTCATCCGGTTATAACCTAAATGGTATTTTTGTCGGTTCAGAAGGTACACTTGGCTGTTTTACCGAATTAACGTTAAAAGTGTATGGCATACCGGAAAACATCATGGCTGCCAGAGCGGAGTTTTCAACCGTCGATGATGCCGTCGAGGCGGTTATTTCCATATTACAGGCCGGAATTCCGATTGCCAGAGTTGAACTCGTCGATGAACAGTCGATTAAGCAGATGAATCATTTCAGCGATACCGATTATAATGCGGTTCCCACACTGTTTCTCGAATTCCACGGAAATGAAGCAGGACTGCAGCAGGATGTGGAATTTATGAAGGAAATCGTGAAAGACATGAACTGTCAGGAGATCGAATTTGAATCAGACACAGCCGCCCGTAATCGGCTTTGGGAGGCACGCCATAATGTCGCTTACGCATATATTCACGGTCATCCCGGCAAAAAACAGATGGTAACCGATGTCTGTGTTCCGGTTTCGGAATTGGCTGGTGCGGTGAAAGATGCCAGGGCAGCGGTGAATGCGTCCGGACTTGAAGGCGGGATTGTCGGGCATGTCGGTGATGGAAACTATCATATTCTATTAATGGTTGATGTGGACAATCCAACTGATATTGAAAAAGCCAATAAGGTTAATGAGCGGATAGTTGCATATGCACTCGAACGGGGCGGCACATGCACAGGTGAGCATGGTGTAGGTGTTGGCAAACGCAAGTACCAGGAAAAAGAACATGGCAATGCACTGGCGGTCATGCGTAAAATCAAAACCGCACTTGATCCGGATGGCGTGCTGAATCCTGGGAAAGTTGTTTGATAGTGGTAAAGGTCAGCTCTGGATTTATAGAATCGAGCATATTGGGTGTGAAACGAGCATATCGCCATCAAAAACGAACATATCCGCAACAAAACCGAGCATATACGAATGAATCCCGGCTAGCCATTTAAGTCCTAGCCAGCGCTTCATCCTAATCAAAAACGCTTCGGAGCAAATCCGAAGCGTTTCCTGATTTTCATCCCGTAAGGCCAAAGCACTCACCATCGACATATATATTCAAGAGGATGTCAAGCTGCTGGCTGCATTTTATCGTTCGTTCATCTGTCAGGCCGTATTTCAAGCCGAGCTCAATCATTTCCTGTTTTTTTGCCGAAACCGCTGTTGATAAGTCAAAATTCGATCGTACCATCAATCTTCTACCTCTCATTCAATTTAAAAATTTATCCTGAAGTTTTGACAAACACCGCTTATTAGTATGCCTATTATCCTAAGGGAATTCAATAGATTCAACAAAGGTTGTCATAACGTTACACAATCCGACATGCCTTTTCATTTTTTCGATTTATTAGTAATATAAGGTAGAGGTGAAAAAAATGAAATTATTAGACGAAATTCTGGAGTATAATGAAAAGTTTGTAAAAGGAAGAGAGTACGCACCATTTGAAACAGGGAAATTTCCGGATAAGAAGCTTCTGATTTTATCATGTATGGACACAAGGCTGATTGAGCTGCTGCCGAAATCAATGAATCTGGAAAATGGGGATGCAAAAATACTTAAAAACCCCGGTGCAGTGGTTGCCAATCCGTATGACAGTATCATGCGGGGAATTCTTGTTGGGGTGTATGCATTAAAGTGTGAAGAAATGTTTCTGGTCGGCCATAAAGATTGTGGGATGTCGAGTGTAAATACGGCAGATCTTGTTGACAAAATGAAAGAACGCGGCATCAGCAAGGAACAACTTGATACGATCAAAGAAGATGGTGTGGATGTTCATCAGTTTTTGGCAGGCTTTGATAATGTTGAGGAAAGCGTTAAACACAGCGTTAAAACCGTTACAAATCATCCGCTTATGCCAGCTGACGTGCCGGTTCACGGATTGGTGATTGATCCGAAAACAGGTAAACTCGAAACTGTTGTAAATGGATATGAAGACTAAATTTGACGGGAAGCAACCGTACAGCAATGTGCAGTTGCTTCTCTTTATTTTTATTGGCGTTGCAGGTACAATCGATGACAGTGTGGAATTGACGGATTGAGGGGAATATTGCATGAGTTCATTGATTACCAGATGCTTACGGTTGTTTATTTTGTTATTTGCATTATTGCATTTTTTAACATATTTTATTGAATTTTCGTTCCTGCTGCAAGTTCAGGCTCTGAGCGGACTGATGGTGCTACTATTCGCAGGATTCCGGTTGGGCCTAAAGAATTTTAAATTGCCGCTCTTTCTTTCAGTGACAGGGATAACGTTAATCATCGTATACAGTGATACTTTTTTGACAGGCTTCGAGGATGGACTGTTGCTTATGCGGAATGTAATTGGATTACTAATTATTGTCCCGCTGATTGGCTGGGTGCTTCGTGAGGAACCTTATATTGAAGAGATGATGGGGCTTGCACATAAACTATTGAATACGAGCCGAAAGTTATATTTTGGAATAGCTTCGTTTACTCAGATCATCTCTTTTTTCCTGCTGTTCGGTGCGATTCCAATGATGTATGAATTTATTAACAAGATATTGAAAAATCAAAGGGGGGAAGTATGGGAAAATTTTAAAGGCACGGCACTTTTGCGGGCGTATGCCCTGACAACTGTCTGGGTCGTAACCATTCCAAGTTTTACGATTGCAGTGGAGACACTCAATGCTTCCTTGTGGATCACGATTTTGCAAGGTATCGTGGTATCCATCTGTGGGGTTTTTCTTGCTGCAGTTTTTTCCTATTTTGAAGAAAAGCATTATAGTATTAACTTAACAGAGGAAATTACAGCTGAAATGGGAACAGTATTAAACCATGCTTCCGGTAAAAAAGAACAAATCAGAAAAACGCTGGAGTTTGGTTTTTTGTTTATTTCTTTGTTTGGGACCATCTTTCTTCTTCATGCACTGGTCAATATTGAGTTGATGATGATAATTCCGGTGGTCATTTTTGTTTGGGCATGTTTATACTACATAATTAAAAGGAAACCAGGAAATTTTCTCAGGGAAGGAAAAACATATTATATGGATGGATTGGTTCCTCAAGGGTATCAATTCAGTGTTATGCTGTCAGTCGGCATAATGATTTTCGGCTTAAATCAAACCGGATTCGGTACGGCAATTGTTGATGGAATGTATTACTTGCAGGAGACAATCCCATTTGCCAATATATTACTATTGCTGCCGTTGATTGTTGTGATTATGGGATTCATGGGATTGGGGCCATTGACCGTAATGGTGCTCGTTACAGGAATATTGAACAGTATCTCTCTCCCGTATTCACCGGAATTGGTTGTGCTTTCCGTGACTTCCGGCAGTGTACTGTCCATTCTGCTGTCACCACTGTTGATGCCAACTATTGTTTTAAGCGGAACGAATGGATTGAGCGCATTTACCAATGGACTTAAATTCAATTATAAATATGCCATTATGATGTATGCAATGGTTCAGGTGTATGTACAATTGATGATACACTTATAAATTATTCGAAAAAATCGGGCGGTGACACCTGTTGAACGATTATGAATGTTCGTATTTCCAGGTGGTCTCGTCATCGTTAACAGGACACGACGGAAATTTTTCATCCTTATCAAGTTTTGCCTTTTCACCTGATTGACACATGTAATACCCGCTGGCCGGTACTCCTTGGCCTGTTCTGTACTCACGAAATTCCTTCTTCATCTTTTATACCTCCATTCCGGATTAGTTTTACCAAAAACGGAAAAAAATATAATGGTTAGAACAAAGGCGTAAGCGCCCGTTTAGCAACGTACAAACTGGAGCACTCCGCAATGAGATAAAGGAAACACGGTAAGCTGAAAGCGAACCGATGTTGACTTATCGTAGTGAGGAAGTGTGAAGTTTGCTAGTTGCTGGGCGCTGGAGCCGGACGTGGCTTTTCATTAATATAAAAATTATCCACAAGTATTAAATTTTATAGTTTCCTATGCAATAAAAAACACTCTCTGCGTGGTAGCAGAGAGTGTTTTGCGACATAAATTTATCGGAGCGCCTTACTTTAACGCATCCTCAACAGATACATAGTCATATCCGAGATCTTTTGCGACGGCTTCATAGGTTACTTTGCCGTTAAGGACGTTTACGCCGGTTTGGATTGCTGCGTTACTCCTGATGGCTTCTTCCGCACCTTTTGCAGCAATTTTTTCAGCGTATGGAACGGTCACATTGGTCAGGCCGATTGTTGCCGTACGCGGAACTGCACCAGGAATATTTGCAACTGCATAGTGCAGCACATCATGTTTTACGTAGATTGGATCATCGTGTGTAGTCACATGATCGACTGTTCCGAAGTTACCACCCTGGTCAATCGCAACATCGACAATGACAGATCCGGGCTGCATGGACTTAACCATTTCCTCACTTACCAGTTTTGGCGCTCTCGCCCCTGGAATCAATACAGCCCCAATTACCATATCGGAATTTTTGACGGATTCCGCAATGTTAACTGGGTTGGACATGAGCGTCTGCGCACTTGAACCGAACATTTCCTCCAATTGGCGTAAGCGGTTCGGATCCAGGTCAAGGATGGTTACGTCCGCACCAAGACCGGCTGCAATACGCGCTGCATTGGTACCAACCATGCCGCCACCAATAACAGTAACTTTTCCGCGGTTAACGCCAGGAAGTCCGCTAAGCAGGATTCCTTTACCGCCTTTTGCTTTTTCCAGATATTGTGCACCAATCTGTGCAGCCATCCGACCGGCAACTTCACTCATTGGTGTTAAGAGCGGCAATGTGTTGTTTACGGTGATGGTTTCATACGCAATCGCTGTAACACCTTTTTCAACCAACGCTTCCGCCAGTTTCGGCTCGTTTGCCAAGTGAAGGTATGTGAAGAGAATCAGTCCTTCACGGAAATAGTCGAATTCAGACTCAAGCGGCTCCTTCACCTTCATAATCATTTCGGATTTGTTCCATACGTTCGAAGCGCTTTCAACAACTTCGGCACCAGCTTCTTTATATTCCTCATTTGTAAAACTGCTGCCAAGACCAGCATCCGTTTCAACCAAGACGTTATGTCCGGCTTTTGTTAAATGCACGACACCTGCTGGCGTGATAGCAACACGATTTTCATTATTTTTGATTTCTTTAGGAATACCGATAATCATTTACAACATCCCCTTTGATAATTTGAATATAGTACTAATTATACACATTGTTTCACAACTATTCTTCATTTGGAAATATAAATGCATACCAGTCGTTTTGTTAAAAATCACAAATGGTTCATTTCCATTTGATCCACAAGCAAGTCAAGGTACAAGGTCATCTTCTGGTTGTAATTCCGTAAGTCAATAGTACCAATTTCTGATATTCGCTTTAGTCGATAATTTAGTGTATTGATATGAATATGCAGTAATTGGGAAGCTTTATGAACGTTACAGTCGCATTCCAAAAATATTTTCAAGGAAACCAGCAACTCTGATCGGTGTTTCCTATCATACTGCTTCAATTTTTCAAGTGATTCATTGTAATAAACATCACGGGTTCGGATTTTGTGGATTTCATTAATAAACTGAAAAACTCCAAGGTCGTGATAACCGTGAATACCCTGCAGGTTTTCGGGAAATTGATCCTTCAGTTCCAATACCTTTAATGCCTGTTTATAGCTGTTTGTAATATGTTCCGGGGAATCATATGTCAGTCCGTATGCTCCTTTTATCGGTTTGATGTGCAGTCTTTCTTCCATTTTATGAATGAAATCTGCTGTAAAATCATGAAACGAATCTTTATCCGTTCCGAGCTGAGTCAGCATAATCAGCTGATTTTGGTCAAATAACCGAAAAATCACCCGGGCCTGCTGCAGTGTTTCTGTTAAATAATAAGCATGCCGCTCGATCATTTCTGTAACATCGGTACCAAATTCCATCAGTGTAACACCCAGTTTTCCGTTAAATTCTATACCGAAGCGTTTGGCTTGACGTTCAATATCTGCTTTATTACGGACATTTCCCGATAACAGCTGCCAGAAAAATTCCTTGTAGCTTTCCTCGGAATTCCGTTGCCTTGGCTGATGCTGTAGCAAATAGTTTTTGGCCAGTTGGGCAGCTTCTTTCAATATCTGAATCATGTTCTCGTCGGCAGAATCACCGTTCGTCTGCGCCCAAATGAACCCCAGAATAACCTGGTTTTTACGGACGGAAACAGCAATTCGCTGACCAAGCCCGACCGAATCGACAGGCGGCACGATTACAGGTTCATCACTTTCAAAAAGTTTTGCCATCACACCGTTTTCCCAAAGACTGTTAATTACTTTTTCCGGGACTTTTCTCCTGACGATTGTGGCTACTCTGGCATCATCTACATTTGCTTCATGTTTGCTGTACGAAATCAGTCTGTGATTGGAATCCTCAATAGTAACAGGGCACTTCAGAATTTCACTGATTCGGTCTGCCAGTCCCTCGGGTGAATAGACATCCTCCCGTCGATCTGATGAATGCATATTATTTCTCCTTCACGTCACTTCATTATTAACTCAAGGATACCATAAAAGCCGGGCAAAGTATTATTTATAACGCCAGAAAGTGTATGTTATGGTGACTTTATAGGAAAAACTTCGGCACACGCTATAAAATGAGGAGACTACCCAGTTTTCTGAGGTTTTAACAAATTTTTTGATTTTGTTTGTTAATTCTTGCTAAACAATTGTTTGATTTTTTATGTTATACTGTTTTATGCTCTCATCATAGAGAAACTAAGGAGGATATCATGAAACGTATTTTGCAGATTGGAAGCGCTTTTATGGGGGTTATTATTGGAGCCGGGTTAGCTTCCGGTCAAGAGATTTTACAGTATTTCACAAGTTTTGGATATATGGGAGTCATCGCAACTATCATTTCATCCGCACTATTCGCGTATCTTGGCTTTTTATTGGCAAGGCTTGGCAGCCGCATGCAGGCCACTTCACATAAAGAAGCTATCTATAAAGTCAGTGGATGGAAACTGCTTGGCATAATTGTTGACTATATCATAATTTTTACCCTGTTTGGCGTAGGGGTTGTTATGATTGCCGGGGCAGGTTCAATTTTCAGTCAGCAGTTCGGGCTTCCTTCTGTTGCTGGTATTATCGTAATGAGTATACTGGTAGTAATTACGATCATGATGAATATCGATGCTGTAGAAAAAGTAATCGGCAGTATCACACCGTTTTTGATTCTTTCCGTAGTTGGTGTTTCGATTTACAGTATTGTGACGATGGACATGTCTTTTGCTGAACTGGAACCGGTTGCAGCTGAAATATCATCATCATTGCCGAATTGGTTTATTTCAGGTATAAATTATGCGTCATTTAATATCGCAGTTGGTGCTTCAATGGCACTGCTGATGGGTGGTAATGAAAAAGATGAAAAAATCGCTTCGATTGGCGGACTTGTTGGAGGCCTCGGAATTGGTGTGGTAATCGTATTAAGTAATCTGGCTATTTTCTCTAAAATTGATACGGTTGCCGATGCGGACATGCCAATGTTGAAGCTGGTAAACGATATATCACCGGTATTGGGAATTGTTTACGCAGTCATTCTGTTCGGCATGGTCTTCAACACTGCAATTGGAATGTTTTTTGCTTTTGCAGCGCGATTTACTGATGTCGGTACAAGCAAACATAAAATCTTTGTCATTATAACTGGTATTGCAGCCTTCATTCTCAGCTTTGTCGGATTTACCGATCTTGTTGCATTGTTCTATCCAACAATCGGTTATATGGGACTCTTCCTGATTCTCGCACTTATCATTGCGCCGTTTAGAATGTCATCCATAAAAAAGGTCGAACGGTCTTCACGGGAAAGTGCGTAATTTAAAAAATGGCTTGCTAATTGTGGCAAGCCATTTTGTTCATCGGTTAACTCCATGTAAAATCCATGGTGACTTCAATATGAAGGCATGGTCAGCGGGTAATGTTTGTACTTCTTCCTTTGTTAAATCCATCCATATATACGTTTCTTCACCAATTTGTTCCGCCAGATGTCTGTAGTCACGACTGATCGTCTCCCAAAGACCTTTCTGATCAGTCAGGTCAGACCAAGGATAGACGGCATGCAAATAATGGTGCTTTTTCTGATCGGGTTTCGTTATTAAAAATCTGGATGCATCTGCATTCTCATAAAATGTCCACGTATGTAATTCACTGTCTTGAAACAGATTGGCAGTGGCAGGGAAGGGGTAATAACATTCATACGGAAAAACATTTCCCGGTTGTATGAATGTTTGGTGGAGCCATTTTTTCTTCTGTTCCAGATTTGTAATTTGCTTCCATGGCATGGCTCCTGACTCCAGCATGGATGTATCTTTTGTCAGTGTGCCGTAAAGCATCGTGTATTCGTTGAGGCCGATTTTTTTCATAACTCGGCGTGCAGGCAGATTTTCCTCTTGTGTATTCGCACCGACCCATTGGATCTTTTCATCACGAAACGCTTCATCCTTCATACAGGACATAATCTCAGAGGCAAAACCTTTTCCTTTATAACGGCGGTCTGTCCGGATTCTGCCGAGCATTGCATAAGACCCCGCATAAATCGAAATTCCTCCTACACTCACCAGCCGTCCGTCCAAAAATAATCCAAACATGCGGTTCGGCCACTGTGTCAGCCTGTCAAATACCCGTATTACATAATCATTTTCAATTCCGGTATCCATGTCTTTCAACAGCTGAATATCGTTCGCTTGTAAAATTCGGATCGCATAACTCATATTCCATCACCCTGTCCTTTTGGCTGGTTATGAATAATGCATTATTCATAACTATTATCGGTTTCAGATTGTGAAAAAGGGCATTCAATCTAAAATTGTTTTGCATTTGTTAGATTACGAGCCTTGCAGGAATAACCTTACCATAAGCGGGAATTGTTTGAAAATAATGGGTCTTAGCAGGACTATTTGTTATGAAAATCGAAATATACAAGAGCACAGAAAGGGTATTGGTGACTATATTGAATAGTTTAGAGAGGTGAAAGCCTAATGTCGGTCTATGAAACGCTCGTGCTGATGTTAACTTTTGGAACACTTCTGGTATACATTCTGGCGCCTAAGAAAAAGAAAGCGCCGTTTAGAGGAGGGCAATCTATGAATCTGGGAAAAACTTATCTTCAGGTGGTTAGCAGCAGGTTTAATGCCATGAAAAAGCAGGGTGATCAAACGATTAACCGGCTTTCGGAGGAGGAGATTCACTGGACATATAATGATGTGTCGAACAGTGTTGCGGTTATTGTAAAGCATTTAAACGGTAATATGATTTCCAGGTGGACAAATATGCTTCACTCTGACGGGGAAAAGCCGCACCGGAACCGGGATCGGGAGTTTGAAGATGATATAGGATCCAAGCAGGAACTCATTTTCGCATGGGAAAAAGGCTGGGAAACGCTTTTTGCCACATTGGATAGTTTAAAAGAAGATGATTTATTGAAGAGCATATACATTCGTGGTGAGGAGCACACAGTGCTTGATGCGATTGAACGCCAAATGGCTCATTATGCCTCCCATGTCGGCCAAATTATATATATAGGAAAACAGTTATTAGGTGACGGGTGGGAAAGTCTTAGTATTCCAAAAGGGAAGTCACAGGAATATCTGGATGAGATGCTGAAAAAACATAACAATGAAAAAAGGAGCTGATTTCCGCCGGCAGAAATCAACTTCTTTTTCTTGTTCAAAAAAACAGGCTGTGCCACGGTGAAAACAGTATGAAAATATCGACAGAAGAAAAACTATATCAGTCTTTCGGGGCGTAGCATCAACCGTCGGGACAGAACATCAACCGCGCGAGCTGAAACATCGACCGTAAAAGTTAAACATCAACCGTACGAGCCGAAACATCAACTGCAAACGTCAAACATCAACCGTTTGAGCCGAAACATCGACTGCAAACGTCAAACATCAACCGTACGAGCCGAAACATCAATCGCAAAAGTCAAAACATCAACCGTACGAGCCGAAACATCAATCGCAAAAGTCAAAACATCGACCGCAAGAGCCGAAACATCAACTGCATCTGCATTCGGTATGGTATGATGAATAATGCCTATTATTGAAGAGGGAGCTGGTGTTGCGATGAAACGAATCATGGTGATGGGTGTCTCGGCAGGGGTTGGAAAGTCAACATTCGCCAGAAAACTTGGCAAAAAATTGGATCTTGATGTGTACCATCTTGATGCTTATTTCTGGAAGCCGAATTGGGTCCAGGCTTCCAATAAGGAATTCCGCGAAAGCAACCGCAAAATAGCTGATCAGGATCAATGGATTATCGAGGGAAACTATAGCACCACGTATGACATCAGGGCACCACGGGCAGATACTATTATTTATTTGGAATTGCCGCTTGTAATTTGCTTGTACCGAGTGGTAAAACGCTGGCTGACAAATATCGGGAAAAACCGTCCGGATATGGGCCCGGGCTGCAAGGAAAAGCTGGATTATGCCTTCATAAAATTCATCGTAACGACCTACCACAAGCGCAGGAAAAAGATGCGCACCAGATTCAGGGAATTTCAGAGTGCTGACCCCGGAAAAAAAGTCATTATATTAAAAGGACAAAAAGCAGTCCAGGGATATTTTACCAACTAAGTTCCGTTCGAATTGATTTCATTGAAAGATTGTATTATTATGTGGTTTATTGATTTTTTATTCGTTTACTTTTTGTGCGTTTTGAAAAAGCTAACATATATAATTCACTGTCAGGAAAAGGGGAAGAGCTTTGAATATAGGAATAGACAAGATTGGATTTTACACGCCGCATCTATATGTTGATATGAACGAACTTGCTGTCAGCAGAGACATTGACCCTGGAAAATTCACCATCGGAATCGGTCAGGAAAAAATGGCAGTTCCACCGGTTACACAGGATTCAGTGACACTGGCAGCCAATGCCGCACTTGAGATCCTGGATGATGCTGACAAGGAGCAGATTGACTTTGTTATTTTTGGAACCGAAACAGGAGTGGACAGTTCCAAGTCGGCAGCAGTTTATGTACATGAACTGCTTGGAATTAACCCGAATGCGCGTGCAATCGAAGTGAAGCAGGCTTGCTACGGTGCAACGGCAGCCATCCAGATGGCCAAGGGGCACATCGCGCTGAACCCGGAAAGCAAGGTGCTCGTACTTGGTTCAGATATTGCCAGGTATGGGCTGAATTCGTCAGGTGAAGCGACACAGGGAGCAGGTGCTGTTGCGCTGACCATAAGTGCGAATCCGGGCATCCTGGCGCTCGAGGAAAAATCCGCCTACATGACAGCCGATGTCATGGATTTCTGGCGTCCGGTTTATTCAGACAAGGCTTTTGTAGACGGAAAATTATCGAACGAGCAATACATCGAATTTTTTGCCAAAGTATGGAAACAGTACAAGGATAAATCTGGTTTCGATCTGAAGGATTTTGAAGCCATCACGTTCCATTTGCCATACACTAAAATGGGTAAAAAAGCGTTAAAACCTGTTTTGGCTGATGCACCAGAGAATGTTCAGGAGCGACTGAAAGCAAATTATCAGGTCAGTACCAACTACAACAGGAATGTCGGAAACATCTATACCGGTTCACTGTATCTCAGTCTTATTTCTTTGTTGGAACAAAAAGAGGATCTTGAGCGAGGTTCACGAATTGGACTGTTTAGCTATGGATCAGGAGCGGTTGGCGAATTTTTCTCCGGTATTCTGCAGCCGAACTACCGTGACTACCTGAAAACAGAAAGTCACCGCAACATGTTCGCATTACGTAAAAAAGTGACCGTGCCGGAATATGAAGCCATTTTTGAAGAAACATTGCCAACTGACGGTTCAACCGTAAAGCTGGATATCGAGATGGATCCGGCAAAAATATGTCTGGCAGGCATTACCGAAAACATGCGCCAGTATGTGAATAAATCAAAATAGCGAAAAAGAAGCAATCTTCCAGGGTTATTATGGAAGGTTGTTTTTTTTGGCAGTAAGAAAGTATAAAACTTTCTTACTGCATAAGTGCAACTATGGCTGTCACCTAAAGGCTTGGTGACAACCAAGTTTTCTAAGAAAATTTTTTTAACACGAATAATGAAAAGAGTATCCAATTTGCAGATACTATGGTGCGTGGAAGTCAGGAGTAAATTCCGAATAACAACCCCGGATTCCTCTTCTCAATTTTATTGCATGTTGACCGAACTGCCCGCTTTACTTTATTTCTGTCGTCTTTAAGCAATACCTGAAAAATTTCCTTACATTCATTGACATGTTTCATGCCTTCTGCTGCTGAAAAGATTTTGGCAATATTCCAGCGGGCGTGTTCATCATCCACTTTAATCCAGTTATCCAACCGGGCCAGCGTACTTTCCGGATAATAGCGCAAGAGACCATCGCCAATTGCAAATGCACCAAGGTTTTTTCTTACATAATGATCATCATCGGTAAGCAGCTGTTCAACAAGATCAAGCAATGGTTCTGCGTATTCCGGTTTTCGTATTTTGCCGGCATATTTGGCTGCAAGCGCTGCAGCCCGGCGGACATTGCCGGATTCATCGGCAGTCCAGTTCATCATGTCATCATAAAATGCCTGGAAATGATTGGATAGAATATCACCACATGCGCCTGCTGCCCACTCCCGAACTTCCCAATTTTCATCATCAGCTAATATGCGCAGTTTTTCTGTCACTTGCTCCGGTTTTACCTCATAAATTTTACCAAGCAGATGGGCGGCGATTTCCTTTGCTGTTGGATCGGCTAGGTTCGCCAGCCCGAGCGCCATATCCAGGATGTCCTGTTTCATATCAATTTCAGTTAACACTCTGCTAACTGCTTTATTTTTAACAGCGGTCTTAGGCGTGTTTCGTGCACCGGTACCCAGTTTATTAATTTTTTCCATAGCTTTCAAAAAATGATACTGTTTCAATTCATGTACAAAGGCATTTATCGTGTCCATCCAATCCATCCCATCACGATTAGCGTTATCTTTCATTATGATGGAGTAATATTCCGATGTCCATTATGCCCGAAAAATTAATTATTCATCAGCATCGGAGCAAGCGCGCTGTCTTCATTAATAATATCCTCAATTTCATAAACGGAAATCGGAAACATTGGAAAACCGTAGACATATGGTGTGATTTCATAAAGCTGAAAATAAATGACGAGTGTTTTGTCGGCAATATAAAAATCCTGATCTGGCTGAATGGTAACTGTGTCTTCAAATGTATCAATATTCCGCTCCTGAATCTGTTCATTAATCAGCTCAGACAACCGCTCCACATAATTGCTGCCCGGTTTAAATAAATCCTCCAGACTGCAACGCGTGCGTTTATCCAGGTCAAACGTGAGTGATTTGAGATATGTCATTCCATGTGCAGCATGGTAATGATACGCATAGTTGGATAAGGTTAAACTTAATACATTACGCTGGTTATTTTTGATTTCAAATGATCCATCCATTTCCACAAGCGTGGTCGACATTTCATCCATCTGCATGTCAATGAGCTGTTGGGCCTCATGAATAATCGACTGGTTTATGAAATGCTCCATTGATTGATTCCACATCCCGAAAACCTGTGGATAGATTACCTGGATTTGCGGTCCATTGCTTATTCTGGCCGCCTCAATATTAACTGGTAGTGATACTGGCATACTTTTCACCCTTTACTGGTTTTATGCCCATTGTATTCAGAGAGAAGGGAAATGTGCTTTGAGGTCAAAGGTGTATTATTAGAGCATTCTTTTGCAGCGGCAAATCTGTTAGAGTATAAGGTAGTTTGATTGGTGATTGAGGGTGATCTGATGGTCTATCCATACATAATGATGGTTTTTGTCGTTATTTTCTATGCGGGAAATATTCTAACTGGAAAGGCTATCAACGAGCTGCCGCCGTTTACGATAGCGTTTTTCAGACTGGTCGTTGCGTTTCTGGTTACACTTCCTCTTGGCATTCACAGTGCATGGCAATACCGGCATCGCTTTCTGGAAAATAAAAAGCCATTTCTGCTGATGACCATAACGGGTATCACCTTTTTCAATACGTTCATTTATGGTGCATTGCAATTCACTACATCGACCAACGTTTCCGTGCTGGAGACTGTTATTCCCGTTGTTACGGTTGTGTTAAGCGCTTTTTTGCTTAAAGAAAAATTGCTTACGATCCAAAAGTTTGGTGTGCTGCTGTCACTGTTGGGCGCTGTTTGGGTTGTTCTGGATGGCAATGTCTTTCAGATTGCTTCCATGGACTGGAATATAGGGGATGGCATCATGGTTGGAGCAATCGTGTCATGGGCCGTTTATTCCATTTTAGTAAAAAAATATATGCACCTGTTCCCGCAATTTGGTGCATTGTTTGTCATGAACGGACTATCCGTCCTTGTTTTACTTCCTTTTGTCATTTTGGAATGGATTGTTGCCAGGGCCCCTTTCGGAACGTTCACCACTCAGAATATTACGGGATTGGTGTATCTCGGGGTCTTTCCGTCGTTTATTGCATTGGTCTTTTATAACCGTGCCGTCGAACTGCTTGGTGCGTCACAGGCATCCGTGTTTTTAAACTTTCTGCCTGTTGTTACGATGACCGGTGCATATTTGTGGCTTCATGAGACAATCACATGGATGAAAATTGTTGGAGCACTGCTGGTTATTGGTGGAGTTATTCTGACTACACGGAAAAAGTAATCTACTGAAACTGCTGTAACCGTGAAAAAAATTGTTTTACAAACTCAT
>NZ_BAAADS010000006.1:65035-157671 GCF_039522605.1 Virgibacillus siamensis
TGCGCCTGACCTCAGGAATGTTAAGCGGTATTTTTACTGTCATTCTTGGAGTTGATTCATGAAACGTGCTCTCCGGTAAAAGGGTGATGCCTATGCCCGCAGAAACTAGCCCTTTGATTGCGTCAAGATCTTCTCCCTCTCCGGAAATAGCGGGGGTGAAGCCTACTTGTTTGCATGTATCCATGAGAATCTGTCGCAGGACATATCCCTCAGGAAAACTGATAAACTCATCCCCCCTCAAATCACTAAGATTGAGACTTTCCCTTTCTGTTAAATGGTGGTGTATTGGCAGTAACGCCAAGATGTTTTCGGTGAACAAAATATGCGATTCGATTTCGGGTCCGTCCTTAGGAACCGGTCCAAGGAAAGCCAAACCCATTTCACCTGCTTTTATGGAATCAATTAAAAATTGATACGATCCCTGCCGCAGATGGAATCTGGTATTCGGGTATTCATCCTTAAAGGCAGAAATCACATCTGGCATCAGATGACTTGATAAGCTTGTCGGAAAACCAATCTTGATTGTTCCGCGCTCGGGATCCAGGTATTCGTCAATTTGGTTGGTAGCATGTTCAAGGGCCTTTACGGCATTCTTTACATGTGTATAAAAAGTTCTTCCAATGTGTGTTAACTTTATATTTCGGCCTCTGCGGCTAAACAATTCGACCCCAAGCTCATCTTCAAGATTGGCAATTTGCCTGCTTATTGCTGACTGAGCCACATGCAAATGAATGGCTGCCTCCGATACGTGTTCCCGCTCTGCCACTTCCATAAAATATTGTAATTGACGCAGCTCCATTGCTATCATCCACCTTTCATCTCAAAAACAGATTGTTTTAATCTAAATTATATATTGTTTCGATTGAAATTTAAACATATAATTACTAATATACAGTAAATTTAGAATCGGTTTCTGCATCCTGACCTGCATGATACAAGTCTGTAAGTTAATAGAATACTTTTACCAATGTTCATAAATAAAGGAGATGATTGTCATGATGGTTATGGAATATGAAGTGTTTCCGCAACGCTGGGGATATAGACAAATTATCACAAGCCCAATTAAAGGAATTGTAGAAAGTATTATGGTTGAATCAGGAGAAAAGATTCAGGGACAGCAAATCTTGGCAATGATTCGGGAAGAGCAGGGAAATGTAAAACAAATTTTGACCGGAGTAGACGGGGTAGTGGAGGCATTAGACGTGAAAGTCGGTGATAAAGTAGTCCGTGGCGATGTTGTTCTTTTTATAAAGGAAGATTTATAAAGCAATTCCAATGATAACCTTTTGAAAGCACATGATAAAAGACCCCCACCTGATTTACAGATGGGGGGGTTCTTGGCAGTTAAGAAAGTATAAATACTTTCTTACTGCATAAGCGCAACTATGGCATTCGCAATAGAGTTTGGCGAATGCCAAGTTTTCTAAACACTTACAGCACGAATAATGCTGATACAAAAAATCATTGTTTTTATAAACGATTCGTTTCATCAACTCATTGAGCTCATGAATGTTTTCACCTTGTTGGTTCAATAATTTCAACGCCTCCGCGTTCAAATCCTGTTGTTCAGACATCTTGTTTTGTTTGATTAGCTCATTAAGGTCATGGATATTCTCACCTTGTTGACTTAATAATTTCAATAATGCTAGTGCTGCAGCAACGATAACAGGGCCACTTTCTTTCAGACCGGTTTTGATGGAGTGGATGTTATCGTGAGTCTGCTTGTATTCTTCGTGAATACGTGACATCAGGAATACTTCATAGTCCATGGCAAGCCCAAACAGCAAACCAATTGTTATCACGGGCAGAAAAGCAAGTATTGGACCGGTTGTGCTGATGCCAAACAGATCATTTAAAACGCCATCCTGCATGACTAAGGTTGTAAATCCTAAGGTTGCTGCGAGTGACAGAACAAATCCAAGCACAGCCTTAAGAGGTACGATGATGGAACGGAAAACAACCATCAGCAATACGAATGCAAGTAAAATAATGACACCCGCAAACAATGGGATCGCATCATTCAGCTTTTCAGACATTTCAATATTGATGACACTCCTGCCGGAAATTTCTGTGTGTAATTCATACTGATCCTCTGCATGATCGCTATAATCACGCAGCTCATGAACCAGGTCATAGGTTGATTCATGGTTCGGACCTTTTTCCGGAATGAGGGAGATCAATGCATAGTCTTTATCCTCATCCATTTGTGGTGGTGTTACTCGTGCAACATTTTCCTTGTCCTGAAGATATCCCACCATGTTGGATAAATCGTTTTGTAATGCCTTTGGATTATCTTTATCAGAAATATCTACAAGCATTGCGATGGGACCATTAATTCCTTCGCCAAAACCGTCTGCCATCAGCTCATACGCTTGTTTCGCTGTTGAATCTTCAGGTTTCATGCCATTGTCAGGAATTCCCAAACGCATATGCGAAAATGGTATAGCCAGTGCAGCCAGTAAAATCAGTCCGGTCAAAAAGGCAATGACTGGTTTGCCAACAACAAATTTGGACCATGGTGTATTTAAATTGCTGCCGTAGCCAGATTTATTCCGTTTTGGTTTGATTTTTTTATGGAAGATGCTAATTAACGCCGGCAGCAGGGTGAGTGCAGTTAACACCGCAAATAACACAGTAATTGCAGATGCAAAACCCATCACGGTCAGGAAGTCGATACCTACAAGTGACAGTCCGCATACAGCAATAATTACAGTGACGCCGGCAAAAATAACGGCACTGCCAGCTGTCCCGACCGCCATGCCAATTGCTTTCATATGGTTGGACTCCGTTTTAATAATCTCACGGTATCTGAAGAGAATGAACAGCGCATAGTCGATGCCTAACGCGAGTCCAATCATAACTGCAAGCGCTAAGGTTACATTCGGAATATCAAATGCATACGTCAACAGGGCGATCGTTCCAATCCCGGAGCCAAGCCCGATGATGGCACTGATTATTGGCATACCTGCTGCAATTAATGATCCAAATGCAATCAACAAGATGATAAATGCAACAACAACACCAATAATTTCTGGAGTGGAACTGATGTTTGTCATGGTCATTGCATTGCCAGTCAATTCCGTTCGTATATCCTTACCCAATGACTTCATTGCATCTTTCACATTGTCGATGGAGTCCTTGTCGATGGACGTTTTCGAAACATCATATTTAATATCGGCAAATGCTGTTGTCTATTCCTTATTGATTTGTTTATTTTTATACGGATCTGTTATTTGATTAACGTGCTTATCGTCCGTTTTAACTTCCTGTAACGCATCCCGAACAGCCTTTATCGTACTTTTATCCGTGATGCCTTTTTCTTCATCTGATTTAAAAACAACCCTTATTTTTGCTTTCTCACTGTCCTGATTGAATTCTTCCGCAATCTTGTCATTCGTATCCAATGAACTTAAACCATTCATCGTGATGCTGCTGGAGAACTTCGGATTATTTATGATGAGCGGGATGACTATAGCCGCCAGAATAACAGCCCATGCCACTATAGCAGACCACTTGTGTTTTGCAATAAATGAACCTGTTTTGTACAAAAACTTTGCCAAAATACTTCCTCCTATAATTTTATACATACTGTGTAGATTGCACATGAAGCATATTACTACTTATATACCTGTATATAAAGATATAATTTACATACAGTGTATAGATAAGCTACAAAAAAGGAGAACTGTAGCATGAATAATACCGACCTAAGAGTGATAAAAACAAAAAGATCTCTTTCGAAAGCACTATTCGACTTACTGGAAAAACATACCATGTCGTCAATAACAGTGAGTATGATTTGTAATGAGTCCCTGGTGCATCGTACAACGTTTTATAAGCACTTTTATGATAAGTACGATCTGCTGATTCATTTATTTAAAGGCTTTTCCAAAGACTACTTTGAGCTGGATTTAAAACATCGTATTAATTCACCTTTTACATCTATTTCGTATATCATCAACACACGCATTGATAACATTAGCAAGCGCCAAAAGAATGACCGTCAATTTTACGAAACGTTAGCGAATTACTTTGTGGACGTGTTTCAACATGATATTAAAGAAAATGCAGATCGATTTTCGGTGGATTCAAGTGTGCCTAATGATTTAATTATTTATATTTACGGGGCGAATCTTCAGGCAATTATGGACTGGAATCGCAGTAATAACAGTGAAAAAAGTTCTGAGGAGCTGGATAAAATTTTCCATAGAGTGGTCAATATCAAAATTAACAATTAGATTTATTGGAGTAATCCGTCATTATAAGCTTACCTAATTCAGGAAACGCAGTGTCTTATCTTGGGGGTGGAAAGAGTAGAGAAGAGGTACAGTTGATTACCGGAATGTTTATTAACCAAGGACACATAGAGGTACAAGGAAGGCGATGACCTTTGTGTCACCGCCTTCCCTGATGTTTTGCTTTATTTATCTGAATCCTGATTGTCCTTTTTTTCTTCAACTGGCATGATTTCTTCAGCCGTTTCCACTCCTTCTTTCCACCATAATGCATCTTTTGGATTTTCGACAGCTTCTTTATACTCGGACTTGGAAGCAACTGTTGGATACGAACCTTTCAGGGATTTTCCTGATGTGTTTGTGAAAAAGAATGCTGTCACTGCAAATCCGATAATACTAACGATTGTCAGGTAGAACCCGGGTGCCAGGTTACTCCCAGTTTGGTAGACCAGCCATGTCGCAATTAATGGGGTAGTTCCGCCAAATAATGAAACGGAGACATTGAAGGTCACAGCTAATGTTCGATAACGAATATCTGTTGTGAACATCGTCGGTAATGTTCCAGGCATTGTACCTTCATAAGTTGAAAGCAGAACACCCAGAATCAGGATACCTAAAGAAACAAACACTAATGAATCCAGGTTCAAGAAATAGAAAGCAAGTGCAGAGAACAGCGTTAATCCGCCTAAACCAATCAGGAAAACGGTCTTGTTTCCGATATTATCACTAAGCTTTCCAAACATTAGGGCCAGCGGTACCATAATAACCATTATAACAGTGATTATGATGGTTCCTGTTGTACTGGATAATCCAATGATTTCGTCTAAGTATGAAGGCATGTACGATAATAGCATATAGTTTGTAATGTTAAAAAATGCCACAGCTACAAAACATACAAGCACATCTTTTTTGTGATTTTTTAAAATGGACAGGAAGCTTTCCTCTTCGCTTTCATCTTCGGAAAGTTCATTTTCAAAAATGGGTGTTTCTTCCAAACCTTTTCTTAGGTACAACCCTATAAGCCCTAAAGGCAAGCCAAGCAGAAACGGTAATCTCCAACCCCATGACGCCATCTGATCATCTGATAAAAAGATAAAGAGTGCACTTGCAAGCACTGAAGCCAATATAAAACCAGTAAGCGTGCCGATCTCCAACCCACTTCCAAGCATATTGCGTTTATTGTCCGGAGAAGATTCTGCAATGTAGACCATTGCGCCAGCGTACTCGCCGCCAGTTGAAAAACCCTGAATAATTCTGGCTGCTAATAAGAGTATAGGCGCCCATATTCCTATTTGATCATACGTAGGTAATACACCGATTAGAAATGTGGAAAAAGCCATTACAATAATCGTGGTCGTTAAAACAACTTTTCTCCCCGATTTATCACCGATTTTACCAAAGATCACACCGCCTAGCGGGCGCATTAAAAAGGCAATCGCAAACGTAGCAAACGTGAACACCAATTTGAGCTGATCATTCTCAACAGCACTAAAAAAGGTTTGACTAATAATAACGGCCAAATATGAATACAAACCAAAATCAAACCATTCCATAGCATTTCCTATTCCTGTAGCATATACACTTTTTTTCGTTTGTTGAATATCCACAACGTTAATTTTTTTCTTGTTAAATTTCATTTTGTATCAACTCCTTAACATGGCATTTAATATACAAAATAGGGTTCGTTCCGCTAACGTTGTTATTAAATTAAGCTTGTCTTTGATTCCCAGGAAATTTATGCTAATGATGGTTGTTGAGTATTCCCGCAACATTTACGTAATGCTTATCCGAAAATTTTGCGCTATGGAATTACACCTTGCAAATGCGGCTAAGTAATTTTCAGTTTTATTATGTATCTTCTTTTCCTTTTTATGAAAAGTTTATTTGTGATATCTGATGTCGTCTTTTATTATTGACTTAGAGTTAACTCCAGATGGTAGACTGTTCATACTCAATTTTTAAAAGCAGAACATGAGTAAACGAGATGCAACAAAAAGGAGAGTACAAAAATGAATCGACCATATATTTTTTGCCATATGCTTGTATCAGTGGATGGTAAAATAATCAGAAACTATATGGTTGCACCTGAAGGGAAAGAAAGTGGTAAACTGTTTTACAATCTTGCTTTTGGAGAAAACCCGCATTGTCATCATCAAGGATGGTATTCGGGTGTACAACGACAGATGATAACTTCACCAAATATCAGAAGCCCGCTTTAGACAAAGATGCCCCGGCTGTATAGCGAGTGCCGAAGTTTTTCTTATAAGGGTCAACCATAATTTATACTTTTTGACGTTATAAATAAGAACGGAGGGAGTTTATGACAGAAAGAATCCGAAGAAGATTGCAATGTTTTCTATTAGGGCAGTATTGGGTGTATAAATCTCTTCAGGAAGGTTATGTATCCTATAAGTGTAATAAACCAAAAGAAAAGCAATGGTGAAGAGATAGAAACAACGCCTGAACTGGGCATAAGGGCACTATTCAAGTTTAGATGCTTTTAAATAATTGGGTTACAAAAAGGTCTGATATACTCAGACCTTTTAATTTTGCCAATACGAAAAAAGTGGACCATTTTTACCAAACAGTGGATCATTATCCGGTAAAGGCACTTGTTTGATATTCTCTAATTTATCTGGACGTTCGTCTGCGCAGCCGTAGCAAAAATCATAATTCTGCCCGTTAGGATAGGCGCCAATGACTGAAAAATCATCACTGCATTCCAAGCGTTTGTGACCAGCTCCCAAGGCTCCCGATTTTTCAAATGGGCTATTTCTGACTTCTGTTAACTTGGTACCACCAATATAAATTCTGCCGGATCCAATAACGATTCGGTCTTTTCGTGACTGCACACCCTCCTGAAATTAGAATTTATGGTAAAATAGTTTCAGATATATAGAAGTGAACAAGGCGCATGTGACCTATACCAGGGAGGTAAAGACGTTGGAAATATACGGAGGGAGAGCTGGATATAATTCTGTCAGTTTTAAAGGGTCAAAATATCAGTCATTAGCCCGATTCAAAGATGGGGAAATCATAACAATTACAAGACGGAAGAATGGTAGAAAGAAACCATTTATTTTTTTCTCGAAGATACCTTTTGTTCGAGCTTTTTCCTTATTATTCGAACTAATAATCGAGTATTGGAAGGTATTTTTGTTTTATGTAATAGCCTCCTTTTTGCTGGAATTTTCATTAACCGGAAAGTCGAATACAAATTTTTTAGATTCCATTCCAGTTAACACCTTAATGATGTTGTTTTGCTTCTTTATTATCGCCGGTCTTTTCATAAAAATAACTCCCATTGGAAAGTACCATTCTGCAGAACACATGGCTGCCAATGCTTATGATAGGGATTCGAACTTAACATTGGAAAAAGTGAAGGAACAGCCAAGAACACATAAAAATTGTGGTACGAATCTGGTGGCATCCATTTTCATTTGTTTCTGTATATTCTTCGTGGCATTTGGTGATGCTTTCTGGCTGTTTCTGGTTTCTTGGGGTATTGGATACGAGATATGGAGGGGTGAACCAAAAATCATTTGGAGTGCAATACTCGTAATAGGTAAGGCTGCACAATATCTTCTTTTCACTTCTAAACCAGACGAAAAACATTTACTTGTGGCGATAGAGGCGATTAGAAAGTTGGAAGAGAAAGAATTGGCGAGTGGAAATTAGCATCCTAAAATGGAAAAGTACAGAGGGGCACCTTCTGGCTATGTTTTATGATCAATATAGATAGTCTAATGGACTCGTTATGATTATCTTTCCTCAACGTAAAATTGTTGATTTGGAGTCGGCTCCAGGGTGTAAGCTAATGATATTCGAAAAGATTTATGCTGTATTATGATGGAATAATTAACTAAGGAGTTAAGGTGAAAGTGATTGCTTGTGATCATAAAGAAGTTGAAGGTCGTTCGATTAAATTAGAGGATAAATGGCTTCGCAAACTTCCTGATTCTTTTAGGGTAACAGAGGGTCAAATGCTTGCTTAATAGATTTAGTGTTATCCACTAAAGATGAAGAATGGTTTCGTGAACTGACAAACGAATTCAAAGCTATAAAAAAGTGTTGGACATCCCGTGAATATCACTTTCGCTACAGTCAATTCTGCTGTGAAAAAGGTACAACGCAATAAACTGCTTTCGATGGTTGGACTAGTGGTTAACTGAAAAACGAGCATATGATATCTAAAATCGAGCATAAATGGTGATGAAACGAGCATATATGATCTGAAACCGAGCATATCCGGGTTAAAAACGAGCATATATTATCAATGCCAAATATTGCGTCGGGGGAATAGCCCTCACGAGGTAGGATTTATGGAATTACATGGATATTATGGAACGAGTTATGCAGGTAAGTAAGATTGAACCTCATTTCGTAAATACTATTGAAAAACAGACAGTAGGAAAATGGTCAAACTATAGGAGCTTGCCTTTATCGTCTTATTTTTCCTTACAACTGTGATTGCGATTGCTACGAAAGGCCAATATTATATCAAGAAAAAGAACCACGATATTGACAGAGAAGATTTTATTGCATAATCATTTGTACCCTCTATATAAAATAGGGGCTATTTATCAGGAAACGCCTTTTGGCTCGATATAAGGGCGTATGTTATGCTCATAAAGACATCGTAAAATTTTTATTGATAAAGGAGAACCATGAATATTCGATTATTGGAACCGTCAGATGCAGATAAATATTGGAAATTAAGACTGGAAGCGCTCAAACAAAATCCGGAAGCTTTTGCTACAAGTTATGAGGAAGCGATGGACAGGGAAAAACCCATAAAAAGTACAGCTCGGCGGTTAGGAGAAAACTGTACATTTGGTACATTTAATGGTGAAGAACTGGTTGGTATGGTGACAGTACTTCAGCAGCAATCACCGCTGAAGCTCAGGCATAAGGCACACGTATTAGCGATGTATGTAAGCCCAAAAATGCGTGGGGCAGGTGCAGGGGAGCAACTGCTGGTAAAGGCAATCGATTATGCAGAATCAATTGAGGCGATAGAAATACTGCAATTAGCCGTCGTAACCACGAATGAAAAAGCTAAAAGACTCTATAAAAAGCTGGGTTTTGAAGTGTTTGGGGTGGAAAAACGTGCACTTAAATTTGGCGATACATATTATGATGAAGAACTAATGGCGTTGGAACTACGAAAATAGATTATTAAGAAGAGAGTCATAGACAAATTCTCCATTATGCTTGATACGGGTAGCACTGTCGCCCAAAATCCATAAATCATCTGCATCATCACCAAATAGCTCTTCTACACGTTCGCATTGTTTGCCTGTAACGGGAGCGAAAACAACGCCTTTTTCTTTCATTAGCTTTTTTGCATCCTTGTATAATTCCCTGTTAAAGTCACCGCTGTTATTCAAGAACGTTCCATCCATATCTGTTAAAACTAATTTAATCATGTGATTTGCTCCTTTGATTTTTTAATCGGTTATGAAGCATTAATCCATGCTAACTGTTTCTTTTTGAAATTGAGGCAGGTGTTCTTTATGTGCCTCCATCATTTCATCTACAATTTGTTTCGCAATTGCGTCACTTGGTGTCAGCGGATTAATCGTTAACGCAAGTACTGCTTCATTATAATCCCCGTTAACAGCTGATTTAGCTGCAATGCGTTCAAATGACTTAATCTGCTGGACAAGTCCACGGGCAGCAACCGGGAGATCTCCCATTGCCAATGGTATTGGACCATCTTTGGTAATAACACAACTGATTTCAACTGCTGATTCATCCGGAATACTGGCAATGGCACCACGATTCATGGTGTTTACCGGTTGAATGTCTCGTTTGTCGTTATAGATAGACGTAATCAAACGAACTGCTGCATCGGAATAATATGCTCCGCCTCGTTCTTCCAATTGGGGCGGTTTTACAGCAAGATCGGGGTCTTTATAAAGCTCAAACAAGTCATTTTCCAATTGTTGAACGACTTCAGCACGCGTACCTTTCGTCTTTGAGCTTTCAATCGCCTTATCCAACATTTCCTTCGATTTGTAATAATACATATGGTATGGACACGTCAAAGCATTTAATGCTTGAATAAACTCAGGTTCCCAGCCCATTCCATCTATGTTTTTAACGAAACTTGAGTTTTCCGGATCAGATATTTTTTGAATGACGTCATCTTTCACACTAACGCCATCAAGGTATACATCTAGACCGTATACCATATGATTCAGGCCTGCAAAATCAATACGGACACGGGAATGGTCTACATCCAATAATTTTGCAATACCCATTTCCATTCCAATCGGTACATTACACAATCCTACGACTTTACTTATATTGGAGTAGCGTAATACAGCTTCGGTTACCATTCCAGCTGGATTCGTGAAATTAATTAACCAGGCATTTGGGCAAAGTTCTTCCATTTCTTTCGTGATTTCCAAAATAATCGGGATCGTACGTAAGCCTTTAAACAGCCCCCCGGGTCCATTCGTTTCTTGACCAAGCACCCCATATTTTACTGGAATACGTTCATCTTTTGCACGAGCAGCCAAACCACCAACACGAAATTGTGTGGTAACAAAATCAGCATCCTTTAGGGCTGCTTTTCGATCAAATGTTAAATGAACCTCGATTGGCAGACCTGCTTTTTCAATCATCCGTTTCGCAAAATTTCCAATGATTGCTAACTTTTCTTTTCCTGCTTCAATATCTACTAACCATAACTCTTTAACTGGTAATTCATTGTATCGTTTTATAAATCCTTCTATTAATTCGGGGGTATAACTGGATCCTCCACCTATCGTTGCAATTTTAATACCTTTTGACATACTCACTGCACCTCCAGAATAGTTAACCTTTATAAAAATTGTATCTGCATTTAGTAAGAAGTTAAATAGACGGAGGGAATTTCGTTTTTTATAACAAGAAAAGTCATTTGTTTCATAAGTGTAACAATGTGTAACTTGGCAAGGAATTGTGCTAAGCTTAAGTTAGCTTTGTTATAGAAAGGGAATGCTGCATAAATGTTTACATACGATATGATCGCTTCATTCAATGAATTGGAAACTTCTTTATATAACTATATCAGCCAAAACAGTGAGAAAGTTGTTTATATGCGAATCCGTGAACTTGCAGATGAAGCCCATGTATCGACAGCTACGATTTTACGTTTTTGCAGAAAAATAGATTGTGAGGGTTTTTCAGAGTTTAAAGTAAAGCTCAAAATGCACTTGGAAAAGAATAAGAAGACTACCTTAAAAGAGTCCCAACATTCCGTGATGGAGTTTTTTGAGCGGACGTTCAAAGGAGATATAGATGAGAATATCCAAAAGGCCGCAAGTTTAGTTGATCAGGCAGGTAGTGTAATTTTTATTGGAATAGGAAGCTCGGGTATTCTTGCTGAGTATGGGGCAAGATATTTCTCAAGTTTAGGTAAATTTTCGATGTATATTAAAGATCCGCATTTTCCAATCCACTCCAAGTTAGATAATAGCGTAACAATTGCGTTATCCGTCTCGGGAGAAAATAATTTTACTGTCACACACCTTAATCAACTGAAACATGAAGGAAGCAGGATTATTAGTATTACCAACAATAAATATGCAACCATTGCAAAAATCTCTGAGATAAACATTCCATACTATGTAACGGAGGAATGGTTTGAAAACGCTAATATTACAACGCAAGTACCTGTAGTTTATATTCTGGAATCATTGGCCCGTGAAATATATAAACTGAATAGTTATGAAGGAGATAAACTTTGAGATTATTATAGTGTTCGTTTTTAATAGATTTAAATGAATAATTAATTTTTAGGTTTGTTACTTCAGGAAAAAAGATGTGATTGCGTCAAATGGTGAAAAGCTATAGGCATTTAAACAGTCATGTTTTATAGTATAAATATTTTTCTAACCCCCCCGTATTCTTGGTAAAAGAATGCGGGGTATTTTTTGGTTCATACGGTAAAAAGTTAAAAATATTAGGGATTATTTTTGTAAATGCGGTTCTGCTCATGGGTTGGGGACACCCCCAGGTTACATCAGATTAACAATCTTAAGTAAAATATTGACTTTTCACAGCTCGGCCACTAGAATTCATGGAGTGTTTTTAACGATCTTGATGGGGGTGTCATCATCATGTATTATGTTTATAAATATACAGTACTATTTGTATTTTCGATTGTTTTAGGGTTTGCGTTTAACATGTTTCTGCTTCCTCATGAAGTCTTATCAGGTGGAGTAACAGGGCTTGCTATGATACTGGGACTGCTTTCACCGATTAATTCCGGTATCTGGCTTGTTATTTTGAACATTCCTGTTTTTATTATAGGTTTAATGAAGCTGGGCAAGGAATTTATTTGGAACAGTATCTTTTCAGTTTTCATTACGTCCGTTTCAATGCAGTATATTCCAATCATGAAGGTGACCGATGATGCACTGCTCTCGGCAGTTTTTGGCGGTGTCATCACCGGTATTGCCATTGGCTTTATTGTACGATTTTATGGATCAACCGGGGGAGCCGATATCATTGGGTTGGTCGTAACACAAAAGCATGATATTCCGCTTGGCGTGTTGATTTTTGGCATAAACAGTACGGTCGTATTTATTTCCGGATTTGTTTTTTCCTGGAATCTGGCCATATTAACGATGGCTTCGATTTATATTACCGGCGTTGTCATCGATCGTGTGCATACCCGCCATATAAAATTAAGTTTGATGGTAATCACAACTAAAGGTGAGGAACTTAAAAATGAACTAATCGGAAACTTGATTCGTGGTATTACCATTATGAGCGGATATGGTGCGTATTCCAATAATGAAAATAAAGTGCTCTATACCGTTATCACCCGTTATGAATTGGCATTGGTCAAGTCGCTCATTAAAAATGTTGATCCGAAGGCCTTTGTCAGTGTTAGTGAAACAAGTGAAGTAATCGGCAATTTCCGAAAATCTTAAACAGACATTTCTCTGGTATGATCGAATAATAATCGAATTGGTTTAAAAATATCTTGACTTTTAAAAATGCTGCGTGTAGTGTATATAGTAATCAAAATTGAATATTTCATTTTCTTATCAAGAGAGGCAGAGGGACTGGCCCTGTGAAGCCTCAGCAACAGACTTTTTTGTACTGTGCTAATTCCAGTAGCGTGAAGCTTGAAGATAAGGAGAGTAGTTAACACACGGTCAAACCCTCTTCTTATTTTAAGAAGGGGGTTTTTGCAGATGAGAAAGTTGAAAACTTTCTTACTGCATCAGTGCAATTAAGGTCGTCACCCAAAAGCTTAGTGACAACCAAGTTTTCTAATGATCTTTGCAATCAATTTAAGGGAGGAAATGTGATGAAGCGTAGTTTGGAAGAGCGTTTAAAAGAAGGTACCGTAATTGCAGGGGAAGGCTATTTATTTGAATTGGAACGAAGGGGGTATTTGCAGGCAGGTTCGTTTGTTCCTGAGGTGGCGCTGGATAATCCGGAGGCACTGAAGCAAGCATATCGGGATTATATGAATGCTGGTTCTGATGTTGTATTAGCTTTTACATACAATGCTCATCGGGAAAAAATGCGTATTATTGGAAAAGAAGATCTACTGGAACCCTTAAACAAGAATGCCATTCGCCTGGCCAAAGAGGTTGCCAAAGAACATCCAAAAGAAGAAGCGTTGGTGGCAGGAAATATATCGAATACCAACATCTTTAATCCGGATGATTCGGAGTCAAAAGATAAAGTCAGAACTATTTTTGCAGAAATGGTGAAATGGTGCAAAGAAGAAGGAGTCGATTTCATAAATGGTGAAACATTCTATTACCACGAAGAAGCGTTAATTGCGCTGGAGGAAGTCACCAAACAAGGTTTACCGGCAGTCATTACGTTTGGTTTAATGGGCGAGAATATTTTAAGGGATGGATACACTGTAGAGGAATCTTGTAAAATACTTTCCGAAAAAGGTGCGTTGGTCGTTGGCATGAATTGTTTTCGGGGTCCTGATACGATGCAGCCATACCTTGCTGCCATCCGAAACAATGTGGATGGATATGTTGGTGGCTTGCCAATCCCATATCGTACTACAGAAGAGCACCCAACATTTTTTAATTTGCCTGATGGAGGCTGCAGCTGCCATTTACCTACCGAAACAACATTTCCAACTGCTCTCGACCCACTGTATCATAACCGCTATGAGTTAGCGGAATGGGCTAGAGAAGCAAAAGATACGGGTCTTAATTATATTGGTTTGTGCTGTGGGGCATCACCAGCGATGCTGCGGGCAGTGGCAGAAGCGGTAGATGTTGAAACAATTAATTCAAAATACTCCCCCGATATGGAGAAACATTTCCTGTTTGGGACGGACAAAACATTACAAGAGCACAATTTGAAGTATCGATTAAAAGCGTGATTGATTAACAGTCATTTGGAGGAATTGGCCTTGTGATGTCTCAGCAACCGCTTCAGAAGGGCGGTGCTAAACCCAAAAGTAGTGACTACCTGAAGATAGGAAAGGTTTCATTTTAGGGATCTTCCTCTTATTGGAGGTCCCTCATTTTTTAGCAGAAAAGTATAAAACTTTCTTACTGCATAAGTGCAACTATGGCTGTCACCTAAAGGCTTGGTGACAACCAAGTTTTCTAAAAAAAGGGTGAACAACATGTCAGTAAATAGCATTGAAACCAAATTGGCGCAATTAGGAAATAAAAGTGACAAGGCTACAGGTGCTGTAAATCCACCTGTTTATCTGTCAACAGCATTTCAGCATGAAGGCATCGGTAAGTCAACCGGTTATGATTATACCCGTACGAAAAACCCGACACGTGCGATTCTGGAAAATGGGATTGCAGATTTGGAATCTGGTGACAGCGGCTATGCCTGCAGTTCGGGAATGGCCGCCATTCAATTGGTTCTTTCCCTGTTTCGCTCCGGTGATGAATTTATTGTTCCGGAAGATATCTATGGAGGAACTTACCGGTTACTTCAGCATTATTCAGATGTTTATGATATAAAGGCAACCTATTCGGAGTTTGTGAATGTGGACGCGACAGAGAAGTTAATTACTTCTAAAACAAGAGCTCTATTGATCGAAACGCCGACGAATCCTTTGATGCAGGAAATTGATATCAGACAATATGCCAAACTCGCACATAAGCACAATTTGCTGCTCATTGTTGATAATACATTCTTAACACCATGCTTGCAGCGGCCGCTTGAGCTAGGTGCAGATATCGTTGTTCACAGTGCCACAAAATATATTGGCGGTCATAATGATGTACTGGCGGGCTTGGTTGTTGCAAAAGGTGAAGCCAACTGTGAAAAACTATCTGAAATCCACAACGCTTCCGGTGGAGTGTTATCCCCATTTGATTCATGGTTGATTATCAGGGGGTTAAAAACGCTCTCGCTGCGAATGAGACAGCACGATATTAATGCGCGAAAGATTGTATCCTATTTAACAGATGAACCGATGATTTCTGACGTATTATATCCAGGCAAAGGCGGCATGCTCTCATTTCGTCTACAAAAAGCCACTTGGGTTGAGCCGTTTTTAGAAAACCTGGAGCTTATCACGTTTGCAGAAAGCCTTGGCGGTGTAGAAAGTTTTATTACGTATCCTGCCACCCAAACTCATGCCGAAATTCCGGAAGCGGAACGAACCCGCCGCGGGATTGACAACCGGTTATTACGCTTTTCTGTTGGCATTGAACAAACAGATGATTTAATAGCAGACCTGAAACAAGTATTTTCCATAGTGAAAAGGTAAGAGATTAGGGTATGATATAGAAAAAAATTTACTGTTATCCAGACGTGTTTCCTGAAAAAGGAGATACGTCTTTTGGATTTTCATGGTAAACTAATGGAAAGCAGTTTCAAGTTTTATTTGTTCTACTATGCTGCTAAACGCACTGATATGGGAGAGAACAGCGAAAGTTCGGGAGATGTATCTTCTCAAAAAGCGGTAATAAAAGGAGTGACTCATTATGAGCTTATTTGAAAGGATCGATACCATTTGTTTTACCGTAAGTGATATTGAAAAATCAGCCATATGGTATGAAGAAGTGTTAGGCTTTAAAGTGGCTTATAAAGGTGATACATACCGCATTTATAGTATTGGTCAGAGTGAAATGCCTTTGACCATTGAAAAAAGTACTGAAAAAAAGGCGCCGCAACAGGATGCAGTATACCCAATATTTTTCACCAAAAATATTCAAGATACATTCCATCAATTAAAAGAACAGAATGTGGAAGTCAGTGAAATTAAACATGACGGGCAAAATACATTCTTTAATTTCTATGACCCTGATTACAACAAGCTTCAGGTTTGTTATTGGGAATAGTATCCGAGAAAGGAGACTATAACATGATTTTATCCACTGAAAGATTAATACTGAGACCGTATGAAGATAAAGATATGGGTTTTCTTCAGACAATGCTGTCTAACCCTGAGATCATGCGTTTCATTGGAAATGGAAAGCCAAAAGATGAAAGTGGGACAAAACATTTCATGGACTGGATCTATCGTACATATGAGCATGGTTCTGAATTTGGACTGCATGTAATGGTTCTGAAAGATGATGACGTTCCCGTTGGTCACGCTGGACTGGTTCCACAACAGGTTGAAGGAAAAAATGAAATAGAAATCGGCTATTGGGTTAACCGTCCATACTGGGGGATTGGATATGCGACGGAAATTGCCGTGGCACTTAAAAATTTTGGATTGCAGGAGTTAGCAAAACAAAAATTGATTGCCTTGGTCCAACCTCGAAATGCAGCTTCCAAAAATGTTGCAGAGAAAATCGGTATGCAAATTGAAAAAGAAATTGTGCTTTCCGGACAAGATGTAATTGTCTATGCTGTACAGCGATAATAGTGACAAAAGGTTGTTTGGAAATTCAGAAAGAGATGGTGTTATTTAAGCAAATGGTTTCCTGGTATAATTAACATAGAAAGAAGTGCATACACTAATAAAGACTGCCCATGAAGATACATGGAACGGTCGTAATAGACTGAACCCCTCATGCGAAGCCAGTCTATTATATTTTATTATAATATATTGCTATCATTTATACTGTAATGAATGAAGAATTTTGGTTTCTCTATTAATTTAACGACAAGGAATATAAAAATTATTGTTCAGTAAACGGATGCGTTTGGCTTAGTAGCCATTATCTAACTATACCACAAATGGGGTGCTTTTCGATAATAGGATTAGCGCCAATGTCATATAAGTCCATACAAATCATGAAAAAAATCAAACTTTATCACTTGATTTTATGCGGTTTATTCTCTTTTATAGGTTTTTGTCTCACCTCTTTTCTAATTTGAATCTTTTAAAGTTCATAGTCTATCAAAAATTCTTATAACGACTATTATTAATATTTATTTCACTTAACATTTATCCGTTGTTAAAATGGAACAACTAATAAACAGTGGAGGTGTTCAGATGAAAAAATCAAACATATTGTTGCTATCCGTATTCTTAATCGTTGCTGTGATGTTATCTGCCTGTGGATCAGGCGGCGATAGCGAGTCATCAAGTGAAGAAAATGAACAGAAGTCAAATCAAGCCTCTTTGGATAAAGGAATTGAAAAGGTATTGACTTCCCTCCAGGAATTGAAAGATTCCATTGAAACCTCACCCGATGATACCGAAAAAATTAATAGTAAAGGGAAATCCCTTTCAGAAAATTGGGAGCCTGTTGAAAAGAAAGTAGAAGAACGGAATCCTGATGCTTATGAAAATATTGAAGAGAGTCTGTATCCGCTCATTAGTGAAGCACAGAAAGAAAAGCCGGATACCAATAAGGTTACAAAGCTGATTGAAGAAACAACCAAAAAGCTCAATCAATTCAAGGACAAGATATCTTCATCGTAGTCATCTATCAATCATGTCTGATGAAATTCCACTTAAAAGGTGTATAAGCAATTGTACACCTTTTTTGCGATTTCTCTTCCTGTTTGATTGAAGGATTTGCAGAATTTTTAATGGACTATTAGTCTTAATTCGTTAAAATGCATAAAAATTCTTGAAGAAATGTACTTTAAAGTACGGGTAGCTTTATTTTAATAACGCCTTGGAATGATCTTCCGTAATACGAACGGGCGCGCTAACTGAATAAAAGAATAAATAATTCAAAATGGACATACCTTTGAGGTAAAACAGTCAGTGGAGGTGTGTCTATTTTGAATAGGAAGTATCTTGTTGTAGCGAGTGTTTTCATTTTGGTTGTGATAACTGTATTCGCTTTTAATTTTCCTGTTGAAAAATCTGATGCAAAAGGATTATCTAATGGTGAAAAAAAGAATGAGCAGTTGTCGGAAGTAATTAAAATAATTGAGAATGAAATAAAAAAGAATGATGTGGTCCGCAGTATAACGGCTAAAAAGAAAGATTCGGTTACAATTGAAAACTCAATTATAATTGAAACCTCAATAAATTTTTCCGTTAAGTCAAATGCAGATACACAAAAGGCTGATAAGATTATAACCAAAATAGTTAAGGCAAAAAAACAACTGAGTGATTATAAGACTTTTAGAGTACAAGTTAATAGTGCTAATGGAAATGCTTTATCAGGTGCAGTTTTTGTGAATTAACTCCAGTTTAGTATGTTCTCACCTGGAGTTAATTCATAAGTTATTTAGGATTAGTTAGTCCCATATTAAACAATACGAAACCAGCCAATAGAGAAAGGACTATTCCGATCGAGCGCTTATCCGGAATAACGATATCACGCCAGCGCTCGTATAGCGTATAAGTGAGATTGTTTAATGATGCTAAACTGGCACCAGATAAATATTGTTTTAGATGTGGGGGATTGAAATTGCAGCAAGGTAATACATATAAAAAATTTGATGCTGTTGTTCATACAGTTCTTTTAATAGTTGGTTTAGCAATGATTATTTTATCCGCTTTCGATATTTTTGCTCCGGATCATCCTACGATTTGGATTATATTAGGGGTTTTGTTTGTGATTGAAGGCGTATCCCGATTTTCTCATAAAAAGACATAAACGAGACGAACAGTATACAAGTAAAGCAATACGATCGAGCGCTTATCTCGAATAGGGTAAGTGCCATTTTTATGGAAAAAAGGATTGAGGAAATACCTGGAGTTTGAAATAATTGGTATTATGCAAAAGAGAAGGATTGTTGAATATTGTCAGGAGGTCTAAGGTGAGAAGTTGGGTGATTCATAGTCTTAACATAGTCATTTTAATTGTTCTTATACTGTTTGCTTGGTTCGGGAATGCAATGAGTGCTGTTTCATGCCCTGCATTAGTTTTTCGATTATAACTTCTTTCATAATTTGGGGCTTTTTATACCTAGTTCAGTTTCAAAAGAAAACGATTACTTGGAAATTAATCTGGCTTTTAATTTCTATAACTTTTTTATGGTATTGGATGCTTGGCGGTGGCTTCGTTTTGGAATTTCTTATTTAATAAAACCGAATGAGTTTTTTAATATGAACTTTTTCTGTACCCGTACTCGAAGAAGTTTTTAGTCGATATAATGTAAAAGGACCTTCGCATATTTTTAAAGAAGAAGGGGGCTTATAAATGGAAAAATCACGAGCTGGATTTTGGATTCGTTTGGGGGCTAATATTTTGGATGGTCTTTTACTTGGTGTTCCTATTGCTATTCTTGCTGTGATATTTGGATTATCTGTCGGAGATAGAGATACCATCAACACCGTCATTTCCGTACCTTATTATTTATTGTTACCTGTATTATGGTATGGCTACACTGTTGGTAAAAGATTTTGCAATATTCGCATTGCACGCAAAGACGGAGAGAAGATTGGCTTTGGAACAATGGCGCTCCGTTATATTGTGGGATTCATAATCGTTTATGGTCTAACGCTTGGTATCGCGATGATTGTCAGTGCGTTCATGGTTGGCCTTCGCGAAGACAAACGTGCTATACACGACTTTATTGCAGGCACCTATGTTACCTATGCAAAACCGGGGGATTAACAATCGGACAGGAATCTGGAATAAAGTTTAAGCAACGAAATGGCCGTTTCAGGCTAATTTATCAGAGTAAATCCTTGTAAAGCTTTTCGAGAGGGGGGGATTTTGTTATTTTTTTATTAGCAGGAATTGGCGGACTACATGTAGGTGATATTATTTTCCAACTGTTTTTATTATTAATTTTAATAGCTGTAGTTGTAGGAGTAATTTTTTTGTTTGTTATGTTTAGACAAAGAAGGAATCGATTAAATAAAATTGAAGAAAAGATAGACATATTACTTTCGGAAAATAAGCAATAAAAGTTAGACCATAGTTAAGCAAACCGGCACCATTCCCTAATAAATTCGCGCGCGAAGCATAGATAAGGGCCAATTTGTTTAATAATTACCCCGAGATGATATTATACAAAGAGGGAAAGGAGAATCCTATCTGATACAAGTGATGAAGGCCAACGAAGATCATGTTGAAGGAATTTCAAGTGTGTGTATTAGAGGCTATTGGGCTACATATGAAGTGGTGTTAAAAATAAAGTTGTGACGTTGGTTGATGAAATATTGCATCCGGGGACGATTATTTGATGGCTTTTCTTTAGGTGAGAAATAATTTTTTAAAGCAATAGCAGCTTAAAATGGAAAACGACTATTCATCGGGCGCCATTCCGAAATATATTTCGGAGCTCGTTCCATATATAAGGGCGCGAAAGTAATAATATATTTATGAATATGAATCTCAAAAATACTTAGCATTGGAAGGTTAATAGATGCAAACAGATGTGGGTGAATATATTGTAGGAGCGTATTTGAAGAGTATAAAAGAATGTGATTTTGTAGACTATAATATTCGTATTCCTGGCGGTGGGTTAAAAGGGTTATCTGAATTAGATGTAGTAGGAATAAATTTTAAGAGTAATACAGCATATCTTTGTGAGGTAACAACGCATATAAGAGGGTTGCTGTATGGCAGCAATAAAACAACTGTTGAGAAAATTAAGCAAAAGCATAAAAATCAAAAGGATTATGCTGATGCTATGTTAAATAACTTCCCTAATAAAGTTTTCATGCTTTGGTCCCCATATGTCCCAGTAGGCTATATTACCGAAAATCTGAGAAGTATAGAAACTTTAGAATTGGTTATCAATCAGGACTATACATCTTGTGTTAATGAAATGAAACATATAGCGTCAAAAAACACAAATGATCTAGGTAATCCTTTTTTAAGAACACTGCAAATCCTTGAACATTTAAGGTGAATATTACTTCAAATATGCTTTGAGGAATAAGTAACCCATCCTAAGAATGTATTGTTTCCATTGTTGAGCCAACGGGCGAAAATCTGGAAAAAAGCTGAGCCCGCTATTATTCTAAAGCCAGGTGATTAAATAATCAGCAGTGAGTGTTTGAACACGAATGGAAGATTAGATTCGTAGACTAAATTACAGGCTGTTGTCGCAAATAAATATCAGAAAAGTAACACTTTATTCTCGTGCGGCTGTTGCTATATGTTAAAATAAAAGTAAAAGGGAGTGAAATTGCTTGCTTCAGATTGGGCTCTACGTCGTTTTTCTTGCCGCGCTATTTGGTTTTATCAGTTGGAGGAAATACAATAAATATAAGAATCCGCAAAAACAAACTAACCATCAAACAAAATCCACTGAAGAATTGGAACAAGAGCAAAATAAATATAGAGGTGTTGGTCAAATTTCCGGTCCAATGTAATGCCCTTCTGGAATTTACGGACTTGACGATCCAAGTCCGTTTTCCTGTTTCTTTTTGTATAACGCATTTAGATCCTTATCAATACCACCACATAGAAATCATATTGTAACTTCATAATTTCATACATTTGGAGGCTGTTCATGAAAAAAGGAGAGATCAGATCGCTGGCCATCTGCATATTCAGTTATCGTGATTTAATTCTCGTTGCGGAAGGATATGATTCCGTGAAGGATAAGTATTTTTACCGGCCGATTGGAGGCGGAATAGAATACGGAGAATTAAGTGAAGATGCAGTAGTGAGGGAAGTTCGGGAAGAAATTGAGGCGGAAATTCGTGAAGTAACTTATTTGGGAACGATTGAAAATATTTTCACGTTTAATGGGGAAGTTGGCCATGAGATCGTTATGGTTTATGATGCTGATTTTGTAGACAATTCATTTTATAATATTGGATCTTTTGAAGGAAAAGAGGATGATGGGTCTGTTTTTAAGCTGATCTGGTGTTCATTAAGTGATTTTCAGGAAGGTAACCGGCGATTGGTTCCAGACAATTTAATGGAGTTGATTTCGCATAATGGAAAATCAATATCGAAAATATGAAAGACCAATTGAAATGCAAAGTTAGGATTTGAATTATTTCTTTCTAGTATTTTGAAGGAATTTAAAAATTTTTACGGGAGGGATTCAATGAAAGATTTCCAGTATGAAATTGTAACAATACCTGCGTATCGTGGAGTTGGTTTGAAATGGGACGGTTCGTATGTGGAGGTTAGTTCATTAGGGAAACTTGTTGAAAACATGAGAATCAGAGTTGGTGAATTAGAGCATGTTGTAAATCCTGACATCCAATTGGGCTTGTCGTACCACCTTAGACCAGATGGATTTGTTCATTATTCCGTATTTGAGGTAAGTTATGACCAGCCAATTCCTGCTGACATGGTAGAGATACATGTCCCTGAGATGACCTGCATGTTAACACACCATGAGAAAGGACAGGACATTGGAGAAACGTATAAAAAGGTTGCTCAATGGGTAAAAGAGGAGAGCGATTTCACCCCTTTTATGGAATCTGATGTTACGTACTACGATGCTTTACCGATAAAACATGAACACTACCCGGTGGATCGTGACATGAATGATCCCCATTTTGATATTCTGATTCCTGTTGTAAAGAAATAGTTTCGGGGGAAAGAATTTTGAAGATAATGATATTGCAAAAATGTGTTGGCTGCGATTATCAAATGAGATGGCGGACGATTTATAAGTCATTGATGCTGGGGTATCGACCGATACAATGCCATAAATGTGGGATGAAACAAAAGGTTACGAGTGCGACAAGGATCAGGGTTGGTTTGTTATCGGTAGTACCGACATTTATTTTAATTTGGTACTTTTTTGGATGGCAAATAAATACGTTGCAATTGCCTATTATACTAATCATAGCAATACCACTGATAACGGCAGCTCTTCTTACCTTATTTATGCCGTTTATGGCTAGGTATATTGCATATGATTAGATTAAATTCAGATGGGAGGTGCAATGGTGAACTGGCCAGTGGTAAAAGATTTAAAGTGGTTGGTTTTTCAATCAACATCCATTTTATCAGCGGTTGTTGGTATAATTCTGGCTGTTAGCAGCAATCATTATTGGGTCCTGTTTGTTTGTATTTCAATGTTTCTAATGTATTTAGGTGCGAGCAGGGCAACAAAATTAACGAGATAAAATTACGAAATAGGTTAAAAGCATATAAACTTCTGCACCGACATTTTGTTCCAAACATATGATACACCTGACGAATGACTATATTTTATAATAAGGGGAATCGGATGCATATGTTTAGACAAAAGTTATCGGTGCAACAGGCACAGGATATTGCCCTTCAAAGGGTCCCCGGACAAATTTTTCATGTGGATATGGATTTGGAACATGGAGTTTTTGTCTACGAAATCTTTATACTGACATCAGAAAATAGGGTGTATGAGGTTGAAGTGAATGGTAGTACCGGAAACATTATAAAGGTTGAACTGGAGGATTTTGATTAAGGGGCAATTGGGAGTTTGCTGTTTTTATACAGAGCTCCGGACACTATCGTGTTTAACGAAATAATTATCTTTGCGGGAAGTAATGACTGTTTTGGTGGAAACCAACTATTATTAGACCAAGGAAATTCTTGGTGAAACCTACTTTGTAAAAGAATAAAGAAGCATCATAGTGAATACGTAAGGCAGGTCGATTTCAAAGTGCAGGGATCATTCGGAGATGAAATGGCAGAAGCGTTTGCTGATTTAGCAAAAAGTATTAATCAGGAAAGTCTTTATGTGGAAAATCTGGACAGAAAATCCGGAAACAAATGAAGCTGGAGGTATCTATGTTTTTGAAACAAAAAAGGCAGCTGAGAATTACTTGGATTGCACTCCAAAAGGGCTGGGCGGATTCGGAATACCAGAAGTGAACGGGAAGATATTTGCCATCCATGAAAAACTTACTGCGATTACAAACGAACCTGTGAATTAGTTTCTATGGATTATCCAAGGAAGTGGCGAAAATCCCTCATGTGCCATGTGATGTACATGAGGGATAAGTTTGACTTTGGTTTTTGAATATTTTTTCCTGGAATTACATGCTTGTTTTTTACAACAAATAGGTTTAAGATTAATTGTTGCAAAAAATAAGAGAGATGAAAGGCGTCATAGAATGAATAAACGTGTTTACTTTTTGATGATCGTTGCATTCGTAGTAGGAATGGTCGAATTAATCATTGGCGGGTTACTGGATCTGATGGCAAAAGACCTTGGTGTCAGTCTCGGTCAGGTAGGTTTTCTGATTACGATTTTCTCGCTGATTTTTGCGGTCGGTGCACCGATTTTATTAATTCTCACTTCAAATATCGAACGAAAAAAGCTGACACTGATTTCACTGTTCATATTTTTGCTGGGCAATATAGTAACAGTCTTCAGTCCAACATATACAGTTGTCTTTATCGGAAGAGTTATCTCAGCATTGAGCGGGTCCCTGCTGATTATTTTATGCCTGACTATCGCACCATCCATTGTCTATCCGAAATACCGCGGCAGGGCAATCGGCATCGTGTCCATGGGTGTCAGTGCGTCGATTGTACTGGGGCTGCCTGTCGGACTGGTTTTGGGAAATGCTTTCGGCTGGCGGGCGCCGTTTGTGTTGATTGCGGTATTGACGGTTCTTTCCATGGCCGGCGTATTCTTTTTGATGGAGCAAATTGAGCCGAAGCCTTCGAGTACGATTGGCGAACAATTGGCAACTTTGAAGAATCGCAGAATATTTTTTGGGCAGGTCATAACATTTCTGTTCATGACCGGACATACAGTTCTATACGCTTATTTGACCCCTTTTGTAAAAACAACCATGGGGATGGACGGAACTTGGGTAAGCATTATTTATATGATTTTCGGTATTGCAGCGGTAAGCGGTGGTGCTGTCGGTGGTACGTTATCTGACACGATAGGGCCGAAGCGGACTATTATGTTAACGATAGTTATATTTACGATGGTAATGTTCACTATCCCGTATACGACATTTGCATTAACGGCATTTTTGTTGATTCTCGTAGTCTGGGGCATGCTCAGTTGGACACTGGCTCCGGCAACAATGTCCTATCTGATCGGCCTGTCACCGGAAACTTCTGACATTCAGCAGAGTCTAAATAATTCAGCGCTCCACCTTGGTATCGCATTTGGATCATTGATTGGCGGTCTGGTTATTGAGCAAGTGTCGGTTGAACAAAATGCCACAATCGGCGGGTTTTTTGTTATTCTATCGATAGGTGCGGCGTTGATTTCAATGTATCGCAGACAGAATTCCCGGTTAGTGAGAAGCAGCAAGGCTGACTGAAGGTGTATTTTGGTGGAGAATCGCACATATCCAGGTCAAAATCGCACATATCAGCTCTGGAATCGCACATATCCAGGTCAAAATCGCACATATCAGCTCCAAAATCGCACATATATGGGGCGAACCTGTGTAAGCATTTGAGTGCAAATCGCGGATATCCGGTCTGTTTTCGTAGATATCCGCGTACGGCCGACTATGACCTTCATTATGACGGCGGTCGGATTGACCTGAGAACAAGCAATCAGGAGGGTTTTTTATTCAATGCCAATAGAAAAATCATCCCGATAATACAAGCTGTACCAATCCATTGAAAAATACCGAACGATTCATTTAACCAAAAAACGGTTGTTAAAACTGCTGACAATGGCTCCAGACTGCCCAGCAGGCTTGTTTCTTTTGGTGAAAGACTTTGTAAACTTTCAATGTAAAACCAAAATGCAATCATCGTCCCTAGGATGATAACGAATAGTAAGTATCCATAGACTTCCAGGATCAGCCTGGTAACATCTACTTGCCAGGGCGGGTGGATTAAGCTTAACGCCAGACCGCCGATGAGCATAGCCCAGCCAACAATGACAAGGGAATCATATTCTTTCAGCAAAGGGACAGCATATAAAGTGTAAAATGCCAGGGCTGCTCCGGATAAAACTCCCCAAACGATGCCGGGCGCTGGTACCGATAGCCCGGAAATGGATCCGTTGGTTAATAAGAAAAAAGTTCCTGTTAAAGCGAGCAGCACTGTTAGCACATCACGTCTTGTCAGAATTGTTTGTCTCCGTAACAGTAAATAAACGATAATCATGGCGGGTGCTAAATATTGTAATAATGTGGCAACCGCAGCATTACCGTGGTTAATAGACGCCATATATGTATATTGAACCCCAAGCATACCCAGCAGGCCGAAGATAACCAGTTGAACAGCTGTTTTTCTTTTTTTCCACACCCCGAGAACCTGTGAACGGTCTTTTCCAAAAAATTGAACAGTTAACAATAAAAAACCGGCAATGAGCAGCCGTGATGAAACGAGCCAATTAACATCAATACCGTACTCCTGGAAAAGTTTTTGGGCAACGGTTCCGCCGACGCCCCAAAAGGTCGCCCCCGTTATGACCAGAAATAGCCCTGTTTTTCTTGCGGGATTATTCATTCAAATCCTCCATCTTATCAATATAATAATAATGATATAATAAGAGAAAAACCGTTAGAATAATACTCATATCGAATAAAAAAATATAACTATATTGAGGTGGTTATGTGCAGGTAAAAGATATTGAGATTGATCAGAATTTAAGAGAATTGACCCAGCATCGGACAGTCGTGTTGCCAATTGCATGCTATGAAACAGCGATCAATCAAAATATACAGGGCTATATACCGCTTCATTGGCATGATGAATTTCAATTTGTGTTCATTAAAAAAGGTGAAGCCGTTTTTCAAATAAATGAAGATAGCATTGTTGTCCGGGAAGGTGACGGGTTGTTTATCAATAGTGGAAGTCTGCACATGGCAGAGGATAGGAACCAATCGAACTGTATTTATACTTGCTTAAATGTTTCGCCACATTTTGTTTTGTCACAAGAACTTTACACACGCTATGTTTTGCCTTATATTCAAGCGACCAATTTATCGTACTTATATATTGATGCCATAGCGGCGTGGGGCAAACCTGTTTTAGCTGCCATTGAAGAAATCAAAAAAAGCATCCTACAAAAAGCACCATACTATGAGATGGACATCACGATACAACTGACGTTTATTTGGAAAAACATTATCATGAATGGCTTTCCACTGGAATACGATCAGACAGCAATGGTAAAGAACCAACGAATGAAACAAATGATTAACTGGATACATCAGCATTATACGGAGAAAGTGCTGCTGGAGGATATCGCGAGAGCGGGCCAATTAAGCCGTTCTGAATGCTGTCGGTATTTCAAACAACATTTAAAAACAACCCCGCTTCGTTACGTGATTCATTATCGAATTCAACAAAGTTTAAGTCTGTTGCAGCAGGCGGATTCCAATGTTACCGAAGTCGCCTATCAAGTGGGATTTAACAGTACAAGCTATTTCATCGATAAATTTAGAAGCGTGATGAATATGACACCGTTAGTATACAAAAGGTATAAGATGGGGGATTGTTATTAAATTGCAGAAGTCCGGGAAGCTGATTATAAAACAATGGACTTCTTGATTGAGAGCTTTGGAGCGCCGATTATATCATTGCCACCACAGGCGCAAAAAACATATCTCGCCGTATGGGGAGAAACGTTTAATGTTCTTAGTCAATCATTTACGGATTAATATTTTTGATAGTGTTGATTGTGTTGCGTGGAATCATCTAATTTGGCATCAACAATTTGACAGTATAACGGATTCCACTTATTCTTATAATAAGAATAAGGTACCGGCAGCGTCAACTGCCTGGCACCGGCAACTACAGACCGCATAAAGAGCGGCTGACCATTCGAAGTAATTAGCAAAGAAGAAGTAACACGCACACCATGGTCACGGGGCGGTTACTTTTTTCTTTGCAAGAAGACGACAATAGTTACAATCAGTTCAGCATCGCTGTTAAAGAAATACTAAATTGCGCGCTACCAAACTTAATGCTTCGTATGCCGTCATCCAACCACCTCCCTTCAAAAGGAAGATGGTCAACCGCCCACTATACTATGTAGTTGCTGTTTTCATTTTACTATGTATTTTAAGAGATTAGTAGTAAAAAGAAAACAGGGGTTCGATTTGAAAGTGGTCTATCGAATAGGGTTTGCTGTTTTTTTGTAACGTCAGAAAGTATAAATTATGGTTGACCTTATAAGAAAAACTTCGGCAATCGCTATAAGACGAGGCGAATGCCGAGTTGTTCTAATATGCTAAATTGTATAATTTAGCATTTGCGAATGAAACTAAACGTAAGGAGACAAAACACATGACAGGAACACAAAGAGAAAATATAAAACAAGGACAAAAAGTACGCGTTGTAAAAAAGCAGGACCAACGTACCGGAAAATTAACAGAAGGAATTGTGTCAAAAATATTGACAAATTCTGCTTCACACCCGCATGGCATCAAAGTTATGCTGGAGGATGGCACAGTAGGCAGAGTGAAGGAAATTGTAACGTAAATCACTCTTTTTTTCCACATTTATAACATGGTTGTTCCGGATTTTTCATTTAATATAATAATGTGGGGTTTTCATACAAAAGAGTCCGTCCATTAGAGAGCATAATAGGTCGTGAAAGGAAAGCCGATCCAGAGAAGGAGAACAATTATATGGAAAATAAGTGGGACATCGCAAGTGATTCGCTTTCCAAAATAACTGTTTATTCAAATCCGGACAATAAACCTGTCACCATATCCGGTCATGCTGAAGAACTGAAGTGTGTTGGTGTAGGAACAGATGCTGCTGTTTTCCAGCATCTTTACGCCCCTTCTTACGCATTTAAAGTTTATGCAGAGGAAAAAATATCCAAGATAAAAACGGAAAAAAATATTTATGATATGTTGGGAGATACATCTTACTTTCCGGTATGTTATGCAGCAAATGATCGATATCTCGTTTTAAGTTATGAGGAAGGGGTAACGCTCTTTGACTGCTTATTACAAGGTATTCATATTCCCGAACAGGTTATAAAAGATGTGGAAGATGCAAGAGAGTATGTGCGTGAAAAAGGATTAAATCCGCGTGACATGCATTTAAAGAATATTTTACTGCAGGATGGCAGAGCCAAAATAATTGATGTTTCCGAATATATACAGCCAGGAAATGATTTTCGTTGGGAGCATTTAAAAAAAGGGTATGAAGCCCATTATCATTTAATTGATGGAAACACGATACCGTTCTGGTTAATTGAAACAGTTCGAAAATGGTATAATCAGCAGCACAAACGCTTTGCTTCATTCGATGAGTTCATGCGAACCGTTTTAAAGCTTACTACTTTTAAAAATGAGAAAAAGTGAATCAAAGTTATAAGGAAAGGTCATATGAAAGAAAAGAGCCTTTTTGTATATAGCCCTTGCCCGGTAACAGCGAGGGATTTTTTTGTATCAGCCACCCTAAACGTTATTTATCATATTGATGGAGGGATTAATTCCATATATAAATTATGGTAATATAGTATTCTACTAAACTATTAATTGAAGGAAATGAGCTACCATGATTAAACGGATAAAAGTACCCGGGTGGATTATAATTATTTTTCTAGCAGTTGGAATAATTTTTGGAATCAATCAAGTGGTTGCTAAGGTTTTGGAGGAAACATCTGAACCGAAAGAGAAAATTGAGTATTCCAGTGTTTATCCAGGTTTGAACATTAAAACAAAGACAAAAGAGACGGACCTCTATACATTATCGGTCAGTCAGCCGTACACAGAAAATAAACAAATTAATAAACCCATTGACGAGTGGGTTGATAAGCAGAAAAAAGATTTTACCACAGGGATAAAAAAATCGGGAAACTTCCTGAAGAAGAATGATTTTCGTGCACACTTAAATATACAAGCGGAAACGAAAAAGATAGCCGATAAAATGTATACGTTGAAATTTGAAGCATATCAGATAACAGGCGGTGCAAATGGAATAACAAAAATGAGGTCATTTGTCATTGATTTAAATCGGAATAAACTGTTGCAGCTTAATGATGTTTTTCAGCTGAATAAAGAGTCGGTAAAGGATATCCAAAAGCTTATTTTGGAAGAATTGCACAGCAATCAAAAAATCAGTAACTATCTCTTTGATGATATGGTGGAGAAAGCTTTAAAAAACCCTACAAAATGGAAGTGGTCGATCAGCCGTAAGAATGTAACATTTTATTTTGATGAATATGAAATTGCCGCAGGCGCGGCAGGAGCAATCCAAGCAAAAGTCCCAATAAAGAAAATGAAACCGTACCTTAAAGAAAGATTTGCAAAAAAAATAAATGTGAAGGTGCCGGATAAAGAAAACAGCGAGAATGAAGAACAGCATGCAGAAGATTACGCGGAACTTGATCCGGATGGAAAATATGTCGCGCTGACATTTGATGACGGTCCGCATCCGGATGTGACGCCACGTATTCTAGATACACTGAAAAAGCATGATGCCAAAGCAACATTCTTCATGCTTGGCAGTCAGGTGGAATATTACCCAACCCTTGCCAATAAGGTAGAGGAAGCGGGTCACGAAATTGGAAACCATACGATGAATCATCAGGATTTAACCGTCCTGCCACCAGAGAAAATCAGGGAAGAAGTACAGAAATCCAGTGGTATTATTGAAAAAGCTACCGGCCGTACACCAACCTTATTGCGTCCGCCATATGGTGCATCAAACAGCAATGTTGAACAGGTTGCAACAGACTTGCGGGTTCCTATTGTCATGTGGTCGGTGGATTCACTCGACTGGAAAAGCCGTAATGCGGCAGCAGTTAACGAGGAAGTGATGTCCAATGTTACGTCGGGATCCATTGTGTTAATGCACGATATTCATCCTTCCACTGCTGATGCTTTGCCTCAATTATTAACCTCGCTGGAAAAGCAGGGTTATCAGATGGTAACTGTTTCACAGCTTCTTGAACTGTGGGATGAAAAGGGTGTTGGACCTTTCTATGGTAAAGTAGGGTAGAAAGGGAGAATTTTTAACCGCTGGCATACGATCGGGGAAACGGCTATATGGAGATTGTGATATCAATTGCAGCTATTGTTGGACTGTTTACTGCGTTGGTTAATCTTGCAATCACGTTATTTAACATCAAGAAGAAAGACCATCGCTCCACCAAGCGATAGTCAGCAAACCACAGGCAAAGGGAAAGTTTTTCGCTTTCCCTTTGCTACTTCATATTATATTTTCATTATAGATTATTTATTCACGGAAAATAAGAAAGTTGGGAATGAATTGTACTCCAGTGGATCTAACCAGCCATATGCCGATGAATTTTATCAATTTTTTCTTCAAGCAGATCCAGGTGAACGATACGTGCTTCCCGAAGAAATTCTTTTCCATCCACAAAAAGCAGTAAAACCGGTGCGGTGAAGATGGAGTACATCCCGGCAATTTCGGTTACTTCCTGCGCATTGACTGATCCCATCGCAATTTTTGGGTATTTTTCCATTAACTCCTGAACTTGTGGCTTTAACCCGTGGCAGACGCTGCAATTGGGTATTGTGATATACAGAAAAGATAATGGCTGTTTGTTTATAAATTCATTACTGCTTCGAGATTTGTCAGTTCGTTAAATTCTCTCATTTTTTATTCCTCATATTGTTGTTTTGATTCATTTTAGTCAATTTTTAGCGATTTAGGTAGAAATATGCTTGCTTCGTAACTAGGAATTTCTTTTCCGCTCATAATCTTTTCAAAATCACCCGCTCCACCCATTTCCAAGGAAGTATATTTTTTAAGCGAATCTGTTTTTTTACCCCTTTCCCTACAGGATAGCGCAGATCAGGATAATCATCCCGCGCCACGTTGACAATCTGCTGAACGACTTCCTCTGGGTCTCCGGCTGTTTTGGCAATGTGGTTGACGATCTTCAGCAAACGCTTATTTTTGTCTTTATAAGGGGAGGCGGGATCTGAAGTGAAATCGTTCATTCCTTTTGCCCAAATATCCGTTTGGTAGGAACCGGGTTCTATTAATACAACATGAACACCGAACGGCATCATTTCCAACCGTAACGATTCACTGAATCCTTCCACTGCATGTTTGGATGCAGAATAGGGACCAAGACCGGGAAGTGCCATTCTGCCGCTGATGCTGGAAAGGTTGATAATGGTACCGTGCTGCCGTTGACGCATATGCGGGAGAACTGCCTTTGTTACAGCAACGAGTCCAAAAAAGTTCGTTTCAAATTGCTGCCGCCATGCTTCAAGTGAAATTTCTTCCGTAAAGCCGCCTGCAGCATAACCTGCATTGTTGATGAGCACATCAATCGATCCGAACTGATGGATTACTTTTGAAAACACTGTGTCAACTTCTTCTTGTTTGGTCACATCCAATTGGATACAATTGATGTATGATTCTACTTCTTTCTCCCGTGCCAGTTCAAGCAGGACTTCCTTTTTTGCCAAATTCCGCATCGTAGCCACTACAGAATAGCCGGATCTTGCAAGCGCTAAACTTGTTAAAAAGCCAAATCCGCCTGATGCTCCTGTTATGAAAACGACAGGCTTATTTCGTTTGGTTGGATTCATATTGGTTCACTCCAAGGTTTCACGCGATTATAAGCCAATGATAGCACATTTCCCTAATAGACACAGTAAAGCCGGGAATCAGGTTCCCGGCTGCATTCTGCAATGCCAGCCAATTTCGGCAAAGGGCTATACATCCTTTTTTGCTGTATTTTTTGAGTGCTTCTGGTCCGTTTCTTCGTCATCATTCATCAGTTTGTTTGTGGAACTTTTAAATTCTGAGAGTGTTTGTCCTAGGGAACGGCCAATTTCAGGAAGTTTTTTTGGTCCGAAAATAATAAGCGTGATGCCTAAGATAAGAATTAATCCGGGAATGCCTATATTTGCAATACCCATAGGAATTTCTCCTTTCCTCCATAAGTTTAAACAGTCTTACTATTTTGCTTCCGCTTAACAAGCTGACCTTTATTTTTCCGGTATTGTAATATACCTTCTGCTGCTCTGTAAGCAAGTGCACCAACTGTACCTGTTGGATTATAGCCTCCGTTATGGGCGAACGCAGATGCCCCAATGACGAATACATTATCGACATCCCACATTTGCAGGTAGTTATTAAGGGCGGATGTCTCTGGGTCCTCCCCCATGATGACGCCGCCGGTAATATGGTCATTCTGGGCAGGAACAATGTTAAAGTGTTCCGTCAGCTCTTTCGGTTCGACAACCTCGGCGCCCATTTCTTCCAGGATCTCGGCACATCTGGCTGTGATATAGTCATATAGTGCATGATCCTGTTCCGTAAAGTCATATGTCATCCGGAGCAATGGGTTACCAAAACTGTCTTTGTACGTTGGGTCCAGACTCAAATAATTGTGCTTGTGCGGCATCGAGGCGCCTTGCGATGTAACTGGTATGGAACGATTAAACCATTTAATGGATTCCTGTTTAAACTTTTTTCCCCACCGTGGTGTATCGCTTGGTGCTCCGTTTTCATTAATTGGTCTTTTTCCCAGTTGTTTCATTGTAATAGAACCGCCGTGGATAAAGTCCAGGTCGGAATGATCAAAGTTGTCATTATTGTAGTCATCAAGTGTAGTTCCCAGCGCACCGGCGCCCATGGCTGCATTAAACCTGTCTTTGAAAAATCCGGTTGCGACGGCAGTAATCTGGTAACAGTAATTTTTCCCGATGACACCTTTTCCGGTTTTGGGATCATATGGACGGCCAAGGTTGGAGTTTAATAACAAGCGGCAGTTATTCAATGTGTAACTTGTTAAAACAACCACATCTGCAGGCTGCTCAAATTCTTCGCCTGTCTGGACATCGACATATCTGACGCCTGTCGCCTTATTCCCGTCATGGGTGATTCCGGTTACATAAGAATTTGTCCTAAGCTCAAAGTTTCCAGTTTTTTGAGCAGTCGGAATAACGGTGACAGTCGGGTCGGACTTTGCCCCGTACTCACACCCGAACTTTTCACAAAACCCGCAATACTGACACTGGTTTAATGTCTGGCCATCAGGATTGGTATATTGTTCCGAAATATTGGCGGATGGCTGCCGGAATGGGTGCAGTCCTAAGTTTTTGGCTGCTTTCATATACTTTTCGAGTATTGGGGTGTTCTTCATTGGCGGAGTTGGATACTTTTCCTTTCGCTCGGGTCTGAGTGGATTCAGTTCCCCGCTTGTTCCAGCCATTTTTTCAAACTTATGATAGTACGGCGCCAATTCATCGTACGTGATTCCCCAATCCTGAAGCGTATATTCTTTCGGAAGTTTATTCTTGCCGTATTTCTTGTCGGTCATCGTTTTGATCTGGAAATCATACGGTGCAAAAAACCAAGTATCCCCGTTCCAATGAACTCCTGCGCCACCTACACCAGTCCCAATCAGAAATGCGCCGAACTGACGCATTGGCAATGCACGTTCATCAAGGTGATTCCGGAATGTGATCGTTTCCTGGGAAAGGTCCTGCATTAACTCATAACGGATAGCATAGCGGTATTCATCGTGAACCATCTGAAAGTCCTCTGTTGATCTGTCTTCACCACGTTCCAGACCAACAATTTTCACACCAGCCTTTGCAACTTCGGCGGCAATGATACCGCCTGCCCAGCCGACGCCTACTGTTACGACATCAACCTTGTCTAATTTTTTTACCATCGTAATCCTCCTAACGTTGCTGCATTATGAATAATGGTCTCCCAATGATTTTGGTTTAATATCAATGAACTTTTCACTGCCAATCCGGTTAATGTAACTCATTTGACTGCCAGGGAAATCTTTCATTTTCCAGCCGGCCATGTCAGCATTGCCGCCGTAAAGCGGATCCGCATATGTTCCTGAGATGGTTGCCGAGCGCAGCATGTCAAAAAAATAGGCCGAACTGACATGTTTTAACTTAACTTCATCATTCTCGAATTTCTTCAGTATTTCATCCTGCTGTTCACCTTCCAGATCAACGAAGGACTTGTTGTAATTGGATTTACTTTGATTTTCCAGCTCTCTGATCCCGACCATGAACACAGCACTGCGTTTCAATGGAGTCTGGTAACCCTGATAGTCTGTTCCTTCAAAAAATGGACCTTTCATATACTCCCTGTCATTATTTCCATAGGCTCCCGCAAGTTCATGGTCGATAAAGTAGGGAGCACCAAGTTCAATAGCCCCGGGACCAAGCTCATCTTTTGGATAGATTCGTTCAGTCGCTGCACTAAGTATTTGGAAATCGGATTGTCTGGTAAAAAACATCAAGGCTCGGTTAAAATTGGTTGTGTTATTTTGATTGGACTTGGTGGCTGTTTCGTCATCGAGAAAATTGGTGCCAAGAAAAGCCCCCAGAACACCACCGCCAATTGCGCCACCTGCTACATAACTCGAATTCCGTATGAATTTGCGGCGCGATATCTTGTCATCTGATTTTTCTTCATCACTCACTTTTATCCCACCTTTCCACATCTATCCATTATGTGTTGATTAGTATATCCAGGTATTGTCATTTTTATTTGTTAAAAAATGTTGTTGTTATATTTTGGGGAGCGAACTTAGTTGAAAGTTCGCACGTTTCAAGGCAGGTTTCGCACATTTCAACGGGAGTTCGCACGTTTTTCACCAGGCAAAAATTCAAATTAAACCACAGTATAAATTTTCCATGATTATATTGGCATAACTGTTTTGTATGGTTTGCAATAATTGCCTCTCATAATTGACTTGGTTTATCGAATCCTATGTCATGAAAGGGGAGGTTTCTAATGAACCAGCAAATTGGAAATATCATGACACAAAATGCAGCGACAATCGGTGAGTCACAATCCATTCAGGAAGCGGCCGAGATTATGAGTACCAAAAATATCGGTTCACTTCCGGTCGTAAATAGCAGCGGACAGGTGACCGGAATGCTGACTGACCGCGATATTACACTTCGTACAACTGCTGAGGGCAAGGCGGCAAATACGCCTGTATCACAAGTAATGTCTTCACAGCATGTCGTTCAGGCCGAACCGGGAATGGATGCACAACAGGCTGCGCAAATCATGGCAGATCACCAGATCCGTCGACTGCCGGTTGTTGAAAACGGTCAGGTAGTCGGGATGGTTGCGCTAGGTGACCTTGCTGCAGATTCTCAAAATGACAGTAAAGCCGGACAAGCACTGTCCAATATTTCTACCCCTTCTGCACCAAAACAATAGGTGTAAAAAATGTCCTTCACTTCATGGTAAGTGGAGGACGTTTTTGTAGAGGGCGTGCAGTTAGATTGGCAGTAGAAAATCTTGTCAATTGATGAGGTTCACAAGAAAAGAGATAGTTCATGGAAGGTGTATGTCTATATTTTCATATTTTCTGCAAAAAGATATGCTATAATAAATTTACACTAGACACGCACTTTGAAAAAGAATCCCCACAATCCGAATTGGGTGAATGGGGATATTTTTAGTTCAATAAAGGGGAGTTTTACATATGGCAATTGAATTTAAGCCGATGAGTGAAGAGAAGTTCAGCCAATATACACAGCAGATGGTAGTGGACTACGCAGGTGAACATGTGAAAGCGGGCAACTGGAGTGAAGATGAGGCTGTAGAAAAAGCTGAAAATCAGCTGGAGCAGATGCTGCCGGATGGATTGGAAACAAAAGAACACTTTCTATTTTCTGTGTACAATAATGATGAGCCGATCGGTATATTGTGGCTCAATGTGCGGACGACTCCACTGGGCACCAATGCGTTTATTTATGACATCAGGCTTGATGATGAACAACAGGGAAAAGGTCTTGGTAAAGCCACCATGCAGGAACTTGACAAATACGCTGAACGACATGATATTCGGAAAATTTCGCTGCATGTTTTTGCTCATAATCATCGGGCATTTGAATTGTATAAAAAAATGGGCTATGAGATGACGAATATTCAGATGTCGAAAATTTTGCCGGCGGAGTAGGGGGAACCATGTTACATCATGTTGAATTGTATGTTTCCAATTTAGATAAATCCGCCGAATTTTGGGGATGAATCATCTGGCTTTTCATGCACGTTCAAGGGCACATGTGGATGAAGTGTCTACAAAGCTTAGGTGCAAAGGGGTTGCTATTTTGTATTCGGACAAGCATCCTTTTGCCGGCGGGGAAGATCATTATGCTGTTTATTTTGAGGATCCGGATCGAATAAAGGTTGAACTAGTGGCGCCGGATGAAGAAGGAAGTTTACAAGATGGATTATATTAAAGCGTTGCGAAATGACTCCTTTATTACGAAATAACCATACCCGACAACAAGTGCCCGATAATTTAATTTATCCAACAGCTGTACCGCATGCTGGCAACATAAAAAGGGAACTTCCGCCCTGCAATGAGGAAGTTCCCAACTCTAATATCATGCCATGCGCCGCACCCCGCCAGCATACAAAACAGCCAGCAGTACAAAAAGGCACAGAAAACTATTCCGGAATCCAATTGTATCAATCATTAAGCCGAACAGCGGGAACAGCAGCATAATGCTGAAACTCTCGACAACACTAATCATCGAAAAGAAGGTGGAGCGGACACTGGACTTCAGTTTTTGCTGAATAAAATTTGAAAAAATGGGTTCATACAGTGTGACCAGTTGGGCCAGAATCAGAAAGGACAGGACGATTGCCCAATCCGGTGACCAGATGAACAACAGGAAGAAAAGCAAATACAACAGATAGCCAAAGCTAGTTATGTTTGCGAAACTCCATTTTGCCTCAAGACGGTGTGCAATTTTTGCCATTAGTACACCAAGTAATCCTTCCGCTGTTAAAATACTGCCGACCATCAGTGGGCTGAATCCCAACCGGGTAAAATATTCCTGACCATAGAATGTTAATATAACGATGGAGGTGGCAATCATCACGAAAAATACAATCGGAATATGAATTGTCCGGTTAGACCTCCAGATTGCAAGCCCAGCTTTCAGTTGCCCTAACCACTGTTGTCTAAAGTCTGTTTCATGTTCATTGCTCTTTTCCTGTTCCGGTTCGTGCAGCATACTGATTGGAATCAGCGCAAGAACATGGGTAACGATAATTCCGCCATATACGAGTTCCCAGCTGATTTCTGCCATCCATCCGCCAGTGAGTTTAGCCAGACTAAGAGATAAGAGTGCGAGTGCTGTCATATTCCCGAACACGCGGGTATACTGTTTTTCCCTGCCTTTTTCTTTCAATGTGTCATAAATGAGTGCTTCTTCTGTTCCGGACTGGAACGTCATGCTGAGGCCGAGGGTCATCAATGCCAGGCCAAACAGGGTAAGTGAGTCGCCAATCAGCATAAATGTTCCATAGCCAATGCTCAAGAGACTACCAAGAAATAAGCTTATTTTTCGGCCATATAAATCAGCAACCATGCCGGCGGGTATTTCAAAAAGTACAACACTTAGATGCATCAGCGCTTCAACAAACCCGATTTCACCCATGCTTAAACCATTGTCATTCAAGTAAATAACCCACAGCGCCCGATCAAAAAACAGCTGGACAATAAAAATATAAATATAAATAAACCGAATATTTTTGGTTAAGTTTGTTGTTTTCAATTTTCATTTCCTCCATCAGCTGACGCAAAAAAAGCCCAGACAATGCCTGGAACACAAGTGAAGGATGGAGCTTTCCCTAATATGACCGATATATTATAGGCAAGAAATTTTTACGTCAGCAACTATTTTTGAAGCTATAGCTAAAATTAGACATACGTATCCAATTTAGTGAAAAAGCTCCAAAAACAGACGCCATGAAAGCAATAAATCGCTTCATTTTGTCCATAACCAACGCAATCATTTCTTCGCCTCCTTTTCTGAATGTTGTATTCATCATAAGCCAGATCTGCCTGAAATGCAATCCGTGAAAACAGTCCTCACGTAACGTTACCATGTTATGCGTGAGAGCATGGTGCCTTTACAGGTGCGATGCTCTATTTTTGTCCGAAAACTGTTAGGCTGGGGCGCAAATTTGAGCATATTTTCGCAATTTATGATGTTTTTGTCCACTTACAATTAAAAAGTTTTAATAGTATATACTGCATGATCCTTTAAAGGAAAGGAGTACTATCTATGAAACTATATTTAGACCCGGGGCACGGGGGAAGTGATCCGGGTGCCCGTGGAAATGGAATAGTCGGGAAGGAAATTGTTTTGGATATTGCCCGCAGAATTCGGGATATTTTGACCAGTGATTACAATGGTGTTAACGTAAAAATGAGCCGTATAGGAGACAAAAGTGTGAGTCTTGAGGAACGGACAAATGAAGCCAACTCCTGGGGTGCGGACTATTTCCTGTCCATTCATTGCAATGCTTTTAACGGGAAGGCACAAGGATATGAAGACTATATTCATGAAAGTCTGTCTGATTCATCGCAAACTGCTGCTTATCAGGATGTGATGCATGAAAAGATTATTGCAGTTAACCGGCTGAGAAACCGTGGGCAGAAAAAAGCAAATTTCCATGTGCTGCGTGAGACAGTCATGCCGGCATTGTTGACGGAGAATGGTTTTATTGATAATGAGCATGATGCCGCATTAATTAGTGATCCGTCGTGGCGTCAAACTGTGGCACAGGGACATGTTAATGGTTTGGCAAGCGCGTTTAATCTGGAGCCAAAAGATGATAAGAAGAATCTTTATAAGATAATTGCCGGTTCGTTTCAATCAAAGGATAACGCAGAAGAACGCGTTGACTATCTTCAGTCAAAGGGAGTGGAAGCGTTTGTCTATGCAACGATGATTTCCGACGAACGATGGTACCGTGTTCAGGCAGGTGCATTTTCAAACCGGAAAAATGCAACGACCCGTTTGAAAAAGGTTCGAAATGCGGGAATTAAAGATGCTTATATATTGACGGAGGGGTGAAGCGGCCCCGGATTTCATGAAGGGTTTTATCCCCGGTAATGCTCATCCAAAACAGAAAATGGTGGAAATATGGTGCTCTTCATTGGCATCATTTTTTTTGGCAGATAAGTATAAAACTTTCTTACTGCATAAGTGCAACTAAGGCTGTCGCCTAAAGCTTGGTGACAACCAAGTTTTCTAATAACGTCAGAAAGTATAAATTATGGTTGACCTTATAAGAAAAACTTCGCCAATCGCTATAAGACGAGGCGATTGCCGAGTTTTTCTAAAAAAATTCAAATGGTGCAGGTGCATCTGAGCTAAGGTATACTTGTATTGTAACTTTTCGTCCAGGAGGTGAGTAGATGCAAACGAACAATCCATTCTATAAAAATATACTGTTTTGGGTTGTTATCATCCTTATACTTATCGTTTTGGCGGGTATTTTTACTTCAGGGAATTGATCGCATTCGTCCGGTTAGGCTGGTTTTTAATGTTATGCGAGGGTACATTTGCCGATGATACAGAACTGAATAATTGTTACGCAGTTGTTGCCTGATTCTCAGCAAATTCTCATTTTCTTCAAAGGAGATTCTTAAAATACTATTTTACGATGGAATCAGGCATAAAGAAGAAGGAGCGATAACGTTGAGAAATCTACTGGTAACAACCGCAGCAGGTGTATTGATTTTTACTGCCGGAGGATTTGCAGGTACAGGTATATTTCAGCCGGATGAAGAAGAAGTAAATGCTGAAACAGGGTCCGGGCAGATGCACCGGCAGTATTTGAAGACGGATGCAGTCGGAACTTTTCCGGAATTCAGCGTGCTGGATGAACAGATTGATGCGGATGATTACGAAATGCAAATTGTTGAGGATAATGAACATATCCGTGTAATCATCCTGAATGATGAAGATGGAAATGGTCAGTTCAAGAGTGTTTATGTGAAAGATACAAATGTACTTAAAATAATCGATTTCGATCAGGGGATGGTTTTCAGAGGGACAATCAGCTAGTCAAAAAAACGGTGCAGCATTTTGGACTTTTTAGCAGGATGCTGTGCTTTTTTTGACCTCGGAAGTTTGTGATGTGATATGATAGCAATAATGGGGTGATGGACATGAAAAGTGCGGTAATGGCAAACTATTTTCAGCAGTTGGAGCAACAGCGTGCGTCATTTTTCAGCAGTGAAGGGATTGATTTTTCCAGAGTGTTTATACGTCCTTTTCCTGATAAATGGTCTGTTGGTGAAACGGTATATCATTTGATGCTGATGACCAAATTTTTTCGCAAGTTTTCAGGTGTTTATATTCCAGCGGCAAAACCTGTTGCTTGTTTGCGCAGGAAGAGGCCGTATAAAATGGCAATACATAATATTTACCGGGAATATACCGAAAAGAAAAAAAGGCCAATGAACGCCCCGAAAATAATTGTACCGCCTCCAGGTGTGGCAGATAAATATAATTTTGATCAAATAAAAGAAATGCTTGAATTGGAGACGGTTAAACTGCGAATGGACGTCAATCATATTGAGCAGGATGTTGCTGGGCAAATCTATTATCCCGACCCAATTGCTAATTATCCCAACTTGTTGCAAAGCGTGCAATTACTGGCGATTCATGAACAGCATCATTTTAATCTGCTGAAAAAATATGAATCTATGTTTTAGCGCCATCGCAGGGCAATACGTAGTTTACAGCATTCCAGTTCATCCACCTGTGAACTGAACGACATGGATAGTCCATCTGGATTAAAATCTATATCCACGTCGGAAGTAATACCTGTTGTTTGGATTAATCGTTCGACCTCTTCCATATCAGATGCCTGTGCTGCATACATTAATTCCGCGCCGAATGACTCCGAATCGGCAAGCTGGTTGAGGACGGTACCGGCATCTTCCATGAGGCTTTTTGTTTCATTTGCGGATTCATACAAAAGTGCCGCATCAACATCAGGATATTGCTGTCTGGGCTGGTGGTGCGGGCTATTTGGGCAGGAAGGATTTTGGCAATAGAACGGAACATATGAAAAATACATTTTTGGATTCACTCCTTCTCGTCAAACACTATTCATTCATTGTATGCGTCTGTGCTTGTTTGAGGGAACATAATGTGAATTGGAGGGAACAATTTGTTAACGGTTGAACTCATCGTCCTGTTAGTTGTCTTATTTGTTGCGGCGCTTGGCGGTACGGTTTTTGTTTTCAGGCATGAAGAAAAAAAGATGAAGCAGTATGAGGAAGAAGGGGACACAGTTGAAAATGAATTACAGCGCTCACGTGAATATGAGACACAGTCGCTGAAATCAAATGTACCGAGACTGCTGTGGATTTATGCAGTGACGATTTTCCTGGCGCTCATTGCCTTTTTAATTTATGTTTTTGGCAGTTAAGTAAAAATACATTCTCACTGTATAAGCGCAACTATGACATTCCCCACGTTTTCTAAATTTTGTCGGAGGTGGCAATGCATGATAAAAGCTATTCTGTTCGACTTGGATGATACCCTGCTTTGGGATAAAAAAAGCGTGGCAATAGCTTTCCGGAAGACCTGTGAAGTGGCAGGTCAAAAGTATGGTGTTTCCCCTGTCAAGCTGGAGAATAACGTTCGTGAACAGGCAAGGCTACTTTATGAATCATTTGAGACATATCCGTTCACACAAATGATTGGTATCAATCCTTTTGAAGGTTTGTGGGCAGATTTTTCTGATGCAGAAGCGAGTTTTCAAAAATTGAGCGAACTTGCTCCTGCATATCGAAAAAAAAGCTGGACAAGAGGTTTACATGAGATGGGGATTGATGATCCGGAACTCGGAGCAGAATTGGCAAGAACTTTTCCGGTTATGCGCAAGAAGAATGCGTTCGTCTATCCAGATACATTTTCCGTTTTGAATCAGTTAAAGGACAATTATGAATTGCTGCTGCTAACAAATGGAGCGCCATCATTACAGGAGACAAAATTGGAACTGACCCCCAAGCTGAGAAATTATTTTGATGCTATTGTCATTTCCGGTGCATTTGGAAGAGGGAAGCCGGACGTTTCGATCTTTGAACATGCGGTTGGTTCGATGAACGCTGAAAAAGATGAATTGCTGATGGTTGGTGATAATTTACATACTGATATTCTTGGTGCATCCAGTGCAGGAATTGCTTCCGTTTGGATCAATCGGGATGGAAAAGCGGCCGAAGATGTGCAGCCAACATATGAAATTAAGAAGCTGGAGGATTTGTTGCCACTGCTGGAATCTTTGAAGAAGAGATAGTCTGGCATTTGGCCCTTGAATTTGTTTACTGATATCAACCGCACAGACGAATAGTTGCTATCATTTTGGTAAAAAAAGCCGGCGGGTCCACTCGCATTGCAGAACCGCCGGAATATATTATAAATCTATCGCGGTAACATCGTTAATTTCATCCAGTTCATGCAGCTGGTCAAGCAATTCCTGTTCTGGATGTCTGTCAATGGTCAGCATCATGATGGCATCGCCGCCGATATCAGACCGGTCGACTTGCATGGTGGCAATGTTGACCTGATTTCTGGCAAGCATGCTTCCCATTTTACCGATGACACCGGGCTGGTCCTGATGATGGATGACAACGAGATGTCCAGCTGGTGTGAAGTCAACACTGTAATGATCGACTTTTACAATGCGTGGTCCAAGGCCGTTCAACAATGTTCCTGCAACACTTCTGACAGCAGATTTTGTTTTCACCTCGACCGTCAGCAGATTTGTGAATCCTTTTGCCCGGGATGTTTTGTTTTCATGGACAGATATACCTTTTTGCTCCGCTAGAAAAAGGGCGTTTACATCATTAACATGGTCACCAAGATGACGTTGCAACAGGCCTTTTACCGTGTTTCTGGTTAACGGCGCGACTTCGAGTTCGTTTAAATCGCCAGCATAGTAAATGTTTACTTCCTCGATCACTTCATCTGCCAGGTGAATGAGAAAGTTCCCGAGTTTTTCCGCCAGCATGAAGTAGGGTTCGATTTTATACATGATTTCCTGTGGAACGGACGGGAGGTTCACAGGGTTTCGTACGGAGTCACCAGTTAAGAATCGGATTACATCCTGGCACACATCAACGGCCACATTTTCCTGTGCTTCGACAGTGCTTGCGCCTAGATGTGGTGTTGCGATCACTTCCGGCAATTCGAGAAGCTTATTATCCAAAAATGGCTCCTCTTCAAAAACATCCATGGCAGCACCGGCTACTTTTCCGGATTGAATGGCTTCGTACAGCGCATCCTCATCAATAATTCCACCACGGGCGCAATTAACAATCTGTACACCGTCTTTCATCATCTGGAATGCTTCTTTATTAAGCAAGTGCTTCGTCTCTTTCAGCAACGGGGTATGTACCGTTATAAAATCTGCTTCCCTTAGTACATCCTCCACAGTACCAAAGCGGATTCCCAGGTTGTCGGCTTTTTCTTCGGTTAAAAACGGGTCATATGCGATAATATTCAAACGCTGCCCTTTGGCACGTGATGAAACTTCTGTGCCTATTCTTCCCAGCCCGATAACGCCGAGTGTTTTATTCTTTACCTCGACACCGACGTATTTTTTCCGGTTCCATTCGTTATTTTTTAAGGCATTAAACGCCTGGGGAATATTCCGCGTCAAAGACATCAGCATTGCCATCGTATGCTCGGCTGCGGAATTGGTGTTCCCATTTGGTGCATTGACAACAATGATTCCGCGCTCTGTGGCAGCATCAAGGTCAATGTTATCAACGCCGACACCTGCCCGCCCGATTATTTTCAGATTATCGGCATGTTGGATGATTTCGCGGGTCACCTTCGTTTGACTTCGTACAATAAGACCGTCAAACTTACCGATTCGTTGGATCAGATCGGCATCCGTTAAGTCTGTATTCACCTCGATGTTTATGTCCTCCGACTCGCGGAGTGGCTGAACACCATCTTCACTTAATGGATCAGCTATCAACACATTAAAAATCACGTAATCACATCCATTCCAGATAAGTTTTCTGTGCTGCCTTCGTTCCGGTTGCGGTTTCGGTTTCACCGCTGATTTTTTGAACCCCAATTTCGATGAGGCTGATTGTTTGCAGGACATTTGCAGGTGAGCAGTATCCCATATGGCCAATCCGGAAAATATCGCCTTTCATATGCTGCTGACCGCCTGCAAGATCGAGACCGAATTCAGCTTTAAGTAATTTTCGCATTGCGTCTGGATCAAAATTTTTCGGCTGAACTGCAGTTACGGTTGGGGAGGCATCCTCGTCACTTGCTAGAAGTGGAATATCCATTGCCCGAAATGCGGCTCTGGTCATTTCTTTCATTAATAGATGCCGATTGAAAACCTGTTCCAATCCTTCATTGTTAATACGATTCAGAACCTGCTCCAGTCCCATTAACAGTGACAGTCCCGGGGTAAACGGCGTTGAATCATCTGCCAGTTTGTCCCGGTATTTGACAAGGTCTAAATAAAAAGGACGAGCTGAATTTTTTTCGATTACGTTCCAGGCGGTTGGACTTACTGCAATAAAACAAAGTCCGGGCGGCAGCATCATCGCTTTTTGTGAGCCTGTTAAAAGCACATCAATGCCCCAATCGTCCATTTTTACATCGGCACCGCCAATCGCAGAAACTCCATCCACGATAAATAAACCATCCGTGTGAGTATGTACTGCCTCTGCCAGGTCCTGTATCGGGTTCAAGACACCTGTTGAAGTCTCGCAGAACGTGGCAAATACAGCTTTAATATTGGGATGTTTTTCAGCATACTTCCGTACTATATCAGGAGACACGGCTTTTCCCCATTCGACATCATGGCGGATAACATTTAGCTTATGGTTATCGCAAATTTTGGCAAATCGTTCGCCGAATGCACCTGTTACCAATACCAGAACCTTTTCGCCGGGACTGACCGTATTAACAACAGCCGCTTCAAGTCCGGCTGTGCCGCTTGCGGTCATCATTAAAACATCCTGTCCGGTTCCAAATACCGATTTTAGCCTTGATTTTAGCCGCTGCAGTAATTGTTTCGTTTCAGAGCCCCGGTGTCCGATCATCGGCTGATTCATGGCCTGTTGAACGCTTGGAGGGATTGGAGTGGGTCCGGGGATTCGAAGCAACTGATCTTCAACTGACATAATTTCACCTTTTTTCCTGAATTGTTTCCGTTTAATATACGTAATGTTAAAAATATTGTCAACACTGGAAAACGCTTTCTTTTAAAATTTCTCTCTTTAATTTATGTTCTGTTTATGATAGTATTTTCTCTTGTACCGAAAGAATTCGAAATCAAATGATCTACAAATAGATGAAATCTTAGTTAAAGAAGGAAGAAGGTTTTAGAAATGGTTGCTGAGCAATCAGAAGGTAATCTAAATATTAACAAAATACCACTTATAGCTGTTCTGCTGTCAGGTGCATTTGCGGCGATCTTGAACCAGACGCTGTTGGCGACTGCACTGCCGCATATCATGGCAGATTTGCATTTGGAAGCTAATTTGGCACAGTGGCTGACATCAATATTTATGCTCGTAAATGGCATTATGATTCCGATTACCGCATTTTTAATCGGACGCTATACAACAAGGGCATTATTTTTGACTGCGATGGGTTTGTTTGCTGTCGGTACACTGATTTGTGCAGTGGCACCCAACTTCGCGATGCTGATGGTGGGGAGAATTATCCAGGCTTCAGGTGCCGGAATTATTATGCCACTGATGCAAACAATTCTGTTTCTTATTTTCCCGGTGGACAAACGTGGTACTGCGATGGGGATGTTTGGAATGGTGATTGCATTTGCACCGGCAATTGGCCCGACCTTATCCGGTTGGCTGGTTGAAAGTTTCCCATGGAGAAGTCTTTTTTATGTGATTTTTCCAATCGTTGTTATTGATTTTATTATCGCTTATTTTGTGCTGGTAAATGTGACAAAGAGAACGTTTCCTAAAGTTGATATTTTGTCCATTATATTATCTTCACTTGGGTTTGGCGGTTTACTTTACGGATTCAGTGTGGCGGGAAGCGGATGGACAAAGCTTAATGTAGTGATTCCGTTAATCCTTGGTGCGCTGACATTAACCTGGTTTATTTTGCGGCAACTACGCCTGGATGAGCCGATTCTTGAGTTCCGTGTGTTTAAAATAAAAATGTTTACACTTACCACTGCCCTAGGAATGCTGGTATTTATCGCAATGATTGGCGCAGCAACTGTTCTGCCGCTGCTGATGCAAAATATGCTAGGGTACAGCGCACTTGAATCAGGGCTGATGCTTTTGCCTGGTGCGCTATTAATGGGGCTGATGAACCCGATTACCGGAAGATTGTTTGATAAGTTCGGGGCCAGATGGCTGGCGATTATCGGATTGACTATTGTTACGGTTACAACATTCATGTTTACGATATTAACTCCTGAGACATCGTTTACGTATCTGGCCGTCATGAATGCGATCAGAATGTTCGGGGTAGCAATGGTCATGATGCCGGTCACCACGGCGGGACTTAACCATTTACCAATGGACTTAATTCCACATGGTACGGCAATGAATAATACGATGCGTCAGGTCTCCGGTGCGGTCGGAACGGCGTTGCTTGTTACGGTGATGACCAATAATATCATTCCGGATGAAGGGGTGGCTGGCATGGTGCATGGTGTCAATGTATCATTTATTGTTGCTGGTATATCGGCTATTATCGGTCTTATTCTTTCATTCTTCATTCGCAATTCCAGACCGCAAAGCACAGCTGCAGAAAGTTAATGAGAAAAAATGCCAAGGGGCTGCCCCCTTGGCATTTTCTTTTATTCATTCTCAAGATGAATGGACTCCTGCATGGTGACAGTCTCGCTTGTTGGATCATGTCCCATTCTCAGATCGTCGTTTGCAAGAACAATGATTTTTCCTGATTCAATATCTGTTTCAAATTTTTCCGCTTGTGTCTTCGATAGTCCCAACTCAACTAATCGATCATGGAAGTTAAACTCTGTTTCCTCTTCATCGACAAACATGTGCTTGATTTTACTGAAAAACGATTCTTCATGTTCATTCTCCGCATTGCTTTCTACATTTGCATCTGTCCATTTTTCCAGTCGCATTGATAATGTTTTGTTTGCCAGGATGGTGATGTTTTCCGCTTTGAATCCTTTTAACGTCATGATGTCTACAGCCTTTATGACCTCTTCTTCCGAGTCATACGGTCCATAAATTTCGTTAGCCATCGCCACACCTCCTATCGGAAAAATTACATGTGCCATATATTTGTTTTATGTGAATTTTCCCGGAAAAATGTTTTTTGAAACAGAGACAGATTTTTGTCATGAACCATAAGGCTTTGTGTAGACATCAAAAAGCTGTTCAAACTTTTCCAGAATTGCGAGTGCGACCAAACCGTTTCCTTCCGCAGATTTCGGATAGCCGAGCGGGATGGTGCGTCTTACAAGCTGGGCATATAGTTCAGTTTGAGTCAGACGACGGTCAAATCGCTTCTCTGCCACATTAATGATTAATGCAAGAGATCCGGATACGTGTGGTGTTGCCATGGAGGTGCCGGACAGTTTCGCGTATTTGCCATCTTTGTAGGTTGATAGAATGTTAACGCCAGGTGCTACCAAATCAATTTCATCGTTTGTGTTACTGAATGGAGCAATTTTCCTGCTGAAATCAATGGCACCAACCTGAATCACTTCATTATAGGACCCGGGAAAGGCAGATTCATCGGTGTTTGCCCGGTCATCACCGCTGTTCCCAGCTGCACAGATGACTGGAATTCCTGCATCAACCGCTTTTTTGACTGCATCATAAAGTTCCGGAACATCTTCAGGTCCGCCGAGCGACATGGAAATTGCCCGGGTTTTTTCACCGTTTGGCCCCTCCCAGTTCACTGCATAGTTAATGCCGTCAATAATCCATTGGTAATCTCCGCTGCCTTCTCCGGTTAAAACTTTGACAACCAGCAAGCTTGCTTCTGGAGCAACACCGGAAATCCCGTCTTGGGATGAGTACGCAGCAACTGTTCCGGATACGTGTGTTCCGTGGCCGTTATTGTCATCATAGTTGGTTGAATCGCCCTCATAGTCTGATGTGAAGTTTTTCCCGTCAATAATTCGATCTTTAAGATTCGGGTGATCAATCTGACAACCGGTATCAATAACTGCTACCACATTTCCTTTCCCTTTGCTGGCCTCCTCCCAGATATCGGGAGCCTGGATCATCTGAACACCTTCAGGAATATCCGCTGCAGATTCATAGACTTTGTCTACCTTGTGGGGGATTAAATGAATTTTGCTCATTACTTGTTCCTCCTTTATTAAAAGATATGCAGGAAGTTAAAACTTTCGCAGTTAACAAGTCCATTACCCTTCCATAAAAATGTAAAACGATTAAAAATACCTATTTTTGTATAGGAAAAGGAAGGGTATTTTGGTGGAGTTTATTTATTTGCCGTATTTTATTCAGTGGAGCTGTCATAGTAAATGCGAGCATATAAAGGCTGAAAGCGAGCATATATGCTTCACAAACGAGCATATGTTAAATCGCCCGCTTTTTCAGGGTGAACACCTGACGCGCTTTTGCAGGAAACTTTATGCTAAAATTGGAAGAAACAGATTCGGTTAATTGGAGGCTAAGCAAATGGAATTCGTATCGATTGACTTTGAAACTGCCAATGAAAAGCGGAACAGCCCCTGTGCAATAGGGATTGTTTTCGCCAACGAGAATGGTATAACAGATGAATACTATAGTCTGATTAACCCGATGATGCGCTTCAGCTCGTTTAACAAACGCATACATGGGATCACAGAAGATGATGTTGCAGAAGCTCCAACATTTGCTGAATTATGGCCGAAACTGGAAAGTCATCTTGCAGGCAAAATGGCAGTTGCACATAATGCCAGCTTTGATATGAGTGTTATCCGCGCCACACTTGATTATTTTAACCTGGTGTATCCGGATATGGACTATTTATGTACGGCGAATATTTCCCGGAGTATATGGCCGCAGTTGTATAATCATAAATTAAATACAGTTGCTGCGCGTCTCGGTATTACATTCGACCATCACCACGCTCTGGAAGATGCTCGTGTTGCAGCAAAAATATTTATGAAAGCTTTTGAGACATATGAGACAGCTGAACTGGATATATTTCTAAAGAAGTGTAATATGTCAAAAGGAAAAATTTATGAACGGGGATATGTTCCGCCGAGAGTGAAGCGGAAGCAGGGTAGCACAAAGCTCTATCTAAAATAAGGGAAGGGGTTTTATCACAATGAAAATACTTATTATTGGTGCAAGTGGAACCATTGGCAGGGAAATTACGTATGAACTGGAGAGGAATCATGAGATCATCCGAGCGGGAAGAAATGGTGCCGATGTTCAGGTCGATAATACATCCGCTGAAAGTATCCGGAACATGTATGAAAAGGTCGGTAAAGTGGATGCTGTAGTCAATGCATCCGGAGGGGCAAACTTTGCATCTGTTTCCGAGCTGACACCGGAGCTGAATGAAAAAGGAATTGAAAGCAAGCTGAAAGGACAAATTAATTTGGTACTACTTGGGATGGATTATGTGAATGACGGCGGCAGTTTCACCTTGACAACCGGTGTGATGATGGATGATCCGATTCCAATGGGTGCATCCGCTGCAATGGCCAACGGCGGTGTCAAGGCGTTTATTAAGTCTGCATCAATCGAAATGCCGCGTGGGATTCGTATTAACAGTGTGAGTCCGAATATTGTTGAGGAGTCATGGGAGCGGATTGGCCATTTATTTGCCGGGTTTAATCCGGTTCGGGCTGATAAAGTGGCCCGTGCATTTGTAAAAAGCGTGGAAGGCCGGCAAACCGGACAGAATTATGAAGTATACTGAGGAGGGAAAAGTGTGGCAGCAATTCAATATGAAATCGTCGAAACAATTGCAGTACTTTCCGAATCACCTAAAGGGTGGACTAAAGAGTTAAACTTAGTCAGTTGGAACGGCCGTGATCCGAAGTATGATCTGCGTGATTGGGCTCCTGATAAAGAAAAGATGGGAAAAGGTGTTACACTGACATCTGAAGAATTGTACAGTCTGAAAGAGGCACTGAATGAGATGGATTGACAGGGCAACTGATACTGGGAATCCTTTGTAAATAGTGCATCTAAATCAGGATTTACTTACGGCTTATTGACGTTGTATAGTAGCAGTAATACATATCAACAGGAATGAATGGAGGACATGGAAGTGAATGCAAAACGATGGATCGCACTTGGAGTGGCGGTTGCTTTATTTGTTGTATCAATAGGGTTTCAATTTTTCTCAAGTCTGGCTGCAGCAGACTTTGATTCAATGTTTGAGGTCCCGACTAATCAGGAGTTTACGGAAAAAGTTATCGAACAGGGATCAGGAAATAAAATCGCCGTGCTTGAACTGCAGGGTGTGATACAGGACAGTACAGGCGGATCACTGTTAAATTCGGGCGGCTACAATCATGATAAGTTCATGAAAATGCTTGAAACTGCTGGTGAAGACAGCAGTGTTTCCGGCATTATTTTACGAATCAATACGCCAGGTGGCGGTGTCGTCGAAAGTGACGAAATCCATGATTTAGTCGTTGAAATAAAGAAAAAACATAGTAAGCCAATTTATGTTTCAATGGGGAACACCGCAGCCTCAGGCGGATACTATGTTTCTGCAGCGGCTGACAAAATTGTTGCCCATCCTGCAACACTGACCGGTTCGATCGGGGTTATTATGCAGAGCATTAACTATGCTGAATTTGCCAATAATCATGGCATTAAATTCAATACCATCAAGAGTGGACAATTTAAAGATATTATGTCACCAAGTAGAAAGATGACCGATAAGGAACGTGATATTCTGCAGACGATGATTGATGGACTTTATGCTGATTTTGTCGAAGTCATTGTTGAAGGACGCGATATGTCGGAACAAAAAGTGCGTGAACTGGGAGATGGACGTGTTTACACAGGTCAGCAGGCCAAAAATAATGGATTGGTTGATGCGCTTGGTTCGTTGGATGACACAATTGCCATGATGGAAAAGGACAATGACTGGTCCAATGCAAAAGTTGTAAAATATACAACTGGTTTTCAGTTCAATGAGTTTTTGGGTGGAACCATGCAAAGCATGTTTGGCGCCAGAACAGATCTCTTCGGCCTGACCGAAATATTGCGTGAATCCGATGGCCCTCGTGCCATGTATCTATATTCAAAGTAAAGGGGGTGCCGTTTGATGAGTGAGGAACAAGTAACCTATAACACAACAGATGAATTTGATCGAAATTATGCCGGCTTTTGGATGCGTTTCTGGGCGTATCTGGCTGATTTGATAATCGTATTCAGCATAAACGGCATCCTGCTTCTGCCATTTAAGTTTATCAATGGCGGTGAAGCAATTGATGTCGGATTTTGGACGGTGGCAGGCAGTTTGGGTGCAGTTGTTTTTTATCTGTACTTTTTGCTGATGACAAAATGGTTCGGGCAGACATTAGGTAAAATGATCTTCGGCCTGCGGGTCGTCCGGTCAGATGAGGGACCATTGGGCTGGAGTGACCTTTTGTTTAGGGAAGTCGTCGGCCGGTTCATTTACCGTGTCTTCTTTATATTAAGCATATTGTATTTTGTTGTTGCCTTCACCCCGCAGAAACAGGGGATACATGATATGATCGGCAGCACACGGGTAGTTTTTGACAGATGAAGGTGTAAGCCCGGGCAAACTGCTGTCCGGGCTTTATAACTAAATAAGGGGGAGGAAAAATTATGTCGGGTGAAGAAGCGGCTATTCTTGCTGCATTTGCAGGCATCCTGATTATTATTGGTCTGATTATACTTGTTGTTGCAGTTATTTTGTACATTCTCATGGGGATTGGTTTGTTCAAGATTGCCAAACGGGAAGGAAAAGGGGATATTGCCTGGATGGCATGGGTGCCGATTGTCAACATGTTCCTGCTGACCCAGCTCGTTGAACAGGATGTACATGAATCAATGCGCGGGAAATTTACTTTGATTTATGGTCTGGCCTTTGCTGCCTCTGTAGCACTGTATTTTTTTATTCCATTTATTGGGTTTATTTTGAGTGTGCTGCAAATCTACGGTTTTTATTTTATTATTCAACGATATTCCAAAAATGTTACACTGCACCTTGTTTTGGTAATTATTACAGGGATGGCTGCCATGCCAATCCAGCTGTTTATGTTTCGAAACCGTGAACCGATCGATATTGGGGATAATATCGTGTTTACTGAATAAAAATTTGTGTAGAATCAGATGGCATGTTATAATATAACGAAATAATAAGGAATCACATGTTACTGACAGGATCAGGCATGGTGGTATTGAAAGAGGGGAAACGACCGTCTTCATACTGCCATGCCTTTTTGTTTCACATCAGGAGGAGATGTTACGATGTTCAAAAATTTATTCGGAAAGAAAGAAGTATCAGTGGCTGCACCGATGAATGGCAATCTGGTGCAATTATCGGATGTTCCGGACCCGGTTTTTAATCAGAAGATGATGGGGGATGGGATTGCCATTCAACCGGATGATGGGAAAGTTGTCGCACCGGTTGACGGAGAAATCATCCAAATTCCCGAAACAAAACATGCTATCGGACTTCGGACAGCGGATGGAGTGGAAATACTAATCCATATAGGTCTCGAATCCGTCTCCCTTAAAGGTGAAGGCTTCACAGTAAAAACCGAAGTCGGGAAAAGTGTATCAACCGGTGATGAACTGCTCGAATTTGATCTGGAGTATGTGCGTGAACATGCGGCAGATACGGTTACGCCAATTGTAATTACGAATAGTCAGGAAACAGAAAAGACGTTTGTCATGACAGAAGAAAAATCGTGCAAAGCGGCAGAAACGGTCATCATAACCTATAAATAGCGGAAGCCGATCTGCCAAAGGATGGAGCCCTGCAAATGAAAATTAAAAAAATCCTGAACAATAACGCGGTCATTGTCGTTGATGATGGGGAAGAAAAGATTGCAATCGGCAGTGGAGTAGCCTTCAATAAGCGAAAGAAAGATATATTGAACCAATATAAGGTGGAGAAGCTGTTTGTCCTGAAAGAAAATGAAAAGCTTCAGCAGCTGTTACTTCGAATACCTGAATCACACTTCACCGTCTCAGAACAAATTATGAAGTATGCAGAAGAATGGCTTGGAACCGAACTGAATGAACATATTCGTGTCCAGCTCGCCGATCATATTTCGTTTGCAATCGAGAGGGAACAGAATGGCATCCATCTTAAAAATAAATTATTGCGGGAGATAAAGGTTCTTTATCCAGAGGAGTTTCAAATTGGCTTGTGGGCAGTCAGGCATATTGAAGAACAGTGCAATGTTCAGATGGCAGAAGATGAGGCAGCGTTTATCGCATTGTATATCCACACGATGAAGATGCAAGGAGGTGATGTGCATCAAACGGTCAGACAGACGACGATGATTCAGGATATGGTGCAGACCATCAGGGATTATTTGAATATTGAAATCCAGGAATCGGATATATCTTTTGAACGTCTTGTAACCCACCTGCAATTTGCTGTGACGCGGGCAAAAAGTTATGACAGTCATGTGATGGACAAGGAAATGTTCAACATGATCAGAACGAAATACAGTTCTTCTTTTCAATGTGCGAAGGAAGTGGGAGCACAATTAAAAACCTCTTATAACCTCACACTGCCGGAAGAAGAACTTGGCTATATTACACTTCATATTGAACGGCTGCGAACACTTTAGAAACTTTGAAAACGAATTCACATTTATTACGTTTGGAGGAATACGACATGATGAAATATTTGCAGAATCTGGGCCGCTCCCTGATGCTGCCTGTTGCCGTATTGCCGGCAGCAGCTATTATAGTGGGGATAGGCAATTGGATAAATGCATTTGATGAAGGGAATATTATTGCGGTATTTTTACAAAATGGCGGTAATGCAATCTTAACGAATTTAGCCGTTTTATTTGCAGTGGGTGTTGCAATTGGGATGTCGAAAAATAAAGATGGTGCCGCAGCGCTAAGTGGACTTGTTGGTTTCCTTGTTACAACGAATATGCTTAGTACAAAAGGTGTAGCAGGATTAAAGGGTATCGAACAAGCCAGTGTTGATGCTGCGTTTGGCAATATTGAAAACGTGTTTATCGGGATTTTATCCGGGTTGATTGCAGCGGCACTTTATAATCGAGTTAGTCATGTTAAACTGCCGGATGCTTTTGCATTTTTCAGCGGTAAACGTCTGGTTCCGATTACTACTGCGGCGGTTATGCTTCTGATATCAGCTGTTTTGCTCTTTATATGGCCTTTTGTTTATAATGCACTGGTTAGTTTCGGTGAGGGAATCAGTAATTTGGGTGCAATCGGAGCTGGATTGTATGGTTTCTTTAACCGTCTATTGATTCCGACAGGTTTACACCATGCTTTAAACTCAGTATTTTGGTTCGATGTTGCCGGAATAAATGACATTGCTAAATTTTGGACAGGCGAAGGAGAACAAGGAATTACAGGTCGCTATTTGGCCGGCTTTTTCCCTATTATGATGTTTGGTCTGCCCGCAGCCGCTTTGGCAATGTATCATACGGCAAAAACGAAGCGCAAAAAGCAGACTGCTTCACTGATGATGGCAGCAGGCTTTGCGTCATTCTTTACAGGTGTAACTGAACCGCTTGAATTTTCGTTTATGTTCCTTGCACCTGCATTATATGTTGTACATGCATTGTTAACAGGCTTGTCTTTATTTATAGCTGCATCTTTTCAGTGGATCGCAGGGTTTACTTTCAGTGCAGGGCTTGTCGACTATACGCTAAGTTTCGTAGCACCAATGGCACAACAGCCGTATATGCTGGTTGTGCAAGGCCTGGTATTTGCGGTTATTTACTACTTCCTATTCCGTTTTCTGATCGTAAAATTCAATTTGAAAACTCCAGGACGGGAAGATGATGCGGACTTGGAGACAGAAGAAGCGGATGCTGTTGAACCCGCTGATGCCACTGAGAAATCTTCAGGTGGAAAAAGTGAGACAGCAGTTATGGCAGAAAAAATTTATGATGGTCTTGGCGGTGACGAAAATGTGCTGACCGTTGATAACTGCGTATCGCGGTTGCGTCTTGAAGTAAATGATATGGACAAGGTGAACGAAGAAAAAATTAAAGCAACAGGTGTACCGGGTGTGAATGTTGTCGGCAAGCACAATATCCAGGTTGTGGTTGGAACACAGGTACAGTTTGTAGCGGATGAAATCAGGAAGATGCGAAAAGAAGAGTAATTTTTATCCGGGAACGGGGCAGGACGCCCCGTTCCTGGTTTTTATTTTGTTTGCTTTGTACCTTTATCTGAATTAAAATAAAAGATAGAAAATTCAGCGCATAAGTCATCAAAATTCATTTAAGGAGTGGAGACATGAAGGCGGATACAAATGTACATGATGATTTGAACAGGATGTTGAACCGGGCTCGCAGAAATACATTGGGAGATTTGCTGGCAAGAACCCGCGACCGGATGCCGGAGAAATTTGCACTGGCATATGGTACCCAGCGGCTCAATTATGCTGAACTGGATGATCTCGTCAATCAGACCGCACATGCTTTTTTAGATGATGGGATGCAGAAGGGCGATATGATTACGGTTATGTCGAAGAACAGCTTGGATTTCGTTGTGGTTAATTTTGCGTTAGCGAGGGTTGGCGCAGTAATGATTCCAATCAATTATATGCTGACTGGTGAAGATGTTGCGTATATTCTGGAGCATGCAGAAGTAAGTGGGTTTGTGGCGTCAGAGGAATATGCTGGTGTTTTGGACAAATCTGCAGGCAGACTGGATATTAAGTTCCGTTATTTGATGGATGCAATCGGTACATATGACGGAGATCTTGCAGCCTGGACAGCATTGTCAGAAGCGCGGGATGGACATCCGGTTGATTTTGTCGATGCTGACCTGAATGATGATGACCTTGCCCATGTGCTGTATACCAGTGGAACGGAATCACGGCCCAAGGGGGTTATGCTCTCGCACAAAAGTTTAATCAGTGAATATGTAAGCAGTATTGTTGATGGAAATATGGCAGCGGAAGATGTGGCAATTCATGCTCTCCCACTTTATCACAGTGCACAACTTCACGTTTTTTTGGGACCAAGTGTGTATGTAGGGTCAAGCGGAATTGTATTGGGAGCAGCAAGTCCAGAACTTATTTTGAAAACAATTGAAGAAGAAGGTGCAACACAATTGTTTGCCCCGCCAACCGTATGGATTGCGCTGTTACGAAATCCTGATTTTGACAAACGCGATTTATCCACACTTGAAAAATGCTACTATGGTGCAGCCATTATGCCGCGTGAAATATTAAAAGAACTGGCGGAGCGCCTGCCGAATGCAAAGTACTGGAATTTTTACGGTCAGACCGAGGTAGCGCCGCTTGCGACAGCACTGCAGCCGCATGATCAGCTCCGTAAATTAGGTTCGGCTGGTGTACCGACCTTGAATGTGCAGACAAAAATTGTTGACGAACAGGATAAGGAAGTGGAACGCGGGGAAATTGGCGAAATTGTACACCGGACTCCACATACGATGAAGGGCTATTTGCACGATCCGGAAAAAACGGCTGAAGCGTTCCGTGACGGCTGGTTTCACAGTGGTGACTTGGGTGTGATGGACGAGGAAGGCTATGTAACGATCATTGACCGCAAAAAGGACATGATTAATACAGGGGGGGTTAATGTGTCCAGCCGAGAAGTTGAAGAGACCATTTACCAGCTTGATGGTGTGTCGGAAGTCGCCATTATTGGTATTCCTGACGCATACTGGATTGAGGCGGTAACTGCAATTATTGTTCCGAAAGAAGGTACAAGATTGTCCGGAGATCGCGTCATGGAATTTTGCCAGGAGCGTCTGTCAAAATTCAAAGTGCCCAAGTATGTCGATTTTGCTGATGAACTGCCGAAGAATCCGAGTGGAAAGATATTGAAACGTTCGTTACGGGATCAATACGAGCATTTAGCTGGGAAATAGTGCAGGTGTGAGAGGTTATCGATGAAGTGTCAGAGTTTCTAATTCGAGTGCTAGAAGTTCACAGTAGAAGTGCTAGAAGTTCACAATATAAATAAAAACGCCTTCATGCTGGCATAAAATTTTCAGCTTCCTGAGATACTATTGACTGGAGGTGTTTCAGATGGCTGAAAACGATAAGGTCAGAAGTGATAAAAGGGTTAAATCGAGTGTCAATCCTCAGGGAATGAGTGAAGATGAGCGCGAACAGCGGCCAGAATCACAGTTGGAACAGCGTGCAAAAAAGAAGAACACAAAAATTTAAGGATGAACAGAAGCGGATTCAACATGATCAGCGCAGCAGGAATATGAATCGCCCCATTGAAAACGTTTGCAAAAATAGGATTTTATTCCCATTGCAATTTCGGGATAATAGGTTTAAGATAAAAATAAGCTGCAATGTACGTATTAAACTAAGTTTTAACCTCTAACAGATGAATAGGGAGTTTTATATCGGAGCTCTAATGTCGTGCCTCGAACCAAGTGGAAGACAGGAAGGTTTCTGCAAACACCCACTTTGCGAAGTGGTGGTTTAAAACTTTTTATGAAAAATACGGCAATTGTGGCTGTTACCTTTTAAAATAACAGGTCAGTTTCCTCACGGGAGCTGGCTTTTTTGTGTTCCAGGATGTATCACTTCGATGGAATATTTATATGATTTATTCTATAATTTGGTATTAAGGAGGCCTGATATGAAAAATTCGAGCAGATTTATAAAATTTATTGGCGGACAGGATTTGCTGTTTGGATTAATTCTGTTAGTGTTGGCCGGCATTGCCATATTTATTTTTAATCAGGTTCAATTTATATTTGATCCGTTAATAATTGTACTATCAACGGTTGTACCGCCAGTGATCCTTGCGTTTATTGCATATTATTTGCTGAACCCGATTGTAAATCTTCTGGAACGTGTACATATAAGCCGAATATGGGGAATCCTTATCATTATTCTGGGTATCAGCGGGTTGATTACGGGGCTTGTTCTACTGATTGCTCCAGCGGTTGAATCACAAGTTAAAGATTTAGCCGAAAAATTCCCATCGTATCTCGAACAAATGGCAAACGGGTTTCAATCATGGATTCAAAGCTCATTTTTGGCACCTTATTATGATCAGGGCTATTCATGGCTGACGAACCATCTAAGTGACATAACAAGTAAAATTGGTGACTACCTCGGTGGCGCAATCAAGGGAATACAAGGCATTGCCAGCGCATTGACCAGTATCGTGGTAGCAATCATCACGTTTCCCTTCATTTTGTTCTTCCTGCTTAAAGATGGAAATCAATTTAAGCAGTATTGTTTGAAGCTATTGCCGCCAAAATACCGGAAAGATGCCGATCAGATCCTGAACAATATGGATGTTCAAGTCGGCTCTTACATTCAGGGGCAAATAATTGTGGCACTCTGTATCGGTACATTATTATTTATCGGTTATTTGATAATCGGACTGGACTATGCGATAACCTTGGCAATTATTGCTGCCGTTACAAGTGTTGTTCCGTATCTGGGACCAATCATCGCAATCACACCAGCGATAATTATTGCATTGGTTGCTTCACCAATCATGCTATTGAAACTGGGAATAGTATGGGCGGCTGTGCAGTTCCTTGAAGGGAATTTCATTTCACCGAATATAATGGGCAGAACCTTGAGTATTCACCCACTCACGATTATTATTGTTCTGTTGGCAGCGGGAAATTTATTTGGAATTGTTGGTGTGATTCTCGGTATACCGGGATACGCGATTATTAAAGTGATAACTGTATACATCTTTGGGAAATTCAAAGCGCGCTATAACCGTTTTTACGGTGAAGAATATGGATATTATGAAAAAAAATGATGTGCGATTAAACAGGCGTCCAGCCACGGGTGGCAGGTCGCCTGTTTTAAAATTAAAACATTGTAAGGGTCATAAAGTTTACCTTATGTATGAAGGGCATTTTTCTGTACGGATGATTTTTGTAAACCATGCAGGAAGCTGTACAGTGCAGCATGATTTCTTTCAGTTTCCCGGTAGCCTTGGCGGTATAAAGCCTCCAGCTTGTGATGATTTTTTTCAATCCTGCTTGCCTGCAGTGGATCTTTCGGCTGGATAATAAAGACTTCATTTCGTTGTTGCATAGCAGTTAATTTTTTCATGGTTTCATTATAAAGCAAATGCCTGTCATGCAACAGTCGGATAAGTTCCGGATTATTTTTGAAAACCCGTTTGAAAAACCAATTCAATTTTGTCGGCTTTTTAATATAGCCTTTATTGCGGGTAAGAATGACAACATGCTTTTTAATGCCTCTGTCAAGCAAAGGTGCAATTGGTATCGGATTAGACACGCCCCCGTCAATTAATTGGTTTCCGTTATATTCAATGCTTGGGGCTAAAACCGGTAATGAACAGGAAGCTCTGATAATCGTTGAAAGATCCTGCTGTTTTTGGAATGTATCATGAAAAATCGGTTTTCCGGTATTTATATCGGTGGTGCCGATGATAAACCTGGAACTTGCTTCACTGAAAGCCTGGAATTCAAGCGGAAATGTTTGATTTGCCAACTTGTCGAAAATATAATCCATACTAAACAGTTCTTTTTTCTGTAACAGTCGTTTGATGGATATGGCCTGTTGATTTTTACCAATGGCATGAAGCAGCTTCGCGTTCCGGTCACGCTGCCTGGCAATATAGGAACTTCCTATTAATGCACCGGCTGATGCAGTTGCAACATAAGGGAATTCAATCTTCTGATCAAGAAAGTAATCCAGTACGCCGATTGTGAAAGCACACCGCATACCTCCACCCTCCAGCATTAGGCCAGCCTCGTATTCCAAAATACACACTTCCTTTTTCTACTATAAGAAAAATTATATCAGTCACACATCAGGTCAACAATTTTTATGACTGAAGTACTTTTTGAAAAACATCCAAAATGGAACTTATTTCACTAAATGGACGCATATCAAACAGCGATGGGAACATGCTGCTGTTCGTTAAAATAATTGTACAGAGCTGTCATGAATAGAATGCAGTTGAACATATAGTAAAAGAAAAACGATCCAATTGCTGGGACGTTTTTCTTTTTGGCAGAGTATCTGTATGAGTGCAATTAAGGTTGTCATCTGAAGTTCTGGTGATAATCAAGTTTTTCTAAAAGAAGGAAAATGTCTTTTCATGTAGAAATATAATTCATAGGGGAAAAAGGGGATGGAGCAAAATGGAAATAAGAATATTGGAGCCTGGAGATGCCTGGGCATATCGGAAGCTGCGTCTGGAAGCACTGTTGAACAGTCCTGAAGCATTTCTGACCAGTCATGAGGAAGCCGAAAAAATGTCTGAGGATGATTATAAAGTACGTCTGCAATCAAGTGAGGTATTCAACTTTGGTGCGTTCAAAGGGGATAATTTGATTGGTATGGTTGCACTTGTTGGTGAAACAAAAGTTAAGATAAATCACCGCTCCAGTGTTTTTGGTATGTATGTCACTCCTACTTGCAGGGGGAAAGGCGTTGGGAAAAAACTGATGCAAACAGCTGTTGAACAGGCCAGGTCAATCGATGGGGTGAGCCAACTGTGCATTTCAGTTGTTACAAAAAATACTACCGCAAAAAGTATGTATTATGCACAGGGATTTGTGCCGATTGGTATACATAAAAAGGCAATTAAATTCGGTGAAGCGTTTCTTGATGAAGAGCATATGGTAATGATGCTGTGACAGAATATTTGATGAATAACCGCAAATTCCATCAATAAGCAGCGGAAATCATGTTAACAGTGGATTAGGAAAAAGATTTTCAACAAAATTCTCAATCAACAGTCTGGTTTTTGCTCATAAAACGAATTTCTTTTAATGAATGATAATGATAGACGATTCTGACGGGTTATGATACGATTTAATTAAGACAAAAGTATCAATAATGGACGGTATACAAAACTTTACAGGAACGAATGGACTAGTTGGCAAGTAATTTGGAAATGATGAATAATTTTAAGCGGAAGGAAATAGAATTACATTGGTTGTAATTTTCCGGAGTCAATAGGCGGGCCGCAAGCTGCAACTTGCGACCCGGACAGTTATCCGCAAGGCACGGCGACTCCGAATCGGAATATTCACAAAAGAGTAATTACCCCACGTTTACGGAGACGACAGGGTGATTACTTCTTTTCATGGCTGCCAACAAGTAAAACTACGAGTGTTCCAAACATCAACATTAACTCGAGAGTCTTGTCAATTTCAATCACTCGCTCACCCCTTTCTGGGGATTCGAAGCCGCCAAGTAAAAAGAGTAATACTTTTTACTGCTCCCCTTGAGAAGCGTCACCCTGTATAACATGTCTACTTTAGTATACTACAAAAGCAATGATTCATGTGGTAATTTTTAGGAAATGGTTCAAAATTCTCAGAATTATCGGCTGTTTTATCGTAATATGCATACTTCGGTCATGCATAAAACTGAATCACTGGTTCTATTGTATCCCTCATGTCGGGACAGATAATCCCGGATCCATCGAATTCCTCAACAATCTTAAGAAGCATGCACGGTAAATCCATTGCCTGAATTTAGATCATTTCCTTTGCATGAACACCGCATGACAAAAAACACTCCTTTGCCTCAATTGATTCCTGGTATACTATATAATAAATGACATGTTTTCAAAGTTTGGAAGGCAGGGTGATTTCATGTGAGCATTTTTTGGCTGCGTTTGGTGATTTTCAGTGGGCTGTGGGTGCTCATTATTGTACAGGATAGTGGGAATGCAGCGCTCAGTATATGTTTTGCCGCATTGTCACTGGCGCTGTTTTTCTTCTTATCCATCCATAAGGAAATGTTTTTTATTTGTATCGGATTATCGCTTATTATTTTTGTTCATGGTATTCTGCTGACGAATGTCTCCGTGTATACAGTGCTGCTGCTTTTTTTTGTCACGGTGGTTTCTCTATATCGGCTTCGACGAAAAAATTTGATTACATATGTTCTGGTTAATCTTTTATTATCCTTGTCCACTGCTGTGCTGTATGCGGATGACGTGCTCGAATTGATGATTTTCAGCGAGCTGTTTTATTTTATGGTGTTTGCTTTGAACCGCCTGGAAATGGAACGGAAACAGCTCCTCGAGCAATATGAACAGCTGCTGGGGGAATATCGAAAATTAAAACGGATGAACTTGGCTGCTGAAAACAATGCGCGGCTGGAAGAACGGACTAAAATTGCCCGGGATATTCATGATTCGGTTGGGCATCGATTGACGGGACTGATTATGAAACTTGAAATGCTCTCCATTCAGCGACAGCAACCGCAGTATCAGGAACTGAAGAAAATGGCACAGGAGAGTCTTGATGAAACTAGACAGGCGGTGCAAACACTGCAACAGGATGAGCAGGAAGGACTGGCAACTGTGGTGCATCTAATTCGCAAGCTGGAAGCGGAAAGCCATATTCTTGTTCAATTCACGATGAAGCAAGGGGTGCTGTCGGTTAAACTTTCCAATAAAGGTAATATTGTGTTGTACCGTGCCATTCAGGAAGCTTTGACGAATACGATGCGCCATGCACAGTCGCGTGAAGTTCAGATTGTTCTGGGGAAATCAGCTAGCGGCGGGGTTTCTTTTGAAGTAATCAATCAGCTTTTTCATGCAGTTCCATTCGAATACGGGTTTGGACTGTCCAATATGAAAGAACGGATGGACGGGATACAAGGTTCGTTACAAGTCTATCAGACAGAGGAAAAGTTTGTTGTTCAAGGAACCATTCCAGGCGAAGGGGGCTGACATGATGTGGCGGGTACTGATTGCAGAAGATCAGGACATTGTCAGACAAGGTTTGAAGGTAATATTGGAACAGGATGAAAATATTAGGGTCGACCATGATGTGGAAAATGGACAGCGGGCACTACAGATATTGGAAAAAAATATCATTGATTTTATTCTCATGGATGTGCGGATGCCGGTCATGAACGGTATTGAAGCGACCAGAGAAATTAAAAAACGCTGGCCGCATGTAAAAATAGTGATGCTGACAACGTTCAATGATGATGAATATGCTCTGCAGGCGTTACAGGAGGGGGCTAATGGTTTTTTATTGAAAACGTCCGATTCGGCAAAGTTGATTGAAGCAGTATACAGCTGCATGAAAGGTGGCCTGACGATTCATGATGAAGTAGCTGCTAAGGTTATGCCGCGCTTGCTGGAAGGTACAGCTGAAAAATCATCTGTTGACGTTGACCTCTCACCGAGGGAAATGAAGGTAACCTATTTAGTTGGGAAAGGGAAGACTAATAGAGAAATTGCGGACGAATTGTACTTGTCTATCGGCACTGTCAAAAATAACATCACACATATTTTACAAAAAACTGATCTCCGCGACCGCACACAGCTCGCGATTTTTGCAGTGAGGCATGGTATAGGCGAATGATAAGAAGACTTTCCAATGAGAGGGTCTTTTTTATTTTGTTCATGGGCAAAAGCCTTGCAACGGTTGATGTTTTGGAATTGCGGTTGATGTTTGCCTCACAGCGGTTGATGTTTTGGAATTGCGGTTGATGTTTGCCTCACAGCGGGTGATGTTTTGGAATTGCGGTCGATGTTTGCCTCACAGCGGTTGATGTTTGGGAATTGCGGTCGATGTTTGCCTCACAGCGGTTGATGTTTTGGAATTGCGGTCGATGTTTGTCTCGCAACGGTTGATGTTCCCAATTTGTAGTTGATAATTATCTCGCAACAACAGGTTTTTGGCTAGCCCTGCTGAATGAAAGTGGAAAACTGCTGAACAAAATGCAGAAACCGTTGTACGCCGACAAATTGTCAGCAGTTTCCCATATCATGACCATAGTCATCATAATTCCGGAAAATCAATGACTTGAGACAGTGTGCGAATTAGTGGGATGGCAGTATACTGAATTTAGAGGAGGCGGGGAAATGCTCGAACTTGTTGATCTTTCTAAGAAATTTAAACAGTTTTACGCGGTGAAGAAGGTTAATATGTTCATCGAGGAAGGTGAAATCGTTGGTCTGCTCGGTCCTAACGGTGCCGGTAAGTCAACGGCGATTTCAATGCTTTCGTCATTGACTGAGCCAACTGAGGGTGATGTTCGTTTCCGGAATGCCAGCATTATTAACAGTCCGGGACCGATACGCAAAGTAATTGGAATGGTACCTCAGGAAATTGCACTGTATGATGACTTGACTGCACAGGAGAATTTACAGTTTTTCGGAAGGATTTATCGGTTATCCGGCGTCGAATTAAAAGAAAGAATCGATGAGGTGCTACAATTGATCGGTCTAGCGGAGCGGAGAAAAGATGTCGTTAAGAAATTTTCGGGAGGGATGAAACGCCGCTTGAATATTGGTGTGGCACTTCTTCATGATCCTGAACTGATTATTATGGATGAACCGACAGTTGGAATTGATCCACAGTCACGAAGCTATATTCTGGAAACGGTTAAGCGGTTGAATAAAGAGAAAAAAATGACGGTTTTATACACCAGTCACTACATGGAAGAAGTGGAGTTTCTATGTGACCGGATTTATATCATGGATCAAGGAAACTTAATTGCATCAGGTACCCAGGAGGAGATAAAGCAGATTCTTTCAACGGAAAAATCAGTTTCGATTCAGGCAGCGCGGTGGAACGAATCTTTTATCCATTCATTACAAAATAATCCGACAATCAGCCGCGTGACGACGGAAGAAAGTGCAGTTACTGTAATTGTGCCAAAAGAAACGAATGTGTTCGGAACCATTTTGAAATATGCGGAGGAAACAGGAATTGAACTCACATCGGTTAACGTCCAGACACCTACACTTGAAGATGTTTTCCTGCACCTTACCGGTAGAGCTTTAAGGGATTAGGGGTGGTTCGATGATATGGCAAATCATAAAGAAAACCGGCCTGACATTGCTTCGTAATCCGTTTCAACTGCTGTTGCTTATTGGCCTTCCGCTAATCTTAATTTTGATTTTGGGTGTTGCTCTCGGCGGTGTGATGAATGGTGAAACAACTTCCATTGAAGCAAAAGTCGCAATTGTGGAAAATGGCAACGAACAAAAACAGGTTGAACAGTTCATGCATGATGTGAAAGAAAGTAACATACCGGAAAAGAAGGTAAGTGCAATCCGTCAGGCTGCAGAACAAATGGCGCCAATCCACGAGATCAAGAGCATTTTTAAAAGTGAAGGTCTGAAGGATATTGTGACATTGGAGAGTGTAAAGCCTGTCAATCTGGAGAAAGTTTTGAAAGATGATTCGTATGCAGTGATTATTGAAGTGCCTGAAAACTTTACGTATCAAACGTTGCGGAAGCTTCTGCTTAATAAGAATTCCCAGTCTTCCCTTAACGTTTATGAAAACGGAGAAAAAAATATTGGAGCATCTGTTGTGCAGAATGTCCTGCAACGGTACCAGGAGAATCTGACATTGGTGAATTTTGTTCAGGATAAAGGAATTTCGATGGATGCGATACAGGTGGACGCTGAACAAATCACCGGTAACATTAAATCAGTGGATCAGGCGGAACCAGTTTCGGCCAAGGATTATTATGCAATTGGAATGGCAGTGATGAATGTATTGTTTATTGCTTCGACAATAGGCTCTTATGCATTTCGTGAGCGGAAAATGCATGTTTTTAACCGGATTATATTGGCAGATGTGTCCAGATGGATTTATTTCACGGGAGTGCTGCTTGCCGGGGCTATTTTCGCGTTTATCCATTTGTGTATCGTATTTGCAGCTGCATGGCTGTTCTTCGGTGTGGCTTGGCCGGATGTGACCGGGTTTCTGATTGTAACGCTCACCATGGCAGTTGCGGTAGGTGGATTATCTGTTTTAGTGGTGGCAATCAGCTACCGATTAAATTCGGAAATGATTATCAATTTTTTCTCTAACATTATTATTTCTGTATTAGCCTTTCTTGGGGGCAGTTTTTTTCCAATTGGTCAGTCTGCAGAAATACTGAGTAAGCTTGGCAACCTCACGCCAAACGGGGCTGGGATGACTTCTTATCTGAATATAATCAGGGGCAGCGGTATTTCCTCTTCCTGGGAACATTTGATTTTTCTTGGGATTTTCGCCGTTGTGTTAATTTGTATCGCTGCGCTTAGTTTTCCGAAAAGGGGGCAAAGCCTATGATTGGTATTTTCTTAGCAAAAGTAAAAATGTTCCTGCGTAATCCGTGGACATTCGTTATAATGGTTGTTATGTCAGTTGGGTTTGCTCTCGTGCTTGGCTCTGGAAACCCGGCAACTGTTACGGTACCAGTCCATGCATCAGACAATTCAATCCGTCAATCTGTTGTTGGTGAGCTACTCGATCAATCGGATGCTTTTTCCTTTGAATGGGTATCAAAAGACCGGGTGGAGCAGCAGGTTCAAAATGGAAATGCTGAAGTGGGGCTGATCCTGAGTGAAAATCATTATGATGTTATTGTCGGTGTATCTTCCGCAAATGCAAATCTTGTACAACAGACAGTACGCGAGGCGTATTTGAAAAAAGCACAATATAACAACATCGCAAATGAAGCTGGAGCAACCAGTCCATCGAAAGAAAAAGAAGTTATCGAACAATTAACATCTGCCAATGCTGTGTTCTCTATGGAGTCAAGTTATTTTAACGGTTCAAAGGCAGATACATTCGACATGAAATTTCACACCCTATTCGGATTTACGCTGTTTTTTGTTATTTACACAATCGCTTATAATGTGTTTTATGTGTTACTTGAGAAAAAAGAAGGGATTTGGGACCGGATAATTCTGTCACCCGTGCAGAAATGGGAAATGTATACAGCAAATTTCTTGTACACTTTTTTAACCGGGTATTTACAGGTGATTATCGTGTTTCTTGTTTTCCGTTACTGGATTGGTGTCGATTTTAATGGCCGGTTTTGGGAGTCACTACTGCTGATCACTCCGTATGTGTTTGCAATCGTCGCGTTGTCTATTCTGGTAACCGGGATTGTAAAAACGGTGCAGCAGTTTAATGCGATTATTCCGATCCTTGCGGTAAGTATGGCGATGATTGGCGGTGCATACTGGCCAATTGAAATTGTCCAATCCGAATTCATGCTGCTGCTGTCAAAATTCGATCCAATCACGTATGGCATGGAGATTTTGTATGGTGTGGCGATTTATGGGCATCCAATTAATGAATTATTATATCCTATGAGTATTTTACTGCTGATGGGAGTGTTGATGACCGGGATCGGAATTCATCTGATGGAAAGAAGATATGTTTGATTAAAAGATTGGCCATTTACTGGTCAATCTTTTAAAATTTAGTGAAAGATTGCTATAATAAAGTGTTCCATTAAATTATGGAGGGATTATGTATGAGGTTAAATGAGCGTGCGCGTACAGAACTGCTTGCAGAAGCAGAGGGAATCTCTGATGAAGATATCAATAAACAGCCTGCAGGGGATAGATGGTCCATAAAGCAGATACTGGATCACTTATATCTGATGGAAGGGTCGGTTGCCAAAATTATTCAGAGTCAGCTGGAAAAAGGGAAAAAGGAGCATGTATCCGAAAAACCAATTGATCTGACAGTCAATCGTGATAAAAAAGTGGATGCACTTGATTTTCTAACGCCGGGCGGTGATTTTGCAACACTTGAAGAATTGACTCAAAAACTGGAAGCAAGCCATAAACTATTAGCTGATACTGCCATAAATGCCGATGAAACAATGCTTAAAGAGCGGGTGTACCAGCATCCGGCATTTGGGGAGTTATCACTGAAACAATGGGTTCCATTTGTGGCATATCATGAAATGCGCCATACAGAACAACTAAGAGAAGTGAAGCGTGCATTGAATTTGTAATAAAAGCATTCAGCAGCCAAACTTTTCCCCTTTTGCATGGAAGTACCATGCCATATCGGGCGAATATTTCCGTGTTTTTTAGTATAATAGAGTAAGAGACTCTTTCGAAAGGGGAGAAGATGTGAAACGGAAAAAATGGCTTAAGATTTTAATTGCTGTTATAAGTGTTTTATTTATTATAGATGTGATTGCCAGTTTTTATTTTTATAATTTAGCAATCGATCGTGGTGAAAAGGATTTTTTGCAAGGAAATGAAGATCTGGAAGTCTCCGCCGAAACCATGGAAGTTCTCATGGAAGGTGACTGGCGGACCTGGGTTGATAAACAGGATTTTGATGAATGGACGATGACGTCGTATGATGGACTCGAATTAACAGGATATTTTCTTGAGGCGGAAGAGCCGACAAACAAGGTTGTTGTCTTTGCACATGGGTATCTTGGCGATGCGATGGACATGGGCTTGTACGGTCAGTACTATTACGAGAAGATGGGCTATAATATTTTTATGGCTGACGCACGTGGACATGGTGCGAGTGAAGGTGACTATATTGGCTTCGGCTGGCACGATCGGCTCGACCTGATTGACTGGGTCAATAAGATTGTGAAAAAATACGGTGACGACACGGAAATTGTGCTGCATGGAGTGTCAATGGGTGCTGCGACCGTATTGATGGCAAGCGGTGAAGATCTTCCGGACAATGTGAAGGCGATTATTGCTGACAGTCCATACACGAGTGTATATGATATGTTCGACTATCAGATGGAACGGATGTACCATTTACCGGATATCCCGATTCTTCCAAGTACCAGCATGGTTACACAATTTAAGGCAGGTTACTCGTTGAAGGGCGCCTCCGCTTTGAAACAGGTGAAAAAGGCAGAAGTCCCGATTTTGTATATTCACGGGAAAGCAGATACATTTGTCCCAACAGAAATGAGCTTTAAACTTTATGAAAATACGAAAAGTGAAGCGGAAATAATGACTGTGGATGGTGCAAACCATGGTGAATCTTTCGTTATTGCCAAAGATAAATATGTGAAGAAAATGAAAGCATTTTTGGATAAATATATGAGTGATCAATAAACAAAAGGCTGACACCAGATAAGGTTGTCAGCCTTTTGCTGTTTTTATAAATATGTTTTAAACCAGCGTGTGATATGATTCAAACGCTCCAGTCGCATGTCCGGATCGCCGCTTCTGCTCAGTTCGTGATTGGCATCCGGAAAGCGGACAAATTCGACTTCTTTTCGAAGGTGTTTAAGTGTCATAAACAGCTGTTCACTTTGTTCAATTGGACAGCGTAAATCCTGTTCACCATGAACGATTAACAATGGTGTCTCGATATTTTCGGCGTATTTAAGCGGGGAAAATTCCCACAGCTTTGCCGGATCCTCGAGCAAGTTTTTGCCGAGCTCCCATTTGGTGAAGAAATAACCGATGTCACTTACACCGTAAAAGCTGAGCCAGTTGCTGATACAGCGCTGGGTGACTGCTGCTTTGAACCGGTTGGAGTGTCCGACAATCCAGTTAGTCATAAACCCGCCGTAGCTGCCGCCGGTTACACCAAGGCGACCTTCGTCAATATAGTCATAGTTGGCCAATACAAAATCAACGGCAGCCATTAAGTCAGTATAGTCTTTTCCGCCATAATCACCACGGCACGCATCAACAAAAGCCTGACCGTATCCGTCACTTCCACGCGGGTTTGTGTAAAGCACAACATATCCTTGCGCTGCGAGCAGCTGGAGTTCATGGAAAAATGTCTGACCATACATGGCATGTGGTCCACCATGGATTTCGAGTAGGAGCGGATATTTTTTATCTTCTTCAAAACCGTATGGCTTCAGGATCCATCCCTGAATTTCCCACCCGTCTTTCGCCCGATACGTCAGCGTTTCCGGTTCACTTAATGCAACTTTTCTAAGCAGGTCTTCATTTCCATTGGTCAGCCGCTGCAGTTCGGGGTCCCTATCCAACAGATAGAAGTTGCATGGGTTGGTCGGTGTGCTGATTCCTAAAATAAACTTTCCGTCGCTGGCGTTATAGGAAAAACCGAATACATGATTATCGTTTTTATAGAGAACCTGCAGTTCTTCAGCCTGATTGGCCTGATACAATCCCGTGGCACCATAATCCGTGCCAAGGAAGAAGATGTGTTTTCCATCTCCTGACCAAACCGGACCTTTAGTTGATTGTCCCATCCTGGTATCACCTATCATCGTATCACCAAGTTGCATATCCCAGTGATTACTCAGACAAGTCCATTCCTGGGATTGGATATTAAACAGATACAATTCATTTATTGTTGCGCCCTGATGGGAATATTCATGGCCGAAACAGGCAATTTTGTCCCCATCCGGAGAAAATTGGGCATTGCCATACGCTCCCATTCCATTGGTCAATTGCACTTGTTCCATTGTAGTCAGGTTCAACAAAAAGAGATCACTCGTTAATTCGTAGTCTTCATTGTCATTAAGGTTAGCTGAAAAAAGAATTGTCTTTCCGTCTGGTGACACATCCTCCAAATGGTGATCGGTATCGGCAATTGTTAATTGTTCAAACGTTTTTTCCTTAAGCTGGAACGATACAATCTGCGCACGCTTCTTGTCGCGAAATCCCCTTGCATCGGACTTATGTTTCAGGTGGTTTACTACCAGGGGCTTTTTGCTTTTTTCTTCTTGTTCCTTTTTCTGTTCATCATTCGTTAATTCACGTTGATTTGTTACGTCATCGTTTTCTTCTAGCGATGCTTGGAAGAAGATTTCGCTGCCATCACTGGACCAGACGGGTGAAGTGGCACCATTTTTGAATGCTGTCAGCTGCTTTGCTTCGCCGCCATTCAGTTGTAAAAGGTAAAGCTGCGGAATTCCGGACCGGTCCGATTGGAATACTGCACGGCTGCCATCCGGCGAAATGTGCAGGTTGGAGTTTTTACTCTCACTGAATGTCCATTGCGCTGGTTCGGATTTATGCAGGCTCTGAAAAAATATGTGTGATTCGTATTCATTTTTGCCATTAACAATTGTGGAAACAAACGTATAACCACTGCCATCCTGTATAAATTGCGGGTCGCTGAACACTTCAACATTCTTCAAATCTTCTGCAGTTAAAGCACGTTTTGTTTCATTACTCATATAAGATTTCCTCCTTTATGTTTCGGGATGCGAATCAATTAATGAAAAAAGCCTTTTGTAAAAACAAAAGGCTACACGGTATGCTTTATAATGTTGGCATCTTTTTCATATGCTTCCTGCAGTTTCCGGGTGTGTTTTCCGGGTGTTCCATTTCCAACTTTTGCACCGTCGACTGACACAATTGGCGTCACTTCTGCAGTGCTGCTCGATAAAAACATCTCATCAGCATCTTTTATATCATCCAATGAAAACCCATTTTCAATAAACGGCAGTGACAAATCACTTGCAAATTGCTCTACTCGCATGCGAACACAGCCATGAAGGATACTGCTTGATGCAGGATGTGTATAAATTTTGCCATCTTTTACCAAATAAGCATTGGATGAGCTGCATTCGGTTACCAACCCGTCTTTATGAAAAATTGCTTCAAAGCAGCCGTTTTCTTTTGCTTCCTGTTTTGCGAGGACATTTGGCAGTAAATTTAAGCTTTTAATATAGCAATAATCCCATCTGCTGTCATGACGGGTGATAACATTTACGCCATTTTCGAGATTTTTATGGTTTCGTGGCAGGTCCTGGACATATGCATAGACATTTGCTTCCACATCTTCCGGAAAAGTATGCTCCCTTGGGGCCGAACCACGGGTGGACTGCAAATATACCTTGCCGTCTGCTGTCATGTCATTTCGTTGCAGCAGATCCAGTAACAGATTGGTGATCTCCTCTTTTGAAAAAGGCAGAACGAGTTTAATAGCTTCCGCGGAACGAAAAAGCCGATTCACATGTTCATGAAGCAGGTAATAGGAACCTTTATAGATTCGGATAACTTCATACACACCATCGCCAAATTGCAGTCCTCGCTCTTCAAATGGGTAACGCAGCTTATCACGATGGGTGAACTTTGTTTGTGATAGAATAATTGGATAGACTGACACACTATTCGCCTCCTTGCAATTAAACCTATTCTATATTTTTTCACAAGTTATGTAAATATCATTATAAGTGATAATTATCACAATTTCTGTTTGAAAATCGGTTATAATGGAAAGTAGTTAGAATAGGAGGTGCGGTAAAAAATGGAACCACTATTGCAGCGTATGACAAAAGAAGATGCTCATTTACTGTTTACAAATTCTCAAAAAGTGAAATTCATAAAAGGTGCAACCATTTATAATGAAGGTGATTCGGCTGACTATTTATATTTCATACATACAGGCGAAATCAGACTTTTTAAACGAACCGGCCCGAATAAGGAATTGACGATTTTTACTCGTGGAGAGGACGATGCATTTGGTGAGATTGGTGTTTTCAGTGGGCTAAAATATTCCAATACTGCCGAAACTGTAACGGATTCTGTGCTATATCGTATTGACAATCAGACATTGGAAAATATACTGACGGATAACGGTGGAATCGGCCTGCACTTTACCAGATGGGTTGCTGAATCGCTGGAAGCCAGCAAAGCTAAAATCCGTGATTATATTGCGTTTGGATCTGAAGGCGCCGTGGCGTCGGTGTTTATTCGCTATTCCAATATGTACGGGGTCGTTACAACTGAAGGCGTGCGTATAACCGAACCAATTATGATCCAGGATATCAGTAAGCATATCGGAATCTCAAGGGAAACCGTCAGCCGCATTGTGAACAAATGGAAGGAACGGGGAATTATTGATAATGATAATAAATACTTTTTACTGAAGAAAGTGGACTATTTTAAACAACTTCTCGTTTGTGAACAATGCGGTGTGGAAAATTGTGTATTGTAGACAGGTTGTGCGAAAAGCGCAGCCTGTTTTCGACACTTTTTTTCAAAAAAGACTTGATTTGGGAAATAAGACTTGCTATAATAAAAAACGTTGATTAAAAAATACATATTAGCTAACGGTTAAAAACAATTTAATATGCGGGTGTAGTTTAATGGTAAAACCTCAGCCTTCCAAGCTGATGACGTGGGTTCGATTCCCATCATCCGCTCCATTACATAAGTCTTAACGCAGTGTTTCGTACCATCACATACGAAGCATTGCGTTTTTTAATTAGGTTATTTTCTGAAAGGTTGTTGTTACACAATATTTATAAACTGTGACATAGGAGCCTGTCCGGCGAAGTAAAATTAGCGAATATTTATTCATAATATGGTCGAATATACATCGATTATTTATTGTATGTGCATAAATATTCACGAAATTAGTTCCATCGGACAGGCTCATAGTATGGTGTTCTACCATCGCTGCGGAAATACACGTCGCTTTCCGGGGGCGGCTTGTGAGCCACCTCGTGCATACGCACTTCGGTGTCTCACCCTATGCCTTAGCTCCCCCAGGAGTCTCCGCGTATTTCCTCCGCTATGATTTGCTCGCTTAATGTTGAAAAAGTGTTGGCCATTTTACCAGCCGTTGGAATATGCGAGACTCCTGCGGGAAGTACAAGCTAGGTGAGACCCCCGCAGGCGAGGTACGAGCTGAGGAGGGCTCGGCACTTGCCCGCGGTAAAGAAGACACTGCGAAAGCTTGCTTGAGCAGATGTCGCACTTATGCTGGCAGTGAAAGCGAGTATATTCCAACGGCGTGGTAAGGGAGCCATATTAAATTACTAATTGGAACTAGTGGCAATTTATTTCAATTGTTAGGCAGCACAATACTTTTGAAATAAGGCTTTTATTGTGTTTTACGCTTCACTTGAACAAATGACTACAATACCTGTATGCTGAATAGAGATTCTATTAAATTGAGGGATTTACATGCAAAAATTAATGCAAACATTAAAGCAAATCGATGGAAAAAGTTATAAAGCATACAAAGGTATTCAAGGACGTTACCAATTCAAGGATTTTGCCCTCCATATCGATTATGTGCAAGGGGATCCATTTGCAACTCCATCCAAAATAAGGGTTGTGATTCCAACAGCTAAACGACCTATAAAAGATGAATGGCTTTCTTCGGATTCACGGCAGACGGCAACGGAAGACATTATGGCACGCAAAGTCGGCCAGGCGATTGCGAAAGGCAATTTTGTCATCAAAGGATCAGGCAAAAGCGGCAGTATTTTTTTTGACAGGCCCGGTCAGGAAGTATTAAAGCGCAGTGCTGTACAGATTGATGCAAATTCCATAACAGTATGTATATCGGTCGGATTGCCGGCGAACGGACGCCGAATCAATGGACGTGAGGCAGAAAAATTATTTTCCACTGCCATTCCTGCCATTATTAAAAATTCCGTTTTTACAATTACCGATGAGGAAATTGTCAAAGTCACACAGCTTGCGGATCAGCAGGAAGCCATTAGGAAGGAAATGCGTCAAAATAACTGGATTTCCTTTATTGCAAATGGAGCTGTTCTGCCACGGGAGAGCGGCATCAGTAATCGACCGATGAAGGATGCTGTAGCATTTCAAAGCCCGTCGGAAAATGAGGTGGAAATTGAAATTCCGCATCGAACGGAACCACTGAAAGGAATGGCGATTAAAAAAGGTATCTCTCTCATCGTCGGCGGCGGTTATCACGGGAAAAGTACCATCCTGGAAGCAATTGAGCGTGGTGTCTATGCGCATACACACAGAGATGGACGGGAATACGTGCTGACTGATCCGGATGCAGTGAAAATTCGAGCGGAAGACGGCCGGCAGATAACTGGTGTTAACATTTCACCGTTCATCAATAACCTGCCGCATAAGCAGGATACGGATTTCTTTTCAACCGAAAATGCCAGTGGAAGCACCTCACAGGCGGCCAATGTGATGGAAGCATTGGAAGCGGGTGCCACGACACTGTTGATTGATGAGGATACGAGTGCGACGAACTTTATGATACGTGATCACCGGATGCAGCGGCTGGTCAGACGGGAAAAAGAACCAATCACACCGTTTATCGATAAAATAAAACAGTTGCGTGATCAGCTTGATGTTTCAACAATTTTGGTCATGGGCGGATCCGGTGATTATTTTGCAGTTGCCGACTCGGTGATCATGATGGAAGCGTATGTCCCTTATAATGTGACGGATGAAGCGAGAAGGATTATGGAGCAGGATCCTCTTAACCGGGAATCACTGCCAGCTGAAACTTTCGGTGATATTACCGACCGTTACTTTAAGCAAAACTCGTTACAGACCCGAAAAGGCAATCGTGCCAAAACGCAGGCAAAAGGCTTAACCAAAATTCTGATGGGGAAAACGGATATTTCGTTTAATGACACCGAACAGTTGGCGGATGAATCACAAACACGGATGATTGCTGAGATTATTCAGTATTTGGATCGAACCAATGGGCTGGGAAATCGATCGGTACATCAATTATTGGATGATGTTGAAAAGCAAATGGATCAGGATGGTTTGGCGTCATTTACTGTCTTTAACAGCCAGCATCCAGGCGATATCGCACGCCCGAGACGGTATGAAATTGCTGCTGTGCTGAACCGAATGCGTACAGCAAACGTCATCCAAAAATAGAAGGAAGGTAGCGGGAATGGATACGGCCAATTTGAAAAAAGAAATAGCGGAATACAGCAAAGAAATAGGCATCGATAAAATTGGCTTTGCCGCCGCAGATGTTTTTGGAGAGTTGAAGGAACGTCTGCGCAGGCAGCAGGAGCTTGGGTACCAGTCGGGTTTTGAAAAAGGAACAATTGAAGAGCGGACAGAGCCGAAGCGGTTGTTTCCTGAAGCCAAATCAATCCTTTCCATTGCACTGGCCTATCCATCACGTATGAAAGATGCCCCGAGAAGCACAAAAGAAAGCTGTCGCGGTGTGTTCTGCCGTGCATCCTGGGGTGTTGACTATCATGTTGTGTTACGGGAGAAGCTCGAGAAACTTGCGTTGTTTATTCAGGAAAAAATCCCGGATGTGGAAACAAAAGTGATGGTCGATACCGGCGAATTGTCTGACCGAGCAGTCGCGGAACGAGCGGGAATCGGCTTCAGCGGGAAAAATACATCGATTATTACACCAGAATTCGGCTCCTACGTTTATCTTGGAGAGCTGATTACCAACATACCGTTCATACCAGATGAACCTCTGGCGGATGGCTGTGGTTCCTGTACAAAATGTCTGGATGCCTGTCCAACCGGTGCACTTGTTCAGGGCGGGCAGCTTAATGCTCAGAAGTGCCTGGCTTTTCAAACGCAGACAAAAGGGTTTCTTGATGACGAGTACCGTTCTAAAATCGGTAACTTTATTTATGGCTTTGACACATGTCAGGTCGTTTGTCCCTACAATAAAAAAGTGGATTTTCATGTGCATCCCGAGTTTGAACCAGAGCCAGAAGTGGCAAAACCACAACTCAAGCCAATGCTAAGGATTTCCAACCGGGAGTTTAAAAATACGTTTGGCCATATTGCGGGATCCTGGCGCGGGAAAAAACCCTTGCAGCGTAATGCACTGATTGCTCTGGCACATTATAAAGATGAAACAGCGGTTGATGAGATTATTTCAGTCATGAATGATGATCCGCGTCCGGTTATTCGCGGAACAGCCGCATGGTCACTTGGTAAAATTGGAACGGAAGAAGCGTTTGCGGGAATTCAGAAGGCTATGAAGGACGAAATGGATGAACAGGTTTTGTTTGAAATGGAAAAGGGATTGGCATTTGAACAGGAAACGGCTGAAATCTAATCGGATGGGAGACATTACGATGGAGCTATTGTACGATGAAATGGATTCACCAGTTGGCACATTGCTTCTGGTTAGTGACGGTGAAAAAATGGTACGGATCGAATATGGTTCAATGGCTGACCTGGAAGAAAAGATGACCGGTTGGGCAGCGCGATATTTCGGTGCGGCATCGTTTGTAAAGGATCCGGAAAAAGTTATGGGTGCGAAAAAGGAACTGCAGGAGTATTTTAAAAATGAACGGCAGCAATTCACGATCCCTTTTGAGTTTCATGGTACAGATTTTCAAAAACAGGTCTGGCAGGCGTTGTTCGATACGATTTCATTTGGCAAAACCAAAACATACAAGGATATTGCGGAAACAATCGACAAGCCGAAAGCAGTCCGCGCAGTTGGCGGAGCAGTTAATAAAAATCCCTTTTCAATTGTTGTCCCATGCCACCGGGTAATCGGCGCAAATGGAAAAATGGTCGGTTATAATGGCGGGCTGGATAAAAAGGAATTTTTGCTGAATCATGAAATTGGTGAAAGTATTTAATGCGAGCAAGCAGCCGCTAAGATCGAGCGAACTGAACCTGAAATCGATTGAGAAAGCACCGAACTCGGATGAACAAATCGAACCCAATCCCGTAAAAGCAGGATACATGTACAGGGTTTCTTGCAATACCATCATGAAACTTTTCAGCCTTTTTCGCGTATTATATAGTAACAACTCCTTTTGCAAAGGGGGAGATCTAGTGAAGAAGGCATTTTTAATAAGTGTCATTGCTGCAGCAGTTCTGTTTCTTGCGGGGGTATTGTCCGAGTATACTGAATTATTTGGAAAGATTGCGGTTGGTATTGGTGTATTTTTCTTTATTATTGCGGGACTGACAAGTGGTGCATTTATCAGCGGAAGTCAAATGCAAGCTAATTTTCATTCCGAAAGCAAGCAGAGTCGTGCTGAACGGCGTAACATGATGTTTGTTTCTGGTGTTGTTATGATTCCGCAGTTTATCGCCGGATATTTTTTGTTGACATTATAGGCATGGCCGTTTTTTCCCTTCATAGAATGGTGATGGAGGGGATTTTTTATGGGAAAATTACAGGATTTGTGGTTGGATTTTTTTCAGTCGGATCGAAATGAAGAAAGCTGGTGGGAAAGAAAAAAAGCGCTATGCCATGATCGGGAAGCGGAAATTGTCCGGATCAGCGGAAGGGGGCATACCTTTGAAGAAATCAGTTATGCCAATAAACGAAACTGCAAGTACATGCTGCATTTATCATTTTTGTTAAAGCAGCAAGACGAATTTATCCAGGAGGAACAAGTGATACCTTTTGAATACCGAATGGAAAATGGGGAGATAATCGAACATCGGGAAATTAGCATGCCGATGAAGCATCGAGATACCCCGGTATTAACGTCAGATTCTATGCGCGGTGCATCCAGTGAACGCTTTTCCTATGATAGAAGGGCGGCAGTTCAGTACGCCGAGCGCTGGTGGAACAGCTATAATCCTGTCTATCGCACATTTGATGTTGATTGCACAAATTATGTATCACAGTGCCTCCGTGCGGGAGGCGCACCAATGCGGGGTGCGCCTGACCGGGGAAGCGGCTGGTGGTATCGGTCGGATAACTGGAGCTACAGCTGGGCAGTGGCCCATTCATTAAGGTGGTACTTAAGCGGGTCTTCAACCGGTTTAAAGGGAAAAGAAATGGAATCGGCAAATGAACTTATCCCAGGTGATGTTATTTGTTACGATTTTCAGGGAGATGACAGGTGGGATCACAATACAATAGTTATCGGCAAGGATGCGTATGGGATGCCACTTGTCAACGCCCATACCGATAACAGCCGGAATCGTTATTGGTCTTATGAAGATTCACGGGCATGGACACCGGACATCAACTATAAATTTTTCCGGATTGGCGAGTAGTGTTATAATGATGTGGTTATTAAAAAAGCAAGGAGAATGAGAAGTGAGTTTAAATGTCGTATTGTACCAGCCGGAAATACCAGCGAACACCGGCAACATTGCCAGAACATGCCTGGCTACCAACGCCACTCTGCATCTGATTCATCCGCTCGGCTTTTCCACCGACGATAAAATGGTGAAAAGGGCCGGGCTGGATTACTGGAAACATGTTGATATTCGTGAATATGCATCGATTACTGAATTATACGATACATATCCTGAGGGAACTTATTATTATATTGAAAATTTTGGTGCGGGACACTATACGGAGCAGGATTACAGTAACACGGATGACGATCTGTTTTTCGTGTTTGGACGTGAAACTACCGGAATTCCAAAAAGTCTGCTGGAAGGAAAAGAAGTACGGTGTCTGCGGATTCCGATGAGCGGAAATGTCCGTTCGTTGAATCTGGCGAATACAGCAGCGATTATTGTGTATGAAGTACTGAGGCAGCAAGGCTATCCTGAATTGAAATAATGCCTGATGCCGGATTATATGTGCGGATTTAATTTTTCGCTAAAAAACCGTCATGTACATGCATGACGGTTTTCGTTCATTCAATTATTGATTATTCTTCGGTTCTCCCGGTTTGGCATCGTAGCCTGATGTGAAGCAAGACACGATGAATGTTACGATAACGCCCATCAGTAAAGCGAGTTTCATGACGCTTCCTCCTCGTGAAAATTATATGTAATCAGATTATGAATTCTAGTATGTTCTTATTATACCGAATAATTCCCGCAATGTGAACCATTAGAAGCAGTATGTTTAAAAATGCTTATAAAACAGATATGTTCGTGTTTTATCAACCGAAATCTGTCAGTATTTTTCACAAGTTCAGCTCCAATTATTCGGATAAAAACCTGAAAATATCGAAAGCTTACGATTTGATTGTTTTCAAGTCATTATTTAGGGTATATTAGTTGATGAAGTTACAGTAGAGTTCTATAATGAACATTGAGTGTAAAATGACCGTTGCAACAGCGGAGAAAGCTAACTTCTAATGGGGGTATAAAACGTGGCACAGAATGAAGAATCGAGCCTTGGATTCTGGGGACAATTTTATGGTCCAAACATGGGGTATATTGAAGAACAATATGACCTCTTTAAACAGGACCCTGAAAATGTTGATCCATCAATGAAAGCATTGTTTGATCAACATGGTGCGCCTGAATGGATCCATCGTGCTGGAGATACATCGCAGGCAGTACCTAGGTCTGAGACGTCCATAGACGATGTTACAAAACTCACCTCGGCAATGAAACTTGTTGAGGCTATTCGTCGTTTTGGACATTTGGAGGCGGATATTTATCCGGTGGGACATGAGGACCGAAAAACGGAGCTTGTTCAACCTGAAACATATGGTTTATCGGAAGAAGATTTACGCAGCATCCCTGCATCATGGTTATGGGAACAGTCTCCTGAAGATGTAAAGGATGGTTATGATGTTTTTAAACGTCTGAAAAAATATTATGCGGGAACTATTACGTTTGAATATGATCACGTAAACCATGAAGATGAGCGGCAATGGCTTCTTGAGCGCATTGAATCAGGCAAATTTCATTTGTCACTTTCCGATAAAGAAAAAAAACAGTTACTTGAACGGATGGCTCATGTTGAAGGATTTGAAGGGTTTTTACAGAAAACGTTTGTCGGGCAGAAACGTTTCTCCATTGAAGGTTTGGAATCAATGGTTCCCATGCTCGATCGCATAGTAAAATATGCTACTGAAGAAAAAATTGAACATATTATGATGGGTATGGCGCATCGCGGCCGTTTAAGTGTTCTGGCTCATGTCCTGGGAAAACCGTATGATAAAATTTTCTCCGAGTTCCAGCATTCACCGGATAAGGAGTTAATGCCATCGGAAGGATCGACAGGCGTTACTTATGGCTGGACAGGTGATGTAAAATATCATTTTGGTGCAACAAAAGAGGTTCGCGACGAAGAACAAGCAACAACACGGATTACATTGGCTCATAATCCGTCACATCTGGAATTCGTAAATCCTGTTGTAGAAGGCTTTGCCCGCGCAGCACAGGATGAACGCTCGAAAAAGGGTTATCCGGAGCAGGATATCAAAAAAGCAGTTCCAGTACTGATTCATGGTGATGCTGCCTTCATTGGTGAGGGTGTCGTAGCGGAAACATTGAATCTGAGTGGGTTGCCCGGCTATAAAACAGGCGGTACACTGCATATTATCGCAAACAACCTGCTTGGATATACAACGAACCGAGGTGACGGGCGTTCAACCCGGTATGCCAGTGACCTCGCTAAAGGTTTTGAGATTCCGATTATTCATGTTAATGCTGACGATCCGATTGCATGTGTATCGGCAATCAGTATTGCGTATGAATACAGGCAAAAATTCCATAAAGATTTTCTGATTGATCTGGTTGGGTATCGTCGTTATGGCCATAATGAAATGGATGAGCCTAGGGCTACACAGCCGTACCTGTATAAGTCCATTGACGAGCATCCTACTGCAGCAAATGTTTTTGCTGAACGATTAAAGGAAAATGGTATAGTAGACGATGATGATTTCAAGCAGATAAAAGAACAGGTTCAATCCGGTTTGCGCAGTGTATATGAGGGAATGAGCGAAAACACTACGACAGAACCGGAAATTAAAAGTATGCCTGAAGCATTAACGAACGGACTTGATCGATTCGAAACTGCTGTGCCGCTGGACGATCTTAAAGCACTGAATGAGGGGTTGTTGAAACGTCCTGAAGGGTTCACAGGTCTGAAAAAATTGGAGAAGATCCTGACACGCCGTAAAGATGTTCTGGAAGAAGGCAAAAAAGCCGACTGGGGTGCCGGAGAAGCGTTGACATATGCATCCATTCTCGAAGACGGTATTCCGATACGAATCACCGGACAGGATACTGAACGAGGAACCTTTGCGCACAGACATATGGTCCTTCATGATGTGAATACTGGCGAATCGTACTGTCCACTGCACGGATTGGATGAGGCTAAAGCTTCGTTTGATATTCGCAACAGTCCGCTGTCTGAAGCTGGTGTGCTTGGATTTGAGTACGGTTATAGTGTTGAATCGCCAAATACACTCGTAATCTGGGAAGCGCAGTTTGGTGATTTTGCAAACGCAGGGCAGGTTATTTTTGATCAGTTTATTTCAGCAAGCCGAGCCAAGTGGGGAGAGAAATCCAACATGGTGATGCTGCTTCCGCATGGCTATGAAGGACAAGGTCCGGAGCACTCAAGTGCCCGACTTGAACGGTTCTTGCAGCTTGCCGCGGAAAATAACTGGATGGTGGCAAATGTCACATCGTCTGCACAGTTTTTCCATCTGATTCGTCGTCAGGCAGCAATGCGCGGTAAAGAAGAGGCACGTCCATTAATCTTGATGACACCAAAGAGCCTGCTTCGTAATCAGCGTGTTGCATCGGTTTCGAAGGAATTTACAGACGGGAAATTCACACCGCTCCGTCAGCAGCCTAATTTGAAGGTCAGCAAGAAAAATGCAAAACGTCTGCTGATTGGCAGTGGCAAGGTAATGGTCGACATTGAGGAAGCAATTGATGAATCAGAAGAAAACTTTGATTGGCTCCGGGCACTTCGTCTTGAGCAAATCTATCCGTTTCCTAAGAAACAACTGGAAAAAGAATTAAAAGAACTTCCGAACCTTGAGGAAATTGTCTGGGTCCAGGAAGAACCTAAAAATATGGGCAGCTGGGATTTCGTTGATGATTACCTCAGAGAATTGCTACAAGAAGGGCAATCTTTACGATACATTGGTCGTCCTGAACGTTCAGCACCGGCCGTTGGTGAACCAAATGTCCATAAAGCTGAACAAAGTCAAATCATTAAAGAAGCAATAAGCGAGTCAAAAGGAGGAGATTCCAGTGAACGAAATTAAAATTCCAGAGCTTGCCGAGTCCATTACAGAGGGTACTATTGCTGAGTGGCTGGTTAAGAAGGGTGACAAAGTTGAAAAAGGCGATCCTGTAGTAGAACTGGAAACAGACAAGGTTAATGTGGAAGTCAATTCCGATTATGCCGGCGTCATTACAGAAGTTGTGGCTGAAGAAGGCGATGATGTTGAAGTTGGCGATGTAATTGCAAAGATTGATGAAAATGGAGAAGCTGGCGGTGATGCTTCCGCAGATGACTCCAACGAATCATCCGAACAAAAATCTGAGGATAGTTCGAAAGAGGAAGCATCCGATAAGAAAGAAGAAGCACCTAAAAAAGAAGAAAAAGAAATTGAAAACACCAAAGAAGAGTCAAAGGATAACGGAGATGTCATTGCATCACCTGCTGCTCGTAAACGTGCCCGCGAACTTGGCATCGACTTGAGCAGTGTACAGGCAAGAGATCCGCTTGGCCGTATTCGTCCGGAAGATGTTGACTCGGCAGCTAAAGGCGGCAACGAACAGAAAGAATCCAAGCCGAAGAAAAAAGAGGAACCTGCACAATCCGAGAAAACAGAATTTGATAAACCGGTTGAACGTGTGAAAATGTCACGCCGTCGTCAAACAATCGCGAATCATCTTGTTGAAGTACAACAAGAGGCTGCCATGCTGACTACGTTCAATGAAGTGGATATGACCAACATTATGAAGCTCCGCAGCAAACGTAAAGAAAGCTTTATGAAAAAGCATGATGTGAAACTTGGGTTTATGTCGTTCTTTACAAAAGCCGTAATCGGTGCGTTGAAAGAATTCCCTCATTTGAATGCGGAAATTCAAGGCAAAGAACTTGTTCTGAAGAAATTCTATGATATCGGTATTGCCGTATCAACAGAAGAAGGTCTTGTCGTACCGGTTGTCCGTGATGCAGACCGTCTCGACTTTGCTGGGGTGGAACGTGAAATCGGAAACCTTGGTAAGAAAGCAGTAAATAAGGAACTGAAGATGGAAGATCTGCAGGGCGGAACCTTTACGATTACCAACGGCGGAACCTTTGGATCCATGCTGTCAACACCAATCTTAAACGCGCCACAAGTTGGTATTCTTGGCATGCACAACATCCAAAAACGTGCAATGGTTATGCCGGATGATTCCATTGAAGTTCGTCCAATGATGTATCTGGCACTGTCATACGATCACCGCATCGTTGACGGAAAAGACGCAGTAAAATTCCTGGTTCGCATCAAGGAATTGCTGGAAGACCCTTATGACTTGCTGCTGGAAGGCTAAATGGAAACAAAAGCGGAAGCGCCCGTTTAGCGACGTACAAACTGCGCCCTGCCATTTAGTGTGGGTCGGCGTTGCCGCGCAAAGCGGCGGTTTTAGCCGATCTTCCTTCAACCGCAATGAGATAAAGGAAACACGCCCCTTCATAGGGGTGTGCCGACGTTGGCCGCAAAGGCCGGTTTTAGTCGGCCTTCCTTAAAGTACGAACCGATGTCGACTTTCACCATAAGGGTATAAGTGCGACTAAGCCTCTGGTTTCACCAATCGGCAAGTCTTCTTTATCGTAGTGAGGAAGTGTGAAGTTTGCTAGTCGCTGGGCGCTGGAGCTGGACGTGGCTGATTAGTAATAAGTGAATTATTCACATGTACAAAATTTTATAATTTCCTGGCAACAAGAAAAAATCCCCGTAACGATTTGATTTTTCGTTATGGGGATTTTTTGTTGGCAGAAAAGCTAGTATACAACTTTCTTACTGCATAAATGCAGCTAAGGCTGTCACCTAAAGGCTTGGTGACAACCAAGTTTTGTAAAAAGGGATGTATATATCTAAAAAATATGTGAACAATTGTGTGGAAATGTGCCTAACATGGATGTTTAATGGTAACCTGAGAGTAAATGTCCAAACTGGGAGGAAAATAAAAATGCCTAACAAAACTTGTACAATAGATAAGCTTGTCACGATTCCGAAAGAAGTGGAAAAAGTATTGTCAGGGGGAAAAACGGCGTCCCGACGAAATGGTATTTATGCTGACGTTGGAGAAATAATGGAATTACAAGGTGAAAAATTTAAAGTTGAGGCTGTCTATCCGCAATATCTTGGTGACATAACAGATGAAGATGCAGTGAAAGAGGGCTATGCTGATTTGGAAAGTTATCAGCAAGCGATTTTATCTATTCATCCGGGTATGCGCTGGTCACCAAAAATGCGAGTATGGGTCCATGAGTATACTTCAGTCCATTAAATGAAATTAATAGGCGATATGTTTTGAATATTGCAGATGAAATATAGAAAGAGGTTGGGACAAATCAGAAAGTAAAAATTAAAAGACGAACGATTCAAGAGACTAGTGAAGTATATTTCCGAAGCGACTGAGCCTATCACGTTAATTCGTTTTTTCTTTTGATAAAACACTTTTTTCCAGCCTCTTTAATTTGCAGCGGCTTGGTTTGTTTGGTTTTAAGAAGTATCATAATCGAATTTTTTTATAAAAAAGCTTGCGAAATTAAACATAACATGGTATATTATGTTAGTTGCATTCATTGTATATATTTATCCATTATATCTATCCATATTAATTATATCATCATCAATTTATAAAGTCAAATAAAAATAAAAAAAGAATGGGGTGGGTCTTTTGAGTGATGCAAACAGCCGTTCAAACGAACAACAACGGGTGGATTATGTAACCCGGGAAATCGAAATGAAGGAAGAGAAACTATATTCCAAATCATCCGGAGTCAAAGAAAGTGTTATGGATCTGCGAAGAAATTTTTGGGAAGATGTGACGGTTAATTTGGATGAACCGGACGATGTGATTGAGACACAGGCCAGTATTAAACAACAGTCGGAATTATTGTCTGAAAGGGAACGAACTCATGGAAAAATAAGCGGAGAATTGAAGACGCTTAGCAGATTGAAAGACTCACCTTATTTCGGACGAATTGATTTCACGGAATCCCCGGGTAATATAAAGGAACAGATTTATATTGGCATTGCTTCACTGATGGATCATGATGAAGAAGATTTTCTCGTTTATGATTGGCGGGCCCCCATTTCTAGTCTGTACTATGATTATCCCCCTGGTGATGCAGCATATGAAACAATCGATGGCACTATATCTGGTGAAATTTCGCTGAAGCGGCAATTTATTATTAGACGGGGATTGATTCAGGGTATGTTTGATACGGGTGTAACAATTGGTGATCAGCTTCTGCAGCAGACACTTGGCAATAATGCCAGCACCACGATGAAAAGTATCGTAGCGACCATTCAGCAGGAACAAAATAAAATTATCCGGAATGAGCGTAGTAAACTATTGATTGTACAAGGGGCGGCAGGAAGCGGAAAAACATCTGCAGCCTTACAGCGTATCGCATATTTGATGTACCGGTATCGCGGGGAACTTAACCCTGATAATGTCGTTCTGTTTTCGCCTAACCCGCTGTTCAGCAGCTATGTTTCCAATGTACTGCCGGAGTTGGGTGAGGAAAACGTCAGGCAATTGACTTTTCAGGATTATTTACAAAATCGGATTGAAAAGAATATGACAATCGAATCCCCTTTCGAACAGATGGAGTACGTGCTAACGCAAGCAGATGCTGATGGAAATGCTGTTCGTATGAAAAATATCAACTATAAATCGAGTGCGGATTTTAAACACTTAATCGATCAATTTGTTGTGCACTTGGAAAGTAAAGGGATACAGTTTAAAAACATTACGCTTCAAAAACAAATCATTATTTCGAGCGATGAGATACGAGACTATTTCTATGCGTTGGACAGCACAATTGCAATTCCCAACAAGATGGAACTCGTCTTAAAATGGCTGTTAAAGGAATTGCGGAAACGTCAGAAATCGGAAAAAGATAAGGATTGGATCCTGGAGCGGGCTGAGCTGCTGGATAAAGAGGATTATTTAAAGGCGTACCAGGAAAATCAGGAAATAGATGTTGATGATCCCGCCCTGGAGGAAGAGATGTTGCGTTCTGAAGTTGCAAAGCGGATATTTGCTCCAATAAAAAAACGTATAAAACGTATGGAGTTTGTTAATGTCCCGGCAACGTATCGCCAATTATTTGTTGAGTGGACACCCGATATTGCAACGCAGGATTGGAATGAAATATGTGACCAAACAGCGGAAAATTTACTGAATAGGTTTTTACCATGGGAAGATGCAACACCATATCTTTATTTCAGGAACAGTATCCTGGGTGCAGATTCCAGCCGATCAGTACGATATTTGTTTATTGACGAAGCACAGGATTTTTCCGAGTTTCAGTTTGCATATTTACATGATGTATTCCCGTATACAAGAATGACATTATTAGGAGATGTCAACCAGGCGATTTTTGCCAACACCGCAGATGGTAATCCACTGATTCCGGGAAAAGTGGAAGAGCATCACGAACGGATTACCCTGACAAAAAGCTACCGGTCCACCCGGCAGATTGTGGAATTTACCAGCTGTTTCGCACCTGGTAAAGAAAAAATTGAGCCGTTTAATCGGGAAGGATTTTTGCCACAATTGATCCGGTTGAATAAGAAGACGGAATTGGATCAGACTTTAATGGAAAACCTTAGAAAATTGCAGGATTCGGGCAATGAGACGATTGCTATCATATGTAAAACCATGGAGGAAAGCCATGGTGTGTATACTTTATTAAACGATAAGATCCCTGTAAAACAAATAACCGAGGAAACATACGCATTTGAAAAGGGAATTCTCATCCTGCCTGTTTATTTAGCCAAAGGAATCGAATTTGATGCAGTGATCATTCCTGATGCATCGATCCAGTCGTACTCCAGGGAGGAAGACCGAACACTGTTATACACTGCTTGCACGAGGGCAATGCATCATTTAATTATGATCAGCAGGGCAGAGCCAAGCGAATTTATTCTGAACACCCCTCGTGATAAATATGAAGAAAAAATAATGTAAGATTGCTTATCAGCAAAATTCATTCGAAACCATTGCAATCACTCCCGAAAACGAATAATATATTAATTGTTGATTATATTATTCGGAAGTAAGGTGAGTGACGTGGATAAACTATTCAAGTTTAAAGAAAACAATACAGATATCCGAACAGAGTTTGTTGCAGGGATAACAACTTTTCTTACAATGGTATATATCATTGTCGTGAATCCGGCTATCCTGTCTGCAGCAGGAATTCCTTTTGATCAGGTATTCATGGCGACTGTTATTTCTGCTGTGGTGGGAACCGTGTTTATGGCACTGGGGGCAAATTATCCGATTGCAATTGCACCCGGCATGGGAATGAATGCGTACTTTGCCAGTGTTGCTGCGAGCCAGGATGTTTCCTACCAGATTGTGCTGGGAACCGTTTTTCTTGCCGGTGTTATTTTTGTCATTTTAAGTTTTACAAAATTGCGTGAGACGCTAATTGAAGCAATTCCCCCTTCGCTTAAGTTCGGTATCACATCAGGAATTGGGTTGTTTATTGCATTTCTTGGCTTGAAAATGTCCGGAATTGTCGTTCCTAGCGAAGTCAACATGGTTGCGTTTGGTGATCTGCATCAGCCGCTGACATTATTAACTTTGACGGGATTGTTTTTAACGTTAATCCTGATGGCCTGGAATGTAAAAGGCGCACTTTTCATTGGAATGCTTGTTACGGGAATAATCGGTTTTTTTACCGGCCAACTGGACTTTAACGGGGTAACATCAATGCCGCCAGCTCCGGTGTTTTTTGACCTTGATATTGGCGGTGTGTTTGCAAATGGTCTTTATACGGTCATCTTTGCCTTTTTGCTTGTTACGATTTTCGACACAACTGGAACAATGATCGGCGTTGCAGAGCAGGCTGGATTTATGAAAGATGGAAAACTGCCACGGGCAAAGTCGGCACTTTTGGCGGATGCTACGGCCACTACAGTTGGCTCCATGTTTGGTACAAGTCCTTCCTCTGCATTTGTTGAGTCTACTTCTGGGGTTGCAGCAGGAGGAAGAACTGGCCTGACGTCGATTGTCGTTGCTGTATTGTTCGCGATTTCTATATTCTTTACCCCGATTATCAGTGCAATTGCTGATCTTTCGGCAATTACAGCGCCAGTACTTATTATTGTCGGATGTTTTATGATGGAAGGTCTCGCGCGGATTAACTGGACAACGTTTGATGAGGCTTTCCCTGCATTTGCCATTATTTTGATGATGCCATTAACATCCAGCATTGCAACAGGAATATCTGTCGGTTTTATCACATACCCGCTATTAAAATTGGTAAGCGGGAAGGGCAGGGAAGTCCACTGGATTCTCTACTTTTTTGGAATTATTTTCCTGCTGCAAATGATCTTTTTCCCGGCACATTAGGAAAAAAAGAGGCTTCAGCTGTTAACGCGGCTGAAGCCTCTTTTTTGGTTAATATGCTAGGTACTGAGGGAATACTGAGTAAGCATCCAATAAAATTAACTTGCAAGACGTCTGACAACCTGCTAAAATCGCTTATGGAATGAAAGCAGTTTCAATCACAACTAAGAAAAAGGGAGGAACATCCGTGGATATACTTCTTGGGTTATTGGCAATCATCATCGTTCTTGGAATTGCATATCTTATGTCCAATGACCGAAAAAATATTAATTATCGCGGTATTGGGGTCATGCTGGTTGCACAAATATTAACGACCTGGTTTATGTTTGCGACCGAGATTGGCCAAGCCATTATTAACGGCATTTCAGCCGGATTCAACAAACTGATTGAATTTGGTTCTGAGGGTGTGAATTTTATACTGGGTGGTGTAGCGAGGACTGAAGGTGGAAGCATCTTTTTCTTTGATGTTTTGCTTTTAATTATCTTTTTTTCTACCTTATTGTCGGTACTCACGTATTTAAAAATTTTGCCGCCCATCATCAAATACTTTGGCGGGTTTTTATCAAAAATAACCGGGCTGCCGCGGATCGAGTCATTTAATGCGGTTAACAGTATCTTTTTCGGACAGTCGGAAGCACTGCTTGCCATTAAATCCCAGTTTCATCATTTAAATAAAAATAGATTGTACATTGTCAGTGCATCTGCAATGGGATCCGTATCAGCATCCATTGTTGGAGCATACATTCAGATTCTGCCGCCCGAATATGTGCTTGTGGCATTGCCGCTGAACATGTTCAGTGCACTGATGATTTCATCAGTAATTGCACCGGTCAGCGTACCTAAAGAAGAAGACCATGTAGACATTAAAGATGTTTCAACAGATAAAAGTCTTTTTGAAGCGATGGGTAATGGCGCGCTTGACGGTGGAAAAATCGCTTTAATCGTTGCAGCGATGCTTGTTGCATTTATTGCTTCGTTAAATCTGGTTAATTGGCTTATTCAATTTGTCTTCGCCGGGGTTACACTTCAGCAAATACTTGGTTATATTCTTGCGCCGATTGGTATTTTGATGGGAATTGATCCTGGTGAAGTAATAAAAGCTGGTGGAGTAATGGGTACAAAAATTGTCACGAATGAATTTGTGGCAATGCTGGAATTTGAGAAGATGCTGGGCAGTATGTCAGAGAAGACCATCGGGATTGTAACGGTATTCCTGACCAGCTTTGCGAACTTCTCATCGATTGGAATCATTGCGGGATCAGTACAAGCTATTGACAGCAAGAAGGCAGTGGAAGTTTCCGGGTTTGGTATGAAACTACTGATTGGTGCTACGCTTGCATCAATCCTGTCAGCTACTGTTGCCGGGCTGTTTCTGTAATAAATATCTTGAAAAAACCGTCTAATCCAGGCGGTTTTTTATTTCCAATCGGCAATTTCATCGTTGTGGTTCGTGGATTGTTTTGAGATAATTTATTCATATGGGATTTTTCATAACGTCAGAAAGTATTACTTAAGGTTGACCTTATAAGAAAAACTTCGGCCCCCGCTATAAGAAGGGCGAATGCCGAGTTTTTCTAAGCAGCTAAGAAAGTATAAAATCCTTTCTTACTGCATAAGTGCAACTAAGGCTGTCACCTAAAGGCTTGATGACAACCAGGTTTTCTAATGTTTACAGGCAGAAGGGAGATAAAGGAATGGGCACGAAGCGAATCATGTTTACCGGCGGAGGGACGGCCGGTCATGTAATTGTTAACCTTGCTCTTATTCCCATCTTTCAAAAAGAAGGCTGGGAAATTGATTATATTGGTTCCAAAAGCGGTATTGAGCGGAAACTGATTGGACAGCTTGATGGGGTTACATATTATCCAATCGCAACAGGTAAATTGCGCAGGTACATGTCAAAGGAAAATTTTAAGGATCCTTTTAAAGTTTTAAAAGGCACGGTGCAGGCGTGGCGTATCATTGGTAAACGGAAACCATCCGTTATTTTTTCCAAGGGCGGATTTGTCTCGGTGCCGGTAATTATGGCAGCAAAAATGCGCGGAGTCCCGGCAGTTATTCATGAATCTGATTTTACTCCGGGGCTGGCAAATAAGCTGGCGATTCCGTTCGCCAAAAAAGTCCTTGCGACGTTTCCGGAAACGATGAATTATCTTCCTAAAGCTAAGGCAGAGTATGTTGGAGCGGTCATCCGTGATGAACTTTTTACGGGCGATAAAGAAGCGGGACTGAAAAAATGCGGATTTAACCGGGAAAAGCCGGTACTGTTGATAATGGGCGGCAGCGGCGGTTCCGAAAAAATTAATCAAACGGTCAGAAACGGACTTGATGCGTTGCTTCCGGAATTTCAAATTGTCCATATTTGCGGTTACGGAAAAACGGATTCTGCAGTTGATCGGGATGGTTACACCCAATACGAATACGTGAATGAGGAATTGAAAGATCTGTTTGCTGCGTGTGACTTTGTCTTGTCCAGAGCGGGTTCCAATGCTATCTTTGAGTTTTTGGCATTGCGAAAACCGATGCTGCTGGTTCCATTGACCAAACAAGCCAGCAGGGGAGACCAGATTATTAACGCCAACTCGTTTTTGGATCAGGGGTATGCCAGCGTGTTGGAAGAGGAGAAGATGACCGAGGAATCCCTTGTTCATGAATTGCTCCAGCTGAAGAAAAAATCGCCGGTTATTGTGGATAATATGAGGAAGTATCAAAGTGACAAATCACGCGATCGGGTTATCGAGAT
>NZ_BAAADS010000006.1:157725-168199 GCF_039522605.1 Virgibacillus siamensis
GTCGTTTTATATATATTGCTGTTTGTGCGTTGCCAGTAATGTTCCCGAGAGCGCTAACGCAACGGTGAAAATCGATGTTCTATCGGCATTTGATATGAAAACAAGCATATAGTATGCAAATTCGAGCATATATGACTTGAAAACGCGCATGAATTTGTTTTAGGCCATTACTGATGGATGCGAATCCGCAACACGCTTTAAGCAAAAAAGCACCTTCCCTTAGAAGGTGCTTTCGCAATATCGCGATATTTCGGTTGTATCACCGGATTTATTTCTTAAATGGCCACCAGTTTGCCTTGCCGAATAAACGAACCAGTACCGGTATGAACAATGGCAGCATCACGAATGCATACAGGAACAGACCGAAAATAACGACTGTTGCTATTTGCAGAAGTGATAATACGCCGGATGGGAGCATTGCGCCGAATGTTCCGCCTAAAATGACTGCAGCGGAAATGATCACCGTTCCCATGTTTTTCATGGCTGACAACAGTGCTTCCTTGATACTTCCATTTTTGTACTCATTAAACCGGTCCATTAAAAAGATACTGTAATCGATTCCGAGTGCCATGAGCATTACAAACGCGAAGAATGGAATCGCCCAGGAAAGCCCGGCATAATCGAATATATTGACAAAAATCAACTCAGCAAACGCCATGGATGTGAAATATGTCAGAATCAGTGATCCTATCAAATAAATCGGCATAATCAATGACCGGAGCAGGATAATCAGGATGATGAAAATACCTGCGATCATCAAAATAGCAGTACGTGTATAGTCGGCGTCGGAAATGTTTTGCAGATCGTTGTTTGTACTGCTGACGCCACCGATTTTCGGATTGCTGTCTGTGAATACAGTACCTTGCTTATTGTCGTTAAAGGTATTTTCAATCTTATCGACCATGTGCATTGCTTTGGTTGAATAAGGATTCGATTCAAGCACTACATCAAATTTAACAATCGTTTTGTCTTCTGAAAGGTATGGTTTGGTACCTTCGATAAAGTCTTCATTTTCCAGTGCCTGTTTTGGTATAACTACCGTGTTATTGGTTTTATTTGTTTCAAAGTCACCCAAATAACGCTGGACATCTTTTAGACCATTATTGATCTTCTTCAGACCATTTGAACTGTCATTCAGTCCATTTGATAAGGTTTTGAGCTGCTGTTGCATATCTGAGAAAGCAGTTTTTAAATCTTTCTGACCACCGTAAATTTGTGACAAACCGTCCTGCAGATTAGGAATGTTGTTTACTACTTGGCTCTGACCGTCAGCGGCTTTATTCAGCCCGGACTGCAATTGTTCAATCGCGCTGATTAATTCTCCGATGCCATTAGAAAGTTTCTGTTGTCCGGCGATGGTTTGTTCAAATTTACCGTTTAAATTGTTTAATGGCGCGATTACGTCTTGTTGCAGTTTCTTTTGCGCTCCGCCAAGTTTATTGAGTTTTGATTGCATTTCTTGAATACCGTCTATCGTTCCTTGAATACGCTGTTGGGCAGCACCATAGGACTTCTTGAATTCCTTGTTCTGTTTTAACTCAGGATTAGACTTTATCGCAGTATCCCGTACCGCTGTAATGTTTTCTTTGGCAGTTTTTAATGTGTTTATCATTTTATCTAGTTTGCCTGCATCGACTGATTTTGCTCCAAAATCTGAGAGCCCTTTTGCAATCTGCTCATACCCGTTCAGCAGCTGCTGACTGCCGGAAATCGATTGATCCAGATTGTTTTTAATCGTCTGCAGGTTGCTTTTGATCTCACCGGCCCCTTGTGCACCGGACTGAATTCCATTTTGAATTTCAGAAAGTGCATTACTGATGTCGCCAAGCCCATTATTTGCATCTTGTGTGCCTTGCATCAGCTGATTGACACCGGATTCCGCATCCTCGAGCTGCGGGAGTGCGTTATTCAGTTCTGATGCTGCCTGTTTGAGACCGTCCTGAATTTTTTTGATTCCCTCTGTACTTTGTCCTACACCGTCAGCAAGTTGACCCGTCTGGCTTTTTACGAGAAAATCATCGATAATTTCGCCGGCCGGTCTTGTTGCACTTCGAACCTGATTAACGCCTTCCATTTGTGCCAGTTCCTGGGTGACTTTTGCAATATCCTGATACTCACTGACAGAATCAATTGGCTCATCTGTTTTAACAACTACAGAAGAGGGCATTGTCTGCCCGGGGCCGAAGCTGTCTGCAATGATATTGAATCCCTGGACAGAGTCATACTCATTACCGATTTCCTCCAATGAGTTATAGGATTTTGCCCCATCATACGTCAGCAAAGCGGGTACTGTTATGATAGCGACAATTATTAGTGCCACAACTGGTCGCGCCCAGGCAAAATTTCCGGCAGCTCCCCATATTCTGCTTTCTTTATGGCTCACATTTTTATCAAATGGCCAAAATAATTTATTTCCCAGTACAGCCAGGAAGAACGGTACCAATGTAGCAAGGGCAATCAGTACAACTGCCACACCGACTGCAACTGCAACTGCTGACCGGTACAGGGAGAACGTTGACAGCCCGATGGTGGAAAAGCCGATCAGTACAGCCAAACCTGCGAAAAAGATCGTTTTTCCGCCGGATTTATATGTTGCCAGTACAGCGTCCTTAATTGATTCCTGATGGGCAATTTCCTCTTTAAATCTGCTGATCAGGAGGATGCAATAGTCTGTTCCGATCCCGAACATGACGGCAACCATGAATATTTGCGTGAATGTTGATAACGGGAATCCCGCTGTGTCCGCTAAAATAGCAACAACACTTTGTGCTGCGATATAACTGATGCCAACTGTCAGCAGCGGAATGAATGGCGCGACGACTGATTTAAAAACAGCAAACAGGATAATCAGAATCAGCCCGACTGTTATGATCTCAGTTTTTTTCAGTCCCTCCTGCGAGTTTTTGATAATGTCCTGCTGGATGTAATCTTCCCCGGTGAGGTAATGTTCCACCTGAATATTTTCAACAGCGTCGTATATGTTTTCCCTTGATTCAGTGATTTCCTGGTTTTTCAGTGAGACGCTGAATGGAATCATGATTGTTTGATTGTCTTCTGAAACAGTTTGTTCTTTAACTTCCTTACCTTCCGTAAACGCCAGAATGTCAGATATACCAAGATTCTGTTTGTTTGATTGGAGTTGGCCAATTGCTTTTTTGACTTGGCCTTTTTCAGATTTATCAAGTCCATCATCATCATGAAAGACAAGAACCGCACTTGTTATCTGTTCTCCTTCATCTGGTGACATTTTATCAAGCAGTGCTTGGGCTTCCTGGGACGGATAATCTTCCGGAACGGTTATTTGCCCTTTCTTACTGACAAGCTCCTGCAGGTTTGGGGAGAAAAAAAACAGAGCCAAGACCGCCACAACCCATGCGCCGGCGATTAACCAACGATAACGTAATATGTGTTTCATACTGTTTTATCCTCCTGTTCCATAATAGCGGCCAGTTTTTCCAGCGAATTGATAAATTCAGTTATTTCTTCTTCGTCAAAATGGCCAAGATATTTGCCGATTTCCGCATATATTTCCTCTTCTGTGTATTCGACGAGTTTTATGCCTTTTTTGGTAACAAATAAATAAACGTTCCGCCGGTCATTATCATCTCTGACCCGTTTGATTAAATCCTTTTCATACAGCCGGGTAATTTGTGCCGTAACTGCACTTTTCCCAACCCCAAAAGCATGTGCAATGTCGGTGCTGGTGCATTCTTCATGCTTTTGAATATATTGCAGTGTTGCAAACTGATCTGTGGTGATATCGGAATGTATTTTTTCTTTCATCATACTGTTTACATTGCGATAGATGCTGTTGGTAGCATCCTGGTACCGGTTAATGAGCTGTCTCAGTTCCATGTCTGTACCTCCTGATTAATTGTTCAATACATGAATAGTTTAATAAGTGAACTATTATATCGTAACAGCATCAGGTGCCTTTGACAATAAAAAATGAAGCGACTGGGATATTTTTCACCATAAACTTTCAGTCGCCCGTATAAAAGCCAAAACCCGCCGTAAAATCCAAAAAACTTCATTAAAAAAGACCGGCCTTATTTTGGCCGATCTGTCAGCTTTAGTGTGCCGGTACTTGTTGTTTTTTTCCTGAAGCGAGTCGGGTTTTAACATAAAGCGCAATCTGCCCAACCAGTGCGAGCAGTACAACCCAGGCCCAGAAATTCATGAACACTGTCTGGAATTTGTACAGTGAATCCGGAATTGTATAAAACGGGTTCAAATGCATGACCCATGTGAAGGTGTAAAACATGCCAAATGTAAAATTTCGGGACCATTGAGTCACCTGGTATGTGAATAGTCCCTTATCAAGCCCGTAACGCCTGATACGCTTGACGGCACGGATAACCTCCACAATCTCGACAGCAATGAGCAGCACAAAGACAACACCCCAAAAAACAGATACGAAAAATGGAGTGAATGTGTTTGTCGTCACAATCGCCAATCCGGTAATCGACAGGGCACCATGAATAATGCAGTTGGTATTTGCCCAGTCATCCGCCAGATTCCAGTTCTTCGTTCGCAAATACCGGTGACCGATCAGTGTGATGCCTGACAAATAGAATATCAGACCCAAAATGATGATTCCTTCAGAAAAATAGACCGGAAACCGAAAGAAAACATTGTTTAATAGAATAATTATAGATTGCGTGCCTACCGTTGAAAGCAATACGACCCCATGAACGGGATGATCTTTATGATCGAAAAATAATTGCTTGAAATTATAAAAACAATTTCCCAAAAAAAATAGAAATAAAAACGTATTAAAAATAGCCATCGCTTCGGTCATAATCGAAATACCGGGGAAATATCGCAAAAACACGTTGCACAGAACCGACACACCGGCAATCCATGTTCCGATTGCAAATGAGTTAACTGGATGATGGATAAATGGTACCAAAAAGTCCCGGTGGAAAAACTGCACGGATAAGTCCTTGTAAATGAGGACCCACGCAATCAAAAGCAGAAATGTAAGATACTTTCCAAGCTGAATGTCCAGTAGGGGAAACGCCTCTACAGCACCAATCAGGAAAATACCGTTAGCCATAATAATAGCTCCATTGGCTGGCTCCACTTTTTTATAGCTGCCTTTTAATAACATTGCATCCCCCCCTATTGCTGAATGAAGTTCACGATATGATTATATCATTTTTATACATTTTTTCATCAAGTCTTTGTGAAACTGTGGTAAATATCACAAAATACGAAAGACATGTTGGGTACAATACAGAATGAGGTGAGGATATGAATTATTGGTTTATCCTGAATGCCGTACTGTTTATGAGTGCTGTGATGTTGTATATTCGTGATTCATCAGTAGCGGTCCTGATGGCTGTTTGTGGGTTGGCGTTTATATTATTCAATTGGAATATGCATGCAATTTTTTCAAAAATACGTAATTTGGATAACCGGAATGAGCGCATCCGAATTGCTGGACGGGCACGGAAAATCATGCCATTTCATGTGGTGTCCGGCATTGTTGGACTGGCATTCATCGTGTTACACATTCTGCTGATTTATCTGCGGTACGACGTTACATATATGAAGTTTAAAGCGGTTAGCGGCGGGGTTGCGTTTGCCGTACTAAGTGCTGTGGTGGTCAGTGGTTATCTGCGTAGAAAAAAAGCAACAGGCAAACGACGGCTTGCACACTTGTATTTGTCTATGCTGTTGTTTTGGATAATGGCATTACACATCATTTGGTGATAGGTATATAATTCAATAGTCATTAATCTATGACTATTGAATTATTTTTCTAAAAATTAAAAATCCCAATTGTTAAACAGTGTCGATTATTGTAAAATAAAAGTACCAATTCATAAGGGGTGATATAAATGGGAACATTTGTAAGAAATTGCCGTTTATGCAGGGAACCAATGGAATCCAGCCCGTTTATGATGTGTACGAAATGCCTGGTTGAAAGCGATCACGTTCGCACCTACATTGTCAAGCATCCGCATGTATCACTGGAAGAGATTGCGCATTCAACCGATGTCCCGCTTGAAAAGGTGAAAAATATGGTTAATCTTGGAATTAGCATTAGGAAAGAAAATGGGACCGGCGTACAATAATCACCTTATGAGAATTTAAATCTTTGCTGAGAATAACTCTGCTACGGAGTGTTCTCTTTTATTTTGGGTTAATGCTGTTAAATGGTTTACATTGACTATTCAAGCTTAAAATAAAATTTTTTTAAAAAAGCATTGACTTAAAATTTTCTTAACACTATAATAATTGAGTACAATAAATCAGAGAGGAGGTCATTCCAATGAAAATCCAACAAATTCAAATCCAGCAGCAAAGCAGACAATTTCAAAATTTAATATGTGGTGTGGCCTTCCTGGACGGTAACATGTAAAAAAGACAGCTTTAGTTAAAACAAGTCACGGGCCGCACATGCCTGTGGCTTTTTGTGTTTATTAAAGTACCATACTTATTCTGCACAAGAGCACACGTCACAGGCGTGTGCTTTTGTTGTTTCAGGAAGGCTTTAGAAAGAGAAAGAAAGCAGGTGATTCACATGTTTCAGGTTTTTAAAAAGCTCGATTGGTTTTTCAAACATTATTGGAAGCGGTATACGTTCGCTATTATTGCGTTAATTGTTTCCAGTGCAATCGGGCTGATTCCACCGAAATTGGTGGGTTATGCAATTGATAAAATACAATTTGAAACGCTGACGATGAGGTTATTGGTAATACTTGTTTCGGGATATATCGTCTTAACCATTGTCCATTACGCCATTTCTTTTTTATGGGATTATACACTCTTTGGCGGTGCGGCAATTTTAGAGCGATGGACACGGAGCAAGCTGATGGCACATTTTCTGAAAATGACACCGACATTTTTTGGGAAATACCGTACAGGTGATTTAATGGCACGCAGTACGAACGACTTGAAAGCAATTAATCAGACGGCAGGCTTTGGAGTGTTGACGCTCGTTGATTCGACTACATTCATGTTTATGATCGTGGCAATGATGGGATTTACTATAAGCTGGCCGTTAACCCTGGCAGCGCTTATTCCATTGCCAATCATGGCAGTCGTCATGAATAAGTATGGGGCTTCGATTCATGCCAGGTTTACGAAAGCACAGGAAGCATTTGCCGATATGAACAATGACGTGCTTGAATCGATTCGCGGTGTGCGGGTAATCCGGGCATTTGTCCAGGAGGAGCAGGATGAAAATCGATTCCAGACCATGACTAACGATGTTTACGAAAAAAACATTGCCGTGGCCAAAATTGATGCACTGTTTGAGCCGACGATAAAAATTCTTGTTGGAATGTCGTACACAATCGGGATCGGATATGGCGCATTGCTCGTTTTTGAAAGCCGAATTACGCTGGGCGATCTTGTTACGTTTAATGTGTATCTCGGGATGTTGATATGGCCGATGTTTGCGGTCGGTGAACTGATTAATATTATGCAGCGGGGTAATGCTTCGCTTGATCGAGTTAACAACACACTGGATTATCATGCGGATGTAACGGATCCGGGCGAAGCTGTAAAAGTTGATACGCTTAATGCCATTCAATTTAATAATGTTTCGTTTGCCTATCCGGGAGCAGCTGTCAACCAGTTGGAGAATATCCATCTTACCGTTCAAAAAGGACAGACGATTGGTGTTGTCGGTAAAACCGGTGCAGGAAAAACGACGATATTTAAATTGCTGCTCAGGCAGTATCCGGGTATCAGCGGATCGATAAAAATGGCCGGGGCCGAACTTGACACCATCCGATTGAAGCAATTACGCGACTGGATAGGTTATGTCCCTCAGGATCAGATCATGTTCTCCAAGTCGATTCGTGAAAATATCCAATTCGGAAAAGAGGATGCTACGGACGAGGAAATATACCGAGTGATGGACCTGGCCCATTTTCTGAACGATATTAAACAGCTTCCGAATGATTTGGATACGGAAGTAGGAGAAAGTGGTGTTACACTTTCAGGCGGCCAGAAGCAGCGTGTAGCACTTGCGCGGGCATTTATTAAGAATCCGGAAGTGCTGATTCTGGATGATTCCATGTCAGCAGTTGATGGAAAAACAGAGGCCAAAATAATTGAGCATTTGCGGGAGGAACGACAAAATAAAACAACATTTATTGCAGCACATCGGATGTCTGCGGTAACACACGCCGACCATATTATTGTGCTGGAAGACGGGAAAATTAGTGAAGAAGGAACACATAAAGAACTAATGAAGCTGAATGGCTGGTATAAAGAGCAATATCAGCAACAGCAACTGAATGATAAGGAGGTGTCCTCCTAATGAAAAATAGTTCAACCGAAAAACGATTGTTTCAATATGCATTAAATTTTAAGAAAGGTATTTTAATCGGGCTGGCATGTTTGATTGTTGCGGTAGCCCTTGAACTGGCAGGTCCGTTAATTGCCAAAACGATTATTGATGAACATATTCTTGGAGTGGAAGGTAAATGGAGTCAAGTGGAGGAAAATAATGATAGTGATACCGTATCGTACAAGGGCGGATATTATAAGAGGTCTGATCGATTGGAGGAAGCTGAAACGGAAATTGACCAGGCAACCGTCCTGCAGGTTGGCAATAATTATTTTTTTGTTGATGAAGTTGTGCCAATGCAAGGGAAACGGAGTGTGGAAGATGGCCAAATAACAATCAAAACCAGTGATCAGACATCAACGTTTGAGAGTGAAAAGTTGTCACTGTCGGAAATGTATCCATTTTTTAAGCCGGAACAAGGTCCAATTATATTTCTACTGGGACTGTACGTTGTGCTTCTGTTAATCGCTGCAGTCTTTCAGTTTTACGAAACGTTCATGCTCCAGAAAGCATCGAATCAGATTGTTAAAAAAATGCGGAATGATATTTTTGCACATACACAACGGATTCCAACCGATTATTTCGTTGATCAGCCGGCTGGTAAAATTGTTGCACGAATCACGAATGATACAGAGGCAATACGGGACTTGTATGAACGGGTACTGTCAATTGTTGTGACGAGTATCATTTATATGGCGGGAATTTTCGGGGCGCTGTTTTTACTCGATGTAAAACTGGCTGCGTTTTGCCTTGTTTTGATCCCGCTCCTGATTATCTGGATGAAAGTTTATAAGTATTTTGGTTCAAAATACAATAAAGTTGTCCGGTCGACGATCAGTGAAATCAATGGAAATATTAATGAAGCCATTCAAGGGATGCCGATTATTCAGGCGTTCAGCAGGGAAAAAAAGACGAAGGAAGATTTTGAGAAGTTAAACGAGCGGCACTACACCTACCAGCGGAAACTGGTTAAATTAAGTGCCCTGACTTCCTACAACCTGGTGACGGTCTTCAGAAATCTGGCGTTTGTAGGATTCATCTGGTATTTTGGCTCATTTTCATTGAATCCCGAAAGTGTCATTTCAATAGGAATGCTTTATGCGTTTGTCGACTATCTGACCCGCTTATTTGAACCGATGGAGGATATTGTCAATCAGCTGCCATTGATTGAACAGGCACGTGTTGCCGGGTCCAGAGTTTTTAAACTGATGGATCATGACGGCGAAAAAGTTGTTAATGACACAATTGACAAATACCGCGGCAATATTGAATTTGACCATGTTTCATTTGCATATAATGATGTGGACTATGTATTGCATGATATTTCGCTTCAGGTGAAATCGGGGCAGACGGCCGCATTTGTCGGGCACACCGGTTCGGGAAAAAGCTCCATCATGAATCTGTTGTTTCGGTTTTATGATCCGCAGTACGGCAGGATTACAATTGATGGGCATGATACAAAGGAATGGTCCAGACAGCAGGTGCGCAGTCATATGGGGATTGTGCTTCAGGATCCGTTCATGTTTTCCGGAACCATCCTGTCAAATGTCACAATGGGTGACCCTCGCATTACAAGAGAAGAGGCGGTCCATGCGTTACAGGCAGTGGGAGCGGATCGGTTTATTCAAAAGTTGCCGAATGGTTATGATGAACAGGTAACGGAAGGCGGCTCAACATTCTCGCTCGGTGAACGCCAGCTGATTTCCTTTGCCAGAGCACTTGCGTTCGACCCATCTATCCTGATTCTGGATGAAGCAACTGCCAATATTGACACTGAGACCGAAGCAATGATCCAGCGTGCACTGGAGGTACTGAAAAAGGGCAGAACAACACTTGTCATTGCTCACAGGTTATCAACGATTCAGGAAGCGGATACCATCTTTGTGCTTGAAAGTGGTATAATAAAAGAACAAGGTAACCACCATCAGCTTATCGATGGTAAAGGCATTTATTATCATATGTACCAGATGCAGCAAGGAAAGGCCAAGCGGGCTGTTTGATCAATCGATTGTTATGAGGGAGTACAATGGATAAAGACAGAAACAAGCATGATATTATTGATGACGATCTTTATGAAGAGATAGATGATGAAGAACTGTATGAACTTGTAGAGCAGGAACGAAAAAAAGCATTGGCAAAAGCCAGCATGGAGAAAAATCAGAA
>NZ_BAAADS010000006.1:168264-237062 GCF_039522605.1 Virgibacillus siamensis
GCACTGATACCAAAAACCTTCTCGATTCCGGCGATTGATTTTCTGATAACCTCGGCAAAACTGTCTGTGCAAGATGATATTCAAACATACAAAAAAGCGGTAGTTGTTATTGAAGCAGGCAAAAGTAAAGGGACGGGATTCGCAATCTCATCTGATGGAACGATACTCACAAACCATCACGTGATCGAGGGTGAGGAAGAGGTCACGGTAGCATTTCCTGATCAGGGGCTGTACAAAGCGGATGTTGAACATACATATCCATCCGTCGATCTTGCTGTATTGGACGTAGATGATCAACATCTCCCGTATCTGAAGCTGGCAAAAAATCCTGATTATAAGCCGGATACACCGATTTATTTTATTGGAAATCCATTACGTTTTAATGGAATTGCCAACAAGGGCTCTATTATTAATTCCATAACACTCAGCGATTGGGAGCGACCGGTAGTCATGCTGGATGCACCGGTCTATAACGGGAACAGCGGGAGTCCGGTCATTAATCAAGATGGTAAGGTGATTGGGGTTGTGTTCGCCACACTGGATCATGACAAATTTGACAAGGTGGGTTTATTTATACCTGTAACCTATTATCTGGAGCATCGTGATTAAATTTTAGTAATTGGGGTATCTATCCTCTAAAGGAGGCGTTTACGATGCATTATTTAACATCAACACTGAAAACATATAACATTTACGCAACTGATGGCGAAATGGGAAAGATTCATGATTTGTATTTTGATGATGATAAATGGGGATTACGATATGTGGTCGTTGACAGCAGGAAATGGCTTCCCGGAAGAAGAGTGCTGTTATCACCTGCTTCATTCGATTCCATTGATAGTAAAGAAGCGTTCGTTAAAGCAAAAGAGGATAAAGAAACGATTCGAAACAGTCCTAAAGTTCCAGAAGGGCAGCCAATAACAAGGGAAGTTGAAAAATCACTAACCGGCTACTATGGCTGGGGCAGATATTGGACGGATAGTCTGGTAGGTGGTGTACAGCCTCGCCCGTATAACGATGTTCGTAACGAAGCGCTTGCTAAGGACCAAATACAGCAGGAAATGAACTTGAATGAGGAAACAAACCTTGACCTTCGGAGTGCAGATGAAACAATGGATTACAAGGTCCATGCGGATGACGGAAAACTCGGGCATGCAGCTGATCTTGTACTCGACGACCATTATTGGAAAATGCGTTATTTAATTGTTGAGAGTGAAGGGCTTCCGAATGAGAATAATTATTATGTGATGGATCTAGAGGATGTAGAATCGGTTGACTGGTTTGAAGGTGATATTTATGTAAGAGGTTCACTGGATTCCATTAAACAAAAAAGGAGTTATCAGGCCAAAGAAGATATACTGGCGGACCTGTAGATAGAATTTGGTGAAAAGATGCCTTTTTTAAAAAGGGCATCTTTATTTTTTAGCTGTTTATGGAAGGATGAACGGCAGCACATTATGAGGCAGTTTAACAATAAGTAACGATAACTTAAATAAACTGTAATTTTTCTGAGATGGCAAGCTTCCTAGTGGTACGTTAAGATTAGCATATTGGAAAAATAGGTAATTATAACGAATTTTAATAATAAAGATGGTGAATACATCATGGACTATAGATCTTATGCAATCAATAATGAATATTTATATACGAAAACTACACCCAAAAATGATACGAAAAAATCGAATTTTATAATGGCTGGGGGTGTTCAGGCTGATGATGAAACGGTCATCAAAAGATAAGCACCTAAACGAGCTGATCGCTTCAGCCCAGCAAGGTGATACACAAATTCAGAATGATTTGCTGGAGAAATATCAGCCTTTTATTGCCAAGTGCGTTTCCGAGGTATGCAAACGGTATATAGATGCGAAGAAGGATGATGAATTCAGTATTGGCCTGGCTGCGTTTAACGAAGCAATTCTTTCATATTCTCCGGAAAAAGGCAGTTCTTTTCTGTCTTTTTCAAAACTTGTAGTGAAACGGAAGGTAATTGATTATATTCGGTATGTTCAAAAAACGCCTGTTGCTGCATCACTTGATGAAACATACGATGAAGAACAGATGGAAAACCCTACAGAAATCGTGGCGGTTAAGGAGATTTATCAGAAGGAGCAGGAGTCCTGGTACCGCAGGGAAGAAATTCTTGATTTTAAGGAAAAACTGCGGTCCTATAAGCTGTCAATGGTAGAGCTTACGGAAATCTCGCCGAAACACAGAGACGCCCGGGATTCGGCTATATTAGTGGCGAAAACGTTGTACAATGATCCATTATTACGGGATTATGTTCAACAAAAAAAGAAACTTCCGATTAAAGATTTGGAGACGAAAGTAAACGTCAGTAAAAAGACCCTGGAACGGAACAGGAAGTTTATCCTGGCAATCTTCATTGTATTAAGTGAGGATTATTTATACCTTAAAGAGTATCTGAAGGGGGTGGGTTAGTGAAAAAAGGAATCGTGATGGGTAAACACCGGCGTTACATGATTGTCATGCAAAATGACGGTGTGTTTTGTAAAGCGCCTCCAATGGATGTATCTGTTGGATCAGAAATTTCATTTGAACCGCTTCCTGCAAAGAACCGTTTTGATTTTTATATGAAAAACAGAAAAATTTCAATGAAGCCGGTAGCATTGTTGTGCGTAGTGCTTTTATTACTTGTGCCTGTATATTTTACAATGGGGGTCAATAAAACATATGCTTACGTGAGCATTGACATAAATCCAAGCATTGAACTCGAAATAAATGAAGAAATGCAGGTTCGCTCGATGACTGCTGTCAATGAAGACGGAAAGAAAATAGTAAAGGAACTGCCGGAGTATAAAGGGAAGCAGCTTGAAAAAATTCTTGCATTAATTATGCAAAAAAGTGAAGATTCAGGACTCACTGAAAATGGAAAAAGTATGCTTCTTGGTGTCAGCTATGCCTTAGATAAACATGAGTTATCCGTGCTGGATGCGGTTGATAGTTATTTCATTGAAAATGGAGAGGATTGGCAGGTCGCAACCTTTATGGTACCAAAAGAAATCCATAAAATTGCCGATGAAAAAAAACTTTCCATGGGTGAAGTGATGGTTTCAAAAATGAATGATTCAGACTACACGAGCAATCAATCGTCATGGATGAATGAGGAAGAAAAAGCTATTATTAATTCTTTTTATAACAATGACTCCCATTCAACTACTACGACTGTGGATAACGATGATTCGAAAAGTGTTACAAAGCAGTCTGATAAAAACAGCTCGGATAATGAGTCGGAATCTGCTCAAAATAAACCAGCAAAAGAAACCAATAACATAAACTGGAACGAGAATGGAAATTCCAGAAACCCAGAAAATAACGCCGGTGAATCCAGTAAAGCTAACGAACAACATCAGGAAAATCGGGGCAAGGCAAGAGGACACCATAAAGACAACCCCGGTAAAGCGAAAGGTCATTCCCATGAAAAACGAGGCAAGGTGAACGGTCATCATAAAGGAAAAGCAGGGAAGGCACAGGTACATTTCAAAGAGAACCGTGGTAAGGCAAAGGGACATTCCGAAAACATACCTGGTAAAGCCAAAGGCCACCATAAAGGTAATCCGGGTAAAGCCAAAGGACATCATAAAGATCATCCCGGCAAAGCGAAAGGGCATCACAAAAATCACCCTGGCAAAGGCCATAAACAGAAACATAATCATTAAATCGGAAGGGTGTTTTCTCGTTGAAATATGCAGAATCCGGGCGAGGTATGAGCTGAAAAGGTCCCGGTACTTACCCCAGTTTTATGCTGTAAAGGTGAAGTAAGTATATTCCGACGGCATCTAACAAAGTCGCAGCCCTGTTAATTGTTGGATAGCAATAATGGTTATGTAAGAGTCAATTGGAAAAATGCACCGGAACCCGGTGCATTTTTAGTGATTTTTTTTCGTAAACACAAATGCAAGCTGAACAAAAGCTGAATAGCTGGCCAATCGCACGAATTAAATAGTTAGCAAACACTTCGAATGCATGTTCACTGTGTCAGTCAGCTGTAGTTCGTTTTAAACTTCCATCACGGCTGCCGGAATATGCTTCATCGCATGGTCGATATAATAAAGCAGGCTGTCATGTGATTCCATAATTTTTGCCTGGTCGGGTGAATAGTGAAATGCGTGCAGAAAGTGCTGAATTTTTTTAGAAAGCATGTCATCTTCTGTGCGGACCATCAGAACGAGCAAATCATCCCATTGTCCCCACAGTGTGTAAAATAAGGCTTTGTCGTAATCCGGTATATCCAATTTATACCCTCCTTTTACATAAAGGGTTATTCATTAGTCTTCCCGATTCAGTCTGATAATGCTAAAAACAAAATGGTGTACTTTCCAATTTTTGTATGACGCATAAAAATTTCTTCCTGTTACATACTAATTGGCAAAACAGTAAGGAGGAAATCCAATGAAGTGGAAAATTTTGAGTTTGGCTGCAGTATTAATGCTTTTGCTTGCAGCTTGCGGAAACAATGATGGCAATGGAAATGGTAATCAGGATGGTCAGGACAAGAATAACGGAGATACCAATGTTGAAAACACCGGATTCAATGGTGACGATACGAATAACAATGGCAATGGAAATCGGGATAACAACAATAATGACGGTAAATATGAAGTGGCTGAAAAGGCAGCAGACAAAATAACAAATCAAATTGCTGAAATCGATGGTGCCTACGTATTGAAAACCGATAACAATGCATACGTTGCCGCTGAACTGGATACAGATGGCGATAACAATAATAATGGTGATGGAAATAATCTTGGTGATGTCAATAACAATAGAGACAATGATGATAACAACATTGGCGATATTGGAAACGATGCCGACAATCCCACCAAAAACAACAACATCAATAACAATGGCAACGACACCAACATGAATGGCAACGACAATAACAATGGCGCTACTAATGACGATGCGCTGACAGATGATGTGAAAAATCGTATCTCCAAGATTGTAAAATCAGTCGATGGCGACATTGACAATGTTTACGTTTCAACCAACCCTGATTTCTTTGACCTGGCGAACAATTATGCCGATGATGCAGGCGATGGAGATCCTGTTGAAGGAATGTTTGATCAGCTTGGCAATATGATTGAGCGCGTTTTCCCGCAAAACAAAGAATAATGATCCGAAATTATGAACCGGATGCCGGCTAATGGCTGGCATCCGGTTTTTTTGCTGTCTAGGAAATTATAAAATTTTGTAGATGTGGATAATGCACTTGCTCCTAATCAGCCACGTCCAGCTCCAGCGCCCAGCGACTAGCAAACTTCACACTTCCTCACTACGATAAGTCAACATCGGTTCGCTTTCAGCTCACCGTGTTTCCTTTATCTCATTGCGGAGTGCTCCAGTTTGTACGTCGCTAAACGGGCGCTTCCGCTTTTGTTCCTGTCCGGGGATATTTTTTATTTGTGCACTCCGCTGCAGCAGTTTGCAATTATTCCTTTTGATTATGTCTGCAACTTGTGCTATTCTTATACATATAATCCATACTAAACATAGTAAAATACTATGAATTAATAAAAACGGAGTTGAACTATAAATGGGTCGTGAATTTTTAGGCTTGTTTGATGAATGGGCAGAGTCCTATGATAAAAGTGTCGCTGGTGTGGATCCCCAATATAAGGCAGTATTTGAAAATTATGATGAAATTTTGCATCAGGTCAGTATGGGTTCTTTTGGCAATGTACTTGAGTTTGGTGTTGGGACAGGAAATTTAACCGGAAAATTGCTTGCTTCCGGATATGATGTTACGGGGGTTGAGCCTTCAAAAGTGATGCGTGAAAAAGCATTGGCGAAATTCCCTGAATTATCTTTGTACGAAGGGGATTTCCTGGAGTACCCGCAAAATGATTTTTCTGTTCACACCATTGTCAGTACGTACGCGTTTCATCATTTAACAGATGTAGAAAAGGAAAGGGCTCTGACACAATACACGCAATTCCATCCGTCGATGAGAAAAATTGTATTTGCTGATACGATGTTTGAAACAGACCAGCATAAACTGAACATGATAAAACAGGCTGAAAAACAAGGCTTTTCAGACCTTGCGGAAGATCTGCAACGGGAGTATTATACGACTATCCCAGAGATGCAGCGTATTTTTACAAGTGCAGGGTTTCATGTTACGTTTGAACAAATGAACGATTTTGTCTGGCTGATTACAGCAGTGCGCAGATCTGATTCAGCCATAACCAACTAAAGGAGTGAATAAACATGGCACAAAAAATGAATGTGGAAAGCTTCAACCTTGATCATACAAAAGTAGAAGCCCCATATGTACGGCTTGTCGGTGTTACGTCAGGATCAAACGGTGATAAGGTATACAAATATGACATCCGTTTTAAGCAGCCAAATAAGGCACATATGGATATGTCCGGTCTCCATTCGATTGAGCATCTAATGGCAGAAAACATCCGGAATCATATGGACAATGTGCTTGATATCGGGCCGATGGGCTGCCAAACAGGTTTCTACCTGTCCATTTTGAACAACGATAATTATGATCAGGTTCTTCATGCACTGGATAAAACGCTTCATGATGTATTGGAGGCAACCGAAGTTCCAGCATGCAACGAGGTTCAGTGTGGATGGGCTGCAAATCACAGCCTTGACGGCGCGCAAAACATTGCTCGGGAAATGCTGGAAAAACGTGATGAGTGGCATCAGGTTTTTGCTGAGTAAGAGGCAATTGTCATGGTGAAATATAAGTCCGTTCAACATCTGATTGGTGATACACCATTGGTAGAGCTTGCTCAGTTCCCCCTTCCAGAGGGGGTCCATTTGTATGCGAAATTGGAATTTTATAATCCGGGTGGCAGTATAAAGGACCGGTTGGGTGTTTCATTAATCAATGACGCGCTGGAAAGCGACCGGTTACAAGCAGGCGGTACGATCATTGAGCCCACTGCTGGCAATACTGGAATCGGGCTGGCATTGGCCGCAATGAATAAGGACTTATCAATTATCTTTTGTGTCCCGGAACAATTCAGTGTTGAAAAACAACAGCTGATGAAGGCACTTGGCGCAAAAATTGTGCATACACCAAGCTCAGATGGGATGCAGGGGGCGATTGATAAAACCGAACAGCTTTTAAAAGAGATTCCCAACAGCTACTCACCAAAGCAGTTTGGTAATCCCGCTAACCCCAGAACTTATTATAAGACGCTTGGACCGGAACTGTGGAAGGACTTGCAGGGTGAGCTGGATGTATTTATTGCCGGTGCAGGATCAAGCGGCACATTTATGGGAGCAGCTGCATTTTTAAGGGAAAAGAACCCCGCTGTAAAGAATGTGATTGTTGAACCAGAGGGGTCGATTATTGGCGGTGGTGAACTAGGCTCACATAAAACAGAAGGAATTGGCATGGAATTTTTCCCGGAATTTTTTGACCGTTCACTGATTAATCAAATTTATACGGTATCGGATGATGATGCATTTCACATGGTCCGTCAACTAGCTGCCAAAGAGGGATTGATGGTTGGAAGTTCTTCGGGTGCTGCTATGGCCGCAGCACTGAAGGAAGCTCGGAATGCCAAGCCGGGAACAAATATTACGGTTATTTTCCCCGATGGCAGTGATCGTTATTTAAGTAAAGATATCTACCTGAATGATTAAGGAGTTGGAAAAATGCGTTCAAAAACAAAAATGATTCATGGCGGAGTAACCGGCGATGAACGGACAGGTGCCGTCTCAGTCCCTATTTATCAGGTGAGCACGTACAAACAGGATGCGGTCGGGAAACATCGCGGATATGAATATTCCAGAACCGGAAATCCAACACGGGAAGCACTGGAATCGGTAATTGCCGAACTCGAAAATGGTAACAGCGGATTTGCATTCGGATCAGGTATGGCAGCGATCACATCGATTATGATGCTGTTTAACTCGGGGGATCATGTTGTCATGACTGATGATGTTTACGGTGGAACGTACCGGCTTGTGACCAACGTGCTTGACCGCTTTAATCTGAACCATACGTATACGGATACAAGCAAACCGAAAGAAGTGGAAGCAGCCATTAACGAAAATACGAAAGCACTGTATATTGAAACACCGACAAATCCGCTGCTGAAAATTACCGACCTTAATAAAATGGCGGAAATTGCTAAAAAGCATAATCTTTTGCTGATTGTTGATAATACATTTGCAACACCATATTGGCAGCAGCCGCTTGATTTGGGAGCAGATATCGTTCTACACAGCGCTACAAAATACATCGGTGGCCACAGTGACGTTGTTGCAGGACTTGCCGCTGTCAATTCCGACAAACTTAGTGGTGACCTTCATTTTATCCAAAATTCAGCGGGTGGTGTTCTGGGACCCCAGGATTCCTGGCTGCTGATGCGCGGCATTAAAACACTTGCGCTAAGGATGGAAGCCATTGAGCATAATACGGCCAAACTGGTTGAATTTTTGCAGAAACATGAAAAAGTAACCAATATTTATTATCCGGGACTGGAATCCCACGCCGGACATGAAACGGCAAAACAACAGGCAACCGGTTTTGGCGGCATGGTTTCATTTGATGTAGGCAGTGGTGAAGAAGCGGAAAAGGTACTGAGCCGTGTTCAATATTACACACTTGCAGAAAGCCTTGGTGCCGTCGAAAGCCTGATATCTGTGCCGGCTAAAATGACCCATGCCTCGATTCCGGCTGACAGGCGGGCCGAACTTGGTATTACAGACGGGCTGATTCGCGTATCTGTCGGAATTGAAGATGCAGATGATTTAATCGAGGATTTGGAACAGGCATTGAAATAAAAATATATTGTTGTGGAAGACAGTCTCATAACGGGGCTGTCTTTTCGTGTAGTGTGATTTTTTATTGTGGTTATTGTTAAATTGCATACCACTTAAATCGTCGCAATATGGTATGCTAAAATGGAGAAAAGAATGTGGAGGGATTTTGTCAATGAGCGAAAAAACATTACAGTATTTGACCGAAAATCGTGAACAGCTGTTAAATAAATTGAATACATTTTTGTCAATTCCAAGTGTCAGCACAGATAGCATACATAAAGAAGATATAAGCAAGGCAGCGGGTTTTTTGGAAACCTATTTAAGTGACATTGGCTTTGATAACGTGGAGCGGCAGGACACGGGCGGACATCCACTTGTATATGCCGAATATAATCAGGCTGGACCGGATTCCCCAACCGTATTATTTTACGGACATTACGATGTGCAGCCGGTGGATCCGATTGATCAGTGGAAAAGTGATCCATTTCAGCCGGAATTTCGGGATGGACGCCTGTATGCACGCGGTTCAAGTGATGACAAAGGTCAGGTGTTTATGCATCTTGCGGTATTTGAAGCATTTATGAAAACGGATGGAAAATTGCCGCTTAATGTAAAAGTATGTATCGAAGGGGAAGAAGAAATCGGCAGTGAAAACCTGTACGACATTCTTCAGAAAAAAAAGGAACAGTTCGCAGCAGATTTTGCGGTGATTTCCGATTCCGGAATGGTTGCCGAGAACCAGCCGACCCTTCTGTATGGATTGAAAGGGTTTACCGGTATCGAAATCAATGTAACCGGGCCAGATAATGATTTGCATTCAGGTATGTATGGCGGAGCAGTCCGGAACCCGGTCATAGCTCTGACGCATATCCTGGCATCGATGAAAAATGAAGATGAGGTTGTCACCGTGGATGGCTTTTACGATGGTGTTGAACCATTGACAGACCATGAACGTGAATTAATCAAACAAGTGAAAGGAGAAGATTACCATAAGTCAACAGGAGTTCCGGAAACTGTTTCAGAAAAAGGATACTCAGCAAAAGAACATACGATGGGCAGGCCGACATTTGAAATAAATGGTATGTATGGCGGCTATCAGGGTGAAGGTACGAAAACCATCATCCCGTCAACGGCAACTGCCAAAATCACATGCCGGCTTGTGCCGGGGCAGGATCCCGAGCATATCCAGCAGCTATTGGAAAAACATATAAAGGATGTTGCGCCATCGGGTGTAACGGTTAATGTAAAAAAAGAGAAGCTGTCAGCCAAAGCGTACAAAGTGGAACCGGATCATCCACTGATTAAAAAAGCGGCAGAAAGCTATACGAAAGCATTTGGAAAAGAAACTGTCTATGTACGCATGGGTGGATCCATCCCGGTAGTCGAATGGATTGAAGATATTTATCAAATGCCTATCGTGCTACTTGGGTTTGGCACACCGGATGACCGTCTGCATTCACCAAACGAAAGCTTTCCATTAGACAGTTTCGATAAAGGAATGGAGACGCTTGTCCATTACTGGAATGGAATAAATGAGAAATAAAAGGGTTTTTACACAGGGAGGAGAAACATGAGTAAGACAAAAATGGCAGCAGTGATGTTTACGGGCGGCATTCTGCTGCTGCTTTTGGGATGCAGTCAATCCAGTTTACCGGCCAGTGCCAACACTGACCGGGAGTCAAATTTTAAGGAAAAAGAAATGCTGCAGTTCAAAAAGACAACAGAGGTCAGTGAAGAGGATTCTCAAACGTCAGCGGGTAAAAAAGCTGTGAAAAAGACGGTTCTGGATGTTCCGCTCGTCAATCAGATGGCATCGCCGCAGATTTATAATGGATGTGAAGTTTCCAGTCTGGCAATGCTGTTAAAATATCATGGCTATGAGGTTACCAAATCAGAATTGGCGGATAAAATTCCCAGGGTACCATTAACCTATGAAAATGGGTTGAAAGGAAATCCGAACAAGGGGTTTGTCGGGGATATGGAGGATGGTCCGGGATTGACAGTTTATCATGGCCCAATTCATAATTTGGCTGCAGATTATGCAGGCAAGCAAGCTGTTGATCTGACAGGTAAATCTGCTGAAACGCTATTCCAACATGTTTCCAATGGTATGCCTGTCTGGGTGATTACCACTACAAATAGTGTTCCAGTCAATAATTTTAAAACGTGGAATACACCTTCCGGAAAAATACAAGTAACCTTCAGTGTTCACAGTGTTGTTGTAACGGGGGTCGATGAAAAGTATGTTTATATTAACAATCCATATGGATATAAAAATCAGCGGTTGTCAAAGGAAAATTTTATAGCGGCGTGGAAGCAGATGGGGAGCCAGGCTGTTACCATAACAAATTAACCTCGTTTCCTTTGTTATGTTCCCGGGTAATAATAGATATGGATGATTTGCAGAAAAGGGGTAATAAAAAAATGAGATATGGCGTGGTTACCGGAGTATCTAAAGGGTTAGGGGAATCCATTGCTAAAATATTGATGGAATCCGGGGTTAATGTTATTGGTATTTCCCGGAGCAAAAATAATTTTCTAAAAGAGGCTGCACAGCAAAACCATGTATCATTTCAGCACTTTTCATGCGATTTAGGTGATGTTGATGAGATTGAGAAGACAGTTAATGAGGTAAGCGGTCTGATTTTCCGGGAAGAACCATCGTCCGTTTATCTTGTCAATAATGCGGCAGTGCTTGACCCGGTGGACAAATCCATGAACCTTGATAATCGTGATCTTGCTTATCATATGCAGGTAAATTCACTTGCACCAATGGTTATGACGAATTTATTTTTGAAAAAAGTATCGGAGGAAGAGGTTCCATTCATTGGCGTAACCATCACTTCCGGTGCCGCTGAACGACCGGTTTATGGCTGGAGTGCCTATTGCAGTTCGAAGGCAAGTATAAATATGTATACGAAGACGGTCGCGCTTGAGCAGGAAGAATTGAAATCGGAGAGTAAAGTGATTGCCTTCAGTCCGGGAATAATGGATACGCAAATGCAGGAAAAAATCCGTGCCAGCAACAAAGATGAATTTATTGAAGTCGATACATTTAAGGACTATAAAAATAAAAATCTTCTGAAGGATACTGATGCTGTTGGCAGTGTGCTAGTAGACATTTTAACCGATGAAGCAAGTATTGAGAATGGTAAAATTTATCATGTAAAAGATTATTATTAAGCCGGTAATATAGACATTCGCCCTCCCAACTATATGGTCAGGTGCATAGTTTATACTGATCCTGAAAATGTAGGAGGGTAACTATGAGTGAAGGATATGGAAACAATTCAGGCTTTGCGCTGATTGTCGTATTGTTTATTTTGCTTATAATTGTTGGTACCGCTTATATGGGCGGCGGTTACGGTTACGGCGGCTATTAATTTTAAAACATGCAGGGAGGCAGAACCTTCCTGCATGTTTTATTTTGGCAGTGAAGGAAGGTGGACAAACAGTTCAGCACGGATTTCCAAATACACTGACTCTCATTTTGTCCTGGATTTATGGTACACTTTATGGTGAGACTATTTGTAAGCTTTGTTGAAAGGAAGTTAGTTAATGATAACACGTAAAAGTAAGCGGGAAATTGAAAAAATGCAGGCTGCGGGCGATTTGCTTGTAAAATGCCATAAAGAAATTGCCAAAATGATAAAACCCGGTATCACAACGATGGAAATTGATTCATTTGTTGAGAAATACTTGGCTGAGCACGGAGCGACGCCGGAACAAAAAGGTTTCAGTGGCTATCCATATGCGATTTGTGCATCAGTCAATGATGAAATCTGTCATGGTTTTCCACGCGAAGAAAAGCTGCAGGATGGTGATATCGTCACGATTGATATGGTGGTAAATCTGAATGGTGGATTGGCTGACTCAGCTTGGACATATCCGGTTGGAAATATTGATGAAAAGGCGAAAAAACTTCTGGAAGTATCAAAAATTTCACTTGATAAAGGGATCGAACAGTGCCAGCCAGGAAGCAGAATCGGTGACATTGGACACGCCATTCAAACGTATGCTGAAGGGGAAGGGTTCTCTGTCGTTCGGGACTTCACAGGGCATGGCATCGGACCAACTATTCATGAGGATCCGCACATTCCGCATTTTGGATTGCCTAATAAGGGTGCCAGGCTTAAAGAGGGAATGGTTATTACCATTGAGCCAATGATCAATGAAGGAACCTGGCAAAGTAAAATGGATTCCAACAATTGGACGGCGCGCACGGTGGATCAAGGCCGTTCAGCGCAATATGAACATACCGTTGTAATTACGAAAGATGGTCCGTTACTGACGACAGATCAGGATAAGTGATTTCTGTCAAACTAAGAATCGATTATATCGTGCAAACTCCATATACGAATTTTGGGGTAGTTCCGCACTCGAACTAAATGAAGTCTCTGTATTAAACATCCCCTCACGTCTGAGGGGATGTTTAACATCCTCTACCGCAATGCTTTCCCGCCAAAAATAATCGTTATGATTGGACTCAGCAGACAGAAAAAAGCAAATGGCAAATAAGTGAGGACTGGAACACCGAGAACATCGGCAATAAATACCCCGCACACGCTCCAGGGGACAAGCGGATTAATGACAGTACCTGCATCCTCAAGTGTTCTGGAAAGTACCTTATTCGGTAATTCAGTATTTTTATAGAGCCCTTTATATGTTTCACCAGTCAACATGATGGAAAGGTACTGCTCACCAATGAAAACATTCACTCCGATAGCTGTCGCAGCAGTAGAGATGATGATTGACCGAACGCTTTTCAGTTTGTCCTTAAAGGAGGACAGCAACGTAGGGATAATCCCAGTAACAAACAGCAAGCCGCCAAATCCCAATGCTAAAATAACCAATGAAACGGTAAACAACATGCTGTTGATACCACCTCTGGTCAGCAAACTGTTGACTGGCTCAAAATTTGTAGCTGCAGTGTACCCGTTAAACCAGGTGGTCCAGATGTCAGTCCATGTAAGCCCGCTTGTTGCACCTGCCAAAAGTGTAGCGGCTAAACTGCTGATTGCCAGAGAGATAAAGGCTGGTATTTTAAAAAATGTAATAGCTACTAGAATGATGAGCGGAATCCAGGATGTCCAGTGAATCAATCCGGTTTCTGCCAAAGCGGATTTATAGGATGCAAGGTTCTGGATCGATGCTGCTTCATCAGGCGATAAAATCCCAAACAAAGTCAAAGAAATAATAAAAGCCGGAATAGTGGTCAGGCTCATATGTTTAATATGGTCGAATAAATCAACTTGAACAATCGTTGACGCCAGATTGGTCGTATCTGACAGGGGCGACATTTTATCCCCGAAGAAGGCTCCAGAAACTATTGCCCCGGCTGAAATCGCCATTGATGCATCCATGGCACCGGCCATCCCGATAAACGCTACACCGATTGTAGCTGTAGTAGTTAACGAACTGCCAAGCGATACACCTGCCAGTGCCGTTACTGCAAAAACAACCGCATAAAACCACGTACCGCCAATAAGGGAAAATCCGGTGTTAATCAGTGCCGGAATGGTGCCGCTAATCATCCAGCTGCTAATCAATACGCCAATAAGCAAAAACAAAAATATTGCGCCCATCCCTGATTTTGCCCCTGCTGTCATGCCTTCTTCCAGGTCTTTAAATGAGATTCCCTTCAACAGACCGTACAGCACCAGCAGAAATATCGCGATTAGAATGGGGATATGAGGAGACGTTCCCAGACTGATTATAAAATAACTGATAAGGCCAATCGTAATTATGAAGAATATTACAGATTCTACTAATGATGGATTGTGTTTTGGATTGATTGGAAACATGGTTGATCCCCTCCTGTTGTGTAAAAATTAGAAAACCTGGTTGCTACCAAAGTTGCACTTATGCGGTAACAAAGTCTTTATACTTTTGCTGCTAAAAAAAGCCTCATCCCTGAATAGGGACGAAGCTTTTACTCCGCGTTACCACCCTGATTGATGAGCATATTGTAAAATCTGCAGGCTCATCCGCCTCATAAGCAATCCGATAAACCGAATGTGTAATTCAAAACAGACCCGCCAGAGTTCACACCACGCCACTCTGTCTCTTTATGCTGCAGGAAATATTTCTACTTCGCATTCCCGGACAGGATATTCAGTTCAAAATATTAATTTTGACTATACATGGTGCCTTATACTTTTGTCAATATTTTTATAGAATCAAACGTTTTGTAAAAATGCTTTTATAAGTTATAATAATTTAAATTTTAAATATAGAGGTGACGTATAAATGACATTGAATGCGGCAGAGAAAAATATATCGCCTTCTATACATATGATCCGAAAAGGAATCGCGGTCGGATTTCCCATTATGCTTGGTTATTTGCCGATAGCGATTACATATGGGGTTCTAGCCAAACAGGCAGGAATGTCATTGACTGAGTTGACACTGATGAGTGTACTTGTGTTTGCCGGAGCGAGTCAGTTCATGGGAGCAAATATGATTGCTGTCGGTGCTGGTGCAGTTGAAATTATTGTCGCAACTTTTGTCCTTAATTTCCGTCACTTTGTGATGAGTCTGTCGTTTATGAACCGTCTAAGGGATATTGGACTAAAATGGAAACTTCCTTTATCATTGGGGTTAACAGATGAGACGTTTGCGGTATCTTCCCTGCACCCGAAAGAAGCCAGGATGGAAAAAGGCCCGCTATTTTACACAGCGCTTATTTTAACGGCTTATTTCTCCTGGATTTTCGGATCATTTCTGGGTGGGGTACTGGGAGAAGTCATTCCTAGGCAACTTAGTCAAAGTATGGGAATCGCATTGTATGCCATGTTCATCGGACTTCTGGTACCATCTGTGAAAAAAGAGTTGCGAATCGGGTTGATTGCAGTGATTGCAATGTTGATCAATGCGATATGCAGTCAATTTATGAGCAGTGGATGGGCAATTGTATTCGGTACGGTATTGGGCGGTTTTAGTGGTGTTTTTCTGTTGAAGGAGGAACAATCATGATATTTGTGATTATTGTCGGAATGGCGCTCGTAACAATGATACCGAGAGTAATTCCCGCATTTATTGTAGATAAACTGCAGTTTCATGATTGGGTAAACCGCTGGCTCAATGCTATTCCATTTGCAGCGTTGGGAGCATTGATTTTTCCTGGCATTCTAAGTGTCAAGCCGGATCAGCCGTCTATTGGTCTGCTTGGCGGGTTGGTAGCAGCTGTACTGGCATACCTGGGATTAAACGTGGTGTTAGCGGTTGTAGGAGCAATTATTACCGTTTTTCTTTTCAGTATGTAAACAGAGAGATTGATTTTTCAGGGGGTACGAAAATGTTTGCGATTCGAAAAGCTTGTTATGAAGATGCAACTGCGATTGCGGATATTCATGTTAACAGCTGGAAGAGCACGTACACGGATTTGTTGGAAGAAAAAGATTTATCGAATATGACATATGAAAACCGCCGGGCACTATGGGAAACAGTGCTGCGGATGCAGAAAAGAGAACAGCTCACATTTGTCATACATAATGAAGAAAGAATTGTCGGTTTCATATCCGGCGGTCCGGAACGCACAAAAAAATTCAACTACGACGGTGAGATTTACACGATATATTTATTGGATGAATTTCAAAAAAAAGGTCTTGGTTCCAGGCTGCTGAATGTTTTTAGCGAAGGAATGAAAAACCTGGGGTACCAATCTCTTTTGGTTTGGATTTTGAAACAGAATCCGTCCAGCCGGTTTTATGAGCGGTATAATGCCCGGCCTGTTGGGGAAGAGGTTACAACAATTGGTGAAGGAACATACCAGGAAACAGCGTACGGTTGGGAAAATATTGATCAGCTATTAAAAACGCTGCCTTGAGAAAGGCAGCGTTTTTATATATAGGCTTTTTCAGTAAAACTTACAGTATAAGTGCGACATCTGCTCAAAAACGAAGTACGATATAATTTTGGTACGCCAGGTTTCCTCTAAAGTACGGCGGTTATAATAGAACAGTACCGATTTTTATCTGAACGTAATTTTTTATTCATACGGTTCAATATGAATCTGCGCATACGTAATATTGTATTTTTTTCGTAATAACGATTCAATTTGTTCCGTTATTGCATGGCTTTCCCGGACATTCAGTTCGGGATTGACCAGAATGGTAACATCTATAAATTCCTGATTGCCATGAATCCTTCCCTTAACATCAACCACTTGTTTCACACCTTTTACTTTGGCAATGCTTCCGGTGATGCGGCTGATCTGCTTTTTATCAAATCCATCTGTCAAGGTATGGGTGGAATCGACAAAAATATCCCACGCCGTTTTGCAAATTACGATTCCGACGATGAGACCTGCAAGCGGGTCCAGCCAGAATAAACCGAACTGTGCGCCTATTATCCCAATAAATGCCCCAATACTTACCAACGCATCTGAACGGTTATCCTGGGCAGCTGCATACAGTGAACTGCTGCCAACTGATGCTGCTAATGATTTATTATAACGGTAGACAAAATACATGATAATTGCACCGCCGAGTGCGGTCCAGGCTGTCATCAAATCTGGATCAGTCATTTCCTGCGTCATAATTTTGCTGAAAGTGTCAATAATGACCTGAAATCCTACCATGGTCATGATAAATGCTGCGAACAGGGAGGCAATTGTTTCAGCTCGGTAGTGTCCATAATGGTGGTCTTCATCAGGCGGCTTTCGGGATATTTTCAATCCAATCAGAACAGCTATTGAAGCGACAACGTCCGTCAAATTGTTTAACCCATCAGCTCGTAATGCTGCAGAGCTGCCGATGAATGCCACCATTAACTTGGCCATTGAAAGAATGATATATGCAAAAATACTGACCCATGCACCTTTCTCTCCGCGTTTTAAATTATCTGCATGATCCATGTTCAGGAGCCTCCAATTTCTTTCCATTTGCAAACTTTTTGGGTGTGATGATTTCAGCTTTAACAGTCTATCAGAGGGGTTGCTGGTAAGTCCAGAGAAACAGTTAAGCAAGTATGAAAGTATTTTGTACTCATTAAATTAGATTTCCCTAGTGCAATAAAATAAAAGCGATAACAATGAGAATAAATAATCACAGGTAGTGAATAGTAAATCCCAGCAGCTATTTTTTTGGCAGATAAGAAAGATAAAACTTTCTTACTGCATAAGTGCAACTATGGCTGTCACCCAAAGGCTTGGTGACAACCAAGTTTTCTAAGAAGTGAAGAAAGGTATACATGCTTCTTCCTGCAAAAATAACCAGGCTTTGTGATAAGCCAAGTTTTCTAATGAAGGATGGGTCTTTTAATGATAAAGCAGAGTGAAAAGAAACAAGATTCACACGAGAAACGCTTGGCAATTATTTCACTGTCATCCATTCCATTAATTATGACATTGGGAAATTCCATGCTGATCCCTATCTTGCCTGTGATGGAAAAGGAACTGGATATATCTAAACTTGAGTCAAGTTATATTATTACGGTATATTCAATCGTGGCTATTTTCTTTATTCCACTGGCAGGTTTTTTGTCTGACCGCTTTGGGCGGAAAAAGGTAATTATCCCCTCACTTATTATTACCGGAGCAGGCGGGCTTGTGGCAGGCTGGGCATCGTACAGTTTGAGCGATCCATTTATTTGGATTTTGGTTGGAAGGATATTACAGGGGATTGGAGCATCTGGGGCTTCACCGATTGTATTGCCATTGGTTGGTGACATTTTTCGTGATGACAAAGAAGCCAGTGCTACGTTAGGTATAATTGAAACTTCCAATACGGTAGGTAAAGTGCTAAGTCCGATATTGGGTGCAGCTTTGGCTGCTGTCATATGGTTTTTGCCATTCTTTTCGATTCCTGTTTTTTGTGTGATTTCGGTTCTGCTTGTAGGATTTTTAGTGAAGAATAAAAATAATAATGAAGAACATACCAACTTCCGTGATTATTGCCAGTTGGCCAAAGATGCATTTAAGGAACACGGGAAATGGTTATGTGCGGTTTTTTTTATTGGTGCAATTCTGATGTTTATTTTATTTGGTTTTCTTTTTTATTTATCCAGTATTCTGGAAGAGAAATATGATTACAAAGGGATTTGGAAAGGGTTGCTGCTTGCCGTTCCATTACTGGCTTTGTCCATTGCATCTTTTATTACCGGCCGGAAAATTAAGGATAATCTCGTTAAAATGAAATGGATTACCTTTATTGGCATTATTCTGTCCGGCTGTTCTGTTGCTGTTATCCCATTCATGGATCACCCGGTATATTTATTAAGCATTTTCTTGGTTTGCGGAACAGGAATCGGTATGGGACTGCCATGTCTGGACGCTCTTATTACAGAAAGCATGGAAAAAAACGTACGGGGTGTGATTACCTCTATCTACAGTGCTATGCGTTTTATTGGAGTCGCATCCGGTCCTCCGGTTATCGCATTAATGATGAAAGAAAATATTATCTGGATGGTCAGTTTGTTGACTATATTTGCGCTTGGGGCAGGTTTTCTCGCTTACCGTGGCATCAAACCTGAATCAAGTTAGTTTAATAAGCAGTTTTTCTGCTTGCAATTTTTCTAAAGATTTAGGATAATAGAAAAAAGGAACAAGGGGGCATGTTCCATGAAAAAACAAAAAGTTGTCTATCGTTTTTTGCCATATCAGGGGGGAGAACTCCACGCCAAAAAAGAAATTCCATTTGAACTGAAACTTTCCTCGCGATTATTATTGGATGAACTTTGTTTCAATTGGAATAAGGAAAGATTGGAAAAAGCAATCAATTCGTCCATTGATGCCGGGAACAAAGAAGCATTTATGGGTTTAAGTGAAAAATACAGACATTTTATTTGGGAATAGGTTATCAGCCTCACCTTGGACAGGTGGGGCTTTTTTAGCAGTTAAATATAAAATTTTCTTACTGCATAAGTGCGACTAAGGCATTCACTATAAAGCTTGGTGAATGCGAAGATTTTTTAACAGAAAATAAATCAGGTTCAGCAAAATATCTGTTATGCTTATTCGTAAGGGGGGATTCTTACACTGATGACGAAAAAGACAAAAGTAAGCTGGATGATGTATGATTTCGGAAATTCAGCCTTTTCAACGACGATTATGGCAGCGGTACTGCCGATTTTTTATTATGATGTTGCTGCAGCAGGCTTGGAAGAATCATTGGCAACCAGCTATTGGGGGTACTCACAATCAATTGCTGTGTTAATTGTGGCTGTTATGGCACCGTTTTTAGGTGCAATCAGTGACTTTTCAGCGGCGAAGAAAAAGTTCCTTCGATTTTTTGCCTTTATGGGGATTATTGCAAGTATACTGCTGGCATTTGTAAATGAAGGAGAGTACATATTTGCATCTATCCTTCTCATCGTCGGAACAATCGGTTTTTCAAGCGCCAATATATTTTACGATGCTTTTTTGCCCGAAATAGCCGAAGAAGATGAAATTGATAAAGTGTCGTCGAATGGGTTCGCATTCGGCTATATTGGCGGTGGTGTGCTGTTGGCAATCAATCTGATGATGATTTTAAAATACGAAACGTTCGGGATGCCCAATGCTACTGTAGCAAGTCAAATTTCATTTGCTTCAGTTGGTGTATGGTGGTTTATCTTTTCTCTTCCGCTTCTTAAAAATGTTCATGAGGAGAAAAAGACAGTCGAAAAACGGGAAAAATCCTACGCGGCGATTGGACTTAGCAGGGTTACTACCACATTTAAGGATATTAAAAACTATAAGCATTTATTAATATTTTTGATTGCTTTCTGGATGTATAATGACGGCATTTCAACTATTATTAAGATGGCAACAATCTACGGGCGCGATATCGGGATTGGCCAAAATGCCTTAATTGCAGCATTGCTGATTACACAATTTGTCGGTATTCCATGTACGATTTTTTTTGGATGGCTGGCCAAAAAAATCACACCAAAGAGGGCGCTTTATATTACCTTGTACGCCTATTTGTTTATTGTAATACTTGGATACTTCATGTCTTCCGCGTTGCATTTCTACATGCTGGCGATATGTGTCGGCTTGGTCCAGGGCGGTGCGCAGTCCCTAAGCAGATCCATTTTCGGCCGAATGGTACCAGATAATAAGCATGCCGAATTTTATGGCTTTTACGGAATTTCCTCAAAGTTTGCCGCAATATTCGGACCATTTTTGTTTGCGCTTGTCGGACAGTTGACCGGATCAAGCAGACTGGGCATTTTCTCGCTTGTTGTCTTTTTTATCGGCGGAATCATTTTGCTGCGTTTCGTTAATATTGAGCAGGGCATGAAGGAAGCCCGAGCGGAAACAGGCAAAGTCGATGTAAAACCCGAATAGGATCTATTAAAGTCAGGACCTGCTTGTGAGGTTCTGACTTTTGATTTGGTGACATGGATACGAGAAATCGCACATATCCCGTCCGGAATCGCACATATATGTTTAAATACCGCACATATGACCAATGAAACCGCACATATTAGTTTTGAAATCGCACATAAACTTTTTGTATCTAGCATTTCCGCTATACAATCGGATCGCTGTAGCGGTTTTCCAGGTTGAACTCGAGCGGTTTCCCTGTATCGTAGGAAATGTTGCCGATTCGTTCAGTCAGATTATTTTTTGTATGTTCATCCGGCGTTCGCCAATATGTCAGCACTTCCGCCATAATTTCAATTCCTTCCGTTCGAGCTTGATTATACAAATCAATAAAGCTTTTCGTACTCGGCTCATTTGTGGCGGGGTGATACCATGTTACATGGTTTAAATTCAGGTAATCAACATTATTTGTAACCGGCCGATGTGAATAGGAAGCGATGAATGATTTCATTACCCCGTTTTTCCAACCGTATGGATCTGCAAGAATTTTTAATGCACGTTTCATATCTTTGTATGCTTTTTGAATGTATGCCTGTTTACTTGGTTTAAGGTCGGGAAAATATTTCGTGATTGTTGCATCCAGAAGATCGGCAATTTGCTTGTTGAGAACAGACCCAACATCAATTTCTTTATAAACGGGAACTTTCCATGTTTGTAAATTGCAGCATTTCTCCATCATTAATGTGTCAATCAATACTTCCAGCTTTTGATGATTACTGCCTTCATATCCTGCCCGGTAGTGAATATAGGGGTGGGCGTTTCTGTCCAGGATATGATGGGTGACAAATCCGAATATATATGCACGTACATGATTTTCAAAATTCCGTGCCTGTTCAATTAAATCAATCAGAAAGGCGCCGCATTGTTTCGTATGTAAAGCCATTCCAATCTCGTGAACAGGTTCATCCTTAATCCATGGCCAAAAATTATAATAAAAAAAAGGATCAGGACCTTGTGAGCCCAGTTTCATATAAGGCTCAAATTCAGAAAGTGCATAGGGATTATCAATAATGGCATCCACTATTTCTTCACTGAATAGCATATGTGTCCATATGTTTGGCATTGTGAAATCCTCCTTGATAAGACGCCAAAATTAGAAGGTTTCTGTGAGTAAGCTGTATCCTGAAAGTATAAAGTTTTCTGTCGCGTCTTTCATATAATACGTTACTTTATTGTATTATAAAAGAAAAAAGATTGCTATGGGGCGCTAAACAAGTACTATTTTGTGACTGACCCGTGGTTTCCGTTAACAATATGACGGATAATTTTGTTACAATGTAAAAGGATATATTACTCATACATAAGGAGGAAACAGACGATGGAATACCGGGTAGAAAAAGATACGATTGGTGAAATTAATGTGCCAAAGGATAAATACTGGGGTGCACAAACCCAGCGAAGCAAACAGAACTTTCCAATTGGGGACGAAAAAATGCCGGCTGAAGTTATCAGGGCATTTGCTATTTTGAAAAAAAGTGCGGCAAAAGCAAACAGCGAGCTCGGTCTGCTCGATCAGAAGAAAGCCGAAGCAATTGCATACGCTGCAGATCTAATCATTGATGATAAGTTAAGTGACCATTTTCCGTTGGTTGTTTGGCAAACAGGCAGTGGTACCCAGTCAAATATGAACGTGAATGAAGTGATTGCACATGTAGGAAATAAATGGCTGGATGAACAGGGCAGTGATTATTCCCTTCACCCAAATGATGATGTCAATAAATCACAAAGCTCCAATGACACATACCCAACCGCACTGCACATTGCAGCGGTACTTAAACTGGAGGATACAGTGATTCCGGCGTTGAAAGCGTTGAAAAGTACGCTGAAGGAAAAAGTGGATGCCTATCAGGATATTGTGAAAATCGGCCGCACACACTTACAGGATGCCACACCGCTGACACTTGGCCAGGAAATCAGTGGCTGGCATCGCATGCTTGAAAAATCAGAAACGATGATTATGGAAAGCACGCAGCATGTGAAGGAGCTCGCGATTGGCGGAACAGCTGTAGGTACAGGGCTGAATGCAAATCCTGATTTTTCAGAAGCTGTATGTAAGGAAATTAATGTGATTACCGATAAAAAATTTGTTTCTGCACCAAATAAATTTCATGCACTGACAAGTCATGATGAAACAGTTCATGCGCATGGAGCCTTGAAAGGACTTGCAGCAGATCTGATGAAAATTGCCAACGATGTACGCTGGCTGGCAAGCGGTCCACGCTGTGGTATCGGTGAAATTATCATTCCGGCAAATGAGCCAGGCAGCTCCATCATGCCGGGTAAAGTAAATCCGACCCAATGTGAAGCTGTTACAATGGTATCTGCGCAGGTAATGGGAAATGATGCAACGATTGGTTTTGCGGCCAGTCAGGGGAATTTTGAACTGAACGTATTTAAACCGGTTATTGCATACAACTTCCTGCAGTCCTGTCAGCTGCTTGCCGATAGCATGCTTTCATTTGATGAGCGCTGTGTACAGGGGCTTGAGCCAAATCATGAACAAATTGAAAAATATTTGAAGGATTCCTTAATGCTTGTAACCGCACTGAATCCGCATATTGGCTATGAAAATGCGGCTAAGATTGCCAAAAAAGCATACCAGGACAATTCAACCTTAAAAGAGACCGCAGTGGAACTTGGGCTGCTGACAGAAGAAGAATTTGAAGAGTACGTGAATCCGAAAGAAATGACATATCCTAAGTAAATGGAAAAAAGCCCACTGCGCGTAGTAGTGGACTTTTTTTGAAATACTGATAAATTGTCGAAAGTGACCGTTAAAAACCTGAAAGTGGCTGATAAACCTCTAAAAGTAACCGATAAAACCACCAAAATGGCTGATAAAACCGCCAAAGCAGCCGATTAAATCAACATCTCAGCATCCATATTTTAAGCAACAATTACCAGTAAAAATTCGTGATAAGTTTTGTGGAATTGCTAACAATATGGTTACAGGAGGTGATAAACATGGCTAACAACAACTCAAATCAACTAGTAATCCCTGGTGCACAGCAAGCACTTGATCAAATGAAAGTTGAAATTGCTGGAGAATTCGGCGTGAATCTTGGAGCTGATACAACTTCTCGTGCTAACGGTTCTGTCGGTGGTGAAATCACGAAGCGACTAGTACAATCAGCACAACAGCAATTCAGTGGACAACAACCTAAATAAACCCATGGCCTCTAAGGGGGAAACCACCCCTTTAAAGCAAGAGGGAAGTCGCTACAGACTTCCCTCAAATTATATGGTTTACTATTGGTATTTTTTACACTTTAAGGAAGAGTATACATACTAAATTCAGCGTATCCTCTGTTCGGTTTCAGCATCAAAAAACAGCGCTTTATTCATATCAAATGCCAGATTAACTTTTTCACCGCCGTTAATATCAGATCGGGAGTCGACGCGGGCAATGAAATCCTGATCGTCCATTTTTGAATAAAGATAGGATTCTGCACCCATTAATTCAGCAACATCAATGACGGCTTCGATTTTTGTGTCCGGTGTGGAATTAACGAAAACAGGTTCGTCATGGATATCTTCCGGACGAATGCCAAGCACGATTTCCTTGTCCAAATAGTTTTGTTCGCGTAGAACCTTCATTTTACCTTCTGGGACTTTCACTTTTGTATCACCCATTACAAAGTTTCCATCCTTGAGCCATCCAGATAAAAAGTTCATGGAAGGCGAACCGATAAATCCGCCAACGAACATATTTTCCGGTTGATCGTAAACATCTTTTGGTGCACCAACTTGCTGAATAATGCCGTCTTTCATAACAACGAGCCTAGTGGCCATTGTCATTGCTTCTGTTTGGTCGTGCGTTACATAAATTGTAGTTGTTTGCAGGCGCTGGTGCAGCTTTTGAATTTCCGCACGCATTTGCACGCGCAGTTTAGCATCCAAGTTGGAAAGCGGTTCGTCCATTAAAAAGACTTTGGCATCCCGAACAATCGCGCGTCCCAATGCCACCCGCTGACGCTGACCACCGGATAGTGCTTTCGGTTTTCGGTCCAGGTATGCTTCAAGGCCTAAGATATTCGCTGCGTTATTAACCCGCTTTTCGATTTGATCTTTCTTGAATTTTCTTAGCTTCAAGCCAAATGCCATATTGTCATATACATTCATGTGCGGATACAATGCATAGTTTTGAAAGACCATCGCAATGTCCCGATCTTTTGGTGCTACATCATTCATTTTCCGGTCATCGATGTGCAGTTCGCCGTTTGTAATTTCTTCCAATCCTGCAATCATCCGCAATGTTGTTGATTTACCACACCCGGATGGGCCAACAAAGACGATGAATTCCTTGTCATGAATATGCAAATCAAAGTCATCCACGGCAATTGCTTTTTTGTCATACGATTTCTGAATATGTTCCAAACGTAATTCTGCCATTTTTTCTCCTCCATTTATGTAAGCGTTTCATTAATTGTATCGAAAAACTATCATCCGGGTAAATGGCAAACATGCACAAAGATAACCAACTTGTTTGTGCATGTTTTTACCGTGAATTTGAACAATTCCGCTATTATGTTTTTACAGCGAGGATAGCGAGGTAAACGGTCATGGCCTGGTGAAACTGGCGTATGTCGATACCGGTTTTTTCGGCGAATTTGTCTAGACGGTATTGCAGACTGTTGCGGTGCAAGTGCATTTTTTTTGCAGTCACGGAAATATTCAAATTGCACGTAATGAACATCTCGATGGTCTTTAAAAATTCTTCATCATGCCTAAATCCCCCAAGAATTATCGTTCCAGCATCGTCGAGAAAATTTGGCTCAGCTTGATTCAGCAGGATATAAGGCACTGCTTCTGTATAGGGGATAACGGACTTTTCCGAGTGGGGGAAAGCACTACCGGCACCTTGGACAAGCATCGCATATTTTTTTTTGACCTTTGTCAGTGAATCATGACAGGGGCCAATCAGGAACTTGATCTTTACATAAAGGTCACTCATGAGAATGTCGATAATTTGATCAAATGAAAGATTGGGGTCTGGGTTTGTTTCAACAATGATCCCTTCATGCTCATTTCTCCAGATAATCGGAACTTTTCTTGCAAAAAAAGCCTGAATTGCCTCTTTAAAGGAAGCAGGCTCCAACTGGAATTTCGAAAAGGAAAAATAAATAAATCGGTATGGCGCAATATCCGTTGTATCAGGCTTATAGCCATCCAGTAGGTTATTCCATTGCTTTTCTTCAGAAGTCATCTCAGGAATGGTAACGTGGTACGGCTGCAAGAACGCACTGAGAAGTGTTAAATCTTTTTGACTCAGTTCTTCCTTAGCTATACCGATCAGCCTATTATCATCGGAACGGAACCAGTGATAATGTTCGGTTTTTTCTGTGGTAATATCTTCGAAAAAAATTAATGAAATAAAAATTTCACGGAGCTTATTTATCATAATAATGCCTCTTTCCATCGTCTTTTTTCCATTATAGCAGGATACCGGGGTGTTAAAAACTGATTTTACGCCTATTGGCTGAACTCCGTATCGGTATACATGATTTCTTTCGTTTGATATAGTTGGTTTAGTTAAATTATGAAGGAGGATACAACGTGCCAAATATTTATGATAGTGCGTACGATTTGGAAAAAGCAATCCGTAACAGTGAGGAATTTAAAAACTTAAAAGATGCTTATGATGCTGTAATGGCTGATGAGTCTGCCAAACAGATGTTTGATAATTTCCGGAATACTCAAATGGAACTGCAGGAAAAACAAATGCAGGGACAGGAGATTAGTGAAGAAGAAGTTGAGAAAGCACGTCAGGTTGTTGAACTGGTTCAGCAGCATGAAGATATTTCCAAATTGATGGAAGAAGAACAGCGGCTTAATGTCGTTATTAATGATGTCAGCCGGATCATCACAAAACCACTGGAAGAATTGTACGGAAATCCGGAAGAGCAATCAAATGAATAATGAATTACTGGCTCGTACCATTTAATGTTACGGGCTTTTTTAGTATTGAATGCTTGAGGGGGATGCGAAATGAGTATGGTCTTATATGAAAGCAGGAATAAAATTTCCTATGTTCGATTAAATCGTGCGGAGCGGTATAATGCGTTGAACAAAGAGATGCTTAAGGAACTTCTGACAGTTTTGGAGCGGGTGGAAAATAATGATGACCGGGTTGTTATTATCAGCGGCGAGGGAAATGCGTTCTGTGCAGGAGGCGACATTGACATGATGACCGATTTTGCTGAGAAGGAATTTTATGAAGAAGTGATGAAGACGATTGAGGCAGTTGTGGTAAAATTGTATATGATGCCTAAAATCGTTATCTCGGCAATTCAGGGATCAGCTGTTGGTTTGGGGTTAAGTATCGCCTTAACTGCCGATTACGTTGTTGCACAAAAGGAAGGAAAAGCAGGAATGTTATTTGCCGGAGTTGGACTTGCCCCTGATGGCGGCGGCCATTTTTGGCTTAAGGAGCGAATGGGAATTCATCAAGCCAAACAGTTTACTTGGGGAATGCGCCAGATAAGTGGAGCAGAAGCGAAAAGCATGGGGCTTTTTGATATTATTACGAAAGAAAGTGCAGTTGATTACGCAGAAGCGATGTCGGAGCAGATGATGGGTCAGCCGCATATTGCAATGCTGAAAACCAAGATGATGTATCACAACCGAACCGTGGAAGAACTTCAATATTATTTGGAAGCTGAACGAAAGTCACAATGGGAACTTCGCAACACGGAAGACCACCAGGAAGGCGTTACGGCTTTTCTGGAGAAACGGAAACCTGCATTTAAAGGGAAATAAAACAAAAGTGGCAGATCTCCTACATCATAAGACCTGCCACAACTAATCCGCGAATTTATCTGTGGAACAGCACCAGTTTCGCTTCCGGTGAAACACAGCGGTGTGTGTGTTCACTGTACCCTTCCTCTTCAAGCCGTGCTGTACCAACTTTCTTAGCTTCCTCATTATTAGCAGCTTCAAACGATTCATCCAGCAGTTTTTCACCGGACTTATCAAATACCGTTAAATTATATGTCTTCATAATCTGGTTCCTCCCCCGAAGAATCAATCTATATTAAATGTATCACAAAAAGATTGTATTGATAAGATTTTCAGGAGTAATCGAACGTGCATTCTGGTTTGTTTTTTGATAATATAAAGTTATAGGCTCGGAAAAAGGAGACATATCAGATGACGAAACAGATTTCGTTTATTCATACTGCTGATTTGCATTTGGATAGTCCATTCACTGGACTTTCCTATATACCGGAACATATTTTTCAAAAAGTCAGGGACAGTACATTTTCTGCGTTAAACCGGCTGGTGCAAACAGCTATCAGTAAGGAGGTTGACTTTGTACTGATTACAGGTGATTTGTTTGATAATGAGAAGCAAAACCTGAAAGCACAAATCAGATTAAGACGCGCTTTTGAAGAGTTGCGGCGGCATCGAATTAATGTTTACCTGTCTTATGGCAATCATGATTTTGTTAAAGGAAACGTTCACCCGGTCGAGTTTCCGGACAATGTATTTGTATTCCAGGACGAAAATGTCACCAGCTTTACGTTTGAAAAAAATGGTCAGCAATTGGCTTCCATTTATGGATTCAGTTATGTTAACCGTGCTGTTACTGCGAACAAGACTTCTGAGTATCAGCTGTCGGGGAAGCATATCCCCTTTCACATCGCAATGCTACATGGAAGTTTATCCAGTAATACGGAACATGATGTCTATGCGCCCTTTCAACTAAGCGATTTGTCGGAAAAAGAATATGATTACTGGGCGCTCGGGCATATACATAAACGTGAGATTCTAAAAGAAAGCCCGGCAGTTGTATACCCGGGAAATATTCAGGGAAGAAACCGGAAAGAGTCCGGTGAAAAGGGCTGTTATCATGTTGAATTAACGGCCTCCGGTACAGCATTGACATTCATTCCGCTCCAGTCCATTCAGTTTAATGAGCTAGATGTAGATGCTGCTAATTGTCCGGATCTTCACCAGCTTGAAAAGAAAATCCAGCAAGGAATAAGTTCAATCACCAGTGACATACCACAGCTGCTGTATCTAAATTTGAAAAACGGTTTTAAAGAAATTAGTCAATGGGGTCATGATGGTTTTATACAGGATATGCTTGAAATGATCAATGAAACTTTTGCTCACCAGGCAAACTGGAAATTAATATACCGTTATAAACTGGAGCAGATTGATTCGACAGATAATGCTCGATTGGCTGAAGGACACCATTTTGTCGGGGAATTAATTCGCCATATTGACCATTCTGATATACAGAGCCATTTGTCAGATCTTTACCGGAACAGACTGGCACGAAAGTATATGCCTCCTTTGACCGAAGATGATGAGAGTGATATTAAACAGCGGGCAAAACAGCTGTTGATCGATGAGCTTTTGCGTTATGGAGGTGAATAAGATGGAAATCAGGCATGCTCATATATTTGGTTTCGGCAAATGGATTGATACCGGTTTTGATTTTTCGGGCGGGTCATACTTATGTGTTTATGGTGAAAATGAATCAGGAAAGACGACAATCCAGCAATTTTTGATGTTTATGCTGTTTGGTTTCCCGCCAAAAAAACGTGCTTCGTTCCGTCCCAGGAAAAGCGGGAAAATGGGAGGGAGACTGACGCTGTTTGATCGGGATGCAGGGGAGTTCACGGTTGAAAGACTTGATGGAGTTCGAAATGGTGCTGCAGTTTGTCATACGTCTAATGGACAAACATTTGATGAGAATTGGCTGCAGGGTCAACTGCACGGGATGACATATGCTGCATATCAATCCATTTTCACCTTTTCAGCGCTGGATTTAGCTGCATTACAGGACATGAAGGAAGAAGATCTCGGCGAGGTATTGCTAAGTGTTGGTTTGACTGCTTCCGCCAACATTCATACAATCGAAAAAAACTTGGACAATAAAATTGGGGAGCTGTTTAAACCAAGCGGAAGAAAACCTGTTATTAACAGGCAATTACAATCGCTTGATGAACTACATTCGTCGCTTCAAAAAGATGTAAACACGGAGGAGATATATCGCAGAAAACAAGCAGCCATTGATCAGTTGTCCAGTGATCTCGAAAATCTGCAGGAACAGGTACAACAGGAAAAAGTGAAGCTGCATCGGGTGGAGCGGCAACAGCAAGCGTTACCGGTGGTTCAGGAATATCTCGAGGAGAAAAATCTGTTATCAACTTATCCTGAGTTCATCCCGTTTCCGGAAAACGGTGAAACGAGAATTTCAGAGCTTAATAACGAATTACTCCCGTTGAAAAGTGAACTGTCGGTATTGCGGAATAATGCGGAAACGTATACGACGGAGATAACTTCCATCCGTTCAAATTTATTGGATAAAAAGATATTTGAGGATGCCGGGAGATTGATGAAACAGAAACCGGTATTTTTTAAAAAAAAGCAAACATTAATATCACTTTCTGAGTCCATCAGTAAGCAGGAAATGCAGTTGGACACTGAACTGGCACAACTGGAAATAGGAATCAGCCGATCAGATTTGATGGGCTTAACATTACCATTTCATCTTGAAAAAGCATGGAGTCAGATAAAAGAAGACATGGAGGCAGTCGATTCTGATAAGGAAGAGGTGGAAAGAACGGATCGGCAGCTTACGTCCAACAAAGATTATTTACAGGAGCAGAAAGAAACGTTCACGAACAATCTATTACCGGAGCATACGCGAAATGAGTTGGAAAATAGGATCGACCGGTATAACGAGCAGTACTATATGGAAAAAATGAAACAGGACACTGCCCGGCAGCAAACGGGCTTGGAAAGACTGCGTGAAAATCAGCAAAAGCGGACCCGATTGTTATTATCCGGAAGTATCGCAGCTTCAGTTTTACTGGTCATTATTGCTATTATCAACGGTGAATCCACGCTCTATTTGGTAAGCGCAATCCTTATATTGGCAGGTTTTTTGCAATGGAGGATTGGAAAAAAATCGGATGCCGAGACGGAAACATTTCTGGATGACGACAGGTTTTCACTTTCGCAGATTACTGAGCATGAGATGGACGAGGCGAACCATTTGCTTTCTGTGCACGAACAGAAGAAACATGAATTAGCCTCAATTCAGGGCAGACTTCGTACCGTGGATATAGAGCTATTGCAATTGGAGGAAAAGAAACGAGGACTTGAGCAGCGGGAAAACCGACTGCTGGAGCAGGTTTCGCTGCAGCGGGCTGATTTCCCGTTTTTAAAGGGGATTCAGGTCCGCTATTGGCCGGATTTGTTTCAGAAATTAAAAGTGATATTGAGTATGCATCGTGAACTGAATTATTCGGAACAGCAACGTAACGAACTAACTGAATCGAGGCAAAAACTGGTTGAGCAGTTAAACGGGTTTTACCATACAATGAATTGGGAACCGGCAAATAAATCAATTGAAACTAAATTTGAGGAAATTGAACAACTCCTTGATAACTATAATAATGAACTGGACGTAATGGACCAGTATGAGAAGTGGCTGAAAGAGAACAAAAAGCATCAGGAAGATACTTTGCGAAAAATGAGCGTCTATCAATCCGAAAAGCACGAATTATTGGCGTCTGCCAATGCTGCAGATGAAGAGGAGTTTTTAAGAGCAGCAAAACAGTTGGCTGAGAAGCAGGGTCATGAAATAAATATCAGGAAGCAGTTCAGCCAATTGAATGCACTTCTTCATCCTGATGAACTGGAGCCTCTATTAGCGAATGAACCAATGTATTACAGGGACCTTGAGAAACAAATGGAACAGACTTCGGAACGTATTGCCGGTTTGGATGAGGTTATGAATAATAAACGACAGCAGTACGCGGATATCAATGCCGAACTGACAGGTATGGAGTCATCCGAATCGCAATCTGATACACAGCACCGATTAGCATTTGAAACGGAACATCTTAAAAAACTAGCACATGAATGGTCTGTCTACAAAGCTGCCAAGGAAATGCTTGCTGAATCCAAGCGGGAATACCGTGAAAAATATTTGGATAGTGTGCTGGAAAAAACGGAAAATTACTTTTCACGAATTACAGGCAATCATTACCATGCTGTATATCCGCCAAAAGGCACTGCGCCTTTTCGGGTCGAAACTATGGATGGAATCCGTTATACAGCAGGGGAACTTTCAAAGGGAACGATTGATCAGCTTTATGTGTCACTTCGGCTGGCAATTGGTGAGGTGATGAGTGATAAGCACAGCTTACCATTTATAGTCGATGATGGATTTGTGCATTTTGATTCCATTCGTATACAACAGATTGCTGAAATATTAGCTGAGATTTCAACCTCGCATCAAATTATTCTCTTCACATGCAAATGGGATGTTCCAAAAGCAGCTGAAGCTATACATGTTATCGAATTGGATAATTCTGTTCGCATAAGTTAGCCATTAATGATAAACTGATTTCAGATAACGTGAAACTTCATTCAGTGGAGTGTTTTTCTCCACTGAATGTTAGTAGAACGAATCGGGCTTGAACAGGCAGTTTACCTGATGGATATAAAAGTTCAGATAATCCATTAAAAACCCAGGTATTATCTGCCTGTCAAACTGCGATAACGTGAAACTTCATTCAGTGGAGTGTTTTTCTCCACTGAATGTTAGTAGAACGAATCGGAAATATACTGGCAGCCGTAATTCCATCTAAACCTATTTCACCCTCATAATCTTGAAACAGGAGGATTACTGTCGGTTAACGGGCGATAAATCGCATTGAACAAAGGAAGAAAATTGCACGCGGAGGGACTTCCATTGCCTAAAAAAGAAGTACGGAATGACATTCGAAAATACGAGGAAACCATTGAAAAGTTCATTCAAGTAATAGCGAAAAACATGACCTTATATGGTATTACCCCTTCTGTGGGACGATTATACGGCGTGTTGTATTTTTCCGAGGATCCAATGACATTGGATGATATGCGGGATGCTCTGGAAATGAGCAAAACAAGCATGTCTACCGGTGTTCGTGCTTTATCAGATATGAAAATGGTTGAATCGACGTTCAAAAGGGGAATCCGGAAAGATTTATACGAGTCGGAGGAAGATTGGTACAAATCTTTCACTTCACTTTTTGGAAATCGGTGGCGCCAGCATACTGAAAAAAATATTGAGGAAGCCGATGAAGCTGTAGAGGAACTGCAGCAAATAATGCAGCGAACCGAAGATGAAGCGCTGCGTGAAAAGATAGAACATGATATTGAAAGGCTGCGCTATGCCCGAAATTATTATGAATGGCTGATGAAATTCATACAAGTTATCGAGTCAGGTGAAATATTTAACTATATTCCAAAAAACATTGAATAATAAACATCGAAAGTGATTGACAGAAAGATAAATGACAGCGTGCATCTTTTGTCAATCCTTTTTCGTACCCTGGGGAGGATTTACATTGAAAAAAGGGATAGGTCATTACAATATTGGGGATAAATTTGACAACTTTATACTAATCAAAGAGGCTGCAAGAGGTGTTGCAAGTAACGGTAAACCCTTTTTAACCTTAATTCTGCGTGATGTGACAGGTGAGATTGATGCCAAACTTTGGGATGTATCCAAAGAAGACGAAGAAGTGTTTGTCGGAGAACAGATTGTCCGGATTGCAGGTGAAATTAATCAGTTTCGCGGAAAAGCTCAATTAAAAATATTATCCATCCGTCCTGCTCAGCCGACTGATGGAGTGAAAGTCGCGGACTTTGTGGAGAAAGCACCGGTGGATAAGGAAGAATTACTTGCGAACCTGACGGAAATAATCTTTGAGATGCAGAATCCGGCAATACAAAGAATTGTGCGCGCTTTTATTAAAAAATACCAGGAGCCATTGCTGACATATCCCGCTGCTACGAAAAATCATCATAATTATGTTTCCGGTCTCGCCCATCATATCGTAAGCATGCTCAGCGTAGCGAAAGAACTGCATAAGCTTTACCCTGAATTGAATAAGGATTTATTGTACGCTGGCATTATTTTACACGATCTCGGGAAGATGAAAGAATTATCCGGTGTTGTTACGACTTCTTATACCATTGAAGGGAAACTGCTTGGACACATCCCGATGATGGTAGAGGAAATCGGTCAAATGGCCAAAGAATTACAGATTGATAGTGAGGAAGTTATGATATTGCAGCATCTGGTTCTGAGCCATCACGGAAAAGCGGAGTGGGGCAGCCCCAAACCGCCGCTGGTTCGTGAGGCGGAGCTTCTCCATTTAATTGACTTGATTGATGCCAAGATGAACATGCTTAACCGGTCTCTCGACAAAGTTAAACCCGGCGAATTCACCGAGCGGATTTTCGCCATGGATAATCGGTCTTTTTATAAACCAACGTTTGAACAAAACTAAAATATAGTAAGTATGTTAGTGTCTTTTTAGGACAGGTTAGTATAATTTAAACAGCCAGCGTCCGACAGATGCAATAGTCATCATAGTAACATATTTGAAATGATAGTTGATTCACCACGTATACTGGGCCAAGCCTAAGTTTTCTATTTACAAAAAATACCTTTTAAACGGCGCTAACGATACTTATTGGTGTCCTGGTTGTATTATATCATCTAGATCATCTTTATCATTGTTGTCCTGGTTATTGTTATCTTGACCGTTTTGGTCTTGTTGCTCGGAAGGCTCTTCAGTCGGGTCTGGTTCCTGTTCATCATTTAAATTGGGAGCTCCACACCCAAACAATAACCCGGAGGAAAGTATTACAGTAAAAGCGCCTACTGTTAATTTCTTTAATTTCACCATATTCACCTCACTATCATTATAATTCTTTTTATTATTTACAACTTCTTTTTGCCTATTCAAGGGTAAGTTTATGGTAATTAATAGTATGGAAAGCAACGTTACTTCAATTGACAAGAAACCCACTAATTCGTTATAAATATTGGCGCTTGCCCCTAATAATAAATCAAAATTTCTTGGGGGAGGAATAGCATATAATAATATGGGAAAAGATCAACTTTTAAATAATATAATCAAACGGGTGAAAAAATGACTATTGGAATTAAGGGCTAAAGCTCCTTCATGTAAAGGATAAATGGTATAATGAGAGTAAGGACTTTCCATTTTAATCAATAAAATGAAGGATGGTTTTATCAGTTTATTAATTTCCGATTCCAATTTTCGAAATCTCTTTTTGGGAAGGTTAATTACTAACGCGGGTGACAGTATTTATTTAGTCGCAGCCATTTGGATGGTCTATCAACTGGGTGGTTCAGCTTTTTATACCGGTCTAATAGGTGCACTCACGCTCTTGCCACAAGCGCTACAATTTATGATTGGACCTTTAATTGATCAATGGTCTTTGCGCAAAACGCTGGTAACAACACAAGTACTACAATTCGTTCTTGTGTTACTGATTCCAATTTTATTTTACTTTGATCTATTAACCATTACTGTATTATTAATTATCATGCCTCTTATTACATTCATCGAAGAATTTGCCTATCCAGCTCAAACCGTTGCTATACCAAAAATTTTGGAAAATAATCAGCTTACCAGTGGTAATACGTATATGGCTTTTGCTTATCAAGGTGTGGATCTCGTATTTAACGCGTTGGCAGGGATTCTTGTAACTATTTTCAGCGCTGCCATTATTTTTTTAGTTGATGCATCCACTTTTATAATTGCTGCATTTTTCTTTTATCTGCTAAAACTGCCAAAAAAGAAGGACGTAATACCTGTTGCTGAAAAACAAAACCTAATTGATTCGTTCAAGAACTATAAAACAAAACTTAAAGAAGGAATATATTACATTAGACAATCCATTCTTGCCAAGTACGTTGTGGTGCTTGTTCTGACTAACTTTTCCATCGGTATCAATATTGCCGTTCTTCCTGTTTATGCTGGAGAACGCGGTGGCGCTTATATGTATGGGTTTTATATGGCTTCTCTAGCTGCTGGAACCTTGGTTGGTTCATTATTAAGCAAACTTTTTGATCGCTTTCCGCTGGGTAATTTATATGCTTTTTCTTATCTCTTTACAGCATTATTCTGGCTAGTCTCAATTTTAATACCGTTTAACTGGCTTAGTGTGATTGCTTTCGGATTAGCATGGCTTCCGATCGGTGTAACTAGTGTTGTATTAATAAGCACACTACAGCGAATTGTGCCTGAGTATTTTCTGGCAAGGGCTTTCTCAGTATTAGAAAGTTCTTCTGCTGTCGCAATGCCCATAGGATCATTTATCGGAGGAACAATCACAGTATTTTTTAACGCATCTTCTGTTTTTGCTTTTGCAGGTATAGTCTTTTTCCTAATTGCTGTCTTGTGGTTATTAATAAAAGACTTAAGACTTTTACCACGTTCTAGTGTTATGGATCCGAAGAAATATGGCTTAACATATGACTCAATAATAAGAAAAAATGAATGATGTTGAATTACGTGAGGTCCAAAACCGCATATGGAACTATATAATAGAATAAATGGTATCAGTCTATTATTGTAAAATAACATGAGGGAGGGTGTGTATGGAAATTCAAAAAGAGAGAGTCCGACAAATTTTTGATAAGGTTACAAAAAACAAGCAAATACATGAATTTGTTCTTCTCGTGGAAAATACCAATGGGGATTTTTCATATAGTCTTGGGGGTGGGGGTAAGAATGTAGATACTCCATTCCTTATGGCAAGTATAACAAAGCTGTTCACAACCACTTGCATTTTTATTTTGAGAGAGCAGGGAAAACTGTCATTGGTTGATGAAATAACAAAATACTTAAAAAAGGATACGATAAAAAACCTTCATGTATACAAAGGCAAGGAGTATTCCAATCGCCTTACACTCTTGGACCTATTACTTCAAACAAGCGGATTGCGTGATGCCATAGAGGAAGGCAGTAATGAGTCGAAAAAGCGTGCTATATATGAGGATGTGCAAACGAATTTTAATGATGCCATCATAGAGACGAAGAGAATCAAACCATACTTTGCTCCAGGTATGGGAAAAAGAGCTCATTATACAAATATAAACTTTGAAATCCTCGGAAAAATCATTGAAATTGTTACTCATTCGACTTTGGATGAAGTGTACAGACAATTTATCTTTGACCCTTTAAGACTCAAAAATACTTATCTCCCGAAAGACGAGGATGATTTTATCCCTCATGTTTATTATAAGGACATTGCCTTACACCGTCCAAAATTACTCAGGAGCACTCGTGCAAGTGGCGGCTGTGTTTCCACGGCGCATGAATTAATGGTATTTATTAAAGCCTTCTTTAGCGGAAAGTTATTTAATAATCATGTTTTTCGTGAACAAAAAGAAAATAACAGGTTGCAGGCTTCTATGTTTCCTATTCATTATGGTGCTGGATATATGAGAGTTCCACTGAATGGTCTTGCAACATTTTTTATGGGAAGTGGTGTGTTGATTGGTCATTCCGGCTCAACAGGTTCCTTGGCATTTTACTATCCCAAAAAAGATTTGTTTTTCACCGGAGATATCAATCAAATGGCAAACCCTGCAATCCCTGTACGGTTGGCGATGCGACTGGCCATGTCCATGAAATCATGATCTTAATTGATTTAAGTATTTTAAGGCAGCTAACCTCCTTTTTATTCATGTTTTTGGCTTTGCTGTCATATATTTGTGGTAGACAAGTTGGACAAGGGGGGCTAAACATGATTGTTGGAGTGCCATGGTGGGTTTTTTTAATGATCATTTTCATCTTTCTGAGTGGATATATGGCATTCAGGGCTATGCGGGCTGAACGGGAGCTCGAGCATCAGTTTATTGAAAAAGAGGGAAAAGTATACATGGATCGGTTGGAGGAGCTCCGTGAGCAAAAATCCAAAAGGGAGCGAGAACAGCAGGGTTCCGAATAAAAATACGGCTAGTCCACAAAAAATGTGAACTAGCCGCTATTTTTTATCCTTTAGCATCCTGTTTTTTCTTATCCTGTTTGAACATATCTTCCAAGCCGTCAACTTTTACGTCTATTTCAGAGTTCTGAAGGATGTTGTTAATTTTTTCGCGGGCTTTATTGACATCCATTCGTTTATTCAGAATCGTACGGCGGATATCATCTTTATTATCCTCGAATGATCCGATATCTTCTTTCTTCTTCCGTTTGTCGGTCACTTTAATGATGTGGTAGCCATATTGAGATTTCACAGGTTTGCTTACTTCGCCTTTTTTCATGCTATAGGCTGCGTCTTCGAATTCCGGAATCATTTGCCCGGTAGAGAAGTAGCCAAGTTTTCCACCTTTTTTGGCAGATTTTTTATCAGTGGAGTATTCTTTTGCAAGCTTTGCAAAGTCGGCCCCGTTTTCAAGTTTCTTCTTCACTTCTTTGGCGGTTTTCTTGTCCTTAACCAAAATGTGTGATGCTTGAATTTCCATTTTCATGCGTTCATATTTCTCTTTTAGTTCTTTTTCGGTAATTTTAATATCCTCTGCGACAGCTGCTTCCTGAAGAAGGCTCATTTTAATTACGTCACGGAAAGATTCTTCAGTGTAACCTTGTTGTTTGAGCGCGGCATCAAATTTATCCCCTAACCGCTCTTTTACTTTTTTAACTTCTTTATCAATTTCTTCTTCCTTGACGTCATATTTATTTTCCAATACTTCAACGGTAACCAGTTTCCGCAATACCTGTTCACCACTTTGATCCTTCATTGCTTGATAAAATTCATCTTTTGTAATGTTACCGGCTTTTGTTTCTACTACAGCTTCCGAGTCATCACCTGAAGAACAGGCAGAAAGGGTGAATACGGCTGCTGTAAGTGTTACAGCTGCAACTAATTTTTTCATCCATGAACACTCCATCTTCGTTTAGTTTTTTATCTAATCTCTTATCTCTTATCTCTTCTGACTCAAGTAATCTGATTCATTACCTTCACATAGGAAGAGATGAGCAACACAAGAATCATAATGTTTATAACCCGAAAGACTGATGATTGCTTTGCGTCTTTCATTTCCATTTTTGTGCAGAATTGCTGGGTTAATGAATTAAATATCAGTAAAATAAATACTGCATATACCGGAAATAAAAATGTCATTCCAAAACCCCCTTAACAAGCATACCACATAATCCATATTTAATACTTTATCAAAAGTTGTCCGTCATGAACAGACCTAAATTCATCAAAAATGAGTGCAGTGAAGTTATAATCCTGGTATTTTTTTCCTAATAATCGAAACAGCCATCAGCAGACGAGGTGCTGATGGCTGTTAATCATGCGCTTTTACAAGGATGGAGATTTCATCATTGGTACTCTCAATATAAGAATGTTTCGGTGCTTTTACTATATTGAAAACATACAAAAAGTCGGTTAATGTAATGCCAATGTGAAAAGCTGTAAATAATAAAAAATACACGTAATAGTGGGGGAAAAGGAAGCTTCCCATAAGTCCCGGAAATGTCAGGAACATGGTAGGAGCCAATGCTACCACTATTGATGCTTTTTTTGTTAAGTGTTTTTTTGTATAATAGTTAATAATAGGAAATAGTTTGTTTTTACGTTTGAAAACTAATTTAGCCCGTTTATTCATCATAATTAATGGTAAAATATGCATGAATGAGTGAGCCGTTGGCATGAAGAACAATGCCACCAGTAACGGGATAATTCCAAAGTCATAAATTTCTGTTGCCCCGTGTACAATTGACAATGGCATATAAAGAAATATGAATACTGCCAGACCGATCAAAAATGACAACAGGTATAATCGATTCAACCCAAATTCTTTATTAAGATTTATAGACTTCCAGCAGTTCATTTTTGATCCCTCCAGTTCAGTTTGAATGTTAACTCTTTAAATCCCTCAAGAATAATAGTATGTTTTCATCGGAAAATCAACCGTTTTTCAGAAGTTTTTTCACAAGTTTTTAACCCCCTTTATGAACGGAGTCTTGACGCAGTTTTGCAGGTATTTACTTATGTGGGAGGTCATTTTGTTGAACCAGGTTAATAATGAAACGCTATCATTTCATCTACAGCTGCTTTCCAGAGTGATTAACATGGAACACTATCCATTTATTAAACTGGTGGTCGAAAACAATATCACGCACGGAGAATATCGACAGCTTATGCAGCTGTTAACTGAATTGAACAGCCGGTATGAAACACAAAAAGAGGAAGGTCTTTTGGACTTCACACCGCTCCTTGTTCATTTTGCCGGCATGTTGAATGAAAAATTAGACCCGAATACAACTATTTTCGCACTAAAAAAAGAAGGATACTATCCTTCTTTAATTGATGCATTTATAAATGTATTGGCCAGGAGTGAGCAACCGGAGTTAAAGGGATAATCAGTCCTGTTTGATTTCACGCATTGCTTTTTCCAGATGCTGGTGGAATTCAATGATATTATTCAGGCGGTTGTTTAGTGTGGGGCTGGTTATGTTTTCATTTTTGAATTGTTTTCTAATGTCGTACAGTGAATCTTTTTGGTGGTTGGCTGCATCGATCCATTTTCCTGAAAAAGAGTTCATGATGGTTTTATAAATTTGTTCATTTGCTTCATACAAATCTTTTCTTACCCCTTTTTTCCAGACACGTGTCACAAGGTTAAAATCGGACAGGCTTCGTATACTTGTACTCATGGATGTCTTGCTTTTTCCCATAGCTTCACTCATTTCATCGAGGGTTAAGGGCCTTTCTTCCAAATATAGGTAGACAAATAGTCTTGCTTCCAAAGTGGTGAGACCGAACATTTCAATGGTTTTTGAAAACTCCGTGATAATTTTCTTGGTAAGATCTTCAATGTTTGAATCAAGCATAAAATCCTCCTAATACGCTGCTATATTAAGATTACATCAAAGTGATTTTTTTTAAAAATCGATAACTGGATAGATATTGGGAGTTAAATGGAGTAAATAAAAGAATAAAGGAACAAAACTTCATACAGAATAAACTGTACGATTAAAATAAACAAAATTTATGGTTTTTAATGTTTGAAATATAGCTGTAATACTTATATAGTAAATAGAGTGAGTGACGGACGAATGGTTCTGTTTTATTTATGAAAGATTGACAGATTCCTATATTTATGGACTAAAACTGATAATTTAGTTGTAAGACTTTCGTCACTTTTATGGCCGAATACGGAACATAAAGGGGAGGAACAAATAGGAAGATGGCCAGTATCTCACGGTAGACTGCTGACTTCTTTATAAAAAGAATGGAAGCGACCCGGAAAATAAAAAAAAGACAGCGTTAAGCGAGGTGAAGATATGAGTAAAATAAAGGTTGATAAGTTAACAAAAATATTTGGCAGACGTCCAAAACAAGCCGTTAAATACCTGGAAGAAGACAAAACAAAAGATGAAATCCTTGAAATGACTGGAATGACGGTTGGTGTTAATCAAGCTTCCTTTGAAGTAGATGCCGGAGAGGTTTTTGTAATCATGGGACTTTCCGGTAGTGGTAAATCCACACTCGTCCGTATGCTGAACCGCCTTATTGAACCAACATCTGGCAGCATCGAAATCGATGGTGAAGAAGTTACCAAGATGTCGAAAGAACAGTTACGGAATTTAAGAAGAAAGAAAATGAGCATGGTTTTTCAGAATTTTGCACTGCTTCCTCATAAGACTATTTTAAAAAATACGGAATTTGGTCTTGAAATTCGTAAGACCAATCCAGAGGAGCGGGAAAAGAAAGCGACTGAGGCATTGGAATTAGTTGGCCTCGGCGGGTATTTGGATAAATACCCAAGCGAGCTTTCCGGTGGTATGCAGCAGCGTGTCGGTCTAGCGCGGGCGCTTGCCAGTGACCCGGATATACTTCTGATGGACGAAGCTTTCAGTGCATTGGATCCATTAATCCGTAAAGACATGCAGGATGAGTTGATGGATCTGCAGCAATCCGTTCATAAGACCATTGTATTTATCACACACGATTTGGATGAGGCATTGCGGATTGGTGACCGAATTGCATTGATGAAGGATGGAAGTATTGTCCAGGTTGGAACAGCAGAAGAAATTCTTATCTCGCCGGCTAATGATTATGTGGAACGCTTTGTTCAGGATGTTGATTTGTCCAAAGTGTTAACTGCAGGTCATGTTATGAAACGGGCTGAGCAGGTGACTGTTGACAAAGGTCCTAAAGTTGCTTTGAAGCTGATGCGTGATAATGGAGTCTCCACTATTTACGTAACCGACAGCAAACGAAAACTTCTGGGATATGTTACGGCTGATCAGGCGTCAGAAGCTGTTCAGGATCAGAAAGAATTGAAAGATGTGCTGACAACAGACATACCTACCGTTAAGCCGGATGTTTTGCTTGCTGATTTATTTGAAAAAATTACGGAAGCAAAGGCTCCGCTTGCAGTTATTGATGATTCGGATCGGCTGATCGGTTTAGTTGTAAGAGGAATGGTGTTAGGTGCACTTGCCGGCGATGACACACTGATTAATGGAAATGGGGGTGACGTATTAGATGGATAATTTGCACAATTTATTTCCGAAACTCCCATTAGCGGAATGGATTGAATCGTTTGTTGATTTTCTGACAGACAACTTTGAAGCGTTTTTTGAGTCAATATCAAATGGAATATCTTTTGTTTCAGAAGGTTTTGTTTCTTTGCTGACATTTGTTCCACCATTGGTATTTATTATTGCGCTTGCGTTGATTGCATGGTGGGTTGTGAATTGGAAACTTGGACTATTCACATTGATTGGAATGGGTCTGATTAATAACCTAGGATATTGGCCAGAGACGATTGAAACAATCTCGCTGATTGTAATCTCAGTTATTATTGCAATTATTATCGGGGTGCCAATTGGTATTTGGATGTCGCAGAAAAGTACGGTTCAGGCTATTATTACGCCAATACTTGACTTTATGCAGACGATGCCAGCCTTTGTGTATCTGATTCCGGCAGTTGTCTTCTTTGGTGTCGGGATGGTTCCAGGTGTTATTTCGACCATCATCTTCGCGACTCCACCGACAGTACGTCTGACGAATCTTGGTATTCGACAGGTGGATGAAGAACTAATCGAAGCATCCAATGCATTTGGCTCATCTACAGGCCAGCGCCTGACAAAGGTTCAGATACCACTTGCAATGCCGACGATAATGGCTGGAATCAACCAGACCATCATGTTAACTCTGTCCATGGTTGTTATTGCATCCCTTGTTGGTGCACCCGGTCTTGGTACGGTGGTTTATCGCGCCATTACACAAATACAGATTGGAACCGGTTTTGAAGGCGGACTTGCACTGGTTATTCTTGCTATGGTTCTGGATCGTATTACACAAGGTGCGAATAAAGGGAACAAATAATACTGTTTACAATGCCTGACTGCATAATTGGCGGAAGGGATTGGAAAAATAAAATAATCTAATACACAGGAGGTATTTTACACTATGTCTAAGAAATTTAGAATTATTGGCCTTGCAATGATTGTTGCATTGGCAGTTGTATTAGCCGCATGCGGCGGTGGAAATGAAGAAAGCTCAGATTCTTCAAACAGTGGATCTGAAGGCGACTCAGGCAGCAGCAGCGGTGTGGAACTTGGTGAAAAAGAACTGACAATGCCATATGTTGCATGGGCTGGGGCAATTGCTCGTACACACCTGATTGCGCAGGTTCTTGAAGAAGCCGGCTATGAAGTGGAAACACCACAAGTAGAAGCTGGTCCAATGTGGTCAAGTGTAGCAGACGGATCTGCTGATATTACAGCATCCGCTTGGCTGCCAACAACGCACCAAAGCTATTGGAAAAAATATAAAGACAGCGTGGAATCCATCAACACGATTATTGATAAAGCACCATTGGCACTGACAGTTCCTTCTTATATGAAAGATATTAACTCGGTTGAAGATTTGAAAGGAAACAAAGAACTTGGTGAAGCAACCGACTGGAAGATTATTGGTATTGACCCAGGTGCAGGTATTATGCAGAATACACAAAAAGCATTAAAAGAATATGGCCTGGACAAATGGACTTTGACTCAAAGCTCTGGATCTGCAATGCTCTCACAACTTCAAAAAAAGATGGAAGATGAGGAGAAAATTGTTGTTCCGCTTTGGAAGCCACACTGGGCATTTGCAAAAATGGATCTTAAAATGCTAAAAGACCCTAAAGGTATTTACGGCGGTGACGGTGACCACATCGATATCGTGGTTAACAAAGGACTGAAAGATAAGGCGCCAGCTGCATACCAGATTCTAAAACAATATACTGCTGACTATAAGCAGCTGAACGCACTGATGGGTAAAATCCATGATGGCGCAGACCCTGCAGAAGTTGCATCTAAATATTTGGAAGAACATCCGGATAAAGTGGATAAATGGTTGAAAGGCGTAAAATAAGCTAAGTAAACAATGAAAAAGACTGCCAGGTTTGGCAGTCTTTTTTACGTAGACCTTAACGGATTTCAAGTCACTATAATGTCAAAACTCCCCGCCAGCTGGAAAAAAGCAAGACTTTTTCATGCAGGAGGGGAGTGTCATCATTGTTTATCTATTTTTTCTTCCAGGTCTTTCAGGCTTGATTCAATCTGATCCAGGTATTCGTATATGTTTTCCTGGTGTGGTTCGACAGCCAATTTCCATTCTTCCACAGAATTTTTCATTTCCTGAGTCAGTTCTTTGACCAGGGCGGCCCCTTCTTTAGAGGTTTTTGTCAGTTGATTTTTTAATCGCAGCGCATCCTGCTTCAAGTTTCCAAACATTTGCTTCCATTCTATTCCCTGATCTTTGGCACGGTTTCGAAAATCTTTTCCGGAGGCCGGTGTGCTCAGAAGTGTTGCAGCGGTACTGATTGCACCACCAACCATCACACCGAGTACCAGTGATTTTTTGCTAATCATATAAAACGCCCCTTTCTGAACTTATTATATCATTTCCTTTATTTAGGATGCTATGAAACATTCTCTTTATCATGTTCTTTAAAAAATCCCCTGACATGTTGTGCCAGAGGATTGGATATTCAGTCATTTAAGAAGTGGACACTGTTGACGTCTGCTTCATAATTCGCTGGATGGGGGAGGTACAATCGACATCAGAAGTCTAGTTAACGTAGCTGTCGGCAGTGCGATGGGATTCTCGCCATATAATATTAATGGAATAAAACGGCACCTACACCCACCAGCAACGACAAAATAATCAAAACTCTAGTATTCATTTATCACTTTCTTTTGCTAAGCTAATCTGATTCATCATTTCTCAACTGCGTGCGCATTGCCAACTGCGGAAACGTATTATCATTATACCAGAATATCCAATAAATAAAAAATGTTAATTTTCTAAAAGAACTATATCTTTTCATTAATGGAAGAAGCAATTTGCTGAAGTTCTTCAGTGGAATAATCATCTCCATGTGTAGTCCAATTGGATGAAAAACCGTCCCCATCGTCATACCTTGGTATGATGTGGATATGTAAATGAAAAACTGACTGATCTGCCGGTGCTTCATTATTGTTAAGCAGATTCATCCCAATCGGGTTGTAGCGCTCTTTAATGGCAGCGGCAATTTTTGGAACCCGGGAAAATAACTCACTTGCTGTTTCCGGCGGTGTTTCATAAATATTCTTGGTGTGTGTTTTTGGAATAACAAGTGTATGTCCTTTGGTTACCTGGCTGATATCAAGAAATGCGTATACCTTGTCATCCTCATAAACTTTTGCTGAAGGAATATCTCCATTAATGATTTTACAGAAAATACAATCTTCGTGAGCCATACGAAATATCACTCCTCATTTTCTTTATAACGTCAGAAGTATAAGTTAAGGTTGACCTTATAAGAAAAACTTAGGCATTTGACAAGGCAAATTCCGAGTTTTTCTAACACTAATTGTATAGACATAAAATTAACAGGTCAAGCCCGCTGATGCGGACCTGCCTGTTACAGAAGCAAGAGGATGACTTGCAAAATTCTAATGTTGGGGACTTTGTAATGATTGTTAACGATAATCGATTAACGTTGATTACAAATAAAACTTATTTTGGCAGAATCCTTTTTACAGGATACGCTGGCAAAAACGTTTATTGCATTAGATTGCCTTTCACAGACACCTCATTTGTGTTTGAACACGAATTTGTATGACAGTGTACATCCTCGTAACATTTTACGGGGATACGCTGGCAAAAAACGGTTATTTCGTTAGATTGCCGATCACAGACACCTCATTTGTGTTTGAACACGAATTTTGTATCACAGTGGAACATCCTCGTAACTTCATTACCTATTGTGGTTGGTTTGGGTGATTTTTATACATTAGAAAAATGATATTCGCCAAACCTTTGGGCGAACGTCATATTTGCCAAAAAATGTCGGATCAGCGGGAAGAGTTTATTTTGGCATTGCCATGCAAACATGGTAAAATTTTAATAAGTGACGTTTAGGAGGAGAATATGTGGAATCTTTGTTGCATATAGGTGATCTGCATGGCGGATATACACATAAGAATGTTTTGCACGGAATTTCGTTTGATGTTTTTCCGGGTGAGATTGTTGGCCTGATTGGCTTGAATGGAGCTGGGAAAAGCACCACAATTAAGCATGTAATCGGCTTAATGCAAGCCAAAAAAGGCACTGTTTCCGTGAATGGAAAAACGTTTGAGGAAAATCCGAAAAGCTATCGAAATCAGATGGCATACATACCGGAGATGCCGATTTTATACGATGAACTCACATTGTACGAGCACTTAAGACTTACCGCAATGGCTTATGATATTCCGGAAGATGTATTTGAAAAAAGGCTCCAGCCTCTTCTGAAAGAGTTTCGGATGGAAAAAAAACTGAAATGGTTTCCGGTTCATTTTTCAAAAGGGATGCGGCAAAAAGTGATGATTATGTGTGCATTTTTGATTGAACCGCCATTATATATTGTGGATGAGCCATTTGTCGGGTTGGATCCGCTTGGCATCAAATCTTATCTGGAATTAATGGATAGCATGAAATCCAATGGTTCTGGTGTGTTGATGTCCACACACATCCTGGCGACAGCTGAACGGAAATGTGACCGTTTTGTTATCCTTCACGATGGGGAAATCCGTGCTGCCGGAACATTGGAGGAACTTCGGAAGGAATTCAATATGCCTGATGCTGCGCTGGATGATTTGTATGTGCGGTTGACAAAGGAAGATCGTCATGTTTGATTCCCATGATTTTTTCAAGAAACGGCTGTCTGCCCATTTCAAGGAGCTGAGCCGGTACACACGTTACATATTTAATGGGCACATCGCATTCGCCATGTTTTTTTTCGTGGCAGCGATGGCTTATTATTACCAGCAGTGGCTGATGGATCTTCCGGATAATTTCCCGACGGCGCTCATCGCAGGAATTGTATTCGGACTGTTGGTCAGTTATAGTCCTGTCCGTACTTTACTGCAGGAACCTGATCTGGTTTTTCTGATACCGGCCGAAACGAAAATGGATGCATATTTTCGTAATGCTATCATTTACAGTTTTGTTGTGCAGCTTTATGTACTGCTGCTTGCCGGAGGAGCTTTTGGACCATTGTATTTTGCTGCATATCCGGGTCGGGCCGGTAACATATATATATTGACGCTGGCAGTTGTGCTGATTTTTAAACTGTGGAATATGTTGACCAACTGGTGGATGCTGAAAATTAGGGAACCAGGCATCCGTCAGGTTGATTTGCTTGCCCGCACTTTATTAAATATGGCTGTTTTTTATTTTCTTGTTAAAGGTGAAATGCTGCTTGCTGGCATCACAACGTTTTTGTTTGTTTTGGTTTTTTTATACGATTTGATGATTTCGAGAAGACAGGCGGGTCTCCTGTGGGATTTACTGTTGGAAAAAGATCAAAGCCGTATGCAGACATTTTATCGGATTGCTAATATGTTTGCCGATGTTCCACATTTAAAAAACCGGGTTAAAAGAAGACATTGGCTCGTGTCAATAGTCAACCGCGTACCATTCGCCCAAAAACATACTTTTGATTACCTGTACCGGATTTCGTTTATCAGAAGTGTGGATTATCTTGGAATGTATTTTAGGCTGATTGTAATCGGCGGATTGTTTATTTTCTTTATTCCGAATTTGTGGATGAAAGCTATTTTTGCGCTGCTGTTTATCTATATGAGCAGCTTTCAGATGATTACCCTGTATCATCATCACCGCACCGTTATGTGGCTTGATTTGTATCCTGTCGCATTAAAGGTCAGGCAGCAGTCATTATTGAAACTGCTGTTTCAGTTGACACTCCTGCAGACGATTATTTTTACAGTGCTGCTGCTTGGAATGGGAGAGTGGCTTGGTGCTTTACTTGTATTAGCCGCCGGAATAACATTTAACTACATTTTTCAGAACCGTTATGTAAAGAAAAAAATAGCCTAAAAAAAACGAAACCGTCTCTTGGTGAGATGGTTTCGTTTTTTTGAGCGGATAGTATACAACCTCTTCTTACTGCATCAGTGCAACATGGCTGTCATACAGAAAAACATAATCTTTCACATCTATCAGCTCGCATTTTCTGAACTTAACTCTGCTCCTGAAAATCAAAATATGCGGTAATCAGTGTTTTGGCGGCAACCGGCAATGCGCGTTCTTCAATGTCAAATTTCGGATGGTGGTGCGGGTAGCCCTGACCTTCTATTTTTGCCCCAGTAAAGAAGTACGCCCCGGGCTTTTCCATCGTATAATAAGCGAAATCTTCCCCAGCCATTACAGGTTTTACAATTTCTGCCTGTTTGATTTCCGGTACTTTTTCACTTGCTTTCAAAACAAGTTCCGCTTCATGTTCATTGTTAATCAACGGCGGATAGCCCTTTTCATAATTCAGATCATACGTGACATCATGCCCCGCACAAACACCTTTAATAATTTTCTCGATCTCCTGAATAACCTGTTCCTGGACGTTCGTATTTAAATGCCGTACTGTCCCGACGAGTTCTGCAGTATCAGCAATAATATTAAAAGCTGACCCCGCATTAAACTGTCCGATTGTGATAACTGCTGTTTCCAGCGGATCAAGCCGCCTGCTGACAATTTGCTGCAGTTCGGAAACAACTTGTGAACCAATTACGATGGCATCTTTTGTTTCGTGCGGATAGCCGCCGTGGCCGCCTTTCCCCTGGATAGTAAGATGAAACCGGTCAGCGCCAGCCATGAATGCGTGTTTTGACGTCTGTAAAACACCAAATGGGGTTGTTGCCCACAGATGTGTTCCAAAAACGGCATCAACATGATCCAGTGCACCCGATTCGATGATCGGTTTTGCGCCGCCGGGAGCATATTCTTCTGCGTGTTGATGCAAAAACACAATCGTTCCTGGTAATTGTTCTTGAAAAGCTTTCATGGTCTTGGCAAGAATAAGCAGACTCGCAGTGTGGCCGTCATGTCCACAGGCATGCATAGCACCGTCCACTTTTGATTTGTAGGGAACATCCTTTTGATCCTGAATCGGAAGTCCATCAAAGTCGGCTCTCAGTGCAATGGTTTTTCCCGGTTTGCCACCTTTTAGTGTAGCAATGACGCCATTCCCTCCAACATTCGTTTCGTATGGAATTCCCAATTCTTTATAAAAATCAGCAATATATTTTGCCGTTTTCGTTTCCTGAAAAGAAAGTTCCGGATACTGATGAAGATAACGCCGAATCTCCACCATCTCGGAATAATATTCATCCAGCTGTTTATGTATATCCTGCAGCAAATGATCAACTCCTTTTATTATTTTCTTATAATTATAACATTAAACGCTATTTTAAAAAGGTGAAACATCTTATTATGAGGTGTTATGAAGGAAATGGATACAGTGGTAGAAATTTATCGGGAGGAGAATGGATTTATCGGGAGAAGATCGGATTTATCAGGGAGAACAAAATTCTTGCCGTTCCAACGCCAACATTTTATTGGTATTCAAATTAAAAAGGATTACTGCAATACAGTAATCCTCGTTTCAATTCTTCTTCAAGAAACTCTCGGGTCTGCGAGTAATCGTTCAATTTCTTCTTTATGGTGTGTTTCATCGGCTATCATGTCTTCAATCTTTACGACCAGTTCCGTGTATCCCAGTCCGTCTGCTTGTTTTTTGCGTTTTTCATAGCGCTCAATCGTATCTTTCTCCGATTGAAGGGAAGCTTCGAGTAAATCTTTCACTTCTGTTGGCTGTGGGATTTCGGCTGCTTTTGTCGTTGGTGTTCCACCGATATTATAAATTTTTTCGGCCAGATATAGGGCGTGTCCCATTTCATCATTTATTTCATTCTCAAAAAACGGTTTTAAAGCAGAACGGTACAATCCTGTTACTACCGATGCACTGTACGTGTATTGTATTGCTGCTGCATATTCATGTGAGAGGTCTTCATTGAGACCATCTATCAAAGTTTGTAAATCCTGATCCATTGTATCCCAACCTTTCATGAATTTCATTATATATATACAATTCCCTAAATTATTTTTTTAAAACCTGTTATAAGGTATGATTACAAAAGGAGGTTTTGTACGTGCGAAAAAAAGATTATTCTCTACTGCTCATATTATTTAGTATAATGGCTGTAATAATGGGGATTTGGGTTGTCAAGCTTGTAAGCGGTCATATTTTATATGTAGATCAATGGACGAGAGAACTTGTTGCGGAACTGGCCGGATCGGATATTTTTACAATTTTCCGTTGGATTACGGAACTTGGTTCGGGAACGTTTTTAACCCTGTTCACCATTATTATGTCTGTTGTTTTATGGTGGATCTACCGCGACTTTCTTCCTGCTGTGATATTCGGTTTAGGAACCTTGTCCAGTCATGGATTAAATGTTTTGATAAAAGTTGTGGTGGAACGGGAACGGCCAAGTTTGTTTGCTGCGGCTGATGCAGAAGGATACAGTTTCCCTTCCGGCCACGCGATGATGTCAACCGTATGCTATGGCATGCTTTCCTACTTCCTTGCCAAAAAAATTGAACATAACACAACGGCAATAATCATGCATGTCAGCTTTTTATTACTTATTTTCCTGATTGGAATCAGCAGGTACGTTATTAATGTACACTACCTGACAGACGTGCTTGGTGGCTTCTTCTTCGGGGACATCTGTCTGTTTGCACTGATTTTTTTACATAAGTCTGTGCAAAGAAAACGCAATGGGTCTCCGTCTTAAGTCTGAGGCAAAAACATTCCAGAGGTCATTCCACGTATAAAGACAAACCATTACAATAAAAGTAACTTGACTATAGAAGAAATGGGGGATGGCAATGGGCGGGTTTTTTCGGTTTCTGTTTGCTGGGATACTGATACTTGCCGGTGCAGCGCTAGTCTTGGCAAATATTGGTGTTGTTGATATAAATATGGATAATGCGTGGCTGTATATTTATCCATCCATTTTCGTTCTGTTCGGATTGAAATGGATGGTTGATAAAATCAGACATAAGGGCGGCAGCTGGATTTTCGGGTCATTTTTCTTTATCTTTGGTTCACTGTTGCTTCTTGACAGGTTTGATGTCATCCCATTCCATTTTTGGGATATTATGAAGTTGTGGCCATTGCTGATTGTGTATATTGGATTTTCGTTTATCAGGAAGCCAGGCAAGGTTAAAGTTACGTATAGCTCGGATGGCGACGATTCAGGAGCAAAGACAGAATATGACAGCAGTTATTTTTCAGTTGGGGAACATGAATACAGTCAGCCGAACTGGAAAGTGGAACCGATGAATCTGAAAAGCATGGCCGGCGATTTTTACATGGATTTTTCCAAAGCGTTTATTCCGGAAAAAGAAACCCCGATTTCGATTAAATCGTTGGCAGGGGATGTGCATATTCTGATTCCGGAAAATGTTGCTTTTAGAGTGGATGCCTCGGCAAAAGCCGGTGATATTGATATAGTAGGGAAAAAAGCGGAAGGGATCAACAGGCGCCTGCGGTATGAAACGAAGGAATATCATTCTTCGGTCAAAAAATTGGATATACACGTTAATCTTAAGGCAGGATCCATACGGGTTGTAACCGTATAGAAGGGGGCGGAAAAAAATGTTGCAAAAACTGAGCAGTATCCGTTATATGTATATCCGTTCCCATTTATATGCAGTATTTCTGACGACCGTCATTTTGTTATCATTGTTATTGACCGTGTACGTTCTGATTTCACCCGATTGGCTGTCAGCATTTGGTATTTTTATTTTCATCTTATTATATTGTTTGATTGGTGTTGTCATTTCGTTTTACGCCGGGTTCAAAACAGGTGGTGAAATGAAGGAGCGGCTTGATTATTTATCCGGTCTGATCACGCAATTTGCCAATGGAAATTATCATTCAAAGATTTATTTTAATGAGAACGATGAAATCACACGGATCGGCAATGAAATGAATGAGCTTGGCGGGAAATTGCAAAATCAAGTGAAATCATTGCAGCGGATGGCCGATGAGAAAGCGGATTTTGCTAAATCAGCGCATAAGGCAGCCGTAATCGAGGAACGGCAGCGGCTCGCCCGGGATTTGCATGATGCGGTGAGTCAGCAATTGTTCGCGATCACGATGATGTCAGAGGCGTCATTGCGTCAGCTTGAAATTGATCCTGCCGTCGCCAAAGAACAGCTCCAGGATGTTGCCGAAAGCGCCTTGAAAGCTCAAACGGAAATGCGTGCATTGCTGCTGCATCTGCGTCCGGTTCATTTGTCCGGAGAGCCGCTCAGAACCGGTATTAAAAAGCTGATTGATGAGTTAATGGAAAAAACAGCAATGGGGTTTAACGTTGTAATCGATGATGAACTGGATCTATCGGATACGGTGGAAGAGCATGTTTTTCGGATTATCCAGGAAGCGCTGTCAAATACGTTGAGGCACTCGAAAGCAACTGATGTAACGATTGAAGCGTCTGTCCGGTCGAAGGAATTATTTGTACATATCAGTGACAATGGGGCAGGCTTTAATGTAAAAGAAGATACAGGACGCAAAACATCATATGGATTAAAAACAATGCGGGAGCGTACGGAAGAACTTGGCGGAACGTTTGCCATCAGGTCAACAAAAGGGGAAGGAACGTATATCGATTTACGGATTCCATGCTAAAAGGGGGAGGACAATGGTACGTGTAGTGGTAGTGGATGACCATGAAATTGTCCGCAAAGGCATCGTTTCCTATTTACGAACGGAAGAAGACATTGAAATTGTAGGGGAAGCGTCCAGCGGGAATAACGGAGCAAGTATTATTTTGGAAACAAAGCCGGATGTTGTTTTAATGGATCTTATCATGGAAAATGGTACCGGGATTGAGGCGACTGAAAAAGTCATGAAAGAGCTGCCTTCATGCAAAATTATTATTTTAACGAGCTATTATGACAATGAACAGGTTATTCCTGCGATTGAAGCGGGTGCGTTCAGCTATATTTTAAAAACATCTTCTGCCAGAGAAATCGCTGCGGCGATTAAAAAGGCGGCAGCGGGTGAAAATGTGATTGAGCCAAAAGTTGCCGGCCAAATGATGACCAATTTTCGGCGCGGTCCGAAAAAAGCGCATGAAGAATTGACGGAGCGTGAATTGGAAGTGCTTTTGTGTATCGGTGACGGGCTGACGAATCAGGAAATAAGCGATAACCTTTATATTGGGATTAAAACGGTAAAAACCCATGTCAGCAATATTTTATCAAAGCTTGATGTGCATGACCGTACACAAGCAGCTGTATATGTTCACAAAAATGCCTTATCCAAAGAAGAAAATTAGTATTTTCAAATTTCATTTTTGATTTTCCTGTAGAATTCCCTGTATAATATTGAAGTAATATAATATGAGGAGCTTATGTATGGGAAATTCCAAGTCAAATGAAACACTGCTTATGCTCATCTGGGCACAATCATTAATTGCTCTGTTGGGAAGCCTGTTTTATTCGGAAATCATGGGGTATGTTCCCTGTGAGTTATGCTGGTATCAACGGATATTGATGTATCCGCTGGTTATCATATATGGTGTTGCTGCCATCAAAAAAGATATATCTGTTGCGTTGCCTGGTCTTATATTGAGTGGAATCGGCATGTGTGTTTCTATTTATCATTATCTCGTGCAAAAACTGCCTGCATTAGCCGATGCCGGTAATTCATGCGGGTTGGTGCCGTGTAATGCTGAGTATGTAAATTACTTTGGATTCATCACTATTCCTTTTATGGCTGGAGTTGCATTCATTGTAATCTTTGTTTTACATATCATCCTGATGAAACAGCAAGGAGGGAAATAATATGAAAAAAAAGATGATAATTTTTGGGATTGTTATTGTCATCTTGTTTGCTGGACTTTATTTTGTCATCGATTATAAGAATGATCAGGCGATGGAGAATAATCCGTATGGCAAAGATGATCTCCATCAGGCGACGATTGATCAACTAGACAGCCCATATTACGGAAACCAGATTCTGCCTGACGAATTGAATAAAAAGGTGAACAGCGGTGAAGGGCTTTTTGTTTACTTCTACAGTCCGACATGCCCGCACTGTAAAAAAACCACACCAATGCTGGCACCGCTGGCAAAAGATATGAATGTGGATATGAAAAAATTGAACCTGATTGAATTTCCGGAAATGGCGCCCAAATACATGATAAGAAGTACGCCGACATTAGTTTATTTCAAAAATGGAAAAGAAGTTGACCGCGTAAATGGTGCGCAGTCCAAAGAATTATTCACATCATTTTTCAACGAATATAAGGACAGCGGTGATTAGAAAACTTGGTTGTCACCATGGTTTTAGGTGACGACCTTAGTTGCACTTATACAGTAAGAAAGGTTTATACTTAACTGCTAAAAAAGCAAGCCAGGGTTAATCCCGGCTTGCTTTTTAAATTGCATTTATTATTTTTGAATAAAACTTGTATTCACCAATCCTTCCAAATCCGGTTTTTCTTTTAAAAATTCAAGCTGGTAGGAAGAATTTGCGAAATCCTGCAGTACATCACCATCAACTTTATATGTGAAGTTGATTCGTTCCCAGGCATTGTCGATAACAGACGGGGAAAGTTCTTGATCAGTGATTTCTTTGATTTTCTTGATTGCGATCTGTTTGGCTTTATCCGGATTATCCTGAATGAATTTTGTTGCCTTCTTATGTGCATCAACAATGTTTTGAACCATTTCAGGATTGTTTTCGACTAAATCCTGGGACGTTACAAACACGGCTGCCGGCAATGTTTGGCCATATGCGACGTTTTTGGTATCTACAAGAACCTCACCGCTGCCTTTTTCCTCAATAACGGATGCCCATGGTTCCGGTACAGTTGCAGCATCTACTTTTTCAGTTTTAAACAGTCGGTGGTAGGTTGCTGGTTTTCCTGTAACATGTTTCATGGTTCCGCCAATCCGCTTCGAGGTAATGCTGTATTCTTCCTTCATCATCGTTTCAAATTGAACATCGTGTGTACAGCCGACGCGTGGCGAAATAAATGAATGTCCTTTTAAATCTTCCGGTGTTTCAATATTAGTGCCTTTTCTTGCCATAATGACGGTACCGCCTGTTGAACCGGCAGCAACAACATTAATTTTTGCGCCGCTTGTAAAATGGTTCATGGCAGGACCTGGTCCGACAAGGCCGCCTTCAATTTCTCCTGTTTCAATCGCAGTCATAAAGGCTGAACCATCAGGGAAGTATTTATAATTAACCGTCGTTCCACCCGGTAATGTTTTAGAATATAACTCTTTTTCTTCAGCAACCATGCCGGCAACATGATTAATATTCGGAAAGTAGCCAATGGTGATTTCCTTTGATCCATCAGCACTCGCTTGTTCGTCATTTCCTCCGCATGCAGTTAATAGAAAGCTGAATATAGCAGCGCAAGCCAATAAAATAAGTTTTTTCATCTTGATCTCTCCCTTTTTTTGGTGTCGCCACCTGAATTTTGCCGAATTATTTTTGAGTGTGGACAGGTTTTAAGCTTTTGTTCGTAATCCCCATCGTTGCATCACGTTCTTTTCCAATTTTGAAAATACAAGCTGGTCAACTACTGCACCAATTACTCCAATAATGATAATTATTCCGATAACCTGATCCATGCGGGCGTAATCCTGTGCATAGCGCAGTGAATAGCCGAGTCCAGGGCCATTACTGAGTAATTCACCTGCCATGAGTGCACGCCAGCTGAATGCCCAGGCGAGTCGGACACCCTGCATGAAATAGGGGATACTGGCAGGGATTTCAACACGGCGGAATAGACTGAAGCCGCGTGTTCCCATTGTTCTGGCGGCCCGGATGAGTTGTGGTGAAACGTTGTGAATGGCCGTTCTTACATTTAACGCCATCACAAATGTACCGCCCAATACTACGACAAAAACAACAGCAAATTCGGAAAAACCAAACAGCATAATCGCAAGCGGTACCCACACAATGCTTGGAATACTTTGCAATGCAATCAGGTACATTCCAGCTGTTTCATCCGCTTGATTGGATTTGCCGAAAATCACACCTAGAATGGTTCCAAATAAAATGGCCAATGATAAACCAATCAGTAGATGTTTCAGACTTGCCCCCAATGCTTGAACCAAATCGCCGCTTGTAAATCCTTCAAATAAGGCTGTAGCTATTTGTGCTGGTGAAGGTAAAATAATATCCGGAAAAACGCCTGTAACAAAAATCAGTTGCCATATTCCGATGACCGCTATTAAAAATAAAATACGTTTAACGATGATATTAATTTTCATTGGTTAGCTCTTCCTTTAATACTTTGTCAATTTCGCCTTCAAGCAAGCCCATCACCTTTTTTTCAATTTCAATCACCTGGTGGTCTTCCCGTTTACGTGGTCTTGGGATATCCACTTCAATGTCAGCGATAATCCGGCCTGGCAGTGTTCCCATTACGATAACGCGATCTGATAGTTTAATAGCTTCCTGAATACTGTGAGTTACAAACAGGATGGTTTTTTGTGTTTGCTCCCAAATCCGAATCAGTTCATCATGCAAAATATGCCGTGTCTGTTCATCCAAAGCAGCGAATGGTTCATCCATTAATAAAACCTTGGGATCCATGGCCAGTGCTCGTGCTATCGCAACCCGCTGCTGCATTCCCCCGGAAAGTTCATAGATGAAATTATCTTTGAAATGACTTAAGTGAACCATTTTCAAAAAATCATCCGCGCGTTCATTCGCTTCGTGTTTTGTCATTATCCCTTTCAGTGGAAATGTAACGTTATCCCGGACATTAAGCCATGGAAATAATGAAGGCTGCTGAAAAACCATTCCACGCTCCCGTCCAGGCTGAGTAATTACGTTGTTTTGAAGTGATATGGCCCCATTGGTAGCATTTTCAAGTCCAGCCACCATCGATAATAGGGTTGATTTTCCACAACCGGATGGACCCAGGATAGATACAAATTGATTTTCAGGTATGCTTAGGTTAATATCTGAAAATACGTTAAAAGGCTGCTGATCCCGTCCGATAAAGCGTTTGCTCACACCATCCATCTGAAGAAACATGTTGACCCTCTCCTCAAATTACATTATTCCGATAAAAAAAGTATACTTTAAAAAGTATACGCAGGGCCAGGTAAATTTGTCAATGTTTTTAAGATTGCTGCTGGACTTTTGGAAAATAAACTCCCAAACTCGCTGAACAAATGGGCAAAGCCGCCGAATAAATTTCTGAACCCGCCGAACAAATGGGTAAACCCGCCGAATAAACTCCTAAACCCGCCGAATAAACTCCTAAACCCGCTGAACAAAAGCTCAAACCCGCTGTATAAAGCTAAGATCCCTTCGTAAAAAAAACAAAAACGTACCATTCACGTAATTCACAAACATAACCGAAATGAGGGCTTCTGTATCCGGCCATTTGCGATGTTTAAAGCGTTCATACTCACCTGGATATATAATGGTTACCATGAATCCAAAACCGCCATGGATAATCTTTTGCTTCACCGGAGTTACTGATCCCGATTCGCGAACCTGCCATAATCATGTCGGGCTCAACGGTCCATCCAGTGGTAATCCAGAAGGGGGAGTGGTTCAGCGGATGCCCGTAATCAGCCATGGTAATTCCAAGTGCTTTTGTTAATTTGCCTGGACCATTAGTCCATTCCCGTTTATTTTTTGCTTTCGGTCTTCTCGCTTCCATAAGCTCATGTCCTGTATAAGGCTCAACAGCTCGAATAAGGACTGACTCTGGTATTCCGCTTTCACCACTGACAACATTGATCAGGCAGTGTGTATGCATTGTATGGGTATAGGCATGACCGGGATGACCAAACATGATTTCTGTTCGTTTTGTGCGCCGGTTATTATAACTGTGAGCGGCCTTATCAAGCGGCCCTATATATGCTTCTGTTTCGACAATAAATCCTGCCGCAGTTCCTTCAGACGTTTCTTTGATAAGCAGGCAGCCAAGTAAAGCCTTTGCCAGTTCAAGTGTCGGCTGATAGTAGAATTTTTCGTTCAGTGGTTTTTTATCATGAAGAATAGACATAGCAAACAATCCTTTGCAATCAGTATTTAATCCATAATTCAATCTAACATTATTATTGGCTTCTTTATAATTTGTACTCCACATACGTTTTTTTCCGAGAGAACTTTGCGGTATACAAAATCAAGAATTAAGTACAATGGTTGATTTTTATGTCTTAATTTGTATAATTGTATTAGAAGAGTCAGTATATTAGGATTTTTACCAACTAATTAGAAGGAGTATATGTCGTTTAATGTTGGGAAAGCTTCCCTGTATTTTGGGATGCTTAGGTATATAAAAAAACTTAATAATCATGAGAATTTTGGTTAAGGAGTGTTTTTATTTATGGAAGATCTCTATCCTTCAAGAAAAAATGACCAACCGTCAATTTTGGAGCGGAAGGATCCTGTAATGTATACAGACCGATCTAAAGATAATCAGGCTCCTATTTCAAAAGAACAACTTGATTCCTATGAACAAAATGGGTTTTTGCAGATTAAGAACTTCTTTTCTGATAAAGAAGTAACAGATATGCAGAAAGCTATTTTTGAATTGCAGGACTCAAACAAGGATGTCAGCTCGGACAAGGTCATCCGTGAGCCGGAAAGCGAAGATATCCGTTCCATTTTTCATGTCCATCGGGATGACAATTATTTCAAGGACATTGCCTATGACAAGCGCATTCTTGACATTGTAAATCATCTCTTGGGAAGTGACGTATATATACATCAGTCCCGCATTAATTATAAACCGGGATTTAAAGGAAAAGAATTTGACTGGCATTCGGATTTTGAAACCTGGCATGTAGAGGATGGCATGCCGCGGATGAGGGCTGTCAGTCTGTCGATTGCCTTGTCGGACAACTATACATTCAACGGGCCTTTAATGCTTATACCAGGGTCCCAAAACTACTATGTCAGTTGTGTAGGGGAAACGCCTGATGATAACTATAAAGACTCGTTGAAAAAACAGAAACTGGGCGTTCCTGATCAGGACAGTCTCCGATTCCTTTCCAAAAAAGGCAGTGGGATATCCGTGCCAACCGGGAAAGCGGGATCCATCACACTGTTTGAATCGAATACCATGCACGGGTCGACAAGTAATATGACGCCTTATCCGCGCAACAATTTATTTATGGTGTATAACAGTGTGGAGAACCGTTTGAGAGAACCATTCTCCGGCGGAAAGGAACGACCGGAGTATATTGCGGTAAGAGAAAGTACAGGTAGCCTGACTACTGCCAGATAAATAGATAAATATACAGGGGGAGCTTTCCTATGGATTGGCTGCTGCACATATTGCGGCAGTCTTCTTTATGTCAGACAATTTTTCTGTTTTGTTCTTTCGTTTAGTTTCGCCTGCGACCTGCACAAGTGAACAGTTGTTGCAGTTTCATATAATTGTACATAGTGGCAGCCTGTCTCCCTTCCCGACTGTGGCGGTTTACTTTTGGTTGAAGGCAATTAAGAAATGCCCGGTCACATCTGCATTTTGATTTGGACCTGCGATAACACTCATCATGTTCCTTGCAGCAAGCATCTGTATCGTTAATGGGGGATCCGGGTCCGCTGCAACCTGGTCCACACCATTTATAGTCCGGGAATATACGCAACCCCCGCACTGGTTTTGCATGTATTTTCGACATAAAAAATCCTCCCACTTAAGTTTCAATCTATTACAGAATATGTTGATCGATAAAAGATTGACTAAACAAATATAGTAGGGAAAAAACGAAACCTGTCCAGTCGAAAAGCGATTCACATTCATAAAATAAATTGAATGAACAGTAGAGGAGGGTTTCTGATGCGTTTTAGCGATTGTAATTGCTGTCATCCTTGTAAAAAGAAAGACCACGATTACGATTTTTTTAACAGGGAAAAGCATTACGGATGCTATGATCCTTGCAGAAAGAAAGATTATTGCCATGACCCTTGCAGGAAGAAAGACTATTGTCATGATCCTTGCAAGAAAAAGGAATACGGTTGTGACTTTTTTAACAAGAAAAAACACAATCATGGTTCCTGCAGATGCTTTGATCTTTTTAAGGTGAAAGAGGAGAAGAATCATTGTCACTGCTGTGGAAGGTATTATTAAGGATTACAGTTTCGAATGTGACCGCAAAGCGCTTCAGCCTGATGACGGCTGAAGCGCTTTGTCTTGTATCACTCTATAAGTCCTGATTAAGCTTTATTCATCCGGGTCGATCATCCGGTAGCTGGTTACGAAAGGACGATCGGCGAAATATGCCGGCTGTTTAACATTTCCGTCTTTGTGTGCATTTTTAAATTGATCGGAGTTTTTCCAGTCCTCGAAATCCTCTTTTGACGCCCACTGTGTCAACACAACATATTGATTGCCTTTTTGGGGCCGGAGCAGTCGGAATGCCTGAAAACCGGCGAATGAATCGACATGCTGCTGACGATTGCGGAAGTTTTCTTCAAAAACAGCCGTACCTTCTTCTGTGACGGGAATGTTGTTCATTACAACATAGCCTTTCTTTTTAATCTGTCCTTTTTGCAGGATTGCTTCAAAATCACGTCCGGATGCAAAGATGCTTTTCTTTTTATCAGATTCATAGTAAACAAGTGTGCTGCCTTCCCCGTTCATATAAAATAATTCAAGGTCCGGGTGTTTGTCTTTCAGTTTTTTTAAAAAATCAAATGTACCTTTTGTCATAAATGCATTCATATAGTATCCCCTTTCCAAAATCTCTTTCTCTCATCATACCCTCATTCCGGCAATGTTAGTCAATTATAATGATTATTAATTTATAGTAGATATTATTGCTTTTTAAATGGCGAAATCTGTCGTATACTATACAAGTACAATAATTAGAGGTGGATAAATGAAAAGGATAAAGTGGCTGGTACTTTCATTCGCGATTGTTGCTGTACTGGTGCTGACAGGCTATGCTGCTGTATTATTCGGCGGTACACTTGTTGTTGATAAGGACGAATTGACCCTTGATGCAACCACTACCATTGAAACGGCCGATGGAAAGGTTATCGGCAGACTGTTTGAAGAGAACCGGATTCCTGTCAGTATCGACAAAATCCCCGAACATGTGCAGGAGGCGTTTGTCACCATTGAAGACAGGCGGTTTTACGAACATGAAGGGGTGGATTTCAGATCGGTTATCCGGGCGGTTGCTGAAGATATTGCCGCAATGTCAAAAGTGGAAGGTGCAAGTACCATTACGATGCAGCTTGCCAAGAATTTGTTCCTGCACAATGACAAAACCTGGATGCGGAAAACGAAAGAAGTTATGGCGGCCATTCAGCTTGAGCGTGAGCTTTCCAAAGAGCGAATTCTGGAATTATATTTAAATGAAATTTATTTTGGACAAGGTGTATATGGAGTGGAAGCAGCATCCCGGTTCTATTTTTCAAAATCAGTCAATGACCTGACCATTGCGGAAGGCGCATTGCTTGCCGGCATGGCCAAGGGACCGAATGGCTATTCGCCGATTGATCATCCTGATAAAGCATTATCGCGCCGAAATCTGGTGTTGCAAGTTATGGATGATACCGGGAAAATTTCGACGGAACAACGGAAAAAAGCGCAGGATAAATCATTGGGATTAAATCTGAGGGAAGATAAGCCAAACCCATGGGCAGACGGATATATTGACCTCGTGCTGCAGGAAGCGCAAACAGAGCATGATTTATCGATTGATGACCTGAAACAGGGCGGATATCGGATTATTGTCAACATGGATAAAAAAGCCCAGAAAATTGCCTATGAGAACTTCAAGGAAGACCGTTTTTTCCCGGGGAATACGAAAGGCGTACAGGGAGCCTTTGTCATGATGGAAAAGGATTCTGGAAAAATCACCGCCGCAATCGGTGGACGAGACTATCAGCTTGGGGATCTGAACCATGTGACCGTTAAACGTCAGCCCGGATCCGTGATGAAACCTATTGCCGTTTATGGACCGGCGATGATGAAGGAAACGTATCGGCCATATTCGATCATTCCGGATCAAAAAATCGAAATAAATGACTATACAGCAACAAATTATGATGATCAGTATGCCAGGGCGGTCACGATTTATGACGCGCTTGTCCAATCGAAAAATGCCCCGGCAGTCTGGCTTCTGGATCAAATCGGGATTTCATATGCTAAAGAATATCTGCAGCAGATGGACATTCATATCGAGGATAAAGGTCTGGCGATTGCTCTCGGAGGTTTGAGTGACGGACTGACGCCACTTCAGATGGCCGAGAGCTACCGGACATTTGCAAGCAGAGGTAAGGCCATCGAATCAACTGCTATCAACCGGATTTATAACAGGGAGCAGAAAATGATTTTTACGGCCAATCCGGACGAAACACAGGTGTTCAGCCCACAGGTAGCATGGAATATGACCGAAATGCTGACACAAGTGGTGGAAGATGGAACCGGGAGCGCTGGTGAGTATGCCAAGGCACTGGCAGGTAAGACTGGATCAACGGAGCATCCATTTGTGAAAGGTGAATATAAGGATGCCTGGTTTGTCGGGTACACACCTGAATATGTCAGTGCATTATGGATGGGATATGGTACATCTGACAAGAACCATTACCTCACCGCCGGAAGTGAATACCCGACTCGACTGACAAAAGCTATTTTTTCGGAGCTGGATAAAACGAAAAACCTTGCAGCATCCTTTACTAAGCCTGATCAGGTGGAGGGTTTGCCGGAACCGATTGAACTGCCGGATAATATAAATTTGAAATCGAAACTTGCATTTGGCGGATTTTCCTTTTTTCAGGGAAAGTTGAATTGGACTGGATCACAGGATGAGCGTATTGTTTACCGCATTTACCGTGAAGAAAAAGGAATCGATGAACGTGTCGGGGAAGTGAAAGGGAAGTCTGAATATATAATCGACAGCGTGAACCTGTTCCGCCCTTCCGCTTATTATGTAGTCCCATATAACCCATTGACAAAAATGGAAGGTAAGAAATCCAACACAGTGGAAATATCCCTGTAATTTAAACAAATTGATGACAATATTCCCTGTTTGCTATACACCGCAAATGGAAATCGATATAGTAATAGATGCTCAGTAGTTAAAGAGGGTGAAACCAATGACGAGAACTATTAATGATTCAATTATAAAGGCTTATAAAGGTGAACAAACAGATTACACGCCTGTCTGGTACATGCGGCAGGCTGGCCGGTCGCAAAAGGAGTACCGGAAATTGAAGGAGAAGTATTCGCTGTTTGAAATTACACATCAACCGGAGCTTTGTGCGTATGTAACAAGATTGCCGGTCGAGCATTATGGTGTTGATGCAGCAATTTTGTATAAAGATATCATGTCTCCATTACCGGCTCTTGGTGTTGATGTGGAAATCAAAAAAGGAATCGGTCCGGTTATTCATAATCCTGTATCAACCATTCAGGATGTGGAAAAACTGGGTGCGATTAATCCAAAAGCGGATGTCCCGTATGTATTGGATACAATCCGCCTTCTCAGTGAAGAACAGCTTGATGTTCCGCTGATCGGGTTCAGCGGTGCTCCATTTACACTGGCAAGTTATATGGTTGAAGGCGGACCATCGAAAAATTATGCTAAAACCAAGGCGCTCATGTACAGCAAGCCAGATGTATGGTTTACGTTAATGAATAAATTGGGCAACATGATTATTTCTTATGTTCGGGCGCAAATTGAAGCAGGTGCCAAAGCCATTCAAATTTTTGATTCATGGGTTGGAGCTTTGAATGCCGCTGATTATCGATTTTATATTAAACCGGTTATGAACCGGATTTTTGCGGAGCTTCAGAATGAGGATGTACCACTGATTGTCTTTGGTGTTGGAGCGAGGCATTTGCTTCCGGAATGGAATGATCTGCCGGTGGATGTCATCGGATTGGATTGGCGCACTTCGATAACAGAAGCGCGTGAAATGGGGGTTACGAAGGTTTTACAAGGTAATCTTGACCCTGCGATACTCCTTTCTGATTGGGAAACAATTGAGAAAAAAACGAAAGAAATTCTCAGGCAGTCGATTCAGGATGGCAGTCATGTTTTCAATTTAGGGCATGGCGTAACACCGGAAGTGAACCCGGAAACACTGAAGAAACTGACCGAACTTATTCATACCTATTCAAAACGATAATTTTGAACAGAAGAGGTGGCTGACATGGAAAGAAAAAAAGTTGGATTACTAGTAATGGCATATGGAACACCAAATAAGGAAGAAGATATTGAGCCGTATTATACACACATCCGGCATGGACGAAAGCCTTCTGAAGAGGCTCTGCAAGATTTAAAAGACCGCTACAAGGCAATCGGCGGCATTTCGCCACTGGCCAGGATTACGAAGGAACAGGCAAAAGCACTGGAAAGTAATTTAAATGCTAAACAGGATGAAGTAGAATTCAGCGTCTATATTGGCTTGAAACATATTGCGCCGTTTATAGAGGATGCCGTACAACAGATGGCGGAAGATGGTATTCAGGAAGCCGTTTCACTTGTCCTCGCACCACACTATTCCACATTCAGTGTGATGGCCTACAATAAACGTGCCGGTGAAGAGGCTGAAAAACATGGTATTACGATTGAATCGGTTGAAAGCTGGTATAATGAACCGGGATTTATCAAATATTGGGCTGATCAGATTCGTGCGGTTTATGATGATATGCCTGCTGAGGAACGTGAGAAGGCTGTATTAATTGTTTCAGCACACAGCCTTCCGGAGAAAATTTTGCAAAACGGTGATCCATACCCGGACCAGTTGAAAGAAACAGCCGCCTTGATTGCTGAAGAGGCGGGAATCAAGGACTATGCAATCGGCTGGCAGAGTGAAGGAAATACGCCTGATCCATGGCTGGGACCTGACGTGCAGGATTTAACCCGTGATCTTCATGAAAAAGAAGGCTACGAATCATTTGTTTATGCACCTGTCGGATTCATTGCCGATCATCTGGAAGTACTGTATGACAATGATTATGAGTGTAAAGTCGTGTGTGATGAAATTGGTGCGGCGTATCACCGTCCAGAAATGCCGAATGTTCATCCACAATTCATCGAGACATTATCCAATGTCGTTTTGAAAAAAGTAAAGCGTGAAGTTCAATGAGCGAAATGAAAAAAATTGCCATTGCAGGGGGCGGCGTAACTGGGTTATCCGCTGCCTACTATTTGCAAAAAGAAATACAGGCGAAAGGTTTGCCATATGAGGTGCGCCTGTTTGAAGCTGATTCCCGGCTAGGTGGGAAAATCAGCACGGTGAAGCGGGACGGTTTTACGATTGAACGCGGTCCCGACTCATTTTTGTCCAGAAAACAACCTGCCGTCAAATTGGCGGAAGAGCTGGGCATGCAGGAAGAGCTTGTCCCTAATGGAACCGGCCAGTCCTATATTCTGGTGAACAACAAGTTGCACAAAATGCCTAAAGGAGCATATATGGGGATTCCCGTACAGGTTCGGCCGTTCTTATTTTCCGGAATTTTTTCCCCTGCCGGCAAGCTGCGTGCAGGGATGGATTTTGTGCTTCCAAAAGGAAAGAAAGGTGATCAGACGCTTGGCGGGTTTTTCCGGCACCGTTTTGGAAATGAACTCGTTGAAAATCTGATTGAACCGCTGCTCTCCGGAATTTATGCCGGTAACATTGATGACATGAGTTTAATGGCAACATTTCCGAACTTTTATGAATTGGAACAGGAGCATCGAAGTTTAATTAAGGGGCTGCGGAAAACCACCCCTAAACATAAAAAATCGTCCGGCAAAAAAACCGGCGTGTTCTTTTCATTTAAAGGCGGACTGGAATCAATGGTTGACCGGCTTTCCGAAGAATTGGGCGATGTTGTGTCGTTAAAGACCGCGATTGATCATATTGAGAAAAAGGAACATGGCTATCATTTGCTTCTCAGTGATGGAGACGTGTATAAGGCCGATGCAGTCGTGCTGGCGACTCCACATTATACTGTTCCAAAAATATTCAGCCAGTATGACTTCTTTAACGCGTTTCATGATGTACCCGCAACATCTGTTGCCAATGTTGCCCTTGCGTTTGATGCCTCTGCGATTAAGAGGGATATCGATGGAACAGGTTTTGTTGTGTCAAGGAACAGTGATTTTCGCATAACTGCCTGTACATGGACCCACAAAAAGTGGCCAAACGCTGCACCTGATGGAAAAGTGCTGCTGCGCTGCTATGTCGGACGACCGGATGATCAGTCTGTTGTTGACATGAGTGATGAAGAAATCACCAAAATCGTTCTGCATGATTTGAAGAAAACAATGAAGATTACCCAGGAACCTGAATTCAGTGTAATCTCCCGCTGGAAAAATGCGATGCCGCAGTATACGGTCGGTCATAATCAGCGGATTACCAATGTCCGATCCGCCATGGAGCATGAGCTGCCGGGAGTGTATCTGGCCGGGAGTTCCTACGAGGGAGTCGGCGTTCCCGACTGCATCGGACAGGGTGAACAAGCGGTTAAAGAGGTGCTTGAATTTTTGCATGGTTAACATGGAGGAACCGGTGCTGGATGATATGATGATCATCCAGCACCGGTTTTTTGTTATTTGACAAAATTCGGGTGGTGCCTGGCACCACCCGAATTTATCGGGAGAAGAGAAAATATAAAAGCACCCCTGAATCCAATCAGGAGTGCTTTGCTCAAATCATTCATAGCTTTTTTCCAGTTCATCGACCAGCTTGCCGACATATGCGACTGCTTCTTTGATGGCATCCGGTTTGGACATGTCGAGTCCGGCTTTTTCAATCAAATCCTGGGGCTTCATGGATCCCCCAGCTTTGAGGACAGACAGCCACCGGTCAACTGCGGGCTGACCTTCTTCGCTGATTTTTTGTGCAACAGCGGTTGAGACAGTCAGACCGGCAGAGTAAGTATACGGGTATAATCCCATATAATAGTGGGGCTGGCGCATCCAGGTCAGTTCGGCACCTTCATCAAGGATAACATCATCGCCCCAGAAGTTTTGCAGTGCTTCTTTCTTTTGTGTAGATAATATATCTGCTGTAAGTGGTGTTCCTTCTTCAGCCAATGCATATACCCGGCGTTGGAATTCACCTTCCAGCAGATGGGTCACAAAATTATGGTAATAGGTTCCGAGTAATTGGGTGATAACCCATCGTTTCATCCGCTTATCATCTGTTTTGTTCAACAGATGGTTCGCGAGCAGCAGCTCATTTATCGTTGACGGTGCCTCGATAAAATAGGTGGATGGCTGCATATTTACCAGGGACTGATGCTGCCCGGCAAGATAGAAATGTCCGGCATGGCCGAGTTCGTGTGCGAGAATGAACGCTCCTCGCATGTTGTCTGTCCACGTAAGTAATATATACGGGTGCACACCATAAGGACTTGAGCAAAATGCACCGGTTGATTTTCCAACATTGTCTGCACGATCGACCCATCGGTTATAGAGTCCCTTTCTAATTATTTCAGTGTATTCAGTACCCATCACTTCTAATGCTTCCAGAATCGTTTCAGCTGCTTCCTCGTAGGTTGTTTCCGGATTGAATTCCGGGTCCAGCGGCGCTTTCAAATCGTAAAAATGCATGTCATCGAGCCCGAGTTTTTCTTTTTTGAGACGTGCAAACCGGCGCATGTGCGGTGCCAGTTCTTCTTGAATAATATCGAGCTGGTTGTGGTACATTTCCTCTGTAACCTGCTGCGGCTGAAGCAGCATTTTGGTCACGGAGTCATATGAACGAAGTCGCGCCATTGTAGCCTGTTTTGTGATTTCAGTGGCATAGGTTGCAGCATAGGTATTTTTGTACTTGTTTAATGTTTTGACAAAAGAATCATATGCCCTGCTGCGGATCCCGGCATCCGGAGAAAGTTCATAGCGATCTTCATACAGTGCAAAAGACATTGGCAGCGATTCGCCATCTTTGCCAGTGATTGAATCAAATTCCATATCAGATGATTTGCTTCGCTGATAAATCATATACGGCGCATTATGTATCTCGCTCAAAGCTGCCAGTGTTTCTTCAATGTCATGTGCAAGCGAATATGGCTTTTTTTCCAGAATATCCTGAAGCATCTTCTCATAATTTTGCAGTTTCGGTTCTTTTTCCAAAAGATATTCGATATCGTTTTGGTTCAATTCAAGCAGTTCAGATTCTACAAAGGAAATTTTTGACCCGATTGTAGCCAATACGGAAGAAACTTTTGTTGAGTCTGCCTGATTTGCTGGGTCAGATCCGTCTGCTGCTGCCTTTAAACTTGCATACGCAGCCACCCGTATCAGGCGCTCCTGGAAATTTTCCAGCGCCTCCAAACAACTTAACAGGTTGGAAGCCTTTTTTGTCATTCTTCCTTTATACTGGGTAACTTCACTAACGTGTGCCTGCAGCACGGATAATTCATTCTCCCATGCTTCATTTGATTCAAATAAATCGGTTAAATCCCATGTTAATTCGGCTGGGACGTCGGCACGCACCCAACGATCGGCTGTGTTTACCATAACTATTACCTCCTGCATTTAATTGCAAATCTCTATTAATAGTATAAAATAATTGCAGGCAGAATGATATGATTTTTCAGAAACA
>NZ_BAAADS010000006.1:237118-279585 GCF_039522605.1 Virgibacillus siamensis
TATGCAGAAATGGATTTTCAAAACGCTCCACTTAAATCTTATCTGGCCGGATGATCACATTCGTCACACAAATTTCCATAACAGTCTGCTTTCTCATTCATGGCCTGACCGCAGTTATGACACTTCTTTTTAGGCAGATTTCTGAAAAACTCAACGACGTTATTCATGTGAATCCTCCTCTGATTTATTTATTAAACACATTGTATTATAACAGTATGCAAACTGTCAACACTGTGTTACAACAAATTTAAAAAATATTTTAATGAGGTGAATGTCTATGAAATTAACAGTAATTGGACAGTGGGGCGGATATCCTGCTCCAGGTGGTGCTACATCAGCATATTTAATTGAAAAAGATGATTTTACATTATTGGTGGATGCAGGCAGTGGTTCGTTATCAAAGCTGCAGGAATATAAAGCAGCTATGGATCTGGATGCCGTTGTTATATCACACTATCATGCCGATCATATTGCTGATATCGGTGTGTTACAGTATGCCTGGCTGGTGAATTCATATGTTACCGGCGAAAAGAAAATCCTGCCAATCTACGGTCATACGGAAGACAAAAAAGGTTTTGAGGGACTGACACACAAATGTACAGAGGGAATCGCATATGATCCCGATGAACAGTTGGGGATTGGCCCGTTTCATGTTACCTTCCAGAAAACGGTGCACCCTGTTCCATGCTATGGCATGCGTATATCTGATGGGAGCAGCACGATAGTTTATACAGCGGACACCGCTTTCAGCAAATCATGGTATGAATTTGCCAAAAATACGGACCTGCTCATTACCGATTGCAATTTTTATGCCAATCAGGACGGATCCAAAGCCGGACATATGAACAGCTTGGACGGAGCAGCCATTGCTAAGGAAGCGAATGCCGGGGAACTTTTGCTTAGTCATTTGCCGCAATACGGAAACAACAATCAATTAGTGGAGGAAGCACGGCAGATTTTTACCGGAAAAGTTCGACTGGCACACGATGGGTTTACATGGGTAAAATGAATTGGCATTTTTTCCTGGTTGGGGAATATTAGCTTCCGCGATACCGTCTACCGCCATCCAGAAATGAGTTGTCAGATAGGTATGACGTCCCGGTGTATATCTTTTGATGGAGTGTTGGATTTGCATTACAATAGGACTTGGGACGATATTACAAGGAGGACATGACATGAAATTCATTGATAATAAAGGAATAACTGATCCAAGTATCAACTTGGCACTGGAAGAGTATGTACTGCAGAATTTCGGTGAGAAAGATACATATCTGCTGTTTTATATTAATAAGCCGTCCATTATTATCGGCCGGAATCAAAATACAGTTGAAGAAATTAATACCAATTATGTTGACGAGAACGGGATTAAAGTGGTTCGTCGTTTGTCTGGCGGCGGCGCTGTTTATCATGATGAAGGAAACCTTAATTTCAGTTTTATTACGAAGGACGACGGGGAAAGCTTCCAGAACTTTGCCAAGTTTACGAAGCCGATGGTGGAAGCGTTGAACAATCTTGGTGTGCCGGCTGAACTGCAGGGGCGCAACGACCTTGCCGCCAATGGCCGTAAGATTTCCGGTAATGCGATGTTCTCAACGAAAGGACGCATGTTCAGCCATGGAACATTGATGCTTGATTCGGAAATCGAGAACGTTGTTTCTGCGCTGAACGTAAAAATGGAAAAGATAGAATCAAAAGGGATTAAGTCCATCCGCAGCCGTGTCGCCAATATCTCCGAGTTTCTTGATGAAAAAATTACGATGGACGAGTTTAAGGAAATGATTTTACGTTACATTTTTGATGTGGAAGACGTGAAGGATGTTCCGCAGTATGAACTGACCGATGAAGATTGGGAAAATATCCAGCAGATTTCTAAAGAACGTTACCAGAACTGGGATTGGAACTACGGAAAATCACCGAAGTTTAACATTCAGGAGTCTCACAAATTTGATGGGGGGCTTGTTGACGTTCGCCTGGATGTGAAAAACGGACTGATAGAAAACTGTAAAATCTACGGGGACTTCTTCGGTATTGGTGAGGTGAAGGATGTTGAACAAAAGCTGATCGATGTCCGCCATGAGCGGAAAGCAATTGAAGAAGCACTCGCCGATGTTGATATCCCGCATTATCTTGGGAAAATCTCCAAAGAAGAATTTGTTAATCTGTTATATTAACTTTTCAGGCAGTTTACCGATTTCCGGTGAGCTGCTTTTTCAATAGTTGCAAATCCGAAACATCAACCGTCCATGGCAAAACATCAACCGCAAATCCGGAACATCAACCGCCCACGGCAAAACATCAACCGCAAATCCGGAACATCAACCGCCCACGGCAAAACATCAACCGCTCATGGCAACATATCGCAACCATTTCATCAGAAAAATGCTAGCGCTTCCACTTGTAATCTGTTCGACAGTATTTTATACTTAAAATAGTTTAAAAATTATAAAGTTTACTGAATAAGGAAGGCTGACTTTTCAAGGAAGAGCAGAGCCTTTTGAATTTTTGCTTAAAAATGAATGACTATTCATTCATCAATTGGGTAAAGGGGAGGAAACGAATGAATATAATCGATCAATTGTCACTGACAGCTCAGAAACATCCGCAAAAAACAGCATATGTTTTTCAGGATTCGGAAACAACCTATTTGGAGTTGGAAGGAATGATTTCTAAGTTCGCTTCCAGTTTGCAGCAGCTCGGTTATAGGAAAGGGGATCATATTGCACTTGCGTTAGGTAACAGTCCATATTATGTTATTGCGCTGTATGGTGCGCTGCGTGTCGGTGCAGTTGTCATTCCGGTTAATCCGATGTACACTCCGCATGAGCTTGATTACATCCTGAAAAATGGGGATGTGAAAGGAATTATCACGATGGACATGCTGATGGAAAAATTTGAAGCGATTGCCAATCAGCTGACGGATGTTAAACATTACATATGCTGTGATACAGGGTCAAGCAGGTCTTTTGACGACAGCTCAGTGGCTAATAAAATGAAATCGTTTACCGAGTTGATTAAAGCGGGGAGTCTGGGTGTTGAGACGCCCCAATTGCGGGATAGCGATACCGCGCTTATCCTGTATACTTCGGGGACGACCGGGAAGCCAAAGGGTGCGATGCTGACTCATCAAAATATCTACTCCAATGCAAAGGATACAGCAGATTATTTAACGATTAACGGGGAAGACCGGGTTATTGCTGCTTTGCCGATGTTCCATGTGTTTTGTTTAACAGTGTCATTGAATGCTCCACTGATGAATGGCGGCACGGTACTGATTATGCCAAAATTTTCACCTCAGGACGTTTTCAAGGTTGCTTCCGAACAAAAAGCGACCATTTTTGCGGGGGTGCCAACCATGTATAATTATTTGCTGCAACGTGCTGCTGAACCTACCGCTGATTTTTCAAGGATCCGGCTTTGTATTTCTGGTGGTTCATCCATGCCGGTTGCTCTTTTGAAAAATTTTGAAGAGGCGTTTAATGTACGTGTTTCAGAGGGGTACGGTCTGTCCGAGGCAGCACCTGTTACCTGTTTTAATCCGCTGGACCGTCCAAGAAAGCCGGGTTCAATCGGACAAAGTATTTTGAATGTGGAAAATAAAGTCATGAATGAGTTTGGTGAAGAGGCGGAGACGGGTGAAGTCGGTGAGCTTGCCGTTTGTGGGCCGAATGTTATGAAAGGTTATTACAAGCTGCAGGAAGAAACAGAAATGGCTTTGCGGGACGGCTGGCTTTATACCGGTGATATGGCCCGTATGGACAATGAGGGTTACTTCTATATTGTGGACCGTAAAAAGGATATGATTCTCGTTGGTGGCTATAATGTTTATCCGCGTGAAGTGGAAGAAGTGCTATATGAACATCCGGGTATCGCGGAAGCTGCTGTTATCGGCGCGCCACACCCTGAGACAGGTGAATCAGTGAAGTGTTTCGTTGTGACAAAAGATCCGGCATTAACTGAGGATGTTTTGCTGGAATTCTGCAAAGCGCATCTGGCTAAATATAAAGTTCCATCAAAGATTGATTTCCTGGATGAGCTGCCCAAAAATACAACCGGAAAAATTTTGCGAAAAAGTCTTCGCGATAAAGTGAATCAATAACCCGGAAGAACATTTTCTCCAAAAATATCAGCACGTTTTAAGTCCGATTCGCTAACGAATGGGGCTTAAAATTTGTCTGTTCCTTTTGCTGATTCCAGGTGAGCTAAGGAAATTGCCATGAATACATTACTGCATAAAAACTGCACTGTCCTGGCATACTTCTAGTAAAAAGGATGGTGGCTACTATGGAAAGAGAACAAAATGTGCCGGAATTGGCGACCTTTACACTGCTGAATCCCGATTTTCATGCACGGGTCGATCAAACAGCTAATGAATCGTCAGGTGAGACGAATTCCAACAGTGAAAATAACGCACCGGAACAGTAGTTTGTGCCGGTTATCGAAATGAATAAAAAAAGTGTTGAAAATTACAAAAATAGATACCATTTTTGTGAAAAATTTGGTAAATTAGTAGTAGGCCTTTTTCTTTTCCTGAAATATGGAAAGGATGTTTACGAATGACTGATTTACTTTTTAATGAATTTTATATTCCAACACACGAAGTTACTCCTCTTACACTGGCCGTTTTGGCAAAAGTTGATCAGAACGGAAACTCCAATACGTGTGTGCTTGAGGAACAAGCTGAATATTTTGTTTCGTTTTCCTCCAGCAAAATCATCGACAATGCATGCAAGTTTTTCGGCTCCAGTCTCCGGGGCAGGCAGGATGGAACCAGGGACATCTGTGGTATTACCCACAAAGCGCCGATAGCTGTTGATCCTTCCAGCGGCATGTATTTTTTCCCGACAACTTCACCCGCAAACTCAAAATGTTCATGGATTGCCCACTCGCATATTGATCAGGTAACTCAGGTGGACAACAGCCACACGGAAGTACTTTTCAAAAATGGAAAGAAAATAACGATTTCTGTCTCATATGGTTCTGTTCTGAACCAAATACAACGCACCGCGCAATTCCGCTACTTGCTGGATAATCGGATCAAGTATTTGCTGAAACAGAATGCTGATATGGTGGCAGAGCCTTTTGCATAAGTTCCTGGATAATGACTTCCACTTTTTTGCGGATTGCCGGATTAAAGTAATTTCGTTTTTCCTCGCGGCCGTTGGATAAAAACAGAAAAGATGAAAATGAATCATTTTTGTTTAGCGTAAGAACTTTGAGTTTGTTTTTTTGCATGCTTTTACGCAGTTGTCTGCGTTCATTCGCTGCTTCCGTATTCATTTTTTCCAGAAGGTCCATGTACGGCTCCTTTATTTTAAACGATCCATTTTGGATATGCTGAATATCCTGCTGTATGACAACCATTGCCATCGAAAGAAACAGAAAGCGTGACGCTAGCTGGAATTCTTCTTCACTAAGATAGCGCATGATAATCCCTCCAATTATCGAACGTTTGTTCTAAAATTATTATATGATATACCAGCTAAAAAATACAATAAAAAACTTCGCGGAAAAGAAAGAGGCCAAAATAAAAATGCTATGCAGATAGTGAGGTTTACTTTAAAATAAAAGTAGACAAACTAGACAATGGAATATTTAATTGTTCGAGATGAATAGGGGACCTTGGCAAATGTATTTGTTTAATCTCAGCATAGCTAATTGGAGACAATTATTGGAAGAGGACAAATTTGATGAATATATTATGCAGTTACTGAACCAGTATGAAAGCCTTGGACCGATTCCGGGTATTATGCTTCCTTTTCTGGAGGCATTTCTGCCATTCCTGCCACTGCTCGTGTTTGTAGCTGCCAATGCAGCGGCATACGGTTTGTTCGAAGGTTTTCTATTATCATGGGCAGGGTCGAGTATAGGATCAATTCTAGTATTTTTGCTTGTCCGAAAACTTGGTGACAAACGGGTGTTTAAAAGGATACGCAAAAACAAACAGGTTCGTAAAGTTACTGCCTGGGTGGAGCGGCATGGCTTCGGTCCGTTGTTTTTGCTGATGTGTTTTCCGTTCTCCCCGTCATCCGTTATTAATGTTGTCTCGGGATTATCGAAAATAAGCAAACAGCAATTTATCCTGGCTGTGTTACTTGGAAAATCGGTTATGATCTTTTCCATCTCCTATGTTGGATCAAGTATCATGGAGTTTGCCAAAGAGCCGGTGAAAACTATAATTGTTGGAGTCTGTATCACCTTGTTCTGGCTGATTGGAAAATATATTGAAAAGCGATTGCAGCGAAAAGCCTTGATCAAAGAAATTTCCGACCAGGATTAATTTATTATCGAATTGGGTAAGATGGACAATGAGAAATGATTCTGGAGGAAAAGAATATGATAAAAAAATTTTTTCTTAAAATCATACCTGTCGTGATTCTGGCCGCCGCACTTGCTTTTGTATTCAGGTCCTATCTGTTTGCGAGTTATATCGTAGAAGGTGAATCAATGGAGCCAACCTTATACGATGGGAATATGCTGATGGTGAATAAAGTAGTCTATGATATGTCTGATGTCGACCGTTTTGACGTAATCGTGTTTCATGCAACCAGAAAAACGGATTATGTGAAACGGGTTATCGGCTTGCCGGGGGACAAAATCGCCTATAAAAATGATAAACTCTATGTTAATGGTAGATATGTCGAAGAAAAGTTTTTGGAACCATTAAAAAAAGTCACTGACACTAAACCATACACGAAAGATTTTACATTAATGGGAACTACCGGGAAAACAACCGTTCCCGAGGGTAAACTGTTTGTTATGGGAGATAACCGTGACAACAGTCTGGACAGCCGTAAATTCGGTTTTGTCTCGATGGACAGACTCGTCGGAAAAGTGGACATCACATACTGGCCGGTCTCACAGTTGGAGCTATCGTTTGCCAACTGACGTGAATAACTATAAGAAAACCTCTGTCTCTGCTAAAATAGGGATAGAGGTTTTTTCGTTATCAGTAAGAAACTGGGATATAATAAAACGTTTAATCCCAAAGATGAAACAATGCAATGCTTTAGCGAAGTATATTTCCGGAGCGGGTTAAATACTCTAACTAAAGTTTATAGTTAGTTGGATTTTTCTACTCTTGTTCCAATCTCTTACTGCATAAGTATAGCTAAGGCATTCGTCATTAAAGCTTGGTGTTAAGCCGAGTTTGATAGAGAGATATGTTGAAGGAGAGGGGAAACATGGGACTGCGATTTTTGCTTGGCCGGGCCGGTACTGGGAAGAGTGGCCGGATCCTGGATGAAATAACAGAAAAATTAACGGATAGTCCGCATGGCAGATCCATTTTTTATATCGTGCCTGATCAGATGACATTTCAGCAGGAATATGCGTTGTTTAAGGAAAATGCTATTGATGGCAGTATCAGAGCTCAAGTCGTGAGTTTTTCGCGTTTGGCTTGGCGGGTACTGCAGGAAACCGGCGGCGGAACACGGCAGTTTATCAGCTCAGTCGGCATTCAAATGATGCTCCGTAAAATTATTGAAGAAAAAGAATCGGAATGGCATATATTTCAAAAAGCGCTGGAGAAGCAGGGTTTTTTGCAGCAATTGGAAGCGATGATAACGGAATTTAAGCGGTACCGGATAACCCCTGACATGCTTGATGGGCAGATTGAACAGATAAATCAGTTTGTCCACAAAGAATCAGGAGAGGCCGCATTAACCGGTAAACTGCAGGATCTGGTTTACATATATGAACGGCTGACAAGTGCACTGAAGAATCATTATATTGACAGTGAGGATCAGCTGCAGCTGCTTGCTGATAAAATACGGGAGGCATCCGTACTGGAAGAGGCGGAGATCTATCTGGACGGATTTCACAGGTTTTCCCCCAAGGAATTGCTTGTAGTGGAGGAACTGTTGAAGAAGTGTCATTCGGTAACGGTCGCCCTGACGACTGATATCCCCGCTGCAGAGGGTGTTTCCGAACTGGATTTGTTCTACCAGACGAAGGAAACGTATCAGAATCTTAGGGCAATCGCGCAGGAAAATGGAATCCGCATAGATGATCCGGTTTTGATGGACACGAAAAACGGGAAGTTCCGGGATCGTCCTTATTTTCAGCATTTGGAACAAAACTTTGACGTGCGTCCTGCTCCGGAGTACAGCGGGGATGTTCCAATCCAAATTGCCGAATCGGTTCACCCGAGGGCCGAGGTGGAAGGCGCTGCCCAGGAGATACTTCGGCTTGTCCGGGAAGAAAACTATCAGTTCCGTGATATGGCAGTGTTTGTCCGGCAAACTGATATCTATCATGATTTGATTGCAACGATTTTCAATGATTATGAGATTCCGGTGTTTATTGATGAACGGCGTACAATGATGAATCATTCCCTGATTGAGCTGATTCGCTCCGTACTGGATATTGCAGAAGGGAACTGGCGCTATGATGCAGTTTTTCGGGTGCTGAAGACGGGATACATTCCAGCAGATGACCGGAAATATCCGCTCACAGACGATGCGATTGATGAACTGGAAAACTATGTGCTCGAGTATGGTATCCGTTCACGTGAGCGGTGGATGAGTAAGCAGGACTGGCTGTTTCAGCGTTTCCGCGGATTTGATCAAACGGCACAGACCGATATGGAGAAAGAAACACAGAAACGGATGAATGCATACCGGAATCAGGTTGTGCGGGCGCTCCAGCCGTTTGATAAAAAAATACGCGAAGCCAAAACGGTTCAGGAATTATGTGAAACCGTCTATCTGCTCATGGAAAAATTGGGTGTTCCCCAGCAGCTGGAAAAAATGCGTGGAATCTATGATGATGCAGGTCAGATTGAAAAGGCGCGCGAGCAGGATCAGGTATGGAATGCGGTTATTCAGCTGTTTGATGAAATGGTAGAAATGGCAGGAGATGAACCGATGTCACTGGAAACCTTCCGTGCTGCACTTGATGCCGGATTTGATTCGCTGACATTTGCCCATGTTCCGCCAAGCATGGACCATGTGATTGCCGGTACGATTGACCGTTCCCGAATCAGCGGTATGAAATGTGCGTTTCTGCTCGGGGTAAATGATGGTACATGGCCAATGAAACCGCAGTCTGACGGGATTATTAATGAACAGGAACGAGAGCTGCTTGCTGGGCATGGAGTGCAGTTGGCGGAATCAAGTACGCGGCAGCTGCTTGATGATTGGTTTTATATGTATATAGCCTTTACCGCAGCGAGCGATTATTTATGGATCAGCTATCCGTTAAGTGATGAGGAAGGGAAATCGAAAATGCCATCCCAGCTGATTAAACGGATGGAAGATTTGTTTCCTGCAACAGGTAATCACCTGTTATTGCAGGATCCCGATGAACTGATGGAGGCGGACCGATTTATTACGACGCCTGTAAAAACAAGAGGTGCTCTGACAGCACAATTGGCCCGCAGCCGGAAAGGATACCCGGTTAGGCCTGTCTGGTGGCATGTGCTGAATTGGTATATGAACAATCATCCAAAGTATAGTACGACCTATACGATCCTGCAGAGTCTGTATTACCGAAATCGGCCGGTTAATTTAACAAAAGAGACAACCGAAGAGCTTTATCCGAAACAGGTGAAGGCGAGTGTCTCAAGATTGGAGACGTATTACCGCTGTTCGTATCAGCATTTTGCCAAATACAGCCTGAAGCTTGATGAGCGGAAAACGTATAAACTGGATGCACCGGATATCGGCCAGCTGTTTCATGAAGCATTGAAAAAAATTACCGAATGGATTCAGGATGAGGGCAGAGACTTTTCTAAAATTACGAAACAGGACAGTGCGGGATATGCTAAAAAAGCGGTTGATAATCTTGCACCGATTTTACAGCATCAGATTTTGCACAGTTCGAACCGGTACAAATATATTCAACAAAAGCTGCAGGAAGTTATCACACGAGCGACGTATATCCTGAGTGAACAATCAAGGCAAAGTGAATTTTCGCCGGTCGGACTGGAGCTTGGCTTTGGTTTTGATGATACCAAGGACGGACTTCCACCGGTAACCCTGTCGCTTGATAACGGGTTCGAATTGATGCTGCGCGGCCGGATTGACCGGGTTGACAAGGCGCTGAACCAGGACAATCTTTTCTTGAGGATTATTGACTATAAATCAAGTGCAAAAGGACTCAATCTGCTGGACGTCTATTATGGCTTGGCTTTGCAAATGCTGACATATCTGGATGTCGTCCTGTCCCATTCCGAGAAGTGGCTCGGAGTAAAAGCGTCACCAGCAGGAGTGCTCTATTTTCACGTTCACAATCCAATGGTTTCCGGCAAAGTGAAAATGTCGGATGATGAAATTGAAAAAGAAATATTCAAGAAATATAAAATGCAAGGTTTATTATTATCGGATGAGGAAATTGTTAAATTAATGGATACATCACTTGATTCAGGAACAAGCAGAATTGTTCCCGCCGGCGTAAAGCGGAAGGGCGGCTTCTACAGCCATTCAAAAGTTGCGGATAATGAAACATTCAGCAGTCTGCAAAATCATATTCATCATTTGATGATGCAGGCGGGGATTGATATGACATCCGGCGGAGTACATTTAAACCCATTTCAGCATAAACAGAACACGGCATGTACCTATTGTCCGTTTCTGTCAGTCTGTCAATTTGATCCGATTCTTGAGGAAAATAACTACCGTAAGCTGACCGATATGAAAGACGATGAAATACTGGAAAAACTCCGGCATAAGGGGGAGATGTAATGGCTAAGTGGACAAAAGAACAGGAACAGGCGATATACACGGATGGCAGAGACATACTTGTGGCTGCGGCAGCCGGATCCGGAAAAACAGCCGTACTGGTGGAACGGATTATTCAAAAACTGCTTCATCAACAAAATCCGGTCGATATCGATTCGTTGCTGGTCGTTACTTTTACGAATGCGGCCGCACAGGAAATGCGGAATCGGGTCGGGCAGGCACTTGAGGAAGCACTGGCCCAGGACCCGGCTTCCAATCATTTGAAAAAGCAACTGTCCCTATTGCAGCGTGCATCCATTTCCACGCTTCATTCGTTCTGTCTGGATGTGGTCAAACAGTATGCATACCTGTTGGACATCGATCCTGCATTCCGGATTGCCAATGATATGGAAGCAGACCTGATCAAGCAGGAAGTAATGGATGACTTGTTTGAAGACTGGTACGGCGCAGAGGGACCGGAGCAGGAGCAGTTTTTTGCGGTGGTCGATCGTTTTTCCAGTGATCGCAGCGATACGGATGTCGAGAGTCTTGTCCTTGATTTGTATACATTTGCCATGCAGAATCCGTGGCCGGAGCGGTGGCTGGAGGACCTTGCTGATGTATATGATATCCCGACAGACTGGCAGGAATCGGAATTATCGTGGCTTTCCATTATCAAACGGGAAGTGCGGAACCAGCTGGCGGCAATGCAGGAGGAAATCAATCTGGCCATGGAACTTACTAAAGAGAATGATGGCCCCTATCATTATGCGGATGCGATTGAATCTGATGCACTGAATATGCAGGAAGCACGTGCCAAGGTGGATTCGTGGAATGAACTGCAGAATCATTTTGTGGGAAGTTCCTTCGCGAAATTATCGGGCAAACGAGTGGACTGTGATGAAGCGAAAAAGGACCAGGTAAAAAATCTGCGTAACAGTTATAAAAAACGCTGGAACGACATGAAGGATAATTGGTTCAGCCGCAATTTGGCAGGGCATGTGGCGGATATGCAGGAACTTGCTCCCGTCATCAAACAGCTGACTGAACTGGTCAAACAGTTCAAGGAGCAGTTTACCGAGCAAAAACGGGAACGGGGTATTGTTGACTTTTCCGATTTGGAACATTACTGTCTGAAACTTTTATGCGACGAAACTTCCGAGCCTGAACATATTATCCCGTCCCGTGTGGCAGCTGCATTGAAAGAACAGTTCACTGAACTGCTTGTGGATGAATATCAGGATACCAATCTTGTACAGGAAACAATTTTAACGTTAATCAGTGACCAGACCGGATCCGGCAATATGTTCATGGTCGGTGACGTGAAACAGAGCATTTACCGTTTTCGTCATGCTGAACCATCGCTGTTTATTGATAAATATAAGCGTTTTGCCGGCTATGACAGTCCAGCCGAGCGGATTGACCTGGCCAGTAATTTCCGGAGCCGTGAACAAGTGCTGACCGGTACCAATTATATTTTCCGGCAGATTCTTGATGAGGAACTTGGTGAGATTGCGTATGATCAAGATGCTGAACTGATTTATGCGAATAAAATGTATGATACACTGCAACATACTGAACCAGAGCCGGAATTGATTGTAATTGACCGGGAATCACCCGAGGAAAAAGAAGATATAGCTCCAGAAGAAGAGAATTATCAGGATCTGGAGAAAGCCCAGCTTGAAGCGCGAGTCTATGCGGAAAAAATTAAAGGCTGGATTGGGCGGGAAGGTGCAGAGCCGCTGCAGGTTTATGATAAAAACACCGACTCACAGCGTGAAGTCCAATACCGTGACATTGTCGTCCTGATGCGCTCGATGACCTGGGCGCCGACGATTGTAGATGAATTGAAGCGCCAGGGGATTCCGGTTTATGCTGAACTTTCCACCGGTTATTTTGAAGCCATTGAAGTAAAAGTCATGATTAATGTGCTCAAGGTAATCGATAATCCAAGGCAGGATATTCCGCTGGCCTCGGTGCTGAAGTCACCGGTTGTCGGTCTGGATGAAGAACAATTGGCATCAGTCAGGCTGGCTGACAAGCACGGGAATTATTTTAATGCATTGCAGGCCTATCACAAGCAACATCATAATGATACAGCAGAAAAAATCAGCCGTTTTTTGGAACAGGTGGAACGTTTCCGGCTCGCGGCAAGACAGGGTGCATTGTCCGAGTTAATCTGGCAAATTTTCCGGGAAACCGGCTACTACGATTTTGTCGGTGGTATGCCAGGCGGTCGGCAGCGTCAGGCTAATCTAAGAGCGTTGTACGATCGCGCCCGGGGATATGAAACGACCTCATTCCGTGGCTTATTCCGTTTTCTTCGGTTCATCGAGCGGATGGAGGAGCGGGGTGATGATCTTGGCGCTGCCCGGGCATTAAGTGAACAGGAAGACGTTGTCCGGATTATGACGATTCATAAAAGTAAGGGGCTGGAATTTCCAGCGGTTATTTTGGGTGCAATGGATAAGCAGTTTAACTTACAGGATCTGCGTCAGCGCTATTTGCTTCATAAAGATCTCGGATTTGCCAGCAAGTATATTGATCCGGTGAAACGCGTCACCTATCCGACATTATATTATCATGCACTGCAGAAGGAAAAGCTTCGTGAAATGCTTGCCGAGGAAATGCGCGTGTTGTATGTTGCGATGACCCGTGCGAAGGAAAAACTGGTGATGGTCGGGAATGTCGCATCATTTGAGAAAAAACAGGAAAAATGGCAGAAGATATTGGACCACTCCGGTTGGATTTTGCCGGCTCACTACCGGATTGAATCAAAAACGTATCTCGATTGGGTCGGGCCCGCCTTAATCCGCCATCAATCCAATCAGGCATTACGGAGCGAGGAATTGAAAGATAAGGTACTGGAAGCGATTCGCGTTGATCCTTCTGAGTGGAATGTAAAAATTATCCATGGCAGCTCCTTGGCTAATCTGGATGAATCGGATGTGGAAGCAGATCTGGAGCGGAAAGAAAACATCACCGAATGGCGGCCGATGGAACTGGATAATCCGGAACTGGACGAAGCGGTCGATAAACGGCTTTCATACAGCTATCCATATCATGAAGCGGCCACATCACGTGCCAAGCAGACAGTTACTGAAATTAAACGACAGCGTGAACTGAAGGACGAATACAGTTCAGACCAGCTTATGCAGCCATTCCGGGCGCCGATAGCCAGACGGCCGGCATTTATGCAGAAACAGCGGACGATAACAGCGGCAGAACGCGGCACCGCCATGCACACAGTCATGCAGCATATTCCGATGAGTAGTCCTATGAGTGCAGCGGAAATTGAGGAGTTTGTTGAAAAGCTGGTGGCGCAAGAAGTTCTGGGCCCTGAGGAAGCAGAAGCCATTGACACGGACACAATCGAGGAGTTTTTTCAAACGGTGATTGCCAAAACAATCATGGATGCACCGATGATTCACCGGGAAGTACCATTCAGCCTGGCACTGTCCGCCAAAGATGTTTATGCCAACTGGTCGAGCGATACGGATGAACAGGTGCTTGTTCAGGGTGTCATTGACTGTGTTATTCCTGCTGATGATGGCTGGATCATTTTAGATTATAAAACAGATGCAATTCATCAGGAAGTGGATGACCAGGTCAAGGAAAGTCTTGTCAAAAGGTATGAAACACAAATGGATCTGTATCGGCATGCGATTGAACATATCTGGAACGAACCAGTTACTCAAACGTATTTGTATTTCTTTTCCCGTCAGCTGGTAGTAAAAGTTTAAGGCTGATATTTAGAGGGACAATCGATTCCAGCAACTTGATCCGAAAGAATGACAAAACGATTACAAACAATAATTAATACAAAAGGCAGTCAAACGCTTATGTGATAAGTGATTTGGCTGCTTTTTTATACTGAATTGAGTGGGGGATTCAAACGCCATGGGACGATGTACGCTTTTTGACACCGATGATTGCACTTATCCCGATGTTTCTGATGGTTGGTGTCATTATTCCGGTCTACGCAGTTTTTTCAAATGATAATTTTTGCACCAAAAGGCGAAACAGGGAGAACAGTGGATATATCGGGAGAAGAATGAATTTAACGGGAGAACGGCGGATATAACGGGAGAAAAGAGAAAAATCAATAGAACAACAATACCCGCAAGTGAAAGCAAAGTGCCGAACGGAAAAAGTATTGGCACCATTCGGAATATCAATAGCATAAAAGATCGACAAGCCGCGCGCCGATTAGCCGGTTTTTTTCGTGATTACTATTCTGAATATTTGTGTTAAAATGAAAACAGATATTTTAAGAACAGAGGGTAAACCAGTTTCCCCCATGGTTTATCTGAAAGTCAAAGGAGACAACAACGGTGAACTGTCCAATTTAAAAATTCCCGTTAATTGAAATAAAGAAATTTCAACTAATGGGGGATAAAATTGAATAGTAATTTTCGTTTATTGCTTGCGGGGCAGTCACTTGCAAATATAGGTGATGTCCTGTATATCGTAAGCATTATCAGTGTGATTTATGGATTGTCAGGTTCGGCAACAGCAGCATCATTTGTTCCATTTACCATAACAACTTCCATGTTCATGTCGAGTCTGCTGACACCGGTTTTGATCGGGAAGGTGAATTTAAAATGGCTTCTGACAGCATCACAAATGGGAAAAACCATTTTGCTGACAGGGCTTGGGTTCATGCTAAGTGGTATAACTGCATCGAACTATTATCTTATATTTGTTCTGATCGGGCTGATTGCCTGTTTGGATGGATGTGCCAATCCAATCAGGCAGACATTGATTCCGTATTATGTAGAACCTGATAGTCTGCTTCGGGCAAACAGTTTTGCGGAAACAGTAACACAGGTCATTCAGACAGCGATGTGGTTTACGGGAAGTCTTTTGCTGGTAATGATGGGACAGGAGCAGCTAATCTGGCTGGTTACGGTCCTGTTTGCTGTGGCAAGCAGTCTGCTATGCTTTTTGGAAAATATGAAGGAAACGCCTGACAAAAAGGAAGGAAATGCCGCCCAAATGAAAGCCGGCTGGAAAACGTTAAAAGCCACCCCGGTGCTGCGAAAAATGGCCTGGATGGAAATGTTGGAAACGTTCGCTGATACAGTTTGGATAGCGGCTATATTGTACGCATTTGTCAGTGATGCACTGAATGTCGGTGAGAAATGGTGGGGCTTTATAAACGGCTCCTTTTTCCTAGGACTTATCATCGGCAGTGTTTATTGTATAACATATTCTTCCACCATTGAAAAGAAAACGGGTGCATACATTTTTGCAGGAAGTTTGGCCGTAGTAATTGCTACATTACTATTCAGTGTAACGAATATTCCGATTATCGCATTGATCCTGTCGATATTGGTTGGGATATTCGGCCAAATCAAAAACATCCCACAGCAAACCGTGATACAAACCAGTGTTCCAAAAGAAAAACTTTCCACCGTTTATACATCTCTGGGTGCAATTGGAACTGGATTTTTCGGGATTGGATCGCTCATCATGGGGATTCTAGCAGATTTAGTTGGAGTCAGGCTGGTTTTCGGTCTGTCAGGATTGCTGTTGGCATTGGTCTGTGTAATCGTATTCAAAAACAGAGAACTTTTTGTCCGGAACATCGGTAAATAATTAGTAGAGGGCCTTCTTGGTAAGGTCCTCTTCCCATGATACTAATTGAAGCAGGTGAGGTTTGTGAAAATGAAAACTGACCTTTATAAAAAAATAAAAGTTGTCAAAGGCGAAAACTTTGTAACGATTGAGGATAGCAAGAACCTGGCTGAATATGAACTCATTCGACTTATAAACGATTTAATGAATCAGTCAGATGTCAAAAATACGAAGAATATAAATATCCTGGTTGAAAGTAAATTCAGCGAGCAGGTAGATTCAGAGTTGCGGCAAAATGGCTTCAAATTACACGATGAAAATGTCACCGTCCGGAAAGAATTAGACACCCATATTACAGTGGAACAATTTTATCCACTAAAAACGTTAAATGAGTTACGGGAAAATGAATTTAAGACTATATGGCAAAAGTCGATGGAAGGATCCCTGAATGCCCCCTCCTCTTTAAATATTGATGAGCAGATGCGAAGTGTAGAAGTTGAACTGGGGCCAGGTTACAAAGATTCCTGCATCGTTGCATATGAAGGTGAGAATCCAATAGGTGTCATCATGCCCCATATAGAACCAGGCACCAAAGAGGAAGGCAGGATATTTTATTTTGGCCTAATCCCAGAAGAAAGAGGGAAAGGGAAGAGCAAACCGCTTCATCAACAGGCATTGGCTTCTTTAAAAAATCAGTTTGATGCATCTTACTATATTGGCAGTACAAGTCATAATAACAAGCCAATGTTGAAAACCTTTGAGCGTAACGGGTGTAGGGTTTTGGAACGGAATAAAGTTTATAAAAGGAAAATGTAAAATACGTTATACAAAGGGGGTTCCAGATGGATTATGTTAAAAATTTAAGAAAATTAGTTGGACACCGACCATTGATTTTAACCGGATCCGTTGTTATCGCAGTTAATGAGCATGACGAATTGCTATTGCAGCAAAGAACGGATGGAGGATGGGGGTTACCGGGTGGTCTGATGGAGTTAGGAGAAAGCCTTGAAGAAACTGCGAGAAGAGAAGTAAAGGAAGAAACCGGACTGGAAATTGGCAGGTTGGAACTTCTGGATGTTTTTTCAGGTCAGGATTACTTTTCAAGTTTCCAATGGGGATGAATTATACTCAGTAACTGCTGTTTATCTATCAAAAGACATTAACGGCAGCAAACAAATTGGTGATGAGTCTGTTGATGTAAAGTATTTTCACTACGATGAACTGCCAAATGGTTTGACTGAAGAATATAGACGATACATAAATTCTTACTTTAATAGAATGGAGAGGTAGTCCTAATGAAAATCCCAAACGAAACATTTCAAAAAACCGCTGCGTGGATGAAGCGTAATGCGCGCCCGCTTGAGACTGCGAGGTGGGAATATTTTTTTGAAAACGGCTCAGCTGGTAAGGTAATCCACTATTTGTCTGCGTTTCAAAACGAAGATGGGGGATTTGGACATGGCCTGGAACCCGACTTTTGGCTGCCCCATTCATCAGCCATCGCAACATGGTCAGCTGGACAAATTTTAATGGAAATCGGTGCGAGCAGTCAGGAAAAGATTGTGCAGTCGCTGCTTTCCTATTTGGCAAACTCTTATGATCTTGAAGCAGGTCTCTGGAAAACGGTGCATCCGAAAACCAATGATTATCCGCATGCGCCATGGTGGCACTGGGAAGAGGGAGTACAGGAGAACTGGATGTACAATCCCAGTGTAGAGTTGGCCGCATTCCTTGTGCACTGGTTGCCCCAAGAAAACGAAAATTCCAGAATAGGTTGGGAGGTTTTGGAATATGCCGTCAACCATCTCATGAACAGCCAAACAATGGACAGTCACGAGATCAATAATTTTCAGCAGCTGGTGAAAATCATGAAACCATACGAGCAATCATTTAACAGGAAACTCAATTACTCATTTGCAAATGTTGCGGAAAAGGTCATGTTACTTGCAGCGGATTGTATTGAAAAAGATGTTTCCGAATGGTCAATCGGTTATAAACCGCTTCCGCTCGATTTCATTGATGGTCCAGAGCATCCGCTGTGTGAAAAATTTAGTAAGTTGGTGGAACACAATCTGCAATTTTATGTTGATCAATTATCTGACGACGGCATATGGGATATTTCGTGGAACTGGGGAAGCTATCCGGAAGCGTATGCGGTTGCCAGACAGCAATGGAAAGGAATACTGGCTGTGGACAGGTATAAGCTGCTTCAGTCATTTGGATGTTTATGAAGGTAAACGCTATGACGAGTCACTTGCGATACGAGACTTTGTGCAGCATGAGGATGATTTGGAAGTCTTTTATGAAGGATATACCTGGAATCGGATATCCATAAAAGAGTTTCTGTTTTTTGAGCAGGGATTGTATGAATTTTTTTAGAAGGGAATAACGACTTATGAATAATTGCGTTTTTTGTCATCCTGATTTGGAACCGGAGCAGGAAGTTCTTTTTCAAAATGAGGATTGTATGTTTGTGCAAATGAGGGAAGCGAGAGTCAAAGGGAGTACACTTGAAGGAGCGGGACTGATCGTTCCAAAAGAACACCGTGAAACTGTTTTTGATTTAACACCTGAAGAGTGGACTGCAACGTACACACTTGTGCAGGAAGTAAAACAGTATTTAGATCAACAATATAATCCACAGGGATATAATCTAGGCTGGAATTGCGGGGAGGTTGGCGGACAGCATATTTTTCATGCCCATCTTCACGTTTTACCCAGACATGGTGATGAACCAATGGCAGGCAGAGGAATTCGGTATATGTTTAAGAGTTCCGAAAACAATCAAATGGATTAGGTGATTATTATCTATTTAATTATTGAAAGGAAAGTCCTATGCAAAAATGGAAAAGAAGCTTAATTGAGACAGCGCGTGGTACCTTCGAAATGTTTGTAAAAGGAAAAGGTGAGCCCCTTTGTGTGACACATCATTATTCTGTTTTTAATGAAACGGGCGATTATTTTGCTGAAGCTTTCACGAAGACAAATACAATCTATCTTGTGAATTTGCGGGAAGCAGGTGACTCACCGAAAGCGTATGATCCATACCAGCTCAGCATGCTGGAGACGGTACTTGATCTGGAAGCAATCCGTGAAGCACTGGGATATGATCAATGGGGTTTTGCCGGACACTCCACTGGCGGAATGCTGGGCATTATGTACGGAATTTATTTTTCAGCAAGCTTAAAGTTTAATGTGATTGTGGGAGCGGCAGCAAGGGAGTATATGACCTTTTCCAAAGATTGCATTTATAACGAGAAGCATCCCAATTTTAATCGCATGCAGCAATTGATGGAGGCTTTGAAACGCGGTGATTTGTCAGCCGAAAACCGTAAAAAATTGAAAGCGGAACGTACAAAATTGTCATTGTACGAGCCCGCAAAGCATGATGACTATTTTAATGCGGGAATTCATAAACAAATATCCGCAGTCAGACTGAATTTTTTCAGCAGGGAATTGCATGTGTTTGATGTTACCAGAAAATTACGGCTTGTTACGGTTCCAACACTGATTATGTGTGGACGGTATGATGTTCAATGTCCGGTTATGTACTCTGAGGAGATGCATCAGCATATTCCCCATTCGACATTGGCTGTTTTTGACCGAAGTAACCATTATCCATTTCTGGAAGAGGAGGGGCGGTTTGCAGCGGAATATAAGGAGTTTTTAAAGGAAGGGGTGAATTGTTGACTGAAATAAAAAATCTTGGCAGCTTTTGTGATACTGAAGAATCAGGATATATTATCAATACTGCCAGTACACGAAAAATTAGTCATGCATTTCATGAAGTACTGGATGCTTCGATTATATTTATGGAAAAGGGTTTGGATCAAAGGAGGAAAATACATGACACAAGTTACGAAAAAGAAAGTAATAATTTTCGGAGCCAGTGGTACCATTGGTAGTGCTTTGGCAGAAGCGCTGTTGAAAGAAGATTATGAGGTTTTTGGAACCTTCAATCATCAAAGACCAATTAATCTACCTTCCAAGAATACAATAAAACTTCCGATTGAAAAACCTGAATTACTAGACCAAGTTTTGTCTAAAATTGATCCGGATTTTGTGGTTATGGCGTTGCGCGGAGACTTTCAAACACAGTTAACATTTCATAGTAAGGTGGCTGAATTTTTGAAGGACAGTGGAGGACGCATGTTTTTCTGTTCGACAACGAATGTGTTTGATGCTTTGACAGACTCTCCTCACGATGAAAATGACACCCCAATGTCCGAAAGTGAATATGGTCGTTTTAAAATTCAATGCGAAACAACAATGATGAAAAGTTTAGGCGATAAGCTAACGATTGTTAGAATTCCAACTATATTGGGTCGAAACACCCCAAGAATTAAAGCGCTCCGAAAAAATTTGGAAGAGGATAAGTTTATAAAACTTTACACAAATTTGTATGGTGCAAGGAATTCGGACAACATGCTAGCAAAGCAAATCAAATATCTGATGAATGCGGGTTATGCGGGCATTTTTCACCTGGTAACAAACGATATTATGAATCACTCGGAATTTACAAAAAAGTTGATCCATAAATGGGGATACTCTTATCCAAAGTTTGAAGATGCTAAACAAGAAACGTTTTCTTCCACTGTTCCCGAAACGTTTTATTTTGCACTGCAATCGAACAAAACTTTACCTAAACATTTGCAAATCGACCATGATCAGCTTATTGACTATTTATCAGACTAAAAACCTTTTACATATGAATTAATAATGGAGGCGTATTGTATAAAGTTATGGAAAAAAAGGAACAAAGGTATAGAAAATGGACTGTTGTAGTCCCAACAAAAATGTGCTATATTCATGTGCTAAACAAAAAGACGGGATAAGGGGGATGAATTAATTGCCACCAAAGGATGACGTTTCAAATTCAACATCTACAAGTGATGAAGAACTTCAAAATGTTACGGTTGGGGAGCGTAAACCCCACAATGACACCATTACTCTATTGGAATATGATTCACGCTGGCCCAAACTATTTGATAGAGAATCTGAGCGAATATGTTCAGAACTGGGGGACAGGGCATTGCAAGTGGAACATGTAGGATCAACCTCAGTACCAGGACTTTGTGCTAAGCCAATTATTGATATTCTTTTAGTTGTAACAGATTCTGGTGATGAATCGAGCTTTGTCCCAAACTTGGAGGAAGCTGGTTACACACTACGTATTCGGGAACCCGAGTGGTTTGAACACCGCATGTTCAAGGGGCCTGATACAGACATCAATCTGCACGTATTCAGCAAAGGGGCATCACAGGTGGATCGTATGTTGCGTTTTCGTGACTGGTTACGTACAAACAATTCTGATCGGGACAAATATGCACGCGTCAAGCGCAGCCTGGCAAAGCGTGAATGGCGACACGTGCAACATTACGCTGATGCCAAAGATTCGATAGTTCAAGAAATCATGGATCGAGCAAATGCAGATGAGAAGAATGTTTGACATTACGTTTATTTATATAAAAAAAACGAAAATTTTTTAGGAGAAGGATTCTTAGTGTTTTATAAAAATGATTCAAATTATACTATTTTAAAGAAGCGGATATACTTTTTACATAATTAGAAAAGATTTTTTTGATAACAAAAGGTAAAATGTGTACAAACATTGATTTCGTGGTATAATTAACATAGAAAGATAATAAGTTCATACACTAATAAAGACCGCCCATGCTAGTGCATGGACAGTCACAATAGACTGAACCCCATCAAGAGGGGCTGGCAGCTTATTGGAAAAATAATCCCTCAGCGCCCGCAAAACGCATAGGAGGGGTTATTTTTTATGGTTATTATCAGAAACGATAAACGCTACTAACATCCAGAAGGATATCATAAGCGTTAGCGCACTAACAGTGTCCATAGGCTACACCTCCCTCCCCGGGAAGTCTCCCACCGAAGACTACCGACGAGCGACAGTGCTGCTAAACCCCTCATGCGAAGCCAATCTATTGTTTTTATTATAACATATTGCTATCATTTATACTGCAATTACTAACTTTTTGTTTTTTTAAACAACAACACATAATATAGAGCATTGTTCCACAACGGGGAGCTTATATGGAACAAAAGATATCGCCCTATCTTACGGGAAATGACCATATTATTGAGCTGAACTTCGGGGGGGGATTGTTTGAATATAGAATAAGATACCATCAAGGGGAAGGAGTTAAAAGGATTGAATGTCCAAAAAATTAGTTTGTTTTGGTGATAGTATTACTGCAAGAACAGAAGGCCATCGAGAACCTATGTTAACTTCAAAGCTTTCCTCGAAACTAAATGGTTTTACCGTGATTAATTCGGGTGTTTCAGGAGAGACCACATCTGATGCACTTAATAGAATCGAATCGGATGTTTTAAATCACAATCCTAACCTCGTAACTGTGTTATTTGGTGCGAATGATGCTGCTTTCCATAAAATGGTCGATCTTCATACGTTTAAAGAGAACCTCTTACAGATTACGGACAGCGTAGAAGCAAGAAAGACAATATTAATTACTCCTGCCCCAGTTGATGAAAATATTCAATTTGCAAGAACTAATGGGAAATTATATGAATATGCGAAAAAGGTAAAAGAGGTATCTTTTGATTCAGGAAGCCATCATATAGACTTATTTTCAAAAATGATTGTAAGAAATGATTATCGAGAATTGTTAAGGGGTCAGAAAAATGATGGGTTGCACATAGGGGAATCAGGCTACGAATTTCTTTCCCAGTTGATAGCGGATAAAATTGACGAATTAACCTTAAATAATGGTCACGTGTGATCTTCCGTTAAAGGGTGACGTGTGCGTTTTTAACCAACTGAGGTGATTGAAAAGATTTTTTGATAGTAAAGAGGTGAAAAAATGAATAACAAAAGGAAAGGGGCAATGCAATGTTTTTTAATGGGGAAATAATTCGCTTAAGGAAAATGTCCAGTGAGGATGACGATGTTTCTACTTACCATAAGTGGAGAAATGACATAGAGGTTATGCAATTTACCAATCCATCATTAGATGTGTTTACATATGCTGACACAGAAAACTTCGTCAAAAATATAACAGAATCCCATAATTCAAAGGGCTACATGATTGAGGAAGTTAAAACTGATAAGCCAATTGGCCTCACATCGCTTATTAACATTGATTTTGGAAACCGTAACGCCGAATGTATCATTGATATTGGGGATAAAGATTACTGGAATAAGGGGTTTGGACGGGAGGCTTTATCGCTTTTATTGGATTTTGCTTTCAATGAGTTAAATTTGCATAAGGTGTATTTAAGAGTATTTTCTTTCAATGAACGTGCGATAAGATTATATCAAAAACTTGGCTTTCATGAGGAAGGAAAATTAAAGGAACAACTATATCGACACGGAGCTTGGCATGATGTTGTTTTTATGGGGCTTTTAAAAAGAAATTATAAGGCAAATAAATAGGGGCAGGAACGGACTAACATTTGGCAGTATCGGGTAGATGGGTTAATGAAACGAAAGAGAATTCATTGTAACAATAATTCCAGTACCTTATCTCCCATTAGATGGGAGGTTTAGGTGGTTTTCCTTCTGATGGTTTGCAACTGTTAAGAATATTAAGGGAACAAGACAAGAATTGAACAACGATTGACTGACTTGGCTGGCTATTTATGTCATTAATATTATTACAGTTATGTCAATCCCGGATAATAAAATGGCCATTCTGGAATAAGATACTGTGTTGATAAGGGAGTAGAAATGAACAATCATAAATTTAGTGAGTTTTTAAAAATAGCAAGAAGATTAAATGAGATTCAAATTACACCATTGCTAATGGGGTCAGTTGGTTTGGAAATTGTCACAGGAGAGAACTGGGATGCGCAGGATTTGGATATCCATGTACCTGGTGATGAAAGGGGATGGAAAGCACCTGCGGAAAAGGCTATTTCTGAGTGGAATTGTGTTGTGGCGATTATGAATTCCCTCAAATATCGTTTAGTAGATTTACATGAACATCAATTTATTAAAAGTGGATTATCAGTCGAGTTTGGTATCATTGATACTTTACCGTCTTTCGCGGGAGTATTGTTAGAGGATTTAGAAATACATAAAAAGAAAGACGTAAATTTTTACCTATTAACACTGAATCAATATTTGCATGTATATGAAGCCTCGTTTAAGGATAGTTATCGGGCGGAAAATAATAATTATAAGGATTTTCATAAAATCGAATATTTAAAAGCAAAAGCATGATCTCTATTACAATATTACGGTGCTTTTCTGGAATAAGAAGTATTAGTAATATGACTAATTGGGAGGAGTGAAATTGGATAACATGAAGGTCACGGATAGGTTGTCAAGAATAATGAGGAATGCGGAAAGTGAGGCTCAACAATCAACAAATAAAATTTTGAAACCGATTCATTTATTGATAGCTTGCTTTTATGAAAAAACAGGTGCACTTGGGGAGGTTTCGTTAAAATGCTCCTTGGATGCAGCTTCTTTAAGGGCTAAGGTGGAGGATACGAAATATAATTCAAACCAGAACATTGCCGAAAGTCCCCTATTTAACGTTAGTGTAACAGAAGAGGTAATAAATGTTTTTGAGGTTGCCATTGGTATTATGAATAGATATAACCAGGTATACCTAAATGAAGGTCATGTCCTGAAATCGTTAATTAAAGCTAATTTTATTGATGAATTTTTAACGGATTACAATAAGGAAATTATAGCAACACTTGGCACAACATCCCGGGATATGATTACACATCTTGGTCATTACATATTTCCAACTATAAGTTTTCAAGGTGTTCATAAGGTTAAACATAACCAGGTTGATGAACTAGTAAAATATGTCGAGCGCAATTTTTCATACGAATGGTCTCAAACCATAAAAGATGGTTTTAAATCAAGAAATCCTTCAATGTACATTGCTTTGAACAACGAAGAAGAAATCATTGGTTTTGCTGCTTTTGACGTATATAAAAACAAAAAATGTTATTTTGGTCCTATGGGCGTATCCGAGCCAAATAGAATTAGTGGAATTGGCTATTCATTACTCCATCATTGTCTAAAGGATATGAAGGAAATTGGTTACGAATATGCAATTATCGGAGGAGCTGGCCCGATTGAGTTTTATGAAAAAGCATGTAATGCAGTTGTCATTCCTTCAGCTTAAGAAAAAACTGATCTTTAGCGTGTAAAAATGAATAGAAATGGCAATTGGTTTTATAACATGCAGTACGTCCATTATATCCTTTAATAACAGAAAAATGGCAATTCTCCTTCGCGGTATACTGCCTATTATTGAATCCAGCAGGAATTTTTGTGCGGGAAATAGAAATTTAGGTAAATAAAATAATTTAAGAGAGAGGATGGTGAAGCGGATGGATGTTATGCTTCAGGGTTTGTTGAATTAACAGATGCCGCTGCGTAACAACGTGCAGGCTATTGCAACTGAGTCAATGGTTGATTTTTTAATTAATGTTTATTATTGGGATTAGAACTGAACATTTTTCAGGAGGGATTCGATTGGATATCGTCATAGAAAAGCCTAGCCACCAACATATTACCGAAATTGCTCAGATTTGTGCTGCAGGATGGAGACAAACGGTTGAGGGCAGGCTAAGTAAGGCGTATCAAGATAAGAATGTGGCGTATTGGTATAATCATGACAAGGTGCGCAGCGATATTGATTCTGGAAATTATTCACATGTGGCACTAATTGATTCAAAGGTTGTTGGCACAATTGGCGGGGCGATGACTGGGCCTGAACGTGGTGATGTGTATGTGTTATATGTCGATGAAGCGTATCGTTACCAAGGGATTGGCCGCCGGTTGCTCGGGGCACTCACTGATAAGCAGATTGCTGAAGGAGCACTGGAACAGTGGGTTTCGGTTGAGAAAGACAACTGGCATGGCATTCCATTTTATAAGGCACGTGGTTTTGTGCTTCAGGGAGAGCAGATGACGGAGGTCGCTTCAGGGGAAACGCAGGTGTCATTAAAATATAGACGGGATGTTGGATAACTAATAACTACATAGTTTCACCTGCCCATGCTGCTACATGGATCAGCCGCAATAGACCGAATCCCGTCTATGAGCAGCATGATTTCTTTAATTAGAAACCATGCCGAACATTGGGTCTAATGAGTTCTTGGAAACAATGGGCAACATCATAATTTATTAGAATCATGAGAGCTTCATTTGCTGTCTTTTTAAGCCGATTTGGTAAGCTTAAAAAAAGCTATACAACCGGTCAGGGAAGTGCTGAATAATATGACGCCCATTGGGACGGCAGATGCTTCATTAATGCCGGCAAGCGGGGAGAATAATGCTCCGAGCAATAGCGGCAGCATACCCAGGACAGCACTGGCGCTCCCCGCGCGACGTCCCTGTTGCTCCATCCCAAGAGTAAAGGTACTTGTTATGGTCATTCCTATGGTGGTCATGTAAATGAAGATTAGTATTACAATGATGGCTAATGGACCTTCTATAATGGTCATGATTAGCAGTATGGATGTTGCACTTACTGCAATAATGACCGCTGCCTTCAGTAAACTTTTTTCTTGGATAATGCCACCAAAACGTCCAATGATGAAACTGCCTGTAATAATCGCCAGTCCGTTCATACCAAATAATACACTGAAAACTTGAGGGGAGACCCCATAGATTTCCTGATAAATAAATGGGGTGCCGGATACATATGCAAAACTCCCGCCATGTACAAATCCGACGATTACTGCATAGCCAATAAACGATCGGTCTTTCAGTAAGCTTCCCATTGTCTGGACGGAAGCTCCTATCGAACTTGGAATACGCTCGCCGGGTGGTAAGGTTTCCTTAAGTCTTACAGCAACAATCATAACAATCAGGATTCCCAGGATACTTAAGAAAAAGAAAATCGTATGCCAGCTTGCAAAAGGCAGAAGCAAGATTGCTCCACCTGACATTGGTGCAATCATTGGTGCCACTGCATTGATAACCATTAAAAGTGAAAAGAATTTTGTTAGTTCCCTGCCGCTGAACACATCACGTACAACTGCACGGGAAAGAACAACCCCCGCTGAAGCAGTGAATCCCTGCAAAAACCGTGCTGCAATCAGGACAGTGATGTTTGGTGCGATTGCACAGAAAAGTGATGATGCGACAAATAGCGAAATAGATATTAATAAGGGCTTTTTTCTGCCGCGAGCATCACTGATGGGGCCAATAATTACCTGGCCAATAGCAAGTCCAAGCAAACAAGCTGTCAGGCTGACTTGTACAAGTGAAGGGCTCGTCCCTAAATCTTTAGCAATTCCAGGAAAGCTCGGCAAATACATGTCAATGTTAAGCGGCCCCATAATGGCGAGCAAACCCAGCAGCAAAGCAAGCCCGAAACGCTTTTTTCCTGTTGGGTTATGAAGTATGGATTCTTGTTTTTGTTCTTGTTGATTGATACGACACACCCCCCTAACTTCATTCATTATAAGTAGGTTGCCGTATATTGTTAAGTAAAATGGATTTGAAGAAAGTGATCCATATGTATAAGCTTGCATTCTACATTGGTTCAAATGGCCCCTAAAGTTAGGGAGAGTACCACGTTCAAATTCAGTATTAAGAAGATGAAAGTGTAAAAGGGGAGCGGCATCCTATTAATACGAATGGGAATTTTTCCGGAGTGTATAATAATAACATTACTGTCTGTTGTAACTTTATAAGTAAGAAGAGTAAAATAGAAATTGTAATGATCTACTGAAATGGGAGATAACTATGGATGCTAGGCATAATTTTCAAGTAGAGAAATGTACTGTACCAAGTAATTTTCGACTAACTAACAAAGAAAGGGATGAAGTGTCATGGAAAACAGTAAGGGATGTATTAAATGTGGAAGTACAGATGCAGACAAAAAGGATGTAGCAATGTCTGGGACCGGCCTATCTAAAATGTTCGATGTTCAGAACAATCAGTTTACTGTTGTTTTCTGTAAAAACTGTGGATATTCGGAGTTTTATAATAGGAATAGTTCAACAGGGAGCAATGTTTTTGACTTCTTCTTCGGATAATAAGAAGAAATTAAATTAGAGAATGCGTAAATGGATGAGAAGTAATTTTGATTAGTATTATATTCGATGTTGCCTGACGAACCTGTGACAAGAGAGGTTGGCAGTTGAAGAAAATGATCCCTCAGCTACCTGCTATAATGCATGAGGGATTATTTTTCATGGTGATCATTAGTAACATCAACCGCACGGGTCAAACATCGACCGCAAGCGGGAGAACATCAACCGCACGTGCCCGAACATCGACCGTAAGCAGGGAAACATCAACCGCACGGGAGCAAACATCGACCGCAAGCGGAAGAACATCAACCGCACGTGCCCGAACATCGACCGCAAGCAGGGAAACATCAACCACACGGGAGCAAACATCAACCGCAAGCGGGAGAACATCAACCGCACGTGCCCGAACATCGACCGCAAGCAGGGAAACATCAACCGCACGGGAGCAAACATCAACCGCAAGCGGGAGAACATCAACCGCACGGGAGCAAACATCAACCGATTGCAATCCAAAATCGGAGGCAATACCGGAAAACTCACCTGCACCGGCTATCTGTTACTATTCATCATGGGCAAATGATCTATTGTGTAACAGTGCGGTCCCTGAAAAGTAGCAAGTACCTCCTGCCCATCTATATCTTTCCACTGGTTATTCGGCTTTGCAAAGTGGCCGTACAAATATCTTTTTTCGTTGTCCAAAACCAAAGGAAGGTGGGTCGCATACGGATGACCCTGATGTTGGGAAAATAGTGTAGCAAAGCTATTTTCATCAATAATCTTATAGATTACTGCTTTGTCTTTGATTTCAAAGTGTTTGGGAATATACATTATCAGCACTCCTCATCATAATATTTCATCGCTTATATAAAATATAGTATGATATAAACTGACATTTAGAAAGATATACTTGAAAATATATAAGCATGTCAGAGGGGGATATGAAAAATTATCTTTTTGCTTAAACGACAGCACTCCCAAATATATACAAATTTACAAGCAATTTAAATCCTTTATAGAACAAGGCAATGTGAAAGCTGATGAACAACTGTCCTCTCTTCGGCAGCTTACTGATTAGCTTCAAATAAGCCGCAATACAACCTTAATGGCATATAATCAGCTTGCAGCAGGGTTTCAATCGATCTTTGTGATATTCTTTATAGAGAAGAGGAGAAAAATGAATTTAACTATCAGAAGTATGAATGAAGATCTAGCCAAACAGATTCTAAGTTGGAAATATGAAAGCCCCTATGATTTTTATAATAATGAAGTAAACAACGAAGGAATTAAAGAGAGACTTGATGGTTCTTATCAAGTCTTGCTTGATGAAAAAGGAAAAGTATTTGGTTTCTTGTGTACGGGAGAAACAGCTCGGATTCCAATTGGGAATAAATATGGTGTTTATAATGAAAATTTTGTAGATATAGGTCTTGGGATGAATCCTAATTATGCGGGAAATGGATATGGTTACGACTTTTGTTCCTTTATTATTAATTACATAAGAGAAAATAATAAAGGAATTCCCATGAGACTGTCGGTTGCAACGTTTAATAAACGGGCCATCCGATTATATGAAAAGCTGGGTTTTGAAGAAGGGGATAAATTTGCGGCTGGTTCTGTTGATTTCATAACGATGATTAAAGGGGATTTGGACTAATTATCGCTTAAAGGGGGACTTATCTTTAATAGGGGTGGTCCTATCATGTGCAACGCAATCTAAAAACATTCATAAGAAGGCAGCGAAATCGTTCTTAATTGTCGGTGTATCAAAATGAAGGTGGGTGATCTACATGGCAAACAGCAGAACAAATTCCAAGGTTGAGGCATATTTAAGGAACGTTGAAAAATGGCAGGAAGAAATGGAGGAATTGAGAAATAGTATTCTTGATTGCGGGTTGACTGAAGAATTGAAATGGAAGAAGCCGTGCTACACGTTTCAGAATAACAACATTGCAATCATTCAGGGATTTAAAAAATACGTTGCACTTATGTTTTTCAAGGGATCGTTATTGAAGGACCCCAATGAAGTTCTGGTAAAACCCGGGGAGAATTCGCAGGCGCAGCGCCAGATCCGGTTCACGAATGTTCAGGAAATAGAAGAAATGAAAACCAGCTTGAAAGCCTATATTAATGAAGCAATTGAGGTTGAAAAAGCGGGTTTGGAAGTGCCGTTTAAGAAAAATAAAGAACTCGTCATCCCGGAAGAACTGAAAAATAAATTCGATGAGACACCTGATTTGAAAACTGCTTTCGAAAAATTGACTCCAGGGCGGCAGCGGGCATACATTATTTTTATTTCCAAAGCCAAACAATCCAAAACACGCACCTCAAGAGTGGAGAAATATACGCAGAAGATTCTCGATGGAAAGGGGTTAAATGATTAGCGATGTTGAAAACCACGAAATTGCGCGGAAAACAGATTGTAAAAAAGGGTGAATACATATGAAATTGTTTTTCCGAACACTTTATTCCATTCTCTTATTTGGGGCCGGGGTCTTGCATTTTGTCCATGAAAAAAGCTTCCGCAGAATTGTCCCGAAAACACTTCCATTAAGACGAACTATTGTATTGGTTTCGGGTGTTTTTGAAATTATCTTTTCCGGCCTGCTCTGGGTGAAAAAAGGGCAGCAAATCACTGGGAAACTCCTGGCATTTTTTATGATGGCTGTTTTTCCGGCAAATGTGTACATGGCTGCAAAAAGAATATCATTCCGGCCGGGGAAACAAGCAAATCCATGGGTCCTATGGATGCGGTTGCCTTTGCAGCTTCCACTGATTGTTGGCGCGTTAGTGCTTGGGAGGAAAGAAAATGAATAGGCATAAACTTTGCGCCACATAACCCTTAAGAAAGGGGAAATTGTTCGCTGCTTGAATGCTGAACAGGCGTGAAGGTGGAAAGAAGAACCAACCAAATATAGCAATGCCAGCCGATGGTTTCATGTAAATCATTGGCTGGTATTTTTTATTTCTGAAAATCGTCAAAAAACTTCATGTAATATATTGCATTTCGCAGCAGCAGATAGTATGATTGATGCTATCGATATATTGCATATCAGAAAAAATACAGAGATTACTGGAGGAACCTATCATGAAAGGCAGACTGTCTTTTTCTTCTTACGCAGCAATTGGCGCCATGTTGTTTGCATTATTTTTTGGGGCAGGGAATCTGATTTTTCCGGCACAGCTAGGTCAAAACGCTGGTACGAACCTTCTGCCGGCAGTTACAGGATTTTTATTTACAGGAGTGGGGCTGCCGCTGTTTGGAATTATTGCGATGAGTTTTTCGGGAAGTCGCAATTTGCAGGAATTGTCCAGCCGTGTGCATCCGGTTTATGCAGTGTTTTTTACGTCGATCCTTTATTTGACAATCGGTCCCTTTTTTGCGTCTCCGCGTACAGGAACCGTTGCATTTGAAATTGGTATATCGCCTTTTATAAATGAGTCTTCACAACAATTAGGGTTATTTATTTTTACATTACTGTTTTTCGCTGTGGTACTCTGGTTTTCATTAAATCCTGCCAAGCTTGTGGATAATGTTGGAAAACTGTTGGCACCTGGACTGGTTGTTCTGCTTGCAGTTCTTCTTATTACTGCAATTATTAACCCGCTGGGGGCGATGGAAACACCGCAGGAATCCTATGAAAGCGGGGCATTTATAACCGGTTTTCTGGAAGGCTATAATACAATGGATGCACTTGCATCGCTGGTATTTGGGATTATTGTTATTAATGCGATTCGGGCAATGGGTGTAACATCCAGTACGGATATTCTCAAAACAACCGTTAAGGCAGGCAGTATTGCGATATTGCTGCTTGGAATGATTTATGTTGGCATTGCCTATTTGGGAGCGACAAGCACAGAAGTTTTTGGAATCTTTAAAACAGGAGGGCCGGTATTAAGTAATGCTGCATCGTATTATTTTGGCACCTTTGGATCCATTCTGCTGGCAATTGCCATTATATTGGCATGCTTGACCACTGCAATCGGATTGACGACCGCCAATGCGGAATATTTCCATACGCTCTTTCCGCAGTTCAGTTATAAAAAATTGGTTGTTTTCTTTGCAACATTAACTTTTATTATTGCAAATTTTGGATTGTCAAATATCATTACTTATTCTGTACCAGTTTTGATGTTGTTATATCCACTGGCGATTGTGCTGATGCTGCTGACATTTTTGTCTCCATTGTTTAATCATGCTCGCCTGGTTTACAGTTCGACGATTGCTGTTACATTTTTAATCAGTATTTTTGATGGACTCAAGGCGCTTTGTGAATCACTGGGAATTGAGTATTTTAACTGGATGCAGCCTATAATCACCTTCTATGAAGGAACGTTACCTTTGTACAGTCAGGGACTCGGTTGGCTGCTTCCGGCTGTCGTTGTAATTGCAGCAACCGGTACCATCAGCCATTTTCAAAAAACAGCTGCTGTTCATGCATCATAACCTGCATATAATAAGCCGGCGCCTTCTTTCCTTGAAGGGCCGGCTTTTTGGCGTTATAAATGTATAAATAATTTCTGCTGTTTTTATTGAAATTTTTGGAGTGTACGCAGCCAGTTTTCTTTCATGACGGCTACCGCTTTTTCTTTGTTGCCATGTTTCATGGAAGTGATGATGGTCTCGTGATCATCAATTGATTTTTCGGTTAAGACAATGGAATTATGAAAAAAATGCCTGCGAACGTGTGCCTGTAACGATTCAACTATCCCCTGAATATAAGTATTTTCCGTGATGTCAACAATCACCTGGTGGAATTCCTCATCCACTTTCAATGCGGCATAGTCGTTATTGGACTGAATTGCTTCTGCAAAGCGGTTGTTGATGGTGCTGAGCTGTGTAAGGTGATCCTCCGTTAAATGATCAATTGCCAGTTCTGCGGAAAGTGATTGCAATGCTGCCAATGGCGGGAGAAGATCTTTAATTGCGTCCCTTTCAATTTCAGTAACTTGTGTTGCTTTACCGGGATACATTTTAACAAACCCTCGAGCTTCCAGCAGCTGCAGTGATTCACGGATGGGTGTTCTGCTGATTCCTAACGCATCGGCCAATTCGGTGTCATTTAATTTTTCTCCGGGCAGCAGCGTGCCATCAATAATCCACTGTTGAAGCTGGTTAAACGCATTTTCCTTAGCAGACAAACGAACAGGTTTTGAATGGTTTGAAGGTATTGGCATGGGAAACCCGCCTTTCATTTCGTATGAATATAGTATACATGAAAATATCCCGTGTGGGAATATGCAATATATCGATTCAACAAAAAGCATCAGAGCGTTCGTCTTGAAATTCCGTTTGTTTGGTTTCTGTTATCTTATTGGTAACGCTTGTTGTAAATCCGATAGTTGGTAAATTGGTGCCAAAGTTTGTTAAATCTATTTAGAATAGAAGGACATCTTCGTAGCACTAGCTATGTGGAGGTTCTTTTATATAACGCAATTGTGCTATTATGAATAAAAGAAAAAGTTTTATTAAAGGACGTGTAGAGCGTGATTACAGAAAAATTATATTATCAGGATTCAACCATCCGTTCTTTTTCTGCGCAGATTCTTCACAGTGAACAGGATGACCACGGACGATTTTACGTTGTGCTTGATAAAACAGTATTTTATCCGACAGGCGGAGGACAGCCGCATGATACAGGCACACTTAATGATGTGCGTGTATATAATGTCGAGGAAAAAAACGGTGAGATTCGCCATTATACTGATACGTTTTTGGAAGCGGAACATTGTACAGGGGAAATTGACTGGGAACGAAGATTTGATCATATGCAGCAGCATGCCGGACAGCATATCCTCTCAGCAGCATTTGAAAACATGTACGGGTACAGGACAGTTAGTTTTCATCTGGGCACAGAAACTTGCACAATTGACCTCGAAGTTTCGGGGATTCATGAGGAAGAAGTCAGCCGGGTAGAGGAGAAGGCAAACGATGTTATTTTAGAAAATCGTCCCATTCAAATACGTTGGGTGACAGAAGAAGAGCTCCATAAGTTCCCTTTAAGAAAGGAAGTATCTGTTTCAGAAAACATCCGCCTCGTCATTATTCCTGATTTTGACCACAATGGTTGTGGTGGGACCCATCCGAATAAAACAGGGCAAGTGGGCTCTATTAAACTTCTTCATTGGGAACGGCAAAAGAAAAATATTCGCGTTCATTTTGTATGCGGGAGCAGAGTACTGAAGCAACTGCAGGATAAGCATCGAGTCATCCAGGGTTTGATCACGTTTCTAAATGCTCCCCAGCAAGACTTGGAAGCCAGCGCCAGTCATATTTTGGAGCAACAGAAAAATCTTGAAAAAACAAATGAACAGTTACAAGCCGAACTTCTGGTGTACGAGGCACAGAATTTAATCGAGCAGGCAGTTGTAAAGGATACATATAAGCTGGTAAAGAAAACCTGCAGGGATAGACCTGTGAAAAAGCTTCAGCAGTTGGCAGTCAATGTCACGCAAAGCACTAATAAAACGCTGACGTTGTTTGTCAATGAAAGTGAAACCAAACTTCAGGTGGTTTGTGCGAGAAGTAACGATGTTGATATTAATATGAAAGAATTCATCACGCAAATACTGCCTATGATAAATGGTAAAGGTGGCGGCAGTAAAACGATAGCGCAGGGGGGAGGAGACAAAATGCTTTCTCCGGAAAAATTAATCGTCGAAATGGTTCGTGTTGCCGACGATCTGCTTACCGGATAAGCAAATGCGACCTTTGCATCTGAACTATCATTCAGCTGCTTTATATCTTATCGGATTGGGGAAATTTTAATGAAAAAATTGCTTTGCTTGATGTTGATATCACTATCTGGGGTAATTTTATTAAATGGCTGTTCTGATGATTCGGAAGGGTCTACTGATCAGGATGGTCAAAATAACGAAGCAGAGGAATCGGAAGAGCCGAAACCCAAGCAAACAAAGACGGAGACCAGTCAGCCGCTTGAATTGTCTTCTTATGCCAAAGAAATCGGCGCAACGCTATCAAGTCCGGGAAGTAAGGAGTTCTCTGTTCAGTCATCGTTTATGCTGGAAGGACAAATCGATGATACGTCTGGATTGGATGGCCGCTTTATCTGGGTGGAACTATCCGGTCCAAAAGGGGGAGAGTTTACGTATTATATACCGCTTCAGGACGGAAAATTCAGTGAGGAAATAATGCTGTTTGAAGGAAAAGGAGACTATAACATTACCGTTCGCTTGCCGGATAAAGAACAGGACAATCATTTTTATGAGATGGCTTCCCTTGAAGTAACAAATGAAAGTACAGAAAAGACCCGTGATATATTTCTGGGGCGTAAAGCACTTGAAAATGGCCTGACCATAAGCCAGCCTGCCAGCGGGTTTACGGAAGCAGACGGATTTTTACACCTTGCAGGAACAATCGACGACAAGTATAACGGCAGGAATCTTATGGTTAAAGGTGAGAAAGGTTCAGAATCATGGAAAGTTATCATACCTGTCAAAAATGGCAAGTTCGAAACAGAATTTCCTTTACACTACGGTGGGGGAAAGCATCATGTAACGGTCATGGTACCTGATTCGGACCGGAAAAATTATTATTTGGAAGCTGCTAAATTTTTCGTCAACAATACATCAACAGCAAAAACAGACCCGATTAACTTTTACAAGGACTATAATGAACACGAATTTCAACTTGATTACCCGAAAGCAGGGGGGTTAAAAGCTGACGGGAATACGTTTCGCATTGCCGGTACGTATGACCCGAGTGTGTCGGACAATAAAAAAATTGAACAATTGATCGTAACAACGAAAAAGAGTGATTTGGAAGCCAGTTACCTCGTTCCGGCAAATGATGGTACATTTGAAGGGGAATTTCGTCTCCGGTTTGGTCCCGGTAAATATGACGTAACGGTTAATATTCCGACCGACCCAGGCGCATACAAATCCTATTTTAAGTATTCCGGCATTGCAAGATTTACGGTCAAAAGTGATGCAAAGGATAAACGTAATTTATTGCCGTCCCGGGGAATTCAGTCTGATTCGCAAAAAATAGAGGATCTGGCTGCCAACCTGACAAAAGGGGTAAACGGCGAGCGGAAAAAGGCAAAGGCAATTTATGAATACGTGGCAAAAAATATCTCTTATGATGTGGAGAAACTGGAAAAAGACTTGTTCAAACTGAGTGACAGCGCACTAAAAACGCTCCAAACAAAGAGTGGCGTTTGTCAGGATTATGCCTTTTTGACTGTTGCCCTGTTGCGTGCAACTGGTATCGAATCACACTATATTGGCGGTCGTGCGAGTCTAGCGCGCCATGCCTGGGTGGAAGCAGACATAAACGGGGAATGGCTGCTTATGGATCCAACATGGGGTGCCGGTTATGTGCAGGATGGAAAATTCGTCCCCCGTTACACTGACAAATATTTCGACCCGAATATGGAAGATTTTAAAAAGACACATACACGTCAAGAGGTTGTTTATTGATATGTGTGAAGTTGGTCCACCTTGTTTTTATAGGGTGGGCTTTTTTGTTCGCAGGCTTTTGAGAGTGGGGTTTATTTTGAGCCGCTGCATTAATTATCTGAAAATATGCTATACTGTTCAATTAGATATTTGCACTTATTTGACAAAAATAATATCGGACTATGAAACATATTAATTTATTAGAAGACGCTGTCAAAGTTAGGTTAAATAAAAACAAAAATATTGAATGTAAAGGAGTATATTATGAACATCGTCGTTGCACCCGATTCTTTTAAAGGTAGTCTAACATCAATTGAAGCTTCAGAAATAATGAAAAAAGCCATTAGAAGCATTGATTCAACATATGAGGTGACATTAAAGCCAATGGCAGACGGCGGAGAGGGGACACTTCATTCGCTGCTGCTATCAACAGAAGGACAGCAAATCCCGATAACATGTACAGGTCCTTTAGGAGATGAAATAGACACTGCCTACGCTATCGTTAATTCAAGTACAGCAATCATTGAGTGTGCCAGTGTTGCAGGTTTGGTTCAGGTACCGCATACGAAAAGAAATCCTGATTTGACGACAACATTCGGTCTTGGTGAAATCATGATTGATGCACTGGATAAAGGATGTACATCATTTGTTTTTGGACTTGGAGGAAGTGCTACCAATGATGGTGGTCTGGGCATGTTAATTGCTTTAGGAATGAGGGCATGGGATGAAAATGGAAATAAGGTCGGGCCATTTGGAAAAGACGTTCATCGTGTGGAAATGGTTGATTTTTCCAAGATTGATTCAAGGCTGCTGAACACGGATATACAGGTTGCGTGCGATGTGGATAACCCGCTTTGTGGAGAAAGGGGGGCAACTAAAGTCTATGGGCCACAAAAGGGGGCGACTGATAAGCAGTTAGAACAATATGACATTGCCTTAAACAAGTACGGAGATGTGCTGGAAGGCGTTCATGGCAGGTATTATCAAAACATCCCTGGAGCAGGTGCAGCGGGAGGATTGGGTTTTGCTTTAATGACCCTAGGAGCGGACCTCGTTTCAGGTGCAGAACTGTTAGCTGAAGCAATGAATGTGGAGTCGGCGATTAAAGGTGCTGATCTCGTGTTAACCGGGGAAGGACAGAGTGATGAGCAAACTCTTTATGGAAAAGCACCAGGCTATATTGCGTCACTGGCACAAAAACATCATGTCCCGGTAGTATTACTTTCAGGAAGCCTTGATGGTGACTTGGATAAATTAAGGGAACGATTTACGGGGTATTTTTCGATTGTAAACAAACCGTTAACACTTGAAGCCTGTATGGAAAATGCTGATGAATTACTTTATGAACAGACAAAACAGGTAATACATTTGCTGCAAAATATAATGAAGGGGTGAAGAGAGAATGGAAGGTATAGGTCTTATTTTATTGATTGTTGTTGGGGTATTATTTGTAATTTTTGCTACTGCTAAACTGAAATTGCACCCATTTTTGTCATTGTTACTGGCCGCATTTGGAATCGGGATTTTTGCAGGATTACCGTTACCCGATGTAGTCGAAGCAGTAAATGGCGGATTCGGCGGGCTGATGGGAGGTATTGGTCTTGTCATTGTTTTCGGTACAATCATCGGGGTGATTTTGGAAAAGTCAGGAGCAGCACTTCGGATGGCTGAAGTGGTTTTGCGAATCGTAGGGGAGAAACGTCCACAAATGGCAATGAGTCTGATTGGAGCAATTGTCAGTATTCCAGTATTCTGTGACTCCGGATATGTTATTTTATCCTCATTGAAAAAGGCGCTTGCCAAGAAGGCTAAAGTTGCGGTTGCATCGATGGCGATTGCCTTGTCGACCGGCCTGTTCGCAACCCATACTCTTGTACCGCCGACTCCCGGGCCGATTGCTGCAGCAGGTAACATTGGTGCCGAAGATTATCTTGGAACTATTATTTTAATCGGTATTATAGTATCCATCCCGGTAATTATTGCTGGCTATATTTGGGCGATGAAAGTAGGTACCAAAATTAAAGTAGATGGTGAAGATGATGAAGAAAATGCGTACGATTATGATACGATTTTAAACGAATTTGGTGAAATGCCGTCAACAGTAAAATCATTTGCGCCAATTGTTGTGCCGATTTTGTTAATTGGGTTCAGTTCCGTCATTACATTTGCCGGATGGACGGGAACATTTTTTGATATATTCCTGTTCCTGGGTTCCCCGGTAGTGGCGTTGCTGATTGGTGTTCTATTCGCATTTCTTCTGATGCCTGATTATAATGAGGAAACGTTAACTGAATGGGTCGGAATCGGTATTAAGGAATCAGCCCCAATACTGTTGATCACTGGCTCGGGAGGAGCATTTGGGACTGTGATTAAAACAACCCCTGTAGTGGATTTCATTCAGAGTTTTGGTGAGAGTGCATTTTTCACTGGTGCAATGTTTGTATTTATACCGTTTTTGATTGCTGCTGCCTTAAAATCTGCACAGGGATCGTCCACAGCGGCGCTAGTCATCACATCAACATTAATTGCGCCGCTGCTTCCCGAGTTAGGCATCTCAGGCGCATTGCCACTTGCATTAGTTGTCATGTCAGTGGGTGCCGGAGCAATGGTTGTTTCACATGTAAATGACAGCTACTTTTGGGTCGTAAAGGAATTTAGCGGCATGTCGGTAACACAGGCATATAAAGCGCAAACTGCAGGTACATTATTGCAAGGAATTGTGGCAATTGTGGTAACGTTCATCCTTTGGGTGTTGCTGGTTTAAATTTTCCTTTCTTTCGTGGGGAGTCTTATTGTATAGAATTAGAGAGTTATTATGAACCCGTTTCAGTATGAAGGAGCGGGTTCATAATGTGTTTAGGAAAATGTATACAATAGAATTTTAAATTGGCTCATTTGTTGGTGGCAATTGCGGCTTTAAAATTAGATTTGATAATTTATAATAAAGTCTGATAACTTATAAAAAAGTTTGATACAATTGCTGTGTTGAGTTATTCCGTTAAAGGGCCAGTTAATGGAATAAATAAGGATTGTAATGTGGGCGTTTCCTACATTTGCAATTGTGTTATTATTGGAAATAACGTTGGCAAAGGGGAGGATTAAGATTAAAAAATCTTGGTTTACTAACGATGTTATTTTGCAAATTTATTTCTGTTTTGGAAACAAGAATGATATGCCTAAAAAAATTAGTCCGATAGTAAGGCCTACTGGTTCATAAGCGTAATAAATCGACGCAGGCATTTTTTCGGTCACCCGAACAAAACTTAAAATCAGCTTTGAAACAAGTGTGAGCATTACTATTCCGTAGGCTATATATTGAAAAACTTCTCGCTTGTTTAATTTGATTTTATCCATATAAAACACACCTTTCTATGAAATATTCCACTTTGTATAATTATGACATAGTTAATTTAAGGTTTCATGGTATTTTTTGAAAATGATATTTTATTACTATTTATCTTGGTTTTGGACCTTTGTCCATTATCAACATCTTAAAGAAAGCCTGCAATTGCACATCTAAAATGGTTTGTAATTTTCATCAAAAGGGCGCACTTCTGGAATAATGGTAGTACTCCATTTGCCATTGTAGGGCAGGATTATGGAATACTTGAGTTCGATATAATAGAATAAAATTGAGTTTGTAGATAGCTTTGAGTAGTTAATGTAATTTTGGAATAATTGATACTGTTATATGGTAACTTTATTTATTATGGCAATGATGTTAGATTATTCACTCAATTAATAGGAAGTGATTATATGGATGAAAAACATAACCAAGAACAAGAAAATAAGCATAAACAAACTGAACAAAACGATAAAGGAGACGGGGGTGTCTCTAAAATACATATCTCAAAAACAAGTGAACCGCAAATACCCCCTCATTTAAAGCAAGCGCTAAAAATGCAAGCCGAGGCTTATCAAAAACTCGAACCCATTATTAAAGCCCAAGCTCAAATAACCGCTTCCCTTCAACCTGCCATACAGGCTTTTGAGCGTTTTGAAGAGATAACAAAACCCATAACTGATATGATAAGAACGTTTGAAAAGATCTCGGTTCCATTGCAAAACATTAACTGGGATTTAATTGATCAGGCGATAGCAGAGAAAATAAAAGAAACTGTTGAAGAACTTAAAAGTTTTGAAGAAGAGTTATGGTGTTTAGATGCCGATATTCTTGATGCTTTTGAGGGGGAAGAAATCTCAAACGATAAATTGGTCACCTATGTTCACGAAAACTTAGATGAATATGTAGAAGAATTGCTACAAGAACCAATGTTTAGCATTCACAAATCTTTGTTATGGGAAACTTTAGAAGCATATAAGAGCGGATTTTATAAGCTGTGTACGTACTCTCTATTTTCCATTTTCGAACACCTTATCTCTTCGTGGTATGTTGGCAACATCAAGAAAGAGGAAATATCTGTACATGCTAAGCCAAATGTGAGAAGAAGATTAGAGAAAATAGAACCTTTCACTGAAAATGCAGAAGAGCAAAGGGAGTTCTTAAAAGTTTTCGCACAGTCAGTTTTTAGAATTCATCAAAATACATTCACAAAAATTCCTGAAGAACTCAACACAGAATTGAACCGAAACTCAATTGCTCATGGTTTCCATGATTACGATAGTATTGGGCAAACAGATATCCTGAAACTGTTTCAATTGTTAAAATCATCCCTTATATTGAGGGTGGTTGAAAAGGAAGATTTTGATGAGGAATCTTAATTATTGGTTTACCCAATCATTATAGGTTCTTTTCCAATAAGCAGTAGGGCACCTTCTAAAATAAGTCTTCCAGTAAAGGGCGCGAATCCGGAACAAAATTCACCATCCACCTGAACCAATTGATATAGAATAGTAAAATAAGATTGCGAAAATAACACTTCAACCAAACGAGGGGGATTACAATTGGAAATAAAGAGAGTCACGTTGCAAACTAATAATTTACGGGAAATGAAATACTTTTATACGAATACACTCGGGTTATCATTAATTGACGAAAATGAAGAGAAATTTTGCGTCTCGGTAGGTACGAGTCAATTGGAGTTTACAACTAGAGATGTAAAAGGAAATCCCTATTATCACTTTGCTTTTAATATTGAAAGTAATAAGTTTGATGAAGCTAAGTCATGGGTTAAAGAAAGGGTTAGTTTGAATCTTGAGGATGGAGAAGATGAAGCTGATTTTTCACATTTACCAGCTCACTCCCTCTATTTTTATGACCCGTCTGGTAATATTGTAGAGTTTATATCAAGACATTCTATATCTAAAGCAGGAGAGGGACATTTTTCACCAAAAAGTATTTTAAACATCAGTGAAATTAGCCTAACGGTTGACGATGTAATAAAAGCTGGACAACAGTTAATTGAACTGGGGATACATGAACGTGACAATGAGCCTTTAAGTGCTACTTCTCTTAACTTTATGGGAGATAGTACGACTGGTGTCTTTATATTGTTAATTCAGCCAGGTAGGAGGTGGATATTTTCAAATAAAGATTCCGTTGTCTGTCCTCTCGAAATCATACTAGCAAGTGGTGATCAAATCACTTTAAACGATAAAAATGAATTAGTAATTCAATAATTGTTAAGTTATCGGATTTTAGTGTAGTGGATCTACTGCTTTATAAAAATTGTTCCTCAAACGGGCGCTTTTCCCTAATAAGGATTAGTGCCATACCGCATATAAGAGCCATATTGTATAATGAATCCAATTCGTTTAACATTACAAAAGGTTTTGAATCGGGGGATATAACCAATGAAAAGAATATTTCTTTTTGTAATGGTTTTGTTTGTAAGTGCTTTATTAGCGGGA
>NZ_BAAADS010000006.1:279604-282312 GCF_039522605.1 Virgibacillus siamensis
TTCTCAAAATTAAAGGCTGATCAAAAGGTGGAAATTTGGGTAAAAGGTGAATGGAATAATGACCCTGAAAACAAAATGGTCGCAAATAAAATCATAGTTAGTAAGAAGTGAAGAGTATTCACCAATCGGGCGCAGTAATGTAATAATATAATTGGAAAATAAATTTAAATTGGAATGGCTCGTTAAACTTTTTCAAAAGTGGTGAATTAATTTGTCGGAATCAAATTGGAAAAAGCTTAGTGTTACATCAGGAATATTAACTTTTGGAATACTTTTTGGTGCAATGTTTATTTTAGGTGATGCGACTAATGGTTTTAACCTATCACACCTTGGTATGGGACTAAAAGTTATTATATTTGGGCTGATTATATTTGGCTTTACATTCTTATTAACCCTAATGAGATCGTGGACTGGTAACAAATTAACTGCTATGACATTTGTGAAAGCTATTTTAGTGTTAATTGCTGTCAGTGTATTTTTATCAATCTCTCATTATTTAAGAGCATTATGAAAAAAGGTTGTTCAGCAATGACAGCTAATAGTAAAATGACTGTTCAGTAATCGGGCGCAATTCTGTAGTAAGAATTGTGCCCTTTATTTATGATACGAAGGAACATATTGTGGAAGAAAGGCTTATTAACACGGTTTGTGAATTATTATAAAACAATACCTTGCATTACAAGATATACAGGTATACAATATACATATACCTTGTTTTACAAGATATAAGTGAGGTGAAAAAATCTTTGTCAACAACCCAAATGATGAAAGGAATTTTGGATGGCTGTCTATTGGCAATTATTAAGGACAGAGAGGTATATGGATATGAGCTGGCTGAGCAGCTTGAAATGTATGGATTTGACTCACTTAGTGAGGGAACAATCTATCCCCTCTTATTACGGATGCAGAAAGAAGAACTTGTTACATCTACTCGGAAGAAATCAACAGCCGGGCCAAAACGAAAATATTATTCGCTTACAAAAAAAGGGGAACAGGAGTTGGGAAAATTCCTCGAACGATGGAATTATTTACAGGTGAACGTTAATCGAGTGCTGAAACATGAAACAGCAACCGATCAATTTCCGGAAAGGGAGTGATGGGATGAATAAGAAAGTACAATTGTCCTACAAGAGCAGAAAATTCTTAGAAGACTTGCGGGTATATTTATTTTCCAGTGGAAAGGGTTCAGATGAAATTGAGGAAATTGTAGAGGAATTGGAAGTCCATTTGATAGAAGCAGAGAAAAACGGAAAATCGACCGAAAAAATTGTCGGCCATACTCCTAAGGAATATATGGAACAGCTGTCAGATGAAATGTCTGTTGATTACAGATCGTGGTTTAAGTATGTATTGATTATCATATTTGGGGCATTTTCCTTTACACTGGCTAATGACTTGATGGAGGGTACACTGTCCTACTCTCTGCTTGAATTGATAGGTCATGTTATCATAGCTGGTTGTCTTATAGTTGGTCTTTTTGCCGCGTTTAAATATATCGCTGGAAATCAGCTTTCAAAGTGGAAAGAAATTGCTGTACTGTTCGCGTTAGGTTTTGTTCCAATCACTTTGTTTGTTGGATTGATTTTTTTAAATCAATCCATTGAAACTCCAGTAATTCACTTTGGTACAACAGGTACGATTTTGACAGCAGTAGTTACAGCTATTTTTTTGATCGCTGTATCTTGGTGGGCAAAAACTTGGGTGTTACCGATTATTTTGACATTGCTTCTGCTTCCGGAATATCTGTTTGGACTTACTGAGATGGGCGAGGAAATGGTGTTGGTATTGGGTACAATTTTCACTTTCGGGGGTATCGGTGTTTATCTATTTATTGTAAGCAAGATGGATAAAGCATCATGATTGTGAAAGATAGCTCTGTTGTTTTGACAAAAAGAAATCATCCAATAATCTCACAGGCGTGTGGGATAGCCAAATGGACGATATAGTCAAAAATCTGATTAGAAAAGTAAAACAAGGAGACCAACTTGCTTTTAGTGAGTTAATCGAACTCTACCAACATGAAGTTTATCAAGTTTGTTTCCGGCTGATTGGAAATCGCCACGAAGCAGAAGATCTTGCCCAAGAAGCATTTTTGCGAGCGTATCAGAACATTAACAGTCATGATAATAATAAAAAATTTTCTTCTTGGTTGTTCCGCATTGCTACGAATTTGACAATCGACCGGTTAAAAAAGAAGAAGTCGGATTATTATTTGGATGCAGATATGGCTGATGAGGGAGGTAAGACTATGTATTCTCGGATTCGTGCCAATAATAAATTGCCAGAGGATCAAGTAATCAGACTGGAATTGCAGGATCCCGTACAAAAGGCAATTTTACGGTTAGCACCAAAATATCGTTCCGCCATTGTATTAAAATATATTCAGGGTTTGTCCTTGGAAGAAATAAGCAACATCATGCAAATTCCTGTTGCAACGATAAAAACAAGAGTTCATCGTGGTCGTGAAATGTTGCGAAAGTTGTTGAGTTAGGTAGTTTAATGAGAGGGTCAGGCTATTCAATAAACGGGCGCATTTCCCTAATAAAGAATCGTGCCAATATCGGATATAAGGGCCATTTAATGGATGAGTAACTTTTTGTGACAAATATGGAATTATTGTAAACAAAAATTCAAAAACAATAAAATACTCCTTTTTTTGGTATGATAGGTTTAAAATAATCAAATATGGGGGTCAAAAATGTTTGAAG
>NZ_BAAADS010000007.1:0-65868 GCF_039522605.1 Virgibacillus siamensis
ACAGCAGTTAAGCTCTCCAGCGCCGATGGTAGTTGGGGCTTTGCCCCTGCAAGAGTAGGACGCCGCCAGGCAAATGGGAAAATCCGGGATACAATATCGTATTCCGGATTTTTTTATATTGAATGGCATATATTTTACAAAGGACCATAATTAAAATAGGATATAAATAATATCCAATGTTATGTTGCAAGGGGAGATAAAATGAATGGATGATATGATTGAACAACTACTCGGTGGGCATTTTTTTACGATAATGATACGGGTGTTAATAGCCCTGCTGTTATCCGGCCTGATTGGTTTTGAAAGGGAATTAAAACGACATTCAGCCGGCTTTCGCACGCACATTCTGGTAGGTGTGGGTTCATGCTTAATGATGCTCTTGTCATTGTATGGGTTTGAAGCATTTATTGATGAGTATGATAATATCCGTTTTGATCCGGCGCGTATCCCCTCGTATGTTATAAGTGGAATTGGTTTTCTTGGAGCAGGTACGATTATTGTTAATGGTATGACTATTCGCGGATTAACAACTGCTGCTTCCATATGGGCGGTTGCCGGTTTGGGTCTTGTAGTCGGTGCCGGGATGTATGCGGCTGCAGTATTTACGACTTTTGTTATATTACTGAGCCTTGTTTTTTTGAACAACATTGAAAAAATGTTCTCGAAGGGCCGTTCTTCTGATCTGATTGAAATTGTTGCCTTTTCTAATTTGAAAATAGAAAAAGTTATTTCCATATTTGAATCTTTTCAGTTAAGTATCAACCAAGTGGAAATTGAAAAAGAAGATATTAACCTGCAAAATATTTTTATAAAGATCAATCATGATCCTAAATTGGATCGTATGCTTTTGTTTTCAGAGATATCGAAGCTGGAACATGTGAAAAATATTACGGAACGAAAATGAGAAAGACCTTGCGTAACATCACGCAGGGTCTTTGTTTCAAGCTGTTGTATTACCTGGGAAGCTTCATATTCCAATTGCTGCATGGGTATTCTTTTAAAAAAGCCGGTTGTTCTTTCCCGGCATCCAAAAGAGCACACGTTATTCACATAATTTATAATACAAGCTGAACCTGATAATTCATTCTATGTTTCTGACCCGTATGTTTCATTCCGTTCGATTTTGTCTAAAATAAGTATAGAACTTAGTGCTTTTCATCGTCGAATTTTTACCGTATAATAATTACATAGTCAAAGATAGTCAAAGTCAAAAACGGTATAGTGCAAATTACTGATGAGTGCTCAAGAGGAGGAGGGCAAATGAGTAACATCTCAGACATCATTGAAGAACATTTAAAAAAAATTTTAGAGGCTGCCAGGCAGGAATCAATCGAAATAAAGCGAAGTGAAATAGCAGACCAGTTTCAATGTGTGCCATCACAAATTAATTACGTGATTAATACCCGCTTCACAGTGGAAAAAGGGTATATAGTGGAAAGTAAACGAGGTGGAGGCGGGTATATCCGCATTATTCGCATCAAGCATCAGGATAAAGCTGAATTAATTGACGATATCATTGAAATGATCAATCCCGCGCTTACACAGCACGCCGCTTTGGACGTATTGGAACGATTGATGGAAGAGCAATTGATTACAGAACGTGAGGCGAAGATCATGTTAAGCGTGATTGACCGAAAAACATTGGCGTTTCAATTACCGTTGCGTGATGAAGTGCGTGCCCGAGTGATGACTGCTATGCTGTCAACACTGAAATATTTAAATAGGGAAGAGTAAAGGGGGAGGATGTATGGAATGCCAAGAGTGCCACAATCGTACAGCCACACTTCATTTTACACAAGTGATAAATGGTAATAAAACGGAAGTGCATGTATGTGAAAAGTGTGCACACGAGAAAGGATATATGACGTATCCGGATGATGGATATTCGCTTCACAATTTACTGACAGGGTTATTTAATTTTGATGTACCATCAATGGAAAGTCCGCAAAACACTCCCTATAAACAGAAAGAGGATTTGCAGTGCCCGCAATGCGGAATGACCTTTACGGAGTTCAAACGGGTCGGTAAATTCGGATGTGCGGAATGTTACCATGCGTTTTCTGATCGGCTTGATTCTATTTTCCGAAGAGTTCACAGTGGAAACACTCGCCACAACGGAAAAATTCCGCAGCGAAAAGGCGGCGATTTGCAAACCAAAAAACAAATCGAATCCCACAAGGAAGAATTGCAGCGCCTGATAAAGAATGAAGCATTTGAGGAAGCAGCAAAAGTCAGGGATAAGATTAAAGAATTGGAAAATCAAAAGCGGGGTGAAAACTCATGACCCTACAGCACTTTATGAACGAGGCAATAAGTCCGTGGATGCGAGAAGAAGGTCCGGACAGTGATATTGTCCTAAGCAGCCGGATCCGGCTTGCCCGAAATTTTGCATCGTACGCATACCCTGTTTTGTCGAAAGAGGATAATCTTAATCAAATCAGTACTTTTATGGAAGAACAATATGCGCATCAGACGTTTCAGGATTATGAGGACTTTGAATTTATTCCGTTAAAAAATCTGACCGCCGTCCAAAAACGGGTATTGGTTGAAAAGCATCTGATCAGTCCCCACCTGGCAGAGCATGACTCCACATCAGCTGTTCTGATATCAAAAAATGAGCAGGTGTCAATTATGGTCAATGAAGAAGATCATATGCGGGTTCAGCTTTATTTTCCTGGTCTTCAATTGAATAAGGCGCTCAAAAAAGCATTTGAGTTTGATGACTGGCTGGAGGAAAAAATAGATTTTGCATTTGATGAAACATGGGGATATTTGACCAGCTGTCCGACAAATGTTGGTACCGGAATGCGTGCATCGGTCATGATGCATCTGCCGGCGCTTGCGTTAACCCAGCAAATTAACCGGATGATTCCAGCAATCAATCAGCTTGGCCTTGTTGTTCGGGGAATTTACGGGGAAGGCAGTGATGCAGTCGGTAATATTTTTCAGATTTCCAATCAGATTACGCTTGGCAAATCAGAGGAAGATATCGTAGAAGATTTACAGAGTGTTGTTCACCAATTAATCGAACATGAGCGGAAAGCGCGCCAGCAGATTATGAAACGATCCGGGATCAACCTGGAGGACAGAATTTTCCGTTCGTTTGGTGTTCTGGAATACAGCCGCATTATTGAATCGAAGGAAGCTGCCAGATGTTTATCAAATGTACGTTTGGGAATTGACCTGGGAATCATCAACCAGGTTTCACATAATATACTTAATGAACTAATGGTATTAACACAACCAGGATTTTTACAGCAATATGCAGGAAAAACGTTATCATCGAATGAACGGGATGTATTACGTGCATCGCTTATTCGTGAAAGATTGCAGTTAGAGAAATAGATTGGAGGAAATTGGATATGATGTTTGGACGATTTACGGAACGAGCACAAAAAGTATTGGCGTTATCCCAGGAGGAAGCAGTTCGACTGGGTCACAATAATATCGGCACAGAGCATGTATTACTGGGCTTGGTGCGAGAAGGAGATGGAATCGCCGCGAAAGCCTTGCAATCATTAGGGCTTGAGGTTTCCAAAATTCAGGAAGAAGTGGAGAAACTGATAGGCGTGGGCAAACAGCCGATGCAGACGATTCATTATACACCGCGTGCCAAAAAAGTAGTGGAACTGTCGCAGGATGAGGCTCGCAAGCTCGGTCACTCATATGTCGGAACAGAACATATTTTGCTTGGGTTAATCCGTGAGGGAGAAGGTGTAGCAGCAAGGGTGTTGAATAACCTTGGTGTCAGCCTGAATAAAGCGCGTCAGCAGGTGCTGCAGCTCCTGGGAAGTAATGAGTCACAGGCTGGTCGCCAGGGTCGTGCAGCGCAGACATCGAATGCGAACACTCCCACATTGGACTCTCTTGCCAGAGATTTAACGGTAAGTGCAAAAGAAGGAAATATCGATCCGGTTATTGGCCGCAGCAAGGAAATCGAACGTGTTATTCAAGTGCTGAGCCGTCGTACAAAAAATAACCCGGTGCTTATTGGGGAGCCTGGTGTTGGTAAAACGGCAGTGGCTGAAGGGTTAGCTCAGCAGATTGTCAATAATGAAATCCCGGAAATTTTACGTGATAAACGTGTAATGACCCTTGATATGGGGACTGTTGTAGCCGGTACAAAATACCGCGGCGAGTTCGAGGATCGTCTGAAAAAAGTGATGGAGGAAATCCGTCAGGCCGGTAATATTATTCTGTTTATTGATGAACTGCATACGCTGATTGGAGCAGGTGGTGCAGAAGGAGCAATTGATGCATCCAACATACTGAAACCGGCATTATCCCGTGGTGAATTGCAGTGTATCGGGGCGACTACACTCGATGAATATCGTAAGTACATTGAAAAAGACGCAGCATTAGAGCGCCGTTTTCAACCGATTCAGGTGGATGAACCATCATTGGACGAAACCGTTCAGATTCTGAAAGGACTGCGTGACCGTTATGAAGCACATCACAGAGTAACGATTACGGATGATGCAGTTGAAGCAGCTGCGAACTTATCTGATCGGTACATCACCGATCGTTTCTTACCGGATAAGGCAATCGATTTAATCGATGAGGCGGGGTCCAAGGTTCGTTTGCGTTCCTACACCATTCCGCCGAATCTGAAGGAACTGGAGGAGAAGCTGGAAGAAGTCAGAAAGGAAAAAGATTCGGCCGTTCAGAGCCAGGAGTTTGAAAAAGCGGCATCATTAAGAGATTCCGAACAGCGACTGCGTGAGGAAGTTGAGGAAACGAAAAATGAATGGAAGGAAAAACAGGGACAGGAAACGTCTGAAGTGACTGTAGAAGATATCGCCACAGTTGTATCTGTTTGGACTGGTGTCCCAGTTTCCCAGTTAACGAAAGAAGAGAGTGAGCGTCTCCTGAATTTGGAAGATACGTTGCATAACCGTGTGATTGGCCAGGAAGAAGCAGTTGATGCTGTTGCCAAAGCGATTCGTCGTGCTCGTGCAGGTTTGAAGGATCCAAAACGTCCGATTGGTTCATTTATTTTTCTCGGGCCTACCGGTGTCGGGAAAACCGAGCTTGCCAGAGCATTAGCGGAAGCGATGTTTTCCGATGAGGAGGCAATGATTCGAATTGATATGTCCGAATACATGGAAAAACACTCGACTTCACGTTTAGTTGGTTCGCCTCCAGGTTATGTTGGCTATGATGAAGGCGGGCAGCTTACCGAAAAAGTGCGGAGAAAACCTTATTCCGTCGTATTACTGGATGAGGTTGAAAAGGCACACCCTGAAGTGTTTAATATTTTATTACAAGTTCTGGAAGACGGCCGTCTGACCGATTCCAAGGGGCGTGTGGTTGATTTCCGCAATACCGTCCTGATTATGACGTCCAATGTCGGTGCCAATGAGCTGAAGCGGAATAAATATGTCGGCTTTAATCTGGGTGATGAAAATATGGATTACAAAAATATGAAAACCAAAGTTACGGATGAATTGAAAAAAGCATTCCGTCCGGAGTTCCTGAACCGTATTGATGAAACAATTGTATTCCACTCATTGGAACGGAAACATATGAAAGATATTGTTTCCTTGATGATTAAGCAATTGCAAAGCCGCTTGAAGGAGCAGGAGATTGAATTCACCCTGACAGACAAAGCGGTTGATAAGATTGCCAATGAAGGGTTTGATCCGGAATACGGTGCCCGGCCGTTGCGCAGGTCGATTCAGAAAAATATTGAGGATTTGCTGTCGGAGGAGTTACTCAAAGAAACCATTTCCAAAGGTGAAAAAGTGAAAATAGGATTAACGAACAAGGGAGATTTTATGATTTTATCATAGGAATTGCTGCTGCAAATCCCGCGGCCTGATTACACTTCGCTTGCACTAACATTCATGCTCAAAGCAAAGTGTACGGCCGCTGCGGGTGTGCAGCAACAATACCTTTATAGTTGTAAACCCCTTATGAAAGCTGGAAGAAACAATTCAACCAGCTTTTATTTTTTTAATGTAGGCTCTTTTCATAAATATTGCTGCTGTTGGAAGGAATTTATAAATGGTAAAAGCCATTTAACAGGATTTAAAGGATTCATTGTCGAACATATTATAAGACCAATGTATTAAAATTCGATGGAGGTAGTTTGTTATGCTGAAATTATTTGAATATAATTGGCAAGTTCGTGATGACTGGTTTACATGGTGTGAAGCACTACCGGAAGAAGAATTATTAAAAAAACGGATAGGTGGAATTGGGAGTATTATGTACACGCTTTTTCACATTGTGGATGTTGAATATAGAAATAGAGCCTTTTGTACGATCCTGGACAAGCGAAATGGAATATCGGAAACTTATCGAAACTGATTTCAATGGTGAGACGTTCAGCTTTCGATACGGCGAAATCATGCGTCATGTCATTGCCCATGAAATCCATCATATCGGTCAATTGTCTGTGTGGTCACGTGAAATTGGGCGAAAGCCAGTAACTGCAAATTTAATTGATAGAGGTTTATTTAATTAAAAATACTAATTTTAAACTGTTGGTGGATTGGAGTGTCTTAATTCTTACTTTTCAGCGGGGTTAAATTTGGTTTGCTGTTACAAAATTTTATTTTATCTCTTATTTTACATTACCACAAAATGGATAAAAATTCAAGCCTTGTTATGCACCTGTAAAGGGTGTATTAAGTAATAGAGGTGATGAAAATATGGAACAAAAAAGTATGACTGCACTTGTAAGTGCCTTTGCTCGAGCGCATCATTCTAAGCAAAAAGAAATAAAAATATTTGATGATTATTTAGCTAAGGAAGTTTTAACAAGGCAAGAATACAATCAAATTGCTGGCTATATGTCCAAAGGCATTGATTTCTTTAATCCGTCTTTTGATGGAACAGAAGATAAAGCTTTACAGTGGGTCGTAGATAATCAATTATCTCCTTCTCCACTTGGGAGGGCTGCATTTTCTGAAGAGATGCTTGAAAATGCCGTGAAAATTGGTGCAGAGCAATATTTAATTTTTGCTGCGGGATACGATACGTTTGCCTATCGTCAACCTGACTGGGCAGAAAATATCGAAGTTTTTGAGTTAGACCATCCGGATATGATTGCGGACAAGCAAAAACGCGTTCATGATATAGCTGAGCAAAGGCCTGCAAACTTACACTATGTAGCTGTGGATTTTGAAAAAGACTATTGGCAGAGTCGTTTGTTTGATTGTAAGGCATTTGATCAAAACAAAAACAGTTTTTGCAGTTTGTTGGGGATCAGTTACTATTTGTCCAAAGAAAATTTTAGTGGAGTCGTTCAAGTGTTATCGAAGTATATACCAAAAGGCAGCAGTGTTATTTTCGACTATCCTGATGAGAATACCTATACAGAAAACGCTGGTGAACGAACCAAAAAACAAGTGGCGATTGCGGAGGCAGCGAACGAAAAAATGTACGCTAGTTATTCGTATCTGGAGATGGAAAAGCTTTTAGCCGATAACTCATTCTTGATTTATGAACATTTGACGCCGGATGAAATTACGGAGCGTTTTTTCAAAAAATATAACGAGGCTTATCCGCAACATCAAATGACGGCGTTTGATAATGTGAATTATTGTTTGGCGGTGAAAAGATAATTTAATTTCACATTTGCACCGTCCAGATTTTCGGGCGGTGTAATAGTGAAAAACCTTAAAAGATGCACCATATCGGCGATGTGGCATAAATATGTAATTTATACTATGAAAATGATAGAAATCCGTAACCTTCATATCAGGTAAATCGTATATAATGATAGATACAGGGAAAGGTTGGATGAACTTGGCCAAACGTAAAACGAAATATGTGTGTCAGGATTGTGGATATGAATCCGCAAAATGGATGGGGAAATGTCCCGGATGTGGTAACTGGAACACACTAGTTGAAGAAATAGAAGCATCGACAATGCGAAGCGGACAAACACTTGGCGGAAACAATAATGCTACCCGTAAGCCGGAAAGCATCACGGCGATTGAAACGGAGGAGGAGCCCCGAATCACGACGTCGATGAAGGAATTCAATCGTGTTCTCGGTGGCGGGATTGTTCCGGGTTCACTCGCGTTAATCGGGGGCGATCCCGGCATCGGCAAATCAACCCTGCTTTTACAGATTTCATCCCAGCTTGCTGATAAACAATTGCCGGTGTTGTATATATCAGGTGAAGAATCAACGCGCCAGACAAAGCTTCGTGCAGATAGACTTGGGGTTAAATCGGATTTGTTATATGTACTTGCGGAAACGAACATGTTGGATATAGCGAACCAGATTAATCAGATAAAGCCATCATTTGTTGTTATTGATTCGATTCAGACGATTTTTCGTGAAGAAGTAGCCAGCGCTCCAGGCAGTGTCTCACAGGTTCGTGAATGTACGGGCGAATTGATGAAAATAGCCAAAGGGCACGGTATTCCTATTTTTATTGTGGGGCATGTTACGAAAGAGGGGGCAATTGCCGGGCCAAGGCTGTTGGAACATATGGTGGATGCGGTACTGTACTTTGAAGGCGAACGCCACCATGTTTATCGTATTTTGCGCGGCGTCAAGAACCGATTTGGCAGTACACATGAAATGGGTATTTTTGAGATGAAGGAAGAAGGCTTGCGGGAAGTTATGAATCCATCCGAAATTTTCCTGGAAGAACGGTCGCAGGGTGCTGCCGGTTCAACAGTTGTGGCATCCATGGAAGGGACAAGACCGGTTCTGGTGGAAATTCAGGCATTAATTTCACCGACCAGTTTCGGCAACCCAAGAAGAATGGCGACGGGAATTGATACAAACCGTATTCCACTGCTGATGGCAGTGCTGGAAAAACGAGTTGGACTGATGCTGCAGAATCAGGATGCTTATATTAAAGTTGCTGGTGGTGTAAAACTGGATGAACCGGCGATCGATCTGGCTGTTGCAGTTAGTATTGCGTCAAGTTTCCGTGATCAGCCGACAAAGCCGGAAGATATTTTTGTCGGGGAAGTAGGGTTGACCGGTGAAGTAAGGCGTGTTGCACGAATTGAACAACGGGTTCAGGAAGCTGCCAAACTTGGGTTCAAACGGGTCATTTGCCCGAACAGAAACCTTGGCGGATGGTCAGTGCCGGATTCGGTTCAGGTAATCGGAGTCAACACGGTACAGGAGGCCTTGGATGTTGGTCTTGAACGCTAAATTGGCAAAATAATAATTTGACATTTTTTGTCGACTGTGTTAAAATTTTTTGTTTATTAGATTGACTGTTAATTATCATTTATGCTATTCTTTAATTGATATTGTAATTTTTTTACACTTTCATATAGTTATTTTAGGAATTATTTTTATTGATAAGGGCAATAATAATAGACAGGAGGTGATGGTGGTGCTGAAAAAAATAGTATATTTATTTTTTATCATTACCGGAGGAACCATTGGATATTTATATTTGCCGGAAATTGTTAAGTTGCTTGACTTTACGAATGCCGGCTGGGTAGCGTCGCCTTATTTAGGTACAGTTATAGGCGCAATTATCTTATTTCTTCTTTCATACTGGCTTGCGGATTATATCGTAGGGTTTTTAAGATGGATTGAGGACGCACTTATTAAAGTGCCGGCGGCGGATTTGTTTTTTGGAAGTATCGGGCTGATTGTCGGTCTTGTGATTGCCTATTTGATCAATATTACGCTTCAGGATATCAACATTAAAATTGTTTCACAGCTTTTACCGCTATTTTTAACTATTTTACTAGGTTATTTTGGTTTTCAGGTCGGTTTCAGACGCAGAGAAGAGTTTGTTAACCTGCTTAACATCAATCGGAAAGAACGGGATAAGCGAAGAGGATCGGATCCTGAGCCTGAACCTGCACAGCAGGAACATCAGCCAAAAGCTAAGATTCTCGATACAAGTGTTATTATTGACGGAAGAATCGCGGACATCTGTCAGACTAACTTTTTAGAAGGTACAATTGTTATTCCGCAGTTTGTCCTTGGTGAACTGCAGCATATTGCTGATTCGTCTGATGTGCTGAAACGGAATCGCGGGCGCCGAGGCTTGGATATTCTGAATCGAATTCAAAAAGAATTGCCGGTGAAGGTTGAAATTTACGAAGGTGATTTTGAAGAAATTCATGAAGTGGACAGTAAATTGATTAAATTGGCAAAGGTCATTGACGGAATCGTTGTAACGAACGACTTTAACCTGAATAAGGTATGTGATCTTCAAGGTGTTAGTGTACTGAACATTAATGATCTTGCCAATGCGGTCAAGCCGGTTGTACTGCCTGGTGAAGAGCTGGTCGTGCAAGTAATTAAAGATGGTAAAGAACAGAATCAGGGTGTTGCATACCTGGATGATGGCACGATGATTGTCGTGGAAGAAGGGCGCGAATATATCGGAAAAACAATTGAAGTTCTTATTACCAGTGTACTGCAGACCTCAGCTGGCCGTATGATTTTTGCAAAACCAAAATTACTTGAAAAAGCACTCTAAAAAAGGTATAACTTATAGAGGGTGGAAAAGTGATAACCTATTGTGTTATCACTTTTCCTGTATATGAAAAAATAGTAATCCATGATTAACCAGGTTTCAATAGAAAGGAGAACCTTTATGACTGATCAGGTTCGTGTTCGGTATGCGCCAAGCCCGACAGGTAATTTGCATATAGGGAATGCGCGTACAGCACTGTTTAATTATTTATATGCGAAACATTTTGATGGCAAATTTATTATTCGTATTGAGGATACGGATGCGAAACGCAATATAGCCGGCGGAGAGGAAAGTCAGCTTAAATATTTAAAATGGCTTGGAATTGAATGGGATGAAGGTGCTGATCTTGGCGGGTCGTACGGACCATACCGCCAGATGGAACGGCTCGATATCTATCAGCAATATGTTGATGAGTTGCTGGAGAGAGGCCATGCCTATAAGTGTTACATGACGGAGGATGAGCTGGAGAAAGAACGTGAGGAACAGCGTGCAAGAGGGGAAGTTCCAAAGTATTCCGGTGCACACAGAAACTTGACTGAGGAGCAGATTGCGCAATTTGAAGCGGAAGGCCGTAAACCAAGTATCCGGATTCGCGTGCCTGAAAATAAGTCATACACGTTTAACGATATTGTCCGCGGGGATATTACGTTTGAATCAAGTGATTTCGGAGACTGGGTAATTGTGAAGAAGAATGGTACACCGACATACAATTTTGCGGTTTCCATTGATGATCATCTGATGGAAATTACGCATGTGCTGCGCGGTGAGGAGCATATTTCCAACACACCGAAACAAATGATGATTTATGATGCTTTCGGATGGGAAGCACCATCTTTCGGCCACATGACCCTGATTCTGAACGAAGAACGCAAAAAGCTGAGTAAGCGGGATGAGCATATTCTGCAATTTATTGAACAGTACAGAGACTTGGGGTATTTACCTGAGGCACTATTCAATTTCATTACACTGCTGGGCTGGTCACCAGTTGGCGAAGAAGAGATTTTCAGCCAGGACAAGCTGATTGAGATATTTGATCCGGAACGTCTATCCACGTCAGCAGCAATTTTTGATAAAAATAAACTGAAGTGGATGAACAACGAATATATTAAAGCTGCTGATACTGAACGCATGGTTGGTTTGGCGATGCCGCATCTGATCAAAGCAGGCAAATTGCCGGAAAATATGGATGAACAGACAAAAGAATGGGCGGAAAATGTGATTGCCCTGTATAAAGAACAGTTGCGTTACGGTGCGGAAATTGTCGAATTGACTGAACTGTTCTTCCAGGATTCCATCCATTATGATGAAGATGCCATGAATGTACTGAATGAAGAACAGGTTCCGGAAGTGCTGCAGGTGTTTGCCGATAAACTGATTCATCTGGATGACTTTAACAAAGATGCGATTAAAGCAGAAATAAAGGCAACACAAAAGGAAACCGGTCATCGCGGCAAAAAGCTGTTTATGCCGATTCGTGTGGCAACAACCGGCCAAACGCATGGTCCGGAGCTTCCATTGGCAATCGAACTGCTTGGAAAAGACGTTATTTTAAAACGGCTGGATGCCCTGTTGAAAAAGCTTGGAGCTTAAATAATTCACAACAGCAGTAAAGTGTAATATAGTAATAATACAATATGGAGCGTTGAAAAGGAGAAGTAGAAAATAATTCGCTTATCCAGAGAGAATCACCTAGGCTGTGAGTGATTTTAAGCAATATTTTCGAAATGCACCTTTGAGCCCGTAACTGGCGGCTCCCTGCCGTTATCAGGGAACAAGTTGGGAGAAGTTTAATTTCTTCAAACAGAGTGGAACCGCGCCAAAGCGTCTCTGTGTAGTGCATACACAGGGGCGCTTTTTCTAACGTCTAATCAAGAGGAGGATACCGTCATGGGGTTTTTCAAAAGATTAAAAGAGGATATGGATGTAGTGTTTGAACAGGATCCGGCCGCACGGACTTATTTTGAAGTATGCCTTACTTATTCTGGGTTACATGCTATCTGGACTCATCGAATCGCTCATTTTTTCTTTAATCGACGGCTGTTTTTTATTGCCCGTGCCATTTCACAAATAAGCAGATTTTTCACTGGAATTGAGATTCATCCGGGTGCGGTGATCGGACGAAGGTTTTTTATCGATCATGGCATGGGTGTTGTTATTGGGGAAACGTGTGAGATTGGTGATAATGTAACTGTATTTCAGGGAGTCACGCTGGGAGGCACCGGCAAAGAAAAGGGAAAGCGTCATCCTACCATAAAGAACAATGCGATGATATCAACCGGCGCAAAAATATTGGGCTCTATTACAATTGGAGAAAGCTCCAAAGTAGGCGGCGGATCCGTTGTATTGAAGGATGTGCCGGATCATTCAACTGTTGTTGGTGTACCGGGGCGTATTGTCGTCCAGAATGGTGAGAAGGTACGGAAAAACCTGGATCATCACAAATTGCCAGATCCTGTTTCAGACCGGTGTGATCACCTGCAAAAAGAAATCGATGAATTGAAAAAAGAAATTGCTGAACTGAAGGAAGGGAAAATACATGCCGATAACCATTTATAATACGTTAACACGTGAGAAAGAAACGTTTCAGCCGCTTGAAGAAGGAAAAGTAAGCATGTATGTATGCGGTCCAACCGTATACAATTATATTCATATTGGGAACGCCCGGCCGGCGATCGTGTTTGACACGGTCAGAAGGTATCTGGAGTATAAGGGCTATGATGTGGACTATGTATTAAACTTTACGGATGTTGATGACAAAATCATTAAAGCAGCCAATGAACTTGGTGATGAGGTGCCGGATGTGGCTAATCGTTTTATTGATGCATATTTGGAGGATATTGGCGCCTTGGGTGTCAAAGAAGCTACGTATAATCCGCGTGTAACGGAAACAATGGATGATATTTTGACATTCATCACATCGTTGATTGAAAAAGGTCATGCGTATGAAGTTAATGGGGATGTTTATTTTAAGCCCCGCTCCTTTGACGGATACGGAAAATTATCACACCAGTCGATTAATGAATTGCGTTCAGGTGCACGGATTCAGGTTGGAGAACAAAAGGAAGATCCACTTGACTTTGCACTGTGGAAAAAGGCCAAGGAAAATGAAATCGCCTGGGACTCACCGTGGGGGCAAGGCCGCCCTGGCTGGCACATTGAATGCTCCGCCATGGCCAAAAAATATCTCGGAGAAACCATTGATATTCATGCTGGAGGACAGGATTTGACATTTCCGCACCACGAAAATGAAATAGCGCAATCGGAAGCGATGACAGGAAGGCCGTTTGCCAATTACTGGATGCATAATGGGTATATAAATATTGATAATGAAAAAATGTCCAAATCACTCGGCAATTTCGTGCTGACACGTGATATCATCCGGCAGCACGATCCGAAAGCGGTCCGGTTCTTCATGCTGAGCGTACATTATCACAACCCTATAAATTTCACCGAAGAATTGCTGGAAGGTGCAAAAAATAGTCTTGGCCGGATTGAGACGGCTTATTTTAACCTGGGCCATCGCAAAGAATCAAGCATGAATATGGATAAGGATGCAGATAAATGGCTGGAGAAAATCAGCGGGCTGAAAGCGCAATTTGAAAAAGCGATGGACGATGATTTCAATACGGCAAATGCGATTTCAGTTTTGTTTGATGTAACAAAAGAGGCCAATGTTTATTTGCAGGGAGAGCATACTTCAGAACAGGTTATTGATGCATTTCGCAACAGGATTGACGAACAGCTTGATGTATTGGGGATTACGATTTCCGAGACGGAAGAGCTGCTTGATGACGATGTTGAAGGGCTGCTTCAGGAACGTGAAGAAGCGAGAAGAAATCGTGACTTCGGCCGGGCAGATGAAATAAGAGATCAGCTAAAAGACCAGGGTATTATTCTGGAAGATACGCCACAGGGAACAAGGTGGAAAAGAGGCGGCAATGAGTCTTGATGTGAAACAAATGAAGAGTCTGGCCTTGGCTTATATGGGTGATGCAATCTATGAGGTGCACGTTCGGGAGCATTTATTACGGTCTGGTAAAGTAAAACCTAATCAGCTGCACCGTTCGGCAATCACTTTCGTCTCAGCCAAGGCACAGGCAGCTGTCATTCTGCACTGGCTGGAACACAATTCTCTGTCAGAAGAAGAAGAAAAAGTGGTATCCAGAGGACGAAATGCCAAGTCAGGAACCATTCCAAAGAACACTGATGTACAGACGTATCGCTACAGCACGGCATTTGAGGCATTAATCGGATACCACTATCTACTGGATAATGAAACCCGTTTGAAAGAACTTACAGAATGGGCGATACAGTTTGCAGAAGGGAGGAACGACTAAAATGGATCAGGAATTAATTATCGGTAAAAATCCGGTCATCGAAGCATTGCAATCTGGCAGATCGGTGAACAAAGTCATGGTATCAAAACAAATAAATAATCAGGCTTTCAGCAGACTGCAGCAGCTCAGTAAAGAAGCGGGTACCATCGTACAGAAGGTTCCCAAAAATAAATTGGACCAGCTTGCGGACGGGAATCATCAGGGTGTGGCCGCATATGTTGCCTCCTATCAATATGCCTCGTTGGAAGACTTATACCAAAGGGCAGACGAAAAGGGAGAGGCAGCTTTCTTCATCATTTTGGACGAACTGGAAGACCCGCACAATTTGGGATCCATTTTACGCACTGCTGATGCCACCGGGGCACACGGGGTTATTATTCCGAAACGACGGTCGGTTGGTCTGACTGCAACCGTTGCAAAAACTGCTGCAGGAGCGCTGGAACATATTCCTGTCACCCGTGTTACCAATATTGCCGCCACGATTAAGGAGTTGAAAAAGAATAATATTTGGGTAGTTGGCACCGAGGCGGAAGGAACGCAGGATTACCGTATGCTGGATGGTCACTTGCCGGTTGCATTGGTTGTCGGAAATGAAGGAAAAGGAATAAGCCGGCTTGTTAAGGAATCGTGCGACTGGACGGTAAGCCTTCCAATGCGTGGACATGTATCCTCCCTGAATGCGTCCGTGGCATGCAGTCTTTTATTATATGAAGTGTATCGTAGAAGGTTTCCGGCAGGTAATGGATCATGAAAAATATTGTAGTTGTGGACGGCTATAATATTATTGGCGACTGGGAGGAACTGAAAAGACTGAAGGAAAAGGATATCGGCCAGGCACGCGACCGTTTAATTGAATTGCTCGCGGATTACCAGGCATACTCTGGTGCCAGAGTGATTGTTGTTTTTGATGCCTATTATGTAAAAGGGATTGAGAGCAAATGGGAATCGTACAAAATTGAAATCATTTTCACCCGTGAGAACGAAACCGCTGATGAATGCATTGAGAAGCTTGTTAAAGAGCTGAAAAATGTTCAGAACCAGGTGTATGTTGCTACCTCGGACTTTGCGGAACAACGGACCATATTCGGTCGTGGAGCACTGCGAAAGTCAGCACGGGAATTATTTATTGAATTGAAGGATATCGAAAGAGAAATAGAGATAAGGATAGATGAACATAGCAAGGATCGCCCGCATATTAAAATACCACTGAAAAAGGAGGTACGGGAAAAGTTTGAAAAATGGAGGCGTGGAAACTAGTGATTCACTATCTTGTCAGTAGAGGGAGGCCGACTAAAACTGATTTTTTCAGCCAATTCACTTCCCCCTTTTGCAGGGGCATATTGACGATAATGAAGCGCTTACTGTATAATACGTTTATGTTGACAGCATTAGTCGGGAGGTCATTCTTGGTGAGTGTCAAGCTAATAGAGTCAAATAGTCAGAGTTTGCAAATGCTTGGTGATGATGAGGTTATTCGGTTGATTCATCATGGAAATAGTCAGGCGCTTGATTTTCTGATAACCAAATACTTAAGTTTTGTACGTGCAAAATCCAGAACCTACTTCATCATTGGTGCTGATCAGGAGGACATTGTTCAGGAGGGGATGATAGGGCTGTATAAAGCAATTCGTGACTTTGACGGGGACAAGCTCTCATCTTTCAGGGCCTTTGCTGAACTATGTGTCACCCGACAGATTATTACCGCCATCAAAACTGCTACAAGACAAAAACACATTCCACTTAATTCATATGTTTCACTGGACAAGCCAATATTTGATGAAGAATCCGACCGGACGCTGCTGGATGTAATCGCCGGATCAAAATCCATTGACCCGCAGGATTTGCTCGTAAATCGGGAGAACATGGGACATATGGAAGGAAAATTATCTGAATTATTAAGCGAGTTGGAAAAGAAAGTACTGCATTTATATTTGGATGGACAAACCTACCAGGAGATTTCTGTTGAATTAAATCGTCATGAAAAATCCATTGATAACGCACTTCAACGCGTTAAACGTAAACTGGAACAACTGATTGAGACAAATGAAGTCACGATTTGACATTCCATTGACACAATATACTAACCATGCTACATTTATATAAGTGAAAACCCTTTAATGGGGTGATTTAATGAATAAGAAAGTTGTTTTGGCTTGTTCCATTTGTTCAGGCAGAAATTATACAACACATAAAAATGCAGCTTCACAGCCGGAACGATTGGAAGTTCGCAAATTTTGCAGGACGTGCGGGAAGCATACCTTGCATCGCGAAACAAAATAGCTTTGTTTCGGGGAGAATTTGGGGGTACAGGAATGAATCTGATTAAGTTTTTTAAAAACGTATCAAGGGAAATGAAAAAAGTCAGCTGGCCCAAAGGCCGTGAACTGACAAGCTATACAATAACTGTTATTTCCACCGTTGCATTTGTAGCTATATTTTTTGCACTTATCGATCTTGGTATAACACAGATTTTGAATTTATTTTGAATAATAGCCCTGTAAATATGCTATAATGGAAAATAAATAATCGTTCGTTAAAAACCCGGGTTAACGGGTTTTTTAATATTGCCCAGAAAATCCGTCTCAAAAAAGCAAAAACATCTGATTTGTGCTGGATGCACGTTCGGTTTTGCGTATTGTGGCACTCAATAAATTAATCAAAAGGGAGGGAAGGACAACCTGTTTGTCCTGTCTAAATGGAAAAGAACTGGTATGCAATTCATACGTATTCCGGGTATGAGAACAAAGTAAAAACGAATTTGGAGAAACGTGTGGATACGATGGGGATGGAAGATAAAATCTTTCGCGTTATTGTCCCTGAAGAAGAAGAGACTGAAATTAAAAATGGAAAGAAAAAGACTGTAAAAAAGAAATTCTTTCCCGGCTACGTACTGGCGGAAATGGTGATGACCGATGACTCATGGTATGTAGTGCGCAACACACCAGGTGTTACCGGGTTTGTTGGTTCAAGCGGACATGGGTCCAAACCGACTCCGCTGCTGCCAGATGAAGCAGACGCAGTACTGAAGCGCATGGGCGTTGCCGAGCCGGCCACACAAATCGATTTTGAACTGAAAGAAAACGTCACGGTTACCGATGGACCGTTTGCTAATTTCACCGGGACAATCGAACATATTGATGTTGACAAGCAGAAAATTAAGGTTCATGTTAATATGTTTGGCCGTGAAACCCCGGTTGAACTTGATTTTTCGCAGATTGAAAAATTGTAGGAAACGTTGCTGTGTATGCAAACCTCAAACATGGCCTGAGAGTCCTAAGAGAATATATGTTATACTTTAAAACACTGAATTCACAGCAAAACCTTGCATATTTTATCAATACATGCTAAAATTCTTTTGTTATTTATGTCTCCGAACTTTCGGGGGAAATGGCTAATAATGAGTGGGAGGGGTCATCCCTATTACCACATCACGGACTTTAAGGAGGTGTGTCTCGTGGCTAAAAAAGTAATCAAGTTGGTTAAATTGCAGATCCCGGCTGGTAAAGCAAATCCAGCACCGCCAGTAGGACCGGCATTGGGTCAAGCAGGTGTGAACATCATGGGATTCTGTAAGGAATTTAACGCACGTACGCAAGATCAAGCTGGTATGATTATTCCGGTTGAAATTACGGTGTTTGAAGACCGTTCATTTACATTTATTACAAAAACTCCGCCTGCTGCAGTGTTGCTTAAAAAGGCAGCCGGAATTGATACTGCTTCAGGTGAACCAAACCGTAATAAAGTAGCTTCCGTCAAGCGTGACAAAGTTCAGGAAATTGCGGAAACAAAAATGCCTGACTTAAACGCGGCTGATTTGGATGCTGCAATGCGTATGGTTGAAGGAACTGCACGCAGCATGGGTATTACGATTGAAGACTAATACTGAAGGACTGAAGAAATGGCTGTGAATGTGAGCACTGTCTGCTGCAGCCTTTTCACTAGTTATAAAAGCGTCAACGTAAGCGGGTGCTTTTATACGTGGGAGGTCTTACCGCTAAAACCACAACCTGAGGAGGAAACAAAATGGCTAAAAAGAGTAAAAGGTATCAGGAAGTTTCAAAACTTGTTGATCGTTCAAAATCATATGAATTGCAAGAAGCAGTTGCTTTATTGAAAGAAACTGCAAAAGCAAATTTTGACGAAACGGTTGAAGCTGCTTTTCGTTTGGGAGTTGACCCAAAGAAAGCAGATCAGCAAATTCGCGGAGCAATGGTTTTACCGCATGGAACAGGTAAAACACAGCGCGTGCTTGTATTTGCAAAAGGCGACAAAGCAAACGAAGCGGAAGCTGCCGGTGCAGACTATGTTGGCGAGCAGGATCTTATCAACAAAATCAACCAGGGATGGTTCGACTTTGATGTGATTGTTGCGACGCCGGATATGATGGCTGAAGTTGGTAAGCTTGGCCGTGTACTTGGACCAAAAGGTTTAATGCCTAACCCGAAAACAGGCACAGTAACATTCGAAGTGGAAAAAGCCGTTCAAGATATCAAAGCAGGTAAAGTGGAATACCGTGTAGATAAATCTGCCAATATCCACGTGCCAATCGGTAAAATTTCATTTGATAATGAGAAACTGGCCGAAAACTTTGATGCGATGGCCGAAACACTCATGAAAGTAAAACCACAAGCTTCAAAGGGTTTATATATGAAGAATGCTTCCATTACGTCAACAATGGGGCCCGGAATCAAAGTAGATGCTTCCGGTTACCGCCGCTAATTAATGGTTGACAACCAATGGATATTCAGGTATACTGATTCTCGTTATAAATTGAATACGTTGTACCGCAGACAGCAGGTGCGAGAGATCGCTTAATATCCCGCCGAGGTGTTTTATAAATGCACGAGTAAACATATGGTTTTCGCGTGTACCTAAAAGCCCCCATGTCTGCATGGGGGCTTTGCTTTCGACGTTGGAGCCTGGCTTCTGCGCCAGTTACTCTGATGTGTCCGGTATGATGAATGTGAATACAGGAGGTGGAAGAATGTCCAACAGTAAAATCATTGAACAAAAACAACAACTCGTACAGGAAATTGCCGGCAAATTCCGTGACAGTCAGTCAACATTGCTGGTCGATTACCGCGGTCTTGATGTGGCTGAGGTCACTGAGTTGCGTCAACAATTGCGTGAAGCAGGCGTTGAATTTAAGGTTTACAAAAACTCAATGACACGCCGTGCGGTGGATTCTGTTGAATTGGGAGACCTTTCCGAAAACCTGGTTGGTCCGACTGCTATTGCTTTCAGTAATGATGATGTGATTGCACCGGCTAAGATTTTGAAAGGTTTTTCAAAGGAACATGATGCACTTGAAATTAAAGGCGGCGTAATTGAGGGTGAAATTGCGACGCTGGATCAGATTAATGAGCTTGGCGACCTGCCAAACTACGACGGCATGGTTTCAATGCTGCTTAGTGTATTGCAGGCTCCAGTTCGAAACTTTGCTTATGCAGCAAAATCTGTTGCAGATCAAAAAGAAGAACAAGGCGCGTAAAGCCGTTTTGTATATCGGATATAAAAACTTAAATGAAAATGGAGGAACAAAATCATGACTAAAGAACAAATCATTGATACGATTAAAGAAATGTCTGTATTGGAATTAAACGATCTTGTAAAAGCAATTGAAGAGGAATTTGGAGTAACTGCTGCAGCACCGGTTGCTGTTGCTGGCGGTGGCGGCGGCGGTGAAGCTGCTGAAGAACAAACAGAATTTGACGTTGTGCTTGAAAGCGCAGGGGATTCTAAAATCAAAGTTGTTAAAGCAGTTCGCGAAATCACAGGTCTTGGCCTGAAAGACGCTAAAGACGTTGTAGATAACGCTCCTAAAGCAGTTAAAGAAGGTATTTCTAAAGATGAAGCTGAAGAAATCAAAGGTCAGCTTGAAGAAGTTGGCGCATCTGTAGAACTTAAGTAATTGCAGTTTAATATAAAGAGCTCGTCGGTTAACGGCGGGCTCTATATGTGTTTTTTCTCCAACTATACACAGTAAAGTAGGTGCTGGAATGTCAGAGCATTACTTTTCAAAAAAACCTCAATCCAAAAGTTCACCAAAGAAATGGCGCTATTCTCTGCGGGGCAGGGAATATACTTTTTTAAGCGACTACGGCGTTTTCTCGAAAAACGAAGTCGACTTTGGCTCGCGGCTCCTTGCAGAGAATTTTAAAGCTCCGCCGATAATGGGAGATTTTCTCGATCTTGGCTGCGGATACGGTCCGATAGGTATTTCGATGGCTGACAATTTCAGGGACAGACGGGTTGTTCTTGCTGATGTCAACGAACGAGCCGTATTATTGGCAGAAGAAAATGCCGCAGTGAATCACGTTTCCAATATTGAAATTGTTCAAAGTGATCGGCTGGCGAATTTGGAAGGCTGGAGGTTTGCTGCAATTGTAACAAATCCTCCGATAAGAGCCGGCAAAACAATCGTTCATTCCATGTTTGAGGATAGCCATGCTTCATTGCTGAAAGGCGGGCGCCTTTGGGTTGTTATTCAGAAAAAGCAGGGCGCTCCGTCAGCTAAGGCGAAATTGGAGTCCTTATTTGGCAATGTGGAGGTTATCGCAAAGAGCAAAGGTTATTTTCTGTTCGTTTCGGTAAAACAGTAGTGTTGTCTTTATATTTACAAAGCATTCGTGTTTGACCTGAGATTACAGGTATGATAATATAATAAAATGCTAACATGGGAGTTCCTTTGTCAAGAGGAAATTTCATATCAGTTGGAACGTATAAATCATTGGTAATAGGAGACAATGGTAGAATCCACAAAAGTACACAAATAAAGGTTTTTTCTGATAACCTTTTTTCGTAGTTAAGAAGTATAAAATCTTTTCTTCTGCCTACGTGCAACTATGGCTGTTACCCAAAGGCTTGGTGACAACCGGGTTTTCTAATGTTTTTATACTTTGACGTATATTTAGTTCTTTTATCATGGTAAGAATTTATTGCTGTGGGAGTTGACAGTAATGATCGATGAAAAACGGCGCGGAATTATACTTGCGTGGATGCAAGTTTGTTCAGCGTGTTTATCAGGCAATAGTACAAGTGCTATTGTTGTTTCTTATCATTAATTTAATACGATTCAAACAGCTGTTATACAGCAGCATGTTTTTTTAATAAATATTATTAGTCATTTTTTTCGGGCGCTTGAGCGTCTGTCAAAAAATGCATGATTTGAGGGGTGAAGCAGTTGGCAGGTCAACTAGTTCAGTATGGACGTCATCGCCAGCGCAGAAGTTATGCGCGTATCAGCGAGGTGTTGGAATTACCAAATCTAATCGAAATTCAAACCGCTTCTTATCAATGGTTTCTGGAAGAGGGTTTAAGGGAAATGTTTAAGGATATTTCCCCTATTGAAGATTTTACAGGTAACCTTTCACTCGAGTTTGTCGATTATAGTCTGGGAGAACCAAAGTATCCTGTAGATGAATCAAAGGACCGGGACGTGACATATAATGCTCCGCTTCGTGTCAAGGTGCGTTTAATTAATAATGAGACCGGTGAAGTGAAAGAACAGGAAGTATTCATGGGTGATTTCCCGTTAATGACAGACACAGGTACTTTTATCATAAATGGAGCTGAACGTGTCATCGTTTCACAACTTGTCCGTTCACCAAGTGTCTATTATAACGAAAAGATAGACAAAAACGGTAAAAGAGGTGTAACTGCAACCGTTATTCCTAACCGCGGAGCCTGGCTCGAAATGGAGACAGACGCCAAAGATGTTGCATATGTAAGAATTGACCGTACTCGTAAATTACCTGTAACGGTACTTTTGCGTGCGCTTGGATTCAATACCGATCAGGAGATTATTGATCTCTTAGGTGAAAATGAATACCTTAAAAATACACTTGAAAAAGATAATACCGAGACAACGGAAAAAGCGCTGCTTGAAATCTACGAGCGTCTTCGTCCGGGTGAGCCGCCAACGGTTGAGAATGCAAAAAGTCTACTAATTTCACGTTTCTTTGATCCGAAACGATATGACCTAGCGCATGTCGGCCGGTATAAAATGAATAAAAAGCTTCATATCAAAAATCGGCTGTTCAACCAGGTGCTTGCCGAACCAGTAATTGATCCGGAAACCGGAGAAGTCCTGGCTCAAAAAGGTGATAAGCTGGAGCGGAAGTTGCTTAATAAGATTATTCCGTACCTTGAAAAAGAAGAAGATAAAATCGGAGAGAAAGTATTGGAGCCTGCTGAAGGTGTCCTGGAGGATCCTATCGAGCTTCAATCCATAAAAATTGTCGATCCAACTGACCCAAGCGGCGAACGTTCATTAAATGTAATCGGAAATGCGGGAATTGACTGGGATGTTAAAAACATTATGCCTGCAGACATACTTTCTGCTATCAGTTACTTCTTTAACCTGCTGCATATGGTTGGAGGCACCGATGATATTGACCATTTGGGTAACCGCAGACTCCGTTCTGTCGGGGAATTGCTGCAAAACCAATTCCGTATTGGCTTATCCAGAATGGAGCGCGTTGTACGTGAAAGAATGTCGATTCAGGATACTTCAAGTATCACACCGCAGCAATTAATCAATATTCGGCCGGTTATTGCGTCGATAAAAGAGTTTTTCGGGAGTTCACAGCTGTCCCAGTTTATGGATCAGACGAATCCACTGGCGGAATTGACACACAAACGCCGTCTTTCTGCTCTGGGACCTGGTGGATTGACGCGTGAGCGCGCTGGTTTTGAAGTGCGAGATGTTCACTATTCCCACTATGGGCGCATGTGTCCAATCGAAACGCCTGAAGGACCGAACATCGGATTGATTAACTCACTGTCAAGTTATGCGAAAGTTAATAAATTTGGTTTTATCGAAACACCATATCGCAAAGTTGATCCGGATACTGGCAAAGTTACTGCAGACATTGATTATCTGACAGCTGATGAGGAAGATAATTATGTGGTTGCACAAGCCAACGCTAAACTGGATGAGGATGGTACCTTCTCAGATGAAGAAGTTATTGCCCGTTTCCGCGGGGAAAACACCGTTGTACCGCGCGAAAAACTGGATTACATGGATGTGTCGCCAAAGCAGGTTGTTTCCGCTGCAACAGCATGTATTCCATTTTTGGAAAACGATGACTCCAACCGTGCGTTGATGGGTGCAAACATGCAACGTCAGGCAGTCCCATTGATGCAGCCGGAAGCACCAATCGTTGGAACCGGTATGGAATATGTGTCCGGTAAAGACTCCGGTGCCTCGATTATTTGCCGTAATGAAGGTGTCGTCGAAAAAGTGGAGGCGAAATCAGTCCATGTCCGTCGGATATCCAACGTTGACGGAAAAGAAGTGAAAGGTGATTTGGACAGTTACCGATTGCAAAAATATATCCGTTCCAACCAGGGAACATGCTATAACCAACGGCCGATTGTCAGCCAGGGTGACCGTGTAACACAAGGTGAAATACTTGCGGATGGTCCTTCAATGGAAGATGGTGAGTTAGCCTTAGGACGAAATGTTCTCACAGGATTCATGACCTGGGAAGGGTATAACTACGAGGATGCAATCATCATGAGTGAGCGTCTGGTTAAAGACGATGTGTACACTTCGATTCATATAGAAGAATATGAATCTGAAGCACGCGATACTAAACTTGGACCTGAGGAAATTACCAGAGATATTCCAAATGTCGGTGAGGATGCGCTGAAAAACCTTGATGAACAAGGAATAATCCGTGTCGGTGCTGAAGTATCAGACGGTGATATTTTGGTAGGGAAGGTAACTCCTAAAGGTGTGACCGAACTTTCAGCAGAAGAGAGGCTGCTTCACGCCATCTTTGGCGAAAAAGCCCGCGAAGTCCGTGATACATCTCTGAAAGTGCCACACGGAGCTGGCGGAATTGTACTTGACGTTAAAATTTTCAATCGGGAAGACGGTGATGAGCTTCCACCGGGGGTAAATCAACTTGTCCGCGCTTATATCGTCCAGAAGCGTAAGATTTCAGAAGGCGACAAAATGGCCGGCCGTCACGGTAACAAAGGTGTAATTTCCAAGATACTTCCGGAAGAGGATATGCCTTTCCTTCCTGATGGAACACCAATTGATATTATGCTCAACCCATTGGGTGTGCCGTCACGAATGAATATCGGACAGGTGTTTGAATTGCACCTGGGCATGGCTGCCAGGCAGCTTGGACTTCATGTGGCAACACCGGTATTTGACGGTGCAAACGAACAGGATGTCTGGGACACCCTTGAAGAGGCGGGGATGCCTAAAGATGCCAAATCTATATTATATGATGGAAGAACAGGTGAACCATTTGATAACCGTATTTCGGTAGGCGTCTCGTATATGATTAAACTTGCCCATATGGTTGATGATAAATTGCACGCACGTTCCACCGGTCCATATTCACTGGTTACGCAGCAGCCACTTGGCGGTAAAGCACAGTTCGGCGGTCAGCGTTTTGGTGAGATGGAAGTTTGGGCATTGGAAGCATATGGTGCCGCCTATACACTTCAGGAAATTTTAACAGTTAAGTCTGATGATGTTGTTGGCCGTGTAAAAACTTACGAATCCATTGTAAAAGGAGACAATGTTCCTGAGCCTGGTGTTCCGGAATCATTCAAGGTACTGATTAAGGAACTGCAAAGTCTTGGATTGGATGTTAAGATGCTTTCCAGTGATGAATCAGAGATTGAAATGCGTGAGCTGGAGGAAGAAGAAACACAGGCCGCAAGTAAATTGAATCTGGAAGTTGAAGAAGGCTAGAAATGAAGCGTGACTGGCTCTTTACCCAAGAGCCAGCACATCATGATAAATTTCATTATTGGCATTTGGGAAAATCGGACACTAAAAGGGAGGTAGGCCCCTTGCTAGATGTAAATAACTTTGAGTATATGAAAATCGGTTTGGCTTCACCTGAGAAAATCCGCTCCTGGTCATACGGCGAGGTCAAAAAGCCGGAAACAATCAACTATCGTACACTAAAGCCGGAAAAGGACGGTCTGTTCTGTGAGCGGATTTTCGGGCCGCAAAAGGACTGGGAATGTCATTGCGGAAAGTATAAGCGTGTACGTTATAAAGGCGTTGTCTGTGATCGTTGTGGAGTGGAAGTAACAAAGGCGAAGGTTCGCCGGGAACGCATGGGTCATATAGAACTTGCTGCTCCGGTATCACATATCTGGTATTTTAAAGGTATTCCGAGCCGTATGGGCCTTGTGCTGGATATGTCACCACGTGCGTTGGAAGAAGTTATTTATTTTGCAGCGTACATCGTGACAGAATCGGGAGATACACCACTGGAGAAAAAGCAACTATTATCTGAAAAAGAGTACCGGGCTTATTATGATAAGTACGGAAAGTCGTTTAAGGCACAAATGGGTGCCGAGGCCATCCGTAAGCTTCTGCAGGACATCGATTTGGAAAAAGAAGTGGATATGCTGCAGGAAGAACTGAAGACTGCACAGGGTCAACGAAGAACACGGGCCATTAAACGGCTGGAAGTATTGGAAGCATTCCGTCATTCCGAAAATGAATCGTCTTGGATGATTCTTGATGTTTTACCGGTTATCCCGCCGGAAATCCGTCCGATGGTACAGCTGGACGGTGGGCGTTTTGCCACTTCAGACTTGAATGACCTTTATCGCAGGGTTATCAACCGTAACAATCGTCTGAAGCGTTTGTTGGATCTTGGTGCACCAAGCATCATCGTTCAAAATGAAAAACGTATGCTGCAGGAAGCCGTCGATGCACTGATTGATAACGGACGTCGTGGCCGACCGGTTACTGGACCCGGCAACCGTCCGCTTAAATCTCTTTCGCATATGCTGAAGGGTAAACAGGGCCGTTTCCGCCAGAATCTGCTTGGTAAACGTGTTGACTACTCAGGTCGTTCCGTAATCGTTGTCGGACCAAGCCTGAAAATGTATCAGTGCGGGCTGCCGAAAGAAATGGCGCTTGAGCTATTTAAGCCGTTTATTATGAAAGAGTTGGTTGAAAAGGGCTTTGCGCATAACATCAAATCAGCTAAACGGAAAATCGAACGAGTACATCCGGAAGTATGGGATGTGCTGGAAGAAGTAATCAAGGAACATCCGGTGATGCTTAACCGTGCGCCAACTCTGCACCGGCTTGGCATTCAGTCGTTTGAACCGGTGCTGGTGGAAGGTCGCGCGATTCGGCTGCATCCACTGGTTTGTACAGCGTATAATGCCGACTTTGACGGTGACCAGATGGCAGTACACGTGCCATTATCAGCTGAAGCACAAGCGGAAGCGCGAATCCTCATGTTGGCAGCACAAAACATCCTGAACCCGAAAGATGGTAAACCGGTTGTTACACCATCACAGGATATGGTGCTTGGTAACTATTATCTGACACTTGAGCGGGAAAGTGCAGCAGGGGAAGGCAGTATTTTCAAAGATATTAACGAGGCACTGATGTCGTATCAGAATGGTTATGTGCATCTGCATACAAGGGTTGCCATTCAGGCATCAAGTCTCAACAAAAACTCATTTACTGAAAAGCAAAATAGCCAGCTGCTTCTGACTACTGTCGGGAAACTGGTTTTCAATGAAATATTGCCTGAGTCATTCCCTTATATTAACGAACCGACAAAAGATAATCTGGAGATCAAGACGCCGGAGAAATATTTTGTTGAACAGGGAATAGACGTTAGGGAAGAAATTAAAAAGCGTGAAATTATCGGGCCATTCAAAAAAGGAATTCTGGGAGATATCATCGCTGAAGTATTTAAACGATTTAAAATCAGTGAAACCTCCAAAATGCTTGACCGGATGAAGGATTTAGGTTTCAGCTATTCAACCAAGGCAGGTTTGACCGTTGGTGTTTCTGACATTGTTGTATTAGCGGAAAAACAAACGGTTCTTGATGATGCCCAGGAAAAAGTGGATAAAGTACTGAAACAATTCCGTCGTGGTTTGATTACCGATGAGGAACGCTATGACCGGGTTATTGCGATTTGGTCACAGGCGAAAGATACAATACAGGAAAAACTGATGGGATCTCTTGATACGCGAAACCCGATCTTCATGATGAGTGATTCGGGAGCCCGAGGTAACGCATCCAACTTCACACAGCTTGCCGGCATGCGTGGTCTAATGGCCAACCCGGCTGGTGAAATCATGGAACTGCCGATTAAATCAAGCTTCCGTGAAGGACTGACTGTTTTGGAATACTTTATTTCCACACACGGTGCCCGTAAAGGTCTTGCTGATACAGCACTGAAAACAGCAGATTCCGGTTATCTGACGCGTCGACTGGTAGATGTGGCACAGGATGTTATTATCCGCGAAGATGACTGTGGAACTGATCGAGGGCTGACCGTTTCAGCGTTGACAGAGGGAACAGAGCTTATCGAGCCATTAATTGACCGGTTGCTTGGCCGGACTGCATTTCATGATGTTAAACATCCTGAAACAGGCGAGGTCATTGTCAAATATGATACTGTTATTTCAGAAGAACAGGCAAAACAGGTTGTTGAAGCTGGCGTTGAACAGGTAACAATCCGTTCGGCATTCACATGTAATACCAAACATGGTGTCTGTAAGAAATGCTACGGGCGTAACCTTGCAACAGGTGATGAAGTGGAAGTCGGTGAAGCGGTAGGAATTATTGCAGCACAATCCATCGGCGAACCGGGTACACAGCTGACAATGCGTACATTCCATACCGGTGGAGTTGCGGGAGACGATATTACACAAGGTCTGCCGCGTATTCAGGAACTGTTTGAAGCACGTAACCCTAAAGGGCAGGCTGTTATCAGTGAAATTCATGGAACCATTCATGAAATTAAAGAAGTGAAAGATAAGCAGGAGATCGTTGTCCAGGGTGATGTAGAGCAACGTTCCTATGCCGTTCCATACAATGCTCGAATGAAGGTTACACCTGGCGATGAAGTGGTTGCAGGTGAAGCGCTGACCGAGGGTTCTATCGATCCGAAAGAACTTCTTCGCATACAGGGTGTAGAAGGTGTGCAGGATTATCTGCTTAAAGAAGTTCAACGTGTCTACCGTATGCAGGGTGTTGAAATTGGCGACAAGCACGTCGAAGTAATGGTACGGCAAATGCTTCGTAAAATCCGTGTTATCGAATCGGGTGACACGAAGGTACTGCCTGGGTCGCTGCTTGAAATTCACCAATTCAAGGATGCCAATACACCTGTCTTGCAGGAAGGAAAAGAACCTGCAGTCGGAAAGCCGGTATTGCTTGGTATCACGAAAGCATCACTTGAGACCGACTCATTCCTGTCGGCCGCATCATTCCAGGAAACAACGCGTGTCCTGACAGATGCAGCAATCAAAGGAAAGCGGGATGAACTGCTTGGTCTGAAAGAGAATGTTATTATCGGTAAACTGGTTCCAGCCGGCACTGGGATTAATCGTTACCGTAAAATCAGACCATCTACAGACGAGATAGAGGAAAATGTTGAAGCAGCCGAGGAAACTGAAACGGTGAAATAACCATTTTCAATAACAAGTAAAGCTAAATCGGAAGCACCAAAAAAATAATAAATTATAAGTTGACATGAAAAAACGAGAATGGTAATATAAGCAAGGTGCTTCCGATTGTACTTGTTGCTTTGGAGGATATGAGGATGTCTTATGAAAAAGTAGCTCAAGTTAAATCCAAGTTAATAATCGGAACGAAACAAACGCTTAAAGCTATACGAAATGGTCAAGTAAGCGAAGTGTTTATTGCTGACGATGCTGATCACCATATCACAGAAAAGATAAAACTCTTAGCTGACGAAATGAATGTTTCCTGCAAGCGTGTTGATTCTATGGAAAAACTGGGGGAAGCATGCGGCATCGATGTCGGAGCATCTGCAGCAGCAGTAAGACAATAAAGGTTTTGGCGTTTTTTTGACGCGAAAGCTTTGTTTTTTGCTAAAAGATGAACCACCTGGATATGTGGGACAACAAATCGCCAACAGGTGGACGCTGTATTATGCAGTAACCTATAACTTGAAGGGAGGAAAATAAAATGCCTACTATTAATCAGCTGGTACGCAAAGGCCGGGTGAGCAAGCCGAAGAAGTATGACTCTCCTGCACTAAACAGAGGGTATAACAGCTTCAAGAAGAAATTCACAAACCAGGACTCACCACAAAAGCGTGGTGTTTGTACCCGTGTCGGCACACTTACACCGAAGAAACCGAACTCTGCATTGCGTAAATATGCACGTGTTCGTTTGTCCAACAACATGGAAGTAACAGCATACATTCCTGGAATTGGCCATAACCTGCAGGAGCACAGCGTAGTATTGCTTCGTGGAGGCCGTGTTAAGGACCTTCCAGGGGTACGTTATCATATTGTGCGCGGAGCACTTGATACTGCCGGAGTAGAAGGACGTATGCAAGGCCGTTCCAAATACGGAACTAAAAAGCCTAAAAAGAAATAAATGGACGATAAAATCTAGGGAAAGGAGGGGGACATATGCCACGTAAAGGACCAGTACCTAAACGCGATGTCTTGCCGGATCCGCTTTATAAATCAAAGTTAGTAACTCGACTAATCAATCAGATTATGATTAATGGTAAAAGAGGTAAAGCACAAAAAATTCTATATAATGCATTCGAACTGGTAGCTGAAAGAAGCGGCCAAAATGCAATGGAAGTTTTTGAGCAGGCAATGAAAAACGTTATGCCGGTACTTGAAGTGCGAGCTCGCCGTGTCGGTGGTTCAAACTATCAGGTGCCAATGGAAGTTCGCCCGGAACGTCGACAGGCATTAGGCTTGCGCTATATTGTTAACTATTCCCGTCTGCGCGGTGAGAAGACAATGGAAGAGCGTCTTGCAAATGAAATTCTGGATGCTTCCAATAACACCGGCGCTTCCGTTAAGAAACGTGAAGAACTACACAAGATGGCCGAAGCAAACAAAGCATTTGCTCACTATCGCTGGTAAAAAACCAAATACAGCAAATAACAGGAAGGAGAAGAATACATGCCTAGAGATTTCTCCTTGGAAAAGACGCGTAATATTGGTATTATGGCGCATATTGATGCAGGTAAAACCACTACTACTGAGCGTATTCTTTTCTACACAGGACGTATTCATAAAATTGGTGAAACTCATGAAGGTGCATCTCAGATGGACTGGATGGAGCAGGAGCAGGAACGCGGAATCACCATCACATCCGCAGCAACAACTGCTCAATGGAAAAACCATCGTATAAACATCATCGATACACCGGGGCACGTGGACTTCACTGTTGAAGTTGAACGTTCTTTGCGTGTACTTGATGGTGCGGTAACAGTGCTTGATGCTCAATCGGGTGTGGAACCGCAAACCGAAACTGTATGGCGTCAGGCTACAACATACGGTGTACCAAGAATTGTTTTTATAAACAAGATGGATAAAGTCGGTGCAAACTTCCTTTATTCAACAAATACACTGAAAGAACGTTTGGGTGCCAACGCACATGCTGTTCAGCTGCCAATTGGTGCTGAAGATCATTTTGAAGGTATCATTGATCTTATTACGATGAAGGCCTTCTATTACGAAGATGATTTGGGTACTCGTGCTGAAGCGCGTGAAATCCCGGATGATTACAAAGATAAGGCGGAAGAGTTGCGTGCGAGCCTTGTTGAGGCAGTAGCTGAACTTGATGAGGACCTGATGATGAAGTATCTTGAGGGAGAAGAAATCTCTGAAGATGAATTGAAACAAGCGATTCGTACAGCGACCCTGAATGTTGAATTCTATCCGGTGTTCGGTGGGTCTGCATTCAAAAACAAAGGTGTACAATTAGTCCTTGATGGTGTTATTGATTACCTCCCAGCACCGACTGACGTACCTCCAATCGAAGGTATCGTTCCGGGTACAGAGGAAGAAACAACCCGTCCATCAGACGATAAAGCACCTTTTTCAGCGCTTGCGTTTAAAGTTATGACTGACCCATACGTTGGGAAGCTGACATTCTTCCGCGTATATTCCGGAACATTGGATTCTGGTTCATATGTCAAGAACTCAGTTAAAGATAAGCGGGAACGTGTCGGTCGTATTCTGCAGATGCACGCCAACTCGCGTGAAGAAATCAAAACGGTTTATTCCGGTGAAATTGCAGCCGCAGTCGGATTAAAGGATACATCGACAGGGGATACACTTTGTGATGAGAAAGATCTTGTAGTTCTGGAGTCCATGGACTTCCCTGATCCGGTTATTTCTGTTGCAATTGAACCTAAAACAAAAGCCGATCAGGATAAAATGGCGATTGCCTTAGGTAAACTCGCCGAAGAAGATCCTACCTTCAAAACAGAAACAAATGTGGAAACTGGTCAAACGATCATTTCCGGTATGGGTGAACTGCACCTTGATGTTATTGTTAATCGTTTGAAAGCCGAATTTAAAGTCGAAGCAAATGTCGGTGCTCCACAGGTTGCATACCGTGAGACATTCCGTGCCTCCGCTGAAGTGGAAGGTAAATTTATCAAGCAGTCAGGTGGACGTGGACAGTACGGTCATGCGTGGGTTAAATTTGAGCCGAACGAAGAAGGTGCCGGCTTTGAATTTGTGAATAAAATTACTGGTGGCGTTATTCCGCGTGAATATATACCATCCGTCGAAGCTGGAATTAAAGAATCAGCTGAAAATGGTGTATTAGCCGGTTATCCATTAATTGATTTCAAAGCCACTGTTTATGACGGAAGCTATCATGATGTAGACTCAAACGAAATGGCATTTAAAATTGCCGGTTCAATGGCCTTGAAAGCTGCTAAAAATGAATGTCAGGCAGTATTGCTCGAGCCAATGGAACGAGTGGAAATTGTTATTCCGGAAGAGTATATGGGTGACATCATGGGCGATGTGACTTCACGAAGAGGCCGTGTGGAAGGTATGGAAGCACGTGGCCCTGCACAGGTCATTAAGGCATTCGTCCCGCTTTCGGAAATGTTTGGCTATGCGACTGTATTGCGTTCAAACACGCAGGGACGCGGTCAATACACAATGCACTTTGACCACTATGAAGAAGTGCCGAAGAGCATCTCAGAAGAAATAATTAAGAAAAATGCCGGAGAATAATTGATTTTTTCTTCATTCTGAAGTATAACTTTTATTGAAGGCAAACAATTATCCTAAAAACTATAAATTACTTGTATTTATTTAAAGGAGGAAACTATAAATGGCTAAAGAAAAGTTCGATCGCTCAAAAAGTCACGTAAACATTGGAACAATTGGACACGTTGACCATGGTAAAACTACTTTGACTGCTGCAATCACTTCTACATTGCACAAGAAATCCGGTAAAGGTACTGCAATGGCTTATGACCAAATCGATGGTGCTCCGGAAGAAAAAGAACGTGGAATCACAATTGCAACTTCCCACGTTGAGTATGAAACGGACACTCGTCACTATGCTCACGTTGACTGTCCTGGACACGCTGACTATGTTAAAAACATGATCACCGGTGCAGCACAAATGGATGGGGCTATCCTGGTAGTATCTGCTGCTGACGGCCCTATGCCACAAACTCGTGAACACATCCTTCTGTCACGTAACGTTGGGGTTCCTGCAATCGTAGTATTCCTTAACAAATGTGACATGGTGGACGACGAAGAACTTCTTGAACTGGTTGAAATGGAAGTTCGCGATCTGTTGACTGAGTATGACTTCCCTGGTGATGATGTGCCAGTTGTTAAAGGTTCTGCACTGAAAGCTCTTGAAGGCGATGCAGACTATGAAGAAAAGATCTATGAACTGATGGCTGCAGTTGATGAGTACATTCCAACTCCGGAACGTGACCATGACAAGCCATTCATGATGCCGGTTGAGGACGTATTCTCCATCACTGGCCGTGGTACAGTTGCTACTGGCCGTGTTGAACGCGGATCCGTTAAAGTTGGTGACGATGTAGAATTAATCGGTCTTGCTGAGAAATCTGCAAAAACAACAGTAACCGGTGTGGAAATGTTCCGTAAGCTTCTTGACTATGCTGAAGCTGGTGACAACATTGGTGCACTACTTCGCGGGGTTTCACGTGATGATATCAATCGTGGTCAGGTACTGGCTAAGCCCGGTTCCATTACACCACATACTAACTTCAAAGCTGAAGTTTATGTATTGTCAAAAGAAGAAGGTGGACGTCATACACCTTTCTTTGCAAACTATCGTCCACAGTTCTATTTCCGTACTACAGACGTTACTGGAGTTATTACACTTCCAGAAGGCGTTGAAATGGTAATGCCTGGCGATAACATCGAAATGGCAGTAGAACTGATTTCGCCAATCGCTATCGAAGACGGTACCCGTTTCTCTATCCGTGAAGGCGGACGTACAGTTGGATCAGGCGTTGTAACAACAATCGAAAAGTAATCGAGCAATAAGCTAGCTAGCTAAAGAAAACAGGCAGCGTGACGACGCTGCCTGTTTTTGCGTATAATTGTACTTTCGCTCAAATGCGTATGTAGTTTTTTTACAATATTTATAAACTGCGACATAACTGCTGGAATGTTTACTATAATTACAGCTACCTCTTGCCCTGCCGTCCGGGATCGCTCCGGGCGGATGCTTTCCGCGGGCACGGCCTCAGCCCCCTTGAGAAAACCGCTCTGCGGGGTCTTCGGACACGTGCTGTTCCCGCAGGAGTCACCGCCCTCCACTCACCCGGACTAGTGTAGTGGTACGTGCGTTTTTCTACAACGGTTTCGATTCAAGCAAAGAGTCATAAACGTAAAAATAGCGGAGGAAATACGTGCCCCTACAAAGGGGTATGCCGACGTTGGCCGCAAAGGCCGGTTTTAGTCGGCCTTCCTTCACTCGGGGACAGAGGCCTAGATGAGACTCCGCAGCGCGGTAGCGCAAGGAGGTTCATCAGCCGCCCACGGAAAGCGACGTGTATTTCCGCAGCGGTGGTAGAGAACCATACTATGTCGCAGTTTAATTCAACCACGATTTACCCATAGTTATTAAATATAGACAGATACGCTAAATTTCTGCAAAAAAATCGCCGTAATCCCTTGCATTCCGCGTAATTAGTTTGTATAATACATAGATGTGCAATCTAAAAGTATTTTATTAGAAATGGTTGCATTGACCGCATTTTATCTATATAATGTGAATGTTGGTCACAAAGGCGATGAAGTGAAAGGTTGTTGACACACCCGGCCCCTTTGCCATGGCGGGTGGTTAAGAAATTTTCACGGAGAATGTCTATTATAAAATGGGCGAAAAGGAGGGAAAATAATGGCAAAAGAAAAGATTAGAATTCGATTAAAAGCGTATGATCACCGTATTTTAGATCAATCAGCTGAAAAAATTGTAGAAACGGCTAAGCGTTCAGGTGCAGGTGTATCAGGGCCGATTCCGTTGCCTACAGAGCGTTCAGTATATACTGTTCTGCGTGCTGTGCACAAATACAAAGATGCGCGCGAACAATTTGAAATGCGTACGCATAAACGCTTAATCGACATTGTTAATCCAACACCGCAAACAGTTGACTCGCTAATGAGACTCGACTTGCCATCAGGTGTGGATATTGAGATCAAATTATAAATCATTGTATTAATATAGGAGGTGTAACGGATGGCGAAAGGAATCTTAGGTCGTAAAATCGGCATGACTCAGCTTTTCTCTGATGAAGGAGAACTTGTACCGGTAACCGTTGTTCAAGCTGAGCCAAACGTTGTATTACAGAAAAAGACATTGGAAAATGATGGCTATAAAGCAATACAAATCGGTTTTGCTGATGAAAAGGAATCACGTACAAATAAAGCGGAAAAAGGTCATGCTGATAAAGCAAACACAGCCCCTAAGCGCTACGTTCGTGAAATCCGTAACGCGAATCTTGATGAATATGAAGTAGGTCAAGAATTAAGCGTTGATGTTTTTCAGGTTGGCGAAATGGTGGATGCAACCGGAACTTCAAAAGGGAAAGGATTCCAGGGTGCGATCAAGCGGCACAATCAGCAACGTGGTCCAAAAACCCATGGTTCCCATTTTCACAGAAGTGCTGGTGCAATGGCTATGGCAGCTGACCCAGCGCGTGTATTTAAGGGTAAGAAATTACCAGGTCAAATGGGCGGAAAGCAAATTACCAATCAGAACCTTGAAGTAGTAAAAGTGGATACAGAACGTAACCTGCTTTTGATTAAAGGTAATATTCCTGGTGCAAAGAAATCATTTGTGAAAATCACGAGTGCATTAAAGGCTAACTAATCATTTATACGAAGGGAGGATATGTCATGCCTAAAGTAGCACTATTTAAACAAGATGGATCTCAAGCTGGCGATGTGGAACTGAACGATTCCGTTTTTGGTATTGAACCACATACGCACGCTATGAACGAAGCAGTGCTGATGCAGCGCGCATCACTGCGTCAGGGCACACATGCCGTGAAGAACCGTGCAGAAGTACGGGGCGGAGGACGCAAGCCTTGGCGTCAAAAAGGAACAGGCCGCGCAAGACAGGGTTCAACCCGCTCGCCGCAATGGGTTGGTGGTGGAACCGTGTTTGGTCCGACACCGCGCAGCTACAGTTATAAGCTGCCAAAAAAAGTTCGCCGGCTGGCACTGAAATCTGCACTTTCTTCCAAACTCAGTGAAGAGAATGCAGTGGTTTTGGAGAGTATTTCAATTGACGCTCCAAAAACGAAAGAAGTCGTAAAAATGCTGGAAGCACTTAACGTGGATTCCAAAGCATTGGTTGTAACAGCTGAAACGGATGAAACAGTTAATCGTTCAGCAAACAATCTTCCAAACGTAAAAGTTCTTACAGTAGCAGAACTGAACGTGCTTGATTTGCTAACGCATGACAAGCTGGTCATCACAAAAGAAGCAGCTGAAAAAGCAGGGGAGGTGCTTGCATAATGAAAGAACCACGTGATATTATAAAGCGCCCTGTCATTACAGAGAATACTGCTGATTTAATGGCGGAAAAGAAATATACGTTTGAAGTGGAACCGAAAGCCAATAAAACAGAAATCAAGGATGCTGTTGAACTGGTTTTTGGTGTCAATGTGGTAAAAGTGAACACGATGAATATTAAAGGTAAATTCAAGCGGATGGGCCGTTACGGCGGTTACCGCTCAGATCGTAAGAAAGCTATTGTTCAATTATCAGAAGACAGTAAAGAACTGGACTTCTTTGAAGCGTAAATTATAAAAGAGTGAAGGAGGGAAAAAGATGGCGATTAAAAAATTCAAACCGACCTCAAACGGAAGACGTAATATGTCAACGTCTGATTTTGCAGAGATCACGACTGACACTCCGGAAAGATCCCTGTTAAGTCCGTTGTATAAACGCGGTGGTCGTAACAACCAAGGTAAATTAACGACTCGTCATCAGGGCGGCGGTCACAAGCGTCAATATCGTATCATCGACTTCAAGCGCGATAAAGATGGTATACCAGGCAGCGTTGCTACAATCGAATACGATCCGAACCGCTCAGCGAATATTGCATTAATCCACTATGCAGATGGAGAAAAACGCTATATTTTAGCACCAAAAGGGATTAAAGTAGGACAAAAAATAGAAGCTGGCGAGAATGCCGACATTAAACTCGGAAATGCTCTTCCGCTTAAAGACATCCCAGTAGGTACCATCATTCATAACATTGAAATGAAGCCAGGACGCGGCGGTCAGATTGCTCGCTCTGCAGGTGCAGATGCACAGGTTCTTGGCCGTGAAGGGAAATACTCATTGGTTCGTTTAGCGTCAGGTGAAGTTCGTTTGATTTTGTCAACATGCCGTGCGACTGTTGGTCAGGTTGGTAATATCGAGCATGAACTGATCCGCGTTGGTAAAGCAGGCCGTTCAAGATGGTTAGGGAAGCGCCCGACTGTTCGCGGTTCTGTTATGAACCCTAATGATCACCCACACGGTGGTGGTGAAGGACGTGCGCCTATCGGCCGTAAATCACCAATGTCACCTTGGGGTAAACCAACCCTTGGTTATAAGACTCGTCAGCGGAACAAACCTACAGATAAATTTATCGTTCGTAAGCGCAAAAAATAAACGGATAGGACGGCGAGCAATAGAATTCGCCGTTCGATTACGAAAGGAGGTTTATCCATGGGTCGCAGCTTAAAAAAAGGACCTTTTGCAGATGACCATCTATTGAAAAAGATTGATAACCTGAATGATACTGATAAAAAACAAGTTGTGAAAACTTGGTCCCGTCGTTCAACAATTTTCCCATCTTTTGTCGGTCATACGATCGCTGTTTACGACGGACGCAAACATGTGCCTGTCTATGTAACAGAAGATATGGTCGGACACAAATTGGGTGAATTCGCGCCAAGCCGTACGTTTAAAGGACACTCTGGCGATGACAAAAAAACAAGACGCTAATTGAGAGGAGGTACTCCATATGCAAGCTAAAGCCGTTGCGAAATCAGTTCGTATCGCTCCTCGTAAAGTTCGTTTGGTCATAGATTTAATTCGAGGAAAAGAAGTTGGTGAAGCAGTAGCAATCCTGCGTCATACACAACGTGGTGCTTCTCCGGCTGTTGAAAAAGTTTTGAACTCTGCAATTGCAAATGCAGAACACAACTATGAAATGGAGCCGGATAATCTGGTGATTTCCGAAGCATTCGTTAACGAAGGTGCTACATTGAAACGTTTCCGTCCACGTGCACAAGGTCGTGCAAGTAAAATCAATAAACGCACAAGCCATATTACAGTGGCTGTAACTGAAAAGAAGGAGGGATAGTCAGTGGGTCAAAAAGTAAATCCTAACGGTCTTCGCGTCGGTATCATTAAAGGCTGGGAGTCAAAATGGTATGCAGGCAAAGACTATGCAGACTTACTACATGAAGATATTAAGATTAGAGAATATCTTGAAAATCGCTTACGCATTGCTGCTGTTTCTTCAATTGAAATTGAACGTGCAGCAAATCGTGTAAATATTACTATTCACACTGGTAAACCCGGAATGGTTATCGGTAAGGGCGGTTCTGAAGTAGAAGCTCTACGTAAATCATTAAACAGCCTGACAGGCAAGCGGGTCCATATAAACATCATTGAAATTAAGAAAGTTGACTTGAACGCAACACTGGTTGCTGAAAATATTGCTCGTCAGCTGGAAAATCGTATTTCATTCCGTCGTGCTCAAAAGCAAACCATTCAGCGTGCAATGCGTGCTGGAGCAAAAGGAATTAAAACACAAGTTTCCGGACGTCTCGGCGGTGCCGATATTGCCCGTGCGGAACATTACAGTGAAGGAACAGTACCACTTCATACATTGCGTGCTGATATCGATTATGGCACTGCTGAAGCTGACACCACTTACGGAAAGCTCGGCGTCAAAGTATGGATCTATCGTGGAGAAGTCCTTCCAACTAAATCCAATAATTAAGGAAGGGGGAAATGCATTATGTTAATGCCTAAACGCGTAAAATTTCGCAAACAGCATCGTGGTAAAATGAAAGGACGTGCAAAAGGCGGTACTTCAGTTTCTTTTGGTGAATATGGGCTGCAAGCAACTGAAGCATCCTGGATTACCAGCCGTCAAATAGAGGCTGCCCGTATTGCAATGACTCGTTACATGAAACGTGGCGGTAAGGTTTGGATCAAAATATTCCCTGATAAACCATACACTGCAAAGCCCCTTGAAGTTCGGATGGGTTCCGGTAAAGGTGCTCCTGAAGGATGGGTAGCAGTTGTAAAACCCGGGAAGATCATGTTTGAAATCGCAGGTGTATCAGAAGAAGTAGCTCGTGAAGCATTGCGTCTTGCTTCTCACAAACTGCCGATTAAAACTAAATTTGTAAAACGTGAAGAAATTGGTGGTGAAATCAATGAAGGCTAATGAAATCAGAGAACTAACCACTGCCGAAATTGAACAAAAAGTGAAATCATTAAAAGAAGAACTTTTTAATTTACGCTTTCAACTTGCAACTGGCCAATTGGAAAACACTGCACGTATTCGTGAAGTAAAGAAGTCTATTGCCCGAATGAAAACCGTTGTACGCCAGCGTGAACTAGCGTAAATAACTGAACAAGAGAGGAGGTTAGCCTCAAATGACTGAGCGTAATGATCGCAAAGTATACACAGGCCGTGTCGTATCAGATAAAATGGATAAAACAATCACTGTTTTGGTTGAGACTTATAAGTTCCATAAACTGTATGGCAAGCGTGTTAAATATTCCAAGAAGTTCAAAACACATGATGAAAATAATCAGGCAAAAACCGGTGATATTGTTTCTATCATGGAAACACGTCCGTTATCTGCCACAAAACGTTTCCGCTTGATTGAAATCGTTGAAGAAGCGGTAATTATATAATTAAAGTTCGATCAGTTGGTATCCGAAGGGAGGTCACAGCGATATGATTCAACAAGAAACTCGATTAAAAGTTGCAGATAACTCTGGTGCAAGAGAAGTTTTAACGGTTAAAGTATTGGGCGGATCCGGACGCAAAACAGCCAATATCGGTGATGTAATTGTTTGTACGGTAAAACACGCAACACCAGGTGGCGTTGTTAAAAAAGGTGAAGTTGTGAAAGCTGTCATCGTTCGTTCCAAGTCAGGAATGCGCCGCAAAGATGGATCATATATTCGTTTTGATGAAAATGCTGCCGTAATTATTCGTGACGACAAAAGTCCAAGAGGAACTCGTATCTTCGGACCGGTTGCACGTGAATTGCGTGATGCAAAATTCATGAAAATCGTATCTCTAGCTCCAGAAGTTTTATAAAGCGAAAAGTAAAGCCTTGTTAAGGAGGTGCGTAAAGCATGCATGTAAAAAAAGGTGATAAAGTAAAAGTTATTTCCGGAAAAGATCGCGGTAAACAAGGCACTATTTTAGAAGCTTATCCGAAGAAGGAACGTGTTTTGGTGGAAGGCATTAACATGACCAAAAAACACGCAAAACCTTCACAGGATAACCCGCAAGGTGGAATCCTCAATCAGGAGGCACCTATTCATGTTTCTAATGTAATGCTGATTGATCCGAAATCAGGCGAGCCAACTCGTGTTGGTTATCAAGCTAAAGATGGAAAAAAAGTCCGTATCGCTAAAAAATCCGGTGAAGCAGTAGATAAATAGTTCGCAGGTGAAAGGAGGGCGACATGATGAACGAACTTAAATCAAAGTATCGCGAAGATATAATATCATCAATGATGAGCAAATTTAATTATGAATCAGTTATGCAAGTACCTGGTATTGAAAAAATAGTAATTAACATGGGTGTTGGTGATGCCGTTCAGAACTCAAAAGCATTGGATAATGCTGTTGAAGAGCTGTCACTAATTTCCGGACAAAAGCCTATGGTTACCCGTGCTAAAAAATCAATTGCCGGATTCCGTTTGCGTGAAGGAATGCCAATCGGTGCGAAAGTAACGTTGCGCGGTGATCGGATGTACGAATTTCTGCAAAAGTTAATTGCAGTTTCACTTCCGCGTGTACGTGATTTCCGTGGTATTTCCAAAAAAGCTTTTGATGGCCGGGGTAATTATACGCTTGGCGTTAAAGAACAGCTGATTTTCCCGGAAATTAACTATGATAAAGTAAGCAAAGTGCGTGGTATGGATATTGTGATTGTAACAACTTCCAATACTGATGAAGAAGCACGTGAATTGTTGGCTCAGTTAGGCATGCCTTTTCAGAAATAAGCTGAGAGCAATATAAGGAGGGAAAATTGTGGCTAAAAAATCAATGGTTGCGAAACAACAACGCCCGCAGAAATTTAAAGTACGTGAATATACACGCTGCGAACGATGTGGCCGACCGCATTCAGTAATCCGTAAATTTAAACTTTGCCGTATTTGTTTCCGTGAACTTGCCTATAAAGGTCAAATTCCTGGTGTCAAAAAAGCAAGCTGGTAAACCCCGATTAGGGAAGGAGGTAATATGTAATGGTTATGACAGATCCAATCGCAGATATGCTGACCCGCATTCGAAATGCTAACATGGCAGGTCATGATAAGCTGGAACTTCCGGCTTCCAAAATAAAGAAAGAAATCGCTGATATTCTTAAGCGTGAAGGCTTTGTACGCGATTATGAATTCATTGAAGATAACAAGCAAGGTGTTCTGCGTATTTTCCTTAAGTACGGCGTTAAAAAGGCACGCGTAATCACTGGCATTAAGCGTATCAGTAAACCGGGCTTGCGCGTATACGCAAAAGCTGATGAGGTACCGCGTGTGCTGAACGGTTTGGGAATTGCCATTGTATCCACATCAAACGGTGTGCTGTCCGACAAAGAAGCACGTACACAAGCTGTTGGTGGCGAAGTACTGGCATATGTTTGGTAATAAACATCTAAAGACAAGGAGGTGTATGGAATGTCTCGTATAGGACTTAAACCAATTGAAATTCCAGAGGGCGTTGAAATCAACATGAACGGGAATACAATTACAGTAAAAGGCCCTAAAGGTGAGCTGACAAGAGATTATCATGAAGATATGAAAGTGGTAATTGAAGATAATGTTCTTACTGTTGAACGTCCAAGTGATCATAAAGAACATCGTGCATTGCATGGTACTACCCGCAGCCTGATTGGCAACATGGTTGAAGGCGTGCACAAAGGTTTCGAAAAAAATCTTGAAATCAATGGTGTAGGTTACCGTGCGCTGAAGCAGGGTGACAAGGTAGTGATTAACGCCGGTTACTCACACCCAGTGGAAATTGATCCAATTGAGGGCATTGAAATAGATGTTCCTAAAAACACACAATTAATTGTTAAGGGTATTAATAAAGAATTGGTTGGTGCAGTTGCTGCAAACATTCGGGCAATCAGACCACCTGAGCCTTATAAAGGCAAGGGTATTCGCTATGAAGGCGAATATGTACGACAAAAAGAAGGTAAAACTGCTAAATAAGGTTAGTTAGGGAGCAGAAAGGAGTGACCTAGATGATCACAAAACCTGACAAAAACGCCGTACGCAAAAGAAGACATGCGCGTGTTCGCAAAAGTGTTTTTGGAACACAGGAACGCCCGCGTCTGAATGTGTACCGTTCAAATAAACACATTAATGCACAGTTGATTGATGATGTTGAAGGTGTAACGTTGGCAAGCGCCTCAACAAAAGATAATGAAATCACCACGCAATCCGGCAGTAACGTGGATGCAGCTGTTGAAGTCGGAAAGTTAGTTGCTAAACGTGCCCAGGATAAAGGTTACAAATTAGTGGTATTTGACCGTGGAGGCTATCTTTATCATGGACGCGTAAAAGCATTGGCAGATGCCGCCCGTGAGGCAGGTCTTGAATTTTAATCGATAGATAAAGGAGGGACATAGATGCATACTAGCATTGATCCGAACAAATTAGATCTTGAAGAACGTGTTGTTACGATCAACCGTGTTGCAAAAGTTGTAAAAGGTGGACGTAATTTCCGCTTTGCTGCACTGGTTGTTGTAGGAGATAAGAATGGTCATGTCGGTTTTGGAACCGGAAAGTCCAAAGAAGTACCGGAAGCAATCAAAAAAGCAGTTGACGATGCAAAGAAAAACCTGATTACAGTACCGATTGTTGGAACAACCATTCCGCATGAAATTCATGGACGATTCGGTTCCGGTAATGTATTGATGAAACCAGCTACAGAAGGTACAGGAGTTATTTCCGGCGGACCTGTTCGTGCGATCCTCGAACTTGCCGGAGTTGGTGATATTCTGACTAAATCACTTGGCTCTAACACACCAATCAACATGATTCGTGCAACGTTAACTGGATTAACAAACTTAAAGCGCGCGGAAGAAGTTGCGAAATTGCGCGGAAAATCTGTAGAAGAACTTTAGGATAAGGAGGGAAATACTATGTCTAAACAATTAGAAATCACCCTCACGCGCAGTGTTATTGGCAGAACAGAAGCACAACGTCAAACTGTTCAAACACTAGGACTAAAAAAAATCCATCAATCCGTTGTTCGTGAAGATACTCCAGCCGTTCGCGGTTTGGTTAATAAAGTATCCCATCTCATAGCGGTTAAAGAAGTATAAACACATTAGCGTAAAGAGGAGGTGCTCGCATGAAACTTCATGAATTGAACGCATCAGAAGGAAGCCGTAAAAAGCGCAATCGCGTAGGCCGCGGAATGTCGTCTGGAAATGGTAAAACGTCAGGCAAAGGACACAAAGGACAGAAAGCACGTTCAGGCGGTAATACACGGGTTGGATTCGAAGGTGGCCAAATGCCATTATTTCAACGTTTGCCTAAACGCGGATTTACAAATATTCACCGTAAAGAATTTGCAATTGTAAACCTTGATGCTTTAAATCGTTTTGAAGAAGGCACAGAAGTTACACCTGAGCTATTACTTGAAGAGGGTGCCGTAAGTAAACTTAAAGCAGGCGTTAAAGTACTCGGCAAGGGTACTGTTGAAAAGAACCTTACAGTAAAAGCTCATAAGTTCTCTGCTTCAGCGAAAGAAGCTATCGAAGCAGCGGGCGGTAAAGCAGAGGTGATTTAATGTTCAGTACGATCTCCAATTTAATGCGTGTAGGTGACATCAGACGGAAGATTATATTTACATTATTAATGTTAATCGTATTTCGTCTGGGTACATTTATTCCAGTTCCATTTACAAATAATGAAGCAATTGATTTTATGAACCAGCAAAATGTATTTGGGTTTCTGAATACATTTGGTGGTGGGGCATTGCAGAACTTCTCCATTTTCGCAATGGGGATCATGCCTTATATTACAGCGTCAATCATTATGCAATTGCTGCAAATGGATGTTGTACCAAAGCTCACAGAATGGAAAAAGCAAGGTGAAATGGGACGTAAGAAGATAGCACAGATTACTCGTTACGGAACAGTTATTCTTGCGTTTATCCAGGCAATCGCAATGTCAATTGGGTTTAATGCAATGGCCAATGGAATGTTAATTTCTGATCCAGGTATATTAAAGTTCATTATCATTGCACTCGTACTGACAAGCGGAACCACATTCCTGATGTGGCTTGGTGAACAAATTACGGCCAATGGTGTTGGTAATGGAATTTCCATTTTGATTTTTGCCGGTATCGTTGCAGCAGTACCAAACGGGGTCAAACAGTTGTACAGTCAGTACTTCGTGAATCCCGGCGATCAATTGTTTATCAACATATTAATCGTTGCAATGATTCTACTGGTCGTTATTGCAGTAACGGTTGGCGTCATTTTCATCCAGCAGGCACTGCGTAAAATACCGATTCAATATGCGAAAAAGCTTGTCAATCGTTCCCCGGTTGGTGGACATTCGACACACTTGCCGCTAAAGGTAAATGCTGCCGGCGTTATTCCGGTAATCTTTGCGATTGCATTCATTATCGCGCCACGGACGGTTGCAGGACTTTTTGAAGGGAACGAAATTGCGGATACAATCGAAATGATCTTTGATTACACGCAACCGATCGGGATGGTTATTTACGTTGCGTTAATTATAGCATTCACGTATTTCTACACATTTGTGCAAGTGAATCCGGAGCAGATGGCCGAGAATCTTCAGAAACAAGGCGGGTACATCCCGGGAATACGACCTGGTAAAAACACAGAAACGTATCTGACACGGGTAATGTACAGACTGACGTTCGTAGGGTCCATTTTCCTTGCAGCTGTTTCGGTGTTGCCGATTGTTCTAGGTGGACTTGCAAATCTGCCTCAAGCAGTACAAATAGGCGGTACCAGCTTACTGATTGTTGTTGGTGTGGCGCTGCAGACAATGAAGCAGCTGGAAAGTCAATTGGTGAAGCGTCACTACAAAGGATTTATAAAGTAGTTGGTTAGCTGCCAACGAGAGCGAGGGGAAAGTTGTTGAATTTGATATTAATGGGTCTGCCTGGCGCTGGCAAAGGCACACAGGCGGTAAAAATAAATGAAAAATATAACATCCCTCATATTTCAACAGGAGATATGTTTCGACTGGCTATAAAAGAAGGAACTGAACTTGGCAATAAAGCTAAATCCTATATGGATCAAGGTGAACTTGTTCCGGATGAGGTAACCATTGGAATTGTTAAAGAACGATTAGGCAAAGATGATTGTAAGAATGGTTTTCTGCTCGATGGATTTCCAAGAACAATTGCACAGGCAGAAGCCCTTCAATCGATTTTAAGTGAAATGAATGAAACGATTGACTATGTGCTGCATGTAGATGTACCAAAGGAAAAATTATTGGAGCGTCTAACAGGTCGTAGAATTTGTCCGACATGCGGAGCAACCTATCATGTTATCTACAATCCTCCAAAAGAGGAAGGGAAATGTGATAAGGATGGTTCCGAATTAGTCCAGCGTGAAGACGATCAGGAAGAAACGGTCAAAAACCGGCTTGATGTGAATCTCAAACAGGCTCAGCCGCTGCTGGATTATTATAAGGAAAAAGGATATCTTGTTAAAGTTGATGGTGATCAGGAGATTGATCGGGTATTTCAGGATATTCAGGCAAAAATAGAAAAATAAGCTATTTACTGTATGACCGGCACTGAATGGATGCATTTCCATCTGTTAAACGATATAATGTATGACGTAGTTGTTGCTGATTCATGTATTACTTGATATAAAAGTGACACAGGATCATAATTTAAAATTACCTTTTGAAAGGTATAAAATTAAAGCCTAAGTGAAGGTGATCGTTGTTGAGCGAAACTGATTCGATACCGCAGGCAGGTCAAGTTGTTCGCATTATGCAGGGACGTGAGGCGGGACAATATGCAGTAGTATTGAAATTGATTGATGATCGTTTTGTCCTGCTGGCAGACGGAGAGAAACGTAAATATGATCGACCGAAGAAAAAGAATCTTCATCATATTGAAGTCATGGACTACATTTCTCCGGAAGTCCAAAACAGCCTTCTGGAAACTGGTCGTGTCACAAATGGCAAGCTGCGATTTGCCATAGCAAAATTTGTCAATGAAGTTGTGACTGATTTGAAGAAGGGAGATCAACACGATGGCGAAAGATGATGTAATTGAAGTGGAAGGAACCGTTACAGAGACATTGCCAAATGCAATGTTTAACGTAGAGCTTGAAAATGGTCATACGGTTTTGGCGCACGTATCAGGAAAAATCCGTATGCATTTCATCCGTATTTTACCGGGCGACAAAGTAACGGTAGAACTTTCCCCGTACGATTTAACCAGAGGACGAATTACGTACCGTTATAAATAGACGAGTGAGCTCCGATATAAAAGGAGGTAAAGGTGATGAAAGTAAGAGCATCTGTAAAACCAATTTGTGAAAAATGCAAGGTAATTAAACGCAAAGGCAAAGTAATGGTGATTTGCGATAACCCGAAACACAAACAGAAACAAGGCTAATAAACAAGGAGGTGCGATTCTATGGCACGTATTGCAGGTATTGACATTCCACGTGATAAGCGAGTAGTTATTTCTCTCACGTATATTTATGGTGTGGGTAAAACTACTGCACAGGAAATCCTGAAAGAAGCAGGAGTAGCAGAAAGTACGCGTGTTCGTGATTTGACTGAGGATGAACTGGCTAAAATCCGTAAAGCAATTGGCGACTTTACTGTTGAAGGTGATCTTCGCCGTGAAACGTCATTAAACATTAAACGTTTAATCGAAATCGGATCTTACCGGGGAATCAGACATCGTCGGGGACTGCCGGCTCGTGGTCAAAAAACAAAAAACAATTCACGTACCCGTAAAGGTCCACGCCGTACACAGGCAAACAAGAAAAAATAACGTGAAGGAGGGTTTAAACTATGGTACGTAAAACCAATACACGGAAGCGTCGTGTAAAAAAGAATATTGATACCGGAGTTGCACACATCCGTTCTACGTTTAACAACACAATTGTTACGATTACAGATGTACAGGGTAATGCAATCGGCTGGAGTTCAGCTGGTGCACTCGGCTTTAAAGGCTCCCGTAAATCAACGCCATTTGCTGCTCAGATGGCTGCTGAAACTGCAGCTAAATCAGCCGTTGATAATGGCATGAAAACATTGGAAGTAACCGTAAAAGGCCCCGGTGCCGGCCGTGAAGCAGCTATTCGTTCACTGCAGGCAGCTGGTTTGGAAGTTACAGCTATTCGTGACGTAACACCAGTTCCGCATAACGGTTGCCGCCCACCAAAACGTCGTCGCGTATAATTGTACCGTATAGAATTTGTCACCCTGTCAATAATGGGTTATGATGGCTAAAAGTATGAGGCAGAAGGGATCGTCCCTTTAGAGGCTTTATGATACAACATGACAGCGACAAAAGCATACGTTAATATTTTTAATAGCGCAGAAATGCCTACTGCCTATTTGGGGAATCTCGGTTAGACACCTTGTCGTCTAACCGGTATTTCGACGTTTTAAAGGAGGGTTTTATGGAATGATCGAAATTGAAAAGCCAAGAATCGAAACGGTTGAGATCAGCGATGATGCTAAATTTGGAAAGTTCGTCGTCGAACCGCTTGAACGTGGGTATGGGACTACTCTAGGAAACTCCTTGCGTCGTATCCTACTATCCTCACTCCCGGGTGCTGCTGTTACATCAGTCCAAATTGATGGCGCACAACATGAATTTTCGACAATCGATGGTGTTGTTGAAGATGTTACAACTGTCATTTTGAATCTGAAAAAACTCGCTCTGAAAATCTATTCTGATGATGAAAAGACACTGGAGATTGATGTGCAGGGGGAAGGAAAAGTTACGGCTGCAGATCTGACATATGATAGTGATGTAGAGGTATTGAATCCTGATCTGCATCTTGCAACCATTAATGGTGAGGGAAGTTTGCATATGAAGATCACTGCAGAATCCGGCCGTGGATATCGTCCGTCTGATGCAAATAATCATGATGAACGACCAATCGGTGTGATTCCAATCGATTCCATCTTTACACCAGTATCACGTGTAACATATCAGGTAGAAAACACCCGAGTAGGGCAAATCACGAACTACGATAAACTGACATTGGATGTGTGGACTGATGGAAGCATTCGTCCTGAAGAAGCAGTTTCTTTAGGCGCAAAAGTTTTCACAGAACATCTGAACATTTTTGTCGGATTAACAGATGAAGCACAAAATGCAGAAATTATGGTCGAAAAAGAAGAAGACCAAAAAGAAAAAGTAATGGAAATGACAATTGAGGAACTCGATTTATCTGTCAGATCCTATAATTGCTTAAAACGCGCTGGTATTAATACAGTACAAGAGCTTTCAAATAAATCGGAAGAAGACATGATGAAAGTTCGTAACCTGGGCCGTAAATCGCTGGAAGAAGTAAAAGTAAAACTGGAGGATTTAGGTTTAGGTTTGCGTGATGATGACTAATCGACACCTACAGACTTTCAAGAAAAGGGAGGGATAGTCCATGGCTCGAAAATTAGGCCGTAAGACAGATACTCGTATGGCGATGCTGCGAAACCTTGCATCTGACCTAATCATCCAAGAACGGATTGAAACAACAGAGGCAAAGGCAAAAGAATTAAAAACGGTTGTTGAAAAAATGATCACGCTTGGGAAACGCGGTGACTTGCATGCTCGTCGTCAGGCAGCATCATTTCTGTACAATCAGGAAGCAAATGATAATGAAAACGTCATTCAGAAACTCTTCGATGACGTTGCTGCACGCTATGAAGACAGACAGGGCGGATATACACGTGTTCTTAAGCTGGGTGCCCGTCAAGGTGACGGAGCTGACATGGCAATCATTGAACTAGTTTAACAATACACCGTACGCATAAGGGCAGGACAGAATCTCTTCCACGAGGTGAATCCAAGCCCTTTTTTTGTAGCATGGAAAAGTGGCGGTCGATAGATGATGCGACTGCTTACCAAGCAGGAGCGAGTCTATCGGCGGAAAAGCCAGTTCTATCGGCGGAAAAGCCAGTTCTATCGGCGGAAAAGCCAGTTCTATCGGCGGAAAAGCCAGTTCTATCGGCGGAAAAGCCAGTTCTATCGGCGGAAAAGCCAGTTCTATCGGCGGAAAAGCAAAAATCCATGCAATGTCACCCCGGGGAGGACCTAAAAATATGCGAAACAAATTAATAGAGTTCAAAAATGTATCGTTCAGATATGGCGAAGAGCAGTCATGGGTGTTGAAAAATTGTTCATTTGAAATCTATGAAAATGAATCGATGGCAATTATCGGCCACAATGGATCGGGAAAATCAACTATTGCCAAGTTGATGAATGGTCTGCTATTTCCACAAGAGGGAGAAATCTTCATTGGGAATCAGAAGCTGACTGAGGAAACTATTTGGGAAATTCGTAAAGACGTGGGAATGGTTTTTCAGAATCCTGATAACCAGTTTGTGGGAACAACCGTGCAGGACGATGTTGCATTTGGAATGGAAAATCGCGGTATTCCCCGGAAAGAAATGATGAAGCGGATTGATGAAACATTAGATGCTGTCGGAATGTTGGATTACCGGATGACAGAGCCGCATAAGCTTTCCGGCGGACAAAAGCAGCGGGTTGCCATTGCCGGTGTCCTGGCAATCTTCCCGAAAGTGCTTATTTTGGATGAAGCAACTGCAATGCTTGATCCGAAAGGGCGCACTGAAATTATGGATACAATATCCAGTGTACAAAATGAACGTGAACTTTCCTTGATCACGATTACACATGATCTGGAGGAAGTGATACAGGCTGAACGTGTAATTGTGATGAATGAAGGTGAAATATGGGGAGAGGCCGTGCCGAGGGATATTTTTGCAAAGAAGGATGAGCTCCGCGAAATTGGTCTGGATGTCCCGTTTATCGCATATTTATCGGACGAACTTCAAAAAGCTGGTATTGCGGTAACGAATGAACCATTAAACCACGATGAACTGCTGGAGGATCTATGGATATCATATTCAAAGAAGTAAGCTACATTTATCAACCCAATACACCATTTGCCCATAAGGCATTGGAAGAACTGTCTTTTTCTGTACCATCAGGCTCATTTGTAGCGATAATCGGCCACACCGGTTCCGGGAAATCGACCTTGATTCAGCATTTGAATGGTCTTGTACGTCCCACATCAGGCGAGGTAACGATCGGCGAATTCCGTTTAACCACTGATGAAAAGCCAAAAAACATGAAGGAATTGCGCAGCCGTGTCGGAGTTGTTTTTCAATATCCGGAACATCAGTTATTTGAAGAAACGGTTAAGAAAGACATTGCATTCGGTCCGGAAAATTTCGACGTGCCGGAGAGGGAAATTACAGAGCGGATAAATGCAATCATTCCGGAAGTTGGACTTACGGAAGAGCTGATGCAGCGTTCGCCGTTTGATCTGAGCGGCGGACAGATGCGGCGGGTTGCGATAGCCGGTGTACTGGCAACCCGGCCGGAGATTCTTGTGTTGGACGAGCCGACTGCAGGCCTTGATCCGCGTGGTCAAAAGGAAATGATGGAAATGTTTTATGATATGCATACAAAACAGAAACAAACGACGGTTCTGGTCACCCACAGTATGGAAGATGCGGTGAAATATGCTGACCATGTCATTATTTTAAACAAGGGCACTAAATATATGGAGGGAAACCCTGAGGAGGTTTTTTCGCAAAAAGAAGCCCTGCAGAAAGTACAGCTGGATGTTCCGGAGATGGTCCGGTTTTTAAATGCTTTTGAAAAGAAATTTAAACAAGAAATCCCATTTAGGCGGCAGTCAATTGCTGAAGCTGCAAATGATATCCAGCAAGTGCTTAAAGGGAGGACGCCTCATGAATAATGCATTAATCATCGGTCAGTATGTCCCTGGTCAGTCCCTTGTCCATAAACTTGACCCGCGAACCAAAATAACGATTATTTTCTTCTTCGTGTTTATCGTTTTTTTCGCAAACTCGTTTTGGAGTTATGGGCTCCTGACCCTTTTTGCACTGGCGAGTACGTTTACAACCCGCATTCCGTTGCGCTTTATTGTAAAGGGACTGACACCAATATGGTTCTTGATTGTTTTTACCTTTATCCTGCATCTGATCGTCACGAAGCAAGGTGAAGTGCTGTTTGAAGTATTTTCATTTGAAATATACACTGGTGCACTCATCCAGGGTTTTGCCATATCGATGCGTTTTTTTCTGCTGATTCTGGTAACATCCCTGCTGACGCTGACAACAACACCGATCGAGATTACCGATGCAATTGAGGAAATGCTGCATCCGTTAAAAAAAATCAGATTTCCCGTCCATGAATTGGCGTTAATGATGTCCATCTCATTGCGTTTTATCCCGACACTGCTGCAGGAAACAGACAAAATATCAAAAGCACAGGCATCGCGCGGGGTGGATTTTCGTACAGGGACAATCAAAGAGCGGGTAAAGGCGGTTGTGCCATTGCTTGTGCCGTTATTTGTCAGTGCCTTTAAACGTGCTGAGGAGCTCGCGATGGCGATGGAAGCACGTGGCTATCAAGGCGGAGAAGGACGGTCCAAGCTGCGTGAGTTAAAAATTGAAAAACGTGATATTGCCATTTATATTGTATTTATATGTGTAGTGGCGGCTTTGTTATGGACGAGGAATTATTAAATAAAGGGGGCTGAAGCGGCATGACAAAAATCAAATGTACGATAAGCTATGACGGAACTAATTTTTCAGGTTTTCAGATTCAGCCCCGCCAGCGCACAGTCCAAGGCGAACTGGAAAAGGCACTGCGTCGGATCCATAAAGGGGAACACATCCGCATCCATCCATCCGGGCGAACTGATACCGGCGTTCATGCCAAAGGCCAAACGATTCATTTCGAAACAACGTACCAATTACCGTTGAATAATTGGAAAATGGCGATTAATACCCTTTTGCCCGGTGATTTATATGTGCATGAAGTGGAGGAAGCTGACGATGCATTTCATGCCCGGTATGATGTGGTGGAGAAAGAATACCATTATTATGTATGGAATGAGCGGGAAAAGGACGTTTTTAAACAACATTATTACTATCAGTTTCCCTATCAACTCAATATGGACGCGATGCAGCGCGCGTGTGCTCTCCTGGAAGGTGAACATGATTTTACCACTTTTTCATCGGCCAAAGCCTCCATCAAAGGAAGTAAAATCCGGAATATGTATGAGGTGTCGTGCAGCAGAGAAGGCAGCACAATTGAATTCGTCTTCCGGGGGAGCGGCTTTTTATACAATATGGTTCGGATCATTGTTGGGGCATTATTGGATATCGGACAGGGGAAACGGAATCCGGATGACATCGAAGAACTCCTTATGAGAAAAGATCGCCGGCTGCTGGGGGATACTGTCCCAGCACAAGGGTTATATCTTTGGAACGTAACATATAAATGAATTTTTCAAAAAACTTGGGCTATCGAACCAAGTTTTTTTAATTTAGTATGCTATTGCGATTTTTGGACTTTTTCGGTCAGTTGACAACCGTAAAATTGCGGAATATGATGGTACGTGCCCTTATTTTTTCAACAGGTTGGTTACTGTAAATTATCAGAAAAAAGTAAAATTTAATACAACCAATTTGTACAGCCAAAAAGAGAAGGAGTTTTTAACATCATGGGAAAGATTGATAAGGATAAGATCGTCCAAAGTGTGCCGCAGCGGGGCTTTTTTGGACAACCTAAAGGGTTATTCACTCTGTTTTTCACAGAGTTTTGGGAGCGCTTTTCCTACTATGGAATGCGGGCACTCCTGCTTTACTATATGTATGATCAATTGTTTAACGGTGGACTTGGAATTGATAAGGATATAGCTACGTCCATCATGGCCATCTATGGTGCACTCGTTTATATGACAGGTGTCATCGGCGGATGGATTGCTGACCGTTTGCTTGGTACGCAACAAACGATTTTTTACGGTGGAATACTGATTATGACCGGGCACATTGTGCTGGCATTGCCAATAGGTGTAACAGGTCTGTTCCTTTCCATGTTCTTCATTATTCTTGGTACAGGGTTGTTGAAGCCAAATGTTTCAAGTGTTGTTGGAGATATGTACAGTGAGAAGGATATACGCCGCGACTCCGGATTCAGTATCTTTTACATGGGGATTAATATGGGGGCATTAATCGCACCATTTGTAGTTGGTACGGTTGGGCAGGAATACAATTATCATCTGGGCTTCAGCCTGGCTGCAATTGGAATGTTTCTAGGTCTGATTGTTTTCGTCGTTACACGCAAAAAATATTTGGGTCTTGCCGGAACCTATGTGGCTAACCCGTTGAATGATGACGAGAAAAAAGTAGTATTCAAACGATTTGGAATTGGTGCTGTTATCATTGCTGTTTTACTCGCGATTACCATTCCAACCAACATTCTGACAATCACAACGTTTACGTATTTAGTCAGTTTCTTAGGGGTAGTGATCCCGACCGCATACTTCATTGTAATGTATAAAAGCCCAAGAACCAATGAAGTGGAACGTTCAAGAATTTTAGCATATATCCCGTTGTTCATTGCATCCATGGTTTTTTGGGCAATTCAGGAGCAAGGTTCCATTATATTGGCTTTATATGCTAAGGAACGTACAGAATTAAGCTTCATGGGACTCGATATTTATGCATCATGGTTTCAGTCATTGAATCCGTTATTTATTATTTTGCTGGCTCCAGTGTTCGCAGCAATGTGGGTGAAACTTGGCAACCGCCAGCCATCAACGCCGAAGAAGTTTTCCCTCGGGGTAATTCTTGGCGGGATATCGTTTATGGTGCTGATCTTCCCGGCTATGATCAATGGAACGGAAACGTTGGTAAGCCCGTTATGGCTGGTGCTTAGTTTCTTCCTTGTCGTACTTGGGGAACTATGCCTGTCGCCAGTCGGACTATCTGCAACAACGAAACTTGCACCCGCAGCTTTTTCTGCTCAAACCATGAGTCTGTGGTTCATGTCCAATGCAGCAGGACAAGCTGTAAATGCTCAGATCGTTAAGTTGTATGATCCGTCAACCGAAATTATCTACTTTGGTGTTATTGGCAGCGTTGCTGTCTTGGCCGGTATTATTCTGTTCGCATTTTCGAAAAAAATTCAAGTGTATATGCGCGGCGTTTTATAGGCGCTATGACAGTTCCTCTCATTCGGGAGGGACTGTTTGTGCTTAGGCCTTGACAAACTTGTTATCTATGGTATATGATGGTTTTTGGCATTTTATTTCTAAACCATGATTAGCCCCGGAAACTAATTATGTTAAAATATAGGAATAACATTGAAACGAACTATTGAAATATGGAGGGAAACCCATCATGCGCACAACTTTCATGGCGAATGAAGCTAATATTGAACGTAAATGGCTTGTTGTGGATGCTGAAGGCCAGCGCTTAGGCCGTTTGGCAAGTGAGGTTTCTGCAATCCTGCGCGGAAAGCATAAACCAACTTATACACCACATGCTGATACAGGTGATCACGTAATCATCATTAACGCTGACAAAATAGAACTTACAGGTAAAAAAATGAACGACAAAATGTATTATCGTCATTCAAATCATCCAGGTGGTTTGAAAGCACGCAACGCTGAAGAAATGCGAACAAAATACCCGGAACAAATGTTGGAGCTTACTGTGAAAGGTATGCTTCCAAAAGGCCCGCTTGGTCGTAAAATGGGTAAAAAACTGCATGTATTCAGAGGATCCGAACACAATCATCAAGCTCAAAAACCGGAAGTTTACGAGCTTCGTGGATAATAAAAGGAGGTAAATCAATTGGCACAAGTACAATACTATGGCACCGGCCGTCGTAAAAGATCAACTGCTCGTGTGCGTCTGGTTCCAGGCACCGGCCGCGTAATGATCAATGACCGTGATGCTCAAGACTATTTCCCATATGAAACGCAACTGTTAATCTTGAATCAACCACTGGCAAGCACTGAAACACAAGGAACTTATGATGTTTTGGTCAATGTTAATGGTGGTGGATTCACTGGTCAGGCAGGTGCAATCCGTCACGGAATTGCACGTGCACTGCTTAAAGCAGATCCGGAATACCGCGCAACATTAAAGCGCGAAGGATATCTGACTCGTGACGCCCGCGAAACAGAACGTAAGAAATACGGTCTCAAAGGCGCTCGCCGTGCACCACAATTTTCAAAACGTTAATACTGCTTTTTTCGAAAGCTCTCTTTCCCTATGCAGGGAAGAGGGCTTTTTTGATGGGCAGAAAACTGTTTGTGTGGAAATGCCGATAGAAATGCTGTTTTTGTCGTTAGAATGGAAAAATCCCCCGTTAGCGATGTAGGTTTCGCCGTTAGAACGTATTGTCCTGTCAAACCGATAATCATCGGAAGTTGCCGAATTCCCTGATTCGACAATCGGCCATACTGGTGCATCATGACGAAATTATTGTATGATTGTAATATAATATCGAAACAGGGGGGGATCGGTAATGTCATATATAAAAACACTGACCGAACGTGATTACGCAGCTATTTTCGAACTGTCACAGTTTGCCTTCCAATATGCGTTGTCGGAAGCGGAACTTCGGAAAAAAGAAGAAGAGGCTGGAAGGCATATTATCTGGGGGTGGATGTCGAATGATGAGTTGGCGGCAAAACTGCACTTGATCCCGCTTACCTGCTATATAAATGGCAGGGTTTTCGAAATGGGCGGCATCAGTGCGGTTGCGACATGGCCGGAGTATCGTCGGCAGGGGGCAATTAAGGATCTGCTCCATCATGCCTTGACATATATGAAGGAGCAGGGTCAGACCATTTCTTTTCTTCATCCCTTTTCATTTCATTTTTACCGAAAGTACGGGTGGGAAACAGCTTTTGTCGAAAAACATTACGCTATCCCGCTCAACAAATTGAAACGTACCTGGGATGCAGAGGGGTATGTTCGCCGGGTCCATGAAGGCTTCGGGATGCTGCACGATATATATACAATTTACGCCAGCCAATTTAATGGACCGCTTGTCAGGGATGAAAAATGGTGGAATCAACGGGTCATCAAAGCACATGACCAAGTGGCTGCAGCATATGGCAATAACGATCAGCCGGAAGCGTATATTATCTATCAGGTGAAGAATGAAGTTTTTACGGTAAAAGAACTCGTGTACAATACGCTCAATGGCAGGAAGCAGCTGCTGAAGTTTGTTGCCAATCATGATTCGATGGTGGAAAAGGTCGAAATGACTGTGCCGGAATATGACAATCTTCCACTGCTCGTTGATGAACCAGGATTCGACCAAAAACTGCAGCCTTATTTCATGGCACGGATTGTCGATGTGCGTCGTTTTCTGGAGCAATATCCGTTTCAGCCGGTGAATAATCAACCACTGCCCGCATTACAGGTTGAGGATGCTTTTATGCCTGAAAATAACGGAACCTATCAACTTATGAAAAGCGGAGATAAAACAGACGTTACTTGTCTGAAAACGTCGACTGGTGAGGATGCCATCCAATGTACCGTTCAACAGCTTGCTTCCATGCTTATGGGGTACAAGCGGCCAATGGAACTATACCAAACTGGTTTGATTTTCGGAAGCCAGAAACAGCTGGAAATATTGGAACAAATCATACCCAATCGACAAACCTATTTGTCGGATTTCTTTTAAACATAGGAAAAATTCTCTATTATATTCATAAAAATATCAAAAATGATAGGATATTGATGAAATTTACGTTAAAATAGGAAGCAGGTGGAAATCGACCAGATTTGACTAAAAGGACTGTGGTACATGCTCTATCGGGTAAATCTCTTAAAATTCTTTTTTCCAATAGATGACAATTTATATCGTATTCGTGAGGCAGAAGCCCTGAAAAATCTTTGGAAGGTCTGTTGGCTGCTTTTGTTGATAAGTGTCGTTGTATATGGCTGGATGGCTGGACTTGGACTTGGGTCACAGCCAATTTCTGAAAATGCGACAGCGTTCAGCCAGATTCAGTACGAAATGACCAAATTCTGGTTTGTTCTCGGCAGAATTGGTTTTGCCGTACTATTTGCCTTACTTGTATTATTTGTGCCATCCTATATTTTTTATCTGCTGACAGGGATACCGTACAAAAAACTGCTTGTTATGCAGCAAATTGTTCTGTTCATTATGCTTGTCGAACGGGTTTTATGGATTCCGCTTGCTGTTTTCTGGGGATTGGACTGGCATGTTTCTCCGTGGTCATTTGGAATTATTGCCTCTTACTTCACGTCCAAAACATGGATTATTTATTTCTTCGGTGCAATATCGCTCTTCCAGTTTTGGATCATTTGGTTTCAGGCAAGGTATATCAGCTATCTTGCTGATGTCAGCAGGCGCTGGGTCTGGACCGGCATTATTTTTCTACATATTCTGTATTGGGTTCTTGCAGCAGCATTGACTGTCACAGATATTCATTTACTTGGCGGGTGGTTTGGATGAATCGCAAAAAGCTAATACTGATACTGACCGGACTGTTTATGGCAGTAAATTGCTTCCTGGTTTATTTGGATGAGGAGGAAAAAGTTGATCGGTTGTCCTATATTGACGAATGGTCCGTTATTGGAACAAAAGATATGTATGAAACAATCGAAACGGCTGGAGTTTTGGAAACAGCAGAGACGAAGAATGTTTATTTTGACGAAGAAAAGGGCAGTTTTTTGGAGTTCCAGGTTGAAGATGGGGCACAAATAAATGTTGGTGATCCGCTTTTTTCATATGAACCGAATAACTACTATGAAACAAAAGCACAATTGGAAAGCGAAGTAAGCAAATTAAATGATCAGATTGCTGCAATTGAAGAGGCTATTGCCAATATTTCCGCTTTCCAGGCACCGCCGTCTGATTTAGAAGCTCAATTTGAAGGAGAAAATGCGAAATTTGATCTGAAACATGAGCCTGTTCAGGCGGAATATATGAAAGAGGCCTATGTTGCTGAGAAGGAAAAAGAACTTGCTCAGAAACAGGCAGAACTGGATAGTATTCAGGCACAATTATCTGATTTGGAGTCAACCGGTGATACAATAGTTGTTGAAAGTCCTTATCAGGGACAAATAGCCAACTTGTCTCAATCACTTAAAAACCCTGTTGTTTCCATTCGCGACTTGCAACTGCAGGCAACCGGCAGATTTACGGAAAATGAGCGTACGCAGGTGGAACCGGAAATGCCAGTTAAAGTGGCGATTCAGGAAAATGACGATGTACTGAAGGGTACGCTGGATTCCATCAATGATATGCCGGAAACGGTCAATGTTCATACAACCAGTATGTATCCGTTTGAGGTGACGTTTGGGAAGGATGCTGACATGGAAGGTTTGCTGCCGGGCTATCATGCAAACCTGGAAATCACGACCAACGCTTCACAGAATGCGGTAGTTGTGAGAGAAAATCAATTGGCTGGCAAAAATATTTGGAAAATGACCAGTGAAGGGCTTTTGCAAAGACAAAAGGTCAAAACAGGCATTCATATGGATAACTTTTATGAAGCAAAGCAAGGTGCAAAAGCTGGTGAATGGGCAGCACAGGACGATTGGGATCAGTTTCGTGATGGCGCCGCGTTCATTACGGCACTGAATGTAGAAGACATACAATGGAAACGTATTGGGAAATATGATAATGTCAGTTGGAAGAGATATTTTGTTACAGGACTTTTAGCCAGGTAACGTTTTAATTCGAACTACTGGTGGTAAATCAGTTTACAAGGGAGGTACATAACCAATGGATTTCGTATATGTTGGAATTCTATTCTTTGCACTGGCATTTGCACTCGTCACCATTTATATGTGTTACGTTTTAATACGCGTTTCGAAGTCGATGAAATCAGTCGGTAATTCATTAGGTGAGGTTGAGCAAAAGCTTCATTATCTGACACCGGAACTGCAAGACACGCTCCAGGAGACTGAAAAACTCGTTGATGATTTTAATGATAAGCTAACTGCAACAGATGGTTTGTTTGACGCGATGGATAATACCGGTCATGCGATAAATGCTGGCAGCCGGTTGATGGACAAGCAAACTAAAAAACTCCCTGAATATGACTCGCCGCAAACAATTGAGCGCTTGACAGAGGGCGCTAAGTGGGGAGAAGTTGCCTTTAAGATTTTCAGGCGATGGAAAAAGAAAAGTGTGAAAAACGAATTAGTGGTTCAGGAAGAAAACCTGCCCGCAAAGAAATAATAGAAATGAGGGATAAAGATGACATTGACAGGAATAGGAGTAATATTCATTGGAGTAGCCTTTTTGGTACTCGCCATTTACCTTGCATGGACATTAAATAATTTGGCAAACATTCTCCGCGGTATTGAAAAAACGGTCGAACCGCTGCCGGATCAGCTTGATGATATTTTCCGGGAAACAGGAAGCCTGATCAACCATACCAATGACACGCTTTCCGATGTGAATGAAAAATTGCGTACGTTAAGCCCGTTATTTTACATGCTTGGTGATGTCGGTGAAATGTCCAGAAAACTGACCACACCATTGGCAAAATTCAACGTCTCACGGAAAAAAAAGACGGAAGATAAATAAAAAAATCCCCATAGTAGGGGATTTTTTAATTGGTAGTTTTCTGCCGCTGGAAAATACAATATCCCAGGGTCATGATTCCATATATCCATTCCAGATTATTCCGTTTGATTACAGAATCAGTTTCCAACTGTTCCCTCATCGTTGCATTGACTTTAATTAATGAGGAAGACAGGCCGCGGGTAGTAGTTCCCATATCACCAATCAGCTGAAAAAGCGGACTTAATTCATTCATCTGGTTGTTTACCTGTTTAAGGGCATCTTTTCCGGCACTGATGGCGCTGGTTGTCTCACTGGTTATGTCAGCAACCTGATTCGGCAGCTCATCAGTAGTCTTCTGCAGGCTGGCAAACAGTTCCGTCAAATTTTTCAATGGCTTTATTAAGAAAACTACGAGTGCCAAAAAAGCAAGTCCGATAATTATGACGCCAATCCCTATCCAATCCATCTAAAAAACCCCTTCCAGCATGTTCTCTGCTATTTATCATACCACATCAATATTTTTCTAAACCGTTTCCTATACTAATCATAAACTACTCGCTCGTCCCATACAATAGTTCAAGCAGAATTATAAGGGGCGAGTGTTATGGAACGTTTTAAGAAGGTATTTCTGTGGGCTGTTGGGTTTGTCGTATTGGCATTCCTTATCCAATATCCAATACAGAAGGCCGACTCCACATGGAAAACGTGGGCATTGCCATTAGCAGGAAAGACTATTGTAATCGACCCCGGGCATGGTGGCCCTGATGGAGGAGCGGTTGGGAAGGACGAGACCCTGGAAAAGGACATTGCCCTTGAGATTGCCAAGAAAACACGGGATTTTTTACAGCAGGCAGGTGCACTTGTATATTTGACCAGGGAAGATGACAAGGATTTGGCGAAAGAAGATACTGCGGGGTTGTCACGGAGAAAGTCTGAAGATATCCGCAACCGGCTGGAATTTATTAAGGAGAAGGATGCGGACTTTTTTCTTACCCTCCATTTAAACGCCTTATCTTCAACAAAATGGAGCGGTGCGCAAACATTTTATTTTCCAAGGTATGATAAAAGCAGGCACCTTGCTAAAATGATTCAAGCAGAAATTATTCGCAATTTGGAGAACACCGACAGAGAGGCATTGCCGATAAAGGGTGTTTATCTGCTTAAACATGCGGAAATTCCGGGTGCATTGGTGGAAGCGGGATTCCTTTCAAATGAGCATGAGCGGGAACATCTGAAAAAAGAAGATTATCAGCGGAAAATGGCTGGTAGTATTTATCAGGGAATTTTGAGGTATGTCACAGAAGAACCCGAGCAAGAAAGCTGAAACTGTTGGTTTGTGCTGGAGCGCTGTCCTCCCCGCGGTATGAATAAATTTAGAGCCGCCGATAAAATAACCAAAACCGCCGAACAAATTACTAAATCCGTCGTATCAAAAGCGTAAAAACAAGTTGAACTTTAGACCCCCACCATAGATAAGCATCAAGCAATCGATCCAGTGTTACTGGACGCGAACCATGTTTCTGGGCAGTCGATTCCACTTTCCCAAATATGATTCAAATCACTTAGAAATTAGATGATTTGTGTTATACTTGCGTTGTGTGCAAAAAAATAAAATGTTTTGCTATAAATACGCTGCGAAAGGAATGGTGACTGACTGTGCTATCACAAGAAGAAGTGAAGGAATTGCTTCATTCTGTTAACGATCCATTTTTACATAGAACGCTTGAAGAAACAGGCGGGGTAAAAGAAGTTAACATTAAAGAAGAGAAGAAACATGTCAGTGTTAAGATAGGGATAGGTAAGACAAACACCGCAGAGCAGATGCAGCTCCAGCAGGAAATCGTCGGTATCTTGAAAAAAAACGGTGCATCAACTGTCGGGCTGCGTTTTGAACAATTGCCTGATGAGGTAATCCGGGAATACCAGCCTGCAGCTGAGGAAGAAAAGGAGAAAAGTCTGTTAGGTGGAGGAAAACACCCGAACTTTATTGCCGTTTCCAGCGGTAAAGGCGGTGTAGGCAAGTCGACGGTAACAGTAAATCTTGCTATGTCATTGATGCGACTCGGTAAAAAAGTAGGTATTATTGATGCAGATATATATGGGTTCAGTGTCCCCGATATGATGGGGGTTGAGGAACGTCCGGCTGTTCGTGGTGAAAAGATCATTCCCGTAGAACGTTTTGGGGTAAAGGTAATTTCGATGGGCTTCTTTGTTGAGGATAATTCACCGATCATTTGGCGCGGACCGATGCTTGGCAAAATGCTGAACAGCTTTTTCAAGGAAGTTGAATGGGGTGACTTGGACTATCTGTTGCTTGACTTACCTCCGGGCACCGGTGATATTGCGATGGACGTGCATGAGATGCTGCCAACCTGTAAAGAAATAATTGTTTCCACCCCGCATCCGACTGCTGCATTTGTTGCTGCGCGTGCAGGTCAAATGGCAATCAAAACAGAGCACGAAATTTTGGGTGTTGTAGAAAACATGGCATATTTTGAAAGCAAGAAAACCGGTGAGAAAGAATATGTTTTCGGAAAAGGCGGTGGCAAAAAACTTGCCGAAGTATTGAAAACACAAGTTCTTGGACATTTGCCGCTGCAGCAGCCGTATGAAGAAGAGGACGAGTTTGCTCCTTCTGTTTACCAGCAGGACCATCCCCTTGGAAAAGAATATCATAAAATAGCTGCAAAAGTTGTTGCGAAAGTGGAAGAATAAAACAGAAAGCGAATTTAAAAAGAAAGAGGTGGCATGAAATTGTCACCTCTTTTATCATTGGCCGCCGGTACTGTTTGATCCGCCGGACTGGCCACCTTGGCCGCTTTGGCCGCTTTGACCGCTTTGAGATTGTTTGCCTTGCTGTTTGCTTTGGTCTTCTGCTGCTTTTAATAATATTTCCGTCATTTTCGACTGGAACAATGGTGACTGTAATGTTTCCTGAATCGTTTTCTCAAGATGTTTCCGGAATTCCTGGCTTTTCATTACGCTGAGCATTTGTTTGTTAATTTGCGGATTTTGCATCAATTCCAGCATCTGTTTTTGAAAATCCGGGTCTTTCATTAGTTCTTTCATCAGTTTTTTGTGCTCATCGGACATCGCTTTGGCGTATGCTTTTACAAACTTTGGATCCTCGAATAATTTTGTCCACATATCTTTTGCTTTATCAGAAGCAAGTACCTCATTCAATGCCTTCTTAACAGCATCTGACTGAATCACAAGCTGCTGCTTCATTTTTTCATCAGATAAAATTTCTCTCAGTGCTTTTTTACCATCTTCGGTCTGTAAAATATCAACAACCATTTTTTTGGTCGTATCATAATCAGCCTCTTTGCCTGCAGTACTTCCCCCGTTGCAAGCACTAAGAACAACAACGAGCATGGTTATAAATAAAATACTTAGTGCCCGTTTCACTTGGAATTCCTCCTTCCTCTCCTGTTTAATATGCGTGTGAAACAGAAAAAATATGCACATTATAGAGGAAAAGTGGAAAGCTTCGTGATAAAATAGGCTTGAATGTTGAACAAACAGTAGGAGGAAAACAGATTGAATAGTCGCAAGTGGGTTGGATTGTTCTTAAAGACACTTTTAATTGGCGCAGTAACGGGACTTATTACCAGTTTTTTTGTTAAAACGGACTCGTATGCCAACATTTTAAATCCAATTGATTTTATGGAATTAACAGGGTTGATCATATTTTTTGTCGGATTGGGATTGGTTTTCAGTGTAATCAGTCAAACCGGCTTTTTTGCGTATTTGTTTATTAACCAATTCGGACTTGGCCTGTTTCGGACGTTTTGGCCGACTGTACAAGTGCTGCTGATTGCATTTGTTGTATTTGATTTGGTCTACTTCCCCTATAATGCATCAAATGGCGAGGTTCCAATCTATTTATACTTACTGATGGCAGCGGGAATTCTTGGATATGGATGGGTTATAGCCAAATTGAAGGCCCGTGCAACCAACCAGCGTGCATTTATTCCGGCGTTATTTTTAATGGTTGTGATGACGGCAATTGAATGGGTTCCGGGACTTCGGACGAGCGGATCAGATTATGCATGGCTGATGATTATCCCGTTGCTCGCCTGCAATACGTATCAATTACTTGTATTGCATAAAATAACAAATAGTTCCAAAGAACGGACTGAAAACAACAGAAAAACGCCAGCAGGTTCTCAGAAAGCCTAATAAAAGCCGTATCACCGATTTTGGTGGTACGGCTTAATGGATTAATCCACGATTTTTGCTTCCGCGTGTGCCTGATTAATCATTTCCGATATGGAGACGAATTGGAATCCTTTGTTTGTTAACCCCGGAAGAATTGTAGTTAGCGCCTTTCCGGTCTGTTTTACCGAATCGGATGCATGCATCAGGATGATATCACCATTATCAGTTTTGTTCATGACTTTATTTACGATTTGCTGGGTCCCCGGATTTTCCCAATCATGCGGACTGACATTCCAGTGAACAACCTTATAATCCATTTCCTCAGCAAGCTCAATAATTTCTTTGTTAAAATGGCCGCTCGGCGGTCTGAGTAAATTCACATCTTTATAACCGAGCTTATTAAAGACCTCTCTGGCATGTTGCAAATCTTTTTTTACCTGCTCAAGCTCCATATCCAGATAGCTTTCATACCGATAGCCGAGCATTCCAAGTTCGTGTTTGCCTTTCGTAATTTTTTTCAATATTTTTGGATGCCGCTCTGCCCATTCACCACTTACAAAAAAGGTGGCTTGTACATTGTGCTTTTTTAGCTGTTTTAAAATATCGTGGACTTTTTCCTCTCCCCAGCTGATGTTAAACGTTAATGCAACATTGGATTGATTAGCATTTCCTCTTGTAAAGGCAGCAGGTTCTTCCTTGGAAAATACAGCAAGAGAACCCATGCTTTCAAACCATAAAAATAATGCAGTAAAAAATGCAACTAAAACTACAATCGACCAGCGCTTCCACCTGTTTAGCTTCCAGACATAAAAATGACTCATGATAATTCCTCCCAATCATCGTTATCCTATTTTATGAATGTAAATCAGTAATATGAACAAGCTATTGTTTTTTGTCTGAAATATGGCGCTGGTTCCTGTGATTCAGGGAAATGTTTACTTAAACTCACGATTAACCGACTCAATTCGATAAGTTTTGCGAATAAATATGATGACAACGTTTAAACTAATATATAAGGTAGTTTTATACGTTTTAATCCGGAGAAAAAGGGTATGTTTTAATTGATTAGATGACTGAGGGAATTTATCGCAACTGAGGTATAAAAGCTTGGTGAAAAGCCAAATGCTCTAATAGACAATATTGAGGTGAATAGAATGCTTGGATTGTTAATTAATGATGTTGAACAAAAAGAAATGGAATACTTATTGAAGCGTGAACTGGAAGAATTGTTGATGGACCTGGAAGATCACAGGATTGATCAAATGGTCAAACGAGCAATGAGGGATCGATACCAAACTTTGTTTAACCTGTTTCGCCGTGTCGCAAGCGAGCAGGAATGCATCAAATATATGCCAAGACGTACTGAGAATCAATGAAGATAACATAAGCCTTATCCGGCCAAAAAATCTTTTGTGATTTTTTGGCTTTTTCTATTGCACTTAAAAATTATATATGCTATATTATTTTCTGTTGTCAATAAAGCAAATAAACACTTTTCGAGCCATTAAATCTTTCTTGAAAACTTTATCAAAAAATGTATTGACAACCCACTGCAAATCATGGTAAATTATATTTTGTCGCAAAAAACGACAATAAATGAATTGCTCTTTGAAAACTGAACAAAATAACCAGTATGTCAATAAAAAAGCGTAAGCGCTCGGTTAGCGACGTACGGACTGCGCCCTGCCATGCAGGGTGGGTCAGCGTTGCCGCGCAAAGCGGCGGTTTTAGCTGATCAATCTTACCGCAGGAGATAAAGGAAACACGATGAACGCAAGTGAATCGATGTTGACTTATCGTACGGAGGTGAGGGAA
>NZ_BAAADS010000008.1:0-15030 GCF_039522605.1 Virgibacillus siamensis
CCTAGTTTAATTATATTATACTAAACTAGGAAATCTCTCTATTTGGGTTGTCCGATTTTTATTCTAGCATCAGTTACGGTAAATTCTCACGCCTATTGGCCGAGCTTATAACACAATATTTCTTACTAAAAAGCGTGCTATTCGACGTAGGGAGAGCCTTTCAGAGCGTTACCTCTTCATTCGACTCCTCGACATAACCCTTCAGTAATATTAAATTAAACTGCCTGACCTTTACCAAAATTGTGTGACCACATTTCATTTGAGTCAGGAACGTTTCGCACCCACAATATGGCCCGTTATTGAATTGTCACAATCAAACCCTTTTATAAATTATCAGACTTTCCTTTAAAATAGTCAATTGCTATTCACAGCCGCAATTGCAGTAATAAGAGATGATTTGGTAAAGTTGCTATTTACGTTTAAACTAGGCCGCAGAACATTTTCTAAGTTCTGGCACTGTTGCTCATCATCATCGGATGGTTAATCCTATGTTTTCCCATTTTCACTGACATGGGCGTTTCTTTAATTATACCGTTAATGCATAACGCATGCTGAAAATAAGATGAGCATTCCAATGCGGAATGCTCATTCTTATTTCGTCCCTAGCGCGCACACTATATTACATGGATTTGTCGGCTTTATAAAAAATTCAACATCGGTAAAACCGGCGTTTGCCAATAATGGCGAAAGCTGCCCACCGATTAAATCGATCGTGTCATCGGTTGCACCTTTTTCATGCGGCCTGATTGTCAGGGCTATTTTACCGCCTGCCTTCATTTGAATCCTAATTTTTTCGAGTGTACCAACAGGTTGCTCCCAGAACGTAACATTGTTGATGACAAGTACTTTATCCAATTTTTTCAGCAATACAGGTAAATCATTCGCATAGCCTTCAATAAGCCGTACTTGTTCGTTAGTCAAATGTTTGTTTAACCTGTGAAAGGACTTGTGTACCATTACTCCGGACGGGTCCAGCCCTGTAAGCAGTACGCATCCTTTGCTCCAGTATATATTTCATTGCCTTTCCGGAACCAAAGCCGATTTCCAGTACATGCTCTCCATGCTGAATAGTGGGGAAATCAATCGTCCATTTGTTAATTGCTTTATTTTCTTTGGCCATAAGCCAGTAGGCAACCTTTCCCCCATACCACGCAGCAGTGCGAACTGTGAAAATAACTTGTCCATTGAGCATGTCCCCTTTAAAGCTTTCATTCCACATTTTGTCCAAAAATAATCACCCTCATGGAGAGGGTGATTCACTAACTTTATGCTAATTGCTGATGAAGGAATTCACTCACAGACTCGGGTGTTTTTGTATCTGCACTGTGTTGATGGGCAATCTTTTCACCGTTTTGGAACAACAGGATGCTCGGAATACCCATTACTTCATATTTTTGTGCCAGACCATCAATTTCATCACTATTGACCTCATACCAGTCATAGTTATTAAATTCATCAATTACCCCGTCAATAAACATGTTCATTCGCTTGCAGTCCGGGCACCAATCGGCGAAAAACTTTACAATAACAGGTTTGTCAGACTGGATAATATCATTGAATTGTTCTTCGGTATCTATATGTTTCATTCTGCTATCACCTCACGAATAGTTTCTATATTTATTGTATCGCGTATGGATAATATTGTCCTGCAGGATGCTTATTCATACTCGACTTTTCCAAGTAAATACGCTGCCGCAAGTCCAAGTGCGAACGTTACTACACTAAGAATCATTGCGGATATGTCCCCTGGCCAGCCAGGAAACACGACAAAAACAGAACCAATCACCATGCCGATAATCAAGGCGAAAGTGCCGGTATAATATTGATTCAGAAAATAATTAATGATTTTCGTCATGACTACGAGCCCAATCACAATTCCTGCTCCAGTCACCGCAATAATATCCAGTTGCATATTTTCAACCGCGCCAATTACCGTTGTATACACACCAATCACATACAGCATAAACGATCCACTTATCCCCGGCAGAATCATGGCACTGCTGGCAATCATCCCGGAGAAAAACAGCAATATGTAGGTTGATGTTGTGATGTTCTCGATAGGTGCTCCTTCACTTGTCTGAAAAATCATCAACGAACCAACTACTACAGCTCCAACCAGTAATATAACAATGTGTTTTGCATTAAATGTATTTTTCGCATCTGACTTATGAAACAAATAAGGCAATACCCCGATAATCAGGCCGAGAAAGAAAAATTTCGTCGGTCCAGGATAATGTTCAAACAGCCAGCTTATTACATGGCTCAACAACAGTATCGCAGTGCCAACACCAATGCCAAGCGGAATCAGAAATCCGAGCTGTTTTTTCCAATCCTTGCTTGTCAGTTTGTCAATGGCTGCAATTAATCGCTCATAGATTCCGAGCAGAACAGCAATCGTTCCGCCACTCACTCCCGGAATGACGTCGCTTGTCCCCATAATCAATCCGCGATAAATATTCTTCCATTCCATGTTTAATAGTCTCCTCTAACAGTCTTCTTTGTAAAAGCATATCGTTATCATATCAAATTATGCGTGTGATTTATAGAAAAAGTTTATCCATAAGGGGGAAATGAACAATGCATACCGTTCAGCTGAATAATGAAAAGCGAAAACAGTTGACGGAAGAAAATCTGTACTACTATGAAAAAATGTTGATTTACATTCGGACATCAGTTAACAGATCAGAACAATATACCGAAGAAGTATCTGATTTCCTTTTATTTCACCGGTACCGCCTGACGAAATAGGAAAAGGGTTAAAATCATTTCCAAACCATACGTAAAAAGTTTTCAATTATGTATCATACACAACGTATAATGATGTTAGAAAGAAAGTTAGGGGGTACTTATTAAATGAAAAATACGATCGATTACTTAAAAGAGGACCTCTATAAGGCAAGGGAAGAACTCAAAAATTTGGAAAAGCGGGGTCACACCATAACGGAATGGATTGACCACCAGAAGAATATTGGGAAATGTAAAAAACGTCTTCAAAACTTTACGAAAAAACGAAAACTCCTGTAAACTTTCCCAGATTGTTTTGTTCACTGTGGAAGCCTAATTCCCTTTCTTTTGAAAGCGAAATTAGGCTTATGAATTTTTTGGAAAAACATCTTGCACCCGATTTATTTCTCAATAAACTTTAGGCCCGGCATCCACTGTGACATATGCTGCTTGATCTCTTTGTAATGTTGCTTAGCGTTTGGAAGTTCTTCGTTTGTCAGCTGGAACATTGGAATCACTTCAAAATCGGAAAAATGGTCGTAATTCACAAAAGTTGGCATGAATTTGGGTGACGTTATTTCGATCGATTCCTTATCGCCGTTAATCGTTTTTTGAACGGAAAACTTAAAAATCCCGCCAATTCGCCGGTAGAACTCATCCTGCCCGGAAAGGAAATTTCCAAGTGAATACGCAACAAGCGTTTTATTACCGTTCACACCTTTCACCCAGTCAACCGGCTGCAGAACATGGGGGTGGTGTCCAATCACAACATCGACACCCTGGTCAGCAGCAAATTGCACAAGCGCCTTTTGTTCATCATTCGGCAGGCGTGTATACTGATCGCCAAAGTGAAGACTCAATACAACAATGTCCGCCTGCTTTTTGGCTTTTTGAATATCTGTCTGCATTAATCCCCGGTCAATCAGATTAACCAGATAATTTTTTCCATCTGGCACCGGAATTCCGTTTGTGCCATAGGTATACGCCAGAAAACCGACCGAGATGCCTTCATCCGTATGATAGACCCGTAATTTATTACTGTCCGCTTCGTTTTTATATGCACCGGTATACATCATATCAATATTTTCCCAATGCCTGATAGCACTTTGAATTGCTTCATTACCGCCATCCAGTGTATGATTATTTGCCAATGTAACAACATCCACCCCGGCATCTTTTAATGCATCCCCGACCGCATATGGACTGTTGAACGTCGGATAGGATGACAGCCCTAGTTCCACTCCGCCAATCATTGTTTCCTGATTCGCCATCGTAATGGTGGAGTTTTTCAAATATGGCTTGACATGACCAAGCATTGGACTGAAATCATATCCCTTTTCAACCTTGGCATCTTCATATACACTGTCATGAATCAACATATCCCCTATCGCGGTCATCGTAATTTCTTTATGAACGGATTCGGGTTTTTTCTTTTCCTCTAATTTTATAATTTCATGATTGGATGCATTTTTGTCTGTTGTTTCATCTGAACATGCAAATAATGTACAACATATCATCAATAATAAAAAGCAAACTACCTTTCCAGGCTTCATAGACAGCTGCTCCTTTACTTTTTCCCCATCATATCACATTATGATAAATTACACCCTGCAACATTCGCAAAGTTTTTCATATATCGACATTAAGTGCTGCCTATCTAATTCATGTAGGGCATCCCATTCAATTTCGTCAACAACATAGTAGTTAAAATTCCATATTTTATGTTGAATTTTCTGGTCACTGATCATGGCAATTTTGTATAAAACCTTAATCAAACTATAATAAATGGAAACGTCCCCTTTACCATAATGATTAATTTGATAAAAAGCTTCATACAAAAACTCCTCATACCGTTTCGGTTGCTCGATTATACGCAAATCGCCTTTTAGCGTGTGCAAGTTAAAACTTATAATCCCTTATTTTTCGCGATAATTGATTTCATGATTTCATTTGACCCTGCGTAAATTGCTGCTACTGGAGTATCACGAAAACGTCTGGCAATCTTGTATTCTTCCATATAGCCATACCCTCCGTGCAGCTGCATGCATTCATTGGCAATCTGTTTAGCAGTATCGGTCAGCCAATATTTCGCCATTGATACGTTCGTTACAATATCCTTTCCAGCAATGTGGTCTTCAATCAGCGACTCTAGGAAAGTCCTGCCGAGTTCAACCTGTGTCGCAATTTCAGCCAGTTTAAACCGAGAATTTTGAAACGATCCAATCGTTCGGCCAAAAGCTTTTCGCGATTTCACATACTCCAGTGTCATTTCCAGCATATCTTCCGAGGCAACCTGACCGGAAATGGCCACGACAAGCCGTTCCTGCTGCAATTTTTCCATTAAATAACTAAACCCTTTTCCTTCCTCACCGATTAAATTCTCCTTTGGAACACGGAAATCCTCAAAATATAATTCGGCTGTATCTTGCGCGTGCAATCCAACTTTATTCAACTTTCTGCCGCGAGAAAAACCAGGTGAATCCCCTTCGACCATTAACAGGCTGACCCCTTTGTGCTTCAGTTCTGCATCTGGATCTGTTTTCACAACAACGAGGATAAGATCCGCCCGAATCCCATTGGTGATGAACGTTTTTTGACCATTGACGATAAAATGATCGCCATCACGTATAGCTGTTGTCTTGATGTTGGCCAGGTCTGATCCTGTCCCCGGTTCGGTCATGGCAACAGCTGTTATATGATCGCCTGTGACACAGCCCGGCAGCCATTTTTCTTTCTGGATTTTTGTGCCGTATGATTCAATGTAAGGTGTTACTATATCGGAGTGAAGTCCGATGCCAATTAAGCTCGTGCCGATACGTTCCAATTCCTCCAAAATAATCAGCGAATAGCTGAAATCAAGTCCCAATCCTCCATATGTTTCTTCCACATGCGGACAGAGAAAACCCATTTCGCCCATCCTTTTCCAAAATCCAAGCGGAATCATCCGGTCCTCTTCCCATTGCTCGTAGTACGGCTCTGCTTCCTTTTGCAAAAATTTCCGGATAGTTGTTCGAAAAAGCTCGTGTTCGTCTGTTTCAAACCGATACTTGCTCATACAATCCTCCTCCTACGCACATTTGACAGACGGTTCGCATGTTTCATGAGCCACTTCGCACGCTTGACGCGCAATTCGCACGTTTCGCAGGCCCCTATTTCGACTGCATGCGTATTGCGCCGTCTAGCCGAATCACAGTAGCTTCCCTCTCTCTATTCAATGCGTTCAATAATGGTGGCGTTGGCTGTTCCCATGCCCTCGCATATAGCAAGCAATCCATATTTGCCATTTGACCGTTCCAGTTCTTGAACGAGTGAGATTAATAGTTTTGTGCCGGTTGCGCCCAACGGATGCCCGAGTGCAATCGCACCGCCGTTTACATTCAATTTTTCCGGGTCGGCTCCAATGTCCTGCAGCCATGCCATTGGAACCGGCGCAAATGCTTCGTTGACCTCGTACCGGTCCATATCAGCAATCGTCAATCCGGCTCTTTTCAAAACTTTATTCGTTGCCTGAATTGGACCGGTCAACATTAGCGTTGGGTCTGATCCGACAACCGTTCTGGCAACTATTTTTGCTTTGGGCTTCAGTCCTAGCGCAGCGGCCTTTTCTGCGGACATCAGCAGCACCGCACTTGCCCCATCGCTCATTTGACTTGCATTGCCGGCTGTTATTTTGCCGTCCTCTTTAAAAACGGCTTTCAGTTCCGCTAATGCCTCAATCGTCGTATCAGCTCTCGGTCCTTCGTCAACCCGAACAACATCTCTCGCATTGGTTTGGATCGGAACAATTTCCTCTGTAAACCTTCCATCCTCAGTAGCTTGTAAGGCACGCTGATGACTTTGTAGTGAAAATTCATCCAGCTGTTGACGGGTAAATCCCCACCTCTCCGCAATTTTTTCCGCTGACACACCCTGATTAACGATTTCATACCGGGTTGTCAGCTTTTCACTTGGCTTTGTTTCCTGCACATTTGAAAACATCGGTGCCCGTGTCATACTTTCCACGCCACCTGCTATAACAATATCCATATCCCCGGCAGCTATAGCCTGTGCACCAAAATGAACCGCCTGCTGACTCGATCCGCACTGCCGGTCAATCGTAACACCGGGAACATCAATCGGAAATCCGGCAATTAATGCTGCTGTTCGCGCAATATTGCCTGCCTGCTCCCCAACCTGCGTGACACAGCCCATAATAACGTCCTCAATTGCTGCTTTATCAACTTTGGACCGCTGCACAACCTCTTCCAATACAACTGCAGCAAGTTCATCTGCCCGGTAATCGGCGAACGTCCCTTTTCTTCGCCCAACTGCAGTCCGGCAGCCATCGACGATAACAACTTCCCGCATAACCTCACCTCTTTAAGTAATTGTAACTGCTTTTATTATATCTGATTCTTTTGGAAAATAGAAAAATTAACTGCTTTTATTTATAATCGAAAATGCCGGAAGAAAAGTGGCATTTTGTAGTTTCGTACTTTTCTCTGAAGGTTCGTATTTTCCGCTTAGCATGCCACATCTCTGCAGCTTGATTCGATTGTAATAAAAAAGGACATGTTTAACACAGTTCACACCGGGAATATAAAATGTGACGGAAAATCTATTTATAGAAAGGAAGTCATGAATGCGAAAAGCGCAATACCAGCCAACTAAGAATAAACAACTGACAGATGCTCAGGAGGTTCATTACGCAAAAGAATTTAAACATGCAGACATCGAAGGCGGCTACCGAAAGCCCCGCGTAAAAGAAGCAAAAGGCGAAAACTAATTGGATATGATAATCAGAAGACACCTCTTTCACGGGGTGTCTTTTTGATTGGAATATCAATTAAGTGCTGAAATTGCTGGATCAGAAGCTATTTATTTCGTGAGGCAGGAATCCCCTCTGACGACTTAAAATAAGACCATATCCATCGTATCATTTATTTTTTCACAAATCTGTCGTTAAATGAAACTTCTCCGTTCCGTGCAACGTATATATCTGGCAGAGAATTGAAATTAAGGGGGAATAACCTGATGTCGGAAACAGCAATGGACTTGGTCAATTTAAAGAAAAACATCGGCAGTAAAGAAATTATTAAGGGATTGAACTTTTCCATCAATAAAGGGGAAGTGTTCGGCTTCATCGGTCCGAATGGCGCCGGTAAAACAACCACAATTCGAATGATGGTCGGGTTAATGCAAATTTCCAATGGAGATGTGCGTATTCTTGGTAATAGTGTTCAATCCGATTTTAAGGATGCAGTGCAGGAAGTCGGGGCAATTGTCGAGAACCCGGAAATGTATCCATTCATGAGCGGGATGCAAAATTTGAAGCATTATGCCCGCATGACACCAGGAGTAACCAAAGAACGCATCAAGGAAGTTGTTCAACTAGTTGGACTTGAAAAACCTATTAAAGAGAAAGTAAAGAAATATTCCCTTGGGATGCGACAGCGTTTGGGTATCGCTCAGGCATTGCTTCATAATCCGTCGGTGCTGATTCTGGATGAACCGACAAATGGACTGGATCCAGCGGGAATCAGGGAAATTCGTCAATACATACGCAAACTGGCCCGGGAGGAAGATGTGGCGATTATCATTTCCAGCCATTTGTTATCAGAGGTTGAACAGATGTGTGATCGAATCGGCTTGATCAAAAATGGTGAAATGATTGCAATTCAGGATGTCCATGAAGTGATGGAACAGGAGGACACCGCACAAATTTTAATGGACGTATCCCCTGCTGATCGTGCACTGGAAATTTTGCAGACAGATTACGCACTTGAAGCCGCAATGACGGACGATGGTATCGCCATTCGCTCTGAGCGTGAAAAAATTCCAGAAATTGTCAAGTCACTCGTAAATCACGATATACTTGTTTATCAGGTGACGATTTCCAAAACAACGCTGGAAGATAAATTTTTTGATTTGATAGGGGAGAATACGATTGGCTAATTTTATGAACCTGCTAATGAATGAGCAGATCAAACTATATATCCGTAAATCAACATGGGTCATGTACATATTGACAGCAGTTATTATTATCGGCCTGGCTGCCATTGCTAGTTTTGCTGCTCCCAATGAAAAATACCAAGTTGATGATTGGCAGCAGGTGCTGAAGGATGAAAATGCGGACATGAAAGAAAAAGCCCAGAATGAGGATATGATGCAGAATTTCTATAAAGGCCAGATTGAAAAAAATAACTTTTATCTGGAGAATGATATTCAGCCGGCAGCATATGATGCATGGCAGTTTGTAATGGAAAATGAACTTTTGCTGTCACTGGTAAGCCTGTTTACGATTATTATAGCAGCGGGGATTATTGCCGATGAATTCAGGTGGGGAACGATTAAGCTCCTGCTGATCAGACCGATTTCCCGTACCAAAATTCTTGCTTCAAAATATGTTTCCGTATTACTGTTTGCATTGTTCACGCTGATTTTCGTCCTTGTTTTTTCATGGATTATCGGGGCACTGTTTTTTGGTATTAATGGAATGGATCCGCATATTGTCATGGACACAAGTGAAGGATATGTACACGTATCTGTTATGGAAAAGATTGTTGAAGGGTACGGCTATCAGCTTGTGACCTTATTAATGATGGCGACATTTGCGTTTATGATTTCGGCGATTTTCCGTCAGAGCGCATTGGCTATTGGGCTGGCAATTGTCCTCATGTTTACCGGAAACGCAATTGTTACGTTTTTCGCCAAATATGATTGGTCAAAATTTATTCTATTCGCAAATACCAACTTGCAGCAGTATGCAAATAATACCGCTGCTGAGGGCATGACGCTTGGGTTCTCCATCGCAGTACTGGCGGTCTACTATGTTATCTTCTTAGTGCTGTCCTGGGTATTTTTTGCAAAAAGGGATGTTGCTGGAACCTGATAAGATAATTCTTCAACAATTCCGCTATAATATGTTATAACTATTATGTAAGGCGTGAATGGCAATATAATCATGCGCCAACCGGAGTATGGACATAAATCTCGACCGGAGTGTTAACAATGAAGCGTTATCTGACATTAATTTTCATCATTCTGAGTGTAGTTATATTGATAATAGGACTCCAAATTAATCAACATTGGAGCAGCATTGCTTCCTGGGGTCTAGCTTTTATCAGCCTTATTTTCGCAACATACTATACCAAGTATATTCCAAATGATAGACACGATGAAAAAAACGAAAAAAATCCGTAATAAAAGTCGGAGGGACATTCCTTCCGACTTTTGTTTATGTGACCTATTTAATATCATCCTAAATTTCCTGGTCAAACAGCTGATGTTTTGCTTTTAGCGAATCCGGTGCAATTTTAACCATCCATTGCAGTAGAATGGCAGCGACCGTGATATCATCAAAAATCCCAAACCAAATAAGAAAGTCCGGTATGATATCAAATGGAAAAGTAATATATCCGATGAGAAGCATTGCAAACAACCATTTATTGCTGGATTTGACTTCCGCTGACCGGAAAAAATCTTTGATAAATGGTATTGATTTGTGAAATTTTATTAGAAATTGAAGTCGTTTCAAAAAGCGCCTCATGGACCTCACCTCAATCACAGTATAGGAAAAAGCCGCCTCATTAAAAAATAAAACGACCTCACCACATAGATAATCCGACAACATTCGGGCGGTACCCGCCATCTACCGCCGGGCAAAGTCCACGAACCGAAATTTATCCGGGCGGTGCCGTGATTCAGTATATTGAAACAGGCTGGTGTCGTCCAGATAAACCCTGCTTTTGATGACAACCACGTTGGAATAGCCCTCAAGATTAAGCAGTTCACGATCCTCGTCAGTCGGTTCTTCCACAACGATTTCTTTTCGGGCAAAACTGATGTCCAGCTGCAAATCATTTTCCAGATAATGATAGATGGAGTCTGCACAAATCTCCTGGGTTAATTCCGGAACGTACACCGAATTGAAATAGTCTTTGTCCAAAATAATTTTTTCCCCGGAAATCTCCCGGACACGCACCACTTTCCAAACCTGTTCACCCTTTTCCACATGCAGTTTGGACTGCAGTTGTTTATCCGCTTCCACCTGTTCCAGCTCACTGACAATTGTACGTGTTTCCTGCTTCAAATTGACAGCCAGCTCCTTAAAACTGACAATCCCTGAAACCGGAAAATCGAATTTATTAACATCAATAATTACCGAACCTTTCCCGCGGACCTTTTGAATAAATCCTTCCTGTGCCAACAAGTTCAGCGCTTTCCGGATTGTCTCACGAGATGTTTCGTACATTGCTGTTAACTCATTTTCCGATGGCAGCATCGTTGACTTCGGCCAGTAATTTGCTTTAATTTTTTTGGCAAGATCATGATAAATAGTTAAATATTTTTGCATCGCCAGTCCCCGCTATTTTAGGTGATATACAATTGACTCGAATGGCCGCAGCCGTATTTCGTCAGACAGTTGATCCGTATCAGCATAATTGGATATTAAGACGTCGACATCACGATTTTCCTCAAATGAAAACTGCGCAACGGTTTCTTCCGGATAAAAGTTGCTCACCATAAGCAATGTCTCTCCATTCCAGTTCCGTGTGTACGCAAAAATCCGCTCATCATCCTCCAGCAGCAGCTGATAGTCTCCATACGTTATGATATCATATTCTTTGCGAAGTGCGACAAGCTTCTGGTAAAAAGCAAAAATGGAATTTGAATTCTCCACTGCATGTTCCGCATTGATTGTTTTATAATTTGCGGCAATCGGAATCCATGGTGTCCCTGACGTAAAACCGGCATTTTTACCGTTCGACCATTGCATTGGCGTTCTCGCATTATCACGGGATTTTTCCTGAAGAATGGCAATTGCTTCCTCTTCGGATTTTCCCTGTTGCTGCATCATGTTAAAGGCATTTTGTGACTCTACATCCCGGTAATCACCGATATCCCGGAAGCCCGGATTCGTCATGCCGATTTCTTCACCCTGATAAATATACGGCGTCCCTTTCATCATATGCAATGTTGCGGCCAGCATTTTTGCTGATTTATCATGAAAGGTACCATCGTCACCAAACCGTGAGACTACTCGCGGCTGGTCATGGTTGCACCAGAACAATGCATTCCATCCGCCGCTTTCATGCATGCCGACTTGCCAATTGGATAAAATTCGTCTTAATTCAATAAAGTCAAATGGCGCTTTTGTCCATTTTTCACCATTGGCATAATCCACTTTCAGATGATGAAACTGAAACGTCATGTCAAGCTCCTGGCGTTCCGGACGGGTGTATAGCACGCAATTTTTCAATGTTGTCGATGACATTTCGCCGACTGTCATCATGTTATACTTAGATAAAACAGCCTGATTCATCTCATGCAAATATTCATGAATCCGTGGTCCATCGGTATAAAATTTGCGGCCGTCCCCACTGTCATCTTCGGGAAAATCCTGGTTTTTGGATATCAGATTAATAACATCCAGCCGGAATCCGTCTATCCCTTTTTCAGCCCAGAAACGCATCATGTCAAACAGTTTTTCTCGCACGTGTTCATTTTCCCAGTTCAAATCAGCCTGGGTACGGTCAAATAGATGTAAATAGTACTGATTCGTCTGTTCATCCAGCTCCCATGCTGACCCGCCAAACTTGGACTGCCAGTTATTCGGAAGCCCGGGACCGTCCTTCCAGATGTAAAAATCACGAAATGGATTGTCACGGGAAGCTGATGCCTGCTTAAACCATTGATGCTCGGTGGACGTATGATTGATTACAAGGTCCATAATCAGTTTCATATCACGCTTATGGGTTTCAGCCAACAGCTTTTCAAAATCTTCCATCGTGCCATAGTCCGGTTCAATATCATAATAGTCACTGATATCATATCCGTTATCATTTTGCGGTGACTGATAGACAGGGGTCAGCCAGATCACATCAACACCAAGTTGTTTGATATAATCCAGCTTTTGAATAATCCCCTGAATATCACCAGTACCATTCCCTGTCGTATCGTTGAAGCTTTTTGGATAAATCTGATAGACGACAGCTTTTTGCCACCATGCTTCTTGCATTGTTTTCACCTCTTTATTCCAATTCGATATTTATTGGGAAAGTTTCCGTTTAGCTATAATAAATGTAATGATAAATGGAATGACAATAACGATGCCCATACCGATAAAGAATGAAACCATTCCATTTTCAATAGATAAGAATCCCGGAACACCACCAATACCAATAGACGCGGCTGTAACATGCTGCATGGTAATGAACGCACCAGCTATAGAAGAACCAATTATTGCCGCAACAAATGGATATTTATACTGCAGATTGACACCAAACATCGCAGGTTCGGTAATACCAAGCCATGCTGAAAGGCCTGAAGTCCCTGCCAAGCCTTTTAATTTTTCCCCTCGCGCCACAAGCATCATCGCAAATGCTGCTGCACCTTGTGCGATATTGGAAAGTGCAAGAATAGGCCATAGAAATGTTGAACCCGTACTTCCAATTAACTGTAAATCAACAGCAAGGAAAGTATGGTGCATACCTGTGATTACCATTGGTGCATAAAGTGCTCCATAAACCAGACCACCAAGAAGTGCAAACTGATCAAATATCGCTACAAGACCGTCTGTAATCCAATTTCCGATTGCAAATGTGATGGGACCAATGATAATAAACGTAAGGAAACCTGTTATCAGTAATGCAACTGGAGCTACAATGAGCAGTTGCAGTGAATCCATAACCCGCTTTTTCATGAAAATCTCAATTTTCGCTAGTACCCATGATGCAAACAACACCGGCAGTACTTGCCCCTGATAGCCAATTTTTTCAACTTCAAGTCCAAACAGGTTCCATGTAGGAATGTCATCCGATTTAACTGCATCACCATATGACCATGCATTCAGCAGATCAGGATGTACCATAATTAAGCCAATAACAACCCCAAGCAACTCATTACCGCCAAACCGTTTTACAGCAGACCAGCCAATTAAAGCCGGTAAAAATGTAAATGCGGTATTTGCAATGATGATAATCATATTGGCTACTCCTGCCCATTGCGGGTACATGTCAATTATTGACTGTTCACTAAATACCGGATTAACTAAAATATTATTAATACCCATCAATAAACCGGCAGTTACAATCGCCGGAAGGATTGGAATAAAAATATCAGCCAATACTTTAATGCCGCGCTGCAGCGGATTCTTTTTTTTTCCAGTGGCAGCTTTAACATCTTCTTTTGATGCTTCACCGATATTTGTTTCATCTACCATAGCGGCGTAAACTTTATCAACGGTTCCCTGCCCGATAACAACCTGGAATTGTCCATTTGCCGAAAATGATCCTTTAACTATATCCATGTTTTCAAGGGATTCCTTGTTCACTTTATCTTCATCATCCAGTGCGAAACGAAGTCGTGTGACACAGTGTGTAGCTACGTTGATATTCTCCTCGCCGCCAAGCGCGTGTACAATATCGTTCGCTTCTCTACTGTACGGTGCCTCGGACGTTGCCGATGCCCCTGATTTCTTCTGTTTGACTGATTCAGATTCAGACTGTTTCTCTGTCGTAAGCAGAACAGTATCTCCTGCGACAGCGATTGCTTCGTTCGTTTTTTCCAAAAAGCCAACCTGCTCACCGTTTGTAATGATAACCGGAGTAATTACGCCAGCAGCTTTTTTACGTACAAATTCCACATCAAATGTAACGAGCGGATCACCGGCTTTGACTTTGTCACCCTGTTTCACATGTGCTTCAAAGCCTTCCCCATCTAAGTTAACGGTATCCAATCCAATATGAATGAGAACTTCAGTACCCTCGTCACTAAGAATACCGACCGCATGCTTTGTCGGGAAGATCTGTACAATTTCTCCGTCCAGCGGAGCAATTACTTTTCCATCTGTTGGATCTATCGCTAAGCCATCACCCATCATTTTTTGGGAAAATGTGGGATCCGGAACATCTTCCAACGATTTGATTGTCCCGCTCAGTGGTGCAAGAATTTTTTCCTGGCCATTAACCATAGGAGTTCCTCCCTAATTTTAGTTGTCGTGTTTTTTACAACTTGTATATACATGTTCCGCAAATTCAGTATAACTTGTATATACATGTAGTGCAAGGGCTTACAATTAATTATTTTTTCAACGTTTCCATGTAGAACAAAGGCGTAAGCGCCCGTTTAGCAACGTACAAACTGCGCCCTGCCATGCAGGGTGGGTCGGCGTTGCCGCGCAAAGCGGCGTAGTTAGCCGATCTTCCTTAATCCGCAATGAGATAAAGGAAACACGCCCCTTCATAGGGGTGTGTCGACGTTGGCCGCAAAGGCCGGTTTTAGTCGGCCTTCCTTAAAGTACGAACCGATGTTGACTTTCACCGC
>NZ_BAAADS010000008.1:15097-16500 GCF_039522605.1 Virgibacillus siamensis
TATCGTAGTGAGGAAGTGTGAAGTTTGCTAGTTGCTGGGCGCTGGAGCCGGACGTGGCTTTTCATTAATATAAAAATTATCCACAAGTATTAAATTTTATAGTTTCCTGCAATGAAAAAAGCTGATATGCAGAGCCCTGCACATCAGCTTTTTTCTCAATTCAATTTGGAGATAAACAACAGCCGATCATCCTTTTCAGCGGGTTTTCCCCTGCCGTCCGTATTATTGGTTATAAAATAGATGCCATTGTCTGCAGCCAGTGCGTCCCGTACACGGCCAACATCTGAGACAACCAGCTCCTGCTCCTTGTTTTCCGGATCGAACCGTCGCAAGCCTTCACCCGCCAAAGAAGCGAAGTAGAAATCACCGTTAAAAAACGTCATGCCGGACGGTGCCCACGTATCACTTCCGGAATGGATGACCGGCTCTTTCATATCCGCTTCCGTTTCATCCCCGCGGATAGCTGGCCATCCATAATTCTCTCCTTTAATAATCCGGTTTATTTCATCATGTGCACTTGATCCGTGTTCCGTCGCATACAACTGATTATCCTCATTCCAGGCGAGCCCCTGTGGATTACGGTGTCCATAAGAATAAACATACGAATCGGTAAACGGGTTATCCTCAGGAACTGAACCGTCTATATTCACCCGCAGAATTTTTCCGGCCAAACTGCCTTTATCCTGTGCCAGTTCGGGGGTTGTTGCATCGCCGGTTGTAATATACAATTTATTATCCGGTCCAATCTCAATCCGCCCTCCCTGATGAAATGTACCGCCGGGAATTTTGTCCAGCAGTATTTCCATTTCCGTCCATTTTGTGTTTTTTGCCTGGATGATTACAACACGCTGATAATATTTTTCATTTTCCTGATAGGAGTAATAGGCGTATGCCGTTCTTGTCTCGCTGAAGTTGTCCGGAAAAGCAATTCCGAGCAGTCCGGCTTCCGGCTGATTGGAAAGGTCTGCTGAAAGTTCCACCGGCATGCGGTTTTTTTCTCCATCCTGAATTTTTACAATACTGCCTGTCCGCTCACTTATATAAATTGCCTCCCCATTCTTCACGATTTCCCATGGTTCATCAAGATTTTGTGCTATAACCTTAAATCCTTGTTCTGAATCAGTAGTTTCATGCATTGTTTCCGCGGTCTCAGGATTGGGCTTCTCTTGCTGCGAGCAGGCACTCGTCACACATACAACTGTCAATATTATGAGAAGATATCGAATCGGCATCACCCCATGTCTATAAGTTGATTTCAGTTTACCTGCTCAGACCCTGCACTGCAACAATAAAGAGAATGCAAAACGTCACTCGGCTATTCTCCCATGACGTTGTCCTGATATGTAGATTATTCTCCTGTTATATTGTTTCTTCTCCCGTTATATTAATTCTTCTCTCGTTAT